>PAHW01000037.1 GCA_002705305.1 Acidimicrobiaceae bacterium
TGCGAGGTTGGCGAAACCCCGCCAGGTTTTCTAGGGTCGGCGTTTAGCCGGACATAAGCGGACGTAACATGGTTCCGGCGCGACAGAAAAATTATACATTCCGTGTCAATTTAACACACCGGGGCGTTTCTTGTAGATAACTGGTGAGACTCCGGCGAATTTGAGCGATCTGGCTGACTGGGTAATCTAAATCGCCGCATTGACAGCCCTGATGCACGCCTCTACACTGCTTTTGACCACTGAAGGGAGGCGGGACGAAATTCCGCCTCGAGACCCTTGCCTTCAGGACTTCCAGTGCTTGGGAATGATTTGGGTAACAGATCCACTCTACCGATGGGAGGAGCGTGTTGGCTACAAACGGAGTTAACGGGCCACTCAAAGGGATAAAAGTTTTGGACTGGACCATGTGGCAGATGGGTCCGGTTGCCACCGCTATGATGGGCGACATGGGCGCCGACGTAATAAAGATTGAGGCACTGGACGGCGATGCCGGCCGGGCTGTCAGGCGGGCAATCACTCTCGACACCGGCTTGGTGGCCGACCGGAACGCCTACTTCGAGTCCGGGAATCGGAACAAACGCGGCATCGCCGTTGACCTTAAGACGGTTGAGGGCGTGGAAATTGTCCAAAAACTCGCGGAAAAGACGGACGTTTTCGTCCAGAACTTCCGCCAAGGTGTGGCCGAGCGGTTGGGTCTGGGTTACGACACGCTAAGGGAGATTAACCCGATGCTCGTTTACGGCTCGGCGTCGGGTTACGGTCCCAATGGACCGGACTCGAATCTCCCGTCATTCGACGGTTGCGGCCAAGCCCGCAGCGGTCTGATGATGTCGGCGACCCCGGCAGGAGCATTGGAGCCGAACCGGGTAACCCAAGGCGCCTCGGACCAGATGGGCGCCATCATGTTGTGCCTGGGAGTTCTGGCGGCGCTGGTGGCTCGGAGCGAGCAGGGCGTTGGTCAGAAGGTTGACTCCTCGCACCTAGGGTCCAATATGTGGCTCCAGGGCAACGGCATCACCATGAGTTTGCTCACCAAGGGCGGCAAATTTGGTTCATACGAGCGGAAAAAGGCGGCGAACCCTCTTTCCAACTTGTACCGGTGCAAAGACGGTCGTTGGGTGCAAATCATGCATCTACAACCGGATCGCCACTGGGTGCCGTTCTCCAAAGTTATGGGGATGGAAGAGTATATCGAAGATCCCAGGTTCGCTACCATGGACGACCGCACTCAGAACAACACTGAGTTGGTTGAGATTATAGACCGGCATTTCGCAACCAAAACCTTTGATGAGTGGGATAAGTCGTTCCGCGAGGCTGGAGATTTCATATACTCCAGAGTGCAGGAGATTGAGGAGTTGCAGGATGATCCACAGGTGATTGCCAACGACTACATCACCACCTTCGATCATCCTGCGCTGGGCGCAGTCAAGATGTGCAATCATCCGGTAACCTATAGCGAGACACCGGCGGGCATCTTCCGGGAAGCCCCCGAGCTCGGTCAACATACCGAAGAGATTCTGATCGACGAACTGGGGTACGACTGGCCGGACATCGAGAGACTGAAGGATAAGGGAGCCATCCTCTAACAAAGGATAGGGTTCCCGGAAGATACAGATCGCGGAAATTTATCTGGAGGCAGAATGGCAGAAATAGACGGTGGACATCTCTTTGCGAAAGCCCTTAAGCAGGAAGGGGTTGAATATATCTTCACCCTCAACGGCGGGCATATTTACAACCTTTACGAAGGGTGCGTCGATGAAGGCATCAAGGTTATAGACTTCCGCCATGAGCAGGTGGCCGGCCACGCTGCGGAAGGATGGGCCAAGGTTACCGGCAAGCCCGGTGTGGCCATCGTCACCGCCGGCCCAGGTATCACCGACGCAATCACGGCGATGGCCAATGCTTACCAGGCTCCCAGCCCGATGATTCTCATCGGTGGAAACGCAGCCATCGGGGAGCACTTGAAGGGCGGTCTTCAAGACTTTGACAGCGTCACGTTCATGAAGCCCATATCTAAATTCGCCGAACAAGTGAAGCGGGTTGAGCGCATCCCCGAATACGTAGCTGAGGCCTTCCGTCAGGCTACCTCCGGTGTTCCCGGCCCCTCCTACCTGGAGATGCCCATCGATATCGTGAACGGAAAGTGCGAAGAGGACCAGGTCAGATATCCCCAGCGGTACCGCACTGACGCCAAGTCCTACGGCGACCCAGCGTATATTTCTCAGGTTGTGGAGATCCTCAAAACCACCGAACGGCCCATGATTCTGGCCGGGTCCGACGTTTGGTGGAGCGACGCCGCTGAAGAACTGCGCGAGTTCGTCGAAACGATTGACTCTCCCGTTTTCCTCAACGCCATGGGACGAGGCAGCATCCCTGCCGACCACCCCAATATCGGTAGCCTTGGCCGCCGCTACGGATTGGTCAAGTCGGATACGGTGTTGCTGATTGGAACTCCCATCGACTTCCGGTTGGGGTACGGCTCGGAAAACATGTTCCCCCAGAACCCGAGACTGATTGAGATTATGATGGACGGTACCGAGATTGGAAAGAACCGGGACGTGGACGTGGGTGTGGTTGGCGATACCAAAGCCGTCCTGCGCCAGATTCTGGACGAGCTTAAGAGCACCGGTTACAAGTCGCCGGGGAAGGGCTGGGTGGAAGAGGTCGTAACCGAGGACCATGCGCTGAAAGCAGCTGACGAAGAGATGCTTAATAGCACCCAGTCGCCCATACATCCCATGCGGATGATGAAGGAGTTGAATGACTTCCTTGATTACGATGCCACTGTGATTGGCGATGGCGGAGACTGGGTTACCTTCGCCGCCAGAGTGCTTGGTATCAATCTTCCCGGCCATTGGCTAGATCCGGGCAGCTTTGGTTGTTTGGGAGCCGGCAGCGGATTCGCCGCAGCGGCCCAACTGGCCAGGCCGGGTAAGCAGGTGGTCATCATGTACGGAGACGGCGCCTTCGGGCTAACCGGTTTCGATGTGGAGACTTACGTCCGGTTTGACCTACCCATAGTTTCGATAGTCGGCAACAATGGTGCTTGGAACCAGACTACCCAAGGGACCCTGCGCCGGGGTGACCGGGCCATCGGTACCTACCTGTCCCAGGACACAGACTATGCCAAGATTATGGAAGGCATGGGCGGACATAGTGAGAGAGTTACCGACCCGGAGCAGATCCGGCCGGCTCTAGAGCGCGCCTTCGCCTCCGGAAAGGCAGCTCTGTTGGACATAGTTATCGACCCCGACGTCTCCTACGGGAACATGGGTGGCCGGTCCAGGCAAACGCGCCAGTATTAAACGGCTAACGGGGTTGCCACCCCTGGGCTTCAAGGGTGCCCTGGAACCCCGGCTTGGCATCAACGGCTAACAAGTATTATTGAGAGGATGATAGAGCATGGCCGGTGACATGCGCATCGTTATAATCGGACAGGAAGCCTTCGGCGGCAAGGTGCTGGAGGCCTTGGCCGGGCAGGGCGAAACCGTGGTAGGGGTCTTTGTTCCTCCCGACCGGGAGGGACGGCCCATGGACCCACTTAAAGTAGCGGCTCAGGAACGGGATATTCCGGTTCTGCAATTCCGGCGTATGCGCGCTCAAGAGGCTATAGACGCGTTCATGGACTTGAAAGCCGACTTGGGTGTTATGGCCTTCGTCACCGACATCGTTCCGGATGAGATTCTGGAAGCTCCCGCCAAGGGAACCATCCAGTACCACCCATCGCTGTTGCCTAAGCACCGGGGACCAAGTTCCATCAACTGGCCCATCATCCAGGGGGAAACAGAGACTGGACTAACGATTTTCTGGCCCGACAAGGGACTGGATACCGGTCCCGTCCTACTGCAAAAAACCGTCCAGATTGGACCTGATGACACACTGGGATCGGTATATTTCGATAACTTGTTTCCCATGGGTGTAGAGGCTATGGCCGAGGCAGTGAGCATGGTCTCGGGTGGCTCTGCTCCCAGATTGGTGCAAGACGAGTCCAATGCGACCTATGAAGGGTGGTGCCGGGCCGCTGACGTTGAGATTGACTGGAACATCCCGGTCAACGAGATTTACAACCTTACCCGGGGCAGCGATCCCAGCCCCGGAGCCACCACTACCATCAACGGCGAGTCGATTCAGTTCTTCCGAACGGCCATCCGTCCCGGCGACAGCGGCAAGCAACCCGGTGAAGTTATCGAAGTCGCTGATGACGGGTTCTCGGTAGCCTCACAGGGGGGCGCCTTGTTCGTCATGAGGGTTCAGGCTGCGGGTTCCCGCAAGGTCATGGCCCCGGAATGGATGGAAGCCGTAGGGCTTAAAGCCGGCGATCGTTTCGGGACTTAGACCTTCCCTGATATATTCCAGCAAATGATATAGGGGCATCCTTCCGATGAAGGATGCCCCTACGGNTTATCNGGTGAACATCCCTCCCAAGGTCTGGTATAGTTACCTNTGTTAATNCNATTGACTCCAAATTCATTGATGATTCTATTTTATGATTCGGGGTTAGGTATTTCATGAAGTGNGCGCGCTGTGACAGGGACAATCGGGAAGACGCTAAATTTTGTGACGCCTGCGGGGCTTCTCTGACCTACGGTTCCAACGGAAGCAACGGCTCTGCTGGGATTCCTGGTCCGCTGGACGGCATACGTGTCATTGACTGGACCATGTGGCAGTTCGGTCCGGTCTCCACCATGATGCTGGCTGATTTGGGTGCCGAGGTCATCAAAGTGGAGTCCTTGGACGGCGACTTGGGGCGGCAATTCAACCGGGTNGCNGGTGCGTCGTCNGTGATGCCCGGTGGCATCAACTCCTACTTCGAGTGTTTGAACCGCCAGAAAAAAAGTATCGCCATCGACCTGAAAAACCCCAAGGGTCTCGAGGTCATGTGCAAGCTGGCAGGAAAGTCCGATGTCTTCGTCGAAAATTTCCGGAACGGCGTTGCTGAGCGGCTTGGGTTGGGCTATGACGATGTGATTAAGCACAATCCCATGATTGTGTATGGGTCAGCCAGCGGTTATGGACCCCGGGGTCCGGACTCCAATAAACCGGCCTTCGCTTTGACCGGAGAATCCCGATCCGGGTCCCTCTTCTGGGCNGGCCCTGACGATGGAATACCATACAGCGTTGGCGGCATGGCCGACCAGATGGCCGGAATCATGCTCTCCTACGGCGTGTTGGGCGGATTGTTAGCCAGGGAGCGGATGGGTATCGGACAGAAAGTCGACGCTTCGCACCTGGGGAGCGTNATGTGGCTGGGAGGCATGCGCTACGGTATGGCCCTGTTAACGGACAACGCACCCGCCCGGATAGACCGCAGTATGGCGCGCAACCCGCTGTGGAACTACTACGAGTGCGAAGACGGAAAGTGGATCGCCTTCTCCATGAACCAGAGCGACCGCTATTGGCCGTTCATCTGTAAGGCGATCGGCCGGACTGATTTANTGGATGACGAGCGCTTCGGTTCCATGGACAACCGGACAGAACATCGCAAAGAGTTGGTGGAGGTCCTGGATAATATCTTTATCACCCGAAAGCGGGAAGATTGGGCGGAGTNGTTCACCGGCAACGAAGACATCATCTGGGAGCGGGTTCAGGANGTTTTNGACCTGCCCAACGACCCNCAAGTGATAGCCAACAATTACATCGTCGACTTCAATCACCCCATCGCAGGACCGACCAAGTGGCTGCAAACACCCTTGGGCTACAGCAAGACTCCGCTTTCTACCAGGAAGATGGCCCCGGTGCATGGGGAGAACACGGAAGAGATTCTCATCGATACTTTGGGGTACACCTGGGACGACATCGCCACCCTACAGAGTGAGGGGGTTATTCTGTAGGGGTTATTTCAGACCATAGAATTNTTTTCTTGGGNTAGGGGCGCACGGCAGTGCGCCCCTACGTTTTTTGGTGCACCCCTACGGTATTTAAGGGGCAGGCGCGAATATATCATCCACGTTCACGGACTCCGGAATAACCTTCTGGTCGACGTTGAANTGGATGAAAGTCTCGATGGTTTTACGGGAACTCCCCAAGCCGAAGGGAATCGGGTCGTCCCCCACAATATCGGCCATCTTCAGGAGCGCTTGGTCGGCGGGAGTCTTATCCCTGGAAGAGTGCAAGTGCTCCAGATAAGGCTTCTTGGCAGCTTGGAACAGGGAGANTAGTTCCCCGGNCAGCCANGGNTTGCTCTCCAGATGTTCGTTCCTGGCCACCAGCATGTGGCTTATCGGGTAAAGACCCGTGCTGTTGTGCCAATCGGCATCCGCTCCGTCAGGGTCAAGGAAGAGGGGTTTTATGTCCGGGGAATCGGAAGCTCCCGCTCCTATGGCGGCATCTATCTCACCGGACANGAGCATCTCGTTCAGGTTGCTGTTGGGTGACGACACTACGTTGGATGGGGCGACGTACTCCGCCACATGCTCGTCGCCGGACAGAACCCAGGTGACCGAGTTCAGGTCTAATCCGTAGANAGTCTGCAACATTCCCCGGGTCCATACTCCNGGGGTCACGGTATAACCGCGAACTCCAATCTTGCGNCCGGCCAAGTCAGCCGGGAACTGTATTCCCGACTTTTGNTTGTACGTGATGCCGGCGTGGTAGAAGCTGCGGGTNAGGAAGATGGGGATGCCGGTAAATCTCTTTCCATGGGCGCGAGCGCATAGGTAGGTGGAAAGGGCCATCTCGGATACGTCGAACTCCAACTCCCGAACCATGCGCCGAAAAATGCTGGTTACCGGGGAGACTTCGATGTGCTCCATGTCGAATCTATCGGACNTAGCCGAGCCGTCCTTCAGACCCTTGGTGTGGCCGTAATTGCCGATGGCGGTNCGCATCACTAAATCAGCCATGAAAACATCTCCTTATTTTCAGTCGATGNATATTTCGTTTATTCGTGTCCAGCCGAGAGTTTACCAGAGATCTTTGGTGGCCAGGGCNGCCCCTTCCGNCAAGCTANNGAATTCGGCCCACATGATGGACGAGTNGNCCCTAGGATTGTAGNCGCCNTGGGAGAATCCGTAGTCCGNTCCAGCGATTACGTTTTCCNGGCCGACCAATCNAGNGTAGTTCTTGATACGCATTGCTACCAACTNANGATGTTCCACGNTGTTGGTGGTATGGGCGACNNCTCCGGGAATAAGAATCTTGCCCTCGGGAAGTTTGANGTTCNCCCAGACCTGCCANTCATGGGNGTGACGGGGATTGGATGCCTCAGTGGAATAGGCCCGGGCTTTTACCGTCAAGATTAAGTCGATGATGTCCTTGAGCGGGAAATCGGTGGTGTGCGGCCCGTGCCAGCTACCCAGCATAGATGGTATCGTATCCGGTCCGGCGGGATGTCTCCGATAGCATGATTGATGGCTTCGATGCGCAACGAAGCGGCCTTGCGGAACTCCTCTACTGTTGGGGCCGGGTCAATCATGTCGTATTGGGTCACGACCCGAGGGTCGTCGATTTGCAACAGGAGCCTGGCGTCGACGATGGTTCCGTACTCCTCCCGCATGGCCTCGGCGATGCCGTATAGGTATTCCTTGTCGCTTGGATAATACTCGTTGAGGTGCTAGCCCTCGATGGTGCCGGGGGATACGGCGGGAATGAACGCCTCTTCCACTCTCACACCGTTCAATGCGGCCCTGAAGTTGCTGGTGTCGGCGCACCTGCCGCCTGACCGACGTAGGTGATGGGACCGGTGCAGAAAACCGGGTTCGACTGGCTACTGCGGGAGGCCTGTTCATAGCCTTCGTAGAAATCAAGAAAGGCCTTTCTGTCCCGTCCCCAGTTCAAGATGGGGTTTTCGTCCGGGTTGCGTGGCCTTCTTTCAAACCCGGTTAGCCGGTCGTTGGCGTAGCCGGCGAAGTTGGGCTTTCCATATTCACCGTATTCACCGTCGCTGATTACGTCTACCCCAGCTTTTACTTGTTGCCGGACTACTTCGGCAACCGAGTTCTTGACCTGAGTGGCCAGTCCCTGCTCGTTGTACGGCTGGCCGTTTTCTTTGGCCCGCATCGTTTCGATAAGTGCGGGCGGGCGCACCAAGCTGCCCACATGGGTTGTTAGGATNAGGGAGGAGCTGTTTTTCATGAGAATCCCATTGTAATCGTTGGCTTTGACTCAGTCNCCANGTCCTTCGANAGGCTTAGGACGAACGGGGCGACGGACTNNCTACTAACGNGGAGACGGGTTCACCACGGACGGACAAGCGCCGGTTGCTTCGATCTCGAGCGGAGGGGCNATTTTACGGTCTTCTCCATAATTCGTTGGTTGCCAGNTTTGCCCCTTCGGCGAGGGTGCGGAACTTGGCCCACATGATGTCCGGGTCCACCCTGGGAACCCCGGCCGATGTGCTGAAGCCGCAATCCGTACCGGCAATCACGTTTTCCTTACCTACCAGATGGGCGATCCGAACGATGCGCTGGGCGACTAATTCCGGATGTTCGATGAAGTGGGTGGTCGTGTCGATGACACCTGGGATGAGCACTTTGCCGTCGGGCAGCTTTACACCCTCCCAGACACGCCACTCGTGCTCATGGCGGGGATTGGCGGCCTCGACTGAATAGGCGCCGGCGTTCACCTGAAGAATGAGGTCCACGATGTCCCGCAAGCGTACGTCATGGTGGTGGGGACCTTCATAGTTGCCCCAGCACAGATGGAACCTGATCTGCTCCTGAGGGATGCCATCCAGGGCGTGGTTGAGGGCTTCGATCCTCTGAGCCAGCGCCGCCCGAAACTCAGCCAGGGTTTGGAAGCCGAATTGGGAGTGCCTGCCCATGGCGGCGTCGGGAGCGTCGATCTGCAAGACCAATCCTGCCTGGGCGATGGCCCGATACTCCTCTTTCATGACGTCTCCCAGAGCGTAGAGATAAGCTTCTTCGCTGGGATAGTGCCGGTTGTGCATAATCTCGGAGATGATACCCAGGGACGCGGAGGGGATGAAAGCATCTTGATTTTCCGCGCCGTCCAAGGCGGCATGGAAATTGTCTATGTCCTCTTGGACCGCAGCTTTGTCCGTCCAAGCCAAGGGACCGGTGCACATGGGTCTGACGAATAGGGCGGGACTGTTGGGTGTGTATGAGGCGTTCCACTCGGGGAACTCAGCCCGGTCGGTGAAAACCCTTGGCTCGGGGTTCTCGCCGCTGAAGCCGGCGATCCGGTCCTTCACGTAGCTGGCGAAGCTGGGTTTCCCCATCTCGCCGTCGGAGACAACATCGACTCCAACTTCTATCTGCTTGGCGACAATCTCGGCGACGGCAGTCTTAACACGAGCATTGAAGACCGAGCCGTCCGAGGTTTCACCGTTTTCCCGGGATTGGATCATCTCTACCAGGTCCACAGGGCGTGGCAGGCTCCCGGCGTGGGTGGTCAGGATGCGATCGGTGCTACGTTTCATTATTCATACCCGATTTTGCAGGTTTGACTACACTTTCTAAGGGTTTTGTATCAGACTGGTGAATAGCTGCCGGGCTTGAGGTTGGGAAATTGTATCACGATGGTGTAATTCAGTCGTTGACACCGAATTTCGGTGAACATAATATGTAGCACCACCTGTTTCTCTACTCGATGAATCCGGAGATTGTATATGGTCCAACGTAATCTGCTCACCACGGTGGTGGGCAGCTATCCCCAACCGGACTGGCTGATTGACCGCGAAGCCATGAAATCGGCCCGCGTGCCCAGGGTTCGCTATCAGGGGCTTTGGCGTATCCCGGAGCAATTCCTGGTCGAAGCACAGAATGACGCTACGTTAGCGGCCATTCGAGACATGGAGCGGGCTGGGGTTGACACGATCAGCGACGGGGAGATTGGGCGGGAGAGCTATTCCAATCGTTTCGCCACCGCGTTGGAGGGCATCGATATCGATCAACCGGGTGAGATCTTGGGTAGTGGAGGTAATCTCACCCTGGTGCCTCGGGTTGTGGGACCGGTCCGCCGGACCGGGCCGGTGCAGGTGGCCGACGTGGAGTTTCTGCGCCGGAATACCGAGGGCCGAATCAAGGTTACCGTGCCAGCGCCGTTCACTATGGCCCAACAGGCCTTGAACGAATATTACCCGGACCCGGAAAGCCTGGCCATGGACTATGCGGTCTGTGTGAACCAGGAGGTTGCGGGTCAATCCCGGTGGTGCTAGAGAATATGCGGTGCGGGTGATTGATAAGGCACTGGAAGGCGTGATTGGCGTCACCGCCTTGCACCTGTGTTTCGGATACGCCGCCGTCGTTAGCGACAAACCGGGCGAATACGACTTCCTAACTGAGTTGGCGGGCTGTTCCGTACAGCAGATCTCTATCGAAGCCGCCCAACCCAAGCTGGACCTGTCAGTGTTACGGGAGTTTACCGACAAGACGATTATCCTGGGTGTCTTGGACTTGGGCGACACTGCGGTCGAAACGCCGGGGAAGATTGCCGAGACTGTTCGAGATGCCCTTCGGTACATCCCATCCGATAGGCTTCAGTTGGCCCCCGACTGCGGCATGAAATATCTGCCCAGGGAGACTGCGTTTGGAATGCTGAAGGCAATGACATCCGCTGCTGCGATGGTGAGAGACTCTTTGGGCTTGAATTGATTCCAGCGGTCAGCGTAAGATTAGCCACTATTTTCTTCGGGAAGACATGACATGCCCGGAAGCTACCGTGCGGATTACGTTGGAAGCTTGCTGCGTCCTGACGAGGTCAAGCAAGCTAGGGCTTCTTTCAATGCCGGGGGCATAAATGCAGATCAACTTAAAGAGGTCGAGGATAAGGCTGTTCTGGAGCGGCAGAAAAGCATCGGCATAGACGTTTTCACGGACGGCGAGTTTCGGCGCACCTGCTTCCAGAACGATTTGGTTGAGGCGGTCGAGAGGTTCATGCCGTCAGATTCACCCGCGGTGGCCAGGACTTGGCAGGGCACCGGTGGAGTTTCCCAAGAGCGGGAAACTCGGCAGGTGCTGGGAGCCAGGCTGCGGCAGACCTGGCGATTGACTGGTAATCAAACTCCCTTCGTCATGGCTAACGCCCCGGGCCCGATTAAAGTGACCGTTCCCAACCC
>PAHW01000030.1 GCA_002705305.1 Acidimicrobiaceae bacterium
CCAAAGAAAAGGGTACTGGTAAGTAGACGACCGCGGGTATCGCCTATCCGGCCCGCGGACTGGTCTCCTTAGCGTCGACCTCTGCTCTGAGACGCTGGATGAATTGGCCGATAGGGACATCTCGGTTGACTTCGCCGCCGCGAGGGTTGACGCCTGCCGTGTCGTTNTCGACGTCGTCNTCTCCCACNACCAGGATGTACGGCANTTTTTCAAGTTTGGCTTTGCGAATGCGAGTCCCAAGAGGATCNTCTGCTTCGACCATTTCAGCGCGNAAACCCTCCCCCTTCAGACGCGNAACTACTTCNGTAGCGAACTNGTCGTGATCGGCGCGCACGCCAAGTACNTGTACTTGAATNGGCGATAGCCAGGTAGGGAATGCTCCCCCGTAGTGTTCNACCAAAACACCGAANAAACGCTCGATAGAACCAAAGAGCGCCCGATGCAACATAATCGGTCGATGCCGCTCNCCATCAGCGGCNACGTANTGNAGATCAAATCTTTCAGGCAGNTTGAAGTCGCATTGAATAGTCGACAGTTGCCAGGACCTTCCAATCGCGTCGTTAACGTCGATNTCGATCTTNGGACCATAAAAAGCGGCGTCGCCCTCTTTGACTACNTAGTCCAATCCATGACGATCCAGCGCTTCTTNCAGGGCTGTGGTGGCCTCAACCCAAATATCGTCAGATCCGACGTATTTCTCAGAATTCTTGGTCGACAANTTAAANGTGAATTCATTAAACCCGAAGGCCCGCAACACCGACANAACAAAATCCAGTANCGAAGTGATTTCGTCTGCCAANTGCTNGGGAGTTACGTACAGGTGGCTGTCGTCTTGAGTGAAACCACGAATTCGCATGAGCCCGTGNAGNGTCCCNGAACGCTCNTAACGGTAAACGGTCCCCAACTCAAACAANCGAAGCGGNAGNTCCTTATAGCTACGTTGCCCATGGCCGAAAATCACGCAGTGCATTGGACAGTTCATCGGTTTCGGGTAGTAGATGCCGTTGTCCATTTCCATTGGCGGATACATGCCGTCGGCATAGAAATCGAGATGTCCTGAAGTTTGAAAAAGGCGTTCGTTGGCGAGGTGGGGNGTGTACACGAACTCATAGCCGCCTTCCTCGTGGCGCAGCCGNCTGTAGTCCTCCATGATTTTCCTNACNGNGGCCCCTTTGGGATGCCAGACAGCCAGNCCNCCACCCAATTCCGATGGAAAACTCAGGAGATCCAGTTCCGTGCAAAGTTTGCGGTGGTCTCGCCGNGCNGCCTCTTCCAANCGTTCGAGATGCGTCTTCAACTCTTTTTTTGAGGCCCAAGCAGTGCCGTAAATACGTTGCAGCATTTGGCGGCTTTCGTCGCCTCTCCAGTAAGCGCCCGCAACTCGCATCAACTGGAAATGACGTAAATAACCNGTGTCTGGGACGTGGGGACCTCGACAAAGATCCACAAACNCATCGGTGTTGCGGTAAGTGGTGATTACCCCGTCTTCGGGGCCGGACGTAGGGTCATCTGCTTCGCCGTCGAGGATTTCCAGCTTGTAGGGATGATCTGCGAACAACGAGTCCGCTTCNTCGCGTTGAATTTCTCTTCTGACAAATGGTTGTTTGTTGCCGACGATTTCTTTCATTTTGGTNGAAATGCGTTCCAAGTCGTCGTCGCTAAAGGTTTGCTCATCGGGAAGATCAAAGTCGTAGTAGAAGCCGTCCTCTATCGGAGGTCCGATGCTAAAGGTCGCCCCTGGGTAGAGCTCCAATACGGCTTGGGCGAGCACATGAGCTGTTGAGTGCCGCAGGATTTCCAAACCCTCCTCCGATGTTGGAAAAACCAACGACACGTTGGAGCCATCAGGTAAGGGCCGATTGAGATCCAGTTGATCACCATCGACGATTGCGACTAAAGCTTCCCTAGCGGCACGTGCGCCAAGTTCGGCCGCTAGATCGGCGCCGGTGGCGTTCGGGCCAAGAATTCTTTCACTGCCATCGGGAAGAANGACTGTTACCTCGGAACTCATAACTACAGATCGTACGGGGTTCGAAGCGACANTCTTGGGGACTTAGCCNATGCTGCTGCTGTTNCCACCGAGTCCGAAGACAANGTTCAGNGTCACAATCAATATTCCGAGCCCGATGAACACCCATATTTGGTCGATGCGTTCGAAGGATCGAAACTTTTCGAACGGTTTCCATTGCGCGTTGGGGTCCTTAAGAACCTTCTCGTTTACTTTGCGCGTATCACCGTCGGACATTGCTGCTCCATGGGGGGGTAGCACACAGCATGGCATCCAANCTGCCACGTGACCAATATGGGCGACTNTTTTNGACCCTCNATAATGCNGATCGTGCATCTATACAGCAGAGTTCGCTTTGATCTAATCGACGGTTGGTCACGAGGACAGAACAGCGTCNGGTCCCAAGAGGACCCTCAACTCNCCTGCTAGGCCATTGCCTGCTTCGACCCTAAAGCTGTCAGGAAGTCGNACCACCTGCTTGCCCAAGTTCAAAAACACAGCAGTGTCGCCGGGGTGGTTGGACAACAGCGTCTTGAGTTCCGAAATCAAATGATCGTTTACACGGTGAGCNGGGACGGTGAGGCGTAACTCTCGGCGGTCGGCCGTAGCTTCGAAGCGGGTCAACTTGTTGGCAATGAACTTCGGNTCATCATCNCGACCATCGAGTCTCCCGCTGACGAGGACCACTGCGTCGTCATCGAGTTGGTGACCGTATTCAGACATTGTGCGAGGGAAGACCGTGACCTCCATTGAGGACTGCAGATCTTCAAGGTCGAAGACTGCCATNGCGTCTCCATTGCGGGTGAATTTGCGCTGTAGATTTGAGATCACTCCGCCGATGGTGATGAATGGGTCTTGTCCGTCTTGTGCGGGNTGTTGAGATGTGGCGTTGCTAATCGTGCAGTCTGTTGCGCGACGCAGTGACGCCTCAACCCCGTGAAGNGGATGGGAGGACACATATAGCCCAAGCATTTCCTTTTCCCACGCGAGCATCGTCTTATCGTCGACTTCGTCGACAGGGACCTGCACNCGTTCATCGAAACCGCCNGAGGCGTCGTCTAANTCGCCGAAAAGCGTTTGAATGCCCATATCGGCTTCGCGTCGGCGACCCACCACTTGATCGATGACCTGTTCAGCCACCAGTAATAGACCTTGGCGAGAGTGACCGCATGATTCAAAAGCGCCAGCTTTGATTAAGGCTTCAATCGATCGTTTGTTCAGGACTGATGTTGGAACTCGCTCACAGAAATCGTAAAAATCTTCGTAGATGCCATTTGAGTTGCGCTCCTCCACGATTGGGCTGACAACTCCCTCGCCAACGTTTCGCACTGCGGAAAGNCCGAAGGGGACGCGCCCGNCNTTTGATGAGAAGTCAACTTCGCTGCGATTGACATCGGGAACCTCAACCACAATTCCGGCCTGACGGCAGTCGTTGAGGTACATCCCTGCCTTGTCGAGGTTGTGTTTCACGCCAGTGAGGACCGCAGCCATGAATTCGACTCGATGGTTCGCCTTGAGGTACGCCGTTTGATAGGAAATCAGCCCGTACCCGAAAGCGTGGCTTTTGTTGAATGCGTAATCGGCAAAGGGTTCGATGATGTCGAAAAGTCGGGTACCGAGGTCAGCGTCGTAGCCCGAGGCGACGGTGCCTTCNACGAATTTGGCTCGGTGTTCGGCGATGAGTTCTCGNTCTTTCTTNCCGCAGGCTTTACGNAGATCGTCGGCTTCGGCCAACGTGTAGCCNGCNACCCGNTGTGCGACNCGCATCACCGACTCNTGGTAAATCATGAGACCGTANGTGTCGCCGAGAATTTCGCCCAAATCTGAATGTGGTAGGTCAAGTGGTTTACGGCCGTTTTTGCGGTCCGCGTAGTCGTTATGCATGTTGGCCGCCATCGGACCCGGTCGGTACAGCGCGACAAGGGCTGCGACATCGTCAAATTCTGTTGGGGCGAGGCTTCGCATCAAACTTCGCATTGGGGCGGATTCCAACTGGAACACCCCCAGCGAATCGCCCGATTGNAGCAACTGGAATGTTTTCTCGTTGTCGAGGGGTATCTGGTCGATGTCGATTTTTTTTCCGGTCGTTTCTTCAATCAGACGTAATGCGTCATCGATGACCGACAGGGTGCGTAACCCCAGAAAATCCATCTTTAGTAGGCCCAGTTCCTCGACCCCGTTCATTTCGAACTGAGTTACAACTGGCGCGTCATTGGGATCGATCCCAGATTCCGGTTTGCGTTGTATTGGTAAGTACTCGGTAAGGGGATCGCGGGTAATGACAACTGCCGCGGCATGAATTGAGTCTTGGCGTCGCAAACCTTCGAGGCCTTTGGCTACGTCGACGACGTGCTTGACTTCGGGATCAGCGGCATACATTTGTCGAAGTTCAGCTGCTGCCCGGTAGCCGTCAACATATTTTTCTTCCTGGTCGAAGCAGGCGTAAAGCGGTGTATCGCGCCCCATCACAAGGGGGGGCATGGCTTTTGCGACTTTGTCGCCGACTGCGTAGGGGTAACCGAGTACTCGGGCTGCGTCTCGGACTGCTGCTCGTGCTTTGATGGTCGAAAAGGTGATGATTTGTGCGACATGTTCGCGGCCGTAGGTTTCAGCGGTGTAGCGGATCATTTCATCGCGGTATCGATCATCGAAGTCCATGTCGATGTCCGGCATCGATTTGCGTCCTGGGTTCAAGAATCTCTCGAACAGGAGGTCGTATTTGATTGGGTCGAGGTCGGTGATTTGGAGGCAATATGCAACCGCGCAACCTGCCGCGGATCCTCGACCGGGTCCAACTCGGATTCCGTTGTCGCGGGCGTGACGGATCAAGTCCCAAGTAATCAGAAAGTATGAGGAGAATTCCATGTCTGAGATAACCCGAAGTTCGTACCCAAGTCGTTCAAGGATTTCGTCGGAGAGTTGATTTCCCCAACGTTCCTTGGCGCCCTCGATGGCGAGGTGTTGCAAGTACTCGTCGCCGCTGCCGAACTCTGGAGGTAGTGGGAAGTGCGGCAATGAAACGTTTCCGAATTCGATGTTCACATCGGCTCGTTCGGCGATCCAAAGCGTGTTGTCGCAGCTTTCGGGGAGTTCGGCGAAGAGGTCGCGCATTTCGTGAGCGGATTTGAGGTAATGCTGATCGCCGTGAAACTTGAAGCGGTCTGAGTCGCTCATTTGTGACCCGGTTTGCACGCACAGCAAAGCGTCGTGAGCTACTGCATCGTGTTGATTGGTGTAATGCAGGTCGTTGGTGGCGAGAAGGGGGGCCTTGAGCGTCCGTGCGATTTCCAACAGTTGGGGGTTGCACTGTCGTTGCTCAGGTATTTCGTGGTCTTGTAGTTCCACGAACAAGTTGTCGCGACCGAAAATATCTTGTAATCGAGAAGCCCGATCTAACGCTTGTTGGTAGTTACCTTGAAGCAACGCTTGCTGCACCACGCTCCCCAAGCAACCTGTAGTGGCGATCAATCCCTCACTGTGTTCCGCGAATAACTCCCAGTCCATTCGAGGTTTGTAGTAGTAGCCCTCGAGAAAGGCTCGGCTGGAGAGTTTGAGCAAATTGCGGTAACCGGTGTTGTTTTCGGCGAGCAGGGTGAGGTGATAGTAGAGCTTGGCGCCGTCATTGGTGTCCCCTCCAGAATCATCCATTCGGCGGCCTCGACGCGCGGGCCGCTCTTCTCGGCTTTCGAGGGCCATGTATGCCTCGGTGCCGATCACTGGTTTGATGTTGTGGTTGTTGCAGGCTTTGTAAAAATCCAGGACCCCGTACATGTTTCCGTGGTCCGTGATGCCTAACGCTGGTTGTCCGTCGCCTGCCGCTGCCGCGACAGCGTCGGTCACGCGCGCGGCCCCATCTAGCATGGAGAACTCTGTGTGGGTGTGGAGATGGACGAACGAGCGTTTCACGTGGAGCGGGTCAAATCGATTCGCGAGTGGTTCTAGTAGTACCTCGTGGCACCATGGAAGGAATCTAGTCCCGACGGAGACCGAACGAATCACATGAGTGTCACTAATCCTTCTGAGCGTCTAAGCGATGTCCTTGGCGAAGATGATCCCAGTCGGGGTTTGTGGGAGCTGGTTGACTCCGGATGGGCAGACGAATTCGTTCCGGAGTTGCCGGCTCTTCGTCTGGAACAGGACCCGATCCATCGGCACAAGGATGTGTTGAGCCACACCATCGCGGTGACAAGTCAAAGTCCCGTGCGTCTTCGCGTTCGCCTCGCAGCACTTTTTCACGACGTGGGGAAACCTCGCACTCGATCCTTTGACCATGGCGGTGTGACGTTCCGTCATCATGAAGCTGTCGGGGCGCGGATGACTCGCAAACGCATGCCAAAGTTAGGGTACGAGGACCAACTCACGAGCGACGTTGCTCGGCTGGTGTTTCTGTCGGGCCGTTTCAAGGGTTACACCGACGGTTGGAGTGACAGCGCTGTGCGACGATACGCGCGAGATGGCGGAGCACTCCTGGGGGATCTCAACGACTTAGTTCGTAGTGACTGCACCTCGCGTAACCCGCGACGGGTGGTTGCGTTACGCGCAGCGCTTGATGACCTTGAACGGCGAATATCGGAGCTGGCGCGCGAAGAGGCAGTGAAGGCCGAACGACCTGAAATTGATGGTGACCGAGTCATCGCTCACCTAGGTATTGAGCCAGGACCTGTCGTGGGTCAAGCACTTCAGTTTTTGCTTGAGCTGAAACGCAGTGAAGGAACCTTGGGTGAAACTGAAGTTCTCTCCCGGTTGGACGTGTGGTGGGCCGACCGTTTGGAGTGATAGCTCGGTGGCAACAGGTCAGGTTTGACCGGCAAGTTTGCGGTTTTTGACTTTGGCTTTGACGTAGTCGCGGTTCATAAACGCGATGAAGTCGAGACTGATTTCTTTGGGACACGCTTCATGACATTCGCCGTGGTTCGTGCACGATCCAAAGAAGCTTTCCATCGCTTCGACCATGGATTCAGTACGTTCGAAACGTTGGGGTTGTCCTTGAGGGATCAGATTGAGATGGGCGAGCTTCGCAGATGTGAAGAGTTGTGCTGCTGAGTTGGGACACGCTGCCACGCATGCTCCGCAGCCGATGCAGGCTGCGGCATCGAAGGAAGTGTCAGAGGCTTCTTTCGGTACGGGGGTGAGATTCGCATCCGAGGCAGCTCCGGTGTTCACCGAGATATAGCCGCCTGCCTCGATAATCCGATCGAATGCGCTGCGGTCGACGACCAGGTCACGGACGACTGGAAAAGCTCGTGCGCGGAATGGTTCAACAACGATTGTGTCTCCGTCATTGAACTTCCGCATATGCAGTTGACAGGTGGTGGTTGCTTTTTCCTGACCGTGGGCCTGTCCGTTAATCATGAGGCTGCACGTTCCGCAGATGCCTTCTCGACAATCATGATCGAACTCGATCGGAATGTCGCCTTGGTGGATCAGGTCCTCATTCACGGTGTCGAGCATTTCGAGAAATGACATATCTTCACTGATGCCGCTGGCGGTATAGGTCTCGAAATGGCCTTCGTCGTGAGGACCGTCTTGTCGCCAAATTTGGAGTGTCAGGTCTAGCTCGCTGCTCACTTGTAGCTCCTCTGGCTTAGGGCAACATTTTCGAACGTCAGCTCCTCTTGATGGCGAGTCTGGACTGCGCCGGGTTCATTCCACTCCCACGCGGCGACGTGAGCGAAGTTTTCGTCGTCGCGTTTAGCTTCACCTTCTTCAGTTTGATGCTCAGCTCTGAAATGTCCGCCGCAGCTTTCTTCCCTATCAAGAGCGTCGCGCGCCATTAGCTTTGCTAACTCGAAGAAGTCAGCCACGCGACCAGCTTTTTCTAGCCCTGAGTTCAGCGTTGCGGCTGAACCGGGAATGCGAAGATCGGTCCAAAATTCCTCTTCGAGAGCGGGAATCTCGGTAAGAGCTTTTTCGAGGCCTTCCCTGGTTCGCTCCATCCCGATGTAGTCCCAGACGAGTTTGCCCAGTTCCCGATGGAACCAGTCCACTGACCGAGTGCCGCTTATTGACATGAAGCGATCGATTTGACTTTTCGCCACGGTTTCCGCTTCGGCGAACACCGGATCGTCAGTTGACACGGGCGTTTCACTCAGCCGGCCGGCGAGATCATCTCCAATGGTGTACGGCAAAACGAAATAACCGTCGGCTAGGCCTTGCATGAGTGCGGAGGCTCCTAAGCGGTTCGCTCCGTGATCAGAGAAGTTGGCCTCGCCAATCGCATAACACCCTGGGATGGTAGTCATCAGGTTGTAGTCGACCCAGACACCGCCCATTGTGTAATGGGTTGCAGGGTAAATCCGCATAGGGACCTTGTAGGGGTTCTCTCCGGTAATGCGGTCGTACATATCGAACAAGTTGCCGTACTTGGAGCGGACGACATCTTCGCCGTCGCGTTCGATCACCGCTCGGAAATCGAGGTACACGCCGTTCTTAAGAGGGCCGACACCTTTACCTTGGTCAACGACCGTTTTTGCGTTTCTAGACGCCACATCTCGTGGGACTAGATTGCCGAAGGCGGGGTACTTACGCTCAAGGTAGTAGTCCCTGTCACCGTCAGGTATCTCATCTGGTGGGCGCGTGTCGTCGAACGCATCCGGCACCCAGATTCTTCCGTCGTTACGCAGTGATTCGGACATCAACGTCAGTTTGGACTGGAATTCGTCGCTGGCGGGAATACAAGTTGGATGGATTTGGGTGTAACACGCGTTGGCAAAGAACGCGCCCCTGCGGTGGGCGCGCCACGCGGCCGTAACGTTGGAAGCCATGGCATTTGTCGACAAGTAGTAGACGTTGCCGTAGCCGCCAGTCGCTAACACAACAGCATGAGCCGAGTGACTGCGGATGTCACCGCTTGTCAAGTCTCTGGTAACGATCCCGCACGCTCTGCCGTCTTTGAGCACCAGATCAAGCAACTCGGTTCTGGTGTGGAGTTCCACGCTCCCCGCCGCGACTTGTTTAGCTAACGCCTGGTACGCCCCCAACAGCAACTGTTGGCCTGTTTGGCCACGGGCATAGAATGTTCTGCTGACCTGCGCCCCTCCAAACGATCTGTTGTCAAGCAGACCGCCGTATTCGCGGGCGAACGGCACACCCTGAGCTGCTGCTTGATCGATGATGTTGACGGAAACCTCTGCGAGTCGATGAACGTTTGCTTCTCGACTTCGATAGTCGCCCCCCTTGACGGTGTCATAAAACAATCGGTGTACTGAGTCTCCGTCGTTGGTGTAGTTCTTGGCGGCGTTGATCCCGCCTTGGGCCGCTATCGAATGCGCGCGTCGAGGAGAATCATGGAAAGTAAAGACCTTTACTCGGTATCCCAACTCGCTTAACGAAGCAGCAGCAGCAGCCCCTGCTAACCCCGTCCCAACGACGATGATCTCAAAGCGGCGTTTGTTATTGGGGTTGACCAACTTCATGGAGAACTTGTGGTTCTCCCATTTCTCTGCGACCGGCCCCTCGGGTGTTCTCGAATCGAGAAGTGTCATCAGTGTTTCTCCGCTTCGTCCTCTAGGCAGCCCACGTCGCCAACTGGGCATATCCGATTGTCGTCATCAACCAACCCGGCGGTGACGAGCACCGGGAAGCTGAGGTTACCGACCAGAATTATCCCGGCAACGAGTTTCGCGAACGTGCGGCGCAACTCGTTGTACTTCGGGTTGTTGATACCCAAACTTTGGCAAAGGCTCCACGTTCCGTGAAAAATGTGGATGGCCAGAGCCACATTCGCGACGACATAAATGATTGCCACCGGCAGGGTGGACAGGCTCGCGACCACATTGTGGTACGGGTCTCCGAGTACGTAGTTGTCGCCTAGCCAAAATCCCCACGTCAGGTCTGCCAGATGAAAGAGTAAATAGAGCAGGATGATGGGTCCCGTCCATCGCATCGTGCGGCTGGCATAGTTCGCGGCAACGTAGTCGCGTTTACTTCCGTACTTCTTTTCGCCTCCGATAAAATCTGCTTTGTCGCTTGCCTTTCGGCTCCGTTCTTTCAAGGTGTAAGCGGAATGAATGTGCAAGACGAACATGCCGGCTAAACCCAGGCGAAGAACCCACAACAAAAAGGTACGGGGGAATAAGCCCCCGCCCAGATTTCGGAGCGCTTCGGCGTACTCGTGTAGCTGAACGGGTCCTTCATAAATATGTAGGTTGCCGATCATGTGCACGATGACGAAACCGAGCAAACCAATGCCGGTCAAGGCCATAACCCATTTACGCCCGATCGACGACTGATAAATGTTCAGTGGGAACGGCAACTGCCATTTTCGCTGAAAGATCGGAGTCGAACCCGGGGGGCTCGTGGCCGTGGCCGACATGGCCAACCTCCTGTCGAAGAAACGTGCTCCCGAAACCGTATCTCCGACGAAGCCGGAATGCAGAACTCGTCAGCAAACCTTTAATTCGTAAGAATTGATGGCGTGAACCCCGGCCCCTCTCAATTCGAGCGAAAGACTTGCCGTTCCTATTTGATCCGCTACCAATTTCGGTTCGGCGACTTTAGTCACGCTGTCGGGTTCGAAGTGCCCTCTATAGGTCCAACGTTGAGGCTCAGAGGCAGGAGCACGCCACTCGATCGACAGTGTCGCTGGACCAATATGACTCCTCAAATCTGACACCACATGCACCGCGCATTTCCGTTGTCCCCTGAGCATTGTCTGGCTATGTAAATCAGCGACGGCGATGACTGGCCGATTTGCAGCGGTCATCGCGTCCCAGGCCTTTTTAGGTCTCCGAACGTGATCGAGAAGTGAACAACTGACATATGGCATAGCGTCGGCAAACAGAAATTGGCAGAAGCCGCCCGAG
This sequence comes from Acidimicrobiaceae bacterium, assembly GCA_002705305.1. GTDB lineage: Bacteria > Actinomycetota > Acidimicrobiia > Acidimicrobiales > Poriferisodalaceae > UBA2110. The sequence continues at coordinate 10,813 of PAHW01000030.1, forward strand.
GGCCGATATTTCAACGTTCGCAGAATCTCGATCGTGTGGCGAACTATTTCCGCTTGGCGTTCTTGGGTTTGCAGCACCCATTCGGACCAGCTCTCACAGTTAGATAGGGGTGAGAGACGTTCAAGTAAATCTAGTTGCGCTCCAAAGTTGTCTGAGAGCGTTTTTCGCGCGAACTGAGGGAATTTGTCGGCTTCGCACGCGGCGGCTACTTCAGCGTCGACAGGTAGCGCCTGCGCCCCAAACTCGGAAACAAATCTCAACATGCGCGGCATTCGAGCAGCGAGTAGCTGAAGATCTGACACGTCACCGTGCCGCCATCCGAACCAAAGGTGTGAATCTGTTCCGTCCAGCTGCGGTAGGTGAGGAGGCACGCCAGAATGCGCGATCACCGGTCGAGTTGGGTCAGCTTTTTCAAAAGAACGCTTCACCGAGCGATCCAACAGGCTTCGATTCCAAGACGGAACCTGTTGAACATAGGAACCGAGCGGCCGATATGTGCTGTTGGTGCCAGCATCCACTCTGACCCCGGATCTGTCCTCGTCGCCGAAAGGTTCGTTATGTGCGCTCCACAGAACCAACGAAGGATGGTGCCCAAGTTGATGTACTGCAGATGTCGCCTGCCGAACGGCCTGCGTTCTGATGGTGCGGGCGTATTCCCACTGCAGGGGAAAATCTTGAAAAAGCAGGACCCCGACTTTGTCGGCCTCTTCATACAAATAAGGATGAGCGATGTGACCGTGCATGCGAACAAGGTCAAGCCCAGCATCCTTGACGAGGGCGAGATCGCGGCGATAGTCAGTCCGAGAAACTGATGAGAGGTCGTTGGAGCAGGGCCCAAAATTGGTTCCTTTAAGGAATATTCGCTCGCCGTTCACCGAGGCCACCCAATTACGAAGCTCAAAGGTTCGCATCCCGGTTCGACGAATCTGAACGTCGCTTCGAACGCCTTCGAACTTCACTTCTACCTGCACGTCGTAGAGAGGTTGTTCACCTAAAGCCCAAGGCCACCACAGTTGGGGGTTTTCAACGGCGACGTGCCATTCGATTTCGTTTTGCCCGCGGGCAAGAACAATGTGTTGTTCATGCTCGACGACGTCAGAACCGCTGATCAATGTGCGAACCTCAGCCGTAGTTGTCACGGCGCTATCCAGGGTCGCTCCTAGGCGAATAATCGCTCTGTCGGTGTCGGCTTCGAGAACGAGCACTCGAAAATCGTTAACCCGGATCGGACCTGTCTCTTTCACATGGACGTCTCGCCAGAGCCCACCCGGGTTGAGGCTGTGATCCAAACTGTCCGAGTGCTGCAAGACCCCTGTGATGTTTCTTTTGTTGGTGCGATCAACCTGGGCCGCGCAGTTGGCTTCAATCGCCAGGAGGTGCTCTCCGCCCGATCGCGTCAGCTCAGTAATTTCGAAACAATGCTCAACGAAGTAACCCTCTGTATCTCCCAAATACGCGCCGTCGAACCAAATGTCGCCTTGATAGCACAGGCCATCAATAGCGAGCCAACGTCTCCCCTGTTTGTCCAAACGGTCGAGTTCGAACCTATGCCGATACAAGATGGCGTCGGCGTCGCAAAGCTCTTCAATATTTCGCCACAAGCCGGGAACGTCTATGTCCAGCCAGCC
>PAHW01000031.1 GCA_002705305.1 Acidimicrobiaceae bacterium
GGAATTGGATTGAACAGTTGTATGTCGACCCCGATTGGACCAATCAAGGACTTGGTACCGCACTTGTAGAACGAGCGAAAGTCGAACGTCCAGAGGCCCTTGACCTCTGGACGTTCAAAAGCAACCAAGGGGCACAACGCTTTTATGAACGGCATGGCTTCCGGGCTGTCGGTGGCACCGACGGTGACAACGAGGAGGGAGAACCAGATATCCACTATCGGTGGACCAGGTGAGCACCGTGTGTCGTGGTGCAGTGAGGGCTAGAGGTGTTCAAGTCCCCCCTGACACTGTGAGAATGCCAGTTGTTTGGGGGTTCCTAAGCCTGTTGCAGGAAAATTTGGAAGAAAACCAAGACGCCTTTCCTCAAGAGGTTGCCCTCTCAATATCGCCCAGGCTGAGTTCAACGCCGAAGCCTGGCGCATCGTGAGTTTCTAGTCGTAGATGATGACGGTACGACCTTCCGTTCCAGTGAGCATGGCGTTAATGGCCTCTTGGACGTTTTCGATTCGCACGCGCTTAGAAACAAGGCGTTCAACAGGCAGTCCATCTTCCAGATAGGCAGAACATAAGTTGTCGATCGCTTGACCTGGGTCTGTCGCTGCGTAGTAGCTTCCCTTAATTGTCTTTTCGGACCGGATGACGTCGGCGCTAACGAATTTCGTTGCGTTGGCGGTACTGGGAAGACCTACTAACACTAAGGTCCCACCTCGACGAACCCCGTCGAGCCATTTTTCCTGTAGTTGAGTGTGGCCGACAGCTTCGAGAACCACGTCAGCGCCTCGCCCATCTGTCAGTCGAATCACGTTGTCGACGGCGGCGTCGTCAGCTACGACGAAATCAGTTGCCCCCAGGTCTTCGGACATCTGTCTTTTAGATAATTCCCGGTCGATGGCGATGATTTGTTCAGCTCCCGCCATCTTGGCCCCCATGATCGCACTTAGGCCGACACCGCCAGCGCCGACAACTGCGACTTTGTCGCCGGGGGAGATATTGCCGCGATGTAAAGCTGCGCCTACACCAGTTGCCACGGCGCAGCCGACTATGGCCGCGACTTCATACGGGACTGCCGCATCGATGACCTGACAACATTCTTGGGGTACGACCATGTGGTCAGCCCAGGTAGAGATCCCAGAGAAGTGAAGAATTGGTTGGCCGGAGCGAGATATTCGGCTGGTCCCGTCGGCCATGTACCCAGTCCAAATCCTTTGAGTGACCTCCGGACANAANTGATGTTGGTTTCGCTGGCAATAAAAGCATGCNTTNCAGCTTGGAACCCAGTTCAATGCGACCNTGTCGCCGACCTCGACCGANACGACATCTGACCCAACAGCCACCACGTCGCCGGCGCCTTCGTGACCCAGCACACATGGAAGATCGGCTTGGTCCTGGCCGGTGATGACGTGTTGATCGCTGTGACACACACCAGATGCACCCATCTTGACCAAAACTTCNCCCTTTTGCGGGTCATCCAGATCGAGTGTCTCGACGTGGGCCGGGCCGCCCACAACATCGAGCGTGACGNCAGTGATCTTCATGACTTACCCTCCGAATTGNACACAGTCCGNCCCGTTGCCGGTCAACAGCGCTGGTTTTGGTAACTATTTCTCGGTATCGATNCGACGACTATCGCTCGTGCGCTTCCCAGGGTCAAGGAGTTTTCCCCCGTCTTGACCTAACGGGNATTGGGCAGTGGAAACGACAAGGATCCTTTTTTGAACTCGATTGTGGCTCTCATGCGAGACTGAATATATGAGCGTCGACTACCAACAACTCGTCCAAATCGACCGAATTCATTCAAGCTTGTTACACGATCCCGAAGTCTTCGCCGAGGAGATGGAGGAAATTTTTGTTCGCGGATGGGTGTTCGTCGGACATGAATCAGAGGTAAAGGAGCAAGGCGACTGGGTAACCCGCCAGTTAGGAAACGAATCGGTGATTATGGTTCGCGAATCTGAAGAATCAGTGAATGTGTTGGCNAACAGATGCGCGCACCGAGGAACAGCACTGTGTTGGGAACAACGAGGAAACANTTCTTTCTTCCAGTGCACTTATCACAACTGGCGATTTGGGCTTGACGGGTCGGTTCGTGCCATTCCGTTTCCCGACGGCTATGACACATCTAAAGAGGAATTCTCACTTGACGTCGCTGGACAGGTAGATATCCACCGCGGTTTTGTCTTCGCGAATTTAGATGGTTCCGCCGGTCCGTTAGCTGACCACCTCGGCTCGGCTGGGTATGACCTCATTGACCGGCTTTGCGATCTCAGCCCAACTGGTGAAATTGATCTATCCAAGGGGTGGATAGCCCATCGCGTGCAGTCGAATTGGAAACTATGGCCAGAGAGCGACAGCGATGGGTACCACGTCGGATTTGTGCATGCTTCAATGTCCGACACNACCGATACCTACTACGACGATGTCGCGGTTGGCGGCGAAGCGGTNCGTAGTTCTCGAGCAGTGGACCATGGCAACGGACACATCGAACTGGACTTCCGGCCGAGCTATCAAAAACAACTGGCATGGCTGGGGGTCACTCGCGAACAAGTGCNGTCCTACTGCGACGCGCTCATCGAGCGTGTCGGATCGGAATCTGCCGAGCAGATGCTGTGGGATGGTCCGCCACACGCCTTTCTATTTCCGAACCTGTTTCTCGGGGAGCTCGTTATCGCGATCGTTGAACCAGTCGGGCCGGGTGAGATGATTCATCGACACACNTCGGTCCAGTTTCAGGACGTAGAGGAAAAATTCAACCAGCGGTTACTTCGGCAGACCGAGGCCGCTGTCGGGCCAGCCTCGTTCATTACTAGTGACGACGCNATAACTGCCGAACGAATCCAAGCGGGAGTCTCCGGCACCCAGCGATCGTGGGCCGATCGTGGTCGTGGTTGGATCGATCTCAGTCGGGGACTTGATCGCGAACAGGTTGACGACATGGGCGTTCGATCGAGTGATGCCTCAGATGAAACGACTAACCGTGGTTTCTGGCATCGATACCTCAAAACAATGAGCGGACGAGCTTCAGCGTGACTTCTCTTGAATTAAGGGCAGAAATAACAGACTTTTTGCACTGCGAAGCTCGACTTGCTGACGAATTTAGGTTGGATGAGTGGGAGGCCTTACTNACGGACGACTTCCACTATTGGGTACCGGCGGGACGCATTCAGGGCGAGCCCTCCGAACAACTTGCTTACTTGAATGACAACCGGACCCGGGTAGCGACGCGCGTNCGNCAGCTCAAGACAGGCAAACGTNTATCGCAACTTCCGATCTCACCGATGCGTCGAGTGATCTCAAACATCGAGATTGACGCTGAAGGAGACGGCGAANTCTCGGTTATCGCCAACTTTGTTATNTATGAAATCGCTGTGCAATCAAGTGGAGAGTTGCGNGTTTGGCCGGGCCAGGCCCAATACAAGTTGCGCCGGGTCGACGGCACTCTTCGAATGNGTGCCAAATGGATTGAGTTAGTCACCGCTGGGATCGGACAGCGAAATCTCACGTTCTTGATCTGATNAGACCGCCCNGTGTTGTAGTCCGAAGGTCATCTTTCTAGTAGGTGAGGACGACATCNGCCTNGCNGCTAAGCGCAACCACGCCGGGGGGACCGCTCCAATTCAGTTCAAGGTCAGGCACTAATACTTCGTGAGCATTTTCAGGAGTAACTCCGACGACTGCTTGAGAGCCTGTAGAGCAATAAATCCCCTCAGATGCATCAATGAGTATTTGTAGCGTTGCTCGGCACCATCCAGGCTCTTGGGAAACTTTGTCGTCCAAGGAATCGATGTAGTTAGCNTGAAGGAGCTTCACAGCATGGGACGCAAAAAAGATGTTCACAGCATGCCCCTCTGTNGCTGCTTGCNCCGCGCAAGCNAAGCCTATGACGCACTTTCGGGGGTCTACATCAGGGTCAGTAGATATTTGAACAAAATAGCTTTTACTCATTTTTGGCCTCAATATGAAGTTCTTGGAGTGCGCTCTGAAATTAGTCTGTGTCGTTGGTAGTTAAGGGCCACCCGCAAGCTGTTGTGATCACGCCTAAGACAACCAACGTCCACCAGATTCGACCGAAGACAGCATAGGGATCACCGGCGGTCATGGAAGTGCCGACGAACGCGAGAGTGATAGCAACGCCAAAAGTCTGNCCGAATTGACGCACTGATTGTATTGCGGCGCTTCCGACACCGGTTCGATTCGCAGGCAACGCTTGAGCCGCAACACTGGTGGCTTGGGGGAAAACCAAAGCGATCGAGGACGACANCAATATGAAAGGTGGCACGAAACCGACCCAATACCCAACGTCGCTAGTCAAGATCACAGCCCAGTACAGGCCACTGATTGTCAGAAAAACNCCGCCGAGCAGAANGAGGGGCCGTTGCCCGATACGCCCGGCCAGTTTGCCGCACTGAGGCGCAAGNAAAGCCACGAGCGCGGGACCAGGAGCGATGGCCAACCCGGCTTTAAGNACGGACCAANCCCAGACATTGATCCAAAAAAGCAGCGATCCGAAAAACATCGCACCGAAGGCCATCGCGAAGACCAACATAGCGAGCATTCCCCACCGAAAATTGCCGATACCGAAGAGCTCTAAATCAAGTGTCGGTGCTTCNGTTCGCCTTTGATGCAGAACGAAGACGCCAAGTACGAGGAAGCCCGTAAGCGAAGCAAAAAGCGTCCGGGAACTAGCCCAACCAGCGGCGTCGGACTCAACTATCGCGTACGACAAGGCGCCTGCAGCGGTAGCAACCAAGAGCACCCCTAGAGGTTTAGGGATTCGCACGGAGGAATCTTTTGTTTCCCGAAGAAAACGCGGAGCGGCCGCCAGAGTCGCCACTCCGATAGGCAAGTTCAAGAAAAAAACCCATCGCCAGCCGATTCCATTGACGATGATCCCTCCGAGAGACGGGCCAAGGGCGGCAGAAAACGCTCCAACAGCACCCCAAATAGCCACCACCTGTGGGAGNCGCTCACGNTGAAACGCTGCCATCACCAAAGCTAAGGACGCTGGAACTAAAATCGCTGCGCCCGCACCTTGGAAAATCCGCGCGACTATGAGCACTTCAATTAGAGGGGCGAGGCCACACACCATTGACGCAGATGTAAATAAGAATGACCCGCTGAGAAATGCCAGGCGGTGCCCTAGACGGTCTGCCAACTTGCCAGCCGGTACCAGCAACGCGGCAAGAGTGATGGTGTAGGCATTGAGGACCCAGGAGAGCGTTGAAGTTGAAGCGCCACTATAAGAGTCGCTGATATCAGAAAACGCCACGAAAAGAACTGAACTATCGAGATAGGTGGCCATAGCGGCCAGACTGGCGATCGCAAGTGTGATCTTTGCGTGGGAAGATCGCTGGTTGATGGTGGTTGAGCTCTCAGCTTCACTCATGCGGTCGGGTGATTGCCGATAATACGAATCGGCGCGACCAACACTGCTGCCCTTCGACTGCGAACCATTTCCCGGTCGTACTCGTCGAAGTCCTCGTGCTCTCCACCGGCCGCTTCAAAGATTCGTCGAAGAAGCAAACGCAGTTCCTCGTCACCAATACCCTCGGCCGGGTCATCAGGACCAATGAGGTCAGNTTTCCCGGTAACAGCAACCCAANTCCAACCCCGGCGAACAGCAATTGTCACCTCAGATCCCCTACGCACATGNTGCAGGCGAGCTGCACTACCCATTGACACCAAGGCNACACAATCTTCGCCNGTNAGAGGGTGGGGAATAACGCCGCAATTAGCAATACTGGACAGCACTCGACCATCGTTCTGGACGGTGCTGATCGTGGCTAACCCAGTTTCGGTTGCAAGGAATCGCCGTACATCTTCGAGTTGGGACATTTTGGTCAACCCAGGTTTCTAATTGAGCGCGAACAGAGCGATGGCNGGCCGATGGGAATGNCCGGCATGAACACGATAGCGACGATATCGGGAACTCGCGAGAGGACGCGTCGGCAACCAGGCAGCACACAAGANCAAGATCAAAATTGCCGCCGATTGAAGAAAACAGTGCTCCNGACAGAGATAGCCGANCAAGCANCGAACGTCGAAGGTCTGGGCACACNTAGCNAAGNCGCCGTAACCGNGCCGCAACACACGGCCNCCTAATTGCCGATAAAGAAAGGCGGCAACCTGTNCTGCAAGCGATCCACTTTGACCTGTTTTTCCGATTTGATTTGGAGAAAGTAACGTGCGGTTATGGAAGTTGTTCTGACGGGCACCGGGTCGCCCTTACCAGACGCAAATCGGGCAGGCCCCTCAACCCTGGTCAAGGCCAACGACATTCATCTTCTTGTCGACGCGGGGCGGGGAGTAGTGATGAGAATGGCCGGCGCCGGAACGTTCCCGGTGTTCCTGCGAGCGGTACTCATCACCCATTTACATAGCGACCATATTTGNGATCTCAACGATGTGATCACGACGCACTGGATTATGAGCCAAGGCAACGCGACACTCACGGTTTACGGACCGCAAGGCACGAAAGAATTTGTGTCCCGGCAACTGCACGCCTTGGAAGCAGACATTGGTTACCGAATTGAACACCACGATGAACTTGCCGAGGGTCCCAAGGTTGACGTTGTGGAACTTTCGCCCAACGAGACCTTTCAGCTTGATGATTTGTCGATCCACACGGCCGCTACCATGCATGCGCCGGTTCGACCAACGCTNGGCTACCGAATCGAACATGAATCCGCGGTCGTCGCACTAGTGGGTGACACTATCCCTTGCGATGGGGTCGATCAGTTGGCAGTTTCGGCTGACATTTACGTTCAAACTGTCATTCGCAAAGATCTCGTCGAACTGAGTCCCAACTCCATGTTCCGAGACATTCTGGATTATCACTCCGATGTTGAAGATGCCGCTCAAACCGCGGCGCGCGTGGGAGTAAAACAACTGGTCCTCACCCATATGGTTCCAGCCCCAACCGCAGATCAATACCCAGAATGGATAGCTCTTGCCCGCAAGCACTTCGCCGGTGAAATCGTGATCGGCGACGATCTGACGACCATTTCGATCTAAAGGAAACTTGTGACTGCACAATCGCTTCCACAATTCGAGGGGCGAATAGGTCGCACTCTTGANGAGTCTCGACCCCATTNCCCTNCTTCGACACACCCTGGTGAGGATGCTCCNAACGTGGTTTTGGTGTTGATCGACGACACCGGTTTCGCCCANCTTGGCTGNTATGGATCTGACATAGCGACANCNAATCTTGATGCTCTGGCTGCAAACGGGCTGCAGTTCACAAATTTTCATGTCACGCCNCTGTGCTCGCCGACCAGAGCCGCTCTCTTAACTGGCCGATCTCAACACAGTGTGGGTATGAGGTCAGTTTCCAATCACCAAACAGGGTTTCCGCATCAACTTGGGCACATCTCAAATCACGCGGCAACCCTGGCGGAAATATTGAAAGCGGAAGGCTATGCAACCTTTTGCGCAGGGAAATGGCATCTGGCTCCAACCAACGATATTTCTGCAGCCGGCCCGTTCGATCAGTGGCCACTGGCGCGCGGCTTTGACCGTTTCTATGGATTTCTTGAAGGTGAGACCGATCAGTTTCATCCGCAACTGGTGGTTGACAACCACCACATCGATCCGCCCGGCACACCAGCGAAGGGGTACCACCTGAGCGAGGATTTGGTTAGCCAACTGCTACGAATGATCAACGACAGCAAAGGTGTTCGCCCAGACCGACCGTTTTTTGCCTATCTGCCGTTCGGAGCGACCCACGCACCCCACCANGCACCCGACTCCTATCTGAGGAAGTACAGAGGCCAGTACGACGAAGGGTGGGACGTTATTCGCCAACGCTGGTACGAGCGACAAATTGAGCTAGGAGTCACCTCAGTCAACACGCAGCTCGCACCTCGAAACAGTGGTGTCGAAGCATGGGACGACCTCCCAGTCAATCATCGAAAATTTGCCTGTCGGCTGCAAGAGACCTTCGCTGCATTCCTTGATCACACTGACGATCAAATAGGTCATTTCGTTGATGGTCTCCGAGCAATGAACCAACTCGATAACACGATATTTGTGTTCCTGGCTGACAACGGAGCTTCACAAGAGGGAGGACCGTTCGGTGTCATGCACGAAATGAAATTCTTTAACGGTGTGTTTGACTCACCCGATGATCTCATCGACCGCATTGACGACATCGGCGGTCCACACAGTCATACGAATTATCCATGGGGTTGGGCGCAGTGCGGTAACACACCGTTCAAGTGGTACAAGCAAAACACTCATGAGGGTGGTGTGCATGTACCGATGATTTTTCATTGGCCAGCGGGTCTGGCGGCCGAGCAAAGCGGGACGCTGCGACGGCAGTTCGTCAATGTTTCAGATGTGGCCCCTACGATTTACGAGCTCCTAGGGGTGACCGCTCCCGAAACATACAACGGGCTGGATCAACTGCCCCTTACTGGATCATCGTTCGCGACGATACTTAACACCCCAGATCTTCCAGCAACGAACAGGCTGCAATACTTCGAACAATTTGGGTCCCGTGCGCTGATCGCAGAAGAGAACGACATCTGGTGGAAGGCAGTGACGCGACACACCAAGGGTCAACCGTTCGACGAAGACCGTTGGGAGCTTTACAACCTCTCCGAAGACCCGTCCGAATGTAATGACATGGCCGACTCCGAACCGGAAAAACTCGAAGAGCTAATCGATCTTTGGTGGGAAGAAGCAGAAATTCACGGAGTGCTCCCACTGGATGACCGAACGATTGAGCTCTTTGGTTCGCGCTTAGACGACCACTCTCCCCACCCAACTCACCGTAAATATCGTTATCGCCCGCCGATGTCTCCTATACCGGCTCAAGCGGCGCCGTCACCGTCGGGTCGGTCGTGGAACATGACGGCACAAGTAACCCGCGAAAGTAGTGATGACGGTGTTCTGTACGCGACAGGGAACGAAAATTCTGGTCTGACCGTATTTGTCCAGGATTCTCGTCTCGTTGTTGACTACAACGCTTTCGATGACCACTCCATTGTTGAATCAGATGTGGTGATACCGGAAGGTGACAGCGAGTTGTCCGTCAGCATTGAGCGCACAAGCCGTACTACTGGTCGCATTGACTTGACCGTGAACGGTGACCTCTGCGGGTTCGTCGACCTGCCCTTCATGATGAGGATGATTAGTTCGATTGGAGCAAGCGTTGGTCGAGACCACGGTTCAGCGGTATCGGCGAGATACGAGGCGCCATATGAATTCACCGGTGAACTGCACGAAGTTGTCATTGAGCTTGGCTCACGAACAGCCTTAGAGACTCAAACAACTGCCCGAAGTGAGATGTCCCGCCAATGAAGCAAGCCACCGGGGGAGAGATCGACTCTCAGGTCGATTCGACGAGTAGCACAAAGAGAGGTGCCGGCAATGGAAGTCACTAACGAAGTACTGCCAACTAGCAGCGAACGGATTGAACAGATGATGGAGCCCGGTCCCGAAGGGCCGATTTACATGGTGAATCTGTTGAAATTCCGAGACCTCGCAGAATATGAGGACGGTCGGCAGACTGAACTCAGTGGACGGGACGCGTATCAGATATATGGGCGAGCCGTATCAAGCCTGATCGGGGAGTACGGGGGCGAAGTAGTCTTCGCCGCCGACGTGACTTTTCTTGCTCTTGGGCAGGTCGAGGAATTGTGGGACGAAGTTGCGATAGCTAAATATCCCAATCGCGCCGCGCTTCTGGAGATGAGTACCTCCGAAGAATGGAAGACTGCCGCGGTGCATCGCAGCGCGGGACTCGCGGGACAACTCAACATAGAATCGGTTTCGCTAATTGGTTAGTTCGACGGCTTTCGGGGGCGGCGATGACTCGACCCGACCGTAGACGCCGGGGACGCACGGCAGCAGAGACAAGACGCGAAACGTCGCGAGATCCAGCACCTCCAGGTTTGCCCGGGGGGCGTTACCAACCATTAAGCGATAGCCAAGTCGGCGACATCATTGACGGAATGTATTCCTTGTTGGAAACGACTGGTGTAAGCGAAGCGCCCGATTTCGTGGTTGAGCGGGTACTCGAAGCCGGCGGCCGCACACGGAACGGGAGACTCCTATATCCCCGAGAACTCGTTGAGTCTCTCGTCGAGCAGGCACCATCAGGTTTCGTGCTCTGTGGTAGAGATGGCCGCCACGATTTAGATCTTTCGGGCGAACGGGTTCACCTCGGTACTGGGGGAGCGGCGCCAATGGTTGTCGACATGGCGACCGGAGGCTACCGATCGTCCACACTCAGGGATCTTTATGACGCAGCTTGCNTGGTNGACGGTTTACAGCACGTCCANTTTTTAAGTCGNCCNTTAGTAGCAGGAGACATGCCTGACGAACAAACACTTGACATAAACACTGCTTATGCGTGNCTTGCCGCGACGAGGAAACATGTGGCGACAAGNGCAGCGAANGGCGCGAATGCGNCTGAAATAGCGGAGTTATGTTTCGAAATAGCGGGATCACAAANGGTTTTCGCTGAGCGCCCATTTCTTTCGTTCAATGTGAATCACGTCACACCGCCGTTGCGAATGAGCGAAAGTGCAATGGAAGTCCTTGCTGTGGCAGCAGAACTTGGAATCCCTGCCCATGCGAATGTCTTTGGCCAGGTAGGGGCTTCCTCACCCGCGGGGCTGGGTCCGGCCCTCGTTCAAGCCTTGGCCGAAACGCTGGCCGGAATGNCATTTAGCTGGCTGANGAATCCCAATGCCAAAGTTATTTGTGGCCCCAAGCCNATGATTGTCGACCTACGTACCGGNGGAATGAGCGGCGGCGGNGGNGAACAGGGCACGGTGATGGCCGCGGCGACACAGGTCGCTAGGTCACTTGGGTTGCCGAACGTATCAATTGCAGGGGCGAGCGACGCTAAGACGTCTGACGTTCAAAGCGGTGCGGAAAAGGCCTTGACCGTGACGTTGGCAGCGCACGCAGGCAGCAATCTCGTGACCCAGGCTTGCGGGATGCAAGCAGCACTCATGGCAGCTTCTTTCGAAAGTTACGTCTTGGACAACGACATGCTTGGTGCCATCATGAGTTCACTTCGGCCGATAGACACTCAAGACCTGGACCTTTCGATGATTCGAGCGGTGGCTGAGGGACCNGGACATTTCCTTGGTGAGTCNGACACCCTCAGGAGAATGACAACCGATTTNGTTTATCCGAAGGTNGCTGACCGAACGAATCACGAGGTTTGGCANCAGGCGGGCCGTCCACGACAAGTNGAAGCAGCGAAAAGAGAAGTGGAACGGATCCTTGANGAGCATCCGGGGTGCCTCATAGAAACGGGCCTCGACGAGAAAATTCGTTCGCGCTTCGACATCAGACTTAACTTGTAGTNGACGGTTGGGAGGGGTTCGCGGTGTTTCAAATAAGCGCTGCGTCGCACCGTTTTAGCTGGTTGNCATGGCCAGTCGTTCTAGTTGTCGCACAACAGTTGCTTTTCCCAGCCCCAGCTGGATCATTTGTCTCGGGTCTCGTTNTGGGAAGTATCACGGCGTTGGTAGCTCTAGCGATGTACCTCGTGTATCNGGCTAACAATGTTTTGAATTTTGCCGCCGGAGGACTCGGCTTACTCCCTGCCGTTTTCGCGATGTTACTGATCGTGGAATCAGGTTGGAATTGGTACCTTGCATTCTTTCTCGCTTTGATATGTGCGGCATGCCTCGGCGTGGCCACTGAGTTTCTCATCGTCAGGCGGTTTTTCGANTCGCCNCGACTGGTTTTAACGGTCGCCACNTTGGGAATAGCNGAGCTGTTGGCTGTTTTCGCTCTGTACCTTCCGGCCTGGTGGGACAGTTATGTCCAATCACAGCGATTAGAAGCCCCCTTTGGGCTTAGATTCGATATTGGTAGCCGTGTTTTTGATGGGGACCATCTACTTGCTCTGGTCCTCGGGCCGGTAGCGATTGTCGCAGTCGCGATGCTCCTCCGTTGGACTCGAATTGGAATAGCGATCAGGGCTTCAGCAGAGCTACCGNGTCGTGCTGGTCTGTTGGGAATACCGGTTAAAGCTGTCCAAAGCGTGGTGTGGGGAATAGCAACCGTCCTNGCCTTCCTAGCGTTNTTTCTTCGCTCAGGCGTCTACGGATTACCTATCGGAGGATCGCTCGGCCTGCTGCTTTTGCTGCGCGCTTTAGCGGCACTTACTTTGGGACGACTTCAACATCTNCCCACCATCATCTGTAGCTCCTTCGCTCTCGGGGTTCTACAAGAGGGCATTGTGTGGAACTCTCAAGCCAACGAGGCCGAAGCCAAGATGGCAGCATTTACCGGCTTGATTATCGTGGTNGCCCTGGTTTTTAGGNGAACTCGCGGGGTTCGNTCNGCGATCGATGTCTCGAGNTGGCAGGCNGTTGGACACGCTCGNNCCATCCCGCGNGTTTTTCTGGCGTTACCTGGCCTTCGAACCGGTCGCNTGTTGGGGGTCCTGGTTGTAGTGGGGTTTTTCGTCGGGTTTCCCTACTGGGGGCTGTTCGGTACCACGGTTGTTGTCAGAATGGGCTTGGTACTTATGTATGCAGTCATCATGCTGTCGTTGGGGATACTCACTGGATGGGCGGGGCAGTTATCTCTAGGACAAATGGCGTTCGCCGCTGTTGGTGGGGCCACCGGTGCTTGGCTGACACAACAAGCTGGTATCGATTTCGTCGCGGCGACTGTTCTAGCAGGATGTTTGGGGGCGCTGTTCTCTTTGGTGGTTGGAATTCCGGCCTTGNGAATGCGTGGCACGTACCTGGCNGTAACCACTTTGGCTCTCGAATTAACCATGATCCAATATTTTTTGAACCCCCAATTCTTTTCNTGGGTACCCGTAGAGCGGGTTAACCGACCACCTCTATTCGGCAAAATAAACTGGGATAGCTCACAAGCCGCGTACTACGTCTGCCTCGTAACACTCATTCTTGCTTGCGCAGCAGTTGCTGGACTCAAGAACGGGCGTATCGGTCGGGTCTTGATTGCGCTTCGAGACAACGAAATTGCAGCAGCGGCGTATGGAGCACGCGCGGCGCAACTGAAACTCACGGCCTTCGCAATCTCGGGATTCCTTGCAGCGGTTGCAGGTTCGGTCATTGCTCACCATCAGCAGTCATTTACCGTAACCCCAGCCGGATTCAGCATCGTGGTGTTTATCGGAGCGGTTGTAGGGGGCCTGGGATCCATCAGCGGCGCAATCGTGGGCTCCTTGTACTGGAATGGATCTTGGTATTGGCTGCGCGGTACCTGGAGCCTTTTGGCAACAGGAACAGGGGTGCTCATCGTGCTCCTTATCGCCCCCGCGGGCATTGTCGGGTTGTGGGCGGATTTGAGGAACCTTGTATTGAGGAAGGTAGGTGCGCGTTTCGGGCTTCAAGAAAGTGACCCAGCCGAAGACCTTCTGCTAGGCGGGGAGCCGGAGCCATGAATCAGCGACGTACCCTCATGCGAAAAATCGCGGGAGATGGACCAGTAACGGCACTTTTGGTCATCTTCGGGCTCAACGCAGTTGATGAACTTGACCGCAGCGCTTTTGGGATCCTCGCCCCAGAAATACGTGATGAGTTTCAACTCGGTTTCACAGGCCTCCTTACCTTCATTGCGTTCGTTATCGCATTTGCTATCTCGCTGCAGGTACCCATTGCGGCTCTGGCCGATCGCGCTCCCCGGGTGAGGATGGCGTTAATGGGCGCGACCCTTTGGGCCTGTTTTTCTTTTGGGACGGGTCTCGCTGTGGGGATCATCACCCTAGGGATTGCACGAACCGGGTCTGCGATTGGTAAAGCGGTCAACGATCCCACGCATAACTCATTGATAGCGGACTGGTTCGCGCCAAAAGATCGACCTCGGGCGTACGCGTTCCACCGGGCCGCGAACGCAGTAGGTGCAACCGTGGGGCCCTTAGTTGCGGGATTCGCTGCGTATTACTGGGGTTGGCGGACACCGTTTCTGCTTTTCGCGATCCCGACCTTGCTGGTGGTGGTGATGGGATTGCGACTGCGGGAACCTGTGAGAGGTGCCCATGAACGCCGATTAGCGGGAGGCGACGAATCGGTTGCGGCGACAGAAGAGGCACCACCGTCGATTTCTGAAGCGTGGCGTATGTGTTGGAAAATTGAGGCGCTACGTCGTATCTTCGCCGCCACTCCCTTTCTGGCGGCCTCATTTATTGGATTCGGCATGCTGGCCGCGTTGCTTTACGAGGAGGCCTACGGTCTGGATGAGCGCGCACGCGGGATTGTCGCGGCGGCGTCAGAACCTGGGCAGCTCATCGGCTTGATTATCGGGGCACAGGTCGCTTCACGAGTAGTGGAACGCGATCCGGGACGAATTCTGAGGTTCCTCGCGGTGGTATCGACAGTGACGGCGATCTTGTCAGGAATATTTGCAGTAGTACCGAACTTGGGAGTGGCCATCGCTGCCAACGTACTGATCACCCTGTGCCTAGCCATTGTGGCCCCGGGAATTATTGCGGCCCTCTCGCTTGCTATACCGCCACGAGCGCGGTCTGTCGGATTTTCGATGAGTTCGTTATGGGTTCTCCCGGGGCTCCTCCTTCTTCCATTCATCGGTTGGATCGCAGACAACTGGGGAATTAGGACGGGAATGGTTGTGATGGTTCCGGTGTTTTTCGTTGGAGGGCTCATGATTGCGAGCGGAGGGAACGTCATCAGCCGGGATGTGGAACAAGTACGGAAAACTGCTTTGGCGCGGGCCGAAGTCCTCCAGGAAAGGAGGAACGGTCGGATCAAACTTCTGTATTGCCAAGACCTACAAGTTGGTTACGACGGAGTTCGAGTACTCCACGATGTCAACTTCGAAGTCGAGGAAGGTGAAATAGTCGCGCTGTTGGGCACAAACGGTGCTGGCAAATCGACCCTCCTGCGAGCGATTTCAGGTCTGGTGCCAGCCGATCGTGGTGCGGTGATCTTCGACGGTCGTGACACGACGTACGCCCCGCCCAATGAGATAGCGAGACATGGAATAGTCCAGATGCCGGGCGGCGCTGGGGTTTTCCCGAGCCTGACCGTTGCCGAAAATTTGGAGGCCGCGAGTTGGATGCGACGAAACGATTCGGTCGGGCGTGAGGCCGATCAGGACCAAATCATGCAGGCCTTTCCGGAGCTTCGCGATCGAATGACGCTACAAGCAGCTGATCTTTCCGGAGGACAACAACAGATGCTTGCCCTGAGCATGACCCTACTCACCCGCCCTCGGCTCCTGATGATCGATGAGCTATCTCTGGGCTTGGCTCCGGTGGTAGTGAAGCGCCTCTTGAAAATGGTGCGTGACATAGCAGCCTCGGGAGTGAGCATCGTTCTCGTGGAGCAATCGGCGAATTTGGCATTGGACGTAGCTGACACCGCGTACTTCCTTGAGCGAGGAAGAGTGAGGTTCGCTGGGCCGGCACCAGAACTTCGTGAACGAGCCGATCTTTTACGGTCGGTTTTTCTTGCTCAAAGATCGCCTGATGTTGCACCTCTCACACCTGTGCCGATTGATTCCCAAGGTCCACCTGTGCTTGAAGCGCGATCACTCTCAAGAAACTTTGGAGGTATCCGTGCCGTCAACAACGTCTCTTTTGAGGTCTACCCCAACGAAGTTGTTGCATTTATAGGGCCAAACGGTGCCGGGAAAACAACACTTTTTGATTTGATCGGTGGTTCAACCCCTCTTGACGAGGGGCAAGTTCTTCTCGGGGGAGAGGACATCACAAGCAGCGTCTCAAGCACACGTGCCCGTCACGGTTTAGGGAGAAGTTTCCAAGACGCGAGAATGTTTCCGACACTTACGGTGAAAGAAACATTGGCAGTGTCTATGGAGCGGTGGATTCGTTGGGGTGATCCAGTAACAGCTGCTCTGCATCTACCAATGGCCTATGACAGCGAACAGCGAATCAGCGATCAAGTTAATCATCTAATAGAAACTTTCGGTCTTGGCGCTTTTGCAGAAAAGCGCATCCTCGAATTGTCAACCGGCACACGCCGAATAGTGGATCTTGCCTGTGTAGCCGCTCACCAACCGACAGTTATTTTGCTCGACGAACCCTCGAGCGGAATAGCCCAGCGCGAAGTAGAGGCGTTGGGCGAGGTTCTCCTCCGTCTGCGACAAGACATGAACGCCGCGTTGATGGTCATCGAACATGACATGACTCTTGTCGCAGAGATAGCGGATCGAGTCATTGCGCTAGATGCTGGCAACCTCATAGCTGAGGGGTCGGCACAGGAGGTATTTGAAAGCGATCGGGTTATCACCGCGTATCTCGGTCGCTCCGAAAGGGCTTTAAAGCGGTCGGGTCGCAGCGACCCGACGGACATGCCAATCTGATGTCATGGAACCTGCACCACAAGGACCGTCAGTTGGATCTCCGCTTCGCCGATTCGGCCCCCTATTTGCACTTTTAGCAACAGCAATTGTTGTTGTGATCATTGTTCTGGCAGGGGGGAGCGATGACGACGGGCAAGAGGAAGTTTCTCAGATCACAGGTTCAAACGAGGCGGAGCAATCGGTATCTCACGAGCACGCCTACCTGGTGAAGGTTTCTTATTCACCGTCTTGCGCTTGCGAGGAAGGATTTGGGTTCTTAGCATCTAGCTGGATTTTTTCTTGGAGCTGCATAATGCCATGCATCAAGGCTTCCGGCCTGGGAGGACAGCCAGGAACATACACGTCGACCGGAATCAGATGGTCAACGCCCATGACGACGGAATAGGACTTATAATACGGCCCTCCATTTGTAGCACAGCTACCCATCGCAATTACCCATTTCGGATCAGGCATTTGTTCATAGAGTAGTTTTATTGGGTCAGCCATTTTTTTCACTACGGTTCCTGCGACTATCATCACATCAGCTTGACGAGGAGACGGCCAAGTCACGACTCCAAATCGATCAAGGTCATGGTGAGACATGTGAGTGCTAATCATCTCTATCGCACAACAAGCTAAA
>PAHW01000032.1 GCA_002705305.1 Acidimicrobiaceae bacterium
CTACACAAGCGGCAGCGAGTCATTCGCGAAGATATGGGCGGAGCAGAACGAGTTGCGCAAATGCGTGCCGCCGGAATACCCACAATTCGCGATCACATCGATGGGCTGCTAGACGACGGAACTTTCCGCGAACTTGGCACCCACAGTCGTTCGATGCGACTAGAGGACCGCCACAACACCCCGGGTGATGGGAAGGTGGGCGGAGAAGGCGAGATCGACGGGAGGCCG
The DNA here is from genome assembly GCA_002705305.1 of Acidimicrobiaceae bacterium. GTDB lineage: Bacteria > Actinomycetota > Acidimicrobiia > Acidimicrobiales > Poriferisodalaceae > UBA2110. The sequence continues at coordinate 229 of PAHW01000032.1, forward strand.
GTAGCTATCGGAGGCGATGACGTCACGGTCAAGAAAGGTTCTAGCGCGATCGTTGGAAGTCGTCGTCTCCACAGGCTTTACGAAAGAGCGCTTGAGCGCGGCATGCCCTACGTCTATATCGGAGAAACAGGCGGTGGCCGAATCCCGGACCTTATCGGGGCCGAGGGAATCGCCGAGGTCGCACCGGACCCGGAACTGGCCCGTAGACGTCGCCAAATTCCGATGGCGACGGCGATCGTCGGACAGAGTTTTGGCGGTTCTTCATTCCAGTCAGCGTTCTCGGATTTTGTTGTCCAGGTTCGAGGATCGGTTCTTGCCGTTACTTCACCCAGAGTTTTCGAGATCGCCACCGGTGAAATCATTGGCTTTGAGGAGTTGGGTGGCGTTGATGTTCATTCCAGGGTCACGGGCCAAATAGATCTTGGCGTCGAGACATTTGACGAAAGCTACGCGGCGATTCGCCGTTGGCTTTCCTATTTGCCGCCCAATGCGTGGTCGATAGCGCCTCGCACCGAAGAGCGAGCAAAGTTAGAACCGGACGAATCGCTCGCGGCCATGGTCCCCGCTAAAAGAACACGCGGCTATGACATGAGACGCTTCAGCGCAGCTCTTTGCGATCCTGGCTCTTTTATGGAGCTCCAGCCTGGATACGCGCGAAACCTCACCGTGGGACTCGGACGGCTCGACGGATTTTCTGTAGGGATCATCGGAAATAATCCGATGTTCAATGCCGGAGTGTTAGACCCCGAAGCGTGCCGAAAGGCGATCCGTGTGATGTGCCTTTGTGACGCATTCAACCTCCCGGTTGTCTTTCTCATGGACGTCCCGGGCTTCATGGTCGGCAAAGCAGTCGAACACGATCGCATTCTGGCTCTGGCGATCCGATTTGTTGAAGCTTTAGGCAACATGTCAACACCAACTTTGACTGTGGTTCTCCGAAAAGGTTTCGGTTTGGCCTATCCAGCNATGAACGGATCCGGGCTCGGATCGTCGGGCCTTTATTCTTGGCCGGGCGCGGAGATCGGTTTTATGGATCCCGAGGTGGGGGTCAATGTCGCGTACTCGGCCCGTCTCGACCACATGGATCCCGACGCAGCGGAGACCGAGCGAGCGAGATTAATTTCCGACATTTCACTTGCGACCTCNCCATATGAGGCTGCAGGCACACTACGGATTGACGAAGTCATAGATCCNGCGGACACCAGGCGAGTCTTAGTTGAGGATCTNCGTCAGCTAGACGGCCGCCGTATCCCTCGGCCGGATGAACGGCCGCTTAGTTATTGGCCGACAGTGTGATGATGNGGGTTAAGGTTTAACGAATGGGCTATCACGTCACCGAAGAAGAACGTGACGCATTCAACGGAGATGGGGCGGTTCCTCTCCGGGGGGTTGTGCATGAGGAGTGGTTAGAAGTACTCGCCGCGGGAATCGAGCGCGACATCAGTCGACCAGGACCGTTTTTCCATGGATATGTTCCAGACAATGGAATCGGGCGCTTTCACGGCAACATCCGCCTATGGGAAAACGATTCTGAGATGAGAAGGTTCTGTACTAACGGTCCCCTCATTTCTGTTGCATCTCAGTTTTTTGAGTCGTCGAAGGTCAACCTGTTTTATGACCAACTCTTCGTCAAGGAACCAGGCACCGTGAATCGAACTCGCTGGCACAATGACCTTCCNTACTGGCCGATACGAGGAACTCAGATCATGTCGTTTTGGGTTGCCTTAGATGAGGTGACCGTCGAAAGTGGCGCACTCGAATTNATACAAGGGTCTCATCTGTGGGATATCTGGTTCCAACCAGAGACCTTCGGAAAGACCTCCGGCCATGGCGAATACGAACGAAACCCCGACTACGTCGACATTCCTGATATCGAAACCGCCCGTAACGAATACAAGATCCTCACGTGGGACCTCCAACCAGGCGACGTCTACGCGTTCGATGCAATGACGGTTCACGGTGCCGGGGGTAATTTGCGTTCCGACGCGCGCCGTCGCGGNTACACCGTTCGTTACTGCGGTGANGACGCGGTGTACGACACTCGNAAGGGCACACAAGGGCATCTTCGGTCCGACCAACATNGCGATGGTGATGCACTTGACAGCGACTTATACCCGGTGGTGTGGCAGTCAAAATGAGTGATTGGNGCTACTCAAGCACTTCNGCTGCGGCGAGGTCAGCAATTTTGTCCACGGAATAGCCCAACAATCCGCTCAGGACCTCGAAGTTGTCTTCCCCGAGACAAGGCCCTCCGCGGTTCAAAACCGCTGGGGTCCGGGACATCTTCGTCCTGCACGAATGCGTCCACATTGATCCAGCGTGACCCTGAGGGACCNGGATTTGATGNTGNCGATGACCGAGCTGAGGGTCANTGTTGGTTCCGGCAGCGTCGTGGACCGGGTAAGCAGCGACGCCAGCACTTTGGAGTTCTTCTGCGGCNGAGTTGTTATCTCGAACTGAACTCCATGCGACCAGTGCCTCATCGATGAGGGAGCGCTGTCCCCGGCGGTCTATTTGATTGNCGTCTTTTAAGTGTTCGAGACCGAGTACCGCAGCTAGTGCCGGCCATCTCTCATCTGAACACGCGACCGCCAGCCACGAATCCTCGCCAGAGGAGGGGAAGACGCCGTGAGGGAACATGTGCGGGTCATCATTGCCTTGCCGTTGCACGGTTCGCCCNTTGACGCTTTGATCCAATATCGCGGGCGCTAAATAGTGCAGCGCACATTCGGTTTGCGACAAATCGATGTATTCGCCAAGTCCTGTTGTTTTTCGGTTCTCCAGAGCGGCCATCAAGGTCGCTACTACGATNCGTGGAGCCAAGAAATCGGTGTACGGGCCGTATGGTCCCGAAGGTGGACGATCCGGCCATCCAGTGAGTTCGTAGTAACCAGCGATCGCCGCAGCCATGAATCCGTAGCCCGCCAGNCGCGAGTGCGGACCCGTCTGGCCCAGCAGNGAACTTGACAGCATTATCAGGCCTGGGTTGATAGCTGAAAGGACGTCGTATCCGAAACCGAGGCGTTCCATTGCACCTGGAGCAAAAGACTCNGTGACGATNTCAGCCCATTGGATTAGATCGAACACAACTTCTTTGGACTCAGGTTTGCTTAAATCAAGGCTGAGGCTGCGTTTCCCGGCGTTATAGACGCCGTAGCCCACGCTGTTGTCNGGGTGAGGGTCTTCGTTTACGAAGGGATTGACCGTTCGCATAGTGTCGGGGTGGCTAGCGGTCTCAACCTTGACGACATCAGCGCCGTANTCGCAGAGTATGCGAACGGCCGATGGTGTCGCGATAACCCATGAGAACTCAACAACCTTGAGCCCTTCCAAAGGCAACACATGGCTCTCGGATTTGGGGGCATCNATGCNGAGTTCCCGATTGACANGCACTGCATCGTTGTGTTCGCCCAGTTTGGGTGGAGAACCTCCCAAATCGATGGGGTTATTTTGGAACTTCACGAGCGCACCCGGGTGTTGGGCTTGGCCACCGCGTGCNGTTGGCTGAAATTCCCAAAANTCTCGCGCATCGAGATGTTGGTATTCGACCAGGTCGGCGATGGTCATTGACGGTGTGATTAGAAGGTTTCGACTTAACGCCGCCTCCCAGAGTTCCAACTTTGACTTTGTGGTAAGAAACTTCCCGTAAGTAGCNAACGCCTGAGCAACCACGTCGAAGCTCACTTCGCCGGCAAAGAGCTGAACGCCGATGGTGTCCCAGTCGATCGCATGGAGGTTTTCGTCGGCGGCNCCTTCTTCGTCAAGCCACTCTGTTAGACGGCGCGAAAAAGGTGCGAACGCGGCGCCGGGCAAGATGACACAGATGGTGTAACCATCGCTGCACGGGAACAAAAGCGGGATATCCATCCCTCCGAGACTGATCCCTCCGGCGATCCGGTCCGCGGTTAAAGCATTTTCCATGGGTGCCACGTTTTGAGGAAAACCGATTGTCACGGACTCTTGCGCCGAGGCATCGATATGTTGACCGGTNCCACTTCTGTGGCGTTCTTGCAGCGCGATCAAGCTGGCGGCCGCGGCGTCGGCNGATCCTTGGAGGAAGCTATGTGGCACCCCAACGCGAAGCGGAGCCCGGTCAGCATCGCCGCTTGCGTGCATGAAGGCGCTACCNGCAACGGCGGTGAGGTCAGTCCCTAACCATTGTGATCGCGGTCCCTCTGATCCGTATGGGGTAATCGAAGCGTGAATAATGCCAGGGTTAATCTCAGCGAGGTTCTTGTAAGAAAGATCAAAAGACTGNAGAGAGCCCGGATGGNTGTCTTCNAAGAGGATGTCTGCACCGGCGATCAACTCNCGGAACGTGTCGCGACCTTCCGATGATCCGATGTCNAGGACCAGAGATTGTTTTCCTCTGTTGTAGGCCCAATGAGTCATGCTGGCGTCTAGATCGGGTTCATCGCCTTCAAATGGGCCCATCCGACGCGTAGACACACCGCCGGGCGGTTCGACCGCGATGACCTCGGCGCCGAGTCTCGCCAGGATGTGGCCCGCGAACTGACTTATGCCATCGCAGAAATCGACTACCCGAATGTGTTCCAGCACGATGCCCTCCCACTGAATTGTTTAGAGCTTAGATTCAGCGCCGNCCNCGTAACGGGAGCAGGACGCAGATAGCTACGGTAAGTGAACNGACATCGTCCTCGCTGATATACGAATAGCCTCGGGATATGGCAAAGGTCTTTACCGATCAACAAATAGAGCAGTACGAGACCGACGGGTGGGTGTCTCCCCTCAACGTTCTCTCAGAGGAACAGGCCCGCCAATGCCGAGAACGGTTAGAAGCCTGGGAACTGCTTCGGGGCGGTTCGTTGCCTGCTCACGAACGCTCCGGNGCACACATTTTGTTCCCGTGGATCGATGAACTTATGCGCAACGAGAAGGTGCTTAACGCCGTAGAGGATCTGATTGGACCAGACATTCTGTGTTGGAACTCGATCTTTTGGATCAAAGAAGCACAAAGTCCCAGTTACGTGGGCTGGCATCAGGACCTCCAGTATTGGGGTTTATCGAATTCGGAGGTGGTATCGATCTGGGTAGCGCTTAGTGATGCCAGTGAGGAAGCAGGTTGTATGAGCGTGATTCCGGGCAGCCATAAGGAGATCCTTGATCATGCTGAGACATACGCGGAGGACAATCTTTTGAGCAGAGGTCAAGAACTTGAAGTCGATCTTTCGGAACGTCAGACGGTTTCGATGCCGCTGAGAGCAGGGCAAGTTTCATTTCACAACGTTCGAACTGCTCATGGGTCGGGACCCAACATGACAAACGACCGTCGGATCGGAATCTCTTTTCACTACATGCCTCCCTACACCGAGCAAAGGCTGAGCGAATGGGATAGCGCTTCCCTGGTGCGCGGCGCGGATCACCANGGACATTTTGAACATTGCCCCATACCCACTGGCGACTTAGAAGAAGACGCTGTGTCGTTTCATAAGCGTGCCTCCGACGCGATGAGGGAAATTATTTATCACGGAGCCCGTACTGACAGGCACACTTTGTAGNTTTTCGTAGCCTGGGATCCNCNTCGNGANGAAGNNGTTGGTTTTCAAAATTCCCGTCGCGAACNGNCCNCGTGGCTTCCCTCACCGTAAATGTGTCAGGCTTTCACCATGGCAACTGAACATCTTGAGGTGGAACACCTATTTACTTTGGATCTACAGGTCGCAGAACGAGCGCAAGTTATAAAGGGCGGGCCGCACGGCACTCGAATAATTGGCGAGGTCGCTGGCGGCACCTTTAACGGTGAGCGGATGAGCGGAACCGTGGTGCCTCCGGGCGGCGACTGGGTCACCGCTCGAAGTGACCGCAGCCTTCAACTCGACGTTCGTCTGACCTTGGTGACAGACGACGACGCTGTCATTTTGATGCAGTACAAGGGCATAGCCAACACGGAACTTGGGGTGGCTCGCTCGGCTCCTCAATTTGAAACCGGTGATGACCGTTACGCGTGGATCAACAATGTTCAGGGAGTGGGAATCGGAACCCTTCACCCCGAGGGCGGGGTGACCTACCAGGTGTACGCGGTAACGCAAACGCCCTAACGCGGGGATACCAACCAGACGGTTGGTTGAGATAGGAAAGATCGGGTGAGAGATTCAGAAGGCGTGCCATCACCGAGTCGCCACATCGGTAGAACTGAGATGGTGGCAGCTAATGAGACAACGATCGCCCCAATAATTGCGACTGTGTAGGAGCCAGTAGCATCAATGATGGCGCCAGCGGCGATCGGTCCTATTAAGGCCCCTATGCCCGCCGACGTGTATTGGACCCCCAGGACCCCACCCAAACCCTCCAAACCGAAAATTCCTGCCATTGCTACCGGGCTCAGGGCCACAAATCCGCCGTAGCCCACCCCCAATAAGCCAGCGAAAAGAAGTAACAGTAGATAATTGGATCCCGAGAGCAGCCACAGCACGTATGCGATGGGTTGAATCCCGAAGCACATGATGATCAACGGCAACACCCCGAGGCGCATTCCAAGCACTCCGAGACCGAGCCGACCTAGGACGCTCCCGAGACCAAGCGAAGTAATGAGAAAAGCTGCAGTGCTGGACGCGATGCCCTGCTCTTTGGCGTATTGCACCAGGAACACGAAGGGAATAAAGAGTGCTACTGACATCAACAAACCAGCGGCGTAGAGGCGCCAAAATTCGGATTTGCGTACAGCGCGACGAGCAGCGGAAATGCTCACGGAAACTGAAGCGGGCGGGGTAGGAGGCCTGAAAGAAAGTAGCGCCACGACCGCGTACACGATTGCGCTTCCGATTCCCATTAGTTCGAAGGCGCTACGCCAGCCAGCTGTTCGAATTAGCCATTCGGCAAACGGAACCAAGATCAGGGTGCCAAGCCCTATGCCCACGGTGTTGATACCGAGAGCAAGAGTGCGATGTTTCTCAAACCAGGCACCGGTAGCCACGCTGAGAGGCACCAGGTAAGAGCCAATACCTAATCCGACTCCGAGTCCGTAGATCACGATGCCAGCCAACAGAGATTCGACTTGAGCGGTCAGCCACAGCCCTCCGCCCATGAGGAACGCGCCGACAGCTACTAGCCGCCGAGCGCCAAAGCGGTCCGCTAGCGGTCCGGCGAGCATACCTACAGCAAAAAACAGAAATGTGGTGACCGAAAAGAAGGCGGCGATTCCCGAAAGGCTTGCATTGAACTCGTCAACCATCTGCTCCAACGCCGTCGCGAAGGCGTAAAAAACGCCGAAGGTCCACGTGTTGATCGCACAACCAGCAAAGGCCACTATCCAGCCGCGGCCGCCATCGATCTCCCTCTTGCCGGACATCGACTCACCCTAGAGCAGTATCCCCAGTTCGAGCCCACCGAGACAGAGGTCTGCGTGAAAGGATGAGACCATGGAAATAGAAAAGGGCCTTGACTACGTGCGCGACAACTCGCGCGCCGTTCTAGCTACGCGACGGCGCGATGGATCTCCGCAAATGTCGCCGGTGACGCTTGGTGTAGTTGACGACACAGTCGTTATGAGCACCCGGGAGACAGCTGTAAAGGTTTGGAACCTACGACGTGAGCCCACCGCATGGCTATGTGTGTTTCCTGACAAATGGTTGGGCCGGTGGGTGCAACTGCAGTGTCGAACTGAAGTTGTCAGTCTTCCAGAGGCGCTTGACTATCTCGTCGATTACTACCGTACCTTGAGTGGCGAACACCCAGATTGGGATGATTACAAGCGCGCGATGAGCGAAGACAAGAGGTGCATTGTCCGATTCCACATCGAGGCAGCCGGTCCCGACATTCAGGGTTAGAAATCATGTCTGAACGCTTTACCAGCGACTATTTGGTGGTGGGCGCTGGGGCCATGGGCATGGCCTTTACCGATGTGCTCTTGACCGAAACAGAAGCGACGATCACCATCGTCGATCGACACGCTCGTCCTGGTGGTCATTGGAACGATTCATATCCTTTCGTGCGCCTTCATCAACCCTCCTCTTTCTATGGTGTTAATTCCCGGAAGCTTGGAAGCGATACAAAAGACCGCGTGGGATGGAATTCAGGGCTTTACGAATTAGCTTCAGGTACTGAGGTAGTGACCTACTTCGAGCAAGTGATGGACCAACAGTTCTTGCCAAGTGGTCGTGTTCGTTACCTACCCATGTCTGAATACCTAGGAGACGGTCTGGTCCGGGGTCTTACCTCTGACCAGGAGACGATTGTTGAATCGCGAAAGACCGTTGACTCCACGTACATGAACGTGACCGTTCCCTCAGTCACGCCACCCAGCTATGAGGTGACAGGTGGAGTTCGATGCGTTCCCCCGAATCAACTCCCCGAGGTGGCTGAAGCACCGGACGGTTACTTGATCGTCGGCGGCGGGAAAACGGCTATTGATTCTTGTCTATGGCTACTAAGTAACAATGTCGACCCTGAGGAAATTCGGTGGGTGGTTCCTCGCGATCAGTGGATGCTGGATCGCGCGCATATACAACCCGGACCCGAGTTCGCGGTCCAAGTGATGCTTCGACAAGCTGAAACTATGGAAATCGCGGCCAATTCGTCATCGTTGGACCAAATGTTCGACCGACTCGTTGAAAGAGGCGTTTTACTCCGGCTAGATGCCGCTGTCCGCCCGACGATGTTTCGATGCTGCACGGTCACTCAACTCGAATTGGACCAATTGCGCCGGATCCGGAACGTAGTTCGTTCGGGTCATGTCAAAAAGATAGGACTCAACCGCATCGACCTTGACGAGGACACCATCACCACGAGCCCGAATACGGTCCATGTCGATTGCACCGCCGATGGTTTGGCTCGACGTCCTATTCGGCCGATCTTCGAAGAAAACCATTTGACCTTGCAGACTGTGCGTTCGTGCCAACAGGTGTTTAGCGCTGCATTCATCGCTCACGTTGAAGCGGCATATGAAGACGAAGCAACAAAAAATGACCTGTGCACCGTTGTGTCTCACCCTGACGACACTTTGGACTGGGTGCGGACCACTGTGGAAAATGCGCTCAACTCGATCAAATGGAATGGGGATCCCGGACTCAAGGCGTGGCTTTCAGAGGCTCGCCTTGACGGCTTTAGTCGGTTGCGCGGCGTCTCAGAACGAACCCCTGAGCAAGACCAACTGTTGACGCGAATTATTGAAGCTACGCCGCGAGCACTCCAAAAACTCTCTAAATATTTGGATGAGGGTAGAAGAGCAAACTGATGAGAGCGCTCATCTGCCCTCGCCAGATTCAACTAACGGTCTCGTTCTCGGGTGGGAGGATATCTGACCGTTGCTTAGGAGCCCATTCTTCGTCAAAGCAACGGACGATCTGTCGGCTTTACAGGGGACATCAAAGACGTCGAGCCCGTTAACGAAGCATCGACCGCTGCGGCACAAGAACGTCCCTCTGCAATGGCCCAAACGATCAGACTTTGTCCCCTGCCCATGTCACCGCACACCCAGATATTTTCGACGTTCGTGGCGAAATTATCGTCTCGAGCCACATTGGAGCGTTCGTCCAAATCGATGTCTAGTTGTTCTAATAAGCCACCTGGTTCAGGACCGGTGAAACCCATCGCCAATAAAACGATGTCTGCCTCGAGTTCAAAATCGGTGTCCGCAACTTTTTCGAAGCGGCCGTCGACCATCTGCACTTCATGAGCTGCCAGAGCGCGTAGGTTGCCATCTTTATCGCCCAGAAACTCGTCCGTATTGACCGAATAAACCCGCTCCCCGCCTTCCTCATGAGCTGACGAAACTTTGAACGTCATTGGGAACGTAGGCCACGGATTCCCGGCAGAGCGTTCCTCGGGTGGGCAGGGCATGATCTCGAATTGGTGTACTGAAGCCGCGCCTTGTCGATGCGCTGTACCCAGGCAGTCGGCTCCAGTGTCACCGCCCCCAATGATCACAACTTTCTTTCCCGCTGCGGAAATTGGAGTCTCGTCGACCGTGAAATCACCTTCTTGAGCGCGGTTCGCCCACGGAAGATATTCCATTGCCTGGTAGATCCCCTCGAGATCTCTACCTTCTATGGGGAGATCCCTCCATTGGGTTGCTCCGCCCGCGAGTACAACGGCATCGAACTGTTGCCGAATTTCATCAGCGCTTACATCGACGCCGACATTTATCCCGGTGCGGAACTCGGTGCCCTCTTGTTCCATTTGTTGCACGCGTCGGTCGATATGACGTTTTTCCATTTTGAACTCGGGAATGCCGTACCGCAACAAACCGCCGATACGATCAGCCCGTTCGAAAACGACCACTGCGTGTCCGGCGCGAGTCAGCTGTTGTGCAGCTGCCAGACCAGCGGGTCCGCTGCCAACCACAGCTACCGACTTCCCCGAAAGAACGGTGGGAATGATCGGTTCCACCCAATCCATTTCGAAAGCGTGATCAATGATCGTCACTTCGATTTGTTTGATCGCTACTGGGTCCTGGTCAATTCCAAGTACGCAAGCGCCTTCGCATGGCGCCGGACAGAGCCGGCCTGTGAACTCAGGGAAATTGTTCGTCGCGTGTAAACGGTCGATAGCGTCCCGCCACTGATCACGGTGAACGAGATCATTCCAATCCGGAATGATGTTCCCGAGTGGACACCCGTTGTTGCAAAATGGGATTCCGCAGTCCATGCATCTGCTGGCTTGGGTGCGCAAGCTGCTCCGATCAAAGTCTTCGTACACCTCATGCCAATCCAAGAGCCGCACGGGGACAGGTCGCCGATTAGCCGTCTCTCGATCGTGTTTCAGGAATCCTCGAATGTCAGCCATACCTGATCGGACCCCCATTCAAAGTTGCCTCTACGACAACGGGTCGGCTCATCATCGACGGTTCAAACATAACGATCACCCATTCGCAGCGGCCATCACGGCCTCTTCGACGTCTCGTCCCTGTTCTTCGGCTGTCGCTATCGCATCGATAACCCGCTTGTAATCCTTGGGCATCACCTTCTTGAAAGAACGGACTTGCTGATGCCAGCGGTCGAGTATCGCCGACGCCACTTCGGATCCTGTTTCTTCTTGGTGACGGCGAAGTATCTCGCGAAGAAAATCCGTGTCTTCACCGTCGAGCGAGGTCTCTAAATCCACCATTTCATTGTTGAGGCTGCGGTGAAATTCATCTTCAGGGTCATAGATGAACGCCACCCCTCCCGACATTCCAGCACCGAAATTTCTGCCCGTAGGTCCGAGTACGACGACTCGGCCTCCGGTCATGTATTCGCATCCATGGTCGCCGACACCCTCGACTACAGCGGTAGCTCCAGAGTTGCGAACGCAAAAGCGTTCACCGACCATCCCCCTGAGGAACACCTCGCCGCTCGTTGCGCCGTAAAGAATCACGTTTCCAGCAATTACGTTTTGTTCGGCCACAAAGTCTTTTGCAGAATCAATTGGTGGTCTGACTACGATTCGTCCCCCCGACAGGCCCTTGCCGAGATAGTCATTTGCATCTCCCCACAACCGCAAGGTGATCCCCCTGGGTACAAAAGCGCCGAAACTCTGGCCAGCGGAACCATTCAAATTGATCGCGATCGTGTCCGTTGGTAATCCTTGGCCCCCATGAGCTTTTGTCACGTAATGACCGAGGAGAGTGCCGACTGTGCGGTTGATATTTGAAATGACAGTAGTGATCTCAACCGGCGATCCGTGTTCGATAGCGCCCTGAGCCTGTCTGATCAATTCCTGGTCAAGGGCTCTTTCGAGGCCATGCTCCTGTTCCTTGGAGCAGAAGCGATCTTGCTCCCAGGGCGAAGTAGGAATGTGAAGAATTGCACTGAGATCAAGACCGTCGGCCTTCCAGTGTTCAACCGCGCGATCTACGTCTAGGCAATCAACACGACCGATGGCCTCTTCAACCGATCGAAAGCCCAGTTCGGCTAGATACTCGCGAACCTCATGAGCGACGTATTCAAAAAAGTTGACCACGAACTCTGCTTTGCCGGAATAGCGAGCGCGCAACTCCTTATTTTGAGTAGCGACTCCGACCGGGCATGTGTCCAGATGACAGACACGCATCATCACGCAGCCAGACACGACGAGAGGAGCGGTCGCGAATCCAAACTCTTCGGCCCCCAACAACATTGCGATGATGACATCTCGTCCAGTTTTGAGTTGACCATCGGTTTGTACGACGATGCGATCGCGCAGCCCGTTAATCAAAAGAGTTTGTTGGGTTTCGGCTAGTCCGAGTTCCCAGGGACCGCCAGCGTGTTTGAGCGAGGTAAGCGGAGACGCGCCGGTTCCCCCGTCGTGGCCAGAGATAAGGACAACATCTGCTTTAGCTTTAGACACCCCCGCGGCCACAGTGCCCACTCCTACCTCGGCGACAAGTTTGACGTGGATGCGAGCCTCAGGATTTGAATTCTTGAGATCGTGAATCAGTTGTTTCAAGTCTTCGATCGAGTAGATGTCGTGATGAGGTGGTGGAGAGATCAGGCCAACTCCGGGCGTGGAATGGCGCGTTTTAGCGATCCATGGCCAGACTTTTGGACCGGGTAATTGTCCACCCTCACCAGGTTTAGCTCCTTGAGCCATTTTGATCTGAATGTCGTCGGAGTTGACGAGGTACTCCGAGGTCACTCCGAAGCGACCGGAGGCGACTTGTTTTATCGCCGACCTTCTCGAGTCGCCATTGCTGTCTAGAACAAATCGTTCGGGGTCTTCACCACCCTCACCGGTATTTGATTTCCCACCCAGACGGTTCATGGCAATGGCCAAGGTTTCATGTGCTTCAGCTGAAATAGAGCCGTAACTCATGGCACCAGTCGAGAATCGCTTCACGATTTCGCTGACTGGTTCAACCTCGTCAAGGGGAATAGGGCCAGTTTCGCGAGGAGCGAGTGTGAAGAGGCCTCGGAGCGTCGCTAACTGCTCGGAATGTTCGTCGACGAGTTTGGTGTATTCCTTGAACACCCCGTATTGGCCCGTTCGAGTCGAATGCTGCAGCTTGTACACGGTGTCGGGGTTGAAAAGGTGAAATTCACCTTCTCGTCGCCATTGGTACTCACCACCAGCCCACAAATCTCGGTGTGCCGCCTCCTCAGGGTTCTCAAGGTACGCAAAGCGATGACGAAGAGCGACCTCTTCAGCGATCACGTCAAGCCCGACTCCCCCCAACTTCGACGCGGTGCCGGTGAAGTAATCGTCGATCACTTCGTGGGATAGTCCGACGCACTCGAAGACCTGCGCTCCGGTGTAGCTAGCAACGGTGGAGATACCCATTTTCGACATTACTTTCAGGATGCCTTTAGAACAGGCTTTGACGTAATTGCGAACTGCGGTCTTGTCCTCGACCTCGCTGATTGCTCCCTGCCCAATCAGGTCTTCGATGGATTCGATCGCCAGATAGGGATTGACTGCGCCCGCGCCATAGCCAAGCAGCAAAGCCATGTGGTGGACTTCTCGAGCGTCTCCACATTCGACGATTAGCCCGACTTTGGTTCGGGTTCGTTCCCTCACCAAGTGATGGTGTACGGCCCCTGTTAACAGAAGTGAAGGAATAGGAGCATTCTCTTCGTTGCTGTAACGATCCGACAGCACAATAATTTTGGCGCCATTCGCTATCGCATCGGAGACCTTGGCTCGGATGCCTTCTATCGCCTTACGCATGCCCTCCCCACCCTGCGCGACGGGGTAGAGGCCATCTATCGCGAACGACTGGAATTGCGGGTGATCGCCACTTTCATTCAGGTAAAGAATCTTGGCGAGATCTTCGTTGGAAAGCACTGGGTGGGGGACGACGATTTGTTTACACGAAGCCGGACCGGGCTCCAATAAATTGCTCTCGGGTCCCAAAACCGACGAGGTTGAAGTCACTAGCTCTTCGCGGATTGCGTCGAGTGGAGGATTTGTCACTTGTGCGAACAATTGAGAGAAGTAGTCAAATATCAGACGCGATCGCTTGGATAGGACAGCGATAGGAGTATCGGTTCCCATTGAGCCGATCGGTTCGGCTCCCACGCGAGCCATGGGCGCGAGGAGAACCTTAAGTTCCTCTTCCGTGTACCCAAAGGTGCGTTGTCGCTTGACTACAGAGGGATGTTGCGGCGTCAGTAGGTAACGAGGGGGAAGGTCATCTAAATGTAAAAGCCCTTCTCGAAGCCAATCACCGTAAGGCTGTTCGCCGGCGAGAGTCTTTTTGATCTCCTCATCGCCAACAATTCTTCCCTCGGCTGTATCGACGAGAAACATTTTGCCGGGCTGAAGTCGTCCCTTTTGGACGACAGTGCTTTGGTCGAGGTCAAGTACCCCGACCTCTGATGCCATGACAACGAGGCCATCTTCGGTTACCCAAAAACGGGAGGGTCGAAGACCATTTCGATCGAGCACCGCTCCGATAACCGTTCCGTCGGTGAAAGCGATAGACGCCGGTCCGTCCCAGGGTTCAATTAGGGATGCATGAAATTCATAGAAATCGCGCTTCCACTGAGGGAGGCGATCGTGGTTCTCCCATGCTTCTGGGATCATCATGAGGACCGCGTGGGGCAGACTGCGGCCTCCAAGGTGAATGAGCTCGAGAGCCTCATCGAAGCTAGCGGTGTCGGACGCGTCTGGCGTCATTATTGGAGTGGCGCGACCAAGCGATTCTCCAAATGCATCGGTTGCCAGCGTCCCCTCCCTAGCGTGCATCCAGTTCCGGTTTCCCATCACCGTGTTGATCTCGCCGTTGTGAGCGATCATGCGATAAGGGTGTGCCAGCGGCCACGAGGGGAAGGTGTTGGTGCTGAATCGAGAGTGAACTAGAGCTAACGAACTCATCAGCCTTTCATCTTCTAGGTCAGGAAAGAAGGCGGGAAGCTGCTCGCAGGTCAACATTCCCTTGTAGATGAAGGTCCGAGATGAAAGTGAAGGGAAATAGACGGGCGGCTTGATCTCATGTTCGATGCGTTTTCGCAGAACAAATGCGACGCGTTCAAGCTCTAAGCCTCGTATAGGGGCATCTATTGGGCCCGCGACAAAAACGATGCGAAAAATGGGCATCGAGTCGGTGGCGAATTTACCCAAGGAGGAGCTAACCGTCGGAACGTCTCTCCAACCTATGGTTCGAAGGCCTTCCTCTCGAACTAATGATTCGACAGCTGACGCAGCCGATTCCGGGTCTTCGGGAGGAAGGAACGCCATACCCGCCACGTAGCAGCCTGCCTCGGGGAGATCTAGTTCTGTTACTTGCCGGAAAAAGGAGTCGGGGAGTTGGAGAAGAATTCCGGCACCATCGCCGACGTTTTCTTCGGCTCCCGTGGCGCCGCGATGGTCCAATTGGTATAGGCAGTCGAGGCCGCGTTGCACCATCTCGTGTGATGAACGGCCGTGCATGTCGACCACGAACGCGACGCCACACGAGTCATGCTCATATTTAGGTTCGTAAAGACCTTGAGCCACAGGTAGCTCACGTTGGTCAAATGAGATTTCGCGCATTCAGGACGTCCCGAAGTTTCAAGCGTTGGATTCACCGTTCGCGTTGAAGGGACGTCGTTGGCCCAGGCAGAACAGCGTCAACTGTACTAAACCTGGCTCGGATCACAAACCTCGGGGTAATCGACTAGGGAATTGAAGCCCCGGAAATGCGCGGTTTGCCCTGTAGGACCATCGCCGCGACCAGCAAGCTACAGACGGCCATCCAGACAGTAGGGGTTTGACTGTTAGTTAGGTCGGCGGCCAACCCCGCAGTGACCGGTCCGATCGCCCCAGCCAACGCAAATACTGAATGTTGTAGTCCCATCAACAACCCAAGATCTTCTGGGTCGAATGTCTCCTGAGCGTGGATGGCTTGGAGCGGAGTGCTCGCACCCAAACTGGTGCCAACTAGGGCGCCGTACACCACCCCTAGTCCAACATTGCCACCCAAGATAAAAAGCGATCCGGAAGCAGCCAAGACGTAGCTGATACGTAAAGCGAGAGCTGCTTCTTGTTTTGCAAGGGCTGCAATCACCCCGACGCGACCGAATAATTGGCAAAAGCCACGAAAGCCGGCGATGGCGGCAGCAGTGCCGAGCGCTAGCCCTTGATCGATCATGATTGGTACTTGGTAAACGAGCATTGTGCTGAAAGAAAACCCAGCAAATGCGTATGCCAGCAGCATTCTTCGAACTGCCGGTCGGTGTATTGCAGAACGAAGCGCTCTGAAGGCACTCGGTGAGGGGCCGCTTGTTTCGTCTGAGGCACCGCCACGAGCAAAATAGGCAGCTTGGAGTGCGCCGCAAAAAGCCACCAGAGCTAACACCCGAACAGCGACTCTCCATCCCGCCTGGTCGATCAAAACGGCGCCTGCTGGCAGGTAGATAGGGCTACAGAATGCCCCGATCACGGTTAAGACGGTTATGGATTTGCCGGGACCGGCGGGGCCGACGCGACCGGCGATAGCGGTCGACACATGGTAAAAGCCAGTGGCAGCCATGACTCCAAGTGCACTCGAGAAAAGAATCGCGAATGCCACAGGGGAGTGCGACCAGCTTCCAGCGAACAGAAGCAAGGAAGCGAGTGCTTGGATGCTGAAGATGAGTTTGCCACCCCAATGATCGAGTAGACGACCGGCGATGGATGCCCCAAATCCGGTCAGTAGTTGGGCGACGCCGAAAACGGCTCCCAAATAGGTCAACGAGAAGCCGAGTTCTGTATGGATTGGGTCGACGAGGATTCCGTAGGCGTAAAAAGCCGCTCCGTAACAGGTGCAGGTCATCACCCCCAGGGAGATCACAGGACTCCAGCCTCGGGTTAATCCTGTTGTCGTGACCACCTGGACACCTTATGCCCGGGCTGTTGAAGAACGCTTGCCTACAGCAATTAATGCATAATTATTCAATTACTTGAATAATTATGCATTAATTGCGATTTCATGTACCCTTAGCGAGATGTCCAGTAACGCGCCGCTCAGCGTCGGCATCGTGGGTGCCTCCGGTTTCACCGGAGCCGAATTAATGCGATTGATAGCGGGTCACCCCAGTCTGTCGCTTGTTGTCGCCACAGGGGATACTCAAGCTGGCACGAAAGTCTCGTCCTTGTACCCGAGTTTGGCGTCGCATTTCGGCAAGATGGTTTATTCCTCGTACGATCCATCGGATTTCGTCGGATTGGATGCGGTTTTCCTGGGTCTGCCTCACATGGCGAGCCAACCGGTAGTTGCTGAACTGTTTAAAGAGGTCGGATGCCTTATCGACCTTGGATCGGACTTCCGACTCAAAGATCCCGACCTGTACCCCCGCTGGTATGGAGCTGAGCACACAATGCCAGAGTTGATAGACGAATTCGTCTACGGCCTGCCTGAGTTGTATCGCAGCGATCTGGAGGGAGCCCGCGGAATAGCGGTGCCCGGTTGTTATCCGACCACCGCGGCCCTTGCGTTGGCTCCGTTCGTACTCGCCGACAAGATCGAGACAACAGGAGTAATCGTGGATGCAGCCTCAGGAGTGAGCGGCGCCGGTAGAAGCTTGCAACCAGCCACGGCTTTTGCTGCCGTAGATGAAAACTTCAACGCATATGGGTTACTAACACACCGACATACACCCGAAATGGAACAGGTAAGCGGATGTGAAATCTTATTTACTCCACATCTCGCACCAATGGTCCGCGGCATCCTCGCTACGTGCTATGCGCGACCCAAAGACCCGTCGTTTTCGACAGATCAAGCGCTCGAAGTGCTCGCTCAGCGATACGCGGACGAACCGTTTGTGATTGTGGACGAAGCTTCGCCGTCAACCAAGGCAACTCTAGGCGCCAACACGGTGCACATTACGGCCCGCGTTGATGAACGGACAGGATGGCTTCTAACTATCAGCGCGCTGGACAACCTAGTCAAAGGTGCTTCCGGCGGCGCTGTTCAGTGCGCCAACATTGCCCTGGGACTCGACGAGACTGCCGGTTTACCAACTAGCGGTTTGATGCCCTGATCGGAGAAACTCAATGGACGATAAGACTCCTCCACTTCGACTGGTCGATCCCGACGAAACGCGCGAAGAATCAGATCTCACTGCGGGAGACTCGCGTTCAGTGGGAGACCACTTACAAAACGCGGAACTACTCGTTGAGATCTTGCCTTATATCCAACGCTGGCGAGGCAAAATAGTCGTCATCAAATACGGCGGAAACGCCATGACTGACGGTGCTCTAGCGGCACGGTTCGCTGAAGATGTCGTGCTCATGCACCAAGTTGGAATCTTGCCCTTGGTGGTTCATGGAGGTGGGCCGCAAATCGGCGACCTTATGGAACGACTAGGCAAAGAACCGGAATTTCGTGACGGGCTGAGGGTCACCGACGCTGAGACCCTAGACATAGCTCGAATGGTGCTGGTGGGCAAAGTAAATCGCGACATCGTCGGGTCGATCAATGTTCATGGGCCTTTGGCAGTGGGAGTAAGCGGTGAAGACGGCGGACTGATCACAGCCGCTGCTCGTAATCCCGAACTTGGTTTCGTCGGCGACGTCGCCTCCGTTGATCCGACGTTACTCACCAAACTGTTTGCGGAAGGCCTTATTCCCGTCTTGTCCACGATCGGAGCGGATGCGTCGGGTCAGGCGTACAACATCAACGCTGACACGGTTGCAGGCGCAGTGGCCGAAGCAATCGGGGCCGAAAAGGTGGTTTACCTCACAGACGTTGATGGTCTTTACGAAGATTTGGATGACAAGGGTTCGCTTATACGTCAGATAAGAGCTGACGAACTTCAGCACAGAATTGAATCCGGGGATGTCACTGGTGGGATGATCCCCAAAATCGAAGCGTGTATCCGCGCAGTGAACAACGGTGTTACTAGCGCCCACCTACTGGACGGGAGAATCCCCCACGTAGCTCTGTTGGAAATTTTCACTGACGCTGGAATCGGGACGATGATTACCGACTGACTTTCTCTGCAAGATCCACCAACCAAACAGGAAATTTCCGAAATGAATAGTCCAACAATTGCAGCCGAGGGCCTAGAGGCCTACCCGCTCATGCCAACCTACGGGCAACCGCCTGTTCAGTTTGTCAGAGGCTCGGGCACGGAGCTCTTCGACCGAGATGGCAAAAGGTACCTCGACTTTCTATGCGGGCTGGCGGTGACATCTCTAGGTCATGCCCATCCCGCGGTAGCAGAGGCACTAGCAGAGCAAGCACGAACCCTTCTCCACGTTTCGAACCTTTATGAAACCGTTCCCGGTCTAGAAGTCGCGGAGACGATCGACAGACTCCAAGGTGGAGATGGCCAAGTTTTTTTCTGTAACAGCGGAGCGGAATCACTTGAGGGTGCCATAAAGCTGGCCCGAAAAAATGGCGGTAGAGGGAAATAC
>PAHW01000033.1 GCA_002705305.1 Acidimicrobiaceae bacterium
CTCCGGGCGTTCGACTTTCGCTCGTTCTACAAGTGCGGTACCAAGTCCTTGATTGGTCCAATCGGGGTCGACATACAACTGTTCAATCCAATTCCCGTTTAGAACCAGCACACCGGTAACTGTTTCGTCGACTTCAGCCACCCATACCTCGGCAGACGGCATGACGGTTCCTACAAAGTGTCTCTTCACCTCCTCGTCAGAATGCACAAGAGGCGGAATCGCCGGTACCGACGCATGGCGCGAACGCAAGAGAACTTCTGTGGCAGTCCGATGATCCGCTTTTTCGGCCCTCCGGACCCTGGACGCACTGTCAACAGCCATTCGCGAAGGTCTACAACATCGGCCGAACACGCGCAGCCTGTGGTGTCGGAGGGGGGACTTGAACCCCCACACCCTTAACGGGCACTAGATCCTTAGTCTAGCGCGTCTGCCAATTCCGCCACTCCGACGCTATTCCGGAATCCCGGAAGAACGTTCACTCTACCAACGTCGTCAAAGTTGCCCAAAAGAGTTGTCTACGGCCCGTGATGTTCACTGAACTCTTATGGTTAAGCGAGCAGGAGCCCCAAAATTAGTGTGGTGAAGCCAAAGGTGACGGCGACTACTACGGTGATTCGACTCAGGTTTTTCTCGGCCATCGTCGAGCCGGCCGCTGTTGCTCCTACGCTTCCACCGAACATGTCGGACACTCCGCCGCCTTTGCCGCTATGTAGGAGCACGAGACTCACTAGGGCAAATGCGGATGCGAGGTGTAAGGCTCCGACCATCCATGTCAACACACGGCAGAGGGTATCAGTGTCCTCTCTTGACTCCTCGATCGGACTTGCTGCACACAAGCGCGCGCTTAATTGGCACTCCGGAAATCGCCGACCTTCCTTTGGCTGGATCTAACCGGCAATGGCACGGGTGATTGGGGTGCTCCCCTTGGCTCCCGGAACCCATCCTTCGAGGATGGCGGAGAACCCACCGGCTCCTCCTCCAGCGCGAACCACCATTGGAGACCACTCGGGGAGTTTTCTTATTTTCTGACCTGCGACTGAACCGAATACCGTTTCTTCGTTGCCTCGCGTGGGGATGCCTTCCTCAATGCCTTGTGCGCCTCGGGCGGAAGATTCTGGGTCCATCTGGAGGAGCGGTTCGAGTTCTTCATAGAACTTCCCTTTCGTCCAGCCGGCGGCTTCGAACACATTCATGTGTTCTGGCGTCATCACAATCATCGCTTCACTAGGCAATTTTCGGTTTCCGACACCCTGTAGCTGTTGAGCCAACGTGCGAATTAACGATTCGGGGGTCCGGGAAATTTGATCGATACAACCGATAGGTCCGTGACCAGCAAACAACGTCACGGTGTCTTGCCCCCGTTCAAATCCGCGTGTGACGGAGAGGGGTTCCCACCCTTCTGGGAGGTTTTCCTCATCTTCAGCAAAACACCAACCGACCTTGGACGGCGCCCCAAGAGCCGAGCGGTCTATTCCGCCAACGCCGGGCTTACCTCCCCCAACATTTCGAACAACGAGTTGGAGAGCACGACCGATTGTCGAATTCGCCCTGTTCCCCTGACCTAAAGCGTTCTTGTCGCTATTCATTCCAATGCGACGTCGAATGGCGCCGTTCACAATGATGATTGGCCCCGAAAACCAAAGGGTGCAAAGTAGGCCGTGCATGTTGAACTGGTCGGTGCACGCAGCCTCAACTGCAGCTAACACGACCGGGAAATACTCAGGTCGACAGCCTGCCATTACGGCGTTTATCGCGATTTTTTCGACTGTGCATTCCACCAGCGTTGGGGGAACGACCGCCACTACTTCATCAGGCTGCCGGCGCGTCCCCGCCAGCATCTGCGTCACCCGTTGTTCCGTTGGTGGCACGACAGGTAAGCCATCGGACCAACCGCGATCGAAGATCGCTTCATACTCGTCTTCAAGGACCGCGAACTCGACTCGTCGACTCTGAAGTGTTGTTTCACCAAACTTGACAGCTAGCTCCCCTGCAAAGTTCGGGTCGACTGATAACGATCCACAACCAGGCCGCGTTTCGGGAAGTTCCATGCCAAGTTCATCGACCCCAGTCATGGCTTCCCAGTTAGTTCGGCTCCACCCAACCGTTCTCGCCATTTCTGTCCCATCTTGCACATACATCAGAGTCGGCACGGTCTCTACCTCGAAGTACCACGACAGTCGGAGGTCGTGGTCATGATGCTTAGAGTCGACGCCTTCGGGAAACGTCGGATCGTCTTGGGTGTAAATCGTGATGCCAGGCCCACGAAAACATATCTCTTCGAAAACCGAGGCAACATCTACGCAGGTAGGACAGTCCCGTTTAACGAAAGCGACTAGGCCGTCAGGTAGCTGCGGCCGACTTACATCCGAATCAGTGGCACTCATGGGCCGACTTTAGGCTGCTTTGTAGTTCACAATCCTGGCGAAAGATTCAGCTTCTAAAGAAGCACCCCCAACTAAAGCCCCATCAACATCGGCCATCGCCATCAATTCGACCACATTTGACGGTTTAACAGAACCTCCGTATTGAATGCGAACCGACTGTTGCGCGCCTTTTCGCATCGAACCCACAATATTTCTTATGTGAGAACACATCTCTTGCGCGTCTTCTGAAGACGCAGTTACTCCGGTCCCGATGGCCCACACTGGTTCGTAGGCGATCACAAGTTCCTCCAGTTTTTCTGCGGCAATTGACGCGAGGCTTCCACGTACCTGTGTTTCGACAATGGCCTCCGCTTGGCCAGATTCTCTTTCTTCGAGTGATTCTCCTACGCACACGATTGGTGTCATTTCGTGACCAAACACCGCTGCAGCTTTTGCGGCGACCATCTCGTTGTTCTCTCCGAATAAAGCTCGCCGCTCGCTGTGCCCAACGATTACGTAGTTGACGTCTAGTTTGGCGAGCATCGCCGGCGAGATTTCTCCGGTGAAAGCTCCCGAGACTTCGGCATGACAGTTTTGAGCGCCAAGTTGGAACTGCATGCGGTCCGCATCGATCACGGTCTGAACAGATCTCACGTCTGTATATGGCGGATGCAAAGAGACCTCCACTGCGTCATAGTCGTGATCTCTGAGTTCATAGCTCAGCTTTTGTAGGAGTTGTATTGCCTCAAAATGATTGAGGTTCATTTTCCAATTTCCGGAAATCAATGGAGTTCGAGCCATTCAGGTTTCCTCAATTCCGCAATGCGATGAGACCTGGAAGATCGCCAAGTTCGAGAAATTCGAGACTGGCTCCCCCTCCGGTGCTGATGTGATCTATATATGGTGCCAAACCAAAGTCCGCCACTGCAGCCGCGCTGTCTCCGCCCCCCACAACCGTGAACGCTTTTGTGTCGGCTAGAGCTTGGCTAATCGCGCTAGTTCCTGCCGCGAAGCGAGCATCTTCGAACATCCCCATCGGTCCATTCCAAAATACGCTCTTCGCTTCATGAATAGCGTCACCGAATTCTGCTGCCGTCCCGGGGCCTATATCGAGGCCTGTCCAGCCGTCGGGAATGTACTGGCCCATTTGGCGAACCTCTCCATTATTTGCCCCAATGTCCCCGTCTGGGCTCAGAGCAGTTATGTCGGACGGCAAGATAATCGGAGCTCCTGAATTGAGGATTCGTTTGCAGGTTGCTTCATGGGCCGTCTCACACAGAGAATCTCCAATGTTGTGGCCGAGCGCTTTCAGAAACGTAAAGCACATTCCGCCGCCGATGAGAAGTCGATCCACGACATTCAACAAGGCCTCGATGACTGCAAGTTTGTCGCTCACCTTCGCTCCACCTAGAACAGCTACGAAAGGGCGTTCGGGGGAAGACCGCAGTCGTTCCAACACGTCGACCTCCTTTAATAAAAGCCGTCCCGCGGCAGAAGGAAGACTGACTGGAGGTCCGACAATCGACGCGTGCGATCTATGGGAGGCGCCAAAGGCGTCATTTACGTATCCGTCGAACGGTTGACCGTCGGCGCCGTCGACTAGATACCTCACGAATTCAGCCGAGTTCTCTGTTTCTCCTTGGTTGAAACGAAGGTTTTCTAGAAGTTCAACACCTGGAGCTAGCTCGTTGATTCTCTGCCGCAGAATCTGTACCGAGAACTTTGGGTCCGGAACTCCATGGGGACGCCCGAAATGGGTACAAGCGGCGATTGTTGCTCCGCGTTCCGAAAGCCAATGCAAGGTAGGTAGGGCGGCTTTGATTCTTAAATCGTCGGAGATCGCACCATCGCGGACAGGAACGTTGAAGTCGCATCGAACCAGGATTCGTTTTCCGTCCAGGCCACCTAAAGCACTTTCTAGGCTTTCGAGATCAGGTACGGGAAGATCGGCCACACCTATCTCAGTTACAGGTGATTCTGACCAGATCAACGAGCCTATTGGAGTATCCCCACTCGTTGTCATACCAGCCGCTTACCTTGACCAAGTTGTCCATCGCCATCGTCAAACCCGCATCGAATACGCAACTGGAAGGGTCTCCCACAATGTCCGCCGATACCAGGGGGTCTTCGCTATAGGAGAGGACGTCCTGCAGCGGCGCCTTCGATGCCGCTGACGCGAACGCCGCGTTGATGTCTTCAACTGATGGGCTTGCTGACAACACAGCTGTGAAGTCCGTTATCGAACCGTCGGGAATTGGTACTCGGAGTGAAGTCCCGTCGAGTTTTCCGTTCATCGCCTGAAGGACAAGGCCTGTGGCACGTGCCGCGCCAGTGGAGGTGGGAATGATGTTTACGGCAGATGCACGAGCTCGTCTCAGGTCACTATGTGGGCCGTCAACTAGCGATTGGTCACCGGTGTAGGCATGAACAGTGGTCATGAGGCCTTTTTCGACACCAAAGGCGTCGTCTAGGACCTGCACCATGGGAACAAAGCAGTTAGTCGTGCAACTAGCGTTGGAGATGACTTTGTGGGTCGCTTTATCAAACTCTTCGTGGTTGACCCCGACGACAAAGGTGGCGTCAGCTCCGTTAGCCGGCGCGGACACAATTACCAGTGGAGCTCCTGCATCGAGGTGTTGAGCTGCTTTGTCGCGGTCGGTGAAAATACCCGTCGATTCGATCACTACGTCGACTTCAAAATCTCCCCAGGGTAAATCGGCGGGGTTGCGTTCGGAAAGTACTTCGAGTAGCTGTCCATCGATGGTGATGCCGCCTTCGACTGCGGAAATATCGTTCGGCAAGTTACCCAACACTGAATCATATTTTAGGAGGTGCGCCATTGTGGCCTGATTGCCGAGGTCGTTCACGGCCACGATTTCGATGTCTCCACCTTGCTCTTGGGCGGCTCGAAAAAAGTTACGGCCAATGCGGCCGAAGCCATTAATGCCAACGCGCACGGTCATGGAAAGGGGTCGCTTTCTGAAAGGGAATAGGGATGCTGTTGAATGTCTACCCCATTGGTTTGCGTCAGTGGCGAACCGATTCGCCAGTTCTACATTTCTTTAGATTCCAGATCGCGATGGCGGGTTCTGAGCGTATGACCGTTGTCGGTCAATATCCGTCCAAATTCTTCCGCCAAAGACACGCTTCGATGGTGTCCGCCTGTGCAGCCAAATGCGATCGTTAAGTAGGCCTTACCTTCGTCTACATAGGAAGGGATCAGGAACTCGAGCAATGGAACCATATGTTCCAGAAATGCCGTTGTTGACTCTTGCCCAAGAACATAGTTCCGGACTTCTTCGTCGAGCCCGGTGAGGGAACGAAGTTCGGGAATCCAATGCGGGTTCGGGAGGAATCTGCAATCGAACACTAAATCGGCCTCGATTGGCGCACCGTGTTTGAAACCGAACGACATTACCGTCGTCTGCATCAACTGTTCGAGATCGCCGTCGCTAAATGCTTCGACGACGCGAGCTTTGAGTTCATGAACGATGAGATCGCCAGTCTCAATGATGACATCTGCTTCGCGTCGGATGGGTTCTAACAATTCGCGTTCGCGCGCAATCGCGTCGGCCACAGATGAGGTATTAGCGCTCAGGGGATGTCGACGCCGTGTTTGGTCATATCTACGTAGCAGCACGTCTGTCGGAGCGTCCAGGAAAAGAACCCGCACTCGCGTCGCTGACTCTCGAAGTTCGTTCAAGAAGCTCACCAGATCTTCTTGGTATTCGTGAGAACCAGCTACCAACGCCAAACGCTCAACTGCGGAATCTGGTTTTGTGAGAAGTTCGGCAGCCGAGGGGAGCAAGCTCGGCGGAAGGTTATCGATCACGAACCATCCCAGGTCCTCTAGCGTGTCGGCCACTGTCGAACGTCCCGCGCCTGACAATCCCGCTACAACTATGAAATCGGGGCGGTTACTCATCTCTAAAGGCTAGGTGGAGCTAGCACGACTTTTTAGTCCTTTCGGCATATCAGGACGACCAGTCGCGGAATAAAGGCAGCAGCAGCGTAAGAGTCGTGTCGCTCTATGAACCCTTGAGGGGGCGCAGGTTCAAGCATTCGTTCTACCCTCAATCCGTTATCAGCGAGCGCATTTACATAAGCCCCTAGGGGACGGTGAATAAAGGGAATGTGGACGCCTAATTCAACTTCTTCAATTGTTTCTTGCTCGACAAGGTACTGACCGATCCTCCAGTAATGGCTCGGCGGGTCATGCATATGGTCCTCTACCCATCCGCTACCTGGTGTTTGAGTCAGCGGATGATTCAGCATCAAAACGAACCTGCCAGAGGGTTGCAAAACTCGGGTTACTTCTTCTATCGCGGCGTGCATTTCGGCGATGTGTTCGAAAACTAGGCACGCTAACGCTGCATCAAATACGTGATCGCGGAATGGAAGGGCCACGGCGGAGCCTCGGACATATGCGTCGCTGTTGGCTCGGCTCGCAGCTACCGAAATCTGGGCCCAAGTCGCGTCGAGCCCCAAAACGTTCGAATTGTGTGACGCCAACCGCCGCGTTACCTGTCCCTCTCCGCAGCCAATATCGAGAACCCTGGTAAACCCGGCCAAGATTTCCGCGGCCAGGGGCAGTATCTGGTCTTCATATTCAGCGTCGGCACCGTCGGTAAATTCTTGTTGCCACCATTTGGCGTGAGTTTCCCAAAGCTCCTCTGTCACGCTCGACCCTGAGTGCGCTCATGAATAGCCGATGCGACCTTGTTTGGTAACCAGGACAAGGCCAGGAGGTCTTCTAGAGAGGCTTGTTGTATTTTTCTCACCCCACCAAATTCTTTGATGAGTCGCTTTCGGCGAGCGTCTCCGAGGCCCGAAATTCCATCCAGGACACTTCGGGTCATTCGTTTGTTACGCAACTGACGGTGATAGGCAATGGCGAAACGATGGCTTTCATCACGAATACGTTGCAGTAAGTACAGCGCCTCGGAACCTCGAGGTAGCTGGACCGCATCTGGCTGACCCGGAACAAAGACTTCTTCGAATTGTTTTGCTAGTGCCGCTACAGGAATTTCTTCGGAGAGACCATACGAGTCGAGTACCCGTCGGGCTACTCCGAGTTGGCCTTTTCCTCCGTCGACGACAAGCAACTGTGGCGGATAGGCGAATTTGCCGGGTTCGCTCGTTTGCATCGCTCTGTCTTTCAACAAGTTACTCAAACGCCGCGACAACACCTCTTCCATTGCCGCGAAGTCGTCGTTGCCTGACACATCGCGAATCTTGAATCGCCGATATTCGCTTTTGCGCGGCAACCCGTCTTCGAGCACCACCATGGAACCAACGTAATCCGTGCCTTGTAGGTGGCTCATGTCGTAACACTCGATGCGTAAGGGCGCCTTCGGTAAATCGAGGTATCGCTGCAGTTCCTCTAAAGCTCGTGCTCGACTGTTGTGGTCGCTGCCGCGTTTAAGTCGGTGTCGGCTGAAGGATTCCCGTGCATTTTTTGCGGCGGTCTCCTGAAGCGATCGTTTGTCCCCGCGTTGTGGGACACGAATTTCAACTCGGGAACCTCGTTGGGCGCTTAGCCACTCTTCGTAGAGAGGTTGCTTTTCGGGAAGTTCGGGAACAAACACATTTTTAGGCATCCCAATTGGATTCTCGTCCTGATAGAGGTCTTCGATCACTCTCGCTATCAGGTCCGGTTGGGTTACATCTTCCACTTTGTCGACGATGGATCCACGCTGGCCCATGACACGACCTTTTCTGACATAGAAAACCTGGACCGACGCTTCCAACTCATCGTCGTGAACGCCAATGATGTCGAAGTCCTCGTCACGCGTTCCAGCAATCTGTTGTTTTTCGATTGCTTTCTCTACGCTCGATAAACGGTCCCGCAATCTCGCGGCTAATTCAAACTCAAGTGCGTCACTCGCCGTCTGCATTCGGTTCGTCAAGTCGCGGACAACATCTTCAGTGTGTCCCTCTAGAAATCGGATCAGATCTCTAACTAATTCTTCATACGCCTCCTCTGTGACTTCGCCTACGCACGGTCCAGCGCATTGCTCGATGTGGAAGAGCAAACAGGGCCTCCCTAGCCCTCGATGTTCTGACATCTTGTTGTCGCTGCAGGTTCTAATCGGAAATGTCCTGAGTAATAAGTCGAGGGTGTCTCGAATCGCATGGGCATGGCCGAAAGGTCCGAAATATCGGTTCTCTCGCTTTCGTTTTCCACGCATTACCATCGCCCTCGGCCATTCGTCTCGAAGTGTGATTGCCAAGAAGGGATACGACTTGTCGTCTCGGAGGCGAATATTGAAACGGGGCTGGTGGCGTTGAATGAGGCTGTATTCCAACATCAAGGCGTCCACCTCTGTTTCAACTTCAATCCAGTCCAATGAGGTGGCAGTAGAGATCATCTGAATTGTGCGCGGATGAAGATTCCGTGAGTCTTGGAAGTAGCTGTTGAGGCGATTTCTAAGACTCTTAGCCTTACCTACATAAATGATGCGCCCGTCCGCGTCTTTAAATTGGTAGCTACCCGGAGCGTCAGGAATTGAACCGGACTCGGGACGCAAGGGCATGAGGAAAGGTTATTCGCCCGCGGGCGCCGTCAAACCGTTAGAAGTCGCGACAAGAATCGCCCCGTGTGACTTTCGGAGCTTTTTGCCACTTTTTCCGGGGTGCCGCTTGCGATAACTAATCCCCCTCCATCTCCGCCTTCGGGGCCCATATCAATTATCCAGTCGGCGGTTTTAATCACGTCCAGGTTGTGCTCGATAACGACAACAGTGTTGCCTTGATCAACTAGTCGACTGAGAACCGCCAACAACTTTCGGATGTCTTCAAAATGTAAACCGGTCGTGGGTTCATCGAGAATATAGATCGTGTGGCCGGTAGGCCGTTTCGAGAGCTCGCTCGCCAATTTGACACGCTGAGCTTCACCGCCCGAAAGGGTCGGAGCGGGTTGACCTAACCGGATGTACCCCAAGCCCACATCGACGAGAGTTTGCATGTGGCGAGCAATGGGCGGCTGAGCCGAGAAGAACTCCAGAGCTTCTTCGCAAGACATGTGGAGAACGTCAGAGATGGTCTTTCCTTTGAATCTCACTTCCAGGGTTTCGCGGTTGTAACGAGCTCCTCCACATATTTCGCAGGGCACATAAACGTCGGGCAAGAAATGCATTTCGATCTTGATCGTGCCGTCACCTGAACAGGCTTGACATCTTCCACCTTTGACATTGAAGCTGAATCGACCTGGCAGGTATCCGCGAATTTTCGCTTCGTTGGTGGCGGCGAACAGCTTTCGAACGTTGTCGAAGGCACCGGTATACGTGGCCGGGTTTGATCTAGGTGTCCGACCAATAGGCGACTGGTCGATGTCGATGACTTTGTCTAACGCGTTCCAGCCCTCTAGAGATGTGTGTAAGCCCGGCACCTCTTTAGATTTATATATTCGCTGCATCAACGATTTTCGAAGGATCTCATTGATCAACGTGCTTTTCCCAGACCCTGACACGCCGGTAACCGTCACGAAACACCCGAGCGGAATTTCAACGTCAATGGAGCGAAGGTTGTTCTCCCGGGCCCCCCGAACAACCAATGATTGTTCTAATGGTTGTCTACGCTCGGCGGGAATTTCGATCTGCCGGACACCCCGGAGATACTCCCCAGTTAGAGATCCTTTAGATTTTTTTAACCCGTCCACTGGTCCGCTGTAGATGATCTCCCCCCCATGTTCACCAGCCCCTGGTCCTATGTCGACAACCCAATCAGATTCCACGATTGTTTCTTGATCATGTTCGACGACAAGAACCGTGTTTCCTAGGTCACGAAGGTGTTGAAGTGTCTCTATGAGTCTTCGGTTATCTCGTTGGTGGAGCCCAATGGAAGGTTCGTCCAGAACATACAGAACGCCTTCTAGCCCGCTCCCAATCTGGCTTGCGAGTCGAATCCGTTGTGCTTCACCGCCAGCGAGAGTTGCGGCGGACCTATTCAAGGACAAATAATCGAGCCCCACGTCAAGCAAGAAATTGAGTCGAGAATCGATTTCTTTCACGATGGGTTCAGCGATGAGTCGCTCTCGATTGCTTAATGCCAAGCCGTCAATAATCTTTGCCGCTTCACCAATCGAAACCGAACACATTTCATAGATGTTGTGGCCCGAGACGCGAACGGCGAGTGAGACTTCATTGAGTCGTGCTCCCGCACAACTCCCGCAAGGCACCTCACGCATGTAACCCTCAATCCGGTCCCGCGAATGATCACTATCGGTATCCGCGTGACGGCGCTGCAGTAACGGGATCACCCCTTCCCAATGTGTTGTGTAACTCCGACTTCGTCCGTAGCGGTTTCGATAGCGAACCGTGAACGTGCGATTTTTGGGACTGCCATGCAGGATCAGTTTTCTGTGCTTTGCCGCGAGCTTCGACCATGGACGATCAATTGGAACGTCAAATTCCTCTCCCGTGGCCCTTAAAAGACGGCCATACCATCGACTCGCTCCTGTAGAAAAGGGGGCTATTGCTCCTTCTTCTATGGTGAGGTCCGGATTGGGAATTATTAGTTCGGCATCCACTTCGAACCGAGTTCCCAGTCCGTCACAGGTACCGCAGGCTCCGTAGGGTGAATTAAACGAGAAGTTTCTCGGGGCGAGTTCTTCAAACGACCTACCGGTTGTTGGTGAAAACAGATGCTGACTGAACGTCACTAATTCGGCTTGATGATCATCTGCGAGAAGCTCAATCCAAACATGGCCGTCTGCGAGGCCGAGCGCGGCCTCTACCGATTCAGTAAGACGCTGTTCGATTCCCTCTCGTATGACGAGGCGGTCAACTATGACCTCGATGTCGTGGTTGACGTAACGTTCTAGCCGGTCCTCGAGAAGGATCTCTTCTTGTCCAAGATCGACTACGTCACCGTCGACCCGCGCTCTGACATACCCCTGTGATGCGAGGTCTGAAAGCAGGGTGTGATATTCCCCTTTGCGCCCTCGCACGACTGGTGCAAGAACTTGGAAACGCATGTTTTTAGCGATATCCAGTATCCGATCGACTATTTCTTGCGGAGTTTGGCGTTGCACGATTTCGTCGGTTTCGGGATCGTGTTGCACCCCCACCCGCGCGTAGAGCAGCCTCAAATAGTCGTATATCTCGGTGATGGTCCCTACGGTGGACCGCGGATTACGACTGGCGCTTTTTTGATCAATGGATATAGCTGGAGAGAGTCCCTCAAGGAAGTCAACGTCGGGCTTGTCCATTTGACCGAGAAACTGTCGTGCGTACGCCGACAGCGACTCAACATAACGTCGTTGGCCTTCGGCGTAAATGGTGTCAAACGCCAAAGAAGATTTACCGCTTCCGGATATCCCGGTAAACACAATCAACTTGTCTCGTGGGAGATCAACGTCAACGTCGCGCAAGTTGTTCTCCCGAGCGCCGCGAACAATAAGTCGATCTCCCATTGCCGTCGGAGCCTATCCCGGGTAGTGACAAGAAACGGGACGGGAATTCCAGCGATTTACATGATTACGACCGATCGGAGCACTTCGCCTCGTTCCATTTTATGAAACGCATTTTCGACTTCGTCGATCCCTATTTTCTCGGACACGAACCGGTCTAGTTGTAGTCGCCCTTGGAGGTACAAGTCGATCAGCATCGGAAAGTCGCGTGTTGGAAGGCAATCGCCATACCAGGAACTCTTTAACGCGCCACCTCGCCCGAATACTTCAATGAGCGGCAAGTCGATGCGCATTTCAGGACTTGGAACGCCGACCAGGACCACTGTGCCTGCCAAGTCACGAGAATAAAAAGCCTGTTCATAGGTCGATGGAAGTCCTATTGCCTCAATGGCCACATCGACTCCGTTTCCTCCCGTAAGCCCTTGCACCGCTTCTATTACTTGCGGCGTGTCCATATCTGAAGAGTTAATGGTGTGCGTTGCTCCAAAATCTTTAGCCCATGCAAGTTTTCGTTCATCTAGGTCTATAGCAATGATCGTGTGTGCTCCAGCGATACGTGCACCTTCGATCGCTGCATCGCCTACGCCGCCGCAACCCCAGACGGCGACGCTATCGCCGCGTGTCACTCCTCCGGTGTTCAAAGCTGCGCCAAGTCCTGCCATCACGCCGCAGCCGATCAAGCCGGCGACTTCAGGTTCAACCTCGTCGCTCACTTTCGTCGCTTGACCTGCTGCCACCAAGGTTTTTTCAGCGAAAGCTCCAATGCCCAATGCTGGGCTTAAGTCCTGGCCGTCAAGTGTCATTTTTTGTTGTGCGTTGTGCGTCGAAAAACAATATTGGGGTTTCCCTCGTAAACAACTTCGGCACTGTCCGCAGACGGCGCGCCAGTTCAGAATCACGAAATCCCCTTCTGTAAGGTTGGTGACGTCGGCGCCGGTCTGACTGATAATCCCCGCTGCTTCGTGTCCGAGCAGGAATGGGAACTCATCGTTAATTGCACCTTCCCGATAATGCAGGTCCGTGTGACAAACTCCGCAGGCTTGAACATCGACGACGACTTCGCCTGGTCCGGGGTCCGGGATGTGAATCTTTTCAACAGAAACCGGGTCACCCTTTGTTCTTGCGACTACTCCGCTTACCTCATGCGGCATTGCTGTACCCCTCTTTCGAGACTCAGTTCGATTTACGCCCAAGTTTCTTGTCAAGCGAAACTAGCCGCCACGGACATCTCTGGCCGACGTTATATCTGAAAGGAAGACCGGGTTATCAGCTCATAGCGTCGCGTAGGTCGCGTCGAAGTTCTCGAATTTCATCTCGAAGTCTCGCCGCGTATTCAAAACGCAAATCTTCAGCTGCTTCTTCCATTTCTAGTTCCAGCGAATGGATGAGCCGATGGAGATCGTCTTCTGGGAGTTCTGCCAAATCTTTTCTAGCTTGGTCTTCTGCGCGCACGCGACCTGACACCAGTTTCTCCGGAACTGGCGCTCCGGCCTCTTGGCCTCGCAACACCAGCAAAATATCGGTCACAGCTTTCCGGATTGTTTGTGGGTCAATCCCGTGTTCAATGTTGTATGCCTGCTGCAACCCTCTACGCCGGTTTGTTTCATCGATCGCTATCCGCATCGAAGCCGTCACGTTGTCGGCGTACATGACGACTTGGCCATCAACATTTCGCGCAGCTCTACCGATCGTTTGAATCAGTGAAGTCTGACTTCGCAGAAAACCTTCTTTGTCAGCGTCGAGGATCGCAACAAGTGAGACTTCCGGTAGATCTAAGCCTTCGCGTAACAGGTTGATGCCGACGAGAACATCGAATTCGCCGAGACGCAGGTCGCGCAGGATTTCGATTCTCTCTATGGTGTCGATTTCGCTATGCAGGTACCTGACTCTGACTCCCAACTCCAGCAGGTAATCCGTTAGGTCTTCGGACATTTTCTTTGTCAAGGTGGTAACCAAGACTCTGTCGCCCCGACCTACGGTCTGTTCGATTTGGTCGATCAGATCGTCAATCTGGCCTCGCGTGGGTTTAACGACCACTTCTGGATCGACTAGCCCGGTCGGACGGATAATCTGTTCGACCACTTGGTCGCTAACGTCGACTTCGAACTCCCCAGGAGTAGCGGACAAAAAAACTACCTGGTTTAGCCTCTCCATAACCTCTTCGAACCGTAACGGTCGGTTGTCGCGGGCTGATGGGAGCCGAAAACCGTGCTCTACCAAGGTGTCTTTGCGTGATCGATCGCCCGAGAACTGGCCGTGGAGTTGCGGAACGGCGACGTGACTTTCGTCGATCACTAATAGGTAGTCGTCAGGGAAAAAGTCGAGCAAGCTGTAGGGAGGTTCATCGAAAGTTCTTCCATCCAAGTGCATGGAATAATTCTCAATACCGTTGCAGTAGCCCACTTCCTGCAACATTTCGAGGTCATATTCGGTTCGCATTCGCAGCCGTTGGGCTTCTAAGAGTTTGTTTTCAGACTCGAATACGGCGAGACGTTGTTGCAGCTCGTCTTCGATGTCTGTGACGGCCCGATGGATCGTTCCCGCGTCTGTAACGTAGTGACTGGCAGGGAACACAGTGATCTCTTCGAGATCAGCTAACCGCTCGCCCGTTACTGGGTCAATTTTGGTTATTCGGTCGATGTCGTCGCCGAACAGTTCAATGCGCACTACGAACTCTTCATACGCTGGATGTATCTCAAGGGTGTCGCCTCGGACTCGGAATTTTCCGCGCGTCAAATTCATGTCGTTTCGTTCGTATTGCATGTCGATCAGCCGGCCTAAAACTTCGCGTTGGTCGCGGGTATCACCCGCGCGTAAATACAACATGTGAGCGAGGTACGCCTCGGGTGGCCCAAGGCCGTAGATCGCTGAAACGGATGCGACCACGATCACGTCGCGCCGTGTGAGGAGCGCTGCTGTGGCTGAATGGCGAAGTCGGTCGATTTCGTCGTTAATCGATGAATCCTTTTCGATGTAAGTGTCCGAGGCGGGCATATAGGCCTCCGGCTGGTAGTAGTCGTAATAGGAGACGAAATACTCCACTCGGTTGTCGGGAAAGAACTCTCGAAATTCATTTGCTAACTGTGCTGCTAACGATTTGTTAGGCGCTAAGACGAGGGTTGGTCTTTGAACTTTTTCTATCGTCCATGCGATGGTCGCACTTTTCCCCGAGCCCGTGATACCGAGGAGAGTTTGGAAACGGTGCCCCTCCTCTACTCCATGCGACAAACGTTCAACTGCCTTCGGTTGGTCACCAGCTGGAGAGAAATCGGAAACAAGTCGAAAAGGATGGGCCGCAGTTGGCGATGGCCGCGCCTCGGAATTCACATAGACAGCTTAGGAACAGCGGCGAAAGGCAAAGGGCGCTTAGCGAGACTTTGCCAAAAAAATATGGCTGATCTTGCGGGATTTGGTGTTTCATTCGCACTCAGAGGCCGATCTATGGGTATCCTCCGGCGCTGAGTGCCTAACACGAGCTTTTCGCGTTGACACTCAAGAGGCCAATATGAGCGACGAAACCAACGAAGACGACATTGAGGACATCGACGAGGCCGAACTTGATGACGAACTAGTTGAGGACGCCGAAGAGGATTTAGCCGACGACGCTGTCCTGGACGGCGACGACGACGATGAAGGTCAAGAAATTCCCGCAGGCGCGCGTCCGAACACGGAAGAGGATGAAGAGGAGGAAGACGATGATGAGGTCGAAGCGGACCTCGACACCATTCTCAAGGAACGGCTGTCCTCCAATGAAGACGAAGACGAGGAAGAAGAGGAAGATGAGGGAGTGATCACCACCGCTGATGGTGATCGCATCCCAAGTAAGCAAGAGGATGAAATTCTCTGTGAGGGTTGCTTTCTGCTAGTGAAAGAGTCTCAATACGACACTCGCGATAATGTGCCAAGCTGCCCTCACTGCGGAACGCAACTTAACGTTTAAAGATCGGGGGGGCCGTGGATCTGAATGGCAAAGTAGCTGTCATAACAGGGGCTGCGAGCGGCATAGGTCGGGCATGCGCCCAGAGTTTTGCGGAGGCGGGAGCAAAGGTCGCTGTGGTCGACATCGACGAGGCCGGTGCAGCTGAAGTAGCGGAGGCAATTGGAGGTATCGGCGTCCAATGTGATTTAGCCGAGCAAACAGCCATCTCGAACATGGTGTCGCAGGTAGAACGTGAACTCGGACCCGTCGAAGTGTTGTTCAACAACGCTGGGATCGGCTCAGGAGCAGGTTTGTTCAACAGTTCTGTCGTTGAATGGCAACGCCAATGGGACGTCAACCTGATGTCACACGTTCACGCGATACATGCTGTTTTGCCTGGAATGTTGGATCGGAGCGAGGGGTATCTTTTACATACGGCCTCAATGGCCGGGGTTTTGTCATCTCATGGCAACCTGCCATACGCAGTAAGTAAGCATGCGGTGGTTGGTTTGGCTGAGTGGCTTGCATTTACCTATGCGCATCTCGGAATTCGCGTTTCTCTCTTGGCTCCTTTGGCTGTTCGAACGCCGATGTTGGGTGACGCGGCTGGAGGTGAGTGGGCAAGTCAGGCTGGCGGTCCGATTAGAGAACCCGAGGAAGTAGCTCAACAGGTGTTGGACGCCATAGCAGAAGAACGTTTTCTGATTCTCACTGATCCGATTGCTCAAACTTGGATGGAGCGAAAGACTGCTGATCCAGATCGTTGGCTACGCGGTATGAACAGGTTGCAGCAGCGTCTGGAGGGCGTTGAGGACGCCGGCTTACCGCAGCAGTGATCGACTGACTCTTTCAACCTCCCAAGGAGACGTGGGATGCAGTCAGACGCGCTGATATGGATACCTTTGACTCTGGGAGCGACTATTGCCCAGGTCTTTCGAACAGCCCGCCAACATGAACTGCGTCAGTTCCTCTCATCTTCGGGTGCTGCTTATGTTCGATTTTTGTTCGCGTGGCCCTTCGCACTGCTTTTCGGCACCTTGGCTTGCTTGTACATGCCAAGAGGTGTGGACATTCAAAGAGCCTTTTGGATCTGGTCCGCAACAGCGGGCGTAGTGCAAATAACGGGCACCGTCTTGTTGCTCCAAGCATTTCGGGCGAGAGATTTTGCAATCGGGACGGTTTATTCGAAAGCCGAAGTCGTTCTGGTCGCTATCGGTTCGGCCGTGTTCCTTAACGAACCGCTGAGAGGGCCTGGGTGGCTGGGGGCGGCGGTTGTGCTCGTAGGCGTGGTTCTCCTAGCTGCACCAGCAGGTTTTGAGTCAGCGCTTCAACGGTGGGACGATCGATCCGCATGGTTGGGAATCGGATCCGGCCTGTTTTTTGCTTTGTCTGCTGTAGCTATTCGGGGAGCTGCTACATCGATCGTTGCGGCCAGCTTGTGGCACAGAACCTGCCTTACCTTGCTGACAATCTTGTCGTACCAAGCCCTGCTTCATGGCTTATTCCTCGCGGTGACTGATAGGTCTCAGTTGGTAGCTATTTGGAAGTACCGGGCCAAGTGCTGGCCGGTTGGATTGATGAGCTTCGTCGGCACGACGGGCTGGGTTTCAGCGATGGCGGTAGCTAGCGCGCCGAAGGTGCGAACTCTTGGGCAAGTTGAGATCGTTCTTGCCTTTTTCATTTCACTGGGTCGGTTGCGGGAACAACACCCTCTTCGAGATTATCTGGCGAGCGGTCTCGTCCTTTTAGGCGTCATCCTGGTTGTCGTTCTCGGTTAGTTGCTCGAGCGTAGGCATCCTTCAGTCGTCTTCCGGCTCAGGCGTTGGCTCAGTCGCCGGTAAAGCTCTTGCCCACCTATCAGCGCGTTCGATTTGTTTGTGAATATGTGACAACGCCACGGAGTTATCGATGACGAAATCTGCGACCTCTAGCCGCTTTTCGCGCGGTACTTGTGCCGCTATTCGAGATCGAGCGTCCTCTTCGCTAAAGCCCCGTTGAGCGACGAGTCGCTCCACCGCAATGTCGGCCGGCGTATCAACAACCACGATGCCACTCACGACATAGCGCGGGGGGCCGCCAGCAATGATTCCCTCAACCAGAAGCGGGATATCGAGTACTAGAAGGTTGTTGCTGTTCGCTTGTTGGCGAATTCGG
The DNA here is from genome assembly GCA_002705305.1 of Acidimicrobiaceae bacterium. GTDB lineage: Bacteria > Actinomycetota > Acidimicrobiia > Acidimicrobiales > Poriferisodalaceae > UBA2110. The sequence goes on from PAHW01000033.1 coordinate 17,849, forward strand.
TGGCGAATCTCACGATTTACAGGCGGATGCACCATGCGATTGAGATGCCGCAAGGCGTTCTTATCACTAAAGACGATTTCGGCAATGGCTTGCCGATCGAGCGATTGGTCGTCATTGAGAATTTGGTCGCCAAAATGAGCGACCATCTCCGCGTGAACCTCTTGGCCTGGCGCTTGCATCTCGCGAACAATGAGATCTGCATCAATGAGGATGGCCCCGCGTTCCACGAAGCGATCCGAGACGGTGCTTTTCCCGCTTCCAATGCCACCGGTCAAACCGATGACGATCACGTGCCGGCCTACGCTTCCTTGGCAGCGGCTGCGACGTCGTCCTCCGACGAAGTTTCGGCTGCGACGTCGTCCTCCGACAAAGTTTCGGCTCCCTCATCGACTTGGTCATCATCTTCGTATTCAGCGACCGCTTGACGATATGCCTCTTCGCCGTGTTCTTCGTAGTACTCGCGCCATGCTCGTTCAGCTTCAGATTCTTCCCCTTCGACGGGCGCGTATTCGAATTCGCCAATAAAGTTGCCGGCTTCGTCATAGGCATGTTCTCCGAATGCCTCCTGGTATTCCGCTGCAACTACCCCGCCTTCGGCTGCCTGTTTGATCGACAAACTGATCCTCCGCCGCTGAAGATCTAGATCAATGATCTTCACCCACAGCTCTTCACCTGGTGTGACAACTTGTTCAGGCAGTTCCACATGGTGTGCCGACATTTCCGAAATATGAACGAGGCCTTCAATTCCGTCGCCAACCTGCACGAAAGAACCGAACGGGACCAGCTTGGTGACACGTCCGTATACCAATTCTCCGACCTTGTGGCTGTCCGCGAATTCTTGCCACGGGTCCTGTTGGGTTGCTTTCAAGGAAAGCGAAATCCGTTCGCGTTCACGATCGACCTCTAAAACCTCCACGTCGACTTCATCTCCTACTGTCACCACAGAACTTGGGTGGTCAACGTGTTTCCAGGAGAGTTCCGAAACGTGGATGAGGCCGTCCATACCTCCCAGGTCTACGAAGGCGCCAAAGCTCACCACGGATGAAACGACACCGCTGCGTTTTTCACCGGGTAAGAGATTGTCGAGGAACTCTTCACGCTGTTCTTTTTGTGTTTCCTCTAGCCATGCGCGACGCGAGAGGACCACGTTGTTGCGATTCTTGTCGAGTTCGATGATTTTGGCCTCAAGCTCCATTCCGATGTAAGGGTCGAGGTCGCGAACGCGCCGTAGCTCGACCAGCGAAGCCGGTACGAAACCGCGCAACCCAATGTCAATAATGAGACCCCCTTTGACGACCTCAATCACCGGGCCTGAGACCACACCGTCGGAGTCTTTGATTTCTTCGATCTTTCCCCACGCTTTTTCGTACTGGGCTCGTTTTTTCGACAAAACGAGGCGGCCGTCCTGATCCTCTTTTTGGAGAACGAGGGCCTCAATCTCTTCACCTAGCTCGACTATTTCGGATGGATCCACAGTGTTTCTGATCGATAGTTCGCGACTGGGGATCACTCCTTCCGACTTGAACCCAATATCTAGAAGCACCTCGTCGCGGTCGATTCGAACGACGGTGCCCGAAACCAGGTCTCCATCTTCGAATTCGACGATTGTGCCGTCTATGGCTTCAGCGAACGAAGTTGCGCCGAGATCGTTCTCAACGACAGTACGTGGGATGTATTCACCGGCATCAGTGAAGCTGCCGAATTCTGCGGTATCAGACACAAGGATTTGCTCTCAGTAGACAATACGGGGTGGCGGTGGCAGAGCTCCCACCGAGCACGACGATCAAGGCTACACGGCCTCATACGTGGAACCATCGCCGGACACCATTGGGGAGGTGATTAGTTGACGCGTTAGGGACGCTTTGCTAACAACAACAATTCGGCATGTTCCGAATCGACCGATTCGGCTGTCCAATCCTCCCCCGAATGCACGCTCCGAATCGTCAATGGTTCCAGACCAGCGATCTCGGCCATCAACCAGAGCTCACGCGGCGTAAAGCACGTAGTCCAGAGGTCGGTAACGAGGACCTGTCCGTCAGGGTTTCGAATCTCGGTGCGTTCATGACGAGTCGCTGTCATAGGGTCTAGATCACCTGCATTGTCCTCTTTAGTGACGTTCGACAACACGAAGTGGGTCGAGAATGCCGCGACGAGAAGTCGACGGCCGCTTCGCAGTGCTTCACACATCCCGGAGAGGATCCGTTGATCTCCAAGTAGGTTTGGTGGATCTTCCGCTGCGGGGCCTCCTTGTAAACCAAAAGCGCCTTCGCATAGTGAAAACACACCGTCGAATTCACTGGCGAACTGAAGTTTTCGGGCATCGATACGGTCAAACGTGACGAGTTCCGATAATCCTTCCGCCTTCGCTGACTGGGTCGCCAAGTCGACAAACCTGTGGGAAATATCGACGCCTAGGCACTGAATGCCGCGTCTGCCCAACTCGAGAGAGTGTCGACCGGGACCGCACCCCACGTCCAAAACACGATCGCCCACCTCTAATTGCAATTGAGAAATGATGTGATCGACTTCTTCCTTGGTGCCTTTGGTGAAGGAATAGCGAAGATATGCCTCCTGCAGATGGTCCGCTACGTCTTCAAACCAATGCTCTTCTGGCACCGTCTCCACCCCTCAGCATTGACCATCGACTCAATTTTTTGCCTCAGCCCACGTCGGCCCCAATGCGACATGCACCTCAAGCGGCACTCGTAGTTCCGCAGCTTCGCTCATTTTAGTAACTGTCAGTTCCCGTATTTCAGGGATCTCATCGGGATGGAGTTCGAGAATGACTTCATCGTGTACCTGTAGGACCAGAGCACTTTGAGCCTTCATTTCTGTAAGTGCGTGGTCGATTTCTACGAGAGCAATCTTGAAGATATCCGCGGCCAGCCCTTGTATTGGCGCGTTCATCGCCTGACGCTCCGCTGCTTGACGAACGCGAAAGTTGGGTGAGTTTAAATCTGGGATCGGTCTGCGTCGACCAAAGAGCGTTTCCGTGTAGCCAGTCACTTTTGTCTTCTCCACGATTTCATCCATAAAGGACTTCACCGATGGAAAGGCTAGAAAATAGGCTTCAAGAATCTCGGAGGCCTCTCCCGTCGAGATACCTAAACGCTGCCCTAAGCCATAGGCTTCCATGCCGTAGGCGAGGCCATAGCTAACCATCTTGGCTCTGGAGCGCTGTTCGGTATTGACTTTGTCAGGCTTCACCCCGAACACCGAAGCGGCTGTCGCGTTGTGGATGTCCTCCCCAGATTCGAACGCATGAACAAGCCCTGGATCATCAGTTAAGTGGGCGATTACTCGAAGTTCGATCTGGTTGTAGTCAGCGACTAAGAGTTCGTACCCGTCTCTGGGGACGAACGCTTTCCGGAACTCTCTGCCAAGAGCCGTCCGAACAGGGATGTTGTGCAGGTTCGGGTCCTCGGAACTGAGCCGGCCCGTGCGCGCAACGGTTTGATTGAAAGTCGCCCGAATTCTTCCGTCATCCTCAACGACGTCAAGTAGTCCCTGACCATAGGTCGACCGGAGTTTTTCCACTTCCCTGTAATCGAGAAGAAGGTCAACGACTTCATGTTGGTCTCGAATTTTTTCAAGAGAGGCCGCGTCGGTCGAATACCCCGTCTTAGTCTTCTTCTGAGGGGTCAGACCAAGCTCGTCAAACAAAACTTCTCGGAGTTGTTTTGTCGAATTCACATTGAATTCGCGTCCTGCAAGTTGCTGGATGGCACCTTCCAGCCGACTTACCTCATCAACTAGGTAATCGCGCATCCGCGTCAATTCGGGGACGTCCACCCCGATTCCTACGTCTTCCATCCGCGAGAGGACTGAGATTAGAGGCCGCTCTACTTCGTCATACAACCAGAACATCGAACGGTCTTGAAGGATTGTCAACAGCACCGGAACGAGTCGGTTTACCGCGAGGGCGTCGCGAGCAGCATCGATCAACAGGTCTTCCGAACCGACGCCAAGCTCTAACTGGCCCGCTTCGGCCGATTCGTTACGCGTCAATTCACTCCGGCAGTATTTGCGCAACAAATCGTCAAGAACGTAACGGCCCCCGGTGGGATCAATGAGATACGCGGCAATTGCCGTATCAGTTTGCAGGCCTTCCGCGTGAAGCCCGAGCCGACGCAAACCTCGCCCAAACTCCTTGGCGTGATGAGTGTCAAAGCCGCCTCCCTCAGCCAAGACTCGTTGGAGTGCAGCAAGCGCGGCTGGTTCTTCGAGGACGCCACCTTCAATCGCCATCACTTCTGCCGTTTCAGCGTTCAGAACTACTGCCAGGGCGGACAAAGAGCCTTCGTTGTCTGTACTCCAACCCAGGGAAAGTGGCTCCTTTGTTGTTAGCAACGAGTCCAAATGAGATGCGAATTCCGATGCCGAAGCAATTTGTACTAATTCCGCCTCGAGGACTCCGCCCTCAGACTCGAGGGTCGGAAGCAGACCGCCCAATAGTTCGCTAAGGCGTTCGTACAGAGAATTGAATTCCAAAAGGTCAAAAAGTCTTTGTGCCTTTGCGACATCGACTTCGCCCCAGTTAAAAGTTCGCGGGTCAAGATCAATTGGTACGTCGGTTCTTAGTACCATCGCATCAAAATTTTGTCTCGCACGTTCTTCAAATTCGACGAGATTTTGCTGCAATTTCGGGGTCTGATCTTCTGCGTGTTCGAAGATACCGTCCAAACCTCCATATGCATTGATCAATTTCGCCGCCGTCTTCTCTCCCACCCCAGGGATTCCCGGGAGATTGTCCGACGGGTCTCCGCGTAGTGCCGCGTACTGCGGGTATAGATCTGAAGAGACCCCTGTTCGATCGATGATTCCGGCTTCGTCATATAGTGCGTAGTCGCTAACACCTCTCCGGTTGTAGAGGACCTTGATAAAGGGATCGCGAACCATCTGGTAAATGTCGCGGTCGCCAGTAACGATTATCGCCTCGTCGCCAGAATCAGCGACTTGCGTAGCGATAGTTGCGAGCACATCGTCGGCTTCAAATCCCACCGCATCCACCGCCGGAACGTTCAGGGCTTCTAGGACTTCCCGTACGAGGCCAAACTGTTGAATCAACAAGTCCGGAGTTGGCTCTCTCTGAGCTTTATATTCTGGAAGCATCTCGTGTCGAAAAGTCGGCTCAGGACGATCAAAAGCTACGACGACACCTTTAGGTTTTTGATCTCTCACCAAATTCAGAAGCATCGAGGTAAATCCGAATACCGCGTTGGTTACTTGGCCCGACGCTGTCGCCATATCGGTAGGTAAAGCAAAAAACGCGCGGTAGGTCAGCGAGTTACCGTCGAGCAGAAGAACTTTTGCCACGGCCGCAACCCTAGGGCCCCCAACGGTCTCTATGGACGACCCAGCAGCAGTGTTANCGGCCAAGCACANTTAGGGTTCTAAGAGCCCGCCAATGACGCGCTTGGCTACATCAAGCATTGTTGATCGCTCACTCATAGCTGTTTGTTGGATAAACCCAAACGCATCTTGTTCGGTCATTCCATGTTCGTCCATCAAGAGTCCTTTAGCGCGATCGACAGCTTTTCGAGCTTCTAGCTGGTCCTGCAGTTCGCGCACTGTTTCGTCTAGTTGTCGCATCTCCTCGAATCGACCCATTGCGACCTCTATNGCTGAAACAAGCTCTTCGCGTTGAAAAGGTTTGACTAAATACGAAAGCACGCCAGCGTCGCGCGCTTGCTCAATGAGATGCCGTTGACTAAACGCTGTGAGAATCACCACAGCGGCTCGACGGTCAGTCGAGACCTGGCGAGCGGCGGTCAAGCCATCCATACCCGGCATCTTGATGTCGAAGATGCACAAGTCTGGGGAATGTTNTGCGACTAGATCGACCGCTTCATCGCCGCGACCCGTTTCGGCGACAACCTCGTAGCCTTCATCTTCGAGCATTTCCCGAAGATCAAGCCGAATAATGGCTTCGTCTTCGGCAATAACGACGCGTTGTGACAACTGATTCCCCATNGGTCGCGAGGCGCTACCTCGACTAGCGNGTCATACAACCCTAGCGAATCAACACTTCTTAGCTTCAGTTCGAGAGANCCGCGGTTAATGCTATGGCCGAACCATTTGGTCGAGAAGTGCNTCTTGGCGACACTCGAGTTCNCCAAGACGTTCAGCCACGTGGCTTCGTTCTTGGCCGATTGCATCGGCATGTCTGGCNGCGCGGTGNTGGGTTGCTTCCGATATCGGCGTTTCNGATACCAGCGCNTTGAGTCTCGCNGTATCCGCTTCATCAGAAAGCTGGGCCCACTGCTCGTCTAAGAGAGCCAATTCTGCGCGCAACGTGGCTATTTGCTCGCTGGTTCTGCGTAGTTGGCGCTCTACTGACTTGATTGACATGGGGTCGAAAATCTACCCGCGAATGACGGAATTTCCTATTTCCGAGAAATTTAGGGCTTTAGCCCGACGCAACGAGCAAGAGTCCCGGGTACAAAGTCGGTGACATNTACATCAACAAAACCCGCCGACGTAAAATAGTTTTCGCACTCTGCGCGTGTATGAGCGCGGCCTTCGCTTCCGCAAATNAACTCGTTCATGCCCCACATCGCCGCATCTACCGGGCCTCTGCGATCATTATCGAGCATCTCCCCAATCAAATGCATTTCACCACCCGGTTCTAACGCTTGAAACGCCCGTGCCACCACACCAGCAATGACCTCACTGTCATAAATCGGAAGATTGCTCGCCATAACNACAACNTCCACTGGGGAGGGGAATTCTCCCACCGTAAAGTCGGCTCCCAGCGTTTTNACTCGGTCCTCCACTCCAGCATCGGCAATATATTCCTGAGTTGCTACAACCACAGGTGGTAAGTCCAGAACCGTTGCCGTCAGTTCTTCATTATGTTCAACGGCGGTGATGCTGTACGCGCCGGAACCNCCTCCTAGATCAAGGAGATGCCGTCGAGCACTTAAATCGACGGTCTTGACNAACCGGCGGGCGGCACCGAACCCGATACTTGAAGTGGCCCGGTGATATTTCCGCGCCGAATCGACGGTCAACTCCTGGTACATACCCAGTTTGCTTGAGTCTGGCTCACGCATCTTTTCAGTCATCCCGAACCATCCACCCACGTCGGGGCGGGTNAACATCATCCAGGCACCCGCGTAACGCGGCTTTCCTTCAACCAGATAGGTCTCGACATCGGGCACATTGACTAGCTGACCATCCTGCCAGTCAAGCAACTCCAAACTCAGTGCACATGACACGAGACGATCCACGTCAATGGGCCGTAATCCCGTTACCTCGACGAGCNAAGNTTCATCATTCATGCCATTACTGACATGNGTGAAGAGACCGACATCGAGAGCTGTGTATAAGACCGCAGATGCGGTGTATGCCCGAGCCATTTCTTGTAATCGAGTGGTGTCTACTCGCTTATCCATCACATTCCATTCGGTAATCTTTCAATCCATTAGCAATCTTCTACGCGAAAATACTCGGGCTTCCCTAACGCCCAATATTCNCCCCAGACTTGCTCTCCACCTGCAACGTGAAAAACCTCACCGGTTACGTACGAAGCGGTGGTGGGCGACCCAAGAAACGCAACTGCCTGCGCTACATCTTGAACATCCCCAAGNCGTCTTTGCGGATTGTGGTCAAAAGATTGGCGCGCCTCCGCCGGATAGTTGANGAGTCCGGGACTGCGAACTACTCCAACCGCGATCGTATTCACTCGAATATTGTGCGGAGCCCATTCGACACTGAGTGACGCAGCCAATCCCGCTGCCCCAGCTCTCGCCGCTGCCGTGTGNGGAATACCCACCGCTGCTCGGCCGGTGATAGTGCCTATATTNACGATCGATCCGGGCTGATTCCGTTCGATCCAGGTCCGGGCTGATTCCTGCATAACGAACCACGGTCCATACAAATTTGTTTCAACGACNGCGGCCCAACCCTTGGGAGAGATTTCCATTGCCGGCGCAGCAAACTGTCCACCCGCGTTGTTAACGACCAAGTCCAAGCCACCACATTGGTCCCAGGCGGCCGCGATTAATTGAGCTACGCCTTCAGGATCGCGAATAGTCATAGGTATCGAGCAGACATCTATGCCGTGACTGCCTAANGATTGCTCTAGTTCGNGAAGTTTCGTTTCGTCTCGTCCACANGTAATGATNTGAGCTCCGAGTTTCCCCAGCAACATACAAATGGCTCTACCGATTCCTCCGGCNCCCCCGGTAACTANAGCNACGCGNCCGTCATATAGNTCGCTTCGAAATCCGTGTTCNAGGCCAGCTAATTCATCATCGGTCCAAGACGCGTAAGGGTCGCCNCTCATGCCCACAAGCTAGAGGGAAACATAGCTGTAGCGCTCTAGGTGCCGATTCNGCTTTCTTTTGTGCCCGGGGCGGGATTTGAACCCGCACGCCCGTGAGGGCAAAGGATTTTGAATCCTCCGTGTCTGCCATTCCACCACCCGGGCCGCAATTTGTGAGGTTAGCGTTCAAAAGGCCACGTGCCCTAAGGATCTGACCACAGAAAGTGGTGATTCCGTCTTTACGGTGCCTGTTTCCCGTACCCTCTTCAAAAGCCGCGGTCGGCATATTTTTCGCGTGGCCATGTGAAACCTTTAGGACCGAAGAACAGTCCAAGACATAAGGTGATCGCACAGGGAGGCTGCGTGCTTGCATTCACATTTCCCGGACAAGGCTCACAAAAGCCGGGCATGGGCTCTCCATGGGTCGATCACGAAAGTTGGGAACTGGTCGAAGAAGCCTCGCAAGCATGTGGACGGGACGTCGCTCAATTACTGCTCGAGGCTGAAGCGGAGGAACTCAAACAGACCCGCAATAGTCAACTCACTACTTTTGTTCTCAGCATGGTCGTTCTGGACGCTGTTGAACGTACCGGAGTTGTCCCCAATTTCACTGCTGGTCATTCACTTGGTGAATACAGCGCCCTTTGCGCAAGCGGCGCTCTGTCATTCGAAGACGCCGTCCGTTTAGTGGCCGAGCGCGGTGAAGCAATGCAGATTGCCGCTGATGAACAAGACGGCACGATGGCCGCCGTCCTGGGTCTTGATGACGACCTGGTAGTTGCGGCATGCGCACGAATTGATGGTGATGTATGGGTAGCCAACTACAACGCACCCGGACAAGTTGTGATCGCCGGGTCGCCGTCCGCAGTTGAGGAGGCGGGTGAGAAAGCCAAGGAACTGGGGGCCAAGAGAGCAATGGGTTTGCCAGTCGGAGGAGCGTTTCACACCCCATTTATGGCCCCTGCCAGAGATCGACTTCGGAAAGCGTTGGCAGGGGTAGAAGTTCGTGCCCCAGCCGTGTTTGTTGTAGCTAACGTTGACGCGACAGCTCGTGATAACGCCGAAGATTGGCCTCAGCTTCTAGCCAGTCAGCTCTGCAGCCCAGTCCAATGGAGGCAAAGCCTCTACACCTTGCAAGAAGGCGGGTGTGCCACGTTCGTCGAACTTGGCCCAGGCACGGTTCTAACCGGAATGGCCAAACGAACACTGAAAGGCGCCACGGCGTTATCAGTGGGATCGCCTGAAGATGTTGATGTGTTGCTCGCAGCGGTTACCGATCTGAAACCCTCCGAAAAGCAACCTGGCGGGCCTGGAGAGCACCTATACGTAACCGAGCGCCTCGTCGTCAGCCCCTGTGCCGGGCTCTTCACTCCGAAAGAGGGGTTAAGTAATGGCGACGTCATCGTTGTTGGCGATGTAGTGGGTTGGGTGGCTGACGAAGAGGTTCGATCTCCCTTTGCTGGAATCGTGATGGACCTGATGGCCGTTGAAGGTGAGCGAGTCACAGCCCGCCAGCCGATCACGTGGCTTCGCGCTAAGTAGAGCGAGAGAACATGACTTCAAAATTAGAATCCGGTGCACGAATGATCGCCGTAGGCACTGCACTTCCCGACAAGATTTTGACCAACCAGGATCTTGAGGAAATGGTTGATACCACCAACGAGTGGATCGTCGAACGTTCAGGAATTCACGAGCGTCGAATCGGCGGAACTACTGCTGGGCTCGCCGCTGAAGCTGCCCAAATAGCTATCGACCGATCCGGTGTCGATCCGAAGACCATCGATTTGTTGATTCTTGCGACCACCAGCCCCGACAGACGAGTCCCAGCGACTGCTTCCACCGTTCAAGAACTCCTCGGTCTGAGCTGCGGAGCGATGGACCTGAATGCCGCGTGTTCGGGGTTCGTCTACGGGTTAATAGCAGCTCACGGCTTTATCAATATGGGTCATCGCCGCATCTTGGTAATTGGAGCCGAAACGCTTTCGCGGATGACTGATTGGACAGACAGAGCTACCTGCATTCTCTTCGCGGATGGAGCCGGCGCAGCCGTTATTGAGAAAACAGAGGGTGGCGGAGACCTTCATGGCTGGCACGTCGACAGCAATGGAGCTCTCGAGGACGCCCTCTACTGCGATTTCGACGCACTGATCCAAATGTCTGGGCAGGCAATTTTCAAGAATGCTGTTCTAGCTATGGAGCATGCTGCTCGCCAATCACTTGACATGGCTGGGATGTCAGCGGCAGACATCGACTTAGTTGTTCCTCATCAAGCCAATGTTCGAATTGTGGAAGCATCTTGCAAGCGACTTGGCATTCCGTTTGAAAAAACGTCGATGGTGATTCATCGAACCGGGAACACTTCGTCTGCTTCAATTCCTTTAGCCTTAGATGACGCATGGAGCGCTGGGCGGGTGAATAGAGGTGATCGTCTACTGCTCGTCGGGTTCGGTGCTGGCATGACATCTGCGGCAGCAGTCATTACCTGGGATGGCGTATGACAGAACCTCGCACAGTTCTGGTCACCGGCGGAAACCGCGGTATAGGTTTGGCCTCTGCAAAAGCACTCGCGGACGCCGGTCACCGCGTCGCAATAACTTCCAGGAACCCCGACATTGATGACAGCCGAATCTTGGCTGTGCCTTGCGATCAGACTGTAAGCGAACAGGTCGATGAGGCCTTCAAAGCCATTGAAGCCGAACTCGGGGTGGTTGAGGTGCTCGTTGCTAACGCCGGCATCACTCGCGATCAGTTACTGCTCCGAATGTCGGACGACGATTTCGCCGAAGTTGTTGACACAAATCTGACCGGCGCTTATCGCATGGCGCGGCGAGCTACCCGCCCGATGTTGAGAGCGCGTTGGGGTCGCCTCATCTTCGTTTCTTCTGTCGTCGGCCTTTTAGGATCGGCAGGCCAAGTTAACTATGCGGCAAGCAAAGCCGGTCTTATTGGTATGGCGCGTTCCCTGGCCCGGGAGCTGGGCTCAAGAAACATCACCGCCAATGTTGTCGCGCCTGGTCCGGTGGCGACCGAAATGTTGGCATCTTTGACCGACGAACAATTGACGGCTATCACCGACCAGGTACCGCTAGGTCGAGTGGCTCAACCAGAGGAAATTGCCGAAATGATCAAATTTCTCGCCTCAGAATGCGGCGCGTACATAACAGGCGCCGTGATTCCGGTCGATGGCGGGCTAGGCATGGGCCATTGACCCTGACCCTCTACACTTCGCACTGTCCAACGACACAAGGAATACCCGAATGAGCGACAACTTCGAGCGATTCAAGAACTGTGCTGTGGAGGTACTCGCAGTAGATCCGTCTGCTGTTACCCCAGAAGCAAGCTTCGCGGACGACCTCGATGCCGACAGCCTTGACCTAGTTGAACTAGTGATGGCTCTTGAAGAGGAATTCAACATCAGCGTCGAAGAAGAAGAACTCACCGACGTGGCCACGATCGGTGACGCATTGACGCTGGTCGAGTCGAAGCTGTGACTGAAAGGCGCAGGGTCGCAATCGTCGGCCTTGGGGTTGTTTCCTGCGCCGGCATAGGACTGGACGCGTTTTGGGTGGGGTTGAATTCTGCTGCTCCTCAGGGCGAACGACGCGTCCATGATTTTGATCCCCTCCTCTATTACGACAACCCTAAGGGGGCGCGGCGCGCCGATCGCTCCCAACAAATGGCTACCGCTACGGCCTCGATGGCTCTCGAGGACGCTGGAGAACTCACCACTGATCCGGCGAGATGCGGTGTGATTTACGCGACCGGAGTGGGCGGACTTCAGAGTTTTGAGGAACAAGTCCTTGTTCACGACCGCAAAGGCGCCCGTCGAGTTTCACCCTTCATGGTTCCGATGATTATGCCGAATGCTCCGGGGGCGGCCATTTCCTTGCGTTTCGGGATGCAAGGCCCCAACGAGACCATTACTACAGCGTGCGCCGCAAGCACTCACGCTCTCGGATACGCGGCTCGCCTTATCCAGATGGGCTACGCGGATGTGATCGTGTCTGGCGGAGCTGAATCGGTCATGTCACCCGTAGGGATGGCGGGCTTCCAGAACATGACCGCGTTGTCATCTTCGGGCAAATCGATGCCCTTTGATCGCGATAGGGATGGTTTCATGATGACGGAAGGATCAGCGACCCTGATTCTTGAAGAGCTCGAGTCTGCACAGGCCAGGGGCGCACACATTTATGGCGAAATTCTTGGTTCGGGATCCAACGCTGACGCTCATCACGTCACTGCTCCTTCACCAGGTGGAGAAGGTGCGGCGCGTTGCATGCAGTTGGCGATAGAGGACGCTGGACTCACCAGCGAACAGATTTGCTACGTAAATGCCCACGGAACCTCCACTCCCCTAAACGACGCCGCAGAAGCAGAGGCGATATCTAAGGTGTTCGGCGAGAATGGTCCGCCAGTCACTTCCACCAAAGGAGTCACTGGCCACGCGCTAGGTGCTGCTGGCGCTTTAGAGGCGACCTCTATCCTTCTCTCGTTTCAACGTCGTCAAATTCCGCCGACCGATGGCTTCACTAATCCTGACCCAGAGATGTCAGAAATCAATCTAGTTACGGGTTCCGCCCGAGATTGGGAACCTGGCCCTTCTATGTCTAATTCTTTCGGGTTTGGTGGCCACAATGGCTGCCTGGTGCTCGCCCCAGTTGAGACATAAGTGTGTGTTCTACAACAGCCGAACTCCTGCTGTTGTAGCTGCGGCTAACACGAGAACGAGCGCAAATGGGGCTCTTAGCCATGCTGCTGCGGCTCCAACGAAGAGACCACTGGCGCCCGCGTCAATCGTTAAGGTTCCTCCGCCATCAAATGTTTGCACCACTATTAGCCCTGCTAATACGGCGGGAGTGAGGTGGCCTAGATACCTGTCCAGCCATGGAGAAGCTCGTCTTGATCTGGCAGCGAAAAGACCTCCGATTTTAAAAAGGTAGCAACCACCGGCAAGACCTAGAATTAGGGCCCAACTCATTTGCTTGGACTCACTTTTTCTTCCGGGCAGAAGTTGCCGCCGCGGCGGCTCCAAGCCCAGCTGCGAGTACCGGAAGTCCTTGAGGCAGGATTGAAATCGTGATCGCTGCTATTGAGGCGCCAAGGACGGCCGCGAATCTCATGCTCCGATCCGATAGCTGTGGCAATAGCAGTGCAAAAAATCCAGCTGGGAATGCTGCGTCAAGTCCCCACGAGAGCGGATCACCCACTACCTCTCCTAAAAACACTCCAATCAAGGTTCCTGCATTCCAAAAGACGAAGACGGAAATTCCGGTGATCCAAAAAACCTCTCGCGAGAGTTGCAACTGAGATTGGGCTTTAGCCATGGCCGCCGTCTCATCAATAACAAGTTGAGCGGCTATTAGACGTGGCAGGCGCCTTTCAGGGAGCACCTCGGAGATCGAAAGCGCGTACGCGGCATTACGGGCGCCAAGTAGTAGAGCCGTTCCTAAGGCCGAAAGGGGCTCACCACCAGAACCGGCTATTCCTAATGCCGCGAACTGCGAGGCCCCNGTAAAGACCAGAAGCGACATTGCTATGGCCTTAAGTGGAGAAATGTGTGACGCTGCGGCGAGGACTCCAAATGTGACTCCGAACACCCCTACCGCTACCCCAAGAAGAATTCCATCGCGCCGGTAATCTTCGNCCCAAAGAAGTCTCAGAAGATTGATCACCTCAGCGCAGCTAGCGACTCAGAGGTCGGTCACGTCGGCGATGACAAACATCATCTCTGCCTCACAGGCTATTTCGCCGTCCACCGACGCGATCCCCGTGGCCTTACCAGCCATTTTGGACATCCGGCCGAGGGTCGCCTGCAATGTGAGGGTGTCGCCGGGCACAACTTGGCGACGGAAGCGGGCTTTATCAATTCCTCCGAAGAGGGGCAATTTTCCGGTGAAGTCTTGACCACTGAGGGCCGCGAGGCCGGCTGTCTGTGCAAGGGCTTCAACTATCAACACACCCGGCAAAGTCGGTCTACCAGGAAAATGCCCGGAGAAAAACGTTTCATCGCCTGATAGGCGCCATAGCGACGTACAGGAGACCCCCGGTTCCAGGTCCGTGATTTCGTCGCAGAAAAGAAAAGGGGGTCGGTGGGCCAAGAGATCACTTGGGTTGGGGTATTCAGCCATCAAACTTCTCCAACGCTACGAGTAGTTCCTCCAGAGAGAAGGCGGGTGTCGGTCCCCAGGCTGCAGCATCAAGCCAACCTAGCCATCGCGTACCCTCGATCCGCTGCGCGCCGAAAGAATTAGCCATCATGATGTTCAAACAGGCCGACCCTTACGTGGGCAACAACGGCCTCAATTTCTTGTCGAGTAAGGCTGGCTCCGAATCCAGGCATTGAACGTTTACCTCGCTCGATGATGCGTCGATGCTGGTCGTAAGTGTATTTATGGCCCTTTCCGCGAAGGTCAGGACCGAAAGCGCCTGATCCGTCCTTTCCATGGCAGGTGGCGCAACTGTCTCCATAGACCGCCCGCCCGAGGACCAGCACCTCGGGAGCGAAGTTCTCTGCGGTTGCACCCATAGCGGGCCAATCGGTGCCATCACCACAGCCAACACATAACCCGAACGCCATTAACGCAGCCGAGAACGGACGAATCCTCCGGGGCTTCATCTAACTAACTGCCGAAGGCCACCGACGCCAGAATATTTGCTGGGGGCCTCCGCCCAACGCCGAGAAAGCCATTGCGGATCTCGGATATGGGCATGAAAGTGCTCCGGTATTTGCCGCATAGTTCGATCTAGCGAGCCGACCTCTTTTCCGAATCGTTGTAACCCCGCATCGGATAACCGAGCGAGCATCCAGTCGACCTCACCGCTAGTGGGTTCAGTCCCGTGAGATTTCCAGACAACCATCGGAGTCGAACACGCTTCGCAATCGGCCACCCAGCACACCTCATCTTCGTAGTACCAGTGAGTGAATCTTGCAGCTTCGCATAATTCACAATTTTCATCGAAACGCAGATTCTTCATCGTTGGCTAGCTTCAACCCGCATCAAGTGCCTCGCGGTAAGACGACACGAGTTCTCCAACTGCGTCCGCTCCCCCACCGTCTAACAAACGGCGGACTACCGCCGATCCAACGATTACGCCATCTGCTACTTCACAAGCCTCTACTGCTTGTTCAGGTGATCCAATACCAACTCCGGTGAGCACCGGCTTATCGGTCACTTGTTTACATCGCGCCGCAATTTGTGTCGCGGTCGAAGCTAAAGCCGCTCGTTCTCCTGTGACGCCAAGCAAGCCAACCGCATAAACGAATCCCTTCGAAGCGTCACATAACTCTGGAAGCCTCGCGTCGGGGGTAGTCGGCGCAGCCAACATGACTGTCTCGATGCCAGCTGCTGCCGCAGCTTCTCGCCAAGGCCGAGATTCAACGAGCGGCAAATCGGGAAGGATTGCTGCGTCGATACCCGAAGATGCCAAGGTCGCAGCGAATCTTTGGTGGCCAGGATGGTACGCCAAGTTGTAGTACGTCATGACAGCATGTGGAACCCCTGTATCTAGGTCTGGCACTGCTGAGAGCACTGAAGCTGGAGAAGCTCCTGCGTCTAACGCGGCTTGACTGGCCTCTTGAATCACCGGTCCGTCCATCACCGGATCCGAAAACGGGATGCCTATCTCAATCGCATCGGCTCCAGCAGCTGCCGCCGTTTCTACGGCAGCCTGCCAGCCCTCGTAGCCCCCTGTTATGTAGGGAATGAGGAGCTTTGAACCTGCATCTCTGCGTTCTCGAAGAAAGTGCTCCATTCTTCCCATATCCAACGTTGATTTCACGGGCTATTTCCCGGTCCCAAAAGGTCCATCATTTGGTCAACATCTTTATCTCCGCGTCCCGATAGGTTGAGAAGAACCACTTGTCCCTCAAGCGACGGTGCCTCTCGGACTACCCAGGCGAGGGCGTGAGCGGATTCAAGTGCAGGGATAATTCCTTCGCTGCGGGAGAGTAACTGGAAGGCCTCAACGACCTCTTCATCGGTCACCGATGGATACTCCGCCCGGCCGACTGAAGACAGATATGCATGTTCTGGGCCAACACCCGGATAATCGAGTCCAGCGGAAATGGACTCGGCTTCCTGAACCTGTCCGACCTCGTCCTGCATGAGGTACGAAACCATCCCGTGAACCACTCCTGGAACGCCTCGCCCAACCGCTGCACCTCCGGCAGGTTCTACTCCGACAAGCCGCGCTTCGGTATCGGCGAAACCCGAAAAAATTCCTGCAGCATTGCTCCCTCCGCCCACACAAGCAACAACCACATCGGGATCTCGATTCATTAATGTTTGACATTGCTCCCGAGCTTCATCCCCGATGACGTGATGAAAGGTGCGAACCATCCACGGGTAAGGGTGAGGACCCATTACTGATCCAAGGCAATAGTGTGTATTTTCCACCGTGGCAACCCAGTCACGCATCGCCTCATTAACCGCGTCTTTCAGAGTTTTACTGCCCGACGAAACGGACTCGACCTCGGCGCCCAAGAGTTGCATTCGAAATACGTTGAGTTCTTGTCGCGCGACGTCAACTTCACCCATGTACACCTTGCAGTCCATATCAAGCAACGCCGCTGCGGTGGCTGTAGCAACTCCGTGCTGTCCGGCTCCTGTTTCTGCGACTAAACGGGTTTTACTCATACGACGTGCCAGTAAGGCCTGTCCGATTACGTTGTTGATCTTGTGTGATCCTGTGTGGTTTAGGTCCTCCCGCTTCAGTAATAGACGAACGCCTAGTTGTTCCGACAGCCGATAGCACTCNGTTAGGGCNGATGGCCGGCCTCCGTANTCAACGAGAATNCGGTGGAATTCTTCGACGAANNCCGGATCATTCCAAGCCTCCCGAAAGGCCTCTTCCAGTTCTTCNCAGGCAGGTATCANCGTNTCGGGAACGAAACGGCCTCCGAACTCNCCGAAACGTCCTTCTTCGGTCGGATCGGTCATCACCATGAGTTCAACCTACCCGAGCCATCGGCGTCATCACTCATCACGCCAGTCATAGGGACGTGGGGCATCAGGATCAAATTCTTCACCGGTTGGCTCCATCGCTGNTTCGGCCGTTCGGGCGTTGCGAACGAATTCTCGCACCTTCATTGGATCTTTCGTGCCAGCTGAGGATTCGACACCGCTCGCTACATCTACGCCCCAAGGCCGCACTACCCGAACAGCTTGCCCCACGTTTTCCGGGGTCAAGCCGCCGGCCAGTATTAAGGGTCGTCCCCGTTCACGACCGTCAAGCATTGACCAATCGAAGACTTCGCCGGAACCGGGTTCTGGAGCGTCAACCAATACAGCTGTAACCGAATATTCCTTGAGCCTGTCAATAGCAGCATCNCCNGCAGTAAANGCCTTAATGAGGTAGGGAACCCGTTGAGCGACCCACGAACTGTCACCGGCNGGTTCTCTGCCNTGAAGCTGTGCGGCTTGAAGACCGACCTCNTGAATTACCTCAACCACGCGCTCCTTCAGTTCATCTCGAAATACTCCGACTGTCATCACTCCGCCCGGGAGTCTGCGCACGATGTCTCTCGCCGTCGCAGTTCGGATTTGACGAGATGANCCGGGTACGAAGTTGAAGCCCAAGGCATCGGCCCCCATTCCCACAGCGAGAAGNGCNTCCTCTTCGGTGGTCACCCCNCAGATTTTTACAAACATCAGCCAACCTCTCGAAGCGCGGCCAATGCNGCCCTGGGGTCACCACTAGTAACAAGGGNCTCCCCAACGAGGATCGCTGCATAACCAGCCTGCCGCAACGCGACAGCATCAGACTTACCCCGTACNCCNGATTCGGCGACGGCCACTACCTCAGCTGGTATNAGCCCACCCATTCGAGTTGCTCGCTCGTGGTCAACGTCGAATGTCACGAGGTTTCTCTGGTTTACTCCAACGAGATCCGCCCCGATGTCCAAAGCCGTTTCCAATTCGGCCTCGTCATGTGTTTCGACTAAAGCGTCNANTCCCAAGTCGCGCGAAAGAAAGAAAAGACGTTTGAGTTCTTGTTTCGACAATGCCGCCACAATCAACAGCACNGCGTCAGCACCCATCAGTCGCGCGTCAAGNACGTCTCGTTCATGAACGGTGAAGTCTTTACGTAAGACTGGGAGTTGCACAGCGGANCGGGCTTTTTCCAGATCTTCGCGAGATCCACCAAAATTCTCTTCGTCGGTCAGGACCGAGATNCAAGAGGCTCCACCGGCCGCGTATTCCCGNGCGAGTGTCGCCGGATCCAAACCCGCAAAGAGGTCCCCCTTNGAGGGTGAACGGCGTTTTATTTCAGCGATAACACTTAATTCTGGCTGAGTCAGGCACGAGCGAAACCCTCTGGTCTCTGGAAGTAACGTCGCTTCCGCAAGTAGTTGCTCCACTGATCTCTGGTCTGCGAGCGCGCGAGCGCGATGATCTGCGATGATCCGGTCTAGGTACGTGTGGTTAGCGTCGTTCATGGTCGCGTCGCCTTCCAATAGCCGGGGTGGACCGAAANTTGCCTCAGAGCTCAAGCCCCTTCGCACATACAGGCTCTAAGAAGATCAAATCTGGCCGGCCGGCCATGTACTCCCCNGTCGCTCGACCGAACTCCTTCATAGCGTCGGATCCGCCGTGNGNTGAGAGCGCGTCGCTGTCCGAATACATTTCGTAGAACCAGACCACATTTTCATCGTTCTGATCCTTATGAGCCACATACACCTCGGTTCCGGGCTCCCCGGAAACGTTTCTCATACCTAGGTCCGCAATCACAGTGAGCAACGCGTCACGTTGCCCCTCCTTGGCGGTCAGTTTGGCTAATAGTGCCGGCTTGGCCACGATAATCATCTCCCACTCNGTTAGGTGCCGTACTCAATAACACCTGNAGTTCGATCAGAGGGTAGCGTTCTGCAACTTTCTCGGTCCNGGTTATATGGTCGCNTGGTGTACTGATGCAACNTTTANCCGCTGGCTTTCCGGTCCGTCCGCAGCCTCGACGTCAGCTCGGAGGCGGCCGAATCCTACGTAAGGCGCATCATTGGTGATGGTCAACACCTCTCCAACCACTTTCTCCTCGAATCCAAGTTCATCTCCCGGACGAAGGGCACCGTCACTCTCCAAGCGTCGAATCAGGCGACGCCCGCCCGAACGAGAGTCAATCCGTTCGACCAGTTCTTGACCTCGATAGCAACCTTTATCAAACGACACGGCGATATCTAATAGGTCAGTTTCATTGGGGATGTCTCCGACCATTATTTCTTTCCCGATAACCGGCAAGCCCATTGTTAAACGGAGACGTTCAAACTCTTCGTTGGAGCATTCNGGCAAATCTAACGAAGGNGCTTCACCAAGTAGGTCCACGTATTCGGTTCCCGGCCAGGTTGACGCCGCTGTCACTTCAACGTTTCTTGCAAGCGAAAGATCCGCCTGGCCAAGAACGGAGATCATTGTCCACCTCAGAGCAACGAACTCAACTTTTGATCGCAGTTTGAAACGGCCCAGAGACGAGAGCAGCAACTCCCCGTGTCCGGCTTCGGTGTCTAGGAGGTATTGCTGCTTTTCGCTACGGGTCATTCGAAATAGGCTCTCAATTTTTCCTCTAGGTTCTAGAAGAAAGGACAGTCGAGATTCTCCAACTGCCATGTCATCGACATCCTGTGAAACTTGGCCATGTAAGTACATTTCAGCGTCAACACCATCAACAACNACTACGTCGCGAACTGTCGACCTGGATGCGGCTCTCATCNATGACCAGTCAACAACTTGACGGCATTATTGACAAGACGNAGGCCTATTTCTTCATCGAAGGACATGATCGACTCAGGATGAAACTGAACTGCGCATAGGGGCAAATGGCGGTGTTCAACTGCCATCACAACTTNGTCATCAACGCTGGTTGCAGTCACCTCCANATCATCGGGCATTCGACTTCGTTTCGCAAACAATGAGTGGTACCTNCCGGCACGAAATTGNGTCGGNAAACCNTCAAAGAGNNNGCCTCCCAGTACTTCAATCGACGAAGGTTTGCCGTGCATGGGGGTTTCCAATTGACCCAACTCCCCGCCGAAATATTCGACGATCGCTTGTAACCCAAGGCATACACCGAACACCGGTATGTTGAGCTTCAACGCGGCATCGATGGTGTCTGAGATCCCGTGATCGGANGGCGANCCCGGTCCCGGTGACAGCACNAACAGATCCGGNTTCTCTACAGCTAAGTCGGCGAGNGGGAAGCCACTTCGCTCGGTGACCACCTCGGCTCCTGCCTGGCGCAGATAGTTGGCCAAGGTGTGNACGAAGGAGTCGGTGTGGTCGACGAGGACTACCCGTACTCCGTCGACCGGCTTTTGTGAGGAAGGCGCTTCGCTTTGTCGACGTGGCAATCGCAGGGCATCTAAAAAAGCTGANGCTTTGAGTTCAGTTTCCTCTTCCTCAGCAACGGGNTCCGAGTCCCAAAGGAGGGTTGCGCCCACNCTCACTTCGGCATGACCATCCTTGATTCNTATTGTTCTAAGCGTCAAGCCTGTGTTGAGGCTTCCGTCAAATCCGACTTTGCCAATGGCACCGCCGTACCACGATCTCGGACTTTTCTCGTGCGCNTCGAGAAATATCATCGCGGCNGTTTTGGGCGCACCCGTCACGGTCACAGCCCAGGTATGNGTGAGGAAGGCATCTAGNGCGTCAAATTCTGGACGCAGACGGCCCTCGACGTGATCCACNGTATGNATAAGTCGGGAATACATCTCGATTTGGCGTCGACCAATCACTTTGACTGAACCCGGGACACAAATTCTGCTTTTATCGTTNCGGTCAACGTCNGTGCACATCGTGAGTTCNGACTCATCTTTTTCNGAGTTGAGTAACGCCAAGATCTGCGACGCATCATCAAGAGGGTCCTGGCCCCTGGCAATGGTGCCCGAGATTGGGCAAGTTTCGACTCGGTCGCCTTCTACTCTCACGTACATTTCTGGTGAAGCGCCTACTAGCCANTCNGCCTGACCCAAATTGATCAAAAAGCCATANGGCGAAGGGTTCTGCTCCTTTAGACGGCGGAATANCTCGGATGGTGGCTCAGGCGAAGGTTCGATGAAGGTTTGACTTGAGACAACTTCAAACAGATCACCGCGGGCAAAGTATTGGCGGGCAATTTCGACGACGTCGGAATACTCCCCTGGGTGGTGATCNCGGTGAGCTTCGAGGGTTAGATCAGGTTGGTAGGCGTCTCTAGCTCCACCGCGACTGAGTCCAGTCGTGCTCGCTTTGTTGAACGTGAACTCATAGTTACGACGTTCAGCGACGCCGCCCTGGTGNTCGACAACGATGAGCTCATCCGGGATGTAGAGAAGTAAATCTCTCTGACCCTCAGGTCGTGTCAGATTTAGTTCAATGGGTTCGAACTGAAACGCAAGGTCGTAACCGAANGCTCCNTACAAACCCAAATGTTCGTCCGGACCACTAAAAAGATTGACTATNGCTCTAACAGCCGAGAACGATGANGGTTGNCGACTTCTGTCCTCCTCCTCGAAACGANCAGNGGACCGCCCAACGTGNCATCTAAAGAAGTCAACTTGCTCCTCAANNACAGAGATGCCGTTTTCTAGCTGTAACNCATTCCGAAGCGGGGAAATCAGCGCCTGCCCCCTCTCATTTAAGGCNTCGACANTGACCTCTTGGTCTCGGCTAGTTACNGCCAAGGGTGGATCCACGAACCCCATGTCCCAGCGNGTGTAGCGGCCTGGGTATTCGTAACTCGAAGAAAGNAGCACCCCTCTCGCAGAGTCNAGGCGATCGACAAGGTCTTCGATAGCGGATTCGGGCTCGATGGATGTTATTTCTACGCTGACTTCAATCCCGCCCTGGGTGGCGTATNCCCATNGGTTATTTTCGGACGAGTTACCCATANANATCAAAGATAAAGGCCCGTNCTACCNGGTTCGACCCGTGGCGCCGCGATCGCGTGAANGTCGCGCTCCCGCAATATAAGAAAATCGTCGCCATGTACTTCAACCTCGAATCGATCATCTGGACTAAATAAGACCTGATCTCCTTCTTCCGCGCTTCGGACGTTAGGACCAGCTCCTACNACCTCGCCCCATACCAAGCGCTTCTGTTGTTGGGCGGTGGCTGGGATCAAGATGCCACCGCTACTTCGCCGTTCGGCTTCGTCCGTAGGCATTCGAACGAGGATGCGGTCATGGAGCATCTTGATCGGCCGTTTTGGATTCTCTTCATTGGATTCGTCATTTGGTTCTTGGACCACGAAATCACGGTACCGTTTCTANCCATGGGCGCGGAAGTCGGTTTCCCCGAAAAGGCCAATTTTGAGACCAGTGACGGGCTCGTTTTAGAAGCCGAATACCTGCTGCCGGCAGAAANTAAGGCTATTGCGGTGCTTTCTCATCCTCACCCTCTTTACGGAGGGGAGATGCACAACAATGTCATTCAGTCTCTATTTGAATCATTACCTCAAAACTCAATCGGAACTCTCAGATATAACTTTCGTGGGGTCGGGCGGTCCGAAGGTAAGCATGGNCACGGCAATTCGGAAATACTCGATACTGAAGGCGCATTCAGCTACGCCGCCCAGTTAAACAATTCTGTTCCAATGATTTCTGTTGGTTATTCCTTCGGAGCCGACGTCTCCTTGTCAGCCGACCACTCCAACCTCCTGGCTTGGGTAGGCGTTGCCACACCACTGGCGTTACTTCAGCCTGATCAGATGGCCGCGAGCTTTGATGAACGCCCTACTTTGTTGCTTGTACCTGAACATGACCAATACCGATCTCCCGAAGAAGCTCTCGCTATTTCCGAACCATGGATTGCAACGTCGCTCTCAGTCCTCGACGGTGGCGACCACTTCCTCATGGGTCACGCCACAGCTGTGAGCGAAGCGACCACCGAATTCATCGGAGATGTTGTCAACTCCTGACAGCCAGACGCTATTTGTTCAATCGGTGTCGATTGGAAGCTACCCATCTGTACGTGGANGACGCAATCCACGAAAGGGGGGCCACCTTCATCGCNCGTCCCAACCACGCCCAGGCNCCATTGACTTGCTGGAGGGCGCGCCCAACCGCTTCATGGCCACGAAGACGCTCGTCGGCCTCGATCCACCAAACAGCGCTTTTTGCTTCTTCGACTGAAAGTCCCAGCGCTCTCAAATCTTCGTCAGTACCTGAACTCATCGGAACGTCCGCTCTTCGGCGCAGCCAGGCAGCACATCGACAACAAAAATCGCATTCCCCGTCATAGACCAGCACTGTTCGCGCCTCCCTGGCCGATCACAAAACGACTANTTCGGGGTGACGCTGCCGTCAATGTCTGCGAAGCCCCNAGAATCCAGCCACCAAGAGTCCCCCATTGTCCGNAGATAACCGCAAGAAGGGCCACCAAAATGGGTTCCGAGAATCAAGGTGTGATCATCGCAATACTGCTCGGCAAACTGTCTCCGCATTTNNATCGCCGCTTGTTTGTCAACGTCAGGTTCGCTCGACCAATCAGGAAGTTCAAACTGAATCGGATGATGACAAAGGTCGCCTGTGACGACGGCATCNTCTCCCTCAGAAGAGATTCGTACGCTGTGATGACCCGGCGTGTGTCCCGGGGTGGGCTCCAACCACATAGCGTCNTTNAGTCGCGTATCACTTTGAACGAGTTCAGCTAAACCTGCATCGATGCACGGCTGAATGCTGTCGCCTACGACATCGCCATAAANCTGAGGTTCGACGCGCCAGTGCGCCCATTCGGTTTCGCCGAAGAGATACCGGGCTTTAGGGAACGTAGGACGCCAGGCGCCGTCCAACAACTGGGTNTTCCATCCGACGTGATCGACGTGGAGATGTGTGCACACGACCGTCGTGACCTCTTCGGGCCCGAAACCTGCCTCAATCATCTTCTCCATNAANTCTGTTTCGAGATTTCCGAGCGCATCGAAGTTTGGGCGGANTTTGTCATTTCCGGCACAGGTGTCGACAACTATTTTCTCGTCNCCAATCTCAATGCAGAAAGCGTGAAAAGACAGTCGAATTCGGCCGTCATCGCGATCGGCGAAGGGACCGAGAGTCCAGTCGTGTTGAAGCATCGCTGTTGGCGTCGCTTCCGGTATGACCGCAAATCCGGGCCAGGTTTGCTCCATCTCTACAACTTTGGTGATCTTCGCTTCACCAACATTCCAAGTTTGCATCCTGCCAATCCTCCTAGAGACTCTGACGCGCCCAAGCCGANGTTNTTAACAACAAAATCGCGTTGATCTGATCTAATNCATTCCTTTGGCGAGAGCCCCNCGGGAGTCCGTCGCCGANAGCCTCAACGGTAACGCNGCCTGATATTCGGGAGAGTCGTACCACNCTCGGAAGGCTTCCTCGTCGTCAAATTCGAGAACTACCAGGCGCGAACCGTGCCAATCTCCCTCTACTGCCATCACATCGTCGTCAACGACAATTGCTCTTCCTCGGCCCANGGAAGACGCTCGGGCCGCCTTCATGTAATCCCTTAATCCATCTGGGTCGTGAACCTGCTCTTGCACCACGAAATAAACCGACATCTTGGACCCCCTCGCCCGTCTCGCTGCCTTGACGTCCGTAACTCTACGATGTTTGCGGCTATCAAGTCTCCTACGGGCTCTCAGCCTTTACTTGGTGGTCGCGTCCGATATTTGGTCTATAAAGCCCGTCGATCCGACGTCGCTATCCGTTCCCCAATACTCGTCGCGAAGTAGGCGTTTATACAGTTTGCCGGTGGGCAGCCGGGGCAGCTCATCGAGGAAATCAACTGAGCGCGGAACTTTGTAACCGGCAATGTGTTCCCGAGCGTAATCAAGCAGCCGTCTTTCGAGATTTTCTGTTCCCTCGATTCCCTGCACAAGTTGNACCACAGCTTTTACTTCCTCGCCGAAATCGACATTTGGCACTCCGAAAACGGCGACGTCTTCAACCTCNGGATGAAGAATTAAGCAATCCTCTATTTCTTGGGGATAGATATTCACACCGCCAGAGATAATCATGAATGCTTTACGATCCGTCAAATACAGGAAGCCATCCTCNTCCACCCGNCCAACATCNCCCAGGGTCGTCCACAAAGGGTGGTCAGGNTGTTGGGAACTTCGTGTCTTCTCAGGTGCGTTGTGGTACTCGAAGGCTTGTTCCTCACGTTCNAAGTAGATCAGCCCTGGCTCNCCCGCTGGAAGTTCCGTGCCCTCCTCGTCGCAAATATGAATAGCNCCGATCAACGGGCGNCCAACCGTCCCAGGATGTGCGAGCCAATCTTCCGGACCTACGTANCAAAAGCCNTTGAGCTCAGTTCCGGCGTAGTACTCGTGAAGAATTGGCCCCCACCAGTCCAACATCTGGTGCTTGACTTCGATAGGGCATGGCGCCGCGGCGTGAATTGCCATCTGATGAGTTGACANATCATGGCGATTTCGGTCTTCCTCGGGTANCTTCAACATCCGCGAAAACATTGTCGGCACCCACTGCGAGTGAGTAACTCCGTAACGTTCGATCGCTTCAAGAGCCTCCCGNGGATCAAACTTTTCTAATACAACAACGGTTCCGCCGATCGACTGAGTNCCGGCACTGAAGCCCAACGGGGCCGAGTGATACAGGGGAGCCGGCGATAAGTAAACCGAATCGCNGCTCATCCCNAACAACNCACCGACGAGCCCTTCCCCAATTGGATCTCGGTCCGTAATNTGCGANCCATCAAGCGCCCTTTTGATGCCTTTGGGTTGTCCGGTAGTCCCCGAGCTGTACAGCATGATTGATCCCCGTGGCTGATNCTGGAGAGGTTCCGCTGGGTACTGTTCAATGGCCGATTCGAAATTTTCGTAACCTTCGACGGNCCCGTCAAACATAAGGCGGATAGGACACGTAACGATGTCAGGGAGCATTTCGACGGCGACGTCTCTGACCGCTTGGCTCNCTACCAAAACNCTCGCCTCGCAATCTCGAACGATGTAGGAGGCTTCTGGTGCAGTNAGGAATCGATTCACCGTAGTAAAGAACAAGCCACTACGGAGCGCNGCCCAGTAGGTCTCGAAATACCTGATGTNGTTNTCGGAGAAAATCGCAATATGGTCGCCCGTTCGCAGCCCGGCGTCCCACATCAACTGCGCAAATCGAGCAGAACGGTCGTCAAGTTCTCTGTAGGAGAGTGATTCTCCTGTACCCGCCATAATCACAGCAGGATGATCTGGCTTTTCGATCGCATAGGTACCTGGATAACTCATGTCCCGAAACTAACCGATCCGGATCATTTATCAATCAGCTACGGGTGGTCTCACCGCGATACCCGCGTCGAGTANTGCCTNTTTNGCTTCGGACACNGTGTGCTCTCCAAAGTGAAATATTGACGCTGCTAATAGCGCGTCTGCGTGACCTTCNACTGCTCCGTCAATCAAATGTTGTAACGAACCCACGCCTCCGCTGGCTATGACCGGGACAGGAACCGCATCGCTCACGGCACGAGTGAGCTCAAGGTCGTAGCCGTTTCTTGTGCCATCTCCATCCATTGAGGTAAGGAGAATTTCTCCAGCGCCCCGCAGTGACACTTCCGTCGACCANAACACCACATCCAGTCCGGTATCCTNTCGGCCGCCTCTGACGTGAACATTCCAGGTCTGATCACCGTTCGACTTCGCGTCGATGGCNACCACCACACATTGACTGCCAAAGGCTTCGGAAAGCTCTGTTACTAATTCGGGACGTTCCACCGCAGCTGAGTTGACCGACACNTTGTCTGCGCCNGCTCGCAGAAGTCGCCGAGCATCATCTACAGATCTAATTCCGCCTCCAATTGTGAACGGAATAAAGACCTCTTCAGCAGCTCTCTCNGCTAATTCAATAATGATTTCGCGGTTGTCCGAACTTGCTGTTATATCGAGAAAGACAATTTCGTCAGCGCCTTGCGTATCGTATTGAGCAGCGAGTTCCACTGGATCTCCGGCATCTCGGAGCCCAACGAAATTGACACCCTTAACNACTCGACCTGCGTCTACGTCGAGGCACGGGATCACTCTTACTGTTTTCATGAANGCGCCAATGCTTCGATGGCCGCAGATACGTCGACAGCTCCGTCGTGAANGGCCTTGCCNACGATTACNCCCTCGGGGCGTCGTCCGCCCACTTCCAACTGCGCCAGTTCGCGGATGTGNTCGAGCGAACCAACTCCCCCACTNGCTATAACGTCGAGCGGNGTCGAAGTNAGGACAGCGGTCAGCCCCTCCAGATCGGGTCCCGTGCCCATTCCGTCTCGATTGATTTGAGTGACTATCACAGCTTCGGCGCCATCGTGTTCGAACGTCGGCAACAGCTCAAAGATGCTCTGACCGCTGTCTTTTTCCCAGCCTCGAATTGCCACTTGGTCACCTCGAACATCGAGGCCGACCGCTACCCGATGTCCCATATTGGCGAGCTGCCCGACAAGAACCGGATTTTCAATGGCCGCTGTACCAATGACACAACGAGACACACCAACTTCGTAAAGCCTTACGGCGGCATCTACGTTCCTAACCCCACCTCCGCTCTGAATCGGTATCTCGACTGCTTTTGTTATGGCACTTATGGTTTCGAGATTTCTGNGGTCCCCTGATCGAGCCGCGTCGAGATCCACTACGTGGATCCAACGTGCTCCTGAATCTTGGAATGAANGCGCAACTTCAACTGGGTCGCTCGGGTACGNAACCTCGCGTTNGTAATCTCCCTGGAGAAGACGAACACACNGCCCCTCTCTTATGTCGATNGCCGGGTAGAGAGTAAGACTCATGAGCTAGTGAGTTGGNTGAGGAAATTNTNGGNGATNACCCTTCCGTTATCACCTGACTTTTCGGGGTGAAATTGAGTGGCCCACAAAGACCCTCTGCCTATCATCGCGGTCACGTCGATNCCATACTCNCAGGTCGCAACAACCAGTTCAGGTTGAGTTTCAACTGCGTAGCTGTGAACAAAGTACATCCACGTTCCATCTTCTATCCCCTCCAACAGCTGNCATCCGGGGACNCGTATGTCGAGCTGGTTCCATTGCATTTGAGGTCGAGTCAACCCGTCCGGGAGACGCCGAGCAACGCCGGGTAAGACGCCCAAACCTTCGACTCCGGGTGCTTCTTCCGACCCTTCGAAGAGCATCTGCATACCTACACANATCCCGAGAAATGGAANATCTGACTCGATAGCGGNTAGAGCTAGCTCGTCNAGCTTCGCTGCTCGCAACTCACGCATACATGCACCGAAGTGGCCGACCCCCGGCAGAACGACCCCTGCCGCGTCCGCNATNAGNGCTGGGTCNGACGTTAAGCGCACATCGGCGCCAGCCCGCTCGAATCCCTTCTGTGCNGACCGCAAGTTCCCNATGCCATAGTCCAATACTGCTACTAGTGGCGGTCCATCGGGCCCGTTCACCTNGNCATCCTTAGAGCACGCCCTTCGTGGATGGCAGGACGTCATCAACAACTCGAACAGCGTCGTAGAGGGCCCTAGCAACAGCTTTGAAGCTTGATTCAATGATGTGGTGAGTGTTTCGGCCGCGCAGCAGAACTATGTGGAGGGTGATCCCAGAAGCCATGACGAACCCGCGCCAAAATTCCTCACACAGTTGAGGGTCGAAAGGCGGCTTGCCGAGAATTTTCTCGCCAGGGGGGTCTATGTCGTAATGCAGGAATGGGCGCCCCGAAAGATCCAAAACCACTTCAACAGCTGCTTCGTCTAATGGAACGGTGATGGCTGCGAAGCGGCGCACACCTTCTTTGTTTCCGAGGGCCTCGCCGAACGCGTCACCAAGGGCTATTCCNACATCTTCAACGGTGTGATGTGCGTCGATTTCGAGATCTCCGCTGCATTCAAGAGTCAGATCAAAACGAGAGTGCTTGCCTAATTGAGCCAGCATGTGGTCGAAGAATGGNAGCCCTGTGCTNGCTTCAACTTGACCAGTCCCATCTATTTTTAGGGANAGCTCAATTTTTGTTTCCTTCGTATTGCGCTGACGGTCCGCNTGCCTTGTCATGGCAACGCCTCCTTGAGGGCTTCGAGAAAAATATCGTTTTCTGTTTCAGTACCTAACGTGACTCGCAAGCAGTCCGATAAACCGGGCCAGCTNGAACAATTGCGGATTAACACCGACTGATCCACCATGCGCTGCCAAACATCGTCACCCGTCACACCGCAGGGGGTAGTCCGAAACATAATGAAGTTGGCTTGTGACGGCCACACTTCTACTCCGAGGTGAGTCAAGATTTTAGCTACTCGGTCTCGTTCAGCGCTCAACTCCGCCACTCTGTGTTCCATCTCGTCGTAGAAACGNAGCGCTACTCGGCCGGCAACCTGTTTAAAGGAATCTAGGTGGTAGGGAAGAACGACCTTTTCNAATTCAGGCAACATCCAAGGTGGTGCCACGCAGTATCCCAANCGGGCACCTGCCATAGACCACGTTTTCGAAAATGTTCGAGTGACAATCACTGATTCCGCGGTGTCCGCATCTTTCAATAGGTCGAGCGCTGTGAAATCGGCGAACTGGCCGTAAGCCTCATCTACCACCACTACGCCGTCGCAAAGATTNAGNGCAGTTTGAATGACGTCGATACTTTCGGGTGTCCCAGTCGGGTTATTAGGGGAGCAAAAGATGACGATGTGGGGCTGNTGCTCTCCTACCACTCTCTCTACCTCAGAAACGGTGANGCGATGTTGCGAATCGCGCGCTCCCTCGACNACCTGACATTGGGTTGTTCGCGCGATCTGCTGGTACATCGCATAGGTNGGTTCGAAGGTTGCAACGGTTCGACCCGNCCCTCCGAACGTCAAACAAATCGTCTGCAGAACTTCGTTGGATCCGTTTGCGACAAACACTTGTTGCGGGTCGACNTCATGAAGANCAGCGATTTCCTCGCGAAGGGTTNGAGCCAAGCGATCGGGATATCGGTGCCAATCGATGTCGCTCAATTCGGCCACAAGCGCCGGAAAGAACCCTTCCGGTGGGGGAAAAGGGGCCTCGTTTGTATTGAGGCGAACATCTACGTCAAGTTGTGGAGAGTGGTATCCCTCCATNGCCCGCAANTCGGGTCGAACCGTCGGTCGAATCATGAAATAACTCCGTCCGTAGCCCAACGTTCGCGTTCCNTCACCGATNCGGCATGTGCCCAAAGTCCCTCGGCGGTNGCTAGGCGATTAACCGAGTTAAGGGCGGCATCAAACCCAGGTTTAGACACATCAATGATGTGCATACGTTTTTGAAAATCATCGACGGTAAGCGCGCCACTAAACCGAGCTGTTCCGGAAGTCGGGAGCACATGCGATGGACCGGCCAAATAATCTCCGATCGATGCAGATNCCCAGANGCCTACAAAGACTGCCCCAGCGTTTTTGATTGCACTGGCATACTTTGGAGCGTCTAGACACATCAATTGAAGGTGTTCAGGCGCAATCTGGTTTGCTACCTCTATCGCAGCTTCAGGATTCTCTACCAAACAGACATAGCCGTCTGCTGTCAGTGTGGCCAAGGTCTCTGAGTGGCGCGGAGATAGGGCGACAATTTGTTCCAACGCAACAACGACCTCATCCGCGTAGTCTTCCTCCCAGGTNATAAGCCAGGCTCGACCNCCCGGGCCATGTTCTGCTTGGAGTACTAGATCGACGGCGGCGGAACTGCTGGGACAACTTTTGTCGGCTANNACCACGATCTCTGAAGGTCCGGCAAATGCGGACGCAATGCCAACCACTCCCGCTACTTCTTGTTTTGCCGTAGCTACCCAAATGTTTCCGGGNCCGGCAATGACATCNACTGGCTCTATCGACTCGGTTCCATAGGCCATCGCGGCGATGGCTTGCNCGCCGCCGATCTTGTATAGCTCAGCCACTCCACATANATAGGCGGAGGCCAATACGACGGTCTCAACATCGCCTGTGGGATTGGGAGGGGTACACAACATTATCTGTTCTACCCCGGCTGCTCGGGCCGGAAGGGATGTCATCAGGACCGTGGAGGGGTATGCCGCTAATCCGCCAGGCACATAGAGGCCAACTCGTTCCATCGGCTGCGGAACACTTGTGACTGTTATCCCTTCCTGNGTCACTGTGCGAGGCGGCTGCGCTTCCTCTTGCTGAAAGTGCAGAATCCGGTCATGCGCGGCCTGTAAAGCCTCGGCGGTTTCGACGTCTAGAGATTGCCAAGCTTTTCGGAGATCTCGCTCCTCGACTAAAGGGGNGTCGATGTCGACCCCGTCGAATCNGTGTGTGAGTGTTCGAATTGCNACATCNCCGCCTTCTCGTACTTCGCGTAGCAATTCCCGGACCGCGCTAAGGGGGGCTTCGCCCTCCAGGTTCGGGCGCGGAAGTCGGTCCTTTAGCGGCCCCTTTTCTCCACGCAGATCAATACGCCTCAACACAATCTTGAGGGTACCCGTGACTCAGTGTCGGTTCGAAGCGGTTATCGCCTCAATNGGAATGCGACTGTAGGGTTCGGTCATGGTTTCCCAGGCCGAACTGTCATCGTTGCAGACAGCAATCAGAGAGTTAAGTGAGCGCATAACCGCCGCTGCCGACGAACTGGTCGGGACAAGCGATGAAGACGTCGCTATTGATCTCTACGAGGTCGAACGCAGTCTCCGGACTGCACAACGACGCATCGTTAGAGCCGCAGAGGGGCTCGAACAGTGACTAAACTTTTGGTTTACCCCCGGTCGGCGAGTTCTTCCGCCAGTTCAACAATTTTTTTCGCTCTGGTCAGATGAGGGACATCAACCATCTGTCCTTTGAAGCTAAATGCCATTAAACCCTGAGCTTGATTTTCGGCAAATAGTGTTAATAGCTCACNAGCCTCTGCAACCTCTTCGCTNGACGGGGTGAAAGATTCATTGACTATCTCGATTTGATTTGGGTGAATGGTGATCTTTCCGGTGTACCCCATGGTCGCCGANGCAAGGCATTCAGAGCGCAGACCGTCCGGGTCATTGAAATCAACAAACACAGTGTCGAGAGGTTGTTTTCCCCAAGCCGTGGCGCCGAGTAGACACATCAGNCGAGCATATTCAAATATGGGTAAATAGCTTCCGTCAACGGANCGGTTGGCTCTTGAACCGATAGCTGCGGAAAGATCTTCAGCTCCCCAAGTGAGGGCNTCCACTCGAGGGTTCGCTGCCAAGTTTCCGATACTNAGAAGGCCCTGGGGGGTTTCAGTCCCAAGGATAAGCAATTTGACCTGGTTCTCGGAATAGCCATAGGTCAATTCGTGTTCAGNNATGAGTGCATCGATCTGAGCAACTTCATTCACATCGTTGACTTTGGGAACGAGATAGGAGTCAGGCGGGTTTGCCATTGTTTCTTCGATGTCGCGTTCGAACCACGGACTACCGAGCGGGTTGATACGCACGACTTTTTCTTTGCGCCCAAAATCGATGTGTTCGAGCCAGCNCGCCACGGTCGTACGCGCCGAGTCTTTGTTTTCAGGGGTTACGGCGTCCTCTAGGTCGAGAATGAGAGCGTCTGCATTTGTCGCCAACGACTTATCGAGCATCTTTTCATTTGCACCCGGAACGAAATGCGCTGCCCGGCGAATGGTCATATGNATCCCCCTTCGAGGAGTTAGAAGTTGAATGCGCTCGGACANAAATCGTTAAGAAGGCAATCGGCGCAGTGAGGCTTCCGAGCGAAACATACTTGTCGCCCGTGAAGAATCACTCTGAGGCTGAATTCGCCTCTTTGGTCCTGAGGAATCATTGNGTTCAAGACCATCTCGACCTTCACGGGATCTTCCTCTTCTGTGATCCCTANGCGTCGCGCNAGTCGCCCAACATGAGTGTCGACCGGCAAGCCGGGAAGTCCGAATGCCACTGAACGAATAACGTTCGCAGTCTTTCGGCCCACTCCCCCTAACTTCACTAGGTCATTCAAACNGGTAGGGACTTCGCCTCCGTGCTCGTCNAAAAGTTGGTTNGCCATCTTTACAAGGTTCCGTGCNTTGCTCTTATAGAACCCCGTTGGATGCACCAATTCTTCNAGTTCTCCCTGATTTGCGTGGGCGAGCGCGACCGCATCGGGGTAGCGGTNAAAGAGCGCTGGCGTAGTTTTGTTAACTCGGACGTCCGTGCACTGAGCTGAAAGAATCGTCGCTACCAAAAGTTGGTAGGGGCTCTCATGATTGAGTTCACAGACCGCTTCATACTCTGTCTTTAGGCGTTCATGGGTCGAACGCGCCCTTCCCTTCGGCGATCGCGGCTTCCCCATCACGCCTGTTTACCTCATACGGCCGTGTTCGAGCGATACCTTCGGTGACGTGAGCGGAACACCTGATGAGGAAGCGGTCATCACGTTTGGTGAAGATCGAGATGGAGTGGTACTTGAGCTGAACGCTGCTCTGTGGTCCTCCGACGGGCTCGCAATGGCCCTCCGCTCGGTTTTGGATCGATCTGGCGACGATGTCTCGATCTGGATTGACCACCCATCCGAGGAGACTGATGCGCTACTGGTACGTCTCGGGTTCGAGATTCAACGTGATCTTTTCCGAATGGAACGTTCACTTCCAATCGAGCAAAGAACCGACGTCGAAACTCGACCNTTTGTCGTTGGTCGGGACGAAGAAGAATGGTGCCAGGTCAACAATCGTGCATTTTCTTGGCATCGCGAACAGAGCGGATGGACGCCGGAGCTCGTNCGAGAACGACAAACCGAGTCTTGGTTCGACCCAGACGGCTTTCTGATTCACCAGCGCGACGGCNGAATCGCGGCATTTTGTTGGACCAAGATCCACGANAATGAATCACCGCAANTCGGAGAGATTTATGTNATCGCTGTAGATCCAGAGTTTCACGGTTTGGGTTTAGGTCGGGCCTTGACCCTGGCTGGATATCAACATCTCGAAAACATCGGGATTACACAGGGGATGCTCTATGTCGATGCCGACAACACGCGTGCGGTGACCTTGTATNGAGATATCGGGCTAGAAGTCCAGGTGATCCGGCGNCTGCATAGAAAGTAACGNTCGTTCGATCACATTTGCACTACNGAACCGATGGCTACGCCGACGAAGTGGATCGTTAAGGCTGCGGTANCCGCAATGCCAACGTGNCGCATAACTCCCCGGAAAACCGAATTAGCCGTGGCCAAAGCCAATGTCGCTCCAATCCCTGCTGCTCCTGCGACACCGGCGGCTACTGAGAGCCAAACNATGGCAGTCGATGAGGAAAAGAACCACGGAATCAGCGGCAACAATGCTCCGATCGCAAAGGCAACAAAAGACCATGTGGCGGCGACCATTGGAGANGCCANCTCGTGAGGGTCAACTCCGAGTTCTTCACGAGCGTGAACTTCCAAAGCCAGTTCAGGNTTCTGCATCACCAACTTNGCCATTTCTCGCGCCTGCTCTAGGGGCATTCCTCGCTCGACNTACANCTGGGCCAACTCTTCGGTTTCTTCTTCGGGATCNTCGGCAAGAGCTAGCCGCTCCTTTTCTAACTCTCGAGCTACTAGNTCATTGTGCGCCCGGACCGAAACATATTCACCGGCCGCCATGGAAATTGCGCCTGCNGCGAGGCCGGCTACTCCCGCNGCACGTATAACTCCAGCGGAAGCGCTCGCCCCTGCGAGACCAACTATCAAGAGAACGTTGGATACCAAACCNTCGGATGCTCCAAATACAGCNGCCCGGACTCCGCTTCCGTGGATATCTCGATGGTGATCGTCATATCGGTGTGGGGCCACGCATTCGAAACTACCCGCCGTACCCTTAAAGGGTGGTGACCACCCGCTATGACTTGTCCCGTTCGGAACTCGCCGAATTACTTGAAGGAGAGCCGCCCTACCGGATTGACCAGGTGTGGGANGGGCTACATGCACAGCATCGCGAGCCCTCCGATCTCACCAACGTCCCGAAAGCCTTGCGTAGCGCAATCGACGAGTTGCTTCCGCCGGCGCTGTCTTTGGTTNGNGAAATAACTAGCGAGAACGANAGGACCGTNAAACAGCTTTGGCAGCTCACNGATGGTCGTTTGGTTGAGTCGGTCCTTATGCACTACCGGGATCGCGCAACGGTATGTGTCTCTTCTCAGGCCGGGTGCGCTATGGCTTGCAGTTTCTGTGCGACAGGNCAGGTTGGTTTCGATCGCCATCTAACGGTCGGCGAAATTGTGGAACAGGTGGTAAAAGCTGCCCAACGCTCCGGTGAGCAACGCTTGAGCAATGTGGTGTTTATGGGTATGGGCGAACCGCTAGCNAATTTCGACCAAGTTTGGCCCGCCATCGAACGCATTCANGNCGATCTCGGTATCGGCGCNCGGAAGATCACCCTTTCGACNGTGGGCCTAGTNCCTGGCATCGAACAACTGACCCAAAAGAAATTACCGATCAGTCTCGCTGTTTCTCTGCATTCCGCTAATGATCGGACGCGAAATCGCATAGCTCCTATCAACCGAACCTACCCATTGCGGAAACTCGCTGATGCTCTTCACGCTTATCGGAGAACCAANAATCGTCGCCTGAGTTTTGAATGGGCNATGATGGCTGGCGTAAACGACAGTGAAATNGCCGCGCAGGAATTGGCGGCCTTTGCCCGTCCCCTTAGCGCTCACGTCAACTTAATTCCGCTGAATCCAACTCCTGGTTTTTCGACGCCCGGGACCGCCCNCGATTCAATCNTTTGGTTCCGAGATNTACTTGACTCTTTCGGTGTNAACGCCACTATTCGTTCTAACCGCGGGACAGACATCGATGCNGCCTGCGGACAACTGCGTGCCGAGCAACGAGTCGTCCTTTCACAGAAACGCCGNNCGAAGAAGGCNGAGGGATCTGGCTAAACCTCTGCCACACTGGCAAGGTGAATAATCTTCGCTGGTTAAACCCGAGCCAACCTTCNACGTTGCACAGTGCAGTAATGCTCGCCTATTTCCGAGCAGTNAGCATCGTCCTGTTCGGCAGCGTTTATTACCGCCAGCTGGCCTACGACGTGCTGGGGCTCTTCGTATCGCGGATCTTTCCTATCGTCATGCTGGTCGCACTAGTTGGGGGAGGCCTCGGCATTGCCAACGAGAAAAAGTGGGGNTTTAGGATGGCAGGTGCAGCTGCCATCTATTCCGTAATAGCCACCTTGTGGATCGGACTTCGGTACGACGTTGAACTNCTCGGCTTTCTATTGCGACTGATGTTCGACTTGGTTTTGGTGGTTTTACTTCTCCACCCGCAGAGNAAGGAATATCGGCGAATCTGGTTCAGNTAANTAATCGCCGTAAACTTCCTGACATGACCACCCACATAGACGGAATAGACGANCTCGAAGCTCGAGTCGGGCAGCACCTCGGCTACAGCGACTGGCACACAATTACCCCCGAACAAGTTCAGAAGTTCGCTGAAGCTACCGGTGATTTTCAATGGATTCATCTCGACGAAGAACGCGCCAAGGCCGGGCCATTCGGGACGACCATCGCTCACGGATATTTGACCCTTTCCCTCGCACCAATGTGCATGGAAGAAGCTTTCGTTATCGCTGGTGACGTCAAAATGGGCGTCAACTATGGCGCGAATAAGCTCCGCTTCACGGCTCCTGTGCCAGTAGGCGCAAAGGTTCGCATGGGCGCCAGCC
This sequence comes from Acidimicrobiaceae bacterium, assembly GCA_002705305.1. Classification (GTDB taxonomy): domain Bacteria; phylum Actinomycetota; class Acidimicrobiia; order Acidimicrobiales; family Poriferisodalaceae; genus UBA2110. The sequence continues at coordinate 54,626 of PAHW01000033.1, forward strand.
TCAAAGAGGTCTCGCGGTTTGACGGCGGAGCGCAGTACATCGCCGACTTGGTGTTCGAAATTGAAGGCTCTGAACGACCGGCGTGTGTAGCGGAATGCATATATCGGGCGTACACGTAAACGTCTTTCGAGTCGAGCTTAACTGTGCCTAAAGACGGCGATCTTCCCCAGGGCGACGAAAAAGCCATCATCGTCGAGCAAATGTTTGACCAAATAGCTCCCCGATACGACCTCATCAATCGTTTGATGACCTTTCGTATGGATGTTGGCTGGAGGCGGAGAACTGTACGGGGTCTCTCTCTTGAGCCCGGTTCAACGGTTCTCGACTTGGCGTGCGGAACAGGGGACTTTTGTGATGATCTATTGCGCTTTGGTCTGAATCCGGTCGGCATTGATTTCAGTGCCGGAATGTTGGCTGCGGCAGCAACTGACGCTCCTTTAGTCAGGGCCGATGTCCTCCAATTACCTATTCCTGATTCTTGTGTGGATGGGATCATCTGCGGGTTCGCGTTAAGGAACTTTAAGGATCTGACCCGTTTCTTTCGTGAAATTTCTCGGGTCGTGAAACCGGGGGGACGAATCGGTTTGCTTGACGTCAGTCAACCCTCCAATGCGCTTCTGCGTTGGGGGCACGGCGTTTATTTCGACAAGGTCGTTCCTAAAATCGGCGCTCTCCTGTCGGATCCAAGCGCTTACAGATATCTTCCGAAATCCGTCGATTACCTGCCGGACAGCGAAACCTTGTTGAGTGACCTTCAAATGGTTGGGTTTTCAGATGCCACCCAAATTTCGCTCAGTGGCGGAATCACACAGATTTTCTTGGGCACTCAGGAACTCTGAAATTGGCTACTTGAGGAGAAGACCAACTACGAGGAATGCGCCGTAGAACATTTCGAGCTTTCCAGTGGCGCCCAACACTGGAATCAGTGATTGGCCTTCATCACCATTGACCATTGACCTAATCGGTCCGTACGCCAGTGGCGACACGAGAAAGGTGATCAAAACCCACGGCCTCAGAAGACTCAAATACGCCAGACACAAAAATGCCATAGCCACAACCGCTATGTAGAGCACCCTCGTGGATCGATCTCCGATTCGGACCGCAAGCGTCAATTTCCCGGCGGCTTTGTCCCCGGGAAGATCTCGAAGGTTGTTGGTGATGAGTAGAGCCACGGTTAGCAGACCAACTGGGACTGAGGCTCCAAGCGCCAAAGCAGTAATTCGTTCGTCTTGTAAATACGTCGTGCCGGCCGTGGCAACAAATCCGAAAAATATAAAGACAGAAAGTTCGCCCCACCCTTTATATCCATAAGGGTTGGGGCCACCGGTGTAACACCATGCCGCGCCGATGCACAAAGCTCCAACCAACAACAACCATCCGGTGGTGATCAAAGCTAAATACGTGCCTGCGATCGCAGCACATAGAAACGCTCCTAGGGCCGCCCATTTCACAGCGGAAGCAGTTGCAGCTCCGGACGCGACTAACCGCGCCGGACCAATCCGTTGATCATCCGTTCCTCGGATGCCATCGCTGTAGTCATTGGCGTAATTGACGCCGATCTGAAGTGACAGCGCTACTAGCAGAGCCAGGGTCGCACGCACGAAATCCAAATCGTTTTCTGCTGCCGCGGTACCCACGGCAACTGGCACAATTGCCGCGGGCCATGTTCTAGCCCGCGCTCCCGCAAACCAAACATTTAAGGANGTCATTGANTTCGTTCGAGTTTAAATGCGCGGAACTCGACCCGACCAAAGCNGTCCGCTGNACCGCGTCCAACTTTTTTTGAACNATTGAGGNGAGGCNCAGCAACGCGTGTACAACGTGCGTTCATGGAGCGAACGATAGAAGACGCAGCCGAAGTTGCCTGGTTAGTCATAAGATTCAATCATGAAGTTTGGTTACTTAACGGGCAATCATGCCGGTGGAATTCTCCCCGGGGACCTGGGCAGGGAACTGGAAACGCGCGGATTCGATTCCGTATGGTTCCCAGAGCACAGCCATATTCCAGTAGAACGGCGCAGCTCTTACCCCAACGGNGGTCAACTCCCAGGGACCTANTTCCACATGATGGACCCGTGGGTATCNATTNCTGCGGCTGCCGCTGAAACTACAACCCTGACTTTGGGGACAGGCATTTGCCTGCTTCTCGAACATGATCTACTCGACCTTGCATGCACAGTCGCCACCGCCGATGTTCTGTCACAAGGAAGAGTTGTCATGGGCATTGGTGTTGGCTGGAACGAAGAAGAACTGGAGAATCACCGACCAGATTTACCCTTCCNNAAGCGTTATTCAGCTATGCGCGAACGCGTCGANGCCCTCCGCGTTGCCTGGCGAGAGGACGAAGCAGTATTTANGGGCACCTGGGACAATTACTCCCCTTCATGGGTCTTTCCGAAACCAGTTNACCGGACAGTACCTATCGCTCTTGGCAACGCCGGACCTCTCGGCATACAGCACGCNGCNGAGTATGCAGACGAATGGGCACCNATCGACGTCGGACTTTTGAATAGCGATGGAAAACCCGATGTTGTGGGAGGGATCCAAAGATTCCGTGAGCTCGCTGACGAAGCCGGACGCGATGGCTCCTTAATCCCCATCAGCCTTTATATTTGGGGACGGCCCCGCCAAGATCGGCTCGAAAGCTACGCGGAGGCGGGTGTGACTCAGTTCGTTTTNACACCCGTGAACTTTGACTTGCCATCAGCAGACGACACACTCAGCTATCTCGACGAATTAGTTCCGACCTTGGACACGTTCAACCCCTAGTACCTCGAAGGTGCTGAGGTCGTAGAACAACGCCAACGGAAGAATTCTCCGCCACTGTCGAGGCGTTCCAATAGGTCAAGTCGCGTATTNGGNTGAGCGACGCTTACAACTCCCTCCCACAGACCCCGTAGCCCATCCATCCATTCAGGCACACTTTCCACCTCCAAGCCCCTCATCAACCTCCAGCTGCTTTGGGTAATCTCGTTTTCGCGACGGTAGATTTCGTCGCCCTGTGCGNCGAAGAGCGCTTCAAGAACATCGGTGGGATGCTCCAGGTCCAAGGTCGTCATNATCGATTTTGAGTACTGCATGCCTATCTTGCGTCCAGTCCNGTANAGGAGGCTTTGCGCGTCCAGCGGACCTATTTCTTCGCACATCACAGGGACAATGTTTCTTATGTAATCCATCGAATAATTTCGAGCNGCTTTNTTNCTACGCTCNTGNGGCCAGTNTTCATTATCGAGCTTTGGGAAAGCCTCGTAGTCGATCGGGGGGCAGCGTTCGCCGAAACGAAACCTCAGCCGCTCATGAGATTCAAGAATTCTCTCTTCTTCGACGTAGTAACCCTCGAGCCCCGGAGCGCCATCCATCGTTTGGCCAGTGCACACAAATCCCAAACTTGGATTGTCTAGCAATACCCCATTGTTGGCATGCCAGCCCCAGAGCATCGCCCGCGCAACTTGCGTCGGAATGGCGGCGATTGCAGTTCCATCGAAAATCCAACGTGGTGGAAGGTATCGAATCCAAGCTTTGGTCTCGGACTCAGGGATGTACGCGACGGAGACTCCNCCAACATGATTGGANAGGAAATGATATTTNGCNCAAGCAATGGCATCGGGCTCATCGGTGATTCCCAATTTTCTTAACCCAGGCAAGAAACGTTCCTGTTGCTGTCGGCGAAACAACGATTTCACGACTACCGCGGTTTTGTCTCCGCCCAGTTCAACCACCATCGCCAGTATTAGTCCGGTTAGATATCGGTGGAATAANTCGCCAAGGGCGCCATAAGCCAANCCCTCATCCACTGGCGAACCAGTCCGGAGATCCTTTTCTGGCTTTTCGCGTTCTTTACCAACCACCACGATGNACAACGCTATCTAGTGATCCTTCAAGAGGTCGCCGATCCTGATTCGCCGACCTACCCCGCTCCTCGGTTTCCTGTTCAGGCCAGCCAAGGGCGATGGTTCCCACTGGCAGACGATCATTGGGNACATCTAAGGCGCTGGCAAGTTCTTTGCTATGTTCGAACATTCCAAAGAAGAGCACCCCTAAGCCCTCATCGATGGCAGCGAACTGCAGGGCCATTGCTGCGAAAGCACCATCTATNAGCCAATAGGGAGTACTCCAAGCATCAAGGGCTTCNCCTANTCCTGTTTCCTTCTTGTCGGGGAGGCTGTAACGGCGAAGATAAGCCTGGGGGTCCGCCCAGATAGCGATGAGCACTGGAGCTACNANGAGGCCTTGCCATCGGAATGTTTTGCGTCGTTTAGCGGGCAGGGTGATGTCCCAATAACGAGCGGTTTCTGCTCCCTCGAGCACCAGAAAGTCGAAGCCTTGAGTATTTCCGGCCGATGGCACGCGACGGGCTCGATCCAAAATACGATCGAGCACCGCTTTNGGAACGGGGTCCGATCGAAAAGACCTCGTCATCTGACGCTTGCGAATTAGGTGCGCGAAGTCCACAAGCTGCGTCGCAGAGTTAGAGCAACTTAGCGAGCTTCTCGCGAGTCGCCCAGCCGAAGGTGACGAGTGCATCACCNTCTGATGCTTCATGTCCAATGAAAAGGGNCGCCACAGCTGGATCAATAGCTTCAGGTTTCGAGGAACTGTGATTTAGAACCAACGACGGGGCGCCTTCTCCGTAAACACGGAATTCCTTCGCCTTGTATTCACCTCGCACGTCGAAGCGTTTCGCCAATCTTCGACCCCACGCTCTATCTTCACCATTGGCTTCATAGCCCGGTCTCGGCACTATGTGACTGAGNGGTTTGTAGGCGTCGAAAGCCGCCGGGTCAGCCATCTGGGCCGCTACGAGCACATCTTCATCGGGAAACGCGAGCACGGCACGTCGCATCTGGTCGGTCACCATCGCCTTTAGAGCACTCTCGCGGCGACTAGTACGTCGTACTGCCCCAAGACCGATTAGTACGGTGGGGTCTCCGCCGACACGTTCCAGAGTGCAAAATCCGTAGGCAGCAAGTTTGTTTCCATCCCGCACTTGCGTCACTAAGACCCACGCGTCACGTTGTTTGGATAANTCCCCCACGTCGAAAATAATTGGCTCATCCTCNATGAGGTCAGCCATCTCTTCAATTTCAGCATCGCTCAGTGCGGTGCAGTCCTTGGTCTCGACAGTCAGAGCCATCAGGAAGTTTCCTTCATAAGTGCGCGTCGCCGGGGTACCAGTTCAGCCGATGAACAGCCGTTGAGCAAAACGAGACCCGCGTTCATAGGTAAACCCCNCCNGGTCGCGAGTCCGGGGCACCNGCATTAGGGGAATCTCCGCTAGCTAATCCTGGGGGTAGCGCACCTTGCCGCATTTCCATAAGTTGCCTCTGNGCCATCATTTGCTGCGCAGCTACGGCGGCTTGAATNCCGTGGAATAGCCCTTCNAGCCATCCGACGAGTTGTGCTTGAGCTACCCGGAGTTCGGCTTCTGATGGTGAATCAGAGCTAAAGGGCAGGGCTAAGCGCGCTAGTTCTTCTCGAAGTTCAGGCGCAAGGGCNTCCGATAGCTCGCTNACCGACTGTTCATAAATTTCTCTCATCCGGTCGCGACTCGCTTCGTCAAGCTCCNCTTCTCGTACCTCNTCNAGCAAGGTCCTGATCATGGAACCAATGCGCATAACTTTGGCCGGTTCCGAAATGGCGGGGNTNTCTTGCTCGACTTCGGAGGTACGGTCCGGTTCTATTAGCTCAACGTCATCGGCCACTGCAGAGGCAGCAGATTCATCAGGAGAGCTCAAGCGTTGCTCGACCATGAAGGAATTCTACCGGCGAGGTCTCACGTCTCATCCAGAAATCAAGGAGAGAACCGCAAAAAGGGAACGATCATTTCTTCCTCAGTCAGCGATCCGTGCCTGGCNATCATCTGCGGCGCATCGGGNAGACGGGGATCTATGAGCCCNACCGNCTCACGCGCCACAATAGCTACATCACCCAATCTGGCCTTTGCCTCCGGCGAAACGAAAGACCCGAACCATTGTTCGTCGAGCACTTGTTCAATCCCTACGACCCAGGCAACGTCTGAGTGAATTTCCGATGCTTCCAAAAGACCGCTCTCTGGTTTGCCCTTTGTGTGTAGCCAAAGAAATCTCGCCTCCCCTGAAGTGCTAGAAGTTCTGTCTACCAAGTCAGGGTCCAGGGTGATGAGATTCTGTCCCACCTCGACCATGCCGTGGTCTGCGGTTACCAGCAGGGTCACATCGTCGGGGAGTTCNTCAATAGTTCGAGCTATCAGGGCGTCGATGAATCGCAATTCANCNAGATAGTGTCGTTGAAGGCCNTGCACGTGGCCAATCTTGTCGAGTCCGTCGTAGTAGGCGTAGACGAAGGGGGCACCTCGCTCTATTTGATCGACAATTTCTGTCACAAGAGTCGCNGGCGACCACCATCCGCAAAACCTTCCATTTCTTAAATGAGCNTCGGTGAACCCAGTGGTCNTGAANTCTGCTCGNGTNACTACGGGCGGCTTGGCNCCGAGAAANGGTTCGATNGGTTGAAAATCGATGGGTGAGATTTCGCGTGTGGCNACCNTCGAATTGGTGGTCCAGCGCAAACAATTGAGCAAACCTTGCGGCGTCCGCACCTTGTATCCGACAATGCCATGTTCNCCAGGGGNNNCGCCCGTCGACAAGGTAGTCAAAGCNGTGGCAGTTGTACTTGGTGCCGTCGTCACGATCGCAGTGGCGGACGCCGAATGAAGGCACGGAGCATGCTCCTTGTGGCGTTCAAGTTGGTTCCAACCCAGNCCATCGATGACGAGCAATACGACGGGGCCAGCGGTGAGNACTTCTTCGNAGATCAGNTCATTGGGTTGGCGCAGTACGATTGCNGGCACAATCGAGGAGATAGACAAACCCGAGTTTGGGGGAATGACCATCTCGGAGTTTACGACCACAAGTGAACCCTAGAAGGCGACAGCTCGGTGGGTCTAACGAGGCGAAGAGTCACTTTAGAAGAACCCACCCTCGGCGTCTCAATTCAGTATTCAGGTCCGAGCGNGTTAGCACTTCGAGTTCAGTTTCCGGAATGTCTCCATTGCCCTCAGGAAGTCACTTGGTGGCTCCGAAGAAAAGTTGACGCGCAGACCGGTTGCCGGGTGGANAAAGGACAATTCCGCGGCGTGCAGCAAAGGGCGNCCGATTTCGAAGGGATCANGCTTTCCGTAGGTGGAGTCGCCNAAGACNGGGGTGTCGATGGCTCGGAGGTGCACCCTAATTTGGTGGGTTCGCCCGGTATCNAGATCGCACCGGAGCAGAGAGGCTCTCACGGGTTCGTCCCAGGTTTCCAAAACTTCGTAATGTGTTCGTGCTTCTCGGCCTTCTTCAGTCACGGTCATTTTGGTCCGAGAGCGACGACTTCTACCGATGGGCGCGTCAATTGTGCCNGTCGCGGCTTCGGGTCGTCCACCGGCAATGACCAGATAACTGCGGCGCATGGACCTCGTCCCTATTTCTTCAGTTAAATGCGAAAGAGCTTCATCTGTCCGCGCNCATACCAACAAACCGCTCGTATCTCGATCTAAGCGGTGAACTATTCCCGGGCGTTCACGGGGACCTATGTCAGCAATTTCGGGAAAGCGGGCTATTAGGCCGTGTGCCAAAGTGGGCGAGGTCGTCCCTGCGCCTGGATGAACCACTAAGTTGATCGGCTTGTCGATCACGACTACCCATTCGTCGACGTGAACNAATTCGAAGTCCACTTCGGGGTCTGGGTTCAGNTAGTTGTCGAGATCGTCATCGGCGGGAACCTCAATCTCAACCCAATCACCTTCCTTTACGCGTTGGGACCCCGCGACAACGAGCTCGCCGCTGCAAGACAGTTTTCCTTCCGACACCAGTGACGCTATGACGCTTCGGCTGCGTCCCGTCATAAGTGACGCTACGCGGTCCACTCGTTGGCCATCTAGCGCTGCAGGAATTTGTTCACGCATCGCGTCGCATTCCCCTCTGTTCTATCCACATCGTGNCACCAAGCATNACCACGCCCGCGACAATCGCTGCATCNGCGAANTTGAATACGGGCCAAAATCGGAAATCAATGAAGTCNACAACGGCGCCGCGGCCCCATCGCGGNGNACGAAAGAGNCGATCGGTNAGATTCCCGCTCGCACCNCCTAGAACCAAGCCGAGCGCNATGNCGCCACTNCGNGACGNAAATNTCGCNCGCATCCTCCAAAGCAAAATCACNATGCATGCCGCCAACAGNCCCAGCAACGGACCGAGGTTCTGACCGGTGCTGAACGCGAACCCTGTGTTCGACGTTAANTGAAATCGGAGTTTCCAAATCACCTCAATCGATGTCTCATTGAGAACGGCGACCGCCCAAGCTTTGCTCACTTGATCTAAAGCAAATGCNGCAATTCCNACAATTACTAGGTGANGNGCGTTGCTTGNTTTCTCAAAGATCGACACAAGCTCACCGCCACGACATGCCGGTGGCTTTCTCCTCCACGCGCATATCGGCATGCGGAATAGCTTCGAGGCGTTCTTTGGGGATAGGGAGGCCAGAANCTACGCAAATGCCGTACGTATCCTTTTTGATCCGCTCGAGAGCATCATCGATCTCTTGAATAGCGGCTCTGGCTTGCGCAGATAGTTGGAGATCTCGGTCGCGCTCTACAGCGATCGAGTCTCCCTCCCCTGACTCTTCATCGAACTGGACATCGCCGGGTTCGCGATCTCTCGCCAGCTGGTCAGCCTCAGCTTCCAAAAATTCGGCGTGTTGGGTGTACCGGCCCCGTTCGGCAAGGAGCGCTTCGCGCTGTTTAGTTANCCAAGCCGCGCTAAACCGTGCCTTCGCTGAGGTTTTCTTTGNNGCGGCTTTCTTCTTCGCNGGGCTTTTCTTTACCGCGGCTTTCTTCTTCGCGGGGCTTTTCTTTACCGCGGCNTTCTTCTTCGCGGGGCTTTTCTTTACCGCGGCCTTCTTCTTCATCGCGGCNTTCTTCTTCATCGCGGCNTTCTTCTTCNCAGGANTTTTCTTTACCGCGGCCTTCTTNGTAGCCATAGCTCCCCTCGCGAATTCTCGGGTTCGAAAAGGTGTCGCATCATAGCGCCCTGATGAGGTTCCGCCACGTACCTAACTGACAGACTGTAAATAAAGGGCTANCCGGCGTGAGGCGATAACGTAAATAGTTGTATGTCTTCTCTGGACAAACAATGAGCGCCTCAAACGACACCCATTATCCTCGAGTACCGAGCCGGGCAGATTTTCCCGCTATTGAACGCAACATCTTGCAACGTTGGGTCGAACAGGAAACGTTTCAACGTTCGATNGACTCTCGTCCACGAACCGATGAATTCGTCTTCTACGACGGCCCTCCCTTCGCCAACGGCCTGCCCCATCACGGACACCTGCTGACTGGCTATATCAAGGACGTCGTACCGAGATATCAAACCATGCGCGGCAAGCGNGTCGATCGCCGTTTCGGGTGGGACTGTCACGGCTTACCCGCCGAAATGGAGAGTCAGCAGGAATTAGGACTCAGTGGGCGTGCCGCAATTACTGAGTACGGGATCGAGAATTTCAACGCAAGATGTAGAGAGTCAGTGCTCCGATATACCTCCGAGTGGCAAGAGACTGTNACNCGACAGGCCCGCTGGGTGGACTTCGACAACAACTACAAAACCATGGACCTCTCTTATATGGAGTCCGTGATGTGGGCCTTCAAGCAACTCTGGGACCAAGGGCTGATATATCAGGCCTTCCGCGTGATGCCTTACTCATGGGGAGCTGAGACGCCGCTCTCTAACTTTGAAATTCGTTTGGACGATGCGACTCGGCCTCGTCAGGACCCCGCCATCACCGTTTGGTTTGAACTAGATGGTTCCGGTCTGCCCGGCTTCAGCGATTCCGAGGTGGCTCGACTGTTGACTTGGACTACTACCCCATGGACTCTTCCATCCAATCTCGCTGTGGCTGTCGGAACCGAAATTGAGTACGTGTTGGTGGAGTCGCAGGGTTCAAAGTGGATCTTAGGTGCCGAGTGTCTCGACAAGTACTCCGAAGAACTTTCCGACCTCGTGACGCTGGGAGTTGTACGCGGCGCCGACCTCGTTGGCCGATCCTATAAACCCCTATTCAACTATTTCGAGGATCGGAAAGACGCTTTTCGTATTTTAGAAGCTGATTTTGTGGACACCAGTGAAGGCACTGGAGCCGTTCACATGGCACCCGGCTTCGGTGAAGACGACCAGATCGTTTGCGAGTCAAACGGGATCGAGATCGGTGAGGCAGTGCCGGTCGACAATCAAGGAAGATTCACCGAACAAGTAGTCGACTGGGTCGGCCAAAACGTGTTCGACGCAAACCCTCAAATCGTTCAGCACCTCAAAAACGATCATCGGATTCTTCGCCACGACACGCATGAGCACAACTACCCTCACTGCTGGAGAACAGACACACCAATCATCTATCGCGCCATTTCGTCGTGGTACGTCGAAGTCACCAAGATTCGCTCCCGCCTTCAGAGCATCAATGAAGAGATCAATTGGGTTCCAGATCACGTTCAAGAAGGCCGATTCGGCCAGTGGCTCGCTGGAGCTCGAGACTGGTCGATTAGCCGGAACCGGTTCTGGGGCTCTCCCATACCAGTTTGGGTGAGTGATGACCCCGCATATCCGCGAACCGATGTGTACGGAAGCCTCGACGAACTTGAAGCTGATTTCGGAGTCCGCCCTAGCGATCTACATCGACCGTTCATCGACGAATTGACTCGACCAAATCCAGACGATCCGACTGGCAAGAGCGTCATGAGGCGAGTACCCGAAGTGCTTGATTGCTGGTTCGAATCAGGCTCAATGCCGTTCGCTCAAGTGCATTACCCGTTCGAAAACAAGGATTGGTTTGAAGAACATTTTCCGGCGGACTTCATCGTTGAATACATCAACCAGACTCGCGGCTGGTTCTACACATTGCACGTGCTCGCTGGAGCTCTCTTCGACCGTCCCGCTTTCCAGAATGTTATTTGCCACGGCATTCTGCTAGCCGAAGATGGCAACAAACTTTCGAAGCGATTACGCAATTACACCGAACCGACCGAGATTTTTGATTCTGAAGGTTCGGATGCACTTCGTTGGTATCTGATGTCAAACACTATTGTCCGCGGAGGCGACACTCGGATCTCCGACGCGGGCATCAATGGGGTAGCGCGTCAAATCTTGATCCCTGTATGGAACGCTTATTCATTCTTCACTCTCTACGCAAATGTCGATGATCACAAGGCAGTCAGACGAAACGACTCACCGCACCTACTGGATCGCTACCTACTGGCCAAGACCAGCTCATTGCTCGAAGAGACAACTGTTGCCATGGATGCCTATGACCTGCCGGGTGCTGCCTTTGAAATTCAANGCTTTATTGACGCGCTCAACAATTGGTACATCCGTCGTTCGCGAGATCGATTTTGGGGACCTGAGGGTGGCGGACAAGGTGATCCNGATGCCTACGACACTCTGTACACGGTTCTGACCACTTTCACGCGAATNGCCGCTCCNTTCCTGCCCATGATCATGGAAGAAATCCATAGCGGATTGACCGANGGCGAAAGCGTTCATTTAGCCAGTTGGCCCAGCCCCGATGAACTCACAGCCGATCCCCAACTAATGGCCCAAATGGACCAAATCAGAGAAGTCGCATCAANAGCTCTGCGTCTANGAGAGGACGCAGGGTTGAGGGTCAGATTGCCNTTGTCGAAGGTCACTGTCGCCGGACGAGGGGCGTTGGATCTTCGCGAAGTCAGCGATCTTTTNGCAGAGGAGATCAACGTTCACGATGTCNTTNTGACCGAGGAAATAGGTGACNTGGCCACTCTCAGCTTGCGCCCCAATGGCAACCTCCTCGGTCCACNATTAGGTGCNGACGTTCAGAAGGTCTTCGGGGCAGCCAAGCAGGGCAAATGGGTTCAACGCGANGATGGCCAAGTNGAGGTCGCTGGCCATCTACTACAGCTAGGTGAATATGAGCTCGCCCTTGAGCCTGCCGATCCTGAAAACACAGCTGCATTAAAGTCAAATGACGTCATAGTTGTTCTCGATACGAACGTCACTCGCGAACTAGAAGCCGAGGGATTGGCACGAGATTTGATTCGAACAATCCAACAGGCGAGAAAAGACGCAGATCTCGAAGTTACTCAACGAATCGAGGTCGACATCCTGTGGTCGCCTCCCGACCTNAGTTCGATAAAGCGCCANGAGTCNACCATCGCNGCTGCAGTCTTGGCCTCGAAACTTTCTTGGTCAGACGGTAACGACGAACCNCAGATTGATATAACCGCTCTGTGAAGCGGNGATCATTCTCCTTCCAGCGGCTGCTGNCGNTGNAGCGCTGAAAAAAACGGGTCNTCGATTTCGCTGCCTGACCGGGCGTCCNTCGCTGGCCGCCTATGAGCGCNGGTGTCGTCCTCAGCATTGACAGAATCATCGAACGTCGACCAACCGCCGACCTCGGCCGATGAAGCGGGGTGGTCTACTTCGAGTCCGTCAGGACGACCACCCAGGTCACGCGCTATTTCTCCTAGAGCTCGTCGGCGAGTTTCAATCAACTCAGCCAGTTGATGCGCATCATTGCGGCGGGCGTTGACCCGCGCATCAAGCTCAAGTAATTCTGTTTCCAGCTCAGCTTTGCGGTCGGTAGCGCCACGGGCTGCCAGATCAGTGGACGACGCAACAAGCACGTCGGCTAGAAGATCTCCTATTTGGTCTCGCGCTGAAGCGATGGCGTCGTCAATAGCGTCGTCCGCCGTGTCGCGCGCCAAAGTAATGAGTTGTGCGATCCGATCAATCTCGATCTTGTTGGCGCCAACTGCGACCGGTCCCCCAATGTCGCCCCTGGAACCTATGCGNGTTTGACCTACTTCGTTCGATTCAAACCGCGGTGCCGTCTCCAATGCTTCTCTGATGCTCTCAATTGCATCGAGCCGGCCGTCAATCACCTCAACGTCACCGTCAAGATCATTCCTTGAGGTTCTTTCTTCCGCCTCCATCAGGCGATCTGCTAAATGGTCGAGACGCTCTTGGAGCTCATTCAAGCCTGCAGCGACACGTTCAAGAAAGTCGTCAACCGAATCAGGGTCATATCCCCTGAAACGCTCAGGGAATTGCTGCGTCTCAAGCAAATCGGGGGTCAATTCCATGAGTTGACACTAACAACAAGGTCGCCGGGTCGAAACAGGAAAGCTATGAGGTCAGAATTCAGCCACAGTTNAGAATCNCNCCGGCAAGTACCCATTGGATGAGGACCAGCACCAGTATGGGAGACAGATCTAAACCGAATCCACCAATGCGTAAGGGTGGCAAAGCCCTTCTGAGTGGGCCCATGAGGGGCTCAGTTACGCGAACGAGAAAGGTCCGGACAATNGCTACNGGACTGTCGTGTGCTATGGGAATCCAACTGAAAATGATTCGTCCAAAAATAGCAAGCACGTAAATATCGCAGAAAGTACACAGTATCTGTTTCACAAACAGGCCTTGAGCTAATAGTGCAAGCCACGCTCTTGGAGGCGCTGCCGCTCCTCCTCGGCGAGGATCACGTGAGATGGGGCGAGTAAATAAACCTGGTCGGCGACTTTTTCCATTTTCCCGCCAAGCGCGTAACAAAGACCACTTATAAAGTCGATGATTCTTCTCGCAAGGTCTCGATCAGCGGTCTGGAGATTGACAATTACGGGCTGGTCTGCCTTGAAGCGGTCGGCCAGTTGTTGCGCGTCATTGAACGTGCGCGGNGCAACCACGTGAGGTTTGGCGCTCGTTATGGGAATGGTTCTTACCGAACCCGTGGGTGCCGCGCNTGAAGCNACGNCAGGCGNGTTNACGGAACTGTCCGGCATTGTCGCTGGTGTCGCTGGTGNCGCTGGACTGGTCACAACTGTGACGGGTTCGCCCNNCCGGGATGCCGANAGCGTCGACGTGCCCGGGTGCTGAAGNTCGTCCAGCTCGTCATATTGTTCATCGGGTCCNAGCCCGAGGTACAGCATCGCCTGACGCCACATCGAAGCCATACGCCTCCTCCTCGTCGCCGAGGGTACCGCGATGTCAGCGCGCGGGACGTTCACCAAACAAAGCAGTTCCTATTCGGACCATTGTGCTCCCTGATTCAACGGCGATCTCAAGGTCATCGGTCATCCCAATAGAGCGGTGAGTNAAAGCATGCCTGTCCGCAAAAGACACCAGCTTTCGGTATGCCTCCCTGATTGTTTTGGTATCTCCCTGAGGCCCGATACCCATGGCGCCAATTACTTCTAAACCTTTCATGCGAGCGTCGGCAATGATGGCTTCCGCTTCAGAAATATCACACCCACTTTGGGTTCCACTGCCAGTCAGATTGATTTGGATCATCACTTGCGAACCAGGGGCTCGTTTTACGATCTCATTCACTAAAGATTGCCGATCCAAGCTTTGCCAAACGTTCACGATGTCAGAGATTTTTCGAACTTTATTGGTTTGCATGCCACCNATAAAATGAACGTCAAGGCAGCGCTGTTCGTCGTCTCTCAATTGCCGCCATTTGGATGTCAACTCCTGGGCGTAGCTTTCTCCGACCATCCGAAAACCGCATTCGGAGGCCGCGCGGAGCGCCCACGGGCCGAATCCTTTAGTAACGGCAACAATTTCCACGNCGGCTCCNCCCAACGTCGCGAGGCGGTCGCGGAGCNTTGCAGCACGATCGGCNACCTCTCTAAAGCTGGGTNGGTTNCCCTGGTTCATCNGGACGTNTCTATTTCTGCGATCAAAGCAGTGCGTTGGGTATCTTCATCGGCTCTGTGGGACCAATAGCGCTCGTCNGTCGCNGTGCAGCGNCGAAGGTGNTGGTCAACTGCNACAAAGTTTNGCGCAAGTTGTTCTNGGACAGCGCTTCCNAGGTCGAGAGCCGGNCGTCCATCCTTGGTGNAACCCGCNACGTCTCTGCCTANTGCAGCGACCAACTCCTCCAGNTCAACCTTTCCAAATTCGTAACATTCAGTGCTTATGTGGGGGCCAATGATTGCTCGCAAATGGTGGGCTCCATGTTCTCGAATTTGTTGCAATGAGTTAACGATCACTCCTTCACGAATACCGCGCCAGCCGGCGTGGATGACACACACNATGGGTATGTTCNGAAGCGAAGTTCCGTATACGGCTATNGGAACACAATCGGCGATTCTCACAGCGAGTANGGCGCCAGGGCAAGTTGTCAATAACGCGTCGCATTCTTGACCNTTACCTTCACCAGGTCCATNGACGGANTACACCTCTGCGCCGTGTGTTTGAANCGGGAGTGTCATTGCATTGCGCTCTTCTCCGAGGAACGTCGGTAGGCGTGCATCACCGTCGCTACATTCAGAAAACCTGACCCGAACCGAGTGCTGTGCACTAATTCGGCGAACAAAGGTCAACATTGGCCTATTCCCCAGAGAAGAGAGTATCCACCTTCTAAATCACTTCAGAAAAGACGGTACGTCGAACTCGTCATCATCTTCGCTTTCGAAATGGGCCTGATCACCATCTTCGCCATCGAAAATATCGACGATGTCGCCGGGTGACATCGCGGTGGAGGATCTTGTTGAACCTGCNACTCCATCATCCCATCTGTCAAAACCGGCAGCGATGACGGTGATTCGAATTTCCTCCCCCATTGCATCGTCAATAACAGTGCCGAAGATGATGTTGGCGTCAGGATGAGCGACGTCGTGAATCACATCGGCCGCGTCACGGACTTCNTGGAGTCCNAGTTCTTTCGACGCTGTCACGTTGAGTAAAATCCCACGTGCTCCCTCGATCGACGCCTCTAACAGCGGACTCGACACGGCTTGNCGCGCGGCGTTTTCAGCACGGTTGTCGCCATGTGCCCGCCCTATCCCCATAAGGGCCGAACCGGCGTTGGACATAATCATTCTCACGTCAGCAAAATCAGTGTTAATCAGGCCGGGAGTAGTAATCAAAGTCGTAATTCCCTGNACTCCCTCCNGAAGAACGTCGTCTGCCATCTGAAACGCGTCNACCATGGTCGTGTTTTCGTTCGTAACACTAAGGAGGCGATCATTGGGAATAACGATCTGAGTGTCAACCCTCTCTNTGAGCTCTTGGATTCCGGCGTCCGCCTGGACAGCACGCCGACGCCCCTCAAATAGAAATGGTCGGGTAACGACGCCGATCGTCAGTGCCCCGCATTCTCTAGCAATGTCCGCTACCACTGGNGCGGCGCCGGTGCCNGTNCCGCCACCCTCGCCCGCGGTGATAAAAACCATGTCCGCGCCATTAAGCGTTTCTTNAATCTCATCGATGTGTTCTACGGCAGCTTGGCGGCCCACATCCGGGTCGCTGCCCGCGCCCAAACCGCGGGTCAATTCGCGGCCTATATCAAGTTTGACATCAGCATCGCTCATTAGCAGCGCCTGAGCATCAGTATTCACTGCGACGAATTCGACGCCAGTGAGGCCTGATTCAATCATTCTGTTNACCGCGTTACAGCCACCGCCGCCAACNCCGACGACTTTGATCACGGCCTGATAGTTCTGAGGACTGGCCACTGGGCCTCCTGGGTATCTCGTAAACATCTGCCCGCTGGGTGGAAGACCAGGCAACCTTGACGGTAGCGCAAGTTTGATCTGTTACAAGTCCGCCTAGGTTCGAGTCGTCGCAGACTAGGGGGTGCTAGTTGTCCGCNCTTCGGATCTAACCCGGGGCTCGTNGGGAAGCGACACGTCGATAAATTGGTCGTTTCGGTTTTGCTCGCGGAGATGACTTAGGACCGNTGCCAACACNATGACCTTCGCTGAAAGTTTGTTGTCGTCTCCAAATACGATTTCCTCGCCACNCTTCAAGCTGCCCTCAATCTCGCCGCTCGTGTCGCGACGGAGACTGTAGAACTNNTGACGTANTTCAANGGGCAAGGCTGCCAGCACTACAAGNAAAGCTCCGCTGTCGCTTGCCATGTAACTNCCGGGTTCGCCTGCGGCNNGCACTCCGCTTAGGCGAGGTAGGTCGGGAGGATAAGGGAGTGCCCTGGTTAGGACGCGTCCNGTGACGTCGATGAGCGCCCACTGCTGTGGGGCGACCATAGCCAGCGCTATCGCTNGACGCTCCGTCACATCTATTTTTATGTGCCCGTTCCAGCCGCGCTCGATATCAGCAGAGTGCACCCACGGGAGAAGTTCTAGGTTTCGTCGTACTTCGGCAGAATNCACGGAAAGNAAAGGGTCACCGCGTNGGAANCCNAGATGTTCTTCGACCTCCNTTACGTTCATCCGATGGANTCCGTATATCTGGACCTGCTCCACATCGAATAGGNGCGATCTCCCCAATAGAACGTATGNCGCACTNACCATNGCGATGGTGATTGCTGCNATTGTGACGATACGNCGAGTTCGTGACGTANCNCNTTCCGGGTCTACGGCTTCCTCCATAATCANGGNTCAAACCCGACTCGCCGAATTTCGGTGCGTAGTTGNACCCCCGCGTCNTCGAAAACTCTNGCCGCAACTGTCCGAATAATCTNATCTACGTCATCAGAGGATCCCCCCGGGTCCGCTTGAACGAAATTGGCGTGTTTCGGAGAAATCTGTGCAGAGCCGATTCGAAATCCTTTGAGTCCGAGCCGATCTANAAGCTCTCCGGCGGTTTCGGACTCCGGATTCATGAAGACCGAGCCCGCGTTTTGGCCACCAGGTTGGTTATCTCGACGCCACTGGACGATTTCNTCAATCGTGTTCTGCGCTTGATCGTCGCAATCGCGTTCCAGTTGAAAAGCGGCTTCTAACACTATCTGGGACGCTTCTACAGCGCTTTGTCTGTACCCAAAACCCAACTGAGATTTGTTCCAGAGTTCACTGGTTGACGTTGAGAAATCGAAAACTGTTACGTCTGTGATTGACGCGGCTATGTCCCTTCCATGCCCACCAGCATTCATTCGAACTGCCCCTCCGACGGAACCTGGGACGCCAACCGCCCATTCAAATCCTGTTAATCCAGCGTGAGCGGTCCTGCGTGCAAGTGCGGGCAATGCAACAGCCCCACCCGCACGTACCAGTGCCGATTCTGAATCAATTTCGCTAGTAGTAAACGGTTTCCCGAGGCTGACCGCGATTCCACGAAACCCCGCNTCAGCGACAAGTANATTTGATCCCTTTCCGATGGCTAGCACGGGGAGCTGGGTGGTCTGTTGTGCTAGTGCTATCCGTGACAAATCCTCCTCATTGCGCGCTTCGACGTATAAAGCGGCGTTCCCACCAACACGGTATGTAGTCAGCATCCCTAGATTGACGTTGGTTTGTGCGAGCTCACCTAGAAGGTCCTTCGCCTCCTCCACCACCGCTCGGTGTTCTGCTTGAGGGCTCATGTCGACGATGGCGGACGCCGTTGTTGGACTTCATCTGCGACCGAGGTCAAGTCGCCTGCGCCCATTGTCAGACACAAGTCTCCGGGACGGAGTATTGAGCACAAATAGTCAGGCACCTGTTCGCGCCCTGGTAAGTAGGTGACGGAAGCGTACGGGTGGGCGTCTAAGACAGCCCGCAGTAACAACTCACCGGTGATCCCGGGTCGTGCGGACTCGCCAGCGGGATAAATCCCAGTGAGTACCAGATGGTCGGCGTCTATGAAGGAATGTTCGAAGTCTCGCCAAAGTTCCGCTGTTCGGCTGTACCTATGCGGTTGGAAAATGGCAACTATCCTTCCCCACTCGCCCGCTTTGGCAGCGCCTAACGCCGAGGACACCTCACTCGGCAGGTGGGCGTAATCATCGACATAGACAACGCCACCTTGTTCGCCTCGGAATTCAAATCTTCTCGCCACTCCAGCAAATTTTCCGAGCGCTGCTAATGCATCATTTGGTTTCGCCCCAAGTTCGATCGCGACACTTAAGGCAGCAGAAGCATTTCGCACATTATGGATACCGGGCACGGGTAGGAGACATTCCCCTAAATCGGTGCCTTTTCTTTGCAGGTTAAATTTCGACGCATATCGGTAGCTTTCAACATTCACGATCTGATAGTCGGCATCGTCCGAAGTTCCATAGGTGAGGCAACCACCGATTCTTTGAGCGATGTTCGCCGCGTATTCATCATCAACACAGACCATGCGCAGTCCTGGGGTTGACAAAATGAAAGATTCAAATGCCGCTACCAAGGCCTCGAAAGAGCCGAAATAGTCAAGGTGGTCAGCCTCGACGTTAGTGATGACAGCTGATTCGGCACCGATCTCTAAAAATGTGCCGTCGGACTCGTCTGCCTCTACGACGAACAAGTCGCCGTCTTGATCCCAAACGGCTCCAGAGCCGATCTCATTAAGATCGCCTCCTACAATGAAAGAGGGGTGAAGGCCCGACCCCATTAGCGCCAGTGCCAGCATCGACGCAGTCGTCGTTTTCCCGTGGGTACCGGCAACTGCGATCGTTCGTTTTCGCGCGCAAATTTTGGCCAGAATTTGGGCCCGGGTGAATACAGGCCGGCCACTCTCAAGCGCAGCGACGACCTCGACGTTGTCGTCTGGAACTGCTGTCGACCTACAGATAGCTTCGCAA
>PAHW01000034.1 GCA_002705305.1 Acidimicrobiaceae bacterium
AGGCCTGATTCTTCGCTTAGGACAGTCGCGTCGGCGGAGTTCAGTATCGTCAGCGCTGCTGAGTCTGCGACCTGGTCAAGTAGGTATTGATCCGGTCGATCTCCCCCCTCGGTCCACCCNTCAAAGGNGTCTAGCGACCGCTGTACCGCTGTAGCNGTTTGTTGGAGTAGTTNNAGCCAGTCGTCCGCGGTCACACATACGACGGTACCGGGTGATCTCATCAGGATCGTTAGTAACGAAGTAGCCTTCGCGTCGCTGAAAGGTGGTCCATGGCTGCAATCGACATGTCGGGATATGTTGCCGATCTAAAGGACCATGCCGCTGAGCATGGTTTCCACATTCATGATGAGCGACATTTTCTCGAAACCTACAGTCTTCGACAAGCCTGGGAGGTTGATCTTCATCCTGAGGAAGCTTGCGGCGGNCCTCTCGACCTTCATCTGACGTTGGAAACAGATCCCAGAACGATGTTGGCGCTTGAAGATGTGCTTCTTGCCGGTGCTGAAGGTGAACTTCCTCCAGATGAATTTTGGGCTCAGCTGATGTTCACGTGGGCCCTTCCACCGTTGGATAACAAACCTGATTTGTTGGTACTTGCCACTGATCTAGCCGGACTCGGCGGTCAAGTCTTGCCGATCGAAGTGTCAGCCATTGATTCGTTTCCTTCTGTGACAGATGCNGCGCAACGGACNTTAACTATCGTCGCTCGGTTCGATCTTTCCTTANGGGCCTTACTCGATGGCGAGGACGGAATGTGNGCNGTATTAGACCGCTGCAANGAAATTTGCCAGCACTTACTTGATCGAGCCAACACCTGGTACGACTAACGCTCTCCCATCTAACCCAAAAAGAACCTGCATTGTTNCGAAGGAGTTNGGTTCAGTTGTTCGGTTGAAATTGGGTTGGTTGAATAGCGATGCGGGGTTGCAGTGCCTACGCTCAGAGCGGGCCGGTAGCTCAGTGGTTAGAGCAGGCGACTCATAATCGCTCGGTCGCGGGTTCGATCCCCGCTCGGCCCACTATCCNTTTAGTCACATCGGTTGGTATCCTCGCCACTGCCTTCCGGGGTAGCTCAGTTGGCAGAGCAGCGGACTGTTAATCCGTTTGTCGTGGGTTCGAGCCCCACCCCCGGAGCCATTTACCTCACCGCAACGATGCCTTCGGGTTATTCGTCGCTTTGATCGCTCTCGGCCAGGTTTCGCAGCCAATCTACGACAGCTTCAACAGCCGCCGTTCGGGTGTCGTCACTGTGCATTTCTTCTTGTCGTTGAGCCAGCCACTGAACAGTTGGTTGGTGTTGCCGGAGCTGTTCGATGTCATTGACGTCGTACCGCAGTTCTGTGTTCCGTCGGTTGATCAGCGCGTCTAATGCTCGAGAGACAAGTTCTATGGGGTCGGCATCAAGTTCTTCGACGATCACGCGACCCACCAGTGTGCTTACCGCGGCTGAGGTGTCCTCGATGCGATCTCGCCAACCG
Source organism: Acidimicrobiaceae bacterium (assembly GCA_002705305.1). Classification (GTDB taxonomy): domain Bacteria; phylum Actinomycetota; class Acidimicrobiia; order Acidimicrobiales; family Poriferisodalaceae; genus UBA2110. Next base: position 1,479 of record PAHW01000034.1, read on the forward strand.
TCACTTGTGACTAGGTGGTAGGCGTCGAGAGCTACTCGGTCACTGAACATCGAAGGTAGAGCTAGCGGTACGACTGTTTCTGGGTCATGCACGAGGGCTCGTAAGAGGTTCATTTCGGCTTGCGGGACCGTTGGTTGGGGTGTCGGTTCTTCGGAGTCGGACTCATCTGACACCGAAGTGGTCGGGGGTGTTGGTTGATTGCGAGCCGGGGCGGGTTTCTTGACCAGACGCCGCATTTGTTCGATGTCGACTCGTACTTTTTGAGCGATGTCAACTAGGTATTGGTCGCGTACCACTTCGTTGGGGTGTTCGGCGATGATGGCGCCGGTGTCGGCGGCGGCTCGTGCTCTTCCTTCGGCCCGGTCCAGGTCAGATTTGTCGAGGACTCTGTTGATCCGATAACTCAAGAACGGTTCGGCGGCTGAGAGCACCTCGGTAAGCACGGTCGGGTTTTCCTCAGCTAATTGACCTGGGTCTGCGCCTTCAGGCATGGCTGCTACAAACACTTCGGCGTTGTGTCGATCCTCCCACTCATAGAAACGATCAGCTGCCGCTTTCCCTGCGCCATCAGCATCAAACGCGATAACGATTCGTTTTGCGAAGCGGGTCATGAGTTTGACGTGGTCATCGGTGAGCGCGGTTCCACATGTTGCGACCGCTCGGGGTATGCCGGCTCGAAAGCATCCGATGACGTCGGTGTAGCCCTCACACACAACAATTTCATCGGCCTCAACTATGTGCTTCTTCGCCATATGAAGCCCGTAGAGGACTTTGCTTTTGTCGTACAGCCGGGTTTGGGGAGTGTTTTTGTATTTCGGTTGCTGTCCGTCGGGAAGCATCCGGCCACCGAACCCGACGACCACTCCGTTGGTGTCAAATACGGGAAACATGATGCGGTCCCTAAAAAAGTCGATTGGTCCTCCCCGTTGACCTTGTCGACCTAGTCCCGCGGCCTCGAGTTTCGACGTCGCGACACCAAGGTGAGATGCGAGAGCGTCCCATTGGTTGGGGGCGTAACCGATCCGGAATTGTTCTACCGTTTCGGAGTCGAACCCGCGGCTTCGAAGATAGGAACGTACTTTCCCTGCAGCCCTCCCTGAACGCAGTGTTTGATGATAAAACTCGGCAGCTTTTTCCAACAAGTCACCGAGTTCTTTTCGTTCTTTGCCTGTCGCCCCATCTGAAGCATCGGTATACCGGAGTGCTATTCCCAGCCGATTTGCTAACCACTCAACGGCTCCCACGAAATCGAGGTGTTCTATTTCGCGAACAAATGTGATGGCGTCACCACTTTTTTGGCACCCGAAACAGTAGAAGAAGCCCTCTTCAGCGTTGACCGAAAACGACGGAGTCTTTTCGTTGTGGAAAGGACAGAGACCACTAAATCGTCGCCCCACTTTGCGCAATGCGACGTATTGCGACACCACCCCTGCAAGATCAGTTTCGATCTTGACTCGTTGGAGGTCGTCGTCGTGAATTCCCATCGAACTTTGACGCTAGTACCTCTCAAAGGCGACTAATGATTCAGCCGCTGGCTCGAGCCTTAATAGCGGTGTGGGCAGCCGCCAATCGGGCGACTGGAATGCGGGGCGGTGAACACGAGACATAATCGACACCTACTTTGGCGAGAAGTTCGATGCTCTCGGGATCGCCGCCGTGTTCCCCACACACGCCGACGGAAAGGTCGGCTTTGGTTGATCGGCCGCGTTCGATTCCGGTGCGTATGAGTTCGATCACGGCATCGGAGTCGACGTGCTGAAAAGGGTTCGCGTCAAGAAGTTCTTCTTCTAAGTACAGGTTCATGATTCGGCTCTCGATGTCGTCGCGACTAAATCCGAACACAAGTTGAGTGAGGTCGTTGGTTCCGAAACTAAAGAAATCTGAGTGTTGNGCCAGTTCGTCTGCCACCAGCGCCGCTCTGGGTGTTTCAACCATGGTCCCNATNTGTATTGACGTTTCTTGGGGGTGCCGTTGAAGCGTTGTCTCAATCCATTCGCGGACCCCAGCTAATTCGTTGGCGCTGACTACAAGGGGAATCATGATTTCGACGATTGGGTTTCCACCAGCGGACAGCCGGTCAGAGACCGCGTCAAGCAGCGCCTCGACTTGCATTTCGTAGAGGCCTGGTTTNAGCCAGGCGAGCCGTACTCCTCGGGTGCCGATCATGGGGTTACGTTCACGCCATTTGCGAACAGCGTGCAACATCGCTGTGCCGTCTGCGTCAAGTTCGTTNCGCGCGTCAGCTTCGACGAGTTCTTCGAGTTCGGGGAGAAATTCGTGTAGAGGCGGATCGAGGAGTCGGATCGTGACTGGTAATCCGTCCATTTCTTCAAGGAGCACAATGAAGTCGTCGCGTTGCACTTCTCTGAGTTTNCTNAGAGCTTCCTTTTCAACTTCGGGGCTTGAGGAAAGGATCATGCTTCGTATGATCGGTAGTCGTTCTTGGGTGAGGAACATGTGCTCGGTTCGGCACAATCCAATGCCTTCAGCTCCGTTGATTCGCGCNAGTCGTGCATCTGTGCCCGTGTCGGCGTTGGCTCGAATGGCTAATTCACGGGTTTCATCAGCCCAAGCCAATAATGTTTCGACCTCGGGAACGTTTTGGGCGCTCGTCGATTGCATGGCCCCGCGCATCACATGACCTGATTGACCGTCAATNGAGATTGTTTCCCCGACGTCTACACGTTCACCATTCACCAAAATATGGTCTGCTCTAATTTCGATGTNTTCGGCCCCGCAAACAGCAGGTTTACCCCAGCCTCGGGCCACTACTGCGGCGTGACTTGCAAGTCCTCCCCTGGTGGTGAGGATTCCAACCGCGACTTGCATCCCATGAACATCNGCAGGTGACGTCTCTTCTTGAACGAGGATGACGTCTTCGGTTGCCATCATCGCTTCATCTGCNGTNAGGACGATTCTTCCTACTGCTGCTCCTGGGGANGCACCCAGTCCAGTGGTGAGAACGTGGTGGGCTGGTCCTTCGAAATTGGTGTGCAGCACTTGTTCTAGCTGTTCAGTGGAAACTCTCAGTAACGCGTCGTCGCGAGAGATCGTGGCATCGGCACCGGTGGCAAGCGCGACCGCTTGACTGATAGCGACCGCGCTATCACTTGACGCCTCAGGGGGGTTCATTGAGTGGGAATTAAAACCGAGGCCCGAATTTCCCCAAGTTCGCGCTCTAGCTTTCGCCAACTTTCGCAATAATCGTCACTGATGTAGATCTGCCCATACACCGAGGTCGCGGCGACAACACCGGGGAGTTCTTCGTGGGTTGCTAACCAATACATGGTGGCTTTGGGGTTTTCNGGNAGTTNANCNCGGTNGAAGGTTTCTCCTCCGTCGCGACTCACCTCAATCGCACCNACGCGGCCAGGGATGTAATCGCCGACGCAAACGATGACGGTGTCATCTCCCCAGGGCACAGTGACACATCGCGAATACGCGAATTCGAACTTGGAGCCGTCGAAGGGTTTGAATTCATGCCAATCCCAGCTCTCGCCGTCGTCTTGGCTTCGACCGAGACCAAAGGGGGAGGTGACGAGAAGTTCAGTGCCTTTGTCACAGGACCGAAGAGTGAAACCGTGAACGTCGTTATAGAACTCTGAGGGCCCAAGTGCGCCGAGAGATTCCCAGGTTGCGCCTCGATCGCGACTTCGATGCAGTCCGTCAACTTCAACCGAGGCGTACACGGTGTCGGGATCGTTTGGGTCGACCACAACGTTGGTTGTTCGCGGAACGCCTATCGGGCATTGGTCGCTGATACTTGTGGTCAATTCCGTGAACGATGTTCCCGCGTCGTCGGACGCAAATACTCCCGGTCGTGTGCCGGCGTACAGTCGGTTGGGGTCGTGTGGGTCGAATGCGAGTGACCAGATCGGTCGATCTTCAAGAGCTGCGAGGAGTTGCCAGCGGCTGCCTCCATCTGAGGATTCGTAGATTCCGTTATGGTCAACGGACGCGAGGAGATGTTGGGAGTCTCTGGGGTCTTTGGCTAGCGCACGCACGTTGGATTCGGGGTCCATCGGACCTTGAATTTGTCTCCACTTTTCGCCGCCGTTGTAGCCGACCCAAAGGCCGCCTCCGACTGTCCCTAATGCGATGGTGTAGCTCATCGTTGCTCCCCTCGCTGACAGGCTAGTTCTCTCTGCTAAATCTTTACAGGGCTAACTGCTCGTCGAGGTAGTTCACGAGTTGATCAACCGGAATCCGTTGTTGTTCCATGGAGTCACGTTCTCGGACTGTGACCGCGTTGTCTTCCAGGGTGTCGAAGTCGATAGTGACGCAATATGGGGTGCCGATCTCGTCTTGTCGGCGGTAACGCTTACCTATTGCTTGGGTGATGTCGTAGTCGCACATGAAGTGTGGTTGCAGTGAATGCAGCACCTCTTCGGCCTTGGGGAGCAGCGTGTCTTTTTTGGAGAGCGGTAACACTGCGACCTTGTAAGGCGCGAGTCGCGGGTGGAGTCGCAACACTGTTCTGATGTCATCGTTTACTTGTTCTTCGTCGTAGGCAGCCATGAGGAACGCCATCATCGATCGAGTTGCGCCAGCGGCCGGTTCGATGCAGTGAGGAACGTATCGTTCGCCTGTTCCTTGGTCGAAATATTCAAGTTTTTGACCCGAATGCTGTGCGTGTTGAGTGAGGTCGAAGTCTCCGCGGTTAGCGATGCCTTCTAGTTCACCCCAACCCCATGGGAACAAAAACTCGACGTCGCTGGTGCCGGAGGAGTAGTGGCTGAGTTCATCTGCTTCGTGAGCTCGAAGTCGCAGTAGGTCGTCGGGAATTCCAAGATCCAGATACCACTGGTATCGCTCATTCATCCAGTACTCGTACCAGCTTTCTGCTTCGTTGGGGGGTACGAAAAACTCGAGTTCCATTTGCTCGAACTCGCGTGTTCGGAACACGAAGTTCCCGGGGGTGATTTCGTTTCGGAACGATTTGCCGACTTGGGCGATGCCGAACGGCGGTTTTTTGCGGCTGGTTTCGATGATGTTCTTGAAGTTGATGAACATCCCTTGAGCGGTTTCAGGTCTGAGGTAGACGTCGGCGCCGGCGTCTTCAACCGGTCCGGCTTGGGTTTTGAACATGAGATTGAATGCGCGGGCTTCGGTAAATGTTCCTGATTCGCCGCAAGAGGGGCAAACATTGGGGTCGTTGAGTTGATCTTGACGGTGACGGGTTTTGCATCCGGTGCAATCGACGAGCGGGTCACTGAAGTTGTCGAGGTGACCCGATGCTTCCCATACCTGTGGCGGGCTGAGGATGGCGGCGTCAAGGCCGACCACGTCGTGACGCAGTTGGACCATTGAACGCCACCAGGCGTCTTTTACGTTGCGAAGCATCAACACTCCGAGCGGCCCGTAGTCGTAGGTGCTCCTGAAACCTCCGTAAATCTCGGCGGAAGGGAAGACGAAGCTGCGACGCTTACACAAATTTACGACCTGGTCGAAAAGAGTGGGTTCGGTCGATGCCATGGCGCCGAGAGTACCGGCCACTGAGCCTCCCAGACGATGCAATTCTTTGAGTAAGTTTGCTTGACGGAGGAATCAAGCTCTGTGACAGCTATGGAGGCGAGATGAGGTTAGAAGGCAAAGTTGCTGTCGTCACAGGCGGCGGTAACGGTTTAGGTCGGGCCACCGCTCGACGGTTCGCTGCTGAAGGGGCGCGAGTGGTTGTCGCCGATGTGATCGACGATTTAGCCGAGGAAACGTCACACATGATCGCCGAAAGTGGCGGTAAAGCATCTTTTGTGCATTGCGACGCGGTAAGCGCTAACGACAATCATCGAATGGCTGCCCACGCGCTCGAAACTTACGGCGCTATCGATGTGTTGGTCACCGCTGCAGGGGTCAGCCACCCCGGCTACAAGAGCGGAGATCAAGAAGCCAGTACGAAATGGTTCACCAAACGGATGGAGTACCTCGAACAGCCGGCCAACGAGTTGTTGGAACTGGAATTGGATGACTTTCGTCAGGTGATGGCCGTCAACCTCGACGGCACACTTTTGGCCGCTCAGGCATGTGCTGCCCCGATGGTCGAAGCCGGCAACGGAGGTGCCATCGTCACTATTGCTTCCATAGCTGCGAAACATCCCGATGCGGGACCCATTCCGTATGTGTGTTCCAAGTCGGCGGTGTGGATGTTGACGAAGAAGTTGGCTCGCCTATTGGCCCCGTCGGGCATCAGGGTCAACGCGATAGGTCCTGGCTACATCGATACACACATGACGAGCATGATTGAGCTCTTACCAGAGGATCGACTCACCCAATTTTTTTCAAACATTCCCATGGGACGTAAAGGCGTCCCTGACGAAATCGCCAATACTGCGTTGTTTTTGGCGAGCGATGAGGCGTCGTATTTCACCGGAGAAATCTTGCACCCCGACGGCGGGTACTTCACCGAGTAACGGCCATTTGCTGCGTTAGGGTGGAGTTGTCATGTTGCGAGATCGAACCGTTATTTTCATTTGCCTATTGCTGACCGCTCTTGTCTGGTCGACGCCGATCACGCTTTTTGATACCGAGTTTGACGGCGTTGATAACGATCGCATGGAGTGGTCGTGTCCGCGTCCGATTCTTTCCCCATCACCAGACGGAGTTGACCTCGACGCGTTACGCGCTGAGCTCACCGCAAACCCCGACCAAACAATCGAAAGTCAGCATCCTCAGTGCAGACTGCTTAACCCCACCCAACTTGTTCTTGGGTTGTTATCTCTTGCTGGGGCGATATGGAAAGGCCGCATTTGGTGGCTATCCACCGCCGATGCCCGAGCAGAGAAAAAGTTCGCTCGTTTGCACGCTAAGACCTCCGGTAAGCCCAAGGGCATGCTGGATTAGCTCAACGTTGTTTTTGGTTTTGTTTAGTTGAGTAGTTCGGTGCTGCGAAGCCGTCGCTCCACATGAAACTCCCATAACCGATGCACAAGCGCTGAGACTTCGTCTGTATGTGGTGCTTGTTGGACTTCTAAGACTGTGGCCAGTGCGCCACCCAAGGTTGCCCGCATCAACTCAAGCGCGGCCGAAGAAATTGGGCGTCCTCGTTGATGAGTTGCGCAAGTGACACCGCCGGTGCCGGGATCGAAGTAGTCGAGTCCGCGTGTCTCGCCGCCAATGACGCACTCATCGAGCGAGGGCGCTACCCCTTCATGAGCAAGGAGTTTCAGCATGAACGCTGGCACGATAAGTACCGGATCGGCAACGTGAAGTGTGTCAAGACCGCCGCAGAGCATCCGGTACAGCTCACTGTCTGGTTGATGATCCTGGGCGATTTGATCCACTGCTTCGGCGATCGTGAGGGCTTTACCGAGGCGATCAAGGTTGTTTCGAATGTCGGGCCAATGTTCTCGGGTTTCTGCTTGGGTGACGATGTCGAGATCTCCGCGCCCTCGATAAAACTGGAGATCGAGGTGTCGTAGCGGCTCAAGTCGTCCGCCGTAGCGGCTACGGGTTTTGCGGACTCCCTTCGCTACTGCTCTGACCTTTCCGTTGTTCTCGGTGATAACTGAGAGGATTCGATCGGCTTCGCCAAGTTTGTGAGTTCTGACAATGACGCCTCTATCCCGGTAATGCGCCATCGCTCCGCCTTATGGGTTAAGACCGCCGAAGCGGCGGTCTCGAGCCTGGTACTCGAGGATGGCGTCGTACAGGTCATTGCGGCGGAAATCGGGCCACAGCGTTTCTGTGAAGAGAAGTTCGCTGTAGGCGATCTGCCAGAGAAGAAAATTTGATAGCCGATGTTCGCCTGAAGTTCTGATGAGGAGGTCTACGTCGGGCATGGCCGAGTCGTAGAGGTAACGCTCAAGTGTTCGTTCATCAATCCGGTCTATTTGTACGCCGTCGTCGATCATTTCTTTGACTGCGTCAATAATCTCGGCACGTCCTCCGTAGTTGAACGCTATGTTCAGCGTCATCCCGGAGTTGTGTTGGGTGAGGTCGACGGCTTCGTCCATGCGGCGCAACACGCGTTTTGGCACCCGCCAATTTCTTCTTCCTACGAACCGGATACGGACATCGCGTTCGTGTAGTTCATGTGACCGGCGAACGAGTAGGGACTCGTTGAACTCCATGAGAAATTTGACTTCTTCGGGGGGGCGCTTCCAATTTTCGGTGGAGAAGGCGAACACTGTAAGCCATCGGATACCAATCTCTTGGGCTCCTTCGACGGTGTCGAAGAGGGCTTCTTCCCCCGCGGCATGCCCTTCGGTTCTGGCCATACCTTGAGCCTGAGCCCAACGTCCGTTCCCGTCCATGACACACGCGACGTGTTGGGGGACGCGCGACATGTCGAGAGCAACCGGAATCACGTTCCGCAGGTTAATCCGGTTCTTGGAAATCGAGGAGACGGTCGAGAGACTCTGGTTTTCTTTGCCAATCCTTGTCAACTTTTACCCGAAGCTCGAGGTGGATGCCTTCGCCCTTGTTAGCTAACTGGCTTCGGACGGCTATGCCGACTTGTTTGAGAACGTCGCCGTTGCGGCCGATGACCATTCCTTTTTGTGATTCGCGTTCGACGTGAATCTCACAACGGATTCTGGGTAAATCCCATTCTGTTACTCGAGTCGCGATGCTGTAGGGAAGTTCATCGTGGAACTTTGAAAGCAGTTGTTCGCGCACAAGTTCGGCGACGAACCAGGGTTCTGGCAAATCAGTAATTTGATCTGCTGGGAAAAATGCGGGTCCTTCAGCCAGGCGGCTCTCAAGGTGATCGACGAGTGCTGGCACGCCTTCCCCGGTGCGCCCCGATACAGGAAAATACGCCTCGGCTTCGAAACGTGCTGCTTCTGCAAGTTGTTGCACCACTGTGTCAGGGGAAGCGCGATCACATTTGGTGAGTATGACGACCGATTCTGGTGGGAGATGTTTAGCGACGAATCGGTCTCCTCGACCAATGGCTGCGGTCGCGTCGATCACTAGACATGCGATGTCTACTTCTGTCAGCGCAGATTGCGCCGTTTCATTTAATCGTTCTCCGAGTCGCGTGACCGGTTTATGAATTCCCGGTGTGTCTACGAACACGATCTGGCTGGCTGGCCTGTGTAGAACCCCCATGACTCGAAGCCGGGTCGTCTGAGGTTTGTCTGAGACGATGCTGATTTTGGTTCCGAGTAGCTGGTTAATGAGTGTGGACTTGCCGGCATTGGGGCGGCCTACAAGGGTGACGAACCCCGATTTCACTCGGGTGCCTTACGTTGAGCACGGATGAGGTTGATACGTCGATTGTGTATTTCTTTTGCCGTTAACTCCCACCCACCGTGTACGACTGTTTCGTCAACTTCTGGGACATGACCAAGTAAGCCAAACACAAAACCTCCGGCGGTATCCCAGTCACCGTCGCCGGTCGCTATGCCGGTGAGTTCTTCGAAGTCGTCTACTGGTAGACGTCCTGACAGCAGCAGCGTGCCATCGGACTGCTCTTGAACTAACGATTCTTCACTGTCGAATTCGTCGACGATTTCGCCGATGAGTTCTTCGAGGATGTCTTCGAGGCTCACCAAGCCAGCCGTACCGCCGTATTCGTCGACCACGATCGCAAGGTGGGATTTCGATGTCTGCATCTCGCGCATGAGTTCGACCACTCTTTTGGACTCGGGTACAAACACCGCGTCGCGAACGAGGGATTGGATGGTGCACCCCGATGGGTTCTTTAAATGGGCTGCTACGAGATCTTTGGTGAGCACTACCCCCAGAACGTCGTCGGCTGTTTCTCCCACGACGGGGAGTCGAGTGAACCCGCTGTCGACGACTACTGAGAGCGCCGCGGCGACGGTTAAGTCACGTTCAAGGGTCACCATGTCAGGTCGGGGAACCATGACTTCGCGAACAATCGTGTCGCCTAACTCGATAATCGATCCAATGATGTCTACTTCGTCATTTTCGATAAGGCGCGCTTCGGCAGCGGCTTCAGCTAAGGCAACGAGTTCATCTTCCACTACGAGATCGAACGCTTCATCACGAGACCTTGGCCCACAACGGCGTGCTAGCGCCGCGAAGGGACGGGCAATCAGTTGCAACGGAGTGATGCGGGTAATGAGGCGCGCCGGACGCGCGAACCACCTCGCCACTTCATCGTTTGCTTCGATTGCCCAACGTCGAGGGATCGCTTCGCCAAACAAGAACAGCACTACTGTCGCAATGACAACTACCAGCAGCGTTCGACCGACTGACTGGCCCACGAAGACCGCAGCACAAATTAGCCCGACTTGGCAGCCGACTCGCAAGACAGTAACCGGCGCGAGCAGCACTTCTCGATCAGCAATTAGTTCCGATAGTTGTGTGTCACCTTCGCGCGCTTCGTCTAAACCAGCAGCTCGCGCGCGGCCTAAACGGATAAATGTCACCTCAATAAGACGCAACGCAATTAACACGACCAACAAGACGACGACAACTAACGTCACCAAGGCCCCACCCACTAGCGGCCTCCTGCACGAAAAGCTGTCAGATAGGCCTCCTCTGAGGCCTGCATCAGGTTTCTTTCTTTGTCGTCTGCGTGGTCCATGCCAAGAACATGAAGTATCCCGTGAACTACGAGCAGGTCGATTTCGTCGTCAATTGAACCGTGGTGACCCTGAGCGGACTGTTCATTTGTCGAGCAGTTATCAGCCGCAACGTCGGGGCATATCACGACATCCCCAAGCAATATTGGAATCGGGTCAGCTTGTGGCCCGTCAACGGTATGTTCGTCGATCGGAAATGCCAAAACGTCTGTGGGGCCTTGATGGCCCATGTGTTTGGCGTTCAGTTCCGCCATAACTTCCGGTGAAACGAACGCCACCGCTAATTCAGCTCCTTCAGGTGCGCCTTCGCCGGCAAGGACGTCCAAGGCAAGAGTTCGGTAACGCTCAGGGTCAATTGTGTGATTGGTTTGTTGATCAAATATCTGAACGTCTCGTTGCTTGGGCTGTCCGCGCGTTTCACCTGCATGTGCCCGTTGTGGTGGTTCAGGAGTATTCACCGAGACCGTGGAGCGCCGTCTTGCCGTTGGTAGGCGTCCACAATGGCTTGAACTATGCGATGTCGGACAATATCTCGACCGTTCAGATGAACGAAAGCGATGTCGGGGACGTCAACCAGCGTTTTTTGTACATCGAGAAGTCCGCTCTTGCCTCCCGGGACGTCTATCTGTGTGACGTCACCGGTCACCACCACTCTGGATCCAAATCCGATGCGAGTAAGAAACATCTTCATCTGCTCTGGGGTGGTGTTTTGTGCTTCGTCGAGAATGATGAAGCTGTCATTGAGGGTGCGTCCACGCATAAAGGCAAGCGGGGCCACCTCGACAGTGTTTTTCTCAAAAAGCCGTTGGGAAGCTTCGAGATCGAACATGTCGTATAGCGCGTCATAGAGCGGCCGAAGATACGGGTCGACTTTGGCCATTAGGTCACCTGGCAGGAAACCTAAATGCTCGCCAGCTTCGACCGCTGGACGGGTCAACACAATGCGCCGCACTTGTTTATTCATGAGCGCCTCAACCGCAAGAGCTACCGCCAGCCACGTTTTTCCGGTACCTGCGGGTCCGATGGCGAAGGTGACGATGTTGCTACGAACAGTCTCCACATACGACTTTTGGCCTGAACTTTTCGCTCGAATGATTCGACCATTAGGCGCTTTAAGTACTTGCGTCGACAGAACTTCGCTTGGGCTCTCGTCCGATTTCACCATGTCGATCATGCGGGTGACTTCTGCTTCACCGAGACGTTGACCCCCTTCGAGGATCTGAACTAGTTCCGAAAAAACTTGTCCGACGACTGGCGCTTGGGGTCCTTCGACGGTGATTTCGTTACCGCGGACGTGGATAACGGCCGCATCGAAGTGGTCCTCGACGATGCGTAGGTATTCGTCTCGCTGACCGAGTACGCCCATCATTAGGTGATTTCCCGGGACGTGAATTCTGACTTGGGTGTCGCTCAAATCCGCTCCTGCGACTGCGAACTCTTAGAGGAGGCTAGCGCCGTTCGATGTCGTCGCGATGCTCGTTTCCTCGTCGACTCGTCGAAACAACCGATTTCGGACTGAGATTGTTGTCGAATTAGGCGTCAATTGCGTCGCTGTGTAAGTTTCGGCGCAGAAAGTCAACTTGGAACAAAAGTAGGTTTTCGGCCACCTGCTCTTGTCGCGTCATGTGAGTTACTCCGGAAAGAGGAAGCACTTCGTGGGGACGTCCCGCCGCCAGCAACGACGCGGAGAGTTGAAGGGTGTGGCTCGCAACAACGTTGTCATCTGCTAGTCCATGAATCAGCATGAGTGGCCTTTGGAGTTGCGCCGCTTCGGCCAGCAAGGAGGTCCGCCGATAGTTGTCTGGTTCGGTTTCGGGGTGACCTAAATAGCGTTCGGTGTAGTGGGTGTCATACAGCTTCCAATCGGTCACTGGAGCCCCAGCTATCGCGGCGTGAAAAGTATCGGGTTGGCGAATGACGGCGAGGGCTGCAAGGTACCCGCCGAACGACCAACCGCGGATAGCTACTCTGGTCAGGTCAACTCTGTCTGGATAAAGCTGTGCGACCGTCTGTAAAGCTTCGATTTGGCCGTCAAGGACCGGGCGCGCGAGATCTCCGCGGACAGACCTTTCCCAGCCGTTTCCTCTCCCCGGAGTTCCAGGGCCGTCCGCAATGATGACGCAAAATCCTTGATCGGCGAACCATTGGGATACCAGGTACGCGTGACGCGAACGGAGAACCCGTTGAGCGTGCGGACCGCCGTAGGGATCCATCAGCACCGGGAGCGGTTCAGAACTCCGTTCAGTCGGAAACAAAACGGCTGTCTGGATGCCGAGCGACTCTGTTTGAACGAACTGCACCGCCGGATGAACCATCGGCGCTGTCTGCCAAGAGTCGATCTCCCACTCGTGTTGGTCAGTTATCACTGTGACCTGAGGGGTGCTTTCCATTGAGCTTTGCTCAATGACGGTGACCGAGTTCGACCCCACGGCTTGAACAACGCCGTTGCCGTCAGTTAAAGGTTCATGCGCGTTGTCGTGAAACGACCACAGATCGACGGTTGTTGGGTCGGTTGACGCGGTGTACAAGACCCTTGATTCGTTGGCGTCAACTAGAGATCGCACCCATTGGTTGGGTGCGGACAGCGGAGTCCCATCAAAAAGCAGGGAGCGAGTGTGGTCGTGTTCTTCGATGGTGAGCCATCCCCCGTTCCATCGTTTGGGGGTCCCAGGAACGATTTCAACCCAGTCGGGGTCTTCTAAATTCAATACTGCGTTGGTGCTGCCACTGGATGCTTCTACCTCGAGCACCAGCATGGAGCGTTGGTCTCGGCTTTGCACCGTAATGGTGAGCGGTGCCGCATCTTCCCATGTGACATTAACGAGGTACGGGTGGGTTGAACGATTCCATTTAACTTCGACCTGAGAAGCATCATGAACATCCACTACATAGAGCCTGACTTCAGCATTCGCTGTCCCCGCAGCCGGGTACCGGATGGATTGCGGGGTCTTAGCTGGATCGTCTGGGGCCGATATGTGCCAAAGATTCACGTGAGTCACGTCTACGTGAGCGACGGCTAGTCGGTGGTGGTGCGGATCCCACCAGTGTCCCCTGCTGCGTCGCATTTCCTCAGCAGCCACGAACTCTGCGCTACCCCAGCTAACGGTCTTGCCGTCACCTTCTTTCAGCATCCGTGCTGGCTGCGATCCGTCCGCCGAGCCTATGTACAAGCTGTCGCCGACGACGAAAGATACGTACTCGCTGTCCCCGGACAGGCGTGGATCGAAAGCTCCCCCTGTGCTGTTTACCGAGCTGATCGCGCCGGTGTGAACGTCGGCGACGAAGATCTCACCCATAAGAGCAAAGGTCACCGCAGAGCCTGAAGAGTTGACGGAGTACGTGGTGATGCCGCTAGCGCTTTCTCGGGCTCGTTCTCTTCGGGAACGTTCTGCTGCAGACAGTTCCCCCTTGCCATGGTCGACAAGTTTTTGAGGGTCAGCGATGACGCGCTCTACTCCCGTGAGGGTGTTGATTGTCCACAACGCGTTGATGGGGTCCTCCGGACCGCTACTGCGAAGAAACAAAACTTCTGTTCCATCGCCCGCGACGTTGAAACTTCGAGGTAGACCCAGACTGAACCGTTGAGTTCGCGCATGTTGGCGGGGGAAACTGTCCGACACAACGACGACGGTAGTCCTGGTTACCCTCAATGGTGTGTCCTTACCTGATCCTTCGTCATTCACGGAACTCTCTGATGACCAAAAAGCGCTGTGGGCTAAATTCGGGTCGGGTGACGATCCGTTGTTTGTGCAACTGATCGGTCTGCAGGTCCATGAAGTTCGCCGGGATTATTGTCGAATCGGATTGCCCTTTCGACCAGAACTCCTGCAGGCAGGAGGAGCCATCCACGGTGGGGTCCTGATGACGTTGTTGGACACTTCATGTGTTCCGGCGGTGGGCAGCGGATTCGAAAAGGCGCGCCCGTACAGCACCATTTCCATGCATGTGCAATTTTTGGCCGGTTCAGCTGACAGCGATCTCGTGGCAGCTGGCTGGGTAACGCGTCGCGGTAATTCCATCGTTTTTTGTGAAGCAGAAGTGGAAACAACCGACGGTAAGACCTTGGCCAAAGGTGCTCTCGCGTTCAAGATCTGAAGCGACGAGTCTGTTTATTCAGTCACCGAATGTGAGTAGTCACAGCAGAGATGACTTCATCTACCGTTGGATTGACCATCACTGTCTCTGCTACTTGGACTGTGGGGACGATCTCATTGCCATCCGCGTGACTTCTGACAAAAGCCGCAGCGTCGGGGTCTTCCCAAATATTGCGAAACAACATCGTTAAACCTGTTTCGTTGAGTTGACGTTCGAGCGCCATACAGAATCCGCAGCCAGGTCTCCAGTAAAACGTGATCTCGTTCTCACTAGTTGTCAACGTCCCGCCTCCTTCAGCATTTCATATATCTTTTTACATTCTGGACACACGGGAAACCGGTCAGGGTTGCGATTAGGTGTCCATTTCTTTCCGCAGAGAGCGCGGACCGGATCGCCCGTCACAGCCGATCGAGTCATATCGGCTTTGTCGACATAGTGGGCGAAACGTTCGTGGTCGCCGTCATCAAGGTGATGTTCGGTTCGTCGTTGAACGATCGTGCGCTGATTCATTTCGATCTCTCGCTATTAGCTCTCATTAAGTATGGTGCGTTGGAAGGCGCCTTCAGGAACCGGGGGAAAAAGTGAACGAACGGCCTAAGGGCGTCGACTCAGCTACAGGTTGGGTGGTAGTAGCAGCCACGGTGGCTGCAACGTTCGCCGTTTTCGGGGTCGCCTACAGCTTCGGAGCTGTTTTCACCACCATTCGAGAAGAGTTCGGTGTTGGAAAGGGCCAAGCCGCTCTCTTCTTCGCCATCACCACGTTCATTTATTTCATTCTTGGTGTGTTTACTGGCCGTATCGCGGACCGTTATGGCCCTAGACCGGTGCTTCTCGTCGGGGCGGTCGCTATAGGTACGGGTTTGTTTCTGACGTCGCTGGTGAACAACATCATCGTTGGGTATTTAACGTACGGCCTCGGCGTCGGAATCGGTGTCGGGTGCACTTACGTGCCAATGGTGGCGACCGTTGGAGGATGGTTCGAACGCGACCGGACAAAGGCGATGGGGGTTGCCGTCGCCGGCATCGGCTTGGGAACTCTCGTCGGTGCGCCTCTAGCGAAGCGGCTTGTTCTCAGCTACGGGTGGCGAACCACCTTCGTTGTTTTGGGCATCGGATCTGCGGCGCTTCTGGTGTTGGCTTCTTTCGGCGCGAAACGTCCCCCTGGTGCCGCGGCACAGGAGTCACCCCCGCCGTTGCGAATCCTTCTTCGCGATGCTCGTTTCGTTTGGTTGTACACGTCGATGGTGTTTCTCAGCTGCGGCTTGTTCGTCCCCATGGTGTACCTCGACGATTATTTAGAAGCGCGTGGGAAAGCAGGCGGCGCTCTACTGATTGGGATCATTGGGGCTACTTCGGTCGTGGGTCGCCTTGCCTTGGGTGCTATAGCGGCAAAAGTTGATCTGATGCGGCTCTACCGGGTCTGTGTCGCGGCGTTGGGCGCCAGCTACATCATTTGGATGGTGGCCGGCGCCAGTTATCCGGTGTTAGTCGTTTTTGCTGTTTGCATGGGCACCGCGTATGGAGGTTGGATTGCGCTCTCCCCGGCGGTCATCGCTGATCTTTTTGGTCCAGTTGGATTAGGTGGCGTGTTGGGCGCGCTGTACACATCGGCTGGCATCGGCGGGCTGATTGGGCCTCCGGTCATCGGAGTTTTGGTTGATGCGGCGAATTATGAAACCGCTATCGGGGTGGCGATTGCCTTTAGTGGGGTGTCGCTTGTTTTGTTGATCGCGGCGGGTCGAGCGTCGGCACCGGTTACCGACGACCCTGTTGTACAAGTCGAGGATCCTCACGCGACTCTTGAAACGGCCAGCGCGTGGCTAGTGCGTTCGTCGACCGGTGAAATGAGGCTTATTCGTCGGTGAGTACCGGGGGGTTGTCCCAACCAATTGCCGAACATTCATCTAGGTACCACTCCAGGACCGAACCTGCGTCGGTGATCGACTCCACTTCCCCGTCCTCATCGAGATTTAAGTTGGCTCCGTAGATCTGGAACCAAACGTCGGTGACCTCGTCATTGTCATCAGGGACTAGCAGGGTGTGAATGGAACCCGCTGGTTCGTAGAGGAAAGAGCCCGCCCTGTTGATGTACTCGCTTTCGGCATAATGCCAGGCGCCCGCGACGGTGTAGGCATACACCTGGCCAGTGTGTCGGTGAGTTTGTACTCGCGTTCCAGGTTGGAAGCGTGTGCGAACAATCCATAAGCCTTCGGTGATCTTTGCGGTGAGAAGCTTCACTTCGTTGTCTTCCCCGCTTTTCACCCACGGGAGATCGTCTTCGCCTCGATGAATTGCGCTGGGCGCTTTCTCGACCATTGTCATGATGTCCCCCTCATTTGGTCTACGGAATCGTAGCCGTCACTCTTCGGGTCCAAAGATGAGATCAAAAACTTCGTCAGCTTTTCGTTCATCGTTTCGGTGGACGAGGAGTTGCGGGTTGGTGTCAATTACCCATCGAACACTCCTCTTGTCCAGTTGGTGCGTTATTTCTGAGATGTCGTCGACGGTGAGACCTTCGATTTCGTACGCGGGTCCTTCGGTCGCTGCAAGGTCGAAAATTTCGATTTCTTCTGAGATCAAACCCGCTGCTGTAAGCGCTTCCACTTGACGCGACATACTTTCTTCCAATGGGCCTTCGACGAGTTCGCCTTCGAGAATTTCGTCGTCATCCATAACACCGAGTATGTCGCGCTTCGGCCTCTAGTCTGCAGATATGGGTGTCGGCCGATTTGACTCGCTGTTGTTGCTGTCGTTCGGCGGTCCGGAGGGCCCAGATGACGTCCTACCGTTTCTTCGTCAAGTGACAAGCGGCCGGGGGGTCCCTGACGAACGTTTAGCGTTGGTTGCAGAGCAATACGCGCAGTTCGGGGGAAAGAGCCCGATCAATGACTTGAACCGCCAGTTGCTTGAGGCGGTACAACAAGAACTCGCGGTGAGGGGCCACGATTTGCCCGCTTTTTGGGGGAACCGCAATTGGCATCCCTTTGTGTCCGAAACGCTGGATGCTATGCAGTCAGCCGAGTGTCGATCGACCGTATGTGTGGTCACTTCGGCGTTCAGCTCTTATTCGGGTTGTCGCCAGTACAGCGAAGATCTTGACCGGGCGCGTGCAACGGTCACGGATGCTCCTGAGATACAACGAGTGAGAGTTTTCTGGAATCATCCCGATTTCCTCGGGTCGGCAGCCGAGCTGTTATCTGATGCGCGCCGAGAAGCGAATCTGTCGGAGTCCACTCCAGTGCTGCATAGCGCCCATAGTTTGCCTTTGTCGATGGCCGCTACATCGGACTACGAACAGCAGCTGAATGAAGCTGCCGTTATCGTCAATGATCTCGCGGGGATGGACGGTCTATCTGAGGTCGTATTTCAGAGTCGAAGCGGGCCGGCGTCGGTACCGTGGCTCTCGCCCGACATTGGCACTCGCCTCAGACAATTAGCCGCTGAAGGCGTGACCGAGGTCTTAGTTCATCCGCTTGGCTTTGTCGCTGACCACATGGAAGTGCTCTTTGATCTCGACACTCAAGCTGCCGGCGTCGCTGAAGAGTTAGGTGTACGGATGGTTCGCACTCCCACGGTAGGGACCCACCCTCGTTTTGTGTCGATGCTGGTAGACCTGGTGGAAGAGGCGGCCGGTTTACGTAAAGATCGACCCGCGTTGGGTACTTCTGGGCCCCGACCTGATCATTGTTCGATGGATTGCTGCCCGGCACCGACGCTTCGCTAACTCGAGGTCATCCGGCTTCTCGGAATCGGTCCGCCATCGGCCCCGACTGTCCCAAAATCCAATGGTTTCGGCAACGCAACTCATAGGTCACCTGTGCAGCGGAGCCGTCGTCAATAAGAACTACGTCTCCGTCGTAGACCTGCGCTCCGTCATGCAGACGAGCGTTGTGAGTAGCGGGCTTGCTGCACCAACATCGAGCCTGCACTTGCAGTTCTAATCGTTCATCAGCAACTTCTAACATGCGGGCTGAACCTGGGAACAACTTCCCACGAAAGTCGGTCAGCAGCCCGAAGGCGTATACATCTGCACCGAGTTCGTCGACAACTTGAGCTAACTGTTCTACTTGGGGATCTGTATAAAACTGTGCCTCATCACACACCAAATAATCGAGGGCTCCGTGTCCCGACTGGTGGCTCACGGCGAGGGCGTGAAAATCGAGTTCGGGGTGTACCTCGACCGCTGGGGTTGAGATTCCGAGTGCGCTTGATACGTGCGCTCCGGCGCGGTCATGCATGCTGCACAGCAACCCCGTTCCTGTAGCGGCAAGGTTGTGGTGGATCTGCAGTGCAAGAGTCGATTTACCTGATGACATCGTCCCAAAGGAAAATCTGAGGCGCCCCATGCTCAACAAATTACACAGGTGTGATACGTCACGGGACCACTCACCCGCATCCGCTCGTGTTACCGCAAGATCGGCAGGTGTAGCACGTCCCTGCCCGCACCATCCGATCGCCGCAAGTAGAGCAGAGAGGTGCGTCGCTAAGAGCACCTTGGTGTGGCGATGGCGGGTCCAGGACAGGTTCGGCACCGATAGAGGTTTCTACCGTTGCTTCTTCGAGTCCGGGTAGGTGTGGGTGCATTCGTTCTTCGCTGGACAAAATGCCAAGTTCTTGCCGTTCTTGAGTGGGTAGATATTCGAGTGCAAGTCGACGGAAAATGTAATCAACCAAACTGCTTGCGATTCGTAGCTGTGGGTCATCGGTGATTCCAGCGGGCTCAAACCGAACGTTGTTGAAGGCTTCGACATAGGAACGGAGCGGCACGCCGTATTGGAGGCCGTGACTTACAGAGATCGCGAAAGCATCCATGATTCCAGCGAGAGTCGATCCCTGTTTAGCCACGGTCAGAAAGATCTCACCAGGACGCCCGTCGTCGTATTCACCGACGGTCATATAGCCGTGACAGTCCGATACTCGAAACGAAAAGGTTTGCGATCGTCGAGTCCGAGGAAGCTTTCTTCGTTCCGGGGCGACTTGCGAATGAACCATTGACGCGCTACTTGAATCGTCGGCGAATTCGTCGTCTCGCATGGTTGACAACGGTTGACCGATCTTGCAGTTATCTCGGTAGACCGCTACTGCCTTTAATCCAAGTTTCCAAGCCCTGAGGTGCAGATTTTCGACATCTTCAACGGTTGCTGTTTCCGGCAGGTTCACAGTTTTTGAGATCGCGCCTGAAACGAACGGCTGAGCGGCAGCCATCATCAAAAGGTGCGCCTCATGATGGATGACGTTGTCCCCCATCGAGCAAGCAAAAACCGAGAGATGGCGGTCCTGAAGATGGGGCGCTCCAATAATGCTGCCTGTTTCGAGAAGATAGGCCTCAACGTCCACAATCTGCGTGTCGGTGTAGCCCAAACGCCGTAGTGCGCGTCCGAGGGTCTGATTCACGATGGTCAGATCGCCACCTCCCACCAGCTTCTTGAACTTGACCAGCCCGAGATCAGGTTCGATGCCGGTGGTGTCGCAATCCATCATGAACGAGATGGTGCCGGTCGGCGCTATGACCGTGGCTTGTGAGTTGCGAACGCCGTGCTTTTCGCAGCCACTCACCGCGTGATCCCATACGTCTTTTGCTGCAGTTGTTATTTCTTCCGGAGCGGTGTCGGCAAGGGTGCCCAGCGCTTGACGATGGCGCCGCAATACGTCTTGCATGGGGACACGGTTGTCGCTGTACCCCTTAAACGCTCCAACTCGTTCAGCAAGTGCTGCAGAAGTTGAGTAGGCCTGGCCTGTCATCAGAGCAGTGACAGCCCCCGCCCACGCTCGACCTTCCTTTGAGTCATACGCCAAACCCAGCGCCATGAGCATCGCGCCGAGGTTCGTGTAGCCAAGACCTAACTGACGGAAATCTCGTGAAGTTTGACCTATCTCCTCGGTCGGATAGTCCGCGTTGCCGACCAGAATGTCCTGGGCCGTAAACACGACTCGTATCGCTCGACAAAAGCCTTCTACATCGAAACGATCTTGATCGGCGTCGAGGAAAGCGAGGAGGTTCAGACTGGCGAGGTTGCACGCAGAGTTGTCAAGATGCACGTATTCGCTACAGGGGTTCGACGCAGTGATGGGACCGGTGTTCGGTGCTGTGTGCCAGCGGTTAATCGTCGTTGTGAATTGCAGACCCGGATCAGCGCACTCCCAGGCGGCTTCCGCGATCTGACGGAACAAAGAACGAGCGGAGTAACGCTCTACGACTGATCCATCGGTTCGAGCGGTGACTTCCCAGGTGTCATCGTTTTCGACGGCCGCCATGAATTCGTCGGTCAGGCGTACCGAATTATTAGCGTTCTGGTATTGGACAGAATGAGCGTCGACTCCGTCGAGGTCCATATCGAAGCCGGCGTCACGAAGCACTCTCGCTTTGCGTTCTTCGAGGGCTTTACACCAGATGAACTGCTGTACATCGGGGTGATCGACGTCGAGTAGCACCATCTTTGCGGCCCGTCGCGTCTTACCACCGCTCTTGATTGTCCCAGCTGAGGCATCAGCTCCTCGCATGAAGCTGACGGGTCCACTTGCCTCACCCCCGCCACGCAGCGTCTCCGCCGAGCCCCGTATGCGAGATAAGTTGACACCCGCTCCAGAACCACCCTTGAAGATACGGCCCTCTTCGGCGTACCAGTTGAGAATCGAATCCATATCGTCGTCGACTGACAGGATGAAGCACGCCGAAGCTTGCTGAGGTACTCCCTCCACGCCGATGTTGAACCAAACCGGACTATTGAAGGCACAACGTTGGTGCAGTAGCAACCAAGCCAACTCCGATTCAAAGGTTTGTGCCTCGTCCGCGTCATCGAAGTAGCCGTCAGATTCACCCCATTGACGGATGGTAGACGTCACTCTTTGAACAACTTGTCGCAACGAATATTCGCGGTCGTCGGCTTGAAGCGAACCGCGGAAATACTTCTGGGCAACGATGTTCGAGGCGGTCAGGCTCCACTCCCCAGGAAATTCGACATCGAACTGTTCAAAGCTCGTGGATCCGTCGAAACTATTTACGAGTCTTGCGTCGCGACGTTCCCATCTCACTGTTGAGTATGGGTCCACGCCCTCTTGGCTGAAATGTCGTCTGATCCGGCCCGAAGAAACTGATGCTGGCTGGTTAGAAGTCACAGTCATGGTTTCCTCCAGGGTTGGAAGCACTAACGCGGGGAATTGCGGCGGGCCGGAGGCCGACTAGGTGGGCGTGACCCTGCTTCACCCTGACCTCGAAGCCTGGATCCTCATTGTGGACATTTGGTTGAAGACTCATTAAGAGCCGTACCGCCTTTTGTCGCACTCCTTCCGCCAGTCGGTCGCCCAACCCGCCGCACACACGAATGTAGGAACTGTTGGTTGTGGACCGATAGAGGGATAACAAAAAAGTTCTGTGGGTGAGTTGGGGAATTCTTGGGGCAGTTCTACACACGCCAGCNCCTTGACACGCGCTGTGGTCAACCCGCGATGGCTGGCAGATTTCTCCGGTGGTTCCGGTCGGCTGGGAAGAGCTCATCGGTAAGCCTCTGACCTGGGAAAATAGGCGCACGCCTCTGCAACTAGCCGTAACCAATCTACCGCCAGAGCGGACCTAAACCCGACGAGACCGACACCGAGCATCTTGAGGCCTGTGGAGAACCACTGATGGTGGTGATGGCCGTAGATGCGCCGAATTTCACCGTCTACGTCCCTTTTGTATCGAAGTCGTGTCAACATCACNGGGTGCATCGGCTCCTACCTCCGCCTGTCNTCGAGGTCGACACCGACGACGCNTATCGCGACAGTCGACCGATGGTGGATAACCGCCCCTGGTTGATGATCAACATGATTTCGACAATTGATGGGGTCACCGAAGTCGGAGGCATCTCGGGGCCGTTGGGAGGACCAGGTGACAAAGACGTGTTCGGGACCGTTCGAACGCTGCCCGACATCATTATCGTCGGAAGCACCACTGCGGTGGCTGAGAACTACACCCCACCGTCGAGCAGCGTCAGCTCCAAAGCACGACGTCTTTCGGGGGGCGCGTGGCCGGTGGCTCGTGTCGCGGTGGTGAGCCGAANCTTGAACTTTGATTTGGGGTTGCCGTTGTTCGCTCGACAGGGACAGCGCCCCATAGTGGTGACAACTGAAGACGCTGATCCAACAAGATTGCGTCAAGTTGCTGAACACGCAGACGTTCTGCAATGTGGCCGCGTTGTCGTCGATTTCTCGGAAGCGCTCNATCGAATGGCTGATCTCGGGGCCAAGGTGGTGTTGTCCGAAGGCGGACCTTCGATCAACGGNTCGCTGATCGCCCAAGATCTTGTCGACGAAGTTCTCATCAGTATTTCGCCCCGCGTTGGNGGCGGGGAATCCGGTGGGATCGCCCGCGGGGTNGTTCTCGATCAACTCCAGGAGTTCGTCTTGCGNCATGTGCTCACTGAAGACCATTTTCTGTTCCTCAGATANGTGCGACAAACCCGAGATTCNCAACCNCATTCACCATCAAATTANNGCTCTACGGGAGCTTCAGAGTCTGACCCGCGATGAGNGAATGGCCACCGTTNAGTTGGGCTAACCGTTCAACGAGTGGTCGGATNTCACCNGTGGGTTGCAAACTTCGGGCGATAGACCACAACGTGTCCCCGGCTTGNACAACAACGGTGGGACTCCCCAAAGCCANATCGCCNGCAGCATGTTCCACCATTGTCTGCATAACAGTAGGTCGGAGCACTTCGCCGCNNCCGTTCGACAAATGAGAACTAGTAGCTACNAGCCAGACGAGGCCCATCAGAAGNGTCGCTACGACAANGCGACGACGCCAATAGATCAACCGGCTGTGGCGANGCGACGACAAAGCCACTACNGGTTCGACGCCATCNACCAGGCGAAGTTGCGGCCGCGATGTCTGCTCTGACTCATCTGAGTCCAACTGTTCTGGTTGTGCGCTGAGTANTGCAACCATCGGTATTCCTTCGATTCCCTTATTTCGGTGCTGCTGATTTAGCGAGGTAATTCTTTAGGTGGGGTCGGACACTGAGTTGATCGGCGCCGTTTTTGTTCATTCGAACACTTGTTCGACTACATCAGAACATTTGTTCGATGTCAAGCGAAAATCGAACAGGTGTTTGCTCCGTAGTTCGCCCGCTGGTACGGTCTAAACGAACAAACGTTCGTGATTCAATAGGAGGGCGCATGGCAGACCACACCGTCACTGATCGCCAGCGAGCCATTCTCGAATACATTGAAAAAACTATGCGCGAGCGCGGATACCCACCTGCGGTTCGCGAGATCGGCGCCGCCGTAGGGCTCAACTCCCCTAGCACGGTGCATTCGCATCTTGCACAATTAGAGAGCGCTGGGTATTTGCGTCGAGACCCGACGAAACCTCGAGCGATCGAAGTGTGCTTCGATGCCTCTTCGGGAGCAATCGCCGAACGTCGCCCAACTCGTCATGTGCCNCTCGTCGGCGAGGTGGCCGCAGGCACTGATGTGTTGGCCCAAGAAAACGTTGAAGAATTGGTNCCGGTCCCAGAAGACTTCACCGGCGACGGAGAATTNTTCATGTTGAAGGTNCGCGGCGATTCNATGATCGAGGCCGGAATCCTTGACGGCGATTTTGTNGTCGTGAACCGTCAAAGCACCGCGTCGAACGGAGACATTGTCGTGGCCGGCATTCCTGGTGATGAAGCCACCGTCAAGACCTTCACGAAGCAAGGTGGAATCATCACCTTGCTTCCCGCAAATTCGNCTCTCGAACCCATGGAGTTCTCGACCGCCGAAGTGGCAATATTCGGACGGGTTGTCACNGTAATGCGTCGACTTTAAATCTGTAGTTCACAGACTTAGTCAAACTCCCC
Organism: Acidimicrobiaceae bacterium; assembly: GCA_002705305.1. GTDB lineage: Bacteria > Actinomycetota > Acidimicrobiia > Acidimicrobiales > Poriferisodalaceae > UBA2110. The sequence goes on from PAHW01000034.1 coordinate 25,885, forward strand.
NCACGGGAACTCGAGTTGTGCTGGACTGCAGAGNTGTTTACACCTGCCCCNGTTCCGCCACCTGACTTGGATTCAAACGAAACTGTGTGGATTCCAGTTCGGTCGGGCACGGTTTTTGTTGAACCGGGCGGAGGCCTTGTCCGGTCGATGGGAGCACCTATTGACGCTCCGGACGCGTTTTTAGGTGTTCTTGACGGTCTCGCCGTCTACGCAATCGACCTTCATGACACCTCTGAAGAGGCAGACCTCGAACCAGTNCATTTGCGCAAACTCTTTGGTCGCATCCCAGATGAAGAATGGGTTGTGGCGGGGCGCGCCGAACAGATCATCAACTATGACCGGACACACATATTTTGCGGCCGGTGTGCAACCCCCACCGAAACCAACCCTCATGACCGGGGAAAAGTCTGTCCTAAATGTAATCACATGGCGTTTCCCCGTCTGAGCCCGGCCATGATCGTTTTGGTTGAGAAGGGCGATCAGGCGCTGCTGGCATGGGGTCGACAGTTTCCGGGTCGNTTTTTCAGCACTCTCGCTGGTTTCGTAGAACCTGGAGAGAGCCTTGAGCAGGCAGTCGAACGCGAGGTGATGGAAGAAGTAAATCTTGCGGTCAAAGACGTTCGATACTTTGGTAGTCAGCCCTGGCCTTTCCCTCATTCTTTGATGTGCGGTTTCCACTGCACCTATGAATCAGGAGAAATCTTGATCCAAGAGGAAGAGATTGTTGAAGCTGGATGGTTTGATGCGACCGATCTGCCACCGTGNCCAATTGGCGGAATGTCAATTGCTGGTTGGTTGATTCAAGACTGGCTGCGACGACATGGTGTCAGCTAAGAGATCGTTTNGCGCANGCGCACCAGACCCTGTTGAGCAACCGTTGCCACGAGNTCACCGCNCGCGCTGAAAACGTCGCCCGTTGCCAAACCTCTCGTGCCCCTCAGTTGGTGAGGTGAAAGGTCAAAGAGCAACCACTCATCTGCCCGAACCGGCCTGTGGAACCAGACCGCGTGATCAAGAGAAGCGGCCATGTACATCTCGTCCCAATTGATTTCATCAGAGTTGCCTTCGAGCAGGGACTGTGCCGGGTGAGCGCTGACAACTGCATCCATTGGGTTGGTGTCTGACAAATACGCNAGGGCTGCGTAATGATCGTCTTGGGAGTCTCCGATGGCGCCGNTGAACCTCGCCCAGACTCGATGACGCGCGGGGCTGGTTGATTCGTGCTCTAAACGCGCGTCAAGTCCGANCCCCCATTCGATAGGNCGTGATTCTTCAGGCGATTTCACCTCTTTNGGAAAAANCGAGGTTGAAACGTCCGGTCCGTCTTCCTCACGNTGAAAAGAGCACGANAGATTCAATATCGCTCCTCCGCTTTGCCNCGCCACGACCCTTCTCGTGGAGAAACTTCTGCCATTCCGAAGTCTGTCAACCTCATATCGCACCGGTTCNTTCGGGTCACCACCCAAAATGAAATACGCATGTAAAGAATGCACGTGGTGGCCTTCAATATCGACTGTGTACATCGCGGCACGTAGCGCCTGGGCAATGACCAGTCCTCCGTAGATACGGCCCCACTCATAGGCGGGGCTTTCTCCTACGAACGCGTCAGCGCCATGCGGTTCGAGAGTCAAAATTTTTTCCGAATCGATCATGCNCGATNCCAANTTGCTCCGTCGGCAGTGTCNTCGATGACNACNCCGGCNNCAGTGAGCTGGTCGCGAATGCGGTCCGCTGACGCGAAATCCTTGTCCTCTCGGGCCTGAGCCCGNNGGCCCAGCATGTCCTCGATCTCCTGCTCGCTCAGCCCAGCTTCTGTTCCTTCAACGACAGAACTGATATCGATACCTAGAACGGAGAACATGGTCAGAGCCGTTCGGCCTCCCAAACCCGCTGCGGAAAGGTCTCCGTTGTCTAAGTCGGTGTTGGCGCCTCGGACGAGNCTAAAGGCGTTGTCCAGCGCTNANGGGGTGCTGAAGTCATCGTCCATTGCAGAGCGAAACGCGGTAACAGCCGCTTCGTCTATGTCGTCACTNGNGAGATCAACGTTCGCGTTGACCATACGTCGATGAAATGCGTCGAGTCGGTCGATGGCGGTTGCCGCAGCGNTCAACGCTTCGCGGCCCATTTCCATCGCCCGGCGATAGTGCGTCTGTAGGGCGAGAAGCCTNAGGGCTCGAGGACCGGCGACATCTATGGCTTCAGCAAGATTTGTGAAGTTGCCTACAGATTTAGACATTTTTTCGCCGGCGACATTCACCATCGCACTGTGTACCCAATAGCGAACAAACTGTTCTCCTATGGCGGTCACTTGCGCCCATTCGTTTTGGTGGTGAGGAAAGCAGAGGTCATCGCCACCNCCATGGATGTCAAACCCAGGTCCAAGGGCGCTTATGGACATGGCAACGCATTCTGTGTGCCATCCCGGCCGTCCCACACCCCAGGGAGTGGGCCATGAGGGTTCACCAGGCTTCGCTGACTTCCACAGAGCGAAATCGAGCGGAGAATTCTTGTCCGGATCAACGTCTACTCGTTGACCGGCGTCGTCGAGNAGTTGTTTTAGGGTTCGGCCGGCTAGACGACCATATTCGCTAAGGCCGTCAACGGAGAAATAAACGCCCTTGCCTTCAACGACATACGCGGCGCCAAGCTCCACGAGTTGGGCGATTATGTCCACCATGCCGTCAATGAACTGCGTGGCGTGGGGACGCGAGTCAGCGGGCAAGATGCCAAGTCGGTCCATTTGTTCGTCGTATTTGGCAGTGAATTCTGCAGCCACGTCTGGTTCGGTTCGTCCCTCTTGNTCCGCCCGAACAATGATCTTGTCGTCNATGTCTGTGACATTTGATGCGACAGTCACGGCCAGACCGCTCCACGTTAGGTAGCGGCGAATCACGTCGTAAGTCAGCGCTGTTCGACCGTGCCCNAGGTGAGGCACGTCATAGACNGTCGGACCACAGACGTACATCGCTACTTCACCCTCGGTGCGAGGGACAAAGGGCACCTTTTGGCGCTGCATGGTGTCGTATATCTGAAGGGGCACGTTGATCTCTATAGGTCACTTAACGCCGCTGAGTGGAGGTCCGCGCGGTCGATGATTCGCAGAGTACCTGTAGCGAACCAATCAGTAGTGAGCTATTTACGACATCGTCATTCGAGGAGTCCAGGAATCTTCACCAATTAACTTGCGGGTGGCGTGTGAAGAGCGGCTCAACCGACGAGACTGGCGGCGTGTCCGTGTTCTTGTATCGGCTAGGCCGCGCCTGTGTGCGTCACAGATGGCGAACGATCGGTGCGTGGATGATCGCGTCAGTGAGTTTGATCGGACTCAATGCAGCGATCGGCGGAGAAATGACCAATGGCTTCACGGCTCCGGGTTTCGATAGCCAAAAGGCCTACGACCTTTTAGCGGACCGCTTCCCCGCGGAGGGCGGAATTAACGCTCAAGTCGTCATTGAAGCGCCTCCTGGCACCCTTCTCACCGACCCTGCTCAACGAAAAACCATTGAGCAGTTGACTGTCGAACTGCGAGCGCTTGACGGGGTCGAGGTGGTGGTGCCTCCCATCGCGGGCCAGACCATCAGCCCGTCGGGAACCATTGGGTTGTTTCGGGTTGCTTATAACCCCGATCTCACTCCGTCTGTGGTGATGCTCGAGACTTTGGAGCGAGCGGGACGAAACGTAATCGACGCCGAACAGGAGATGACTATCGAGTTTGGGGGTGATCTCTTCAACTCGGTCGATGAACCAGACACGGGCGTTGGGGAGCTCCTCGGGTTGATCTCAGCAGTAATCATCCTTCTTTTGGCCTTCGGGAGCATCGTGGCTATGGGCTTACCTATCGGTCTTGCCCTTTTCGGCCTCGCCCTGGGCATTGGCGGAGTCATCGGGTTAGTGGCAATCGGCCTAGACGTGCCCGAGTGGACTCCGAACATGGCTTCGATGATTGGTCTCGGAGTGGGAATCGACTATGCCTTGTTCGTTGTCACAAGATTTCGCGAAGGTCTCGCTGACGGGCTAACGGCTGAAGACGCTGCGGGAAGAGCTAATGCAACTGCCGGTCTATCAGTGATTTTTGCGGGTGGGACCGTGGTGATAGCAATTCTCGGTCTGGCGATGGCAGGCCTTCCATTTATGACAGCAGCGGCCATCGCTGTCTCAATCATCATCGCCTTAATGGTTGCGGCGTCTATCACTATCCTGCCTGCGCTACTGGGCTGGGCCGGACATCGAATCAACCCAAAACGAAAGCGCACGCAGGCCTACGGCGACCGGATCCCCAGGGTCAGTCACTGGCAACGATGGGGCGATCATGTGTCCAAACACGCCTGGCCCTACATGCTGTCAACACTGGTGTTGTTGCTGGCGTTAACTGCACCCGTGTTGGACTTAAAACTGGGTTTCCCCGATCAAGGAAACGCTCCCGAAGAACGTACCGCTCGAAGAGCTTATGACCTCCTAGCGGCGGGGTTCGGTCCGGGATTCAGTGCACCCCTGCTCGTAGTAGTTGATTCCTCCACCGTTACGGTTCAACAGCTAAACGCGTTAGCACACACCGTCCGGCAAGATCCCGGTGTGGCATTCGTTCAGCCTCCTGAACAAAGTCCCGTTGGTGAAGCAGCAACAATTCTGGTTTTCCCAACTACCGCTCCCCAAGATCCCAAAACCGTTGAATTATTGACCCGAATGCGCGGGCCAATTTTCGAGTCGGCGCTTGGAGATACGGGCGTCGCCCACGTAGGAGGAGCAACCGCGTCGTTCGCCGATGTTTCCGGTCGCGTCCAAGGACGCCTACCGGTTTTCATCGCCGGGGTAATCGCCTTGAGTTTCCTATTACTGATGCTGGTTTTCCGATCGGTGTTAGTACCCATAAAGGCTGCCTTATTGAATTTGTTATCAATTGGCGCTGCCTACGGGGTACTGGTGATGGTGTTCCAATGGGGATGGGGTCGTGAACTGATCGGTTTGAATGAAACGGTGCCCATCGTGTCCTTCGTTCCCATGTTCATGTTCGCGGTGCTGTTCGGGCTGTCCATGGATTATGAGGTGTTTCTGCTTAGTCGAGTGAAAGAGGAATATTTACTCAGCGGCGACAATTCGCAAAGTGTGATCTTTGGGATCTCTAATACGGCGAGGGTGATTACTTCTGCGGCGTTGATCATGATTTCAGTGTTCTTGGGTTTCGTTGCCAATCCGGATCCAATTATGAAGATGATGGGGTTGGGGTTGGCGACCGCTATTTTTGTTGACGCCACAATTGTTCGGGTAGTGCTTGTTCCGGCATCTATGAAGCTCATGGGAGACGCGAACTGGTGGTTCCCTAGATGGCTCGAGTGGCTTCCACGCGTTGATATCGAAGGCGAAACGAGGCTTCCTCCTCGCGAGGTAGAACTAACTGGCCAGTCCGCTAATTGACCAAATGAGGCCATTGTGAGTGGCGTGGAGTAGCAGACCAGCCCACCAGCCGTATCGCACTCTTGCGATGGTAAACATCAACCCCAACCAGAGTTGAGGGCTCACAACGAGTGGCGCGGCGAGCACGGCGTAGATCGACCAGTCAACATCAAAATTCGCGATATGGACTAACCCAAAAACGAGTGTGGCTGACCAAATGGGTATTCGGGCATCTTGTGACCATCTAGCTTCAATCGCTGTTCGAGGTTCCCAATCCTTGAGCAATCCGAGACTGGCCACGAGGATGGCCAATCCGGAAATGATCCAGAACAAGGCGCTCCCTACAGCTGTGAACAACAGTGCCCCTATGGTCAGTGACAGTGCTATCAGTCCGGGCCGGAATTGCCGCTGTAGAGGCAATCGATAAATGGTTTCCTCCAGCACTGGTGCGAGCAACACCACCAAAATAAGTTGCTGGGTGAGGGACCACCGCTCCAACTCGGCCTCGAGCACGCTCTCGTATCCAGCGACTTCTGAAAGAGCTCCGAAAATCTGCCACGCGACTACCGAACCGAGGAATCCAATTCCAAAAAGCGCTGCAAGTCCTCGAAGGAGACGTCGCGGTTCAGGCATCGGAACCCAGTCGGGCGACACGATGAATCGAGGGCTGATAGACGGCCGGTCAGCGTGGGTCATGGTCAGAAGTTTTCTTTGATTCGGGGTAGAGGTGTTTCAGAGTCCCAGGCTGGACTCGACTCGCATCGATAAAAGCGTCAACGTCGGATCGTTTTAGCCGGATCACGCGACCCAACCGATATGCGGGTATTCGTCCCTCATCGATGAACCGGTACAAGGTTCGGCGAGTGACGCCGATGTGTTCCGCGGCGTCTTTGCTGGATAACCAAAGGTCTGCCGTATTGTTCATCTCACAAGGCTACGCATATGGGGCCGAGAATCTGGGACTTCTGACGGCTCGACACCCGGGTTGTTGATTGTTCGCGGTTCAGTTGCTAGCTCGAGCTTCGGTCTCGTCATTACGGTCGTTTCGCTCCGCCCCTCGACCGTCTGAATCATTGTTAGTTTCGAATTGTTGCTCTGAATCGCGCTCAAGTTCCGAATCGGTCCGAACCACGGTATTGCTTGAGCCACCGAAGAACGGGTTAGTTGCTCCCCCTGGGTTAAAGAAACTCGGTCGAGTGGTCGAACTGCTCGTCGTAACCGGTGCAGTGACGTTGGCAAAGAATGCGGACTTGGAGGCCTGTTCGTCTTCGGCAGCTGCTGTTTCGTCTGGGCGTTTGAAGAAACCGGCTGTCGGAACTTCTTTTTCGGCGGGTCCTGCTGTTTCGGTCGAATTGAAGAAACTTGGTGAGGTGTTTTCTTTGGTCTCTTGAACTGACTGAGTCCCTGTTGCCGGGGTTGGTTCTGCTTTTTGGGGGCCAGTGGTGTCGACGGTCTTGGAGAAGAAGAAGTCTTTGGCTCCGCCGGCCATAGGTCCAGGACCCCCATCACCGGAGTCGTCCACCTCACCACCAGGACCAGCCATAAAGAACTGATTCAATCCACCTTCGCCACCATCTCGGCCTTCATCATCGAACGACATGAACCCGCGATGCTCATCATCACCGCCGTCTGTGCCGGGACGAGGAGCATCGTCATCGAAACCAAACTTCTTAAACATCTCGCCACGATCAGCCGGTCCGTCATCACCCATCGGCGGCATAAAAGCATCATCATCAAGGTCCATTGGACGCGCAGGTCCATCTGAACCATCCGAGCCAAAGACCCCACGGAATCCGGCAAACATCTCGTCATCGGATAACGGCCCCTCAGAGCCATCATCCATCGGTGGCCTAGCAGCGAAGAAGAAGTCTTTGGCTCCGCCGGCCATAGGTCCAGGACCCCCATCACCGGAGTCGTCCACCTCACCACCAGGACCAGC
>PAHW01000035.1 GCA_002705305.1 Acidimicrobiaceae bacterium
ACATCACCACCCTCACGTCAAAGGTTTTCAACACCCAAACATTGAACGGTCAGTTGGTTGATGTCACCCCAGCAGGAACCGGTTTATGTGCGCTTGGTGCAGACGGCGGACTGTTCGACCTCCTCGGCGCAACCCACAACAGCGTGCTGCGGGCCCACACCAACCCCAACACCACGGCCATCGACGTCATCGGCTAGTCCTACCGTCAGCGAATAGCCCTTAGAGGTTGGGTGAAACGGGTGTTGTGCTCAAGTAAAGCGAAACCGTGTGATGCCTGGGGCGATACCTGCTATTCATGTTCTTTATGAGTAGCGATGATTACGACATCGAGTTCTTTTGGGATCCCATTTGTCCCTTTGCCTGGGTTACTTCTCGCTGGGTCGAAAAGGTGGCTGAACAAACTAATTATTCAGTCGACTGGCGGTTTATTTCATTGAGAATTCTCAATAAAGACAAGGACTATGAAACGGACTTTCCGCCGGGCTACGAACAGGGACACACAGCGGGGCTCAAGTTTTTGAGAGCAGCGGCGAAGGTTCGAGAGGAATGCGGACGTGATGTTATGGCTGCCCTCTACTCAGCGTTCGGCACCCACTATTGGGAACTGGACCGACAGCCGGGCTTAAGGAAGCAGCTAGGGACTGTTGAACATACCGAACGATGTCTCGCGACCGCTGGACTGCCAACCCAGTACGCGTCGGCAGTTGATGATCAACTTTGGGACAACGTTATTGAAGCCGAAACCGAGCTCGCTCTTTCGCGAACCGGTCGCGATGTTGGTACGCCAATCATCTCGTTTCAACCTCCAGATGGTTTATCTTTTTTCGGGCCGGTCATTTCCCGGGTACCAAGTGACGAACAGGCAGTGCCTTTGTGGAACGCCGTTATCGAACTGGCGAGCTTTCCAGGCTTTGCTGAGATGAAACGTTCGCTGCGCGAATCGCCTCAGATCAACGTGCTGGGAACTCTCGAATCTGCTCCGCTCATGGAAGACTGGGAGGCGGGTTCACGCAAGGATCACAAACCCAGTTAGCGTCCAGTGAACTTCGGTTCCCGTTTTTCTTTGAAGGCTAAGAGGCCCTCTTGGAAGTCTTCCGATGCAAGCGCTTTCGCCTGACCCCAACTCTCCAACAGTGCCGCCTCGAAACTATCTCCCTGCATTCCCTTGAACACCGCCTGTTTGGTCATCGCGTGATGAGCAGTCGGACCGGCAGCCAAACGATGCGCAAGTTCCATGGTTCGAGCTAACACTTCATCGGGGTCAACGACGTGATTAATCATGCCCGCCTGGAGTGCAACGCTGACCGGAATTTCTTCGGCTTCGTACAACCACTCGAGGGCTCGGCTATAACCGACGAGTCGAGGAAGAGTCCATGTGATCAGGTCATCAGGATGGATGGCCCTTTTCATCCAGATTGGTAAGAGACGTGCTTCAGATGAGCAAATCCTGATGTCGAACAGTAAAGACAGACCCAGTCCCCCACCCGCTGCCAACCCGTTGAGAGCACAAATTGTGGGTTTGGGCATTTCCAAAAGGTCGCTGCACCAGCCGAACATCGGTTCGTGGGTTCGGATCGGCCAGCCTCTTCGATCCTCTGCCGTGAGGTCGGCTCCGGAGCAAAAGGCCCGTCCCGCTCCGGTCATCACAAAAACGCGGGCTTCGTCATCGGAAGAAACCTCGCCTAACAGGCGGTGAATGTCTTGTCGCATTTGGCCATCAAAGGCGTTAAGTCTGTCGGGGCGATTCAAAGTACAGACAACAACACCATCATCATGAACTTCCACCTCAACCCCGGTGTAGCCGTTGTATCGAGTCATGGTTCCAAGCGTAGGGTGTGATCATGGCTGACACTGTTGGGGAACTGTATGGAGCCGGTGCACGTCGTCTGCAAGACCACTTCGATAGTCGCCGTCTCGCCGATCGACTGAACGAAGTAACGGTAGGCGAATCCATTGATGGTCCAACCGCCGCTTACATTGAGAGGGCCGCCCATTTTTTCTTGGCGACGGTTGACGCGACTGGATTCCCGGATGTGTCCTACAAGGGAGGCCGACCCGGCTTCGTCAAGGTCGTTGACGAACATACGCTGCGCTTCCCCTCATATGACGGCAACGGGATGTTTCGGTCACTCGGCAACATCAATGAAACCAACAAAGTGGCTTTGCTGTTCATCCGACAAACCAGCAAGGCCAATCGGATTCGTATACATGGGACAGCGGAGGTCCTTCTTGACCCATCCGACACAGCCGATTTTGTGGGTGCTGAAGCGGTCATAGAAATCACGGTTGGCAGGATCTTTCCCAACTGCCCTCGTTACATTCATGACCTGGAATCCGGGACGCTCTCCGAGTTCGCTCCTGGTGGTTCAACCCTGCCCCCACAGCCAGAGTGGAAAAACTGGGACGAATTCGTTGATGTGCTTCCCCGAGAGCAGCATCCATGAAGGTGTACACCACATTTCCCCAAGCGGATCTTCGCGATGTTCCTGAGGCTGTCCACCGGATTGAAGCGGACGGCTATGACGGAATTGTTGCTCTCGAAAATAGGCATGACCCGTTTATGTCTCTTGCCGTAGCGGCGGTGAACTCTCAGCGTCTTGAACTCGCGACAGGTGTAGCGATCGCGTTTCCGCGGAGTCCGATGATCGCGGCCAACATTGGTTGGGACCTACAACAAGCAAGCGCGGGGCGTTTTGAACTTGGGCTCGGCAGCCAAGTGCGCGGTCACAACGAACGGCGATTCAGCGTGAGTTGGTCCGCTCCAGCTCCACGCATGCAGGAATACGTCCAATCGGTGAGGGCGATCTGGCATACGTGGCAGACAGGTGAAGAACTCAACTACGAAGGTAACTTTTATCGCTTCAATTTGATGACTCCGAACTTCACCCCAGAACCTTTAACTGTGCCCCCGCCGACTATCTCCATGGCGGCTGTCGGACCCGCGATGCTCCGGGCGGCTGGCCGAGTCTGTGATGGAGTTCGGCTTCACGCATTTTGCACCCGCGAATACCTCGAAGGAGCTGTTCTACCGCAGTTGGTGGCGGGCTTATCGCATGCCGGTAAGGCTCGAGAAGCGTTTCAAATAAGTGGCGGCGGATTTGTTTGCACAGGACCAGACGACGAGTCGGTAATGGCAATGATGGACTGGGTTCGTTACCGCATCGGCTTTTATGGAAGCACTAAGGCGTATTGGCCGGTTCTTGAGCAGCATGATCTTCTTGACCTAGGCGAAGAACTTAATTACCTCTCGAAAAATGATGGTTGGGGGGAAATGGCTTCTCGGATCAGCGATGACGTGGTGAGACAGTTTGCGGCTGTCGGAAGACACGACGAAATAGTTACCGCTATCGAAGAAAGATTCGGCGGTTTGACCGACGCGATTGGAGCTAGCGCGTCTCCCGAACTTCCCGCTGATTTACCGCAAGGAGTTATTGAAGACATCCAGGGCATCCCGACGCTATATGAAGCTCCATGAGCGTCAGCCGTTTAGTTATTTTCCAATGGCAGCGTAGGTCGCGGCAATCAGGTTGAAAGCTCGGGCGTCGCCTACCAAACCTCCAGCCATTTTGTTCATGGCATAAGAAACGGTGATTTTTTCGTCGAGGTCCATGACTCCCATGGATCCACCCCATCCGAACCAGTAAAGGGTGCGATCGCTTGGCGTCAGAGGGATCCGTTCATGGTTGATACCGAAACCGGTTCCATACGGCACATTCAGTCCCAGCACTAGGTCTCGGTCAAAGGTTTGGCGATGCAAAGCGGCCTCTATGGTTTCGGGTTTCATCAATGTGACCCCGTCGATAGTTCCGCCGCAGGCGATCGCTGAGTGCACCCGTGAAATTGATCGAGCGTTGCCAATTCCTCCACCTGCTGGAATTTCGGCGCTGCGCCATTCATCTGTCTCGGTTTCAGTGCCGTCCAAGCGGCAACTGCGAAAGGTTCTTGCAGCTATCGAGTCGGGGTCGGACTCCACTATCTGATCTATTCCCTCTTGCGGAACGTCTAGTTGAGCCACGCGGTGTCCCTCAGATAACGGCAACCCGATGTGAAAATCAGCACCAAGGGGAGCGGTTACTTCGTCTCGAAAGAACGTGCCTAAAGTGCGTCCGTCGATGCGGCGCATTAGTTCAGCTTGGAGGGTTCCTTGAGTTATCGCGTGGTACCCCGGGGCTGTGCCGGGCTCCCACCAGGGTTCCATCCCAGCTAGAAGGTCAGCCATAAGGTCGTGGTCGTAGAGCTCTTCGGGGGTTACCGGCCTTGGGAATCCTGAACAACCAGTCTGGTGGGTCATGACGTGGCGCACCAGAACAGAATCTTTCCCGTTGCTAGCAAATTCCGGCCAATATTCGGCAACAGGCTTTTGGAAATCGATTACTCCTCTATCGGCCAGCATGAGAATGCAAATAGATGCCATCGTCTTCGTCGTCGAGTAGACGTTGACGATGGTGTCTCTCTCCCAGGGGTCACCGTTGTGGTTACGTTGGCCTGCCCACAAGTCGACTACGTATTGACCGTCAACAGTGACTGCGGCACTTGCACCGAGTTCTTCGTCAGCCAAAAAGTTTGCTTCGAATGCGTCTCGAACCACCGAAAAACGTTCGTCGCAGTGACCATTGATTTCCATTTCTGCTCTCTCCATATCGCGGGCCATTGAATCACCGGTGAACGAGACACCCAAGAGTGGCCTAGAAACGCAAGACTATCGGCCCTGCCATGTCGGCTTTTGGCCTGATTTAGTTGCGTCGCGAAATGCCTTTGCGTCTTCGGTGGCACCGGCCACCTTACGCATCGTTTCGCCGAAGCGAATGGCTTCAACAAAACCCATTTCTTGGCTTCGTCTAGCTATTTCTTTGGTGGCTCGAACGGCAAGTGGCGCCGAATTAGTGATCAGTCTCTCCGCAAGCTCGGCCGCCGCTGCCATCAGCTCATCGTGCGGTACCACCTTCATCACCAAACCCATCTCTTTGGCCCGTTGCGCACTTACGCGGTCCCCGAGCAGTAGCAATTCCATTGCGTTTTGCCAACCGATGCGTTTGGGCATTCTCACGGCCCCTTGAACAGTCGGTACCCCAAGCTGAACCTCGGGAAAGCCGAATTCAGCACGGTCCGACGCGATCACAAAGTCGCAGCTCGCAACCATTGTCAGCCCAAACCCGATTGCGTAGCCATTGACGGCCGCTATGACGGGTTTGAAAATCTCTTTGCCTGACTCCAGGGAGGTAAAGCTCGGAACTTCCCAAAACGAATGGTCATCATTACCAACGGAACTACCAGGATCCTTTAGATCTGCTCCAGCGCAGAACGCTTTTCCTTCACCCGTGACGATTGCCACCCAGGCCTCGTCGTCGGTGCGTAGCGTCTCCCAGGCCCGATTGAGGTCTTTACGTAACTGACCGTTCACCGCGTTGAGGGCTTCAGGGCGATTGTAGGTAATGACTGCAACACGCCCAGTGCGTTCGTACGTAACCGTGGAATCTGCGCTCATACTGCATGATCGCACGTTCGACGGTAGTCATATAACGCGAAACTCAAGAAAGACGGTAGGCCTCCGCTGTGGGTTTCAGCGGTCGTGCGTACCACAGTGGACGACGAAGTCCATGAGGCCCGGGCGCGGGTCTGGTCTTGGACAGCCACTCCAGATATGCCTCGCGCGATTTGGCGGTGTCAACGAGTACATCACCATAGGAGTCGCCTTCTTCGGCGGGAGTTACACGAACTCTCTGATGCCAGCATTGCATGCCTGATACGGGGTCCGGTTGAACGGCAAACGTGAGGTTTTGGTGGACGCCGGTGTCGCTCCACCAGATTCGCTCGCTGTCGGGGTCGTCAGATGGATAGGCGTCCATTCCGCCACGACGGCTGAGTTCCCAGGTAGTGCCATCATTTTGGATGTCGGCTCGGCCGTTGCTCCAAGATCTTCCTTGATCTTGACCCGTACGCCATCGCCCCATGTGATGAGAAGCGGCGACGACGCCTGGACGTATCCCTTCTGTACGCCATGCTTGAATAACAAAATGTCCGAGACGAGTAGTGATTCGAACCAACTGATTTTCGCCGATATTTAGTTTTTCGGCGTCCTCGGGGTGAATCCATAAGGGGTGGCGGTGGCTGATCTCGTTTAGCCACTTCGAATTAGCCGATCGAGTGTGAATCAATGTCGGGATCCGAAAGGTCGGCAAGAGAATTCTCTCATCGCCGTCGAGATCGAGATCCTCCCAATGAACGTGGCTTGGAATCCAGGTCGGCGTGGCGTATTCCGGCCAACCCCAATCGGCCAAAGTCGTGGAGTACAACTCAAGTTTTTTCGATGGCGTGGGGAAGCCTTCCTTGATTTCTCCGTCAATTTCTACGGCTGGGGACCCATCTCCTAGAGGAGACAACGACGTTTCAGCGAATGCTTCTTCTGATCCATCGAAAAGCCCGGCCGTTCCCGGCTTTCTAAAGACGCCGTCGTTGTCGCGTACGCAATCTTCCACCGATGCGGGATCAACCACGCGTTCGTAAGGCAAATATGAGTCGGTGGGGACCGCGAAAGCACCCCTGTCGCGCATGAATTCGAGGGCTGTCTGATTCGCTGCGGCCGCGGCTTCTGCAAGGCCAGGAACCTCTTCGGCGAAGATACGTCCGTAGTACTCGTCGACCGACATTGGCTTGCCCGGATTCGAGCGACTCTCGAAGTGTTCCCTCACTCCGAGCGTTCCGTCGGGGTCTATGCGCCAAGAAAGATCCATCCAAAATTCGTTTTCTTCCCACACTTCACCGGGATTGAATTCGTGGGTACGAGAATCGTTGTCGATTGACTTACCCTCAAGTTCAGCGAATCGACGCATCACAGGTTGTCGAAATCCGATCCACCGTCCCGCGTGAGTCTCGAACGAAGCCAGGTCGTGACGTTCAGAACCGACACCCATGGGCAACACATAATCGGCAAATAGAGCCGTTTCCGACCAAGTCGGAGTCAGCGCTACGTGACATTCCACCTTGGATGGGTCAAGGAGCGCTTCTATCCAACTGAAGCCGTCGGGATTCGTCCAAACGGGGTTGTACACACGAGTGAAGTAGGTATCTAGCTTGCCTCGCCTTTCGTTCAAAAAATGGGGCAGAAGAATCGACATCTCGTGGTAACTGAGTGGGTACTCGCGAGGCCACGACATCTCGTTCCAGTGCTCAATTTTTTGGGCCCCGAGAGGTGCGTTTGGTTTGAATTTATTCCAGCCGTTACCACTTGTTCCTCCGATCGTTCCCACCGAGCCGGTCAGCACGTTTAGGAAGAACAAGCACCGGGCTGTTTGCCAACCGCCGAGGTTGCCGGCGCCGGCAGCTCGCCAGTTGTGGGAGGCGAACTTTGTGGGATGAGCACCAATAACTGACGCGATCTCACGGAGCTGTTCAGCGGGCACTCCCGTTACGTACTCAGCTCTTTCGGGCGTGTACTGCTCGTATTCGTCAAGCAATGCCCTTTCTAGGAGTTCGAATTTCACCTCTAAATCAGGGCGGGTTTTAGCGAGGTATGTTTCCCAATTGGTCCATCGCCGTACGAAATCACGTTCCCAAGTGCCGTTCTCTAATAAAAGCCGGACCAGAGCCAAGAGTAAAAACGGTTCTGTTCCCGGCCATGCAGGCAGCCAGTGATCAGCCTTTGAACCTGTGTTCGACAGCCGCGGGTCCACGCAGATAACAGTGGCTCCTTTTTCCTGCGCCTCAATGATTCGCTGCGCGTGTGGATTGAAGTAGTGACCTGCTTCAAGATGTGAAGAAATTAAGAATATGACCTCAGCATTGGCGTAATCGGAGGAGGGACGGTCATGACCCATCCAAGATTGGTACCCAATCCGTGCGTTCGAGGAACAAATGTTTGTATGGCTGTTGTGTCCGTCGATTCCCCAACCCTGCAGTACCCGCTCGGTATATCCGTCCTCGCCCGGCCGACCAACGTGATACATGATCTCGTCGCGTCGGTCCTCAAGTAAAGCGGTTCGAATGCGCGCTCCGATCTCATCGAGCGCTTGGTCCCAAGTGATCTGTTCCCAGTCGCCACCACCGCGTTCACCAATCCGCTTCAATGGAAACAAGATGCGCTCTGAATCATTGACCTGATTCAGCGTCGCTGGGCCTTTGGCGCAGTTCCTTCCCCTTGACGCTGGATGCTCGGGATTACCTTCGAACTTGGTTACTTCGCCTGTGTCGCGATCAACATAGGCAACTAACCCGCACGCTGCTTCACAGTTAAAACACGTCGTGGGGATAAGTCGATAATGGCGCTCGACTCGCTGAGGCCACGCTTTGGCGTCTAACTCGGTCCAGTTATGCCATTGGTCATGCGGGGGGTAATTTGTGAGGCCCGCGTTGGGAGAGGGGTTCTTGTAGAAGCTGTCGTCGCCCAAGTACCGAGACTCGCTTGTATCTGACATCAAGGCTCCTAAGACAGGGGAACGGACTGACCGGCGAGCACATAGCTATGTTCGTAAGACCACATTCCAACCAGTGCCGAGGCGCCAGCAACGAATGAAAGGGTGGTTGCTGCGCTGTCGAACAACAGGCTCCCCGCTAGCAGGATGATTGGCAGGATCAGCCCCCCAAGGACGCCTGTAAGAAAAAGCTTTCTCTGGTCACCGCGCGTCATGGAACGCACAGCCATCGCGACATGCGGCGAATGATCGCCGAAGACTTCGAGCAGGACCAAGATGCCGCTTGCGGTCAAAGCGCCGATGGTTATCCACCGCACCACTGTCGGTTCGGGCATCCCAACTAGCACGTCCGATATCAACCAAACCGAGCCCCCCGCCGCAACGGCTTGAACGAGCAACATCGGCAAAAGAATTCGGCTCTGCCATAGGTCACGACCCTCACACTGACCGAACAGGAAGGCCGTGTATCCGGCGGTGCACGCAGCGAGCACTGCCACCGGCACAGCCAAAACCGACAATATTTGAGATGATTCGATCAACGCTGCTAGCAACCATCCCCCTAGCGAAACAGCGTAAATACCAAGAATGTATGCTCCTCGCACTAACCAACTAGAGGTGTTCCCTCGGGTAAGTACTAGATGAAACCGAGTCGGTTTTTTTAGGTCGGCAACCAACAAAATCCCGGTAACCAATAGAAATAGTGCCCCTAGTAATCCTGGGACAAATCCAACTTTCGCTGTCTGGTCGGCATGGCCAAGCAACACCATGAGAGACGCGAAAAACATGATCCCCGCGGCAATAGCTTTAGTGACGAGGTAGCCGGACACCTTGGCTTTCCAGGTGGTTATGTGGGCCGTGGTGTATGTCGTCCGAGCTATCAAATCTGCTTCATCTGTCGGCGGCGTCGGATGGTCCGGAGTGACGTCAGCCCAAATAAGCCCGTCGCCGCGAATAGCCGTCCGCAACGGATCTAGTGAGGCTTCGTCAGCTCCTCGGTAATACACCTTCGGCGCCGTTCCTTGCTCTGGAGACCGGACCGCCAAGTGTTCTCTCCTTAAGATCCCGAGGGCTTCATTATCAGCGTCGTCGAAATCGACCACTTTGATGGAGTGGGTGGGGCACACGACTACACAGGACGGTTCGAGACCCACTTCGACGCGGTGGTTACAAAAGTTGCATTTGTTAGCAGTATTGGTCTCCGGGTTGATGTAAATCGCGTCATACGGGCATGCATTCATGCACCCCTTACAACCAATGCAGCTGTTGTCGTCGAAGTCCACCACCCCATTGGGAGCTCTAAACAACGCCGAGGTTGGACAAATGTCCATACACGGTGCATTCTCACATTGGTTGCAACGCATGACAGAAAAGTGTCGAGCGGTGTCAGGGAACTCACCCTTTTCGATGTATTTAACCCAAGTGCGATTTACACCCAGGGGGATATCGTGTTCGCTCTTACACGCGACGGTGCACGCGTGGCACCCAATGCAAGTCTCGCTATCGAGAAGAAATCCGAGGCGAGTCACCGTCCTCCTCGACTAATCCAGGTCGCGCTCATTACGGCAAATGTATTGCCTGAACGACACAAACATTGGAAATGAGGCGCGTTCTGAACGCATCTCGACGATACGGTCGGAGTTGTGTCAGCGCCGCAAACCATTCTCGTACGCGTCACTGGCTTGGATCGTCCGGGCATCACGAGCGATCTGTTGTCTTTATTAGCGAGCCTCGACGCTGAACTCCAGGACATAGAACAGGTCGTGGTCAGACGCCAGCTGACCTTGGGACTAGCGGTTCTCGTCCCCGCGGGAAGAGATCTCGTGAAAGAACTTCTCCTTTTTGGTTGGGAACGAAGCCTTGACGTCGACTTCGAGATCGTTGATGCCACCCCTACGCGACACGCGAAACGTCACGTGATCACCGCCCTCGGCCCTGAGCTTTCTCCCGATGCCCTAGCTCGGACAAGTGGTGCTATAGCGGCAAGTGGAGGCAACATAGACCGAATACACAGACTTTCTCGCTTTCCGGTTTGGAGCTACGAGTTCCTTGTTGAGGGCGGAGACTCGAACAAACTTCAAGCATCACTTATGGATGTTGCAGTTGAAGAGTCGATCGATATCGCGGTTCAACCCTACGGACTGTCACGTCGGTCGAGTCGTTTAGTGGTTCTCGATGTCGATTCGACGCTCATCCGAAACGAAGTCATTGACCTCTTAGCTGACGAAGCGGGCTGCAAGGAGCAGGTCGCCGCGTTGACCGATCAAGCGATGAGAGGCGACCTCGATTATGCAGATGCTCTTGAGCAACGGGTAGCTCTTTTGCAGGGCACTCCCGTTAGTGCGGTCGATCGGGTCATTACCCAAATGGTTCTTACCCCTGGAGCTAAAACTTTCGTACGAACTCTTCGACGACTCGGTTATCGAATTGCGATTATTAGCGGCGGCTTTACTCATTTCACTGATCATCTCGCAACACAACTTGACCTAGATCACGCTTATGCGAATCGTCTTGAAATCGTCGATGGGGTGATTACGGGACGTATTGAAGGCGACATCGTCGACGCCAAAGCAAAAGCTGAATTGCTTGAATCGATAGCCGAAATCGAGGGGGTGCCGCTAGAGCAGACCGTCGCAGTTGGTGATGGAGCCAACGACCTCCCGATGCTTCAAAAAGCCGGTCTGGGTATCGCATTCAACGCAAAACCGGTCCTTCGCGGAGTTGCGGATACAACGGTGAACGTTCCCTATCTGGACGCCATCTTGTTCATGCTCGGAGTCACTCGCGAGGAGGTCGAGGCCGCCGACGCGTCGGACACACCCGACAATTCACGCGCGGCCTAAGACCCCAGTCTGACGGTGTGGCAGGCTGTCTCAATGAACAATTCTGACGTTCCGCTGGTGGTGCGTACCGACCGTGACGGAGTCAGTACCCTCACTCTGAATCGACCCGAAGCTCTCAACGCTCTCAGCCCTTCGTTGTTCGAAGAGCTTCGATTGCATCTAGATCAATTAGCCGCTTCTCCTGAACAAGTCGGCGTGGTGGTGTTGACAGCCGAGGGGCGCTCGTTTTCTGCAGGGAATGACCTGAAGGCAATTGAGCGCGGTGAACGTTCAAGCTCGCCTCATCAACAAGCAGAAACCCTTGACTTCATCGAAGTTATGCCACAACCGGTTATAGCTTCTGTTCGCGGTCACTGCTACACCGGCGCTTTGGAATTAGTTCTCGCTTGTGACCTTCTGATATGCGCAGATGACGCCCTCTTTTGCGACACACATGGCAAGTGGGGAATGGTGCCCACATGGGGTATGACCAGCCGGCTACCGGAGCGAGTTGGACCGCTCTTCGCTCGAGACATGATGTACAGCGGCCGAGTCGTCGGAGGCGGCGAAGCCGTCAGCATCGGCTTAGCAAACAATTGTGTCCCTGAGAACGAGCTGGCCGAGGAAACAGATGCCTGGGCCGCACGCATTGCTGCTAACTCGTGGCACACGTTGCGGGAGGAAAAACGTCAAATGAACCGTCTTGCCGAGCTCAGTCGTGAGGCGGGAATGAAATGGGCTCGCGAAAAAGGTCCGGGACCTGCTGCGGACATGGTTGAACGGATCCAGGCGGGCTTTAAACGCTGATACGGTCATACCGATCGAGTGTGAGGAGTCACGTTGACCGGTGTCACGATCTATCACAATCCCCATTGAGGCTCATCGAAAAACGCCTTAGCGGTCGCTGAGGAACACAATGTGGACGCCGAAGTGGTCCTCTATATGAAGACTCCGCCCGATCGAGCAACCTTGGAGCAAATCGTCTCTGTTCTTGAGGACCCCGTCGAGGATCTGGTGCGAAAGGATTCCAAATTCAAAGAACTTGGGTTGAACCCTGAGGACTATGTCGGAAACGCGCGAGCTGTTGTCAACCTGTTGACTGAACGAAAAGCGCTGATGCAACGACCTCTACTCGTAAAATCTGACCGAGCCATCATCGGTCGACCGAAGGACCGTATCGCTGAGTTCCTCGGTTAGAAGCGGCCCACCTGAGATTGGCATTCTGCCTGACCATCACCATCACCTGCCGTTGCCGAGTTTAGGATGAGGGTCGCTGCTGAAGCCCAGTGGGAGAGTTCGACCTATTTGTAGACCTCGGTTGGTCGGCGCCAAAGGAGCAACCGCCCCGGGAATCTCTCAGGCACCAGGACCGCAGGGACCAAGCAACGCTGGAGAGCGAGAGGGGCTTGGGCACCTCTCCACCGAAGGGGAAAACTGCGAGTAGCGGCCAATCTCTCAGGTTCCATGACAGCGCGGGGCGTCTCAACGGACGCGGGGACCGACACATATGGCTAAAGCTTCTCCAACCGAAAATCGAAACGATGGGCACCTCAAGCGAACCCCTCTCGATAAATTCAACCGCGAGCTCGGAGCCAAAATGGCCGCCTTCGCCGGTTTTGAACTACCGCTCAGCTTTGAAGGGGTAATCGTTGAGCACGTAGCGACGAGAACGTCCGCTGGACTTTTCGATATCAGCCACATGGGAATTGTTGATCTGCTTCCCGCCAAGGGCCACGACCTCGGTATAGCAGCGGAACGCCTGGAAAAGATATCGCCAATTTCGATTACCGATCTCCGACTCGAACGCATGAGATACGGGCTATTGACCAATGACGAAGGTGGCGTTGTCGATGACCTAATTATCAGTCGACACGACGACCGGTTACGTCTGGTATTGAATGCCGCGCAGACCGAAGAGGATCTCGACTACATACAGCAACGAACTTCGAATTTAGCGAAGGTCGAGGTCCGCGGTGACCTAGCACAGCTAGCCCTTCAGGGCCCTAAGTCTTCCGAAGTGCTCTCACAGTTCTCGGACAAAATAGATGACCTTAACTTCATGCAACGACATGAGTTTCAGATCGATGGAATCGATTGCGATATCAGCCGCAGCGGATATACCGGCGAGGACGGTTTTGAACTGATCGTCCCGGCGACCAGTGTCGAACGGCTCGCAGACAAACTTTTACAAGACGAGAGAGTTGTTCCCTGCGGTCTCGGTGCAAGGGATAGCTTGCGCCTAGAAGCCGGTTTATGTCTCTATGGCCACGAATTGACTGCTCGCACCACCCCAATTGAAGCTGGACTCGCCTGGACTATTCAGCAACGGCGCCGGGTGGACGCCGCCTTTGCCGGTGCTCAAATAATTTTGCGCCAACTGTCTTCGGGCCCGACGCGAACGCGTGTTGGAATTTCAGCTCTGACCAGACGCCCAATTCGCGATGGAGCTGAACTTAAGTCAACGGAAGACGTTGCCGTGGGCACCGTGACTAGCGGGGGCTTCGGACCCACTTGCGAGCGGCCGGTGGCTATGGGCTACGTGCAAACAGAGTTCGCCGACGCCGGAACTTCATTAATAGCCGATGTTCGAGGAAAAGAAGTTCCTTGTGAAGTCACCACACTTCCTTTCGTCCCCCACCGATATCAACGAAATTGAGGCCGCTAGATGAGCACTAACCACTCCCAAAGTGACTTCGTCGACAGACACGTGGGCCCTCGGAATGCAGACATCGAAGCGATGCTTTCCGCCCTGGGTTATTCGAGCCTTCGCGAACTCTGCGACGCAGCTATTCCAAGATCAATTCGGGCCGACCACGAGCTCCAACTTCCCCCAGCCCTAGATGAGGTTCAAGCAATATCTCGCATCCGCGAACTCGCCGATCTGAATCAGCCGCTGAAGTCGCTGATTGGTATGGGCTATCACGGCACATGCACCCCCGCAGTAGTTGTTCGACGGATACTTGAAAGCCCTGCCTGGTACACCGCCTACACCCCCTATCAGCCCGAAATTAGCCAGGGAAGATTAGAAGCATTATTGAACTATCAAACGATGGTCTGTGACCTGACGGGCATGGAAATAGCAAATAGTTCACTCTTAGACGAAAGCACTGCTGCTGCTGAAGCAATGACGATGGCGAGACGTCTCAGTAAAAGCAAGGGCGCAGGTTTCTTCCTTGACGTCGATTGTCACCCTCAGACCATTGACGTTGTAGCTACTCGCGCACAAGCACTCGGCGTGGAAGTACAAATAGGAAACCCTTCAGAAGACCTCAACCCGGAGACCTGTTACGCAGTTTTGCTCCAGTATCCGGGATCTTCAGGCGAGATCGGCGATATCGAAGAAATTGCGGCCAACATTCATAGCTACGACGGATTGGTCTGTGTCTCGGCCGATCTGTTATCCCTCTGCTTACTCACACCTCCGGGGGAACTCGGCGCTGACCTGGTAGTAGGAACTTCACAACGGTTCGGAGTCCCCTTGGGTTTCGGCGGTCCTCACGCGGGCTACCTGGCAGCGTTGGAAAGTCACAAACGATCAATGCCGGGTCGTCTAGTTGGCGTTTCAGTCGACAGCAGCGGACGCCCTGCAACGCGGTTGGCCCTACAAACCCGCGAGCAACATATTCGGCGAGAAAAAGCGACGAGTAACATTTGCACTGCCCAAGTGCTTCTAGCGGTAATCGCCTCTATGTATGCGGTTTGGCACGGACCTGACGGTTTAAAGAAAATCGCTCAAAGGGTGCATGACCTTACTTCGGTGCTCGCAGAAGGTCTTCGAAGGTCAGGTCTCGAAGTATTGAACGACACATTTTTTGACACGCTGACCGTGAGCGTTCCCGACGTAGCAGATCAAGTTCTAGAACGAGCGCTGGCAGAGGGCATAAATCTGCGCCCGATCGATTCAAATACCGTTGGCGTGTCACTCGATGAGACCTGTGATTCGGAGGTTGTCGAATCGTTGCTACAAGCTTTCAACTGCCCGAACCAGACTCCAGATATCGCCGAAAGCCCATCGGGCATACCGCTCAAGGTTCAACGCACATCAGACTTTTTGACCCATCCAGTGTTTAATTCATACCGTTCTGAGACAGAAATGCTCCGATACATCCGCCGTCTGGCTGATAAGGACGTTGCTCTTGATCGGGGAATGATTCCGCTCGGTAGTTGCACGATGAAACTGAATGCAACAAGCGAAATGGAACCGATTACGTGGCCCGAATTTTCAGATATTCACCCGTTCGCGCCACTCGATCAAGCCAAGGGATATCTCACCTTGATCGCAGAGTTAGAGGAGTGGCTGCTCGCCTGCACCGGCTACGACGCAATTTCCCTTCAACCCAATGCCGGGTCCCAAGGCGAATTTGCCGGTCTACTAGCAATAAGGCGTTACCACGACGCAAACGACGAGCAAGGCCGAGATGTTTGTTTAATCCCGTCCTCCGCCCACGGAACAAATGCCGCCTCCGCTGTCATGGCAGGCCTTCGAGTGGTGGTCATTGACTGTGACGAGAGCGGCGATGTTGATCTCGTCGATCTCGAGCAGAAGTTGGGGGCAAACCGAGAGCACATAGCGGCAATCATGGTTACCTACCCATCCACTCATGGGGTCTTCGAGGACAGCATCGGAAAAATTTGTGAACTTGTGCATGATGCTGGCGGACAGGTTTACGTTGATGGCGCCAATCTCAACGCGCTAGTGGGCCTCGCTCCCCCAGGCAAATTTGGTGCCGACATCAGTCACCTCAACCTGCACAAGACATTCTGCATTCCCCACGGAGGAGGAGGTCCCGGAATCGGCCCTGTGGCCGCAAAAAGCCACCTGGCACCTTTCTTGCCCAACCACCCGGTGGTACCGCAAGCCGGACCCTCGTCTGGTCCTGGAGCCATTTCTGGTGCCCCTTGGGGTTCGGCAGGAATTTTGCCTATCCCTTGGATGTACATCGCGATGATGGGGTCGCAGGGGTTAGAGAAAGCCACGAGTGTGGCGATCCTCAGCGCCAACTACATCGCTTGCCGGTTGGAAGACACTTACCCTGTGCTCTATCGCGGCAAAAACTCTCTCGTCGCTCATGAGTGCATCATCGACCTGCGACCTCTTTCCGATGTCGTCACCGTCGACGATGTATCAAAACGCCTCATCGATTACGGATTCCACGCGCCAACTATGTCCTTCCCTGTTGCTGGCACATTGATGGTCGAGCCAACTGAGAGCGAATCTAAAGAGGAAATCGATCGTTTTTGCGATGCCATGATCAATATTCGTGCAGAAATTTCTCGCATTGAATCTGGTGAGTGGCCCCATGAGGACAATCCGCTCGTGAACGCTCCGCACCCAGCCGAAGATCTTCTAAGAACGAATTGGCGGCATCCCTACACGCGAGAAGAAGCTGCTTACCCACTGTCATCAATTCGAAAAGACAAATATTGGCCGCCCGTGGGCAGGATTGACGGCGCCCACGGAGACCGAAATCTTGTTTGTAGTTGTCCGGACCCGAGAGCATACGAAGAACTCTGACGGTAGCGGCCTCGATAACTCACTCACGACTAGCGTCATGGCATGGCGTTGACCGACCCGAAAATTCTGGAAATGCCCGCGGACCCCGCTTCGGGAGCTATGCCCTGGTACCGCCACATCGTCGATTGGGCACAGGCGGAAACGGCGGGCTTATCGGACGAGCAGCTCGACTTTCACGACCCCTCACCTGAGAAGGAGTGGATGTGGTGGTCCTGCAGAAGGCAAATATCTCACATCGCATGGGATGCGTTGGTATTCACCAAAAGAAGGGCCGGGCATCTGTTGTGGCCCGACGGGGACATACCGCAGCCCATTAATTGGCTCGAGCACCAAATGGGTCCTCAGAACAAGTGGGACCGAGTACTCGATCAAACCCTTTATTGGGAACTTCCTGACTTATTCACCCATCTCCGAACTGGGGTGGAATGGCTTCATCACGTCGTTCAAGACCAACCTATTGAGATTCTGCGATCCGATTTTCGGACCGTGAGAGGTACCCAATTTTGGAAATATGTGATTGGGACACTTCCGAGGGGCGCCATCGTTTCAGCCGAAGATGAAAGAGATATCGTTTATGACCTCGAGGGGTCCTTGTGGATGGTTTTCTACGAGATGTTGACTCACATCCGAACCATTCAAAGACTCAAGATTTACCAGGGGTTAGAACCCGCAATTGAACTCCCAAGGGTCGGCTACCTACGCCTTCCGCATTACTGGGGCGATACCGACGAAAACGGGCCCGGAATGGAAAGACTGTGACGCCAAAAATCATCATTGACTGCGATCCCGGACACGATGACGCAATAGCAATCATGATGGCCGGGCGCCTCACAAAGATTCTCGGAATCACCACGGTTTCAGGTAACGCTCCCTTAAGCCTTACAACCGAGAACGCGCTAATACTGACAGAACTTCTCGACCTCGACGTTGACGTGCACGCTGGAGCTAACAAACCACTTATGGTTGCTCCGCGCCACGCCGAGGAGGCCCACGGGCGAACCGGATTAGATGGACCAATAAGGCCAGAGATTAAGAGGACCGCCGCCAGCAATGACGCAGTCCACTTCATCATCGAGACCGTCCGAAGTAATGACGACGTGTGGTTGGTCCCGATAGGCCCACTGACCAACATTGCTTTAGCCGTGCAACAAGCTCCCGACATTGTCGATCGAGTAGCTGGAATCTCGATCATGGGTGGAAGCGCAGGAGCCGGCAACGTCACCGCCACCGCGGAGTTCAACGTGTGGGCGGACCCTCACGCCGCCTCGATCGTATTTGATGCTGGGTTTGAGAAACTCTTGATGGCTGGACTCAACCTCACCCATCAATTCGGTGTCGACGAACAAGTGATTTCGGACTTGCGAGCTCTGGGGAACCAAGCGAGCCTTTTCGCTGCAGATCTTTTCGACTTTTATCTTGCCGCCTACCAGAAACGAACCCTTGGCACTAGAGCTCCGCTACACGACCCATGCGCCGTTCTTGCCATCACGCACCCCGAGCTATTCGAGTTCGAATCCAGAAATGTGCGCGTCGAGACAACAGGGACACACACCCGCGGTATGACCGTTGTCGACGAGAGAAGCTGGGGCCCAGGGCCCGCAAATTGTGAGGTCGAATATGGCATCGATCGAGATCAAGGAATAACGATTCTTCTCGAGACGCTCTCGGCATATAGCTAAGGATGCATCCGCAGCCTGGATGCGGCCAGATACCGTGGAACTGTGACTAGTTTGATTCGACTTACCCAGTACAGCCACGGCGCTGGTTGAGCTTGCAAGCTCGGTCCGAGCGACCTGGCGCACGTGCTGCGTCACTTACCCAAGCCCGACAACGCGAATTTGTTAGTCGGCTCAGAAAATAGTGATGATGCAGCCGTTTGGAAACGCTCCGAAGGTAAAGCTTTGGTCGCGACGGCCGACTTCTTCACACCGATAGTTGATGATCCAGTTCTTTGGGGAGAAATCTCGGCTGCAAATGCCGCCAGCGACGTCTACGCAATGGGAGGGGAACCGCTCTTCGCTTTAAATCTCGTGGCTTGGCCTAAAGACAAGTTACCCCTTGAGTTGCTGAACCAAGTGCTGTCTGGTGGCCAGCGAGCAGCCGACAATGGCGACTGGGTTGTAGCAGGCGGTCACACGGTCGATGGGCCTGAACCGATGTACGGAATGTCGGTACTCGGAGAAGTTGATCCCGAGGACCTTTTAACCAACCAGGGCGGTCAGTCAGGCGAGACACTCGTCTTGACGAAACCTATCGGAACCGGTCTTTTAGCAACGGCGGTGAAGCAATCTCAACCTGACGCTATAGCCATCGGAGGTTCACTCGAGATCACTTATGAGGCTGCAATTCAGGAGATGACCAGACTCAACGCGGCCGCGGCGACAGCCGCAACCCGCGTCAAGGCCTCCGCAGCGACCGATGTCACCGGGTTCGGCTTACTGGGTCACCTTCACGAACTAACGATGGCAAGCGGTCTTATGGCCACCGTTGACACTGACGCAGTGCCTCTGCTGCCCCGGGTTCACGACCTATTTGAAGCCGGTTTCGTAGCCGGAGGAACTGAAAGGAATTTGAGCTTCCTCGAACCCCACCTGGAGAACGGTTCGCACATGGAACGAATCATTCTCTCCGACGCACAGACTTCGGGCGGCCTGCTGTTTTCCTGTGACTCAGGTGCAGCTCTCGATGCAGTGGCTGAACTACGAGAGTCAGGTCATGATGCCGCAGTCGTCGGCACCCTTAACGACGGCCCTGCCGGAAAAATCTTTCTGGCAAGCTAATAACTGGAACTTGGTTTGCGGTGAATTCAAAACCTTCTTCTCTCTACGAACGCTTGGGTGTCGCACGCGACGCGACCCTGATGATCTTGCGACGCGCCTATCGAAGAGAAGCCCTCCGGTATCACCCGGACCGCTCGACCGGCGATTCAGAAACCATGAGCGAATTAAACGATGCTTGGTTTGTTTTGTCCGATCCCATCCGACGCGCCGCCTACGACAAAACGCTCAAACCCGTGCCTGCCCGACCAGGAGACGAGCCGGAATCGCCCCCAACCTCACCGCCGTTACACACAACTAATTGGTTCGATAGCCTCAAATTGCAGGCCGTGAGGTTGGGGCACGAGGCAGCCCTAAGCGCTAGCCAAGCTCTCGCCCGTCGAAACCACGTTCGGCGCTCCGAATACGAAACTCTCGTCAAGGAGATCGCTGGGTGTTTCGGCGATCGGATCGAACAGCGCGTTCGTCTTGCCAGAACAGCCGGAGCTACGCCCCTTGACCTCGGGCTGACTGCCGCGTTGATTGGATTAAGAGAGTATTGCGAGAGTTTTCTGCAGGCATCAAACGAGTCCGAGGTGGATACCGAGACGATTCGTAAGGCTCAACTGCTTGATCGCACCTGGGACAATCTCGCCCACAGCATTTCCAGGGAACTCGAGACAGCTCTCGGCGGTAATCCAAGAACACTGCGCACCCTTACCGGTCGGCGAGTCTGAAATGCCTACTGCCGTCTATCCGGGTTCTTTTAATCCGCCGACCGTCGCTCATCTCGAAATCTCTCGAGCAGTGCGGACTCATTTCGGCATCGACCACGTCGTTTGGGCAATCAGCGAGGTGGCTCTTGGTAAGGAGAAAGTAAACAAGCCACGTTTCCAAGATCGCGTCGCCGTTCTGGAACGGGTTGCCTCGGATTACGAATGGCTTCAAATTGAGGTGACGGATAGACAGCTATTGGCAGATATTGCATTGGGCTATGACGTGCTAGTCATGGGTGCCGACAAATGGCACCAGATTCAAGATCCGGCTTTTTACCACGACGACCCCAATCTCAGAGACAAGGCGATAATGGCTCTTCCCCGGCTAGCAATTGCGCCAAGAGCACCTTTTCGAACTCCACCCGACCAGGCCCTACCAGTTCCCGCAAATCTAGATTCGATCTCGAGCACCGAGGCACGTGGTGGCGCCACGTCAATGATGCTAGAACCGGCCCGGCAATTCGATGAATTAACCGGAGCTTGGTCCGACCCCGACCGATATGAAGCATGGTTGATTCACCAAAATTGATGAACCGCACTGTTCAACCCGCATACCTTTGGTTCTGATGACTGAGATTTTAGACGTCGACCTATTGGCTTTCGAACACGGTGGAAAAGGCGACCGCCGTGCCACCGTTGACGGAGTGATGCAAAGCCTGCGCACCGGCTTCGTGTACACGAAACATGACATCTCTGAAGGGCTTCTCGACGAGACATACGAAGTCTTAGAAAAGTTTTTTGATCTACCCGCCGAAACCAAAGCGGATTACGTTGCTCCAGGTTCGAAAGGCCAGAACGGTTACACAGGAGTACTGATCGAGACTGCCGCTGTGTCAAACACTCCAGACTGGAAAGAAATGCTCAATTGGGGCGCTGCCCTTCCGTCGGGCCATCCTCTCAGAGACCGGTATCCGCACCGATACAGCGAACCTATCTTTCCATCGGACCGTATTCCCGAAGCCGACCGAATCCTGTCCACGTTTCATGAACATTTGGTCGAACTGCAGACTCGCTTCTTACGTGTCATCGCCACAGGTATAGGCGCCAACCCAAGCTTCTTCGACACCATGCTTAAACACGGTTCTCATCTCACTCGAGCAATCCGTTACCCTCCGATGTCCGAGGCGCCACGCGCAGGACGCGATGGGCACGTCTGGGCCGAAGAACACGGAGACATCAACCTCATTACAGCTCTGCCAAGATCAACCGCTCGAGGCCTGCAAGTCAAAGTGGGTGAACACTGGGTGGAAGCTACGCCCCCGGATCAACACGTGATTATCAATACCGGGATCATGCTTGAACGCCTCACGAACGGTTTGATTCCAGTGGGATGGCACCGTGTGGTAGCAGACCCTGAGCAAACAGGCGATCGATTAAGTGTTGTGCAGTTCTGTCACCCGACGCCGTGGACGATCCTTACACCCATACCCTCCACCGTGTCTGCGGAGCGTCCCTGTCAATATCCTGCAATGTCAGCCGGAGATTGCCTCGACCAGGTTCTTTGGGAAATCAACCTCAGCGAGGGGTGAATCGTCGGCAGAAGAATCGGCTGCCGATGTCAGAGATCTAAAAGAGCGTTCTCCACAAGTTCGCTAAGAGCGGGATGGATGTAGAACTGTCCGGAGGCGAGCTCATCTACCGTTTGCCCGAATTCCATCCCCTGGATTAACTGCTGAACGAGAGTCGCTGCTTGGGGACCGATTATGTGGGCCCCCAATAGCTTCCGAGTTTCAGCATGAGCTATGAGCTTGCAAAAGCTCTGGGTGTCTTCCATCGCCCAACCGTAAGCGGTTGCACCGTACTCCTTGATGGCTACCGTTACCGGCACCTCTTGTTCGTGAGCGGCTCGTTCGGTGATCCCGACCGACGCCACTTGGGGGTGCCCAAACACGGCATGAGGAACGAAGCGATCATCGACGGTCAGCATTGGACCGTCAGATTCGCCTTCGGCAACCAAAAGGTTGTGTCGGAGCGCCCTCACTTCGGCATTAGCGAGATGTTTGAGCTGATGAATATTTGAGAGGTCACCAAACGCCCAGACACCCTCAGCGTCAGTCCGGAAGAACTCGTCAACCAGTACTCTCCCACCGTCATGTGAGACCCCGGCTTGTTCGAGTCCTAGTCGATCACCGTTAGGGATGCGTCCCGTTGCAACGAGGACAACGTCTGTCTCTATAGTTTCGGCTTCCCCATTCCTCACAATCTCAACGCAAACCGTCTTTCCATCTTGGGATACGCGAGTGACTTCGCTTCCGCAACGAAGATTAAATCTGTCTTGCACGAGTCTCGTGAAACATTGGGAGACGTCATCGTCTTCGTGTTTCAACAGTCGATCACCACGGTTAATGACCGTGACCTCGGTACCGAATGCAGAAAAGACGTGGCCCAATTCGGCGGCAATGTATCCGCCTCCGAAAATGACCATCCGTTGGGGCAGCGTGTCAAGACGCATAACCGTGTCAGAGGTGTGAAAATCGATGTCGGCGAGACCTGGGTATGGGGGTATGAAAGGGCGTGCCCCAGCGCCAAGGACCACGTAACGGCCCGATATTTGACTGACTCTTCCCTCCGGATCGGTCACCTCGAGCATTCGTTTATCGACAAAGCGGCCTTCCCCTTTAAATACCGTGATGTTGGGGCACTCGTCGCTTAGTCGATAGCTTTCCCCTCCCTCAACAATTGGATCAATTCGACCGAAGACACGATCTCGTACAGCAACCCAATCCACGTTGGTTATGTGGGCGTCGATGCCGTAGACGGAGGCGTTACGGATGGTCTCGGCGACGTCAGCGGCGTAAACGAACATTTTTGAGGGGATGCAACCGACGTTTAGGCAGGTGCCACCAAAAAGATCTTTCTCGACGATGGCAATTTTCCAATGGTCGAACTCAGGGCCTGGGATGCTGTTTCCTGATCCAGTTCCGACAATGACAAGATCGAACTCTTCTGCTCGCGCATCGCTCATACAAAGAGTCAACCAGCAAGAAGGGACTGGCGCGGTCCGAAAGCCTGCTAATTCCGAACGGTTGAGGTCAAACCAAAGCTTGGTATACGAGCGATTTCATTTCTGGTCGGATCGGATGGGTGCTCGAAGGAAGCAGTTGGGTCAAGAAGATGACTGTTAGATCTTCAACTGGATCCACCCAAAACGCCGTGGATGCTGCCCCGCCCCACGCATATTCGCCTTTTTGGCTTAAGACCTTCGCCTTTGCTGGATCGATCACTACCGAGAAACCGAGGCCAAATCCAACGCCGTCGTAAGCGGTCTCCGAGAAGAGAGGCCGCCCGTATTCCGTTAAATCCGCTCCCTCTGGAAGGTGGTTTGTGGTCATGAACTCAAGTGTCTTTCGTCCGATAATGCGGTGGCCGTTGAGCTCACCCCCATTTAGAAGCGCTTGCGTGAATTGGTGATAATCCCCGAGGGTCGACACCAAGCCTCCTCCTCCGGAAAGGGCGGTTGGCTCACGCAAATAGCGTGATTTTTGTGCGTCATCAAGGAGAGTTGCCTTTAGCTTTTTCCCTTTCGGGTAATAGCACGACGCGAAACGGTCGCGCTCGCTGTCAGCTACACAAAACCCGGTATCAACCATGTCCAGGGGTTCAAAAATATGCTCTCGGAAGTACTGGTCAAGATCAACTCCGGCTACCAACTCAACGATTCTCCCGACTACATCAGTCGAATACGAATAGTTCCATTCCGTTCCTGGGTCGAAGAGCAACGGCAGCGATGCCACGACGTCGCATTGAGTTTCGAGATCGCCAGGGCTCTTAGTCCAATCAAACCCCGCTCGTCGGTACATCTCGTCGACGGTGTTAGCCATGTGGAAGTGATACGTAAGCCCACTGGTATGGGTCAGTAGATCATGCACGCAGATTTCCCTGGCTGGCTCGCGTGTTACTGGGTTTGCGGCATCGCCATCTACAAAGACTTGGGTATCGGCAAACGCCGGTATCCACTTCGAGATTGGGTCCTTTAGCTGAAGTAACCCTTTCTCATACAGCTGCATCAGGGCTATCGAAGTTATGGGCTTCGTCATTGAATAGATGCGGTAAAGAGTGTCGTTCTCGACAGGTAAGGAGCGCTCCACGTCGCGGTGCCCGTAGACGTCGTGGTAGACCACTTTCCCGCCACGACTGACGAGAACGTTGGTTCCCGGAAGGTGGCCGTCGTCAACGTAGCGGCGTAGATGGGTGCCCAGTCTCTTCAAACGTGTTGAATCGAACCCGCCATCAGAAGGGTCCAGCTCCACATCAATAGCTTTCATGGTTCGTCATCTCATTCTCACGAATTTCCTAATGCCTTGCAGGCTAGGGGTCACTTCAACTGAGTCACCCCTCCGTCGCTTCGTGCCCCTAAAGTGCCTCGATGGCTGATGCTACGACGACAGACGTCCTCCTCGCCCGCTTCCTCCTTATCCGCCATGGAGAGTCCAACGTCATGGTCGACGGGATGGTCGGAGGTCCCAAGACCTGTTCGGGTCTTTCTGACCGTGGGCGAGCACAGGCGGAGCGACTGGGTGCAAGGTTTGCTTCAGGGAGTGAGAATTCGATTGAGATCGCCTACACGTCTCCTCTTCCTCGAGCAGTCGAAACAACCGAAATTGTTCTGTCCTCAGGTTCGTTAAACCTCGACATCAACGTTCACGTCGATCTTGAGGAATTCAGGTTGGGAGAAGCAGATGGCCTTACTTGGGAAGAGGTCAGAACAAAATATGATTTGAGTAATTTCGAGCAAAGGGATCCATTTACTCCAATAATTCCAGGGGCCGACAGCCGGGCAGGTTTTCGTCACCGGGTCGCTAAGGCCCTTAGCCAAATCGCCGATCAGCATCGCGGCTGCACCATTCTCGTCGGCTGCCACGGCGGCGTTATTTCCGCAGCCATGGCAACTGCGTTCGGGTTGGGGCCAAATCAATGGCACACGGAGCTAGCGCCCACCGTTACCTCCATCACCGAATTGGAAATCTTGACGAGCGCTGTTCGAGGTCGCAGATGGTTGTGCCGTCGGTACAACGACTCAGCGCACCTGCATGGCACTGATCTAGACCTTCGCGACCATCTCTGATGGACACAACCTGTAGCCCAGTGTTTGGCAATTAGTTCGGCGGCCAGAGTCCGCCACCCCTCCCCAATTCCGAAGGGTGCGAGGGGTTTTGGATTCGTCATCCGGGAAATCATTCTTGCCGGCATCTCTGTGCTGGTGATGGTGACACTCTTCCCAGCGTTCGCCCCCGATCTCCCCAATATCGACCGATTTGACGACATCAGTGCTTAAGTAGGGCATTCGGCGCTACGTTCGCGCTATCGAAAAGCGGGAGGAACCATGCTCGTAGAGCGAGTCGAAGGAAAATGGATCGACGCATTTGCTCGCGTCTTCGAAATGTGCGCTGTCGACGCTAGCCAGACCGCAGCGATACTTTCCGAAACGCAGAGCCGCGATGTCAACGTGAACTTGGCCGAATTAGCACTTGATCGCCTCGGAATTCGCGCTATCCACATCGTTTTACCGACCCTTCGACAGACCGCGCCGGTGCCGGTTAGGTCCACAGGCGCGTCTGATGCTATAGCTGGTTCGACCGCGGTGATTCGAGCGCTTTCATCAGTCGATTTCGTGGTCGACTGCACTGTTGAGGGACTCCTGCACGCTCCAGAGCTTCCAGAAATTCTTTCGGATGGCAGCCGCGTTCTCATGGTCTCAAACGAACACCCCGAGGCCCTTGAACGTCTTATCCCAACCCATGACCTCGAACCAAAGGTCAAAGCGGGAATCAAAAAGCTGATACAAGCGAAACAAATGCGAGTTACCTCGCTGGCAGGAACAGATGTAACCGTTGACGTAAGTAAGGCACCTTGCGGCGGCGGGTGGGGCTACACGACTCGCCCTGGAACTATTACCCACTGGCCGGGCGGCCTATGTTTGGCTTTCCCCGAGGCCAACACAGTCAACGGCACTATCGTCATGGACCGAGGGGACATCAATCTCACCTTCAAACGGTACGTGGAGTCTCCGATAAAACTCACCATCGAGAACGATTACGTCATCGAAGTGGAAGGTGAGGGGACTGATGCATCTCTTTTCCGGAGTTACACCGACGCGTGGGGCGATCGTGACGCCTACGCCACCAGCCATGTCGGATGGGGTATGAACCCCGGCGCCCGCTGGGACACCTTGCCCTTATACGACAGAAGTCAAACCAACGGCACTGAGCAACGAGCGTTCGCCGGCAATTTCTTGTATTCGACTGGCGCTAACGAACACGCTGGGCGACACACGTTGGGCCATTTCGACCTCCCGATGCGCAATCACACCGTCTTACTGGACGACGAACCAATCGTCGTCAACGGCGTATTGCAAGGGGATTTGGCGTAGTAGCTCACATATGCGGAACGAAGGACGCGACCTCGCATCATGGGTAGATCGCTGGGCTGGACATCAACCCGATGCACCCGCTATCGAATTCGAAGGAACGGCCGCTAACTTCAGCGAGTTATCACACCAAGTTGGATCCGTAGCCGATTGGCTCTATGAACGAAACATCGCCAAAGGTGACCGGGTCGCGTGGTTAGGTCCAAATCGCCCTTTGGTAATCGAATTAATTCTTGGTTGTGCTCGTCTCGGAGCGATCTTTCTTCCCTTGAACTCTCGACTACTTGTTTCGGAACACCAGTGGATTATTCAGAATGCAAACCCGTCAATCATAATTACCGACCCCTCATTTTCTGACCACGCTCACGAAGCGGCGGGAAACATTCCGGTGTACGCGATTGATGAACAAGCATCGCTCAACGGTAATTCCACCGCTCCCCGACTCGGAGATGCGGCCGACCCGTTGTTACTGGCCTATACCTCGGGAACCACAGGCGAACCAAAGGGTGCTCTCCTTAAACAAACCGCGCTAATGGCGAATGCAGTCAATAGCGCTCATGCACACGATTTAACGCCGACCGATCGATTTCTTACTTTTCTCCCGTTGTTTCACGTGGGCGGACTCAATATCCAGACTCTTCCAGCTCTTATGGGCGGTGCAGCGGTTCTACTCCACCGAACGTTCGATCCCCAACTGTGGCTTGAGGATGTCGAAAGATGGAGACCAACTTGGTCGCTGTTCGTTCCAGCAACGTTAAACGCGGTGAGTACACATCCGAAATTCCCCGATACTGATTTATCTTCGCTGCGCGGTTTAATGGCGGGGTCTTCCGCCATCCCCGAAGCCGCTACGCGGCCATTTTTTGAAAGAGGCATCCCCGTAGGTCAGATTTATGGCTCCACGGAAACCGCTCCAACCGCAATCGTTTTAAAGGCGGACCAGGCAGCTAACCATCCCGGCTCGTGCGGAAAACCGTCGACGTTGTGCGAAGTTCGGATCGTCAACGACAGCGGCATCGACACCCAAGCAGACATTCCCGGCGAGTTATGGATTCGCGGGCCGAACATCCTCCAGGAGTACTGGGCGAATCCTGAAGCCACCACCGAATCGATTACCGATGGTTGGTTTCATACCGGTGACATCGGACATGCCGACGCGGACGGCTGGATCTACATCGATGATCGCAAGAAGGACGTCGTGATTTCTGGAGGAGAAAATATCTATCCGGCAGAACTGGAGAACGTGCTCGCCGACAGCGAGCTCTTTCTTGAAGCGACAGTCGTTGGGCAAGCTGATCAACAGTGGGGTGAAATTCCAGTCATAGTTGGGGTCGCTGCGCAGAGCGCGCCACCAGAAGATCAAACGGTCTTGAAGCTCTTTGAAGGTCGGTTAGCTCGCTTTAAACATCCCAGGAAAGTGATCTGGGTAGAGACACTTCCCCGAAACGCTATGGGCAAGGTTCTAAAACACGAGGTTCGAGATTTAATCGCGGACCTTGTCCGCGATGATTGACCGATTCTCATACACCTTCTGAATAACGGAGACGGAACCACGGCACGAGCAACCTGATTTCACGGTTGTTGCCTGGTCCTTAATCCCCGGTTGTGCACTCGGCTTCTGATCTGAGTACGGTGCCCAGCGTGATTCACAGCGACCGCATACTCATGGGCCCCGGTCCAAGTAATCCGTATCCAGAAGTAATCGAGGCGCTCACCCGTCCGGTTCTGGGGCATCTGGACCCAGAGTTCATTTCGCTTCTCGACGAGACAAATGAACGCTTACGAACTGTGTGGCGAACTTCCAACCTTCTTACGTTTCCAATAAGCGCTACCGGCTCAGCCGGAATGGAAGCCGCTTTTGTCAATTTCGTACAAACAGGTGACGTAGTGGTCGTTGGAGTCAACGGGGTCTTCGGAAATCGGATGTGCGATGTTGCAGCGCGCGCCGGAGCAACAGTTATCCCTGTGGAAGCAGAGTGGGGCCAAGCGATAGATCCCCAACGACTTTTAGACGCTCACCCAAACCCTCAAATAATTGCAGTGGTGCATGCCGAAACATCGACCGGTGTGCGCAATGACATCGCCCCGTTAGGTGCCAACAAGGGTGGGGCGCTGTTAGTCGTCGACTGTGTGACTTCTTTGGGGGGTATCCCCGTATTAATCGATGACTGGAACGTCGATATCGCTTATAGCGGTACCCAGAAATGTCTCGGAATTCCACCAGGTTTGGCTCCATTAACGGTCAGTGAACGAGCGATGGAACGAGTAGTGCCGACTCCGCAAAGCTGGTATCTCGACCTCAACATGATTAAGGACTACGTGACGGGTGATGGGACTCGCGCCTACCACCACACCGCTCCTATTTCCATGCTCTATGGGCTACACGCTGGACTGGGTGTCGTATTGGAGGAGGGCCTCGATCAAGCGTGGGAACGCCATCGATTGTGCGGCGACGAACTACACCGACGTCTACCCGAAATCGGTTTCGGTTTATGGGCTCAACAAGGCCACCGTCTCCCAGAGTTAACCACGGTCACCTTGCCTGAAGGCCTCGACGACGTCGAGGGTCGGCGAACGCTTCTCGAACGTTACGGCATCGAGGTGGGCGGAGGTCTTGGACCGGTGGCCGGCAAAGTTTGGCGCATCGGTTGCATGGGCCACACAGCACGAATGCGCAACGTGAAGATGCTGCTCGGCGCGCTCGAAGATTTAGTTACCGCGACCCGATAAAGCTGTGCCGCGACCGGTCGACAGCTGCCGCATCATTGTCGAGTCCTGCGACGAGTGAACTGCGGTAGAGCCCGACCGATTTATTCCGAATCGGTTTCCCATGGAGCCGGCCCATCCATAGAAGGATCGGTTCGACCCTCTAGCCAGCCATTGAACTTTGCTTGCCGTTTTTCAATAAAGGCTGCCGCACCTTCGCGGGCATCTGGAAGGTGATCGGTGACCGCTGTTTTCGCGGCAATCTCGTCAAGAGACTGATCCCAAGTAAGTTCGGCGGCCAGATGGATCGAACGCTTGAGCATTCTCATCGCGACTTGTGGTCCGTCAGCAAGTTCCCGAGCTAACGCGAGCGCACCCTCCATGAGACTGTCGTCGGCAACGACTTCGTGCACCAGCCCCAGTTGGAATGCGGTTTCGCCATCAACGATTCGTTTGCGCATCATGAAGTCCATCGCCTTCGCCACGCCCAGATGCTGCACCAACAACCATTGGCCGCCCTCGTCAGGTAATAATCCGAACCTGAGAGTCGCGCTTCCTAATTTTGCGGATCGTGACGCGATGCGAAAGTCGCACGCCAAAGCGAGAGAAAATCCTGTTTGTATGGCAAAACCGTTGATCGCAGCGATAGAAATCTTGTCGAGGTTGCGGACCGCTGTATTTACCGCTTGAGATATAGCCCTCAAGCCGTTGTAGGTACCCGAAGGGTTGTGGTGACCATGATGGATCTGCGGAACTTCAACGCTTTCCCCGCCGTGGCCTTTTAAGTCATCTCCTGCCCAAAACGCCGCACCTTCACCAGTAAAGAGAATTATCCGAATCGCGTCATCCATCTGAGTTTGCGTTAGGAGTTCAACCAAATCACGTTTCATTGCTGCTGTAGAGGCATTAAGGCTCTCGGGACGGTTAAAGGTGATAATCAAGATTCCTGGTTCTTCGATCGCAGTTCGAAATCCGCAGTAGTCGCCTTCTTGCACTGACATCTTCTCCTCCATGGAGCGATAGCTGGTCGTGAGATAAAGAATTTACCTCACGACTTCCAAACAGCGCTCCGGTTGGTACCGTCACTATTTGTGACAGATACCTCAGATGGGCCATTTGCCGCTTTTGAGGACTCCCTCATGCTGCGATTCGACATACGTGGGTCCGAAGGCACGCGGACCCATTACATAACGCCCTTCGTTACAGATGGTCAGCGACTATACGTGTTCGACGAACCGAGTCACGACGCTGACGCATTCACAAAGATGCTGCTCGAACAAACCGTAGAGATCAGCAGCCGATCGACCGGCGACCTACGTGTCGTAGCAACCGGACGACTCCCCCGAGAGGCTGAAGAACACTGGGCTCGGTCAGCTTGCACAGCAAAATTTCTTTACGACCAGGCTTTGCAAGATCTAGCTCAGTTGGGTCCTCTTGTAGTCCTTGGCACTTGAAAGACTGACCAGCCTCACCTAGGCCAGTTTCCAGTCAGGGGTTTTGTGCATGTCTCCCGAAAGTAGCGGTGCATTAACTATCTCGGTGCGCTAGGCAAGGGGTCATGAAGGTTTCTATTGCATATGGAGGGCCCGCTTCGGGTCGAAAACGAGATTGGGATCAGCAAGTTGAGTTTTTGCGAGAAGCGGAACAGATGGGCGTTGACATCATCTGGTCCGCCGAAGCGTGGGGTATGGACGGAGTAAGCACATTGGCATATCTCGCTGCGGTCACCAAACGAGTGCAGTTAGGTACTGGCATATTGCAAATTTCGGCGAGAGCTCCCGTAATGACCGCTATGACCGCCCTTTCTATGGCGGCTATCAGCGGCGACCGCTTCATTTTGGGTTTAGGCGTAAGTGGTCCTCAAGTAGTGGAAGGCCTCCACGGAGTCGGCTTCAAACAACCTCTCGGGCGTCTACGTGAAACCGTAGACATAGTGAAACAAGCATTTGCCGGGGAAAAGATCACTTATGACGGAGTCCACCATGTGTTGCCACTTCCCGGCGGGGAAGGCAAGGCCCTGCGTCTAGCTCAGCCGGCAAACGAGCAAATCCCGATATGGCTAGCCACCCTCGGACCCAAGTCTCTGGAATACACAGGCGAAGTCGCCGACGGATGGGTGGGAACGTCGTTTGTTCCGTCGGCTTCGCAAGCCACGATTGGATACATAGAGGCAGGCGCCGACAAGGCTGGTCGCGATACGAAAAGCTTTGAGTATCAAGCAGGAGGAGCCGTCCAATTCGGAGATGACATCGAACAGCTGATAGCTCCTAGAAGACCTGGCGTGGCATTCACTTTGGGTGCTATGGGTTCTCCGACCACAAACTTCTACAACGACGCTTACCGACGGGGCGGCTTTGAAGATGAAGCGTTAGAAGTTCAGAAGTTGTGGATCGAAGGAGACCGCGAAAAGGCAGCCCAACAAGTTCCCGCCGAACTCATCCTGCAAACCAATTTTCTTGGATCAGCAGCACAAGTAACAGAACGAGTTCGCGCGTATCGTGATGCCGGGGTTACGGTTCTTCGCGTTCAACCTGAGGGCGGCGATGCGCAACAGCGACTCGACAGTCTGGGTGGGATCGTAGATATCGTCAGATCCCTCAACCAAGAATGAGCTCCTTGATAACTCCAGCGTCAACGGAGCAGATTTCGATCGAAGGCTGGAATAGCCTGTCTGTGATAGATACGTCTTGTCGAAAATCGGTTGGAAGTTAACCCATGAGCCAATATTCAAATACTTTTAGCGACGAAGAACTGCGCGAACGTCTTAGCCCTCTTCAGTACCACGTGACTCAAGAATCAGGAACCGAACAGGCCTTCACGGGAGAAACCTGGGACGAAAAGAACACAGGGACTTACCACTGCGTGGTGTGCGGCGCCGCCCTTTTCTCGAGCGAGAACAAATTCGAATCGGGGTCGGGTTGGCCAAGTTTCTGGCAACCGCTCTCCGATGAGGTCGTCACTACCGAGATCGATAACTCCCACGGCATGGTGCGGGTCGAAGCGTTGTGCCACGCATGTGGAGCGCATCTGGGACACGTCTTCCCCGATGGGCCAGACCCTACGGGCGATCGTTATTGCATGAATTCAGCATCGATGCGTTTCGACACTGACAATCAGCGAGATTGACGCTATAGACCGCTGCGTCAGCCCGTTAACCTCACACGGTCCTCGGCTGACGGGAACAAGTCAATAATCGCGTCATCTAATTCTTGTTTGACCCCCGCTAGCGG
Source organism: Acidimicrobiaceae bacterium (assembly GCA_002705305.1). GTDB lineage: Bacteria > Actinomycetota > Acidimicrobiia > Acidimicrobiales > Poriferisodalaceae > UBA2110. The sequence goes on from PAHW01000035.1 coordinate 32,578, forward strand.
CAGGACATTAAGGACGCCCTGACCTTGACGGATCAGGTCAATAATTTCTTCGCCGGACACAAGTAGGGGGGAAGAACCGTTAATGACCAGATTCGCCGAGGCGACGTCGGTTCCGAGGTTGTCTCGCAGGTAAGAAAAGACGTCTCTCACCATCTCAAGGCGTATCCCGGCATCGAGGAGCGTCTTTACGACCTTTAGCTCCAACAGATCTTGGTAGGAGTAGCTTCGTCTACTGCCGCTTCCCTCTGCATCAGCTAGAGACGGCCGGATGAGGTCCGTCCGCGCCCAATAATCCAACTGCCTATAGGTGATCCCTACTAACTCTGCAGTTCGTTTACCGGAGAAACCGGATTCCACTACGCCCTCAGTCACTGCTTTCGCCTCCGTCTTGGCCCTTTGCACTCTGATCACATAGATGAAACTACGTCGGTGTGATGCAACAGTACGGCTAAAACCAATCCTCAGCAACCACCTTGCGCGCGATGTTTCGCGCTCTACGCGCGATAATCACCTGTGATTGCGCCCTCCTAGGGCTGAAAGTCGTCTGGAGTAACGTCGTCTAGGAACTGCTTGAACTCGTCCAGCAGTTCGTCAGGATCATTGTCCGATGAGTCATCCGCAGGATGTGCCTCGAGAATCTGGCCGGCTTCGGCCAAAACTTCTTCCGACGCATAGATAGGTGTCGCCGTCCTTACGGCAAGCGCTATGGCATCACTTGGTCGAGCTGAAATCGTGTGGCTTTGGCCCGCAACGCTTAGTTCGATTTCCGCGAAGAACGTCCGCTCACGCAACTCTGTCACCACCACCTTTGCGACCGTTGCATCAAGCTCGTCAAGCATTTGGACCAGCAGATCATGGGTCAACGGTCGTGCGAGCCGAATCCCTTCCATCCCTCGATGTATCGCGTGCGCTTCGGGAGTGTCGATGACGACCGGGAGAACTCTCCCCTGCCCATTAGTCTCCCTCAACAACACAAGTGGACTGTTCGAAGGCAATTCCACTTGCACCCCGAGCAACTCCATCTCGATCATGAACCGACCCTAGCCGGGCGCCGCATCAAATAATGACCTTCAACTCGTCGACGAGACCAAATAGAGCAACTTGAACTTGCCAATCTGCAACTCGTCCCCGTTGGTTAAAGCAGCGTCGCTCTCCCCTAGGCGTTCACCGTTGAGATAAGTGCCATTTAGCGAACCCACGTCACTGATGACGTAACCCGTGCTTCCTACCTGCAACTCCACGTGGCGCCGCGAAACAGTGATGTCGTCAAGAAATATGTCACTATCAGGATGGCGACCAACCATCATCTGCTCACCACTCAGTAAGTATCGAGTTCCAGCTTGATGTCCACTAGTCACGATTAGTACGGCTCCGCTAGACGGCGCCTGCATATCTAGGGTTCCGTCGATCCCTCCAAGAGTCTCAATTGATTCTGTGGTGATCTCCTCTTCCGCATTCAAGGGTCGACCGCAACTCGAACAGAATCTGGAACCCACAAGATTGACATGTCCACATTCATCACATGATTCACTCATCGGTTACTCCGAACTCTCTTCAGCGATAAAGGATTTGTACCCTTCTGCGTCCATCAAGTTTTCGAGATCCAAGCCTTGACTCGGCCGGATAACACAAATCCAACCATCCCCGTAAGGGTCTTCGTTTACTAGCTCGGGTTGTTCCTCAAGTTCCTGGTTACTTTCCACTACCTCGCCTGAGACGGGGGCGAAAATATCGGAGACCGACTTCGTCGACTCGATCTCGGCGAAGGCAGAATTAGCCGTCACTTCCAAACCAACTTCTGGCAATTCGACGAAGACCACGTCACCAAGGGCATCTTGAGCAAAATCGGTGATCCCTACGCGCACTGTGGCCCCTTCTACACGCACCCACTCATGGTCTGTGGAGTATCGAAGCTCGGCCGGGGTATTCATGACTCAAACCTATCCCACAGCACCAACAAGTGAACCTACCCCGCGGCTCGATCTGATCGTCCAGCTCTGCCTTCGATCAGGGCATCTCGAGCAGCTGGGACATAACCAAAGGCCGACCAGTAATGAATTGGTAGGCCAACAAGAACGCACACCCAAGCGCCTATAGCGAAAAGTGAAGCCACCACCACGTCACTCTCACCAGCAAGGAAAAATGGGAAAGCAAACATCAACAGGAAGGTTCCTGTTTTCCCCCACCATGTAACTTCGATTTTTCGGGCACCCACAGCCGCAAGAACTACGGCGATTACCGCGACCAAGCCTTCCCGTATTAGCGCCAACAGCGCAATCCATCCCGGTACCGAGCCGTCGACCCAAATAGCAAAAACGCCGACCAATAGCATTATGCGGTCGGCCGTTGGATCAAGGATCTTCCCCAGTTCGCTTATCTGATTGAAGCGGCGAGCGATGTAGCCGTCTACCCAATCACTAGCGCCTAAGGCACCAAGCAAAAGCGCAGCGCCCCAACGGTCTTCTTTGGAAAAAAGGAGCCAAAGAAATAGTGGTACGCACCCCAACCGAACGAGGCTAATCAGGTTTGGAACGGTGAAAGGTCTCCAACCCTCGTGCTGTTCAGACATTGTTTGCATCGTAGGCTCCAACTCATGCCATCAGTTTTCAAAATGATCATTCAAGGTGATTTACCGGGAACCTTTGTTTGGCGCGATGAGCGCTGCGCTGCCTTCATGTCGATCAACCCCATCGCTCATGGACACACCTTGGTCGTTCCAAATGAGGAGATCGATCATTGGCTCGACATTCCCTTAGATCTGCAGCAGCATTTGTTCGAGGTTGCTCGTCGTATAGGCGAGGCACAACAGCGTGCTTTCCGAACGACAAGAATTGGCCTCATCATTGCCGGTTTCGAAGTGCCCCATATGCATATTCATGTCATCCCGGCCCAGGAGATGTCCGACATGGATTTCGCAAACGCTGCCAGTTCTGTTGAACAATCTGAACTCGAAAGTGCGGCTAACGCGATTGTCGAACAGCTTGAGGTCGCGTGACTTTCAACCCCTACAACTAGCCGTGTGGCATTGGTGTAATGAGTTCGGGGCTGTTATTGCGTGGGTTTCCAACTTTGAGGTCGACGGGGTGGGCTTCAAAAAGAGAGTCGGGCGCTGGAACCAATAACTCCTTCAAACGCGTAACGTCTGAATGTAGAGGATCCAACCATTCGTCCCAGGAAGATCTCGGCAATATGACGGGCATGCGATCATGGATTTCTGACATGAAGCTATTTGCTTCTGTGGTCAAAATCGCGAACGAGACGGTTGGGTTTTCAGCACCAGGGGTTTGATGACTTTCCCATATTCCGGCCATGCACAACGGTTGCCGGTCCGAGCGAAAAATGAACATGGGCTGCTTCTTATTTTTGGCCGCTATCGAGCCCGTCACCGTCCATTCATAGAATCCATCAGCAGGAATGATGCACCTACGACGGGTAAAAGCTTGCGCAAAGCTGACCTTGCTGTCCACAGTTTCCGCTCTGGCGTTGATCAGTAGCTTCTGGCGAGACTTCGCCTGTTTCCACATAGGTAGTAGACCCCAAGAAAAGGCTTCGATTCGGCGCTTTGCTCTTTGTTCGTCGGCAGCACGCCCCACGTAAACCCCGTACACCTCAGATGAAGGCGAAACGTTGTAGCTCGGTCCCAGATCGTCGTTTGAGGTTTCGGCGTCGAACAAGTGGGCTAATTCGCCAACAGATGCCGAGGCGACAAAGCGGCCGCACATTCCTCAGAAATCCCGTTTTTCGTCAAACATAGGTTGAGCCCTTCATTTCCCCGCGATCTTGACGAATCTCGACGTTGACTAACGCTGGTTTCCCTGAAGCGAAGGCCCGAGCGATAGCGGGCGCTATTTCTTCAGCTTCAGTGACATGCTCTCCATGACCACCGAGGGCCTCAACAACCTTGTCGTAGCGGGTTCGGTTCAGTTCAACGGCAACTAAACGATCTTTGCCGTAGAGCATCCCTTGCGGCCGCATCATCTGCCCCCAAGCTGCGTCATTACCGACAACGCCCACGATCGGAAGATCGAATCGAACGGCTGTGTCGTATTCGAATCCGTTGAGTCCGAAAGATCCGTCACCGTAGACGATGAGCACTCGCTTATCGGGGTAGGCCTTTTGTGCGGCTAAAGCAAACGGCATCCCGACGCCCAGCGTTCCTAAAGGACCGGGATCCATCCATGTGCCTTCCCGAGGCACATTTATCACCTTCGAGGCTTGGGCGACGATGTCTCCCCCATCTCCGATCACGATCATGTCATCGGTCACCGCATTTGCAATATCTCGGCAGAGCCTAAGCGGGTCAATCGGTGTCTCATCGCTGTCCATGCGAGAGCGGCGTTCAGCGTCGAGTTCCGTTTCTCGTTGACGTAGCTGGTCACGATAGGCAAAGACATCGATCGCTACGCCGCGTTCTTTTATGTCCGCGGACATTGATTCAAAATTCAAGCCAAGATTCCCAACGAGGCCTATGTCGACGCCACGGTTGTCTCCGATCAAAGTCTGCTCCAAATCCATTTGCACAATGGAAGCGCCAGAGGGGATGGAACGACCGAACTTCATGCGAAAGTCCAGGGGTGTTCCTGCAAGAATCACCAAGTCGGCGTTTTCGAGCGCTTCTTTTCTCGTCAATGACAGAAATGACGGATGGTCCCAGGAAATCTCGCCTCTGGCCATTCCGTTTACGAAACACGGAATGCCGGTTGTATCGAGGAACGCGGCGAGTTGGTCACCACCTTCGCTCCACTTGAGGGAAGTTCCCGCCATCACCATTGGACGTTCGGCGCGATTAACTAGGTCGATCGCCTCAGAGATCAGGTGTCCAGGTGCGGCTGATGCGACTCGGTAGTCGCGAAACTCAGGAATTGTTACTTCCGCGAGATCGATTTTGCCGTGGAGAACATCGGTAGGGATCTCCAAGAACGCAGGACCTGGTATTCCGCTGAGGGCCGATCGTATGGCGGATTCGATGTATTCCGCGATACGTGGGGTTTGGTAGCACGAATCCGCCCATTTCGAAACTGGCCTCATAAGCGAAACATGATCCATTTCCTGCAATGACCCGCGACGCGTATGACGGAAGGGGCCTTGGCCGCCTATCACCAGGATGGGTGAATTGGCTCTCCACGCATTTGCGACGCCAGTGACTCCATCGGTCACGCCTGGTCCCGCGGTCAGAATTGCGACTCCTACCTTTCCAGGGTGTAGGCGAGCCCACGCATCAGCCGCGTGGACGGCGGCTTGTTCGTGCCGTACGTCAACGACTTCGATGTTCTCGTCTAGGCAGCCGTCGTATATGCCCATCACATGCCCACCCGAGAGGGTGAACACACATTCCACTCCGGCGGCTTTCAGAGCCTTGGCCGCCAACTTTCCTCCATGCGTCACAGCACTCACACTTCCCCAGCTGCGCTCGCAGCCGATGGTCACGACTGTACGCTGCCTTGAGTGCGCGTGACTGTTCCTGCTTCCTCCGCAAACATTGGACCCGGCTTCGACTGTCTGGGTGTAGCGATCGATCTCCCGTTTCATCTTGATGTAGGGCAGTCTCAAGAGCTTGCTGAAGAGTTAGACAAGCGGCATCCCGCCAGTTTGTCCTTTGTAGCCTCCGGGGGCTCAGGTCCGCTCTTTGCAGAAACTTCCATTCCTCCAGGGAAAGGACTGGGCTTTTCCGGGGCAGCTCGCGTCGCCGGTCTCGCCGCCGCTTCGCTGCAACGTTCAGGTGCAATCCGATTCCCAGAATTGTTGGCCCAGGCAGGAAAACTTGAGGGCCACTTTGACAATGTTGCCGCATCGATATACGGAGGCCTTACTGCCACCAATAATGAGACGGTTGCGAGGCTTCAGTGCCCTCCCGGCCTTAGCATCGTTGTCTGGATCCCAGACAATAAAACTTCGACAAATCTCTCTCGAAGTAGTCTGCCCTCGTCTGTTTCCTTCGACGACGCCGTGAACGCTGTGGGGCGAAGTTCTCTATTGGTGGCGGCCATTGCTAGTGGTGATTTGGAAGCCATGCGAGCCGCCTGCCATGACGACCTGCATCAACCGGCGCGTCTGGCGAACTCACCAGACTCAGCGGAAGCGATTGAGGCGGCTTTAGCACATGGTGCGTGTGCCTCGTGGCTAAGCGGCTCCGGACCCAGCGTTGCGGCATTCGTTGAGCACGAACAGGCCCAGGACCTATCTCTAGCATTACCTAATTCCGGGCATTGCAAGATTCTTCAGGTGGCTCCTTACGGCATCTCAGTCAGCTAACAACTACGTTCACCAGCTTTTTGGGGATCACGATAACTTTTCGGATTTCTTTGCCGCTAAGTAACTCTTTGACCCGACCGTCAGACAAGGCTGCTTCTTGTAATGCTTCGTCATTAGAGTCACTCGCCACAACTATTCGACTCCGTACTTTTCCGTTGATCTGAACGGGAATCTCTAGTGATTCGTCAACGAGTAGCTCCGGGTCCGCTTCGGGAAATCGTGAGTGAACGATCGAATTCGTATTTCCCAGACGTTCCCAAAGCTCTTCCGCTATATGGGGGACCAAAGGCCCGAGCATCAGGATCATGCTCTCAGCAACCTCTCGAGGCACGCGTTCCGCACTTCGGCTGAGCTCATTGTTCAGTTCAGTGATTCGTGCAATAGCCGAATTGAACCGAAGGCCTTCCATTGCGTCTGCGACTGCTTCAATAGTTCGATGCGACAGTCGTCGCAGCGCATCCGGAGGGGGGCTATCAACAACTGTTGTCTCACCTGTATTTTCGTCGATCAGATTTCGCCACACCCGCTGAAGAAGCCGATGCGAACCAACAACCGATTTCGTTTCCCACGGGCGGTCTTGGTCAAGCGGGCCCATGAACATCTCATAAAGTCGGAGCGTGTCAGCGCCGTATGCCGTGTACATCTCATCGGGCGTGATGGAATTCTTCAGTGATTTGCCCATCTTGCCGAAAGTTCGAGTTACCCGCGATTGCTTGTAGAAGTACTCTCCGCTCGATTCCTCAACTTCTTCTGCCTCGACGTACACGCCTCTTTCGTCTTGGTATGCAGCCGCCTGGATGTAGCCCTGGTTGTAGAGCCGTTGGAAGGGCTCTGGACCCGACACGTGGTTGAGGTCATAGAGAACTTTGTGCCAGAAGCGCGCATAGAGCAGATGTAACACAGCGTGTTCCACTCCGCCGACGTAGAGATCGACTCCGCCTACACCCCCTGCGGAATCGGTCATCCAGTACTTCTCAATGACGGGGTCAACGAACCGTTCTTCATTGCTCGGGTCCAGATACCGGAGGTAGTACCAGCACGAACCTGCCCACTGCGGCATCGTGTTGAGCTCGCGTTTGTATGAGAATTCTCCGTTTCCTAGATCGTAATTTGCTTCCACCCAATCGTTGGCTCGACCGAGAGGCGGTTCAGGGTCTGATTCTTCGTCTAATGCTCTCGGGGCCCAGTCAATTAACTCGGGGAGTTCGACCGGAAGTTGGTCCTCTGGAACAGCCAGCGCCAAACCGGTGTCGTCGTAAACGATTGGGAAAGGCTCACCCCAGTAACGCTGGCGAGAAAAGAGCCAATCGCGCAGCTTGTAGGTGACAGTTCTAGCCCCGTGCCCCTCGCGTTCAAGCCAATCGATCATTGATCGTTTGGCGTCCTCAATGTAGAGGCCATTTAGAAAATCGCTGTTAATGGCAGGGCCCTCACCAACGTAGGCCTCGCCATCGAAATCCGACGGTGGTTGGACTGTTCGAATGATGTCTATCCCGAATTCGTTCGCGAAATCCCAATCTCGTTGGTCTTCGCCCGGCACACTCATCACGGCGCCAGTCCCATACCCCATTAACACATAGTCAGCGATAAAGATCGGAACCTGGAGGTCGTTAACCGGAACGGAACAGTGGGCCCCTACATAAACACCCGTTTTGGTTTGATTCTCTTGTCGCTCAAGATCAGTCAACTCGGACACTTGCCGCCGATAGTTCGCTACAGCTTCACTAGGTGTCGCCGCATCCCCCGTCCACTGGTGGGGAGTGTTCTCGGGCCATACGTCAGGCGTTAAAGCATCTACGAGGGGATGTTCTGGGGCCAAGACCATTGCTGTGGTCCCGAATAAAGTGTCCGGCCGGGTAGTAAAGACTTCGATCGTTGGACCGGGTGAAGTCGCGAAACTAATCTGGGCCCCTTCGGAGCGCCCAATCCAATTTCTTTGCATCGTCTTGATGGAATCGGTCCAATCAAGCCGATCCAGATCTTCAAGCAACCTGTCGGCGTAGGCCGTAATTCGCATCATCCATTGCTTCATCGGACGGCGAAAAACTGGATAGTTACCGCGGTCGCTGCGACCTTCGGCCGTCACTTCTTCGTTAGCCAGAACCGTTCCGAGGGCGGGACACCAATTAACCGGGGCCTCACCTAGGTAGGCGAGACGCCACTGGTCTAACTCTCGCCGTTTTTCGGTTGAGTCCATTTCGAGCCACGCACGGCCGTCTGATGTTAACCGGTCACCCTTTTCGAACAGGTCTTCAAGTTCGGCAATAGGTCGAGCCCGGCCAGATTCGACGTCATACCAGCTCTGGAAAATTTGAAGGAAAATCCACTGAGTCCACCGATAGTAAGCAACGTCGGTCGTTGCGATCGAACGTCTCTTATCGTGCCCTAACCCCAAACGGTCAAGCTGTCGCTGCATATTGGCGATGTTGGTCTCAGTGTTTACCCTGGGATGCTCCCCGGTTTGACGGGCATGCTCTTCGGCAGGCAATCCAAATGCGTCATACCCCATCGTGTGTAGAACGTTATGGCCGGTCATTCTCTTGTAACGAGCGAAAACATCGGTGCCGATATAGCCGAGCGGGTGACCTACGTGCAGCCCAGAACCGGACGGATAAGGAAACATGTCCATTACGAATAATTTGGGACGGTCATCGGCGTCTTGATTTCCGAGCGGGCCCGAAGGGTTGGGCGCTTCATAGACCCCTTGTTCAGACCATCGACGCTGCCATCCAATCTCGATCCGGTCGGCTAACGCAGCGTCGTAGCGAAACGCGGGCTGAAGATCTTCAGTTTCGTTAGCGGGACTGGAAGAGGACGCGTTCACGGGCCTCAAGGATGCCACGCAATAGCGACCGTGACCCACTTAGGCACCATGTATTGCCGGCGTCGTGGCTATCGAGGCGATCAGTGGAATACCCTGCTCACATGCCCGCCGACGATTCTCATTCCAATTCTGTCGATGGGAACGATGTCGCCTTCGAAGATCACGATTACGCCTCGTGGGAAGAGGCCGCCAATACTGCTCTCAGAGGTCGAGATCTGCGCTCTCTAACCACACAAACGCTCGATGGGATTAGCAGAGAACCGCTCTATACGCGCGAAATGCATGGGGTTGACAAAACCGAGCCTGGCCTTCCCGGGCGGTCGCCATTCACCCGCGGAAGCCGCGCTGCAGGAAATGCATTTGGGTGGGAAATTCGCCAAACTCACTTCGCTCAGCGCAGAGATGTCAACAAACGAATCCTCTCTGATCTCGAGAATGGCGTAACTGGCATCACCCTGAGAGGAGCTCCGACAGAGCCCGATTTGTTGGCTTCCGTCCTCGAAGGGGTTTACCTCGATCTGGCTCCAGTTCATCTAACCCCCGGCAGTTCCCTAGCTCAGATAAGTGCTCTCATTACTGCTTGTGATCGTCAGGCCGACGACGTCTCTCTACTGCGTAACTGTCTGGGCCTCGATCCGATTGGACGCTTAGCGCGGACCGGGCGGTCGGTCTCTGAGATCGAAGAGGAGGCCGCTCAAGGCGCTGATCTTGCGGCCCAAATCTCAAAATCCCATCCAAGCATCCGGTCGATTGCGCTCGACGGCTCAACGTGGGCAGATGCGGGCGCTTCCGACGGGCAGGAACTTGGCGCTGTGCTTTCGGCTGCAGTCATGTGGTTGCGCTCTCTCACCGCAGCTGGACTTTCCCTCACAGAAGCTTCGCGACAGTTCGAATTGACGCTCTCGGCGGGCCCGGATCAGTTTCTAACAACCGCTAAATTTCGGGCGGCGCGAGTCTGCTGGGCCAGGATCATCCAAGCATCGGGAGGTGAGCCTGTTACCGCGCCGCTTGCTATTCACGCTACGACGGCACGGTCGATGATGACGCTCAATGACCCGTGGGTGAACATGTTGCGCACGACTACAGCGTGTTTCGCTGCCGCGCTTGGAGGCGTAGACGCTGTAACCGTTGAACCCTTCGACAGCGCAGCAGGACTCTCCGATGACACGGGCTTGCGTTTGGCTCGCAACACTCAGCTGATCCTGCACGAAGAAACGAGAGCGTCATCGGTGATCGACCCTGCAGGTGGAAGCTGGTACCTCGAAGAATTGACTGACGAACTTGCTCGTACGGCGTGGAAGATTTTTCAGCAAATCGAGGAGGTGGGCGGCATAGCGGAGGCTCTCAAATCTGGGTGGTGGCAGGCGTCGATAGCGGAAACCAGAACGGCTCGGTTCACAGCACTCGCGAACCGGTCGACTTCGATCACGGGGACAAGTGAATTTCCCGACATTGCCGAAGTAAAGATCCAGCGGGAACCAATACCTCACGATGCGATTGAGCCAGCTGGGGAAAAAAGGTGTGAACCTCTTCCTTTGTTTCGGTGGTCCACTCCATTCGAAGAACTACGAGAAGCATCCGATACCGCTACTTCACGGCCAACCGTATTTCTCGCAAATCTTGGCCCGATTGTCACTCACATCGATAGGTCCACATTCGCCAAGAACCTCTTCGAAGCAGGCGGCGTTAGAGCGATAAGCCATGACGGCTTCGAAAATCCAGGCAGAGCTGCTGAAGCCTTCGCGTCCAGTGGCAGCAAAGTCGCCTGCATTTGTTCATCCGACGACGTTTATTTAGAGTCCGCCCACGAAACAGTTGACGCCCTTCGGGCCGCAGGAGCCGACCTGATTTATCTGGCGGGATCTCCCGATTCTCCAGTAATCAGCGCAGCCGAAATCGATGGCTTTGTTTATCGTGGGTGCAATGTGCTCGAAGTGCTCGCGACTGTCCACCAAACATTGATCAGGTGAAGTTGCAAGATGAACCAAATTCCTGACTTCACGACAATTGGTCTCGATGAAACTAGCGAACCAATCTCCGATCTCACTCTGTGGAAACGCGACCTGATGAGCCAAACGGGTGAAGCCGCGGAGGCCTTGACTTGGCAAACTCCCGAGGGCATAGACATCAAATGCCTTTACACCGCGGCGGATCTTCAAGGTGACATGTCGCATTTGGATAGCTTTCCTGGCTTTGCTCCGTTTTTGCGCGGTCCTTATCCGACCATGTACGCGAACCAGCCGTGGACAGTTCGACAGTACGCGGGATTTTCGACCGCCGAAGATTCAAACGCCTTTTACAGACGGAATCTCGCTGCGGGACAAAAAGGTCTCTCGGTTGCCTTCGACCTCGCCACCCACCGTGGCTACGACAGCGACCACGAGCGTGTAAGCGGTGACGTGGGTATGGCGGGCGTGGCCATCGACTCCATCTACGACATGCGGACCCTTTTCGAGGGCATCCCCCTCGATCAGATGAGCGTGTCAATGACTATGAACGGAGCCGTGTTACCTATTCTTGCTCTGTACGTCGTGGCCGCGGAAGAACAAGGTGTTGATACCCGCCAACTCGCCGGGACCATTCAGAATGACATCCTCAAAGAGTTCATGGTGCGCAACACCTACATCTATCCACCTCAGCCCTCCATGCGCATTATCGGAGACATCCTTGAGTTCACCAGCGAACATATGCCTCGCTTCAACTCCATTTCGATCTCCGGCTACCACATGCAAGAAGCCGGTGCGACGGCCGATTTGGAGTTGGCTTACACCCTTGCCGATGGTCTTGAATATCTCCGTACTGGTCAAAAAGCCGGGCTAAGTATCGACGATTTCGCGCCCCGTCTCAGCTTTTTCTGGGCCATAGGCATGAACTTTTTCATGGAAGTCGCCAAGCTCCGAGCGGCGCGCATCATTTGGGCAGACTTGGTGGCCGGGTTTTCCCCTGCAAATCCCAAATCGATGTCGTTACGCACCCATAGTCAAACCTCAGGCTGGAGTCTCACCGCCCAAGACGTCTACAACAACGTCGTGCGAACGTGCCTCGAAGCAATGGCCGCGACACAGGGCCACACGCAAAGTCTCCATACAAACGCATTCGACGAGGCCCTTGCCCTACCAACCGACTTCAGCGCCCGAATCGCACGAAACACTCAGCTATTTCTTCAACAGGAGTCGGAAACGACCAAAGTCATCGATCCTTGGGGCGGGAGCTACTTCGTAGAGCGACTGACCCGTGAATTAGCTGATCGCGCTCTAGGGCACATTGAAGAGATCGAGCAAATGGGCGGCATGGCTCGAGCCATAGAAGCGGGCGTTCCCAAGATGCGAATCGAGGAAGCAGCAGCCCGCACCCAAGCGCGAATCGACTCCGGTAGGCAGACCGTGGTCGGAGTTAACAAATACCGCATGGAAACTAACGAAGACGTAGAGGTCCTTAGAATCGACAACGCCGAAGTTAAGGCAGCACAAATAGCTAAGCTTGACCGGCTTCGCATCGAGAGAAACGACGAGCAGGTAGAGATTGCTCTCGCAGCGTTAACCAAAGCGGCAGACACTGGAGCGGGAAATCTCTTAGCCTTAGCAATAGAAGCAGGTCGAGCTAAAGCAACGGTTGGAGAGATCAGTTTCGCCCTTGAAACGGTCTATGGCCGTCACACAGCTGAAATTCGGTCAATTAGCGGGGTGTACAGCAGCGAAGTGGGAGAAGAAACCGAAGCCGTGAGTTCTGCTCGAGAACTGGTTGAACAGTTCTCAAAACGCGAGGGGAGACGGCCACGTATCCTCGTCGCAAAAATGGGTCAAGACGGACATGACAGAGGCCAAAAGGTCATCGCCACCGCGTTCGCTGACCTCGGTTTCGACGTAGACATCGGACCGCTTTTCTCAACTCCGAACGAGGCCGCTCGACAGGCAGTGGAAAACGATGCACACATCGTCGGAGCTTCATCGCTTGCTGCTGGTCATCTGACATTGATACCCGAACTTCGCAACGCTCTAGTAGCCGAAGGTCGAGACGACATCATGATCGTGGTCGGCGGAGTTATCCCGCCCCAAGATTTCGAAGCCTTACTTGAAGCAGGCGCTGCAGCGATCTTTCCTCCTGGAACTGTCATCGCCGAAGCAGTTATCGAATTACTCGAAAAACTGAACGCTTAAGCGTTAACGCTTCCGACGAACGTTCTTTACTTTCTTTTTCGCCCGGTTAGCGCGATAAACCCCAGTCGGGGCCGTCTTAGCTGGCCCTCGCCCAAGGGACGAGTCCGCTTCGTTAAGTTTCACCTGGAACCGCTTGTGCACCCACAACTTTTCGCCATCTACTGCAATTTGTGACCAAAATTGGCTGCGAACGTCAAATTTCGCCGTTCGCTCAATCCTCTTAAGTAACTCAACTGGTTTCGCCGGCCGCCAGCCTCGAGCCCTTAACAGCAAAACATGGTCTGCAGTGATAGCAATCACCCGGTACCGGGCAGTGGTCAATACGGCGACAACTGCGAAAACCACAACTGAAATCGTGACGCCCATCACCCAAGAGCGGGGATCTAAGAGAAGCACCGCTAGCAGAATGAACAAAGCGAAGAACAGCATCGTGAAAGGGTGAAGCCCACCTTGTGCCGGGAGCATCCATTTCACTGTCTCCCCTGACTCAAGGAACTTTTCGACGGGGTGTGGATACTTTCCCCTTCGCTCGGCTATCCGCTTCGCTATGCCCATATGTCCTACTTTCGCAAAAGCATTCCATCAAATAATTGACAGACGTCCAACTATCGAGAAGTCCTAGTCAGCAAATGACCTTGAAACAACTAGCAGGCGAAAGAATCTCGATCGAAGAAATGATCGGGATTTACTCATCCTACAAAGCCAATGTTTAGGCGAAGGACCGCTTTTCGCAGCGATCTTTAGGCCTTTCATCGAATTAAGGTTGAAACACTGACTGAAAAGCAAGGCGGCACGAAATGGATCTGGCAGTGGTTATTGAACTCCTCGGAGATTACGACGAGTGGAGAAAAGTTTTTGATGAGGACCTGCCGGCACGGCAGGAGTTTTCTGAGTCAATGGTTGCCGGTCCTGTTGACGAGGGCAAGGTGGTGATACTTGCCTACGGGGTCGACATAGAGAAAATGGCGGCGTTCATGGGCACCGATGAATTTGCCGCACGTACAAGCCGATTTCACGGACCACCGACGATCTACCAGCTGAACGAAATGGTGCCGCCCGCTTGAGCATTCAAGATTTTGCTAGCCGATCCCCGCGGACGGTTTAATCATCTTTCGGGTTACGAGGGCAGTTCAGCGGCTGGTTTGTCGACCGGTTGAGTCCACCGTTCCACTGGAATATCGGTTCCAAGCACCAGTCGATGGGTGGGACTACTCAGTTCACGATGCAACCAGCCCGCCGGCGCTGTGAGTCGGCATCCAGGTTTCGCTTCGTACACAGTGCCGTCCTCAGTGGCTAAATTCGCTTCTCCTGAGATCAACCAGATGGCTGCCGCGAATTCATGCCAGTGCAGTTCGTTGTCTTCAGAGGATTCGATATCAATGGCTAGGGCGTGAAGGCCCATTTTTTCCGCTTCGGCAAGCGCTTCTTCTTCGGTAAGGGGATCGCCTTGCGTAAACGTGAACTCCATAGCTGCTCCGGCTCTGTGATGGTGCTTCAGAGATTCTGCCAGACCGCGCCTCCTTTGTCCTCATATGCCTAAAACTCAACTCTTAGCCCGCCAGAACTCTTGCTTCATTGGATCCGGTCGGAAACTGGTAAGTCCGCTAAGTCGGTGTTGCACCGGCCTGTAACCTCAACAGTTGTGCCTTCCATCCCCTCAATATTCGACCTAGCCGAAGGTGTCCTCTCGGCTGACCGCGCCGCACTGGGTCGAGCCATCACTTTGGTGGAAAGCAACCACCCCGACCATCGCTCTCTCGCCCAGGAATTACTATTCGAGCTGTCCTCCAGTGTGGGCCCAGCACATCGAGTTGGAATCACGGGTGTACCCGGTGTCGGGAAAAGCACTTTCATTGAGACCCTCGGCAAATCATTGACTAGCGCAGGTCATCAGGTGGCAGTTCTCGCAGTAGATCCCACGTCATCGGTCAGTGGCGGCTCGATACTTGGAGACAAAACCAGAATGTCGTCTCTAGCGAACGATCCGGCGGCATTTGTCCGTCCCTCTCCGACAGCGGGGGAACTCGGCGGTGTTAACCGAATGACCAGAGAAACCATCTCGTTGTGTGAGGCAGCCGGGTTCGACGTGGTGCTGGTCGAGACGGTTGGGGTCGGTCAGAGTGAAACAGTTGTCGCCGACATGGTCGATTTTTTCCTGGTCTTGATGCTTCCTGGTGCCGGCGATGAACTTCAAGGAATGAAGAAAGGAATTTTGGAACTTGCCGACATGATTGCTGTCAATAAAGCCGACGGCGACAATGCTCAACGGGCCGAAGCCGCGGCGCGCGAATACCAAATGGCCCTTCACCTAACCGCCACGGCTTCACCTCTCTGGACGCCCCCAGTAGTCACGTGCGCCGGTTTGACCGGCGAGGGTGTCGACACCCTCTGGGGTCACATAGAACAGCACCGGCGCCTTCTCAGTGAGGCTGGTGAGTTTCAGCGGCGCCGCGAGGAGCAACGTGTGCGCTGGATGTGGTCAATGCTTGATGATCGTCTCTTGGAGACTTTGCGAGCCCATCCCGAGGTAGGCGAACTGTTGCCCGAAATGGAATCCCAGGTTCGTTCCGACACGACTACACCGGTAAAAGCCGTCGACACGCTTATCGAAGCTTTCCTGCGTCGATAGGGCTATTCCCGCGGTTAGTCGATCATTGACGGCGAAAAGGATGGCACCAGCAAGTCCATGGTGGACGAAAACGAGGTGGAACAGTTAGCCCAAGTCGTTGGGCCCGACTCAGAAGTCTTCGTCGAACGCAACGTCGCCTTCCACACCGACCTGGTAAGCCACCACAGTCCGTTCAAAGAAATTAGTGAGCTCCTGGACGTCTTGTAGCTCCATGAAATCAAACGGGTTCTTAGCTCCATAACGTTTAGAAAGCCCTAGCTGCAACAACCTTTGGTCCGCAACGAACTCCAGATACGTCCGCGTATCTGCCGTCGACATCCCTGCTACGCCTCCAGATAAGACGTCTGCAGCAAATTGACTTTCCACTTCAATGGCTTCCTCGAGCATCTCGACGATGCGTGCCGACAAATCGTCATCAAATAAGTCAGGCTCCTCGTTTCGAATAGTGTTCACGACTTCGAATGCGAAGTTCATATGACAAGACTCGTCGCGGAACACCCAGTTGGTGCCGGCGGCAAGTCCGTTAAGGAGACCTTTGCTTCGAAGAAAGTAGACATAGGCAAATGCAGCGAAGAAAAAAAGTCCTTCGATGCAAGCGGCGAAGCAAACCAGGTTCAAAAGAAATTGTTGGCGATTTTCGCGGGTGCGTAATTCGCCGACGTCCTCGATGCTGCTCATCCACTTAAAACAGAACTCAGCCTTTTGGCGAATAGATGGAATGTTCTCGATAGCCGCAAACGCTTCGGCCCTTTCGTCTGCGTCAGGTATGTAGTTGTCCAAGAGGGTGAGATAAAACTGAACATGAAGGGCCTCTTCGTACAACTGTCGACTCAAGTACATACGAGCTTCAGGGCTGTTGATGTGTTGGTACAAATTCAACACGAGGTTGTTGGCAACTATCGAGTCCCCGGTCGCGAAGAAGGCCACTAGTCGGTTTATCAAGTGGCGTTCGGCGGGTAGTAACTTCCGGTCGAGATCTACAACGTCGTCAGAGAAATCTATTTCTTCAACTGTCCAGGTATTTTTTATGGCATCGCGGTACATGTCATAAAAAACCGGGTACCGCATCGGACGCAATGTCAGGTTGAATCCTGGGTCGAGGATGTTACCTAGAGATCCGATCTCTTGATCGCTAGCAGGTGCCAACCCTTCGTTGTCGTCGGGGTTGGCGTAAGTGTCGTCTGGTTCGGTGAGTGCCATTCTTGCGTTGTTTCTTGACGGTGGATCAGGACAGGGAAGCGAAGCGGACGTTAATCACAGGCTTCGCAAGTTTCAGGGTTTTCCAGAGAACATGCGATGGCTTCATCGTCGGTGAAGGTGCGAGCGTCACCTGATTCCCCATCTGGCGGTAATGCCGTTGGGTCATCGTCGACTCCAGTAGTGGTTTGATTAATTCGGGTAGCTGGCCTCGAACGCAAGTAGTAGGTGGTCTTGAGGCCGCTTTTCCAAGCATGCATATACATCGAAGACAATTTGCCGATACTTGGGCTTTCCATGAAAAGATTCAAGGATTGACTTTGATCGATATATGCGCCCCTGTTTGCGGCCAAGTCGATCAATGATCGTTGCGGTAACTCCCAAGCTGTTCGGTAAATCTCGCGCAAATCGTCAGGGATCTCTTCGATGCCTTGGATTGAGCCCTCCGCTCTTTTGATCCGTTGAGACATCTCGTCGCCCCAGAGACCACGCTGCTGAAGTTCGTCCACGAGATAACGGTTGATTTGCAAGAACTCACCGGAAAGTGTCTCTCTCTTAAAGAGATTCGATACCTGAGGTTCGATGCATTCGTAGCAGCCAGCAATGGAGGCAATCGTCGCTGTCGGCGCGATCGCGATCATCAACGAGTTACGAAGTCCATGCTGACTTATGCGGTCCTTCAGAGCCTCCCATCGCGCGGTGTCACTTGGGTCGACGCCCCACAGATCAAACTGGAGGTCTCCCCGCGCTGCTCTCGTCTCAGAGAAGCCCTCATGGGGGCCATTTTCCGCAGCGAGATCGCAACTAGCTGAGAGAGCCCAGTAGTAGATCTCCTCACTTATGCGGGTGGACAGTTCACAAGCTTCTGGGCTGTCAAACGCCAAGCCGATTTGAAAGAACACATCTTGAAGACCCATAAGGCCCAGACCAACCGGGCGCCACTTGTTGTTCGAGGAGCCCGCTTCATCGGTTGGATAGAAGTTGATGTCAATTACTCGATCCAAGAAGGGCACTGCCGTTCGCACGACCTCCCCTAGGCGATCAAAATCGAAAGCTCCGTCTCGCACCAAACGTCCCAAGTTCACCGAACCGAGATTGCAGACGGCGGTCTCCGCTTGATTAGTGACTTCAAGAATTTCGGTACAAAGGTTCGAGAGATGCACCACGTTGCCAGGTTCACCGGTTTGGTTGCATTTGAGATTCGACGCGTCTTTGAACGTGACCCACCCGTTTCCGGTTTGAGCCAAAGTTCTCATCATGCGGCTGTATAGCTGTCGCGCCGGCACTTGGCGCTCGTATAGTCCGGCCTGTTCCGCCGCAAGATACGCCTGTCGAAACTCGTCTCCATACACGTCTGTTAAGTGCGGCACGACCTTTGGGTCGAAAAGAGACCACTGCCAGTCATTCTCCACCCGCTCCATGAACAGGTCCGGGATCCAGTTCGCAAGGTTCAAGTTGTGAGCTCTACGAGCGGTATCACCTGTGTTGTCTCGGAGTTCAAGGAAGTCGTCTAAGTCGGCATGCCACGTTTCCAAATAAACACAGGCCGCGCCTTTCCGTCTTCCGCCTTGGTTCACGGCTGCGACCGACGAATCTAGAGTTTTTAACCACGGAACTATGCCGTTAGAAAGCCCGTTAGTACCACCAATTAGCGAGCCCTTAGATCGAACTCTGTGCCAAGCCACGCCAATCCCACCAGCGAACTTAGAAAGCTTGGCGATATCGGTATAGCGCTTGTAGATACCTTCCAAGGAGTCCTCGGGGCTGTCGAGTAAATAACACGACGACATCTGAGGGTGGGCTGTACCGGAGTTAAACAAAGTTGGGCTTGAGGTCAGGTATTCGAGGCTCGACATCAACTCATAAAGGGTGATGGCCTCGTCAGGTGTACGTGAGAGGCCGCAAGCAACGCGAAGCAGGAAATATTGAGGCGTTTCGATAACGGTTCGTTCAGTTGGATGACGAAGGAGGTAACGGTCATAGACGGTACGTAACCCGAAGAACTCGAAGAGATTATTTCGATCGTCCAACACCGCGTTATTCAGTTTGCGTGCATGAAACTGGACAAATTCGAGCACTCCTTCGTTGATCAACCCGCACTCGGCTCCTAACTCGATCGATTGACTAAACGAATAGACGTTTTGGTTTTGGACTTCTTTGTCGATAAAGGTCCCGAGCAGTCTGGCGGCAAGACGCGAGTAATTCGGTTCCTCGATAATCAACGCCGCCGCTGTCCGAATCGACAACTCATCGAGCTCGGTGGTGGTGGCGCCATCGTGTAAGCCGGAAATCGTTCTCGTGGCGATGCGCATTGGATCAACCCCCGGTAACTCGGTTGCGCACCGTTCGACTGCCCTAACGATCTTGTTGACATCGACCGACTGCATGCTGCCGTCACGTTTTTGGACCTGCATGCCTGTAGCGGAGGTACCGTCGGCTGCGTCACTAGTTGTTGCAGTCGCCGCTTGATCCGTGATCGCCACTATCGCCCCTTCTTTGGTCACCCATCCCCCAGCGACCGTCCCCCGCACCAGGAACCAAAGCCTCTTCCCCGAGTCACCAGGCTCACATGAGAGCCTGCACTTCATCGGGTTGGAAAATTCAGTCCGCCGGTATTAGTCGTTTAAGTTCCGGACTTGTGATTACACCTGTGTAGTTACAACCTTGTCAAGCATCTGTACCTGTCTCTTTGCTCGCGCGCAAGCACAAATCAGCCTTCATTTTTGATCAAGTATCCGGAATCCCCCTTAACGTCACCACCCTGCGTGGCAGCCGGTAATCTGCCCGACACACGAGTCAGGAGCTCTCTCGGGCCAGCTAGCGTTCAGGACAGAGGTGGAAACAGTGGATCAAATCGTAGTTGTGGGTGCTTCTCTCGGGGGGATAAGAACTTGCCAGAATCTCCGCCGAGAAGGTTTCGAGGGTACTTTGACCCTTATTGGTTCCGAAAAGCACCTGCCCTACGACAGGCCACCCTTGTCTAAGACAATGCTCAGCACGGACCAAGATCCCGGCGAGTTGCAGTTGTTGCCGGAAGACACTTTTAACGATCTCGATCTGAACCTGTTGTTGGGCGAGCCGGCAACCAGCCTCGACACCGACGGCCGGGTGGTCACGGTGGGTGGCGACCAAATTCGTTATGACGGCCTCATAATTTCGACGGGCGCCGCGGCAAGAAAACTTCCAAAAACTGACGGGATCGCGGGAGTTCATGTGCTTCGTTCACTCGACGACGCCTTAGCGATCCGGGAGCGACTACTGCCTGGTGCGTCTGTCGTGATCGTCGGAGCGGGCTTCGTAGGGTCCGAAGTCGCCGCTGCTGCTGCTGGTCGCGCTTGTGAAGTCACCATTGTCGAGGCCGCCAAGGCACCACTAATCAGAGGGCTCGGTCCCGCTATGGGCCAAGCTTGCGGCGACCTACACCGAGAACACGCTGTCGGTTTGCGACTAGGCGTGGGGATCGCGTCCGTACTCGGTAGCGATGAAGTTGAGGGGGTCCAGTTGACTGACGGGAGTCAGCTTTTTGCTGACTTGGTCGTTGTTGGGATTGGCGCCCATCCGAATACGGAGTGGTTAAAGGGCTCCGGCCTACAACTCGACGACGGCATTGTGTGCAACGGAACCATGAATGCAGGGGTTCCCGGGGTCTACGCCATCGGTGACGTCGCCAGAGCACCAAATGCTTGGCTTGGACCCTCGCCGGTACGGATGGAACATTGGACTGCAGTCACCGAACAAGCGATGCTCGTTGCTCGGAACCTGTTACACCCCCAAGACAGTCGCGTATATGACTCTGTGCCATTCGTCTGGTCTGACCAATACAACGACAGAATTCAAGTCGCAGGCGACACCAGCGGAGCTGAACATGTGGAGGTTTTGGTGGGCTCAGTTGATGAGCAAGCTTTTGTAACCGGCTATCGCCGCGATGACGCACTAGCAGGAGTCATGGCTCTGAACAGCATGAGACCCTTTGTCCAATATCGACGACTTCTGATGGGTCACCCCAGTTGGGAAGACGCTCTTTCGCTGGCGGCAGAACTCTCGTGATCACCTGGCCTTCACCCACCAAATTTATGTTTCGAAGAATTGTCTCGATCTGCGATTGGGGACACCCGTCGTGAATACCGGTGACCGAGAAATAACATCGGTAGCCGTCTTCTGCGCTTCCTCTTTTGGTAACCAACCCAACTTCGCTGACCTAGCAACGGACCTTGGTAAATGTCTCGCTTTGGCAGGCATAACAGTCGTCTTCGGCGGTAGCGACGTCGGACTAATGGGAGCTGTCGCCAACGGAGCAATCTCGGAGAATGGTTACGTCGTAGGAATCTACCCGGAGAAGACCTTCTCCCATGATGTGCGCCATGGCGGCAAAGTCGATTTACGTATCGTCTCATCGATGCACGAACGAAAAGCGTTGATGTACGAATTAAGCGACGCTGTTATCGCCCTTCCCGGAGGGTACGGGACTCTTGATGAAGTGGCCGAAGTGTTGGCGTGGACGCAACTTGGTCTTCATCATCTTCCAGTCGTTTTGTTAGACACAGGAAAGTTCTGGGACAAATTCCTTGAGTTCCTCGACCATGGAATATCTGTTGGCGTACTGAGCGAGGACAGCCGCCGTTTGCTAAGCAGAGCATCCGATCCGGAATCGGCCCTACAACAGTTACGTAACCTCTCCTCAAGAGCCCTCGAAGAATAATTTAAACATCGGTGTCGACATGTCGGGCTATCAACAACGACGTAGTCGCAATCCGCTGCTTACAGGCCTGTTTCGATTTTCTCGTCGGGCTGAGAGGATTTGAACCTCCGACCCCTGGTCCCCCAGACCAGTGCGCTAACCAAACTGCGCCACAGCCCGCAGCCACGCCACGATATCTGGGATACCGCCCCGATCCGCACGTTGAACTTGCTCAAGTGATTTGTTGCAACACCCAAACAATTCCCTCTAGTGCCCGCCACCCGAGGTATAGGACAGCGCCCGTGACTACCACCCAGAAATGCCAGGGAACGGACCCTCCGCTAGGTGGATCGCCCAGCCATTGTCCGCAGGCGGGACAGCCGCCTTGATCATCGACGAGGCCAATATCAAACTCGCGATTGCATCGATCGCACCAAGTCACGATTCGAGTACCGGTTGGGTCTCAAGCTGCTGAGTAAAACAGTGCATCGAGTTCCTTAACCGCGCCGTCGGAGCCTCATCTTGATCGGCGTTGCGCCGAGATCAAATTCTTCGCGTAAACGACGTTCAAGGTAACGCACATAGCTCGCTGGCAGCTCCTTGTTGGTGAACAACGTGAAGGTGGGTGGGTGAGTTGCGCCTTGCGTGGCGTAAAGAACCCGACCGCCGTGGGGTGCGGGCTGAGCGGACTGCGCTAGTTGAATCACTTCGTTTACGCGACGAGTTGGCACTCTTGTTTCGTATGCATCGATAGCCGCCTCCAAAGCGGGTACAAGGCGCTGTATTCCGCGCCCGGTCAAAGCGCTTATACGCAAGACCGGCGATTCGCCTAAGAAATGGAGTCGTTGCCCTAGCTGATACATCAGTTCATCTTTTTCTTCCTGGGTGACGACCTCCCATTTGTTCATCAAAATCACTATCGGACATCCCGCGGCATCCACTCGTTCGGCGAGACGTTGATCTTGTGAGGTCACTCCCTCGGATGCGTCAATCACAAGAAGGGCGACGTCGGCCTTGTCTATTGCTCGCAGGGCGCGAAGGGTGGAGTAGTACTCGGTGTCATCGTCAACCTTCGACTTTCGCCTCATGCCTGCCGTATCGATGAAACGCAATGGCCCTAATTCAGTCTCGACAACAGTGTCAATCGCGTCGCGTGTGGTGCCGGGCATATCGTGAACAACGGAACGCTCATCGCCAATCAGTCGGTTGAATAGCGTTGATTTCCCAACATTGGGCCTTCCCACAATGGCGACCCCGGGGACTTCTTCGTCAACTGTTGCTTCACTCGTGGACAGAAGTTCTTCACCAATCGGAGGCTCCGAGGCCGGCAACATCTGAACGATCCGATCAAGTAAATCGCCTGTGTTTCGGCTGTGGAGCGCCGAAACGCCAAGAGGATCTCCGAGACCTAACGACATGAACTCCCAGATATCTTGATCTCGAAGCGGGCTATCGATCTTGTTGACAGCGAGGATGACGCGAACCCCTGAGCGCCTCAATATCCATGCGACACGAGTGTCTTCTTCAGTGATCCCAGTCGCGCCGTCAACCACCATGACGATTAGGTCAGAGGTGTCGATTGCCCTCTCACTTTGGGCCGATACTTTGCCATCCAGATCAGATCCAGTGGGCATCCAACCACCCGTATCGACGAGAAGAAATGAATGCCCCAACCATTCTGCCTCTAAGGCTTTCCGGTCGCGGGTAACGCCCGGTCTCTCTTCAACAATTGCTTCACGTCTGCCAAGGATTCGATTAAATAAGGTCGACTTACCCACGTTGGGTCTGCCAATCACCGAGACCACGGGCAGTGGACTTTGAGTGGTCATTTAGAAGATTCCTGTTGTGCCCGCAAAGAACCACTGCCTTTCCCAAGCGCCGCGCGCAAAGCAGCACCGTCAGTGGGGACTACCTCAACGTCCCTTGTCAGGTCGTCCGGCGATAGCCCGTCTAGAAACTTGCCGTTATTGAGACAGACGTCGGGCAACAGGTAGCGATGGCCTTCCGGCTCCGATGAAAGAACCCGACGCACGTCCGCACCGACCATGAGTCCACTCACCTTTACGTTGCCACCGAAGAAACGATTCTCGACCTCCAAAATTCGAATGTCGCTTCGTCCCAAAGAGTCGACTAGTGGTGACAGAACTTCCGCTCCATAAGATCCAGTGAGTATGCCGATCGGTAAATTCTTTCGGGCGCGAATTCCAACAGGTACCGGCTCTATACCGCTAGCGGAACTGGGATCGGAGATCTCACCGGCACGGTTTGAACCGCTGCTGTTGCTAGGTGCTCGGTACCCTTCAGCCGGAGCACCGTCAACCCATTGGAAGAAACCAGAGCGCGGACCAACCCCCGGGAGCAACTTACCGGCGAACCCCGCTTCGAAAGCTCTTGCGATTCCAATGCCATCTTCATGCATAGGAAAGTCTTCGTAAGTGTCTGCGGCCGGGAATGGTTTCCCCGCCAAGAGGTAATACTCGTCGGCCGCGAACACCATTCTGCGTCCGATCGCGTCAAGGAATCGCTCCTGCCATCGTTCGACTGTGTGGACTACGTAGATCGCCTCATCTTTGGTGTGAGGACGCATTGATGGCTCTCGGTTGTGATCGCTGACTCCCAAGGGCACTACAGCCAACGATCTGAGCTCGGCATAGCGGTCGAGGATGCCGAGCATGGTGTCATCTAGGACTTCTCCATCGTTTATTCCCGGACATACGACTACTTGTCCGTGAATTTCGATTTCGAAGTCCAGGAGCGCTTTGAGCCAGCGGAGACTGTACCCACCTCGTCGGTTGCGAAGCATCCGAGTTCGGACCTCCGGATCGGTGGCGTGAATCGATACGTACAAGGGTGAGAGTCTTTCGTTTACGACCCTCTCGAGGTCCGCTTCGGTGAATCGAGTCAATGTCGTGAAATTTCCGTATAAAAACGAAAGACGATAGTCATCGTCTTTTAGATAAAGGCTTCGGCGCATGCCCTTCGGCAACTGATAAATGAAGCAAAACTCGCAGTGATTGTCGCACGTCGTCACGCGGTCAAATATCGAAGCGTCGACCTCAGCACCGAGCGGCTCTCCGGCCACCTTCAGGACCTTCGTATCTTGTTCTATCCCTCCTCGTTGGATGGTCAGGACCGGATCAGCCTCGTCAACTAACAGTTGCCAGCGAATAACGTCCGTCGGTACTTCACCGTCAATCGCGATGATTTGGTCGCCTGGGCAGAGGCCAGCCGACTCCGCTGCACTGTCAGGCGCGACTGCGACGACGACCGGCAAGGACATGGTTTCAGGATACGGGTGACCGCGTCTGAGACCGAGCACGGATGCTCTGAACAAGCTAAGCGGTAACCTCGCCTTGATGAACGTGGATCAAGTGCTGTTGGCGTCGCCTAGGGGTTTTTGCGCCGGAGTAGAGATGGCAATCAAGGCCTTAGCGTGGATGGTGCGCTCGTTTGACCCGCCGGTCTATTGCTATCACGAGATCGTGCACAACCAACTGGTGGTTAATCGTTTCCGACAGTTAGGAGTCGTGTTTGTTGATGACGTGAGCCAAGTACCTGAGGGGCGCCCACTGATGCTTTCCGCTCATGGCTCAGCTCCCGAAGTAGTACGTGAAGCTCGACTTCGCGGAGGTTACGTAGTCGACGCTGTTTGTCCTCTGGTAACCAAAGTTCATCACGAAGTCCGTGTTCGTTCCCAAAAGGGTTATCGGATCGTGTACGTGGGACATCAAGGCCACGAAGAAGCCGTCGGAACCATGGCCGTGGCCCCTGACGCGATCAGCCTCGTCGAGGATGCGGTTCAAGTAGCCAATTTGCCAGAATTTGAAGAGCCGATCGCCATGTTGGCGCAAACGACGCTCAGTCATCGAGATTGGGAGGGCGTGTTGCAAGCGACGAAAGACCGGTTCCCTGATGTCTGGATGCCAGGACGTAGTGATCTTTGTTTCGCAACTACTAATAGGCAGTCGGCTTTGGCGTCGATTGCTCAGCGGTGCGACGCGGTTGTCGTCATTGGTTCTGCCAACTCTTCCAACACCATGGCACTTGTGAAACTGGCGGAAGAATCTGGTTGTCGACAGGTCTACCGCATCAATTCGGCGTCAGAGTTGCCAAGTGATTTAACAGGCACAGTTGGGGTGACCGCTGGCGCTTCAGCCCCTGAGGAACTAGTTGAAGCCGTCATCAAGAATCTTTCACCGACGACGGGGGTCGAAGAGATACGCATCACCGACGAAGACGAATATTTCCCGCCACCGAGGGAGATTCGAGAACTACTTTCGGCTCTTGAGACAGCGGTGCACGCGACTCTCGCCGTTCCTGCTGGTTCTCGAATAGCGCCGCTCGATCGCGAAATTGCAGCGAGTGAAGTTCTGGCTTCTCTATCGAATTAACAGTCGACCGTTTACTTCTCTTTACGGGTTCGTCTGCGGTTCACTGCCGGGCTCATAAACGTTCGGTGTGCCACAAATGATTTGGGCGCGGTCGAACAATTCTTGGATTTCCTCTCGCAGACGCTCAGAGGTTTTACGTACCTCTTGTCGCGATAAACGCCCTGTCGCGCTAAGAGGCGGGGGCGGAATGGGTTCGCCGATGATGACGTGAATACGTTTCGGGTACAAGAATTTAGCGCCTCTCGGCATAGCTGCAGCTGTACCACCAATTCCAACGGGCACTATCGGTACTTGTGTTTTTGCGGCCAAATAAGCGGCTCCGTCAAATAACGGAAATATTCGAGGGCCGTCTTTGCGCTCTCCCTCGGGGAAAGCAACCACTGGATCTTCACCATTCTGAAGAACCGCCAGTGCCGTCAGTAGAGCAGCCCTGTCAGCACTTCCCCGGCTGACAGGGAAACATCCGATCGTGGTAAAAAGCCAGCCAAAGAATCGGTTATTCCATACCGATTCTTTGCCCATAAAACGTAGTCGTCTAGGGATACACGACTGTAGAGGCGTATCGATATAGCTTCGATGGTTCGGTGCCCACACGCAGGCGCCGTCAGGGATGTTGGACCGCCCTTCGACGGAGATTCGGTTCCAAAATTTGAAGAGGCCCCAAACCAGATATCTGAGCACGTGATATGTCGCGCGGTTGTACCAATGCGAGTTGGAGTCCGCTGCCGGCAGCTCGGGCTCCATTAGTCCTCCACCACAGAGCGAAACATATTCGCTAACTCCGACACAACTTGTTCAACTGTGAGGTCGCTCGTGTCGATTACTACCGCCCCAGGTGCTACCTGAAGTGGAGAATCGGACCGCGTCGAGTCAATTTGATCTCGTCGTTCTATATCTTCTGCCACGTCTCCCAGTGTCTGGATCGAGGACTGACCATAGCGTCGACGTGCTCGTACTTCCGGCTGAGCAGTAAGAAAAGCCTTGAATATCGCATCGGGAAATACTTTGGTGCCGATGTCGCGGCCTTCCATCACGCCGCCGCCGAGTTCGGTCGCCCATTTCCTCTGTTGGGCTACAAGAACGCGTCGCACTTTGGGATTCGCTGCTACAACGCTCACCAGCTGGTCGACCTCGGGAGTCCTGATTTCATCGGTAGCGTCAACCTCGTCAATGAAAGTTCGGTCGCCGATAGCTATCTTTGTTTGTTCGGCAAGTTCGGCTGTCGCATCTTGGTCGTCGGGATCGATTTCTGCTCGCAACGCGGCTACAGCAACGGCTCGGTACATGGCCCCTGTGTCGAAATGTGGAAGTTTTAATTCAGTAGCAAGTAAACGCGCGACCGTTGATTTACCAGATCCTGCTGGGCCGTCGATGGCGGCAACGGCGACGGTGTTTTCGCGAGATTTCGCTTTCGGTCGAAGCTCTTCGAGCCGTGAGAAGAAATCAGGAAATGTCTTGTTGACACACTCATGGTCGTTGATCTCTATTCGCGGAATTCGAAGCGACAATAAGGCCATGGACATAGCCATGCGGTGATCGTTATAGGTGTCAACGCGTGCTCCCTTGAGCGACCACAAATTCGGTCGCACGATGAGGCCATCTTCGCTTTCCTTTACTTCGACACCGCACTTGGTCAACTCTGTTCTCATTGCAGCTATTCGGTCAGTCTCTTTTCGCCTGATGAAACCGACCCCGGTGATTTCGATGTCGTTCTCCGCGAAGGCTGCTAACGCTGCCAGTGTCTGTGTTGTATCGGAAAAATCGCGGAGATCAAAGGTACCGCCCCGAATTCGGTCGCCTTCAACTTCTATGTAATTCTCGCCCCAGACAACTTTGGCTCCGAGCTGTTCCAGCACGTCTACGAATCGAATGTCTCCCTGACGGCTCTCGCTATGGAGGCCAGTGATTCTCACTCTCCCGTGAGTTATCGCAGCGGCAGCAAAAAAATATGAGGCTGCGGATGCATCCGGTTCGATGTGTACCTCGGCGGCCCGGTAATGGCCGGGGTTTACCACGTAGGTCGAATCATCTGGTTGTTCAACTAACACACCGAAGTCGCGCATCACTTCGACGGTCAGTTCGATATAAGGTCGGCTGATCGCAGGGCTCGTCAAATTTATCTTTAAGCCGTTCGAATAGAGCGGTGCTGCTAACAGCAGACCGCTCACGAATTGACTACTTGTTGCAGCTGCTATTTCGACCTCGCTCCTTTCTACTCCGCGAGCCGAAACTACGACAGGGAGCCCGCCGCGCTTGTCGAGCTCTTCGATCTCACATCCGAGATCGCGAAGCGCATCAATTTGTTCGGAGAATGGGCGTGCCCGTAGTTCTTGATCTCCATCTAAGGTCACCCGACCATTCCCCGCCGCTAATGTCGGCAACAGGAACCGAGACGTGGTGCCGGATTGTCTCGCGTTGATGGCTAACTCTTGAAACACCGGGGCGCCCGCTATCCCAGTGACCTCGATCTCAAAATTCTGACGATCCTCTTCAACCACTGCTCCAAACGAAACGATTGCCTCCAACATTGCTTCGGTGTCCTCGGCATAAAGCACTCCTGACAACCGACTCGTACCTTCGGACAGCGCAGCACAAAGCAACGCTCTGTTTGTTTGGCTCTTAGAACCGGGCAGCGAAATAATTCCCTCGGCCGGCGCGGCAAATGGTTGCATCAACAGCGAACTGCTCATGCCAGTTCTCTTGTGGTGGGTCGATATCCTTGCCCCGCCAAAACGGCCAAGAATCTCTGAACGTCAGCCTCAGCAACTACCAGAACGAGAACGCCCTGTGCTCCTTCAGCCGAATGAGCGACCTCGATGTCGGCAACATTGACATCACAATCGGCGGCCAACATGGTGATATTTGCGATTTGACCTTTCCGGTCCGGTATCGGAATTCGAACTTCGACCAACTCTTGGGGTCTGACGTACCGCGAAGGCAAATTGGTGCGCGCCTTTCGCGCCTGGGAAAGCATGTCCGTTAAACCCGTTCGGTCTGAATGCGCCACGATGTTTCGGATAGCGCTAATACGGTCTGAAAATTCGTCAAGGACCGAGACAATTGCGTCTCTGTTCTCTTCGCAGATGTCTAACCATATTTCGGGGTGGCCCGCGGCAATGCGAGTCATATCTCGGAAACCGCCTGCGGCCAGACGGAGTAGAGGCGCATCGTCCAATGCGCGGTCATCGGCGAGACACATCAAGCTGGCTGCGGTGAGATGGGGTACGTGCGAAACAATCGCCACTAACGCGTCGTGGCGCTCCGGATCCATGGTTACGACGTCGCAACCCACCGAGGTAAGCACAGTTTGAAGGTCACGTAGTCCGAGATCATCGGTGCCTGAGGTCGGGGTAAGCACCCAGACGGCACCGTCAAAAATTGCATGATTGGCACCATCGACGCCTTCTTGTTCCGAGCCCGCCATCGGATGCCCGGGCACGAATCGCGGGTCGTTGACGCTTCGCGCTACCGTCGTTTTCACGCTTCCGGTATCAGTCACTATGCCGGAAGTGTCACGGAGAGCATTGCGAATCTCTGTCTCCAGGGCGCTCGCTGGTACTGCTACGAATGTCAACTCGGAGTGCGCGTCCATACCAACGGCGTCTAACACTCCGAGTTCTAAAGCCCGTTCACTCCGATTGACATCAACGTCTCTGCCTGTGACGTGCCACCCCTCGGATCGGAGGGCGAGCGCTATCGAACCGCCAATCAATCCAGTTCCCACGATCTGAGCACGACGCGCATTCTTAGTCATTGGGAACCAAATCCGTCTGCTGGGAGGAAAGTCCTACGTTCGGCATGGTACCCAAGGCGTCGCCAAAGCTCAGTGTGAGATTATTAATTGATTGTCGCCGCATATAGAGAACGGACCTCTTCTGCGCTAAGAATTCGCCACGCTCCGGCCGCCAATGCTTTATCGCTGATCGGTCCGATTCGCACTCGTACCAGCCGAACTACCGGGTGGCCAACGGCGGCACACATTCGACGCACTTGACGGTTGCGACCTTCGCTAATGACAAGCTTGAGTAGGCCATCCTGTGGCATTGAGACTGCGGCGGGGGCAGTAAGCCCATCATCTAGTTCAACTCCCTCCCGCAGTTGACGAAGGGCGAGCCTGGTCGGGACGCCTTCCACGTGAGCTAGGTACTCTTTGGGGATTCCGAAACTTGGATGCGTCAATCTGTGAGTCAAGTTTCCATCATTGGTCAGAACAATCAGGCCCTCACTATCGGTGTCGAGCCGGCCAACTGGGAAAACCCTGGATTCGGAATGTATGAGGTCAACGACTGTAGGTCTCCCCTGCGGATCATGAGCCGTCGAAACGACATCACGCGGCTTATGGAGTAGGTAGTGCACAAGATCCGGGTCGCGAAGAATCGGAACGCTGTCGAGTTCAATCTGATCATTCGGTCGAACTTTGTCTCCCAGAGTTGCTACCTGGCCGTTTATCGTCACTCGACCTGCCTTAATGAATTCTTCGCCAGCACGTCTGCTCGCGACTCCAGATCGAGCTAGTGCCTTCTGGAGTCGTTCTGACGACTCCTCAGCAGTCACGTCGGTGGACTCAAATCGCTAGTGCCGCTGGGCTCCGCCGTTTCGTCGACACCGCGGAGCGCTACTTCAAGGGTCTCGACTACCTCCGCTTCAGGAACGAAATCGCTCAGCTTGGGAAGGTCTTGAACGGTGTCGAGGCCGAGGCGTTCAAGGAACAGCGTCGTCGTACCGTACATTGTCGCGTTGCCCGGGCCTGGGTCACGACCAACTTCTTCTATATAGCCTCGTTGCTGCAGTGTTCGGGCGACGCTGTCAACGTTGACTCCGCGAATCGATGCTATCTGGGCTCTTGAAATTGGTTGTTTGTACGCCACAATGGCCAACGTTTCCAAAGCCGCTGTGGAGAGACGGGTCGCTCGCCCTTCGAGAACAAAGCGTTCGACGTAGGGAGCTTGGGCGTCTGAAGTTTGATAGCGATAACCGCCAGCGACGCGATTGATGGTGAATCCACGCTCTTCTTGCGCGTAGCTATCGGTCAAGTATTCGCAAAGCGCGTCGACGGTTTCGACGCCGACTTCTAACAACTGGGCAAGAACCGTTGGAGGCACGGGATCGGAAGCCACCAAAAGAATTGCTTCAAGAGCAGCGCGCACGTCTGCCGGGACAACGTTGGGGTCAATGTCCGGAAATACGTCATCGGAAGGTAATGGACTAGAGAGGGACCCTTCATTCTCTAGTTGAGCGGCAAGCTCTTGAAAGACCTCAGCGTCATCCTCAGCCGTCATACGAGATGACCCCCGTGGGTAGTAGCACTTCGTCTTCATTCCCAATCCAGGTCAGCGTTATATCTCCGAATCTTTCTGGTTGATCTAACTCGACATGACCTTGTTTGAATAGCTCGAGGACAGCCAGAAATTGGACGACTACCTGAATCCGATCAGCTAGACCACTCGTTAGTTGTCTGAAACTGGTTTTTTCAAGTTTTGGCAGTTGATCGATCAGATCAGACATGGCATCGGTAACCGACGCGGTGATAGGGGCAATATGCGCGACGTCTACTCGCGCCGACTGTTTCGAAGCCGATGCTCTCATAAACGCATCTGAGACGTCCTGAATTGACAAGCCGTTTAGAAGATCCGGAGCCAGAGACAGGTACCTCTCGTCGGGACCAGCGGACCGCGGATAGCTGAACGACGCGCGATGAGCCAACTGTCGTATCGCTACCGCCGCGCTCTTAAAGGTTTTGCACTCCAACAAGCGCGCAAGCAGCAGGTCGCGTTCCTCCCATATGCCAAGTTCGTCATCGAGGTTGCCGTCTACTTCGTCTGGGAGCAGCCGACGGGTCTTCAGTTCGACAAGGGTTGCCGCAATCAATAGAAATTCTGTGGTGCGCTCAAGATCGATGCCGCCGGCATCGTGACCCTGCCTTTCGAGCGCCGTAACTATTCGGTGCATCTCTTCCAGGTAGACGTCCACGATGTGACTTAAAGACACTTCATAGATATCGACCTCTTGTTGCAGAATGAGACGCAGAAGAAGGTCGAACGGGCCCTCAAATACGTCCGTCTGTACCTCGTAGGGCATTTCCTAAAGATAGCGGAGCAAATCACATCGATGTAAGACGCTCGCTCAGTCTTTCTGATCATTTTCCGACGCCTTCCCGGCCTCTTCGGATGGTTTGCGGCGATAGCTGCGGTACCGTCAGGCTCTATGACAAGAGTGCTGTCGGGTATCCAACCCACAGGAGACGTCCATCTCGGTAACTTTCTGGGCGCGCTCCGTCAGTGGGCTATTGACCAGCACACCCATGACAGCTTCTACACCGCAGTCGACCTTCACGCCGTGACAGTTCAGCAGGATCCATTGGAACTGCGTTCTAAGACCCTCGAGACAATGGCAACGTTGGTCGCAGTCGGTCTCGATCCTGAGGTATGCACTCTCTTTGTCCAGAGTCACGTTCCTTGCCACACTGAGTTGTCGTGGCTTCTGGAGTGCACTGTTTCTTTCGGAGAGTTACGCCGAATGACCCAGTTCAAAGACAAATCGGCAAAACAAAGTGACTCCGGACAAGAACATGTATCTGCTGGATTGTTCACTTACCCGGCTCTCATGGCCGCCGACATTTTGATTTATGACGCCGATCGCGTTCCGGTAGGCGACGACCAGCGTCAGCACCTCGAGTTGACGCGCGATATAGCCGAGCGTTTCAACTCTCGTTACGGTGAAACATTCGTGCTACCCGAAGCTGCAATTCCCAAAATTGCAGCGAGAGTGATGGATCTTCAAGAACCAACGAACAAGATGTCTAAGTCCTCGGAGTCCCCGATGGGTACGGTAGGCATTTTTGAGGAAACAAGCGCCATCGCTAAAAAGTTCAAACGAGCGATCACCGATTCCGAAAATCAGGTTCGATTTGATTTCGAAACGAAACCCGGTGTCACGAATTTGTTGTCAATATTGGGTGCCGCTACCGACCGGGATCCTGAGTCGCTCGCCGACGAATACCACCAATATGGTCCCCTCAAAAACGACACTGCGGAGGCCATCATCACTGTCCTCGCGCCGGTGCAGAATCGCCGAGCGGAACTTCTCGCTGATCCTGCGGAGTTAGAAAGAATCATTGCTCGCGGAGCGGAGAAGGCATCTGAAGTCGCCGTAGTGACTGTGCAGCGAGCCAAAGACGCAATGGGCTTTCTGTCCGCTGGGTGACCCAATGCCTAGGTCAACTTAGAACTGTTCTTTGCCTTCGTCACTGATCTTGCCGCCACGGAAAACTGACACCTGAGGGATGTTGGAGGTGACATCACCAGATCGCCATCTTCTGAAACCGAAGACGAAAATGGCGGCTCCAACCACCGTCACTATCGTTGCGGCTTCGGTCGCGATTCCCGCTAAACCGGAGCCTAGGAAGATCACTAATATGCCGCCAACCATTGTTCGAACGTGTCGATTCGACAACTTCAAAGGTCTACGTTTTGTCGCGTTGCGTTCTTCAATCGTTTCTACGCGACCGTTCTCTAAACGGCAGGTCAGCAAAGCTTTTTCTTCAGTGGTCACATCGGGAGCCATGTTGGCGACGGCATAATCTTCTGCTGCCCGAACAGCAGTTTCGATGTCCTGTGGCGCAGGAACACCTTTCGCTACACGTTCAGCGGCCTCGGGGTCGCGCTTGATTAACCAATCCCGAAAAGACACCAAAGCTCGATCGATCACTAGCCTCTGATCTTTCGTAAGTTGTGAACGCGCTTTTTGGCGAGCCTTCGAAGTGGCTTCATCAACTGACTGCAACTTGAACGTTCCGACGCGATCCCCGTAGGCCCGGAGGATTACGTCTTGAAGAGTTTCTGTAATTTTTATTGCGTCCATTGAGACTCCTCACACTGCAGCGTTGTCTGCCCGTCGTAACACCGTGGCGCGCACGTGGTCAACAGTCCACGCTTCAGGTCCTAAATGATGCTGAGCGGCCCACATCACCACAAATTGATCACTTCCCGCCTTTGCTAGCAGACATGATCCCGCCTGCGGATACTCAATTAATTCTGCCAGTCGTGGTAACCACCCCTCCTTGGACCTCCATCGATTGAGGCGCTCTCTACTTACAGGCTGCACCAGTGCGGCCAAAACCCTAAGAATAAGGGTCGAGTGAGTGGTGATTTTTCCAATGTCGTGCATCAACGCAGCAGCGACCGCCGTTTTGTCTTTCGGTAGCTCGTGCTCAACGATTCTCGCTACTGCAATCGAATGCGTCTGATCTGCAGGACCCATCGCTGACCAGAGTTCCATTTCATTTTTAGAAAGCTGCTGCTCCACCCAACTTTCGTCCGATGGGCTCGGCTTAATGCAGGTGAGTGAACCCAAAAATCTCTTCGTTAGGTGATGAAAATCTCTGGCCAGCACAGCAGTGAAGTTACTTGTCACGTAACTCAGCTTCGGCGCGGGGATGATATGTGTCATATGCCAAACGGATTTCTTCGTCCCTAAGAGCTGTATATATCTGCGTACTACTAATCGATCGATGACCCAAGAGTTCTTGTACATAACGAATCTTTGCGCCATTCACCAGCATGTGCGTGGCGCATGAATGACGCAACACATGAGGTGTGAGTTCCTCACCGAGGCCCACTCTCTCTCCGTGTCCCCGAACAACCAACCAGGCTCCTTGACGACTGAGCCGTTTGCCTCGCGTTCTTCCACCAGTGCTGAGAAAAACAGCTGGTTCCGCGGGTCCTTGATCTCGTCGGAGGTCCAATACAGCCTTTCGCCCTACCCCGCTCATCCACTGCTCTAGTGCTTCCTGGGCGGGGCCACCTAAGGGAACAATCCGCTCCCGACGCCCCTTTCCGAAAACTCGCAAGAGCTCGCCATCTAAGTCAACGTCGACGTCTGAAAGCCCTACCAATTCGCCTATGCGTAGACCGCATCCGTAGAGAACCTCCAATATGGCCCGGTCGCGGTAAGTAGTCGGATCATCACCCACCGGCGAAGCGAGCAAAGACTCCACCTGCTCGAGAGTCAGCGCCTTCGGTAAAGGTCGGGGCACAGGGGGCACTTCGACAGAGGCACCTGGGTCCGTTTCGGTTATTCCTTCCGCAGCCAAAAAGCGGAAGAAGGAACGAATTGCAACGGTAGCGCGAGCGACGCTGGCTGGAGCTAGCTCCGAAGCTTTCAGATGGGCTACATAGGCGGTGATATCGCGTTGTTTGGCGGTGGTCGTGAGCCGCTTTTCGGTCGTGTCAAGCCAGCCAAGGAAGTTGGTGACGTCCCTGCGGTACCCAGAAACAGTTGACTGCGCCCTCATCTTTTCTACCGTCAACCATCGTAAAAATTCCTCTAATTCAGGGCTGACCGTTCTTTCATCCATCAGATCGCAAAGCCAACTTTTGTTGGGCAAGCAGGAGACCGGCGACCGTTTTGGCGTCGGTGATTTCGCCATCGGCAATCATCCCTCCTACGTCGGCCAATGGAATCTTTTCGACTGTCATTGACTCTTCTTCCACTCCATCGGCTCGGCGCGTTGTCCAGGTAAGGCCTCGAGCCAGAAAGATCGATATNGCCTCGTCAGTAAATCCAACAGCGGTGGCAAGCGTGACAAGGTGTTCGAGGGTCTCCGACACACACCCAACTTCTTCTTCCAATTCGCGACGAGCCGTTTCGAACTCGGACTCACCTTCTTTATCTCGTAACCCGGCNGGTAGCTCTAAAAGCCACGCATTTAGGGGAGTGCGAAATTGGCGGACGAGTAAAACATGTGCCTGATCGTCCGTTAACGGCACGANGGCCACTGCGCCGCGATGACGAACGATGTCTCGTTCAAATACCTCNCCCGAACNGTCNANCCAGCTGGTCGAGTACAGATCAAAAGCGTAGCCAGAGTGCANCAATTGTTCGCTCACCAAGGAGAACTNGGGGTCGGATCGGCCGACCACAGTTCAACTCGCCGATTCNGTACGAGACTCGAGGAGCTTGGGATTTCGCCCTTCGGCTCTAGCTAGGGCAGCTCCTACGAGACCCCCGAAAAGAGGTGCGGGTCGGTCTGGTCGACTCTTGAACTCCGGATGAGCCTGCGTACCTANCCAGAATGGATGCTCCTCAAGTTCTATAAACTCGACCAATCGGCCGTCCGGTGACAACCCACTNCATTTGAGACCGTGTTCCTCCATGGGGACCCGATAGTCGTTNTTGACCTCGTAACGGTGACGATGACGCTCATATATCAAAGCATCTCCATATAACGCCGCCACCTTGCTGGAATCGAGCAGCCGCGCNGGATATAGACCTAGCCGCATGGTGCCGCCCATGTCGGTCACATCGCGTTGCGAATCCATCAAGTCGACAACAGGGTGCGAGGTAGTGGGATCAAACTCTCGGCTGTTTGCATCTACCAGACCTAACTCGTTACGACAGAACTCGGTCACCATGACCTGAAGGCCGAGGCATAAGCCTAAACAAGGGACATCGTTTTCTCTGGCGTATCGAGCGGCGGCGATTTTCCCTTCGATGCCGCGTTCTCCAAANCCACCNGGGATGATCATGCCGTCCAATGGCGCGAGTCGGCCACTTGCGAGGAGGCCTTCAACGTCTTCAGCTTGAATCCAATCAATATCTATCTCTGCTCCATGGTGATAGCCGCCGTGACGTAGAGCTTCGACTACGGACATNTATGCATCTGGAAGGCTCACGTATTTGCCGATTATNCCTATCCGCACCGTAGAGGTCGCATCCTCTATGCGTTCAACTAGTGCAGACCAAGAGCGGAGATCCGGTTCTAGATCCGCTATACCCAATATGTCGCAGATATACCGATCGAGNCCCTCTTCGTGCAGTGTGAGTGGCACTTCGTACAGATTCGACGCGTCTGGGGCATTAACGACCCCTGAGAGTTCCACGTCGCACAAACGTGAAATCTTTTCACGCAACGCCGTGNCGATGGGTTCTTCGCTTCGAAGAACTACTGCGTCGGGTTGAATTCCTCTGCTTCGNAACTCTGTCACCGAGTGNTGAGTGGGCTTGGTTTTTTGTTCGCCGGACGGACCGATAAACGGAACCAGAGTTACATGCACGTAGCAGACGTTGCCGCGACCAGCATCTAGTCGCATTTGTCGTATTGCTTCGAGAAACGGGAGAATTTCAATGTCGCCAGCAGTGCCTCCGACTTCAGTTATGACTACGTCGGTGTCGGCGGTGGCGAGACGTCGAATGCGCCGCTTGATCTCGTCGGTTATGTGGGGGATCACCTGGACTGTCTTNCCTAGGTAGTCTCCGTGACGTTCAGCCGCGAGAACAGCCTGATATATCGAACCTGTTGTTGCGTTCGAATCCTTCGTCANCGGCTCGTCGATNAAACGCTCATAGTGCCCCAGGTCGAGATCAGTTTCGCCTCCGTCATCAGTGACGAAGACTTCGCCGTGTTCGAAGGGGTTCATNGTTCCAGGATCAACGTTGATGTACGGGTCGAACTTCTGCATCGTCACCCGAAGTCCTCTTGCTTTCAAGAGGCGCCCGAGGGAAGAGCCTGTTATTCCCTTGCCGAGTCCACTCGCAACCCCACCAGTCACGAAAATGTGTTTAGTCATGGTTGAGGTCCCGCTGCACTTGAAGAGAATTTAGCGGGTGACTTCCCTGATGGTGTTGAACTTCGATGACACTTTTTGATGAATTCAAAAATTCGTAATCTTTTAAATTCGTGTCCATTTCAGTCCTGCCGGTGTTGCGCGCCCATGCGGTCGAGCCGGTCTAGGGCCGCGTTGCCGGCGATCACTTCNCTGAAAGACGTTCTCTCGCTCACCAAGTTCAGACCAGCTAGCACGACTAGANCTATCCATTGAACGAGAGAGGACCCAACCAAAACGACTGAAAACGCCAACACNGCACCCGTCGTGTTCACTCCGGTATCACCCTGCATGTGNCGTTCCATCAACTCTGAAGGAGCCAGCCCCACGCTCGCTCCGACCACCCCTGNGGCCCAAACCAGATTCAAAACCGAATCCGAGNNGCCCCAAACCGCTGTTGCAACGAAAAGTGTTATGAACGAGAACATGGCGACTTTGGAAGAGCGCGCGGGTGCTCTGTCAAGAAGATTCAACAAATTCGCTCCCAGGGCGACTATCGCCGCGCTGCGGGCGAGGCCGACTAGCCCATCGCTTACGTCAGCAATTAGCACGGCGCCAAACGAAACCAGAACACCGCCGACGAGTTTCAGAACGCCCGTAGAGAAAACACCCTCAGATATGGCCGATTCAAGGTGTCCTTGAAGTCCACCTCCGGTCGCCTCGGCTNGGGTGTCATCGATCCAACCNAANAGTCCGAAAGCCAAAACCAAAATGAGCACCGCTAAAGCATGTTTGCCGTAGAAGGACTCGCTAAANCCCCAATAAAGATTCGCGACTACGAGAACCTCNATCAGAACAACAAAGGCGCCTGATACGCCGGTTACAGATTTGCCGCGNTAATTGTCTTTCTGCCATTGAGGTCTTGACAACGCCGGTCCGAGGCGCCCCCAACAAAGCAANGCGCCGATTGCCGCTACAAAAAAGGTTCCTATCGTAAGGATCACTTCGCGTTCTTTCTAAGCAAGCCACTTACTACTACCTCCAGAGTGGACCGCCATCCGAGNCGAGACGCGGACGCTTTGAGGACATCTCTGCACTGAAGAGCTCTATGAGCGACGCCTCTTGGTCCTCTGCCTGATGGTCGATGCGAGAAAGGGGCGGGGATTTCTTGGATACGGGCGCCCGCGAGGTGCGCGTCAATAGTGAGGGCTAGTTCCAAACCAAATCCATCGGCGACTTCTAGTGAGCGCATAAGTGGACCACTGACCGCTCGTTGACCCGATAACGGTTCGACAAATAGGCGACCCGTCGCCCGTTGGAGTATCCGAATAGCGGTTCGCTTCACGATGCTGAAGCCTCGCGACCGTCCGCNNTCCGGAAAGATCCCGATTGTCATATCTGCCTGACCNCCAACCAACGGTTCAAGGAGAACCTTTGCGTGCGAAGCGGAGGCACCAAGATCAGCGTCGATCAGCAAGTAACTTTCAGGGGCTCCCGAGGCNGCNATNCCGGCGGCGACCGCTCCTCCCTTACCTCGATTGCTNTCAAGCGTGATGACGCGAGCCCCAGCCTCCCGAGCCGCTTCGCCGGTGCCGTCGACCGAACCATCGTCAACTACTACCACTTCGCCGATCGTGTTGAGTTCTACAAGCGCNGTCACTGTCGCCGCTATCGAGTCAACTCTGTCTCTAGCNGGCACGACCGCTACAACGTGAGTCACTGGGGAACGCGTCCTTCGGAGGTACTTAGGTTCCCGTAATGACCAGTCGCTGGAAGGCGATCTAAACCGAGTAGCAGAGACAGNCTGCCCTCGAACGATTCGACTTCATCGAANGTCGACAAATTCNGCGCGAGTACGGAGTCATTTCGAACCCTGTTGACTATTTGCCCTCGAGGCTTTCCTTCCACCGAGATCTCCACTAAGGCTGCTGTTCCACCCTCGGCTTTTTCTGCGATTTGATGCAGGAGCGGTACGAAAAACCCGTCGTGAAGGTCGATATGGTCGGAATCATTAATGATGATCACACGGTTTGCAGAATTGGAGATGCTGTCCAGGTCGCGCGTCGACAAGTAGCGGTCGAACCGCAANAGGCCTAAGTCTCTAAGGTCGTTGAAGAGCGTCGGAGTGGGTTCGAAGTCTGCTTCGGGGAGNATCTCTTCGGCTAAGAGCGATGTAGCGACAACAGATACGGTCAATTGGGCGAGGTCGCTNTCGTCTGAATCCGCGCCAAAGAGTTCCGTTAACGCAGCTANCGTTCGCTGGTTCTCGAAGTCCATGGTCGACTCGATCCATAGCATTCCTAGGTATTCGCCATCAGAACGGGTCAGCAGATCTCTAATTCTCCAAGCTACGGTGCTGTCGATCCCCGTAGGCGCCAGGACAATCCAAGATGTTCCGAGTAGACGTGCCCGTGGCATCACGGCTTCAATCGTGCCCAACAAAGTGTCGGTTGTTGCCGCTTCACGCTCAGCTTGTTCTATTAATGCATCAGCTTGTTCACTTGCGGCGGCACGTTCTGCAGCTAGTTCGGTTCGATGTTGTTCAGCCCGACGCGTTGCTTCAGATTGAATTTCTTGCATAGCCACTATCGCGGCATCTTTGGCTTCAACCGCCTCTTGTTTCTGCCTTACCGCTTCTTCGCGTTCGGTCTCGAACTCGTTGACTTGATCTTCCAATTCGTTGACGAGGACCGAGTCAACAAAGGTGGAGCCCAGAGCTAAGCCAATTCCCAGAGCTAGGAACACGGCGACGATGCTGATGATGTGATATCTCAGATTGATCACTTCGAAATCACATCCCTAAATTCAGCCAGAGGGTGCGCAGCAAAAGGCGGACNGGCTCTGTCACGACAGCAATGACGGCCAGAGTGAANAGAGCCGAGAGAATCAGTAGACCCAGATCACGCTTACGCACTTGGGTGCGGTAGAGGCGGTTGACTCCCTTTGCGTCTACCAGGATCGCCGAGACCTTCATTCTGGTCAGAAANGTTGACGCCATTCCTCTGCGTCCCTTGTC
Source organism: Acidimicrobiaceae bacterium (assembly GCA_002705305.1). Lineage (GTDB taxonomy): Bacteria > Actinomycetota > Acidimicrobiia > Acidimicrobiales > Poriferisodalaceae > UBA2110. Next base: position 73,265 of record PAHW01000035.1, read on the forward strand.
GAAAAAATCTGCCATGGACGTGTGCGATCCCACCAGAACTATGAGTTCCGCTCGTTCTTCGAACGCCATCCGCATTGCGATGTCTTCACTCGTGCCGACGCCCTCTACTATCGAATANTCGACGCCGAGACGATCCAATCGGGTCGCGCCGGGAGCTAGACCGCCCGGGTAGGCGTGTACCAGCAGTTGTGCGCCACATTTGAGGGCGTCTCGGGACACCGAATCGAAGTCGCCAAGTATCAGGTCGGGGGTAAGCCCTACNTCGAGCAACGCGTCGGCGCCGCCGTCAACGCCAATGAGTACAGGTTGCATGTCGCGCATGTACCCAGTTCTCCTCAGCGCGGCTAAGTCTTCGCGGTANTCGATTCCGCGAACGACTATCAGAATCTGCCGTTGGGAAAGTGTGACTGAAAGTTCCGGGAGTGTTAGATCTTCGGTGATGAGTTCAGGCTCGGTAGCCAGATACTGCAGAGTGTTGGCGGCGAATTGACCGAGTTCGCCTCGTACTGCTTCTCGCGCCAGCTCAAGCCGTCGCTCCAGATCCGCCAGCGTCGGTCGGCTTCCGCGGCAGATGGCCTCCCCGTTCATGTAGACGCGATCATCGACAATTGAGAGTCTGTCTCCTTCATGAATTCCGTTGAAAACGCCGACTCCAATTCCGTCGATTAGCGGTACTCCTGCTTGTAGGAGGGCGAGCGCTCCTAGTGCGGGATAACGCCCCGACATGCTTTGAGATGCATTCAGAACCGCTGACACCTTCGCCGCTACGAGCCCCTCCGCAGCGAGCCGGTCTAGATCTTCGTGATTGATCACTGCTATGTCGCCAGGTTGGAGGCGCGGAATCAGATTCTTGGTCCGACGGTCTATNCGGGTATAGGCCCCGAGCTTTTTNTCTCCAGCTACGCNCTCACTCCGCCTGAGCCTCACACCTGACTCCGATCCAGTTTTGCTTGTTGCAGAAGTTCGGTCGCGTGTTCTCGCCCGCTCTTGGAGTCAGGCTGTCCGGCGAGCATGCGCGCAAGCTCTCGGACACGGTGATCGTCGGTCACCTCCGTAACNGTCGAAACGACGTCCCGCCCGTCGTCGCTTTTATCAACNACAAGATGCTGGTTTGCGAAGGCGGCAACCTGCGGCAGGTGCGTGACGACAAGCACTTGATGAGTCATTCCTAACCGGCCGAGTGCTCTCCCGACCGCGATAGCTGCAGCTCCGCCTACTCCAGCGTCAACCTCATCAAATACCAAGGTGGGTGGGCCAGCGGTTAACACCAGTCGAATGGAAAGCATGACCCTGGCCAGCTCCCCCCCTGAAGCCACCTTTGCCAGACCGTGTTCGACGGCGCCGCTATTGGCCCGAAACATTATTTCGACGTCGTCAGCGGGATCTTCTCCTCGAACTTCAACCGTGAGACTGGCATTCTCGAGTGCAAGGTCCGGAAGGTAGCGATTCACTTCGCCCGCGAAAACCGGGGCGGCGGATCGGCGGAGTTTGGCTACGGCTCTTGCCGCGACCGCATGCTTCTGTTGAGCTTGACTGAGAGCCGTCTCCAGTTCGGCCGCTACATCTTCGTGATTTCGTAACCGCGTAAGCCGGTCGGAGGCTTCAGCCCTGTAGGCAATAACGTCTTCNAGAGTGTCGCCGTATTTTCTCAGCAAGTCGATAAGTAACTGTCGACGAGAGCGAACCGTTGCGAGGCGTTCGGGGTCNTCATCGATGCTGTCAACTGTTCGCCGTATCTCATCGNTCGCGTCTAAAAGTTCAGCCTGAAGCCCTCTCAAGCGTTCGGCTATTGCTTGGTANGGCGCCCGTCCGGCTAGAGCTCCGATGGCTTGCCCAAGTAGATCTATGACCCCGTCATCAGCGGTGATAGTCAACCGGGACCGATCCCCGTGTTCAATATGCGTCACTGCGTCGGCGAGAAGTTCCTCGAGATCTGCTAGGACGTCTGTTTCAAGCGGGTCGTCTAATTCGGCCTGATTGAGTTCATCNACCTGAAANTGCAAGAGGTCGATTTCGCGTTGGCGAGCCCTCGCGTCACCGCCCATAGTTCCGATTTCGTCTAATAATCGCCGCTCTTCGGCCTTAGCGTTGTGTAGATCGTCAAGGTCAATACCGCCGTGTCGATCCAGCGCTGCCCTTTGAACCTTTTGACGCAACAAGGACTGGTGCTGATGTTGGCCATGTAAATCAACGAGGTTGGCACCTATCTCGGCGAGATCAGAGGCCCGGGCGAGGGAACCGTTGAGGTAAGCCCTGCTACGACCGTCGGCCGGTATCACCCGACGTAAGACGACCTCTTCGCCTCCTGGCATTTCAAACCGACCCTCGACTGATGCCTCTTCGGCTCCGTTTCGCACCATTGACGGGTCCGCTCGACCGCCTGTGAGNAGCTCGATGGCTTGGACAACCATGGTTTTACCCGCACCGGTCTCGCCTGTAAGCACACTGACCCCGGGTCGAAGAACTAATGCCGAAGCCTCAATCACGCCGAGATTCTGGACTGAGAGTTCCAGAAGCATCAGCGGTCCTTGAGTCCAAACTTNTGTTTCAAAACTTGTTGAAAGCTGCCCGATCCAGAGGTAACGAGACGAGCGATGGTGTCTGCACGCGTCGCAATCATCACATCGCCGTCCGCCAAAGCTGCCACGCTGCGGCCATCGATGGACAGGTTGGCTTCTCTTTGACCGACAACTGAGATCCGAATTTCCGTGTCNGGTCTTAGCACCAGTGAGCGATCAAACAACATGTGTGGTGCGACTGGTGTGAGCTGCAGTGANGAATGGGTTGGCGCCACGATCGAACCGCGCGCCGAAAGGTTGTATGCAGTGGAACCAGTCGGCGTGGACACGATTAAACCGTCTCCGGCGTAGGTTGCGAATGGCGAGCCGTCGATCATGACTTCGAGTCGTACGGTGTGNCCTTGGGCCTTCTTTTCAAGGACCGCCTCGTTGAGACCGATCCAAGCTCCGTCCGTGCTCCCATCTGACCGCTCTACTCGTCCCTGGACCATTAGNCGTTCTTCAATGCGTAAATGTCCNGCCAAAGCAAGGTCGATCGCATTTTGAGCTTCGTCAGCTTCGAACTCGGTCAAATAACCAAGATGGCCGACGTTTATCCCGAGGACCGGGACATCGAATGATGCCACTAGCTCAAATGTTCGGAGCATGGTGCCATCCCCGCCGATGCTGACTGCGAGGTCNGCGCCCTTCGCTAAATCGCCNTGNNCGCTTCGAAACTCGGCCCGATTGATGGCTTGCGCNTCATCGTCGAGTAANCGAACGGAGTGCCCCGCTTCACTCAGATAGCTTGCGATTTGAGCCGCTAATTCAACCGCCTCAGCGCGCTCCGCGTGCAGCATCATAGAAACCACACTCATAACTCTGCTTCTCCTTTGGCCTCGTTGATCGCTCCGTGTATCGCTATGGTGGCCGGCACGGCGTCTGCGACTCCCGGTCGGGAGTGAACAAAGAATTCTGCATTTCCGCCNGCACCGCGAAGTGGTGACGCCATCATGTCNAGGATTCCAAGGCCCGTTTGGGAAATCGANTCTGACACTTCTGTNANCACTCTCACCCACACATCNGGGTCGCGAATTATTCCTTGACCTCGAGCCNCTTCCGCACGCCCAGCCTCGAATTGAGGNTTTACGAGTACAAGTAAATCGCCGTTATTTGCGCATAGAGCCGCCAGCTTGGGCAGGACGGTTCGCAGNGATATGAANGAGAGATCGGCGACCACCAGATCTCCTGGGCGCCCTATATCGCAAAGTTCAAGGTATCGGATGTTGGTTTTTTCGAATAGCTCCACTCTCGGGTCGTTGCGGAGCCCGTGATCTAACTGCCCGTGGCCTACGTCGATGGCNACGATTTCGCGAGCGCCTCGCTGAATGACGCAATCAGAAAATCCTCCCGTAGACGCGCCAACGTCAATGACCCGCTTGTCTTTCGGATCAATCTGAAANTTAGTGAGCGCNGCTTCAAGTTTTTCTCCACCGCGCGAAACAAATTGTTGCTTTNGGTTTGTAACTACGACCGGATCACCAGGCGCGACCATGTGCGCNGGTTTACTCGCTACGGCGCCGCCAACCAACACTGCGCCTCTTCGAATAAGTTCCTGGGCGCGAGAGCGAGTCGNAGCTAGATCGCGCCGCATCAACTCGGTATCGAGCCGGCGGCGCGTCATCGCGAATGGCTCCGTTGAATTAGCGGCGCTTTCCACACATAGNTTGAAGCTACCAGCAGAGTCGCTCAACTAGATCAGAGTTGGATAGGCNCNTTCGAGGGCCTACCGNAACACCTGATTGACGAGTGCCTCAAGATCATCAGCGACAACCTGGGGACTCGGNTCGCAACTCTCTATTTCCTCAACAGAAGTGACCCCAGATAGCACCAGGCCAAACTCAAACCCAAGTTCGGCNGCTAGCAACCCATCGGTGGCTGGAAGGTCTCCGACNACNAAGTTTCCTCGCGCTCCGCGTTGAGTCTTGAGCCGCTTCAGTGCAAGGTCTGCGATNGCGGGGTNAGGCTTTCCCGCTATCGTCGGCGATACTTGCCCCGCGGTGCTAAGTGCAGCGGTCAGTGCGCCGTTACCCGGAAGCAGTCCTGCGGGGGTTGGATAGGTCGGGTCGTTGTTAGTAGAGATCAAACGCGCTCCTGTGTGAAGGGCGCGAGCNGATGCGGCAAGACGCGTGAAGTCGAAATGTAGGTGAAACCCNACGATTACCGCGTCNACAACCTTGTGGGCTTCAACCCCATCGCTGGGATCNAGGGCTATTGCACCTCGTTCTTCGACAGCCTCGACTACTCCAGCTCCCGCACACACGAGCACCCGTTCGTCGGACTGGACAAGAGACGCCGCGGCCATTGCTGACGTGAGCACTCTTCCTGTCGCGTCGATGCCGCAATCTCTGAGTTTGGCTTCGGCTTGGTTCTTGGTGAGAGCAGAGAAGTTGGTGACAAATAGAAGTTGTTCACCTAGCTGGTCGAGACGATCAATTGCCCGCGCTGCTCCAGGGATCGGCTGGTCTGCTAGCCAGACAACTCCATCAAGATCCAGTATCCAAGCGATATTGCTTAGACCTGCCAAGTTCCGCGCGAGCGGAGTAAGGATTTGAGATCTCCTGAACCTTTTTCGTCGTTGGCCATCGCTAGCTGAGTGGTTGATGACATCGCGTATTCGATCCTGTTCACAGCGCGAAATACTCCAACGGGTGTCGGTTCGAAGGGACCGCTCGACAGGCGACTCAACATGAATGCCGTCGATGGGTCTTCCTTAGTTTCGTCATGAACGAGTACAGCCGCCTCCCCCACNTCTGCTACCNACGCGACCCTCGCTGCGCCATTGTCGACTATGACACCGAATTCGTTATCTGCACCAAAGCGAATCGGTTTACCGTGTTCNAGGGAAATCAAGTTCGCGTCTCGGTTCTGCTTTTTAGTTATTCCTTCCCAAGCACCATCGTTNAACACGTTGCAGTTCTGGAACACTTCGACGATGGACGAGCCNTTATGGGCGTGCGCTCGGCGGAACATCTCCATCATGTGTTNGCGATCCATATCATGGGTGCGCGCGACAAATGAAGCTTCAGCCCCGAGGGCGACGGACACAGGGTTAAACGGGGCATCTAGGGAACCCATCGGAGAACTCTTCGTCACCTTTCCGACCTCACTTGTCGGCGAGAACTGGCCCTTCGTTAATCCATAAATCATGTTGTTAAACAGCAGAATGTTCATGTCCACGTTTCGGCGCAACGCGTGAATGAGGTGGTTTCCGCCAATCGACATCATGTCCCCGTCGCCACCGATAACCCAGATGTCAAGGTCCGGGCGAGCCATGGCGAGGCCGGTCGCTATCGCTGGAGCGCGTCCATGGATGCCATGCATGCCGTAGGTGTTCATGTAATACGGAAAACGCGCGGCGCATCCAATACCTGAGATGAAAACTGTCTTATGGCGATCCACTTCGAGTTCGGGCATGAGCATGCGCATAGCGGTCAATATTGAATAGTCGCCGCAACCGGGGCACCATCGAACTTCTTGGTCTGTTGCCCAGTCGGCTGGTTCTGTGCGCATGGGAGTATCGGTCATACGAATTGGTCCTGTGGTTCTGTTAGGGAGCTTCGAGAGCCCCGAGTGCCGCTGCCTCAATTTCAGCAGTAGTAAAGGGCACNCCGTTCATCTTGTTTACGGCTTTCACATCGAGGAGGTATTTCGCTCGAATTAAGTTAACCAGTTGCCCGTCATTCATTTCCGGACAAATNACTGTCTCAAATGCGCTTAGTACCTNGCCAAGGTTCTTCGGCAGTGGGTTCAAATGTCTCAAATGCACGTGGGCGACTTTNTGACCGGCTTGTTGAAGTCGAGCAACAGCAGCGTCCATTGCCCCCCAAGTCGAGCCCCAGCCAAGCATGCAGAAACCTGCGTCGGCATCACCTGCAATTTCTGCGTCGGGAACCGTTACTGCTTCAATTTTCGCTGCGCGTAAATTAACCATCTTCTGATGGTTGTCNGGGTCNTAGCTGATNTTGCCNGTCTCATCTTCTTTTTCGATNCCGCCAATCCGGTGCATCAAGTCCGGGGTGCCGGGAATCGCCCANGGTCGNGCAAGAGTCTCCGGATCACGAAGATAGGGTAAGAAAATTCCTTCGCCGTCTTCGTTTGTCCCGTTGAATCCGGTGTGGAAGTCCACGCCGATGTCTGGGAGGTCGTCAATGTCTGGTAGAAGCCACGGCTCGGAGCTCGTTGCGAGGTAGCCATCGCTAAGCAGCATTACCGGTGTTCGGTATTGGAGCGCAATGCGGCACGCTTCAATCGCCGCGTCGAAGCAGTCAGCTGGACTGCGGGGAGCAACGATCGGCATNGGTGATTCNGAATGNCGGCCGTACATCGCCATCATCAAGTCCGCCTGCTCAGGTTTTGTGGGTAGGCCNGTNGAAGGGCCGCCGCGCTGAATATCGATGACGACCATTGGTAGCTCGAGACTTACGGCCAGGCCGAGTGCTTCTCCCTTTAGGGCAACCCCCGGACCCGAGGTTGTTGTGAAGGCGAGCGCGCCTCCAAAAGCTGCACCGACCGCCGAGGCGGCTGCAGCTATTTCGTCCTCCGCTTGAAATGTCCGAACCCCGAAATGTTTCAGCGCTGATAAGTCATGAAGGACGTCCGACGCTGGTGTGATTGGGTAGGAGCCAAGGAAAATCGGTAAACGCGCTAGTTGACCCGCGGCAACGCACCCCCAAGCGAGTGCAGTATTTCCCGTGATGTTGGTGTATTCGCCGGAGGGCAAGGGTGCCGGCTTGATCTCGTAGTGCGACTCGAAAAGCTCTGCCGTTTCACCGAAGTTGTATCCAGCGTGGAAGGCTGCTTCGTTGGCTTGGATGACTTGATCTCGCCCTCGGAATTTTGTGTTAATGAATTCGATGGTCGGCTCGATTGGTCGGGTGTACATCCAAGAGATCAGACCTAACGCGAAGAAGTTCTTCGAACGTTCTGCGTCCCGGGGCTTTACGCCATGAACAGCAACCGCGTCACGGGTTATCTGGCTCATAGCCACGGGATAGGACCGATAGCCATCGAGGCTTCCATCCTCAAGTGGGTTACTTTCATAGCCCGCTTTTTCCAAGTTACGTTCGGTAAAGGCGTCCGAATTGATGATTATCGATCCGCCTTGCACGAGATTATGCAGTTGAGCTTTAAGTGCTGCCGGGTTCATCACGACCAAGACCGTCGGCGCGTCACCCGGGGTGGTAATGGCGAAATCGGAGATGCGCACTTGAAAGGCAGACACACCGGCGAGTGTTCCTTGGGGAGCTCGAATTTCTGCCGGGAACTCTGGCAAGGTCGCTAGGTCATTGCCTAGTGCGGCTGAAATGCTGGTGAACTGGTCGCCGGTTAACTGCATACCGTCGCCGGAGTCGCCAGCGAATCGAATGATGACCTCATCGAGTTCCTGAAGCGGGAGCTCTCGAGGTGCGGTGTCGGTCACGGAGCCTCCTGGGGGATGGTGGTCGTCCAGTCTCGAACTTTATACCTGCGTCGAGCTAAATACTCGAATAATCGGCTGGAGTTCATAATGATCGGTTAGGCAACGGTAATAGATGAATCAAGGTAGACGTCTTGTATAGCGTTCAGAAGCGCAACACCTTCATCCATTGGACGTTGAAATGCTTTGCGACCCGAGATCAAACCGAGACCGCCAGCTCGTTTATTCACCACGGCAGTCGTCACCGCTTCGGCCACGTCTGTGGCTCCTGAACTAGCGCCACCACTATTGATCAAACCGACTCTGCCCATGTAACAGTTGGCGACCTGCCAACGGCAGAGGTCGATTGGGTGGTCTGAGGTCAGTTTTTCGTAAACGTCGGGATGAGTCTTTCCGAATCCTGGGACAGTGTTGAACGCACCATTATTTTCGGGAAGCTTTTGTTTAATGATGTCCGCTTCGATCGTCACTCCAATGTGGTTGGCTTGACCCGTTGCGTCTGCTGCCACGTGATTATCTTGATCGTCAGTGTTGATCAAACTGTTCCGCAGATAGCACCACAGCACGGTGAACATGCCCAACTGATGGGCCGCTTCAAATGCCTCAGCTGTCTCCTGTATCTGACGTCCGCTTTCGTCGCTACCAAAATAGATTGTGGCCCCGACTCCCGCGGCGCCCAGATCGTAGGCCTGCTCAACAGATCCAAACATGATCTGGTCGTAGGTGGCGGGATAAGTCAATAATTCATTGTGGTTTAGTTTCACGATGAACGGAATGCGGTGCGCGTATCTTCGGCTCACTGCTCCAAGAACGCCAAAGGTGGTGGCGACCGCGTTGCAGCCGCCTTCGATTGCGAGTTCAACGATGTTTGCCGGGTCGAAGTAACTGGGGTTGGGAGCAAAAGATGCCGCAGCCGAATGCTCGATTCCCTGATCAACGGGAAGAATCGACACATGGCCAGAGTTCGATAGGCGGCCATGCCCCAACAATGCCTGCATGTTTCTCATGACTTGAGGCGACCGGTCGGTGCCTGAAAGTACCTCGGTAACGAACTCGGGGCCCGGGAGCGTAAGTAGATCCCGAGGAATAGTCTCGCATTGGTGTTCGAGGAGGTAGCTAGCCTGATCTCCAAGTAGACCTTCGATGTCGATGCTCACGCCACGACTCCTTGGGTGTCTGATAGGTGGGTTGAAACATTGCCCCGCGGGGCGAAGCCGATCGTAGTCGCGCTCTCTTAAGAATAGGTTGAGGCGGAAGTGACAACGCGTCGCTTTTCGTCCTCTGAATTTACGACAGGAACGCAAGTCGGTCCGCCACGTCCGCGTAACCAGGCTCTACTTTCTGAATTCGCTCGAATCCGCGACGAGCGCGTTGATGGTCTCCAGCTTTTTCGTACAGATCAGACAATGAGTACCAAAGTCGTAGGTGGTAGTCACGAGCCCTCTTAGGTCGGATCGGTCCCTGTTCTAAAAGGCGTATCCCGCCGGCTAAGTCCCCAGTGTCAGCCAGGGTTCCAGCCATGACGATTCGCCCCTCAGCCATAGTCGCCGCTTCGGGTCCAGCCACGCGCAGTTCGTCCCAGAGGCGACGAACTTCCGCGAACTCACCTTGTGCCCGGTAACAATCAGCCATAACAGGGAACTGTTCGACGGCGCCAGTCATGTCAGTGAAAGCTTGTAGTCGCTCTAGTGCCTGTTTCCACCGGCCAAGGCGATAAAGAGTGAGCCCGTAGAGCTCGTGCAGATCGGGCACCTGTGGGTGCTTCTTGATTAACGGCCGCAGTATGGCGTCGACTTCGCCGAATCTTTCCGACAGGAAGTGCTCTCCAGCTTCTCGAAGTTGTTTTTGTAGTCGCTCTCGATCGCGTTTCGATAACTGTTTCGTATATGCGGTGTCCAGTTCGGGAATCACTATCTGAGGCTGTCGCTGTCGAGAAGCCTGTTTAGGAACACTGCTCCCAACTCGTTGCCACCGACCGTCATCCCTTGGTGGTGGCGGTGCCAAATCATCATTGGTTGGCCGCGGACCGCCCTCGTCAATGCTGGCGTTGTGAGCACCCCGGCGCGCGACCCCACCCCAGTTTGAACCGCGTGCATCTTTACCAAAGTGTCTCTCAGGTTTCTCTACGCCTGGGCCGCGTTTATCTGTTGATGAAGTCGAACGGCGACGAGACGACCCCGACCTGGGGTTGCGGCGGCCCCCTCCCTGAGGAGGTCGTTGAGTCGCGGTTCGATCTCCTCGCTTGGGTCCGCCCGAGCGTTTATGGTCGCCTCTGCCGCGGTTCTCGCGGCGCCCGGATCGGTCGTTCACATCTGTCAATGCTAGGGGTCCAACCCGACTAATCCGGTCGTTATCCGGCATATGCGAACGAGACAGGGATAATTCCAAAAGGCCCTGTCCGCCTGGCAGGTTCAAACTATGAACCGGTCAGGCAAACAGGGCCCTCTTCAGAAAGATTCTGGCGGCGACCTACTCTCCCAGGGGGTCTTCCCCCAAGTACCATCGGCGCTGGCAGGCTTAACTTCCGTGTTCGGAATGGTGACGGGTGTATCCCTGCCGCCATAACCACCAGAAATATGTTGCGCTCGGCCCTAATGAGCAGAGCACGTTCTTGAGCCGATCTAACGATGTTAGAAGCGACAGGTGCGCGGGGCGGTCGGCCCCTGAGCACTCCATAGCGATGCACGATCCCCTTTTCTAGGGGTGGTCTTGTTTTCTCGAAACTGAGTACCGAGCCCAAGCCCTCGGCCGATTAGTACCGGTCTGCTGAACACGTCACCGCGCTTACACATCCGGCCTATCAACGTGGTGTTCTGCCACGGGCCTTACCTGGTTGTCCAGTGGGAGATCTCATCTCGAAACAGGTTTCGCGCTTAGATGCTTTCAGCGCTTATCCTTCCCGCAGGTCGCCAACCAGCCATGCTCCTGGCGGAACAACTGGCACACGAGAGCTGCGTCCATCCCGGTCCTCTCGTACTAGGGACAGCTTTTCTCAAATCTCCTACGGCTACAGAGGATAGGGACCGAACTGTCTCACGACGTTCTAAACCCAGCTCGCGTGCCGCTTTAATGGGCGAACAGCCCAACCCTTGGGACCTGCTTCAGCCCCAGGATGCGGTGAGCCGACATCGAGGTGCCAAACCG
>PAHW01000002.1 GCA_002705305.1 Acidimicrobiaceae bacterium
TGGTGCCACCGAACGTGGTGGTCCACTGATGGGCACCCGATGAGTTGAGTTTGGTGACAAACACATCGGAGCCGCCCGCGGAGGTCACATCACCAGCCCCAAAATCAACTGTCGCGATGAACTCGCCAGTGGTGTAGACGTTGCCGGAACCATCCACCGCCACCGAATAGCCAACGTCGCTACTGGTGCCGCCGAAGGTGGTCGAACCCCAATTCGGATCACCACCAGCACCGGTATCCCACGCCTCAACCGACGACCCCCACCCCACAACCACCACCAACACGCAGACGGCGATCAGTCTTGAAAGGGTCCGTCGCACCTCGACAAACTAGAACTCAAACCACAAACAACGAAGGACCTCAGCTAGCTCGTCGGTAACCGGTTCCGTTTTCGTGGCTGTCCCACGAAGAGCAAGATTTCGTTTTAGTAAGGACTCGGTGTTCTGTAGTGCTCACCTTTTCAACCCTCCAGGGTCACCAAAACACGACGGAGCACCCATCTGGGCGACCTGTACTCCCTCAAGCGTGGCACTTGTGTGACTGGTTTGAGGAAACCGGAACTGGCTGTTTGCTCTAGGGTCCCCTCGTGACCGCAAATGGTTCGAGTTTCGACAATGTGCCGGAGCCTCAGATGCTGGGATCTTCTGGTGGTGGTGAGATAGCACTTCATTGCCTTGGTGGAGACGGTCCGCCCCTCCTCTTCGTTCATGCAACTGGGTTCAACGCCCGCACTTATGGACCCTTCATTGAATCTTTCCTACCTCATTTCACTGTGTGGGGACCTGATCTTCGAGCTCACGGGTGGAGTACTCCACCGGTCGACGGTGACTACGAGTGGACGAGTTTGGCTGCTGATCTACTAGTAGTTGTTGACCATCTCGGTATCAGCGCAGGTGAGCTTGATTGTGTAGGGCATTCAGTGGGAGCAGCAACGATTTTGCTTGCTGACGCGATGCGCCCTGGTTTGATTCGGCGAATGTATGGTTATGAACCGGTCATGTGGAGGCCCGGAGAGGCGTTCGAACAGGGAGAAAACCCCTTAATCGCTGGTGCGCGAAAACGTCGCGAAGTATTCGAATCTAGGGCTGAGGCGTTGGAAAGGTTTTCTGCTCGGCCACCGTTTTCGCAATGTAGAGCTGACGCGCTTCACAGCTATGTCATGCACGCTTTTGAGGATCTCGACGACGGAACGGTGCGTCTTCGTTGCCGAGGACAACACGAAGCGGAAACGTACGACGGCGAAAGAGTCTCGACCAGCGACCGGATCGCTGGTTGCAAGGCGAAAGTTGTGTTGGGTAAAGGCATGGACCAAGGGTTCGGAAACCTTGGAGAACCAGCAGCTGAAGTGCTCGCGAATGTTAAGTCCGTTTCATACCCTGATCTCGGTCATTTCGGGCCGCTCGAAGCACCGAACCGGCTTGCGTCGGATGCGTTGGCTGCTCTTCTCAAATAATCAGTCTGAAATTTTTCAATTCAACGTTTCGTTAAAAAAACGTGTTAACTCTGCAACAACCAGGTCGGGCTGATCTCGGTGAGTGATGTGACCACAGTCGGGTAAGAATCGACCGATGGCGTGAGGAACTCTGCGGGTAACTCCGTAAACCATTTCGACAGTCGCGTATTCGTCACGATCGCCCTGAAGAACCAGAAGCGGACAACTGATATCGGTCAAGATGTCAGACATGTCGAAACTGGCAAAATCCGGATCGCGCCAAATATGGGACCACCGGTCGAACGTTGTAGCAGCGTCGTTGTGGTGTCGGGACATACCTTCGACGATTTGATTCCGTCTACTCGTAGCAGCGTTGACTCCGTCTAAGCCAGCCTGTTCGACAAATATGTGGGCTGCGATGGTAGCTACAGCTACCGGAGTTACTGATCCGCACGCTGCGGCTATGAGAGCAATAGTGCCCCCGTCGCTGTGACCAACGAGCACGGGCTGGTCTATTTTCAAACTGTCTAGAAGCGCAGGGAGGGTCAGCTGAGCTTCCTCGTACATGAAAGTAGCGGTGTACCGCCTAGCACCTGCAGGAGAACGCCCGTAGCCGCTCCTGTCGTAAGCAACTACCGGTAGACCCGTGGTGCTGTGAATGCGATCTGGTAAGTCTCGCCACTGAGTTATAGATCCGAGGCCCTCATGCAACATCACCACAGTCGGACCATTTGTGATGCTGCCAATGGTCTTCACCGCTAGAGGCGATCCGGCAATGTCGATAAGTTCAGTCATAGGACTTGTGTTGCTGGTTCGTTAACCAAGGCCTGTTTCGCGGGTACCGTGCCGTTGATGGTGTTTACCCCGATCATTGGAACTCTGGTTTATCTCCTAGATCGCGATAGTAAAAGCGTTCTACTTATTAAACGCGATGCTCGTCCCTCTGACGACCACTATGGAAAATTCAATGGTCTCGGCGGAAAACTTGAAATTGACGAATCTGTCGTAGAAGGAGCGCGTCGAGAAATTGGGGAAGAGGCAGGAGTGACGCTCACGTCACTGGTGCTAAGAGGAACTGTGAGTTGGTCAAATTTTGGTCCGAATCGTGAAGAATGGCTGGGGTTCATCTTCCTCTCTGATGCATGGGAAGGCGAACTCTTGTCCTCCAATGAGGAGGGTTCTCTTGTTTGGGTCGAGTTGGACCGTCTTCTCAAAGCCTGTGATATTGATCCCGTTGTGCGCGCTTCGGCGGACTTACCGATGTGGGAGGGAGATCGTCACTTCGTGCCACTAGTTTTTGATGATGATCCGCGGCAATTTCACGGCTCCATGCCTTACGACACTGACAGGTCAATCAGCTGGTGTTTTGAGAGGATCTAACGCCTAGAGCCGCACGTACTGATAATCGACGGGTTGGGTATTGATTCCAGTAACTGGAGGAGCAATCCAGTCGGCCATATGACCGGGCTCGTAGACGGGCCGCATCAGGGAGGTCACATATTCTCGATCGGCTTCAGTAGGGAGAAGACGGGGTAGCAGTTCTGTCCACTTCGCTTCGTTGACAATCTCACCCTGGGGAGTGACGAACTGGCCCCGGTGAATACCTACTTGGCGGTGAAAGGCTTCGTGTGGCAGGCCGAGCTGTTGGTCGATGCCGTATTCGTCCAATATGCGATTCCAGCGACGCATCCCCTTCGCACAGTCATCGATATAGGAACGTCGAAGTTGTTCATTGACCACGGTGATGGCAGGCCGTGAACGCTCTGACCAGTGACCGTCAACGATTTCAGAAATTGACTCTTCATGATCCACGAGTACGTGATCATCGCTATAGGCAGCTTCTGCAAACCGGCCTTTCAACCCAGCCGAGTAATAGTTGGCAGCATTGGTGGAGGTTTCGGATCCAAATAGGTCCAAGGACACCGAGAAATGGAAGTTGATGTATTTCTGGAGCGTTGGAAGATCGATGACTCCATAAGGTCTCACGTCGTCGGTGTCGTATTGATTCATCACTTCACATGTGCGTTGGACGACTCGACCGAGTCCCGCCGCACCCACGAACATGTGGTGAGCTTCTTCTTTCAACATGAAGTCACATGTGCGGCTTAGCGGGTCGAACGCAGATTCCTTAAGCGCACCCAATTGGTACTTGCCGTCACGGTCAGTGAAATAGGTGAAGAGAAGAAACGACAGCCAGTCAGAAGTTTTTTCGTTGAAAGCACCGAGAATGCGCGGGTGGTCAGGGTCACCAGAATGTCTCTCGAGTAACGCATCCGCTTCATCGCGGCCGTCTCGTCCGAAGTAGGCGTGAAGAAGATAGACCATCGCCCAAAGGTGTCTTCCCTCTTCCACGTTAATTTGAAACAGATTTCTCAGGTCGTACAGAGATGGAGCGGTCCGGCCGAGATATCGCTGTTGTTCAACTGAAGCGGGTTCTGTGTCGCCTTGCACCACTATGAGGCGTCGAAGTTCAGTTCGGAACTCGCCAGGAATCTCTTGCCAGACAGGTTGACCTTTCAGTTCGCCGAAACCGATTCGGCGACTTGGGTCGCGTTCAGAAAGGAATATGCCCCACCGATAGTCGGGGAGTTTGACGTGGGAAAAATGTGCCCAACCTTGCTGACCGACGTCTACAGCTGTGCGTAAATAGACCTCTTTATCTTGAAAGCCAACGGGCCCCATTTCCGACCACCAGTCAGCAAAACGTGGCTGCCAGTTCTCTAACGCTCGCCGTAGTCGTCTATCGCTAGCGAGGTCAACGTTGTTCGGAATATTTTCCGAATAATCGATTTGTCTGGGCATCTAATCACGTATCCAGCATTTTGATTTAGGTTCGTTGATTGTCGAAATTGGGGCGAGATCCACTGCCATATCGTTGAAGCGCGCCCTGTGGTCCACTTGCGTTTGCTCTAGTAAAGATCCAATTCTGCCAGGCCGAAAGTCGAGCAAAGATTTTGGTAGCCATCGTCTCTGGTCCGCAGAAGCGATGGTTAGCTTCCATTGCGGTCAGAGCATCAGCCGAAAAACTTGATCGCTCTTCTATGAAAAGCCGTAGTTCGTCACCCCAATCCAGATCATCTGGGGTCGCTGTCACAAGCCCCAGCTGAGCCGCTTGCGATGCACTCAACTCACGATCAACGAAGTCGCTAGCCGCGACTAGACCAACTTCATCTCCCCAAAGCCGCGACTGCACGCGACTGAGACCGTTCCACATTGGCACGGCCCCAAAGTTGGTAGCCGTGAGTTGGATGACTGCAGGAGGCAATGGGTTATCTTCCTCTTCGAACTGGCCGTCGAGCATGTAGGTCCGGTCGGCGGCGAGAGCGAGTTCGAGAAGAATTCCCGCAAAACATGACCCCGGTTCTATTGCCGCTACCAACGTCTTCGATGTCATGTCGATCCTTGATAGGCACCGTTTCCAGAGCAGCAATGTTTCGAGTTGAGAATGCGTGTTCGGGGATTGAAGTTCTGCATCGGATCGGAGGACTTCGTCGATTTGCCCTTCGGTCCGAAAAATCAGCGTGCCAATACCAGGAAAATCAAACCGCAATCGACACAGAACATCGTCAAGTTCGCGTGCGGTCTGGAGGAGCCAATCGGAGCTTTGGTCAACTAAGACTTTCAGCTCGGCGTAACGGTCAAAAATGGTGAGATTCACCCAGCGGTAAGCGATGCTGTCATCAGAGATTGAGATCTCCAAGGGAGAAAGAGGAACGGGATCTCCATCCAATCGGGTAGAGGTAGCAGCGAGCGCCTGCGCTCTCGCTGCAACCGCTTCGACAAAGTCTGTTGGTGCTGCCAGTTCGTCTACCAGACCCCAGTCCAACGCGTCCCTACCCACCGCACCTTCGGCTTTAGTCGCGAAAACGTCGGCTCGGTCTCGCCTTATATGACGCTTGTCTGTGAGCCGGGTGAGCCCACCGGTGCCTGGAAGAACACCCAATAAGGGCACTTCGGGCAGCGACACGGCGGTACTTCTGTCGTCGACCAAAATGATGTAGTCGCAAGCAAGAGCTAGTTCATAGCCCCCGCCCGAGCAGGCGCCGTCAATCGCAGCAAGAAATCTGATTCCGCTTTGCTGGCTCGCCTCTTCTATTTCGAGTCTGGTTTCATTCGTGAACTTGCAGAAGTTCACTTTGTGAGAGTGGTCGGCCTCCGCCAGCATTCGAATATTTGCCCCCGCGCAAAATGTTCCCTCTAGCGCGCTGGTGAATACGACGCATTTGACTTCAGGGTTTTGGAATCGAATATGACGTACCGCGTTTGCGAGTTCGATGTCGACGCCGATGTCGTAGCTGTTGAGCTTCAATTCGTAATCACCAATGGCGGGTGCCTTTGGGTCAACTTCGAGCTGTAATGTCGCCACTTCGTCGGCTATTTGAAGATTCCAATGCCGAAAATCGTTCGGATGTATATCAAAAGCAGTCACGCCGCCGCCCTTATCGAAACATCGCTACCGGACATCGCGGCAAACTCTTAAGATGCCTTCTTTGCTCTGTCATTCAACACTTTAAAACACGTGCGAGGCTGTAACCCAAGGCTATGCAAGGGGGAATTTCTTGAAAGAGAACGCGGTGCACCGGTTCGTGATCGAACCCGCGATCAACTCTCCTGATGCTGTAGCCGTAATAGATGCCTCTAGTGGTCTGACGACAACGAGGCAAGAGTTGGTAAGAGGGGTTCAAGCGGTCGCGCGCGTTTTAGTGTCACGGGGCGTCATGCCTGAACAGCGAATTCTGATGTGTTGCGTCGATCGACCAAGCTTTCTCATGTGGTTTTGGGGGGCAATGTGGTTAGGTGCCGTCCCGGTTCCCGTTTCGACGATGTTGACCGAAAAGGACTACAAGTTCTTAATTGAAGATTCTCGAGCAGTCGGTGTCGCGTTTTCAGAAGAGTTCGAAGAAGTCATCACCGCGGCAGCGGCAGAGCAACCCTTCCTTCAATGGTCACAACTCGACAGCGAGGTCGTTGTCTCTTCGCACGACGTAGAAACACCGGAGCCGTACCCGTCCACCAAAGACGACATCGCTTTTTGGCTCTACACCTCCGGTACCACTGGTTTTCCCAAAGGAGCAATGCATCGGCACGCTGATTTGGGGTTCTGCACAGACATGTACGCGTCGACGATTCTTGAAATGAATGCCAGCGACGTCGTCTATTCAGTAGCCAAACTGTTTTTCGCGTATGGGCTCGGCAACGCTGGGTATTTCCCCGCGGGCACAGGCGCGAGCGTTGTCTTGAATCCAGGTCGTCCCGTGCCAGAAACCATTGCTGCACAGGTGACTACACACCGTCCATCACTTTTTTTTGGCGTTCCGACGTCTTTCGCCCAGCTGCTGAGTTCAGATATCTCCGATGACGCCTTCGAGTCGGTCAGAGTTGCTGTATCAGCTGGTGAACCTTTGCCCGCTGACATCCATCGACGATTCCGTGAACGGTTCGGGGTTGAGATCCTTGACGGATTAGGGACGACTGAATTGGCGCATATCGCAATATCGAATAGACCCGGGCAGTCAGTCTCCGATTCAAGCGGCACCGTAGTCGATGGTTACGAAGTCTCGATTCGCGATGAAAATGGTGAAGAAGTGCCCGACGGAGAGCCTGGAACTATGCACATAAAGGGCGATTCGGTGATGGTCGGGTATTGGAACAGAACCGCTCAGACTCGCCGCGCTCTCATGGGCGAATTCTTAGCAACGGGAGACACCTACGTCAGAAATTCCGACGGAACGTACACGTGCCTTGGCCGGACCGACGACATGTTGAAAGTCGGCGGTGTTTGGGTGAGTCCCGCGGAAGTGGAATCATGCATATTGGAACTCGAACAGATTTTGCAAGTGGCAGTAGTCGGCGCTGAAGACGCGGAGGGACTTGTCAAACCGAAGGCCTACGTAGTGTTAGCGAACCCCGAACACAGCGTGAATGTTGAGACTGAAGTTCAAGACCACGTTCGAGCCCGCTTGGCTCCATTTAAATATCCAAGGTGGGTGGAAGTCGTCGAGGAACTTCCGCAGACAGCGACCGGCAAAATCAAGAGGTACCTGTTGCGTTCTTGATTTACTGAACGTCGTCGGAGTTCCAAGCGCGAGCAACAGCACGCGGAAGTTCCTCTATCCATTGAATGAGGTCGTGACCGCAAATTCTTTCGGTGAAATGATGAGGGGATCCATGGAAGTGGAGCCATGCTGCCCATGCTTCTGTCGCCTGGTGAAACCCTTGTTCCAACGTGCCCGCGCACAGATGCACGAATGGAGCACCCTCGGGCTCCCAACGGGTTTGCTCACTGGGAGGCATACCAGTGGAATACGCGATGCATTGGCCGAAGCGTTGCCTATGCATCGAAGCAGTAGCAAGGGCATGAGCAGCACCATCTGAACATCCAAATATTGCCCGAAACTCTCGTTGATCGGAAACACCGAACTCGGTTTCGGCCCAAGTCGAAAGCTCATCAACAAAAAATCTTTGGTGGCGATCAAAACGTTGGTCATCGAACCCTGGAAGGTATTCCAGAGCTCGTTCATTGCCTGTCCTGTCCATGGGAGCGGCATGAGGTGCGATGAGAACAACCGGAGGGATCCGTTCTTCAGTGATGGCGGCATCGATTCGACGGATATAGGGCTGAATCATGTTGCCGTCGGTCGAGTAGATCACCGGAAGTGAATCATCGTTGGTGTGTCCGGGTGGAAGATAAACCTTTACCCGACGGTTCTCGCGCAACGCGGTGCTCGGGAAATCGTGAGTTTCTAGTGAACCTAGGAGAGCTTCGTCCTCATGACTTGGAAGTTCCGCGGGTGCAGAAACACCCCGATAGCGGTGGTCTACCGGACCACGTCCTCCGATGGGGAGTCCGTTCTCGTCAAGATTCCAGAATCCATAGCCAAAAACTGCCTCGGATAGCCTGTCAACGCGAATTTGTGAACACCAAAGGTCGGAAGGGCTGCCATCGTCCTCATCTACCCTCCACATCGGCAGTTCAAAAACAGGACCGGGGATGATGCCAGCGGCCTCCGATTGGCAAGCGATGGTCAGATCATCTCCGTTCACCCAAGTTCCCTCCGGATATTTAGCAAGTCCTGATCGCAGGTCGGCAGCGCTCGGGTCGGACCATATTCGACAAAATTTTTGACCTGGAGGTAAACCATCGTTTTGTGCACGGTCTCGTGCCCGGGTCCGATTCTGTTCGTCTATGCCGCGACGCATGTCCACAAGAGGAGGTAAACCGAAATCGTTTCGAATGTCGTCATCGGCGACACCGTCGAGCGGGGCCATCACAAGATCACCCTGATGTTCAAGAACCACCGTTCCGAATCTTTGTGGTCTACCGCTCATCAAGGCGACTTTGTCAGCGCATTCAGCGAACAACGCTCCCGCAGCGGGAATCCCTGCCTGGTGAGCGCGTCCTGCGAGTTCCCCTGCGATCGGTAGTTGCTGAGGTCCCGCGTGAACGGCGATAGCTCTAGAGGCTCGGAGAGCTTCGACCCCTTGAAGATTCGGTAGCTCTTCGTGCTGCAGCAACTGCCTCACGAAAAAAGGAGCAGTCTCAGCGTCGCAATTCTCAAGCTGTGACAGCAGATCGCCGATGACGCTCACAGAGCCTCCTCGTGGCTTATTTAGGCTAGCTCTCATCTCGATTATGGACCTGATCGGTGCAAAGTTAGAGCTGAGATGATCTCAAGCCGCAATCGGCTGTAGCGTCATAGAACAACTCAACAACGCCGCGAAGCAGCAGAGGAGATCACGTGTCCGAAGAACTCGTCCTGGCCGAGAAACGAGACCATATTCAAATTCTCACGCTTAATCGCCCCAGTGACATGAATGCCTTTAACACAGCCTTGGCGGCGGCGTTAGGAGAAGCTCTTGAAGCCATGGACGCTGATTCAGACATTCGGGTCGGGGTATTGACTGGAGCTGGCCGCGGGTTCAGCGCAGGAATGGATCTGAAACAATTTGCTGACGGTGGAATTGACGCTATGCCAAACGTCGGTGACAGAGGCTTCGCCGGTATCACAGAAAAAAGCTGCGCAAAACCTCTAATTGCCGCGGTGGAAGGTTTTGCCTTGGCTGGCGGACTCGAGGTCGCTCTTTCTTGTGATCTCATAGTTGCTTCAGAAGGCACGAAGCTCGGTATTCCGGAGGCCGGGGTTGGTCTCTTCGCCGGTGCGGGAGCATTACTTCGCTTGCCCCGACAGCTGCCGTATAGCTTGGCGATGGAAATGGCCCTTACTGCTGATCCAATCACCGCTGAAATAGCTCACCAACACGGCATGGTGAACCGGGTTGTTCCCAAAGGCGAAGCCCTTGATGCGGCAATTGTTCTCGCGGAAAGAATTTCAAAGAATGCGCCTAAAGGCGTTCGTGCGTCGAAAAAGCTCATCAAAGAAGTTCTGGGTGTATCTGAAGCCGAATTCTGGAATTTTCAACGGACGGAACTTGAAGCGGTCTTTGCTTCGGAAGATGCCTTCGAAGGAGCCACTGCGTTCGCCGAGAAACGCGAACCCAACTGGCAAGACAAATAACTGAGACCGTTGCCAGTCAGTCGATGGAGCAAACGAACAGATCCTGTCCAAGGAGACCGATACGACGCGCGTTGGGTTCAATTAGCCCGATCCGGCGAAAATATTCACGGCGAAGCCGATTTCGTTGACTCGTATGGCCCTCACTCAGTTCTAGATGCCGGTTGTGGAACCGGACGCGTCGCAATTGAACTCGATCGGCGCGACATCGACGTGGTGGGAGTTGACCTCGACGAGACGATGCTAGAAACAGCGCGGAGTAAGGCTCCGGATCTCAATTGGGTGAGCGGGGATTTAACGACCATCGAGTTAGATCAAACTTTTGATGTTGCCGTTTTAGCGGGCAATGTGATGATCTTTGTGCTTCCCGGTTCCGAAAAAGCGGTCCTTCGCAACGTTGCGAGTCACCTTGAGCCACACGGTGTATTGGTGGCTGGCTTCCAACTAGGCAGTGATGGAATTGGCCTCGTCGAATATGACTCGATTATGTTCGAAATAGGGCTTCAGCCTGCTGGCCGATGGAGCACCTGGCAGCGACATCCCTACCGGGGAGAAGGCTACGCCGTGTCGGCACATAGAAGAAGCTGAGTTTCGTCTTACTCCATTGGAAGGCGAGCGAGAAGTTCGATTTTTCGTTCTTCGTACTCGTCAAAGTCAATTTCTTCGTTGTCGAACTTTTTTTGTAGCTCCTCTACGAGACGCAGGAGATCCTCGGCCGAGATTTCCTGATCCAGGTTGCCGTCGAGCTGTGCAGCATTTTCATCAACGACAGGATCTTCGCTTTCATAGACAAGAGGTCCGCTTTCGGGTGTCTTTCCCATTCTTTTGGCGCGTTTAGCGTCGGCTTTGGCTTTTTTAGCTCTGTCGCGTTGGAGTTTTTCGAAGGTTGTGCGGCTCCCTGCCATGGTGACTCCTTAGTCGCGGCTCGAAAAATAAGCGGATGATCTGTGGGCCGGAATTATGACGCCGTGAGGGGTGCCCGCTACGAGCGAGGTAATGGCGCGGTGGCCAACAGACGAGTTTAGGGCATAATTCTTCAGAATTGGTGGCTCTGAGGAGACATCGAACACGGCGGCAGCTTCGACTAGCGGGCATCGTTGCTGGCTTGACTGAATGGTTCAGGAAACTTCTGGACGGCTTATTGTGGCCATTCGAAGCCAGCAAACTCTTCCCGTAACAATTTTTTGTTGATTTTGCCAGTGCCGGTGTGGGGAATTTCTTCTACCGCTACTACCGCGTCAGGCAACCACCACGAAGCCACATGCGGTTTGATGGTTTCTAAAATCTCATCGCGATTGAACTCCGCGCCTGGCTCAAGAACGACGAGAAGTAGAGGTCTTTCACCCCAGCGGTCGTGGGGCAGCCCGACAGCCGCAGCTTCAGCGAGCCCTGGCGCTCCTACGGCAGCGTTCTCCAACTCGATGGAACTAATCCACTCGCCCCCGCTTTTGATTACATCTTTCGCTCGGTCGACAATGGATATGTAGCCCTCAGCATCCATCGTTGCGACGTCTCCTGTTCGGAGCCAGACACCATTCTCGTCGGTCATGTGTGTCGTATCGTCATCAAGCTCGAAGTAGGCCCCGGCGACCCATGGGCCTCTCGCTAACAGCTCTCCAGGGCTAGAGCCATCACGGGCAACGTCTTCTCCGTCGCCGTCAACAAGCCGAAGTTCAACGCCGTAAAGTTCTCGTCCTGCCATAGCCTGCCGACGTCGTTTTTGTTCACGGTCAAGTTCGGTCACTCGGTGAGTGAATCGGCCCGCGGAGCCTTGAGTCATTT
This sequence comes from Acidimicrobiaceae bacterium, assembly GCA_002705305.1. Lineage (GTDB taxonomy): Bacteria > Actinomycetota > Acidimicrobiia > Acidimicrobiales > Poriferisodalaceae > UBA2110. The sequence continues at coordinate 11,727 of PAHW01000002.1, forward strand.
CGGTCATGCCCCAAATATGGGAGACGAATACTCCGTAATCATCTTCCAGTGTGTCCATGAGTGAACGCGGAGCAGCGGAGCCTCCTACTGCTATGCGTTGCAACGAAGGGACGTCACCCCCAGTGTCCTTGAGGTATTGGACTATGGATAACCAAATTGTGGGGACGCCGGCCGAGAACGTGATCCGTTCATCTTGTATCTGTCGCACGAGCGCTTCAGCGGAAAGATCAGGGCCAGGTAACACCAACTTGGCGCCCGACATTGCAGCTGCGAATGGGATAGCCCAGCCGTTGACGTGAAACATGGGCACTGCCAACAATATTGACTGGCTTGAATTGACGTCGTGTCCATCGCCGGTGCATGTAGCCCACGTTTGGAGGACTATTGAACGGTGGCTTTGCATAACCCCTTTGGGGTCGCCGGTAGTGCCGGAGGTGTAGCACAGCGTCGCGGCGCACCATTCATCCAGAATCGGCCATTCGGTCGCAACGCTGTGGCCGTCGATCCAGTCTTCGTAGGTGACAGCATTAGGTAAGGAGCTGTCCGTTAGTTCGTCGCTAAGCACTACCCATTTTCGTACCGACGGGACATCGGAAGCGATGGATTCTGCTAACGGTAGAAAATCGGGATCGACGAAAACAATTTGGTCGTTCGCGTGCTTCATTATCCATACGATCTGTTGCTCGCGAAGTCTTGGGTTGATCGTGTGCAATACGGATCCGAGACCAGTAACCCCGTAGTACACCTCCAAATGTCGATGGTCGTTCCATGCGATCGTGGCGACTCGGTCGCCTTCCGAAATTCCTTCCTGGACCAATGCTGAAGACACCCGGTGAGCCCGTAACCGAATTTCTGACCAGTTGCTTCGGTGTACAGCGCCGGAAGAATCGGTAGCGATGACGTCCGTAGAGGAATGGTTTCGCCCGGCATATTCAATGAGGCTCGACACCAGCAATTGCCGGTCCATGTTCAAACCGCGAAGCATGGTGCCTCTCAGCGGATCTCGGCGAAGAATGAACGAACATCCTCGACGAAAAGTTCGGGTTGTTCAAAAGCGGCGAAATGGCCGCCTTTTGGCATCTTGGTCCACCTACGAATATCTGAATAGATACCTTCGCTCCACGCTCTCACCGGTGGAATGATTTCGTAAGGGAAGCAGGCCACACCGGTAGGCACACTCACTGGTGCAGGTCTAGATGACCTAAAGCTCTCCCAGTAAAGCCGTGCTGAAGAGGTCGCAGAGTTCGTCACCCAATAGAACATGACGTTGTCGAGCATCTCATCACGCGAAAGGGCATCTTCTGGGTGACCGTCGTTGTCGGTCCACGCCCAGAACTTCTCAAAGATCCACGCGAGCTGCCCGGCCGGAGAATCGGTTAAGCCGTAGCCCAAAGTTTGTGGTCGTGTTCCTTGTTGGGTCGAATATCCCGAATCCCATTCCGCATAGTGAGCAGCTGCCTTTAACGCCGCCTGTTCTTCTTCGTTGGGCTCACGGTCTTTAGGCCTCTTGCCCCTCATCACCATGTTGAGATGTATGCCGATGCAATGTTTTGGGTGACGGCCGCCGATAGCAGTGGTGATAGCAGAGCCCCAATCGCCCCCCTGAGCCCCGAAGCGGTCATAGCCCAGACCGGTAACTAATTCAGTGAAAACGTCCGCGATCTTTTCAACGCCCCAGCCCGACTCCGGCGGTTTCCCACTAAGCCCGTATCCCGGCAGCGAGGGACATATCACGTGGAAAGCGTCCTCGGCCTGACCGCCGAACGCCGTCGGGTTGGTCAAGGGCTCAATGACCTTGTGAAATTCAACGATCGAACCTGGCCACCCATGGGAAAGAAGTAATGGAACGGCGTCTTCGTGAGGCGATCGTTGATGGATGTAATGAATTTCGCAGTCGTCGATAGAAGAAGTGAAGTGGTCAAATCGATTTAAGGCCGCCTCACGCGCACGCCAATCGTAAGAATTTGCCCAATAGTCACACAACTCTTTTACGTAGCTCAGCGGAATTCCTTGGGACCAATCTTCGACCAATTCTCTTTCAGGCCAACGGGTCCTCCGGAGCCGATCGCTGAGATCGTTGAGAACCTCGTCACTGACGGCTATGACATAGGGATGCATCTCCATGACGACAACCTATCGTTGAGGTGAAGGCGAGGTCTCGTCGGTTGAAGAGATCAGTCGTAAACGAAACCGAGCTCTGCTGGTGGAGGGAGCTCGCCGCCGATGTGACCCTCTTTGCGGAGACTAGCGATCTTCGCTTGATCGAGGCCAGCGATGGTACTGAGCACTTCGTCCGTGTCTTGGTCAAACAAAGGAGCGTGGCCGCGCGGTTTCGGTCGATGACCGTCAACGGTGAAGGGAGACGCGATATGGCGCATAGATCCGGTTATCGGGTGTTCCACGTTGTCGATACGAGGGGCGACTCGTTTCTCATTTGGAGCAGTCCAGGGATCCCAACAGATTTCCGCTTCGCCTCCTAGCACTTTGACCTGATGGGCGAAGTCGTGAGCCGACGTTTTATCTGAACGTTCGAGTAGTTGAGCTACGGGCTTGGTTGCTTCACCAGTAGCCACGACCGCCACCCATCGGTCTTTGGTTAGAGCAAAGGTAGCTATGTCGACGCCCGGCTCGCGGTTACCCATCCGACCGATATTTCTGTCATGGAGCGACGCCAGGATGAGCGCTTCTCCGGAGTGTTGCCACATGGCTTCATGTTGGCTGAGATCGATTTCGATGCCCTGGCCGGTTGTATCGGAGTGGAAGAGACCAGCAAGTAAAGCATTTGCTGCGTGTATCCCCGCGGTCGGGTCGGGGAAATAGATGTTTGAGATGCGCGCCTCTTCGTGGTCATAGCCCTGGCGGTGACCCACTCCTCCCATGGCCTCAATAATTGAGCCGTAGCCAACTGCGTCGCAGTAAGGACCATCGACGCCGAAGGCAGGCATTCGCACGACCACAAAACGGGGATTTACGTTGGTGAGTGTCGCGAAGTCGAGACCTAGTTGGGGTAGGACATGAGCGGAAAAGTTAGCGACGAGGCCATCTGTGTTTCGTACCAGTTCCAGAAATGCTGACCTGCCCTCGTTACTGGCCAGGTTGATCACGCATCCCTTTTTGCCTTTGTTCACTGCGTTGAATAATCCGCCGGCCTCGTAAAAGCGATTGTCGTGGACCAAATCTTCTTGGCCCGGACGCATCCCATGGTCGTAGGGACGTTGGGTGCGAAAGCCATCAAATGGTGCCGTTGATTCGATCTTGATTACTTCAACGCCGAGAGGTGAAAGTACGTTGCCGACATAGGGTCCTGCCCAAGAAATAGTCATCTCAATGACTTTCAACTCTTTGAAAGGCCGCAACTGGAGGGTTTTTCCTTTGTCGGGTGCGGGCGCCGCATCTTCTGCGATCTCACGCACTTTTTGATCAACAACTGGTAGACCGGGGGCCTTAAATGGTCGAACAGGGCCGGTGACAGTCGTTTGGGGAGTAACGATTTCACCCAAGTAGCCGCGAGCCGCAAGATGAGGGTCTGTAAGAGCATCTAGAGGAGTCATGACCATCCCCGCCGCCCACGGTGAGCCCAACGCCAGATCAAAGATTTCGCGTTTTGTTCTTTGTAAGTACCAGGGCTCAATCTGTTCCCAGATCATTTGAATATGAGACTGCCGTCGAAGCCGATTGCGGAGGTCGGGATCTTCGACCCATTCGGGTAGTCCGTAGAAAAGGCATTGCATCTCCCAATCAATGGGACGAATAGAACCGGGTGCAACGTGACCGTCTTTGCATTTGATCGCACCTGAAGGAAAGGCCGTCGGGGGATGAGCGCCAACTAATGATCGAACGCGTTGGCAATGCAAAGCATCTCCATAACAAAGCTCGGTTGCCGTGAGAAGGGCACCCAACCAAGAAATGTCAATGTGCGAAGCGTCTGTTCTTGGAATTGTTTGCACCATTGCAGCGGCGAGCCCACCCGCGGTGTACTGACTTTGCCATCCGGGAAGCCTTAGGGGCTCCAGACCTTCATCTCCGTTAAATCCCAAGAATCCGGTGGCCGTCTGCACCAATAATTCGTCAGCCATAAGCCCTGGCGAAGAAGCATCAGCGCCCCAAGCTGTGGTCGTCACTAATCGGGTGTCGTGGCGACGAAGGTGGTCGGGATCCCATTGAGAATCACGAAGATCCTGAAGAACATCGCTGGCGAGCACCACATCGGCCCATGATGGATCGATGTCTTCAGCAAGCACGTTGAGTTTGCCGGCATTTAGATGAATAAAGAGAGGGCTCAGTTCCCCCTTTGTGAGAGGGGTGTCATCGACTGGTTGTTTCCTCGCGGGGTCGCCACCCACGGGTTCAACCTTGACTACTTGGGCGCCCAGGCAGGCTAGGAGACGTCCGGCGTAGGGACCGGAAACGCCTGTCGCGGTTTCGATGACCCGAAGACCATGAAGCGGAGGCGTCGCCATCACTACAGCATGTCGCGCGGAAAAGGACGCCGCCTGATGACTAGGGCTTTTCCTTGGATTTCCTCTTGTTTCGGGCAACGGTAATCTGCATGGCTTCAGCAGCTTTTTCGTTGCTCATGATCTTGTTGAGGATGGCTTCGCCGGCTCGGTTGAATGCGGCGCGTTCACTGGACACAAATTCCTGAGACTCTTTCAATTTTTGGGTGTAACCGTTTATCTCTGGAATGACATAACGCGCGACTAGGTCCCAGCTGTTGGAGGTGTCGCGAGGGTTGGCCCAATCGTGGACGAAGCCGATCGCTGTTCCGAAACCTCCGGTGAGTTCATACATGTCTCGAATGAACTGGACCAAGTCGTCGGGGGTGCCTACCACCGCTGACTGCACTATGCCGCGAGAAGCACCGCCGCAAATCGCGTCGAGTGCCTCGTCGGGGTCGCTGTATGCGACCGCCCCTTGTCGTTGCAGCGTCCCAACGATGTATTCGTTGTGCCACCGTTGGAGCCCTGCGCGTGCCTGCGACCGAGCTAGGTCCCTCGTTTCTGCTAAGTGCCAGTTCATGAGCACTCGCCACTCCGACCTATTGACAGTGGCACCAGATTGGAGCGCGGCATCTTCAGCGAAACCCCACTGGGTGGCCAAGGCGGTTATGCCCTCCGCAGCCATGGACCCGATGGATATTACGCCGATCCCATATTTGCCGGCGAGGGTCATACCCGATGGTGACACCATCGACGCGGTGGCAGCAGGCAGCTTCTCTTGGACCGGGAGTAGCTGCAATTGGGCATCTTTCATCGTGAACCAATCGCAGTCGTATGAAAAACGTGGTTCGCCTCGCAGCAGACGCAAAATTACGCCAAGGGCCTCGTCTTGCCGGTCGCGCAAGAGCATGGGGTCGATGTCAAAGGTATGAGCATCAGAGGGAAGCGCCCCTGGTCCCGTTCCGAAAATCACTCGCCCGCCGGTCATATGGTCCAACTGGACGATGCGCTGAGCCACGTTGTAGGGATGATGGTAGGGGAGTGAAACTACCCCGGTCCCCAGTTTGATTCGGGCCGTTCTTTCGCCGGCCGCTGCGAGAAACATTTCCGGGCTGGCAATCATTTCCCAACCCGATGAGTGATGTTCGCCACACCAAAATTCCGAAAATCCAAGGTTTTCTAGCTGCACGACCAGATCCAGGTCTCGCCGAAATTGCAACATCGGGTTTTCACCGACCGGATGATGAGGGGCCAAAAACGCGCCAAAGTTGAGAGCCATTACAGGTGCCGTCCGGCCGGGATCGAAGATGTCGAAGTTGACGTCCTTGGTTCAGTCATGTCTCGAACCTAGTGTCTCTCGCGCTCAGGTATTCACCTCTGCTGATTGTAGAGAGTTTCTGTTTTTAACCGGGATTGGCGTTGGTCGATGGGAAGAAGTGCGTCCGATCAGAGTTAATGTTCGTTATGGCTTTTGTTCAACCTGAGGCGCCAGACCGCGCGCTTTTGGACTCCGAGGTGACTGCCCTCAGGGAAGACGGCGCAATTTGCGCACGTAATGTGCTGTCCGACTCTTGGGTCGATTTGGTTGCTAGAGGCATAGAGCACACCCAAACTTCACCCACGAAACTTGGCGAAGTTCTTTCCTTGAGAGATCGAGGTTTTACCGCTGATCTGTTCATGTGGCTTCAGAACGACTATTTCAAAGACGTAGTTTTCGGTTCACCGCTGTCGCGTTTAGCGCAGCAGGTGCTTGGTTCGCCGACCATTACTCATTGGTACGACCAGTTGTTCTTAAAAGAACCCGGTTCAGATGTCCCGACACCTTGGCATCACGATCTCACTTTCTGGCCGGTCCACGGGGATCAAATAGTCAGTATTTGGGTACCGGTGGATCGGGTCACTTCGGAGTCAAGTGGGTTGGAGTTCATCAAAGGTTCGCACCTTTGGTCGAACCGCTTTAAAGCGGTAACTCCCGATTACAACTCCTATATGGTCAATCCAGAACTTGAGGACGTGCCGGATATAGATTCCAATCGCGATGCGTACCAAGTTCTTTCGTGGGATCTGGATCCAGGAGATGTGCTGATCTTTCATCCGCTCACGGTTCACGGTTCGCGCGGTAATTCCTCGCGAAATCAGCGACGCCGCGCGTTCGCCAGCCGCTGGGTCGGAGAAGACGTGGTTTATGACCCGAAGCCTCACACCATGCCGTTGCCACCAAATCACGGGTTGGAGCCCGGCGACAAGCTCGGAGGACCGATGTTTCCGACTGTTCTTCAGAGCCGTTAGAGCTTCTCCGACGGGCTAAAGCAATTCAGCTACCTTCGGGTTGTTCATCGCTGTCGCCGTTGTCATCACCCCACGTCTGTGGGGGACCGAATCGCGTTTCGTTCCACACGTTGATGACGGTTGAAAGGGCAAAACCTATGAACATTCCGAAGCCTGTGAAAATGATCGGGATGCTTGTTAAGAGAATCCCCAGCCATGAAACCGCTACTCCAACGGCGATAAACCACGCTGGCTCTATAGGTCGGTTGCGCAAAGTCGCTCCTTGTGGGCCTCAGGAAATCTACCCTAACGAGCCGATGTCTCATTTCTGAATCTCGGGTTGTTCACTGTTGAGAAGAAACTCGACTTCACCAGAGTGATCTTTTGTGGGATCTTGCGAATTTGTGCGGCGAGGGCAACAAGGTGATCATTATGGTTGTGGGTAGGTGTGATGGTGGATAAAACAGGAACCCCAATTGGTGTGATGTTCAACACCGATCGGATGTCAGCAGCATCCTTAACTGGGTTCGCGCAGCATCTTGAGTCCCTTTCTGTTGACACGCTGTGGGTTCCCGAGTTGTTTGGACGAGAACCCTTCGCTACAGCGGCGCACTTGTTAGCGGCAACTACACAACTGCGAGTTGCGACAGGAATTGCGAACGTGTACGCGAGAGACGCCGTCGCGGCGGCAGCAGGAGCGCGAACCCTAGCGGAGTTTTCGGATGGCCGTTTCGTACTGGGGCTCGGTGTTTCTAATGCTCGGCTCGCCAACAGTAGGGGTCACGTTTGGGAGCCGCCGGTTGAAAAGCTGACGTCGTACATAACAGCTATTCGAGAGGCGCAGATCTCTGTGCCCGGTCCTCACGAAGCAGAAATTCACGTCGCCGCTCATGGTCCCAAAATGCTCGAAGCGGTGAATCAACTGGTGGACGGTATCAGCACCTTTCTGCAGACCCCCGAACATACCGCTGCGGTGCGTCAAGGCATCCCGGAGAGCACTTCACTAAATGTGACTCAGATGTGTTTGCTGTGCGACGATCCTGCAGAAGCAAGGAGATTGGCACGACGTGCTCTCAGCTTTTATGTGGAACTTGATTACTACCGCCGAGCCTGGCGCAACCTTGGATTCGACGAACTAGATTTCGTCGACGGAGGAAGCGATCATCTTGTCGATGCCTTGGTGGCATGGGGATCACCTGACGCCATATTGGAACGCTTGGGTCAGCACGGCGACGCGGGGGCAACGGAGTTAGTCATCATCCCGTTAAATCCTGTTGGCGGCACGGAGCCGCATCTGCCACTTCTAGAAGAGTTAGCTCCATAAACGCCTAGGCTGACAAGATCTCGCACCTTTGAGGAGTTTTCGTGAGTGGACGACCGCGAGCCGTTGTCGACGGCCTCCCTCAGTACAAGCCAGGGAAATCAGCTGCTCAAGCAGCCGCTGATCATGAACTACAAGAAGCGATAAAGCTCGCTTCGAACGAAAGTTCCTACGGCCCCCTTCCATCGGTGTTGGCTGCGATTGTCAGTGAAGCCAAGTCGCTGAATCGGTACCCAGACCATCGAGGCCAAGCGGTGCGAGACGCGTTGGCCTCCAAACACGGAGTTCAAGTTGATCAAGTGACCGTTGGTTGCGGCTCGGTCGGGTTGTTGCAGCAAGCGTTCATGGCCTATGTCGATGTAGGTGATGAAGTTGTTTACCCATGGCGCTCCTTCGAAGTACACCCTGTCTTTAGTGCCATCGCTGAGGCAGAAGCCGTGACGGTGCCTTTGAAGGGCCAATCGTTTGATCTCGAAGCTGTTGCCGCCGCGGTCACTAATCACACCAAACTCGTAATTCTTTCCACCCCGAACAATCCGACGGGCACTGTTTGTTCGACAAAGGATCTGAAACAGCTACTCGAATCCGTTCATGACGACGTAGTGGTCATCATTGATGAGGCATATCTTGAATTCGTTACCGATGAATCGGTGGATAACGCAGTGACTGAGCTTCTCCCGCATCACAACAACGCCGTTATTTTTCGGACGTTTTCCAAAGCCTACGGTCTCGCAAATCTCCGAGTTGGCTATGCAATAGGCGACGTCGAAGTCGTCGGTGCTATCGACAAGGTCGCGTTGCCATTCCTCGTTAACGGATTAGCGCAAACAGCTGTTTTAGCAAGTTTGGAGCCTCAGGCGGAAAGCGAGCTGAGAGATCGAGTCGAAGAAGTGATCCGGGAACGCTCGAGGGTGTCAGCCGAACTCGAAGAGCGCGGATGGCCGGTGACGCCAAGCCAAGCGAACTTCGTGTGGCTTCCGGTTGAGGAGCAAGCGGGCCCTCTTTTTCAGCAGCTTGAGAGCATGGGAGTGGTTACCCGACCATTCGAGAACGAAGGACTTCGGGTAACAGTGGGAACTCCCGATGAGAACGATCGCTTCCTTGACGCAATCGGCTCTCGGTAGATCATCTCCTAGGCTTCGTCAACGGCGCAGCAAATCGGACAATCAACGCGGAGGTCGGCGTGTTCATTGATGGCAAATGGGTTGACGCTCATTCGGGTAAAAGCTTTGACGTCACCAACCCAGCAACGGGAGAGGTGCTTGGATCCGTTCCCGCTGGGGCATCCGAGGACGCTGTAGCTGCAGTAGACGCAGCCCACGCATCATTTTCTGAATGGTCAAACACAACCCCTTATGAACGGTCGCGTTTGTTGTACCGAGCTTGGGAGCTGATGAACGAGCGAAGCGAGGAATTAGCTGAGCTTATGACTGCGGAGCAAGGGAAACCGCTGAAAGCGGCTCGCGCTGAAGTTAAGTACGCAGCCGATTTTCTGATCTGGTTCGCGGAGGAAGCCAAACGAGTTACAGGTGAATGGATACCCTCGCAACGCCCCGACCAACGCTTTCTCGCGGTCAAGGTGCCTGTCGGAGTTGTCGCGGCGATAACACCATGGAATTACCCCATCTCGATGTTGACCAGGAAAATGGGACCAGCGTTAGCAGCCGGGTGCACATTGGTCCTCAAGCCCGCCGAGTCAACCCCGTTGTGCGCTAAGGCCACTTACCAAGTTTTTGTAGACGCAGGCATTCCTGATGGAGTGATCAATCTTGTAACGGCAGCCGACCCTGCACCTATTGGAGACGTTTTCACCGGTGACCCGAGAGTCGCCAAATTGACGTTTACGGGTAGTACCGCAGTGGGACGTGTTCTTGCCACCAAATCTGCCGCAAATCTGCAACGGATTTCAGTCGAACTTGGTGGTCACGCTCCTTTCATCGTCTTTCCCGACGCAGATCCAGTCCATGCAGCTAAAGGCGCTGCCGCGTTGAAATTCCTCAACGCCGGCCAGGCATGCATAAGCCCGAACCGTCTGTACGTTCCGAATTCTTTAAGTGCAGCGTTCGAAGAGACGCTGTGTAGCCGAGTCGACAGACTGCAGACGGGCAACGGCATGAGCGAAGGCGTTGGGGTAGGTCCTTTAGTGAGCGAAGCCGCCGTCGCTAAAGTCGAAAAACAGGTCGAGGACGCACGAAAGAAAGGGGCCGGTGTCCCGATAGGCGGCCACCGTTTAACAGAAGGTAGCTACTCTGCCGGACACTTTTTCGCCCCAACGGTTTTGACTGATATCAGCGACGACATGACTATTTACCGCGAAGAGACCTTCGGTCCTGTGGCGCCAGTCATTACATACGACGAGCCAGATGAAGTCATTGAACTGGCCAACGACACCAACTACGGGCTCGCCGCATATGTCTACACCCGAGATATCGCGGTTGCGATGAGGGCCTTTGAGGGTTTGCGGTTCGGAATTATTGGCGTGAACGACGTAAACCCAACCTCGGCATCGGTTCCCTTTGGCGGGATGGGCGACTCGGGCTTAGGGCGCGAAGGAGGTCACGAGGGGATAAACGAATACCTTGAAACTAAGACAGGTGGCTTCGCTATCTGAGTGAGAGAGCACCCGTGTCCATGTCTTCACCCAAGCCGGTCGATCAAATCCCACAGCGCGTCCACATGACGCTGTTCGGTCCGGCTTTGACCGATTGACACTCGGATCATCGGACGCCCATCCAATTCCGAGCCCGTCCATGCCACAGTCCCGGTTTCGTTCACTTTCCGGATGAGCTGCTCCGTGGCGGCATCTCCCTCGGTGCAGCGAAAACAGACGAGCGCGAAAGGATGAGGAGCGACCAGCTCAAACCGGGGATCAGCTTCAATGCGGGCAGCCAACTGATTCGCGAGTCCGACGTGATAACGAATCATTGACCGGAGACCCGCAGTTCCATAGCTCCGGATTACCCACCACAGCTTCAGTGCTCGAAAGCGACGCCCTAGGGGCACATGCCAATCCCGATAGTCGATTACAGCCCCCGATGAACTGGCTTCATTCTTGAGGTAAGGCGGCAGAATGCTCAAACAGTCAATCAACGGTGCTCGGTCAGCAACATAAAAAACGGAACAGTCGAAATTGACCATCATCCATTTATGTGGGTTAAACGTGTAGCTGTGAGCCAATTCCAACCCGTCTTGGTGGTAACGAAATTCAGGGCAAATCATTGCGTTCCCCGCATAGGCGGCGTCGACGTGGAGCCACAGCATTTCGTCGCGACAGATTTCCCCGATAGACCTGACCGGGTCCACACCGGTAGTTCCGGTGGTGCCTACTGTCGCGCCGACAAAGATAGGAGTGAGGCCATTCAGACGATCGTCTGCAACGGCTTGTCGCAACGCGTCGGCACGCATCGCTTGCTCGTTGTCGACTTCGATCAGGCGCACGTGCCCGTATCCCGCAACCGTCGCCCCTTTTTGAATGGAGCTATGGGTTTGCGTTGAGGCATACGCGACCATGGATTCAGCCTGAATCCCCGCCTTGGCTGCCTCGTGTCGAGCCACGACGAGGGCGGTATGGGTCGAATCCGACGCACTCATCTGTAGCACCCCTCCGCCCTTTTCGGTAGTGCGCCAGGAATCAGGTAAGTCCAACATTTCAACTAACCAGTCCAAGACGTGACTTTCGATTTCAGTGGCAGCAGGAGACGTAGACCAAAGCATCCCTTGAACGCCTAGCCCGGCGGAAGCCAACTCCGCGAGAACCGAAGGAGGTGACGCGTTTGCTGGGAAGTACGCGAACCACGACGGGTGTTGCCAGTGAGTGATGCCTGGTAACACGATGGAATCGAGGTCCCTGATCAAGTCCTCAAACGGCTCCCCATTTTCAGGAGCTTGAGCAGGTAGCTGTTCGCGGATCGCTCCCGGCTGTATTTGCGACATCGGAGAAAGATCGTCGACGCGTTCCCAGTAATCGGCGATCCAGTCGATCAAAGCATGGCCGTGCTCGCGAAATTCCTCCATCGAGAGATGTTGAGGAGGCTGGGAGAGATTGTCTTCGGTCACGGCACCGCCCTATCAAGATAAATCCGGATGAAAAAGCGCTGATTCTATAGCCGCAGGGTATCGCCAGGATTCACCGCAATGATCAAGCGAGCCTAGGAAGATCTACCATCGGGACATGAGAAGACTCGAGGGACGCGTCTCCCTGGTAACGGGCGCCGGTTCGGGCATCGGAAGATCAACAGCGTGTCGATTTGCAGAGGAGGGCGCGATCGTTGTTGTTGTCGACATCAACGCTGACGGCGCCGCTGAAACTGCTGAACTCATTGAAGGAAAAGGCCAAACAGCCTGCTGGTTCCAGGCGGACGTGAGTCAAGAAGAAGCAGTCACCGACGTTGTTGAGGAAGTCCAAACCCGTTTCGGGACCCCTAGCGTGTTGATGACGGCGGCAGCTATTTCTGTTGGCGCAACGGTGCCGGACACTGGCCCAGAAGAATGGGACAGAGTTTTCGAAGTAAATGTCAAGGGAACATTTCTCTGGATGCGGGCCTGTATCCCCTTAATGGCAGCTAAAGGCGGTTCAATAATTGCCGTGGCGTCACAACTTGCGGTTTCAGGGGGACTCTCGAACGCCGCATACATAGCTTCAAAAGGAGCGATAGTCAGCCTTTGTCGCACAGCTGCTAACGATCATGCATCAAACGGCATCCGCATTAACTGCATCTTGCCGGGCGCCACCGAAACACCGCTTCTGGATCGATCGTTTGCGCGTTTTGATGATCCGACTCCATATATCGAGCGATCCCTATCTCGTCATCCCTTGGGCAGATTCGGACGTCCAGAAGAAGTTGCGGAGGCCGCCCTATTTCTAGCGTCAGACGACTCAAGTTTCACCACGGGAACTGAGCTGCGAGTCGATGGAGGTTGGATAGGTGGATAGACCCGCACCGACTAAAACAAAATTTTCACGCAACTGAAGAGTTGATCGGGTCAAGGATTCTGAGGTGCAGCTCAACAACTTTGTGCGCTCTTCAATAACCGCACTACCCCTCGGTGTAGAACTTGGAGCCCTCGTCAAATTTGTTTGGTTGTAAAAAGAAACCCAAGATGACTGCGCCGTCAACGCTTCGAGCTTCATGACGGTTTCCCGCGGGCCGCCATATGTAGTGACCGGGGAGAGCTTTTCCTTCGTGGTCTTCAAAGGTCCCGGAAATCACCCAGGTTTGTTCGATGTCCATGTGCTCATGAGCGGGGACAACGGCTCCCGGTTCAAGTTTAAAAAGAATTGTTGACTGCCCAGATTGAGGATCTGACCACAGCACCTTGTGTTGTATGCCTGGAAACTCCGACGCGCACCATTCCATCGCATCGGGATCGATGTAAACCGAACTCAGCTCAGGTGGATTATTGAAAGCGCCCATGCTTTTCTCCTTCAGCGTCATAAAGTTCAACACAAATACATAGAAGACGCGGCCAAGCGTCTCAATTGCTTCGGGGGACTCGTAGTGAATTGGAAAGAAGTCGATCAGGGTTGGGGTGACCAAGCCAGAGTCTGGGCCACCGTAATGGAACCGCGTTGGTGGCCCGAATTCGATGCTGTATTGCGGGCGAGCGAAGTTGGGGATGCAACCGACTATCTAGATATTGCTTGCGGCTCGGGTCTCATGATCAACATGGCGGCACGACGAGGGGCTCGACCTCACGGCGTTGACGCCTCGGATCGACTTTTGGCAATTGCCAAGCGCCGCACCCCTGATGCAGACATTCGTCACGGCGACATGAACGCGTTGCCTTGGGATGACGCAACTTTTGATGTTGTGACTAGTTGCCGAGGAATTTGGGGACCCAATCAGCAAGCAGTCCATGAAGCTGCACGAGTGCTTAGGCCCGGTGGACGCCTTGGACTGAGTTTCTTCTCGGCCACTAGAGAGAGCAGTCAGATCGGCAAAGCTTTTAAGGCAATACGGCGCATATCGGATCACGAGGTGGAGCAGTCCATGCGTTTAGGCCAGATCGGCCTTGAGGGGAGAGCTGAAGAGATGTGCGAAGTCGCGGGTCTCGAAGCAGGGCCGCGCCAGGGAGTTGAGTTTGAATTAGAAGGTGCTGATCTTGACCATGAGGTGCGCGCCTGGATGTCGGCCGGTCCAGCATGGATGGCTATTCAGGAACGGGGGGCTGAAGAAGTTGAACGGTCCATCCGCGAAGAACTCGCGGACTTAGAAGAAACCGATTATGGGGTGCGTACCCAAGTTGTCATTGAGTATGTAGTAGCTACGAAACCTTCGTAACTAATCCTCGAAACTCACCAGGATCGCCGCGTTTACCATCGTCAGTTGGTCTTGGCCGTCAGGAGATGGAATGTCGAGCCCTCCTGGAACCACCTTCACTGTGACTGTTCCATAAGGAATTTCCCTGGCTATCGCCGTTGAATCGATTACACCGCTTGGTGATGCACCGAGGACGACCTCAACGTGCATGTCATTTGCTGACTTCCCGGCGATTTCAAAAAAGTTCAAGCTGCTGTGACGGAGGGCATCCGAAACAGCCCTTTTCGCAGCTTTGGTGTAATCAGAGCCGTGAACGTCGACCCCCAAACCCATTTCAGTAATCCAACGCGTCCGTGCCACGATGACAATCTAGTTTGCAGCCGCGGTCCGCGAACAGAAGTCAAACCTAGTTAACTTCAAGGCCATGGAAGACGAGATTCAAAAACTGGAAGAACGTCGTTGGGGAGCGATGATCGCATCAGACCTACAGGCGTTGGGCGATTTACTCCATCCGAAGTTGAGGTACACCCACTCCAATGCGAGCGTCGACTCTAAAGATTCATACCTGTCGGCAATTGAACAAGGCATCTTTGACTATCGCAGCGTGGACAACAGCGACGTAGAAATCCAAGTCATCGACAACCTGGCACTGGTGAATGGCACCGCCAAAATCACCGTGGAGGCTCGGGGCAGCGAGTTCCAAATTCATAGCCGTTACACATGCGTCTGGATGAGCACAGATAGTGGATGGAAGTTCCTCGCCTGGCAGAACACACCGATCCCGAGCTAGCGCCGCACATTTGTGGTGGCCGCTCAGCCATAATGTTTCTGAGCAAGCACTGCGGCCCAAAGCGATAAGGGATGTCGCGTACAGTCGGGGCCAGCGTCGACGCGAGCGAGGATGGAATGAGTGACGGTACCGAAATCGTTGGGTACGACGTTCCGGCCGTAGAGGCATGGATTTCGCAAAATACCGAAGGACTAGAACCGCCTTTTCAATGGATCCGATTAGAAGGCGGGCACAGCAACCTTACGTACGCGTTGACAGACCTGAAGGGAAATAGGGCTGTTGTTCGTCGACCTCCGATGGGTGAGTTGCTACCGAAGGCTCACGACATGGGTCGTGAATTCGCGATCATCAGCGGCCTGGGTGCAACTGACGTCCCGGTTCCGACTGCGTACGGCTACTGCGAGAGTCCCGAAGTCACCGGCGCCCACTTTTATGTCATGAGCCTTGTCGCCGGCCAGGCCTTGTTTGAATTAGAAGACGCGGTGGAGTATCTCAGCCGTGATGCTCGAGCCAGGGTGGGACTGTCGTTCATCGATGTGCTAGCGGCTCTACATTCAGTTGACCCCGACGACGTTGGGTTAGGCAACCTAGGGAAAAAAGAAGATTATGTAGGTCGACAGATCCGCACCTGGTATCGAAGCTGGCTCGCATCCGCCGAAGGCGCAGCGTATGACGACCCAGACTTACACGAGCTTCATGATTTTTTGGATGCGAGACGACCCGAGCAAGGCCCGGCGCGGGTAGTGCACGGCGATTACGGGCTACATAACTGCCTCATCAACCAAAGCGGCGAACTGACAGCGGTCTTGGACTGGGAAATTTCGACCCTAGGGGATCCAATGGCAGATTTCGCTTATGCACTAAACACATGGGCCGAACCCGAAGATGAGTTAGTCAACAAAGAGAATTCGCCGACTCTCGCTGAAGGGTTCGTTGGGCGAGACCAGCTGGTTGATCGGTATGCATCACACACCGGATGCGATTTAACACACTTGCCCTACTACGTAAGTTTCAATCACTTCAAAAGTGCGTGCATCATCCACGGCGTGTACGCGCGATACATGCAAGGTCAAAAGTCCACAGAGGGCGTTGATTTGGACTACTACCGCTCTCGTATCGGTATGTGCATCACGCTGAGCAAGCAGGCAGCGGACGAACTCGACTGAGATTAGCGAATGCCTACCGACTGGAACCCTCTACTACGGGATCAGTTCACGCAGCCCTATTGGGCTCAACTGCAAGGTTTCGTCCAGCATGAGCGTCGCGCTTCGGTTGTGTTCCCGCCCGAAGCAGAAGTGTTTGCTGCACTTCATCTCACCTCATATGAGGATGTGAAGGTCTTCATTCTGGGGCAAGACCCTTACCACGGCGAAGGGCAAGCCCATGGCTTATGTTTTTCGGTCCGTCCCGACGTACAGATTCCGCCATCGCTGCAGAACATTTATACCGAGATGCAAACAGACATAGGTGTCACCCCTCCGACACATGGAAACCTTGAATCGTGGGCTCGCCAAGGTGTGCTCCTACTGAACGCGGTGCTTACCGTTCAAGCGCACAAGGCTGGTTCGCACCGCAACCGCGGATGGGAAATCTTTACCGATCAGATCATCCGGGTCGTCAACGATAAGCAAGAACGTGTCGTCTTTTTGCTGTGGGGAGCCTTTGCCCAAAAGAAAAAACCACTCATCGACGCTGATCGCCATGTCGTTATCGAATCGCCGCACCCATCTCCCCTCAGCGCACACAGAGGATTTTTTGGCAGTCGCCCCTTTTCCCGAACTAATTCAGCGCTTACTGCCGCAGGACGGGAGCCCATTGACTGGAGCATTCCTCATAATTGACTGGTCATGAGCTCAGGGTCGAGTTTGTTTCCCTTGTCGGTCCACTCGACCTGAGTCAGTGAGACGGAATCATCAGTCTCGGAGGCATCGACAGTAAAACGACCTTTGTGAACAGCAACTCCTCGGGCCCAGACTCGGCTCAGCCAACGCGGATGCAGAGATACCTCTACGTGGCTATCCCGACCAGACAAATATCCGCGGACCCAAGACTCCTCAGAAAGGTTGATGTGACATCGGAACGGGATCAACGCGGGGCTCGGTATAGATGGTCGCTGATGACTGACGGCTTTCACGAATGCCCGTCGAGCCCTCAGTCTCGTCGCTTCGGCAAGGTGGCGACTGAGAGAGGGGTTGAAGTCCCATCCACGTTGGTCGGCGGCATCAACGACCGCAGCCGTGGCTCTGTCAAGGAACTCGTGGGGCAAAGTTACAGAAACTTCTCCCATCTTGAGGGCGCGCTCTCGAGGCAAATCGTAAAGAAAATCCTGCACTCCCTCCGACCGTAATCTTTCGAGCGCAGTCATTAACCACCAACGACGCTGACGATCGGAGTAGTGCCATGGTGCCCACTCTTCAATGAAACCGCCGTCAAGCACCGCAAGTTGCCACAAATCAAAAACTTCGAGGCATTTTGGCTTCACGCCCCCCAATGCCACGAGGGCCTTTTCGGCATCTATTTCCGGATGCTGTTGGAGAACAATGTTGCCCTGCGACCAAGTGATGCTGTGTCGGTTCCCCTCGCAATCGACGTCGAATGTGACAGGGGGGACCTGCTCGTACCAGGGCACGTGTCATGCCTCCGCAGTAGAGGTGTCAGCTACATGTGAGGCAAGAACGTTGACCCGGGTTCCGAATTCCACGTTGACATCGTACGGAGTAAGCCGCGAACTCTCAGATCAGATCGCTATCAAGGCTTACAGCGAGCAGGCCACCTATCTCGAAAGCACTCTCGCGAGCGAGTTCAGTAATTTCGCCAACGACAAGCACGGGAGGTCGGAATTCTTTCCAACCCTGGGCGTTTGCAAGCTTTTGTATACCTTCAATTGTTTGGGCTCCATCGGTTCCGGCTTTGACTATGAGCTGATAAGGCAGTCCCTGCGTCTGATGCAAACAATCGTCCCAAATCTCTTCGAAGAAGACCTTTGTAGCGCCTGCCATTGAGCCGAAGTGTTCCGGAGTAGCTATCACCAGCACATCGGCGTTCATAACGTCAGCCGAAGTGGCCGATAGAGCGGAACGTTCAACAATGTCTAATTCGATATCAATCAGCTCTGACGCACTCTTGACTCCCGACGAAAAAGATTCGACCAGCTGAAGAGTTGCGCCGTTACGGCTTTGATACACGACCAGAATTTGTCGAGTCATGGCCCTACTTTGCCATTCCAGTTTGGCTAGTTCGATTTCTCTTCCTAAGAAATGCAAGTTGTCGTAGTTGCGAGAAGTCTGAACCAGGTAACGGGAATCAGTAGATGAATCATGGGTACGCTTTCGAAGCATGCATGATCTTGTGATCCGAAACGGTGTGATCATCGATGGCAGCGGCGCTGCGAAGTTCAATGGCGACCTCGCTATCAACGGCGGTTTTGTAAGCGCCGTCGGCGAATTTGATGGCGCTGGCCACCGCGAGATTGACGCCGATGGGCAACTGGTTCTCCCCGGATGGGTGGATATCCACACTCATTATGATGGTCAAGCCACTTGGGATCCCGAGATGTCTCCTTCTTCCTGGCACGGCGTTACCACAGCGGTGTTCGGGAATTGTGGGGTGGGCTTCGCACCTGTCCGTCCAGGTACGGAGGAGTTTTTAATTAACCTCATGGAGGGCGTGGAAGATATCCCCGGCACTGTTCTTGCTGAAGGCATCGATTTCTCGTGGGAGAGCTACCCAGAGTATTTGGACGTGTTGGAAAGCATGCCTCGTGTGATGGACATCGGAAGTCAAATTCCCCATGGGGCGCTCCGGTTTTTCGTTATGGGCGAACGAGGGGCTGACCATGCTGAAATTCCTACTGCCGAGGAGTTGCTGGAATTCGAACGCCTGGTGGCTGAAGGATTTAGTGCCGGAGCACTCGGATTTAGCACCAGCCGTACGTCGAAACACAAAGCGGCAGATGGCAGACTCACACCATCTTTGTCAGCAGGCGACCCAGAATTAGCGGCGATTGCAAACGCGATGCGCTCCTCGGAAGCTGGAGTGCTGCAAGTGAACAGCGATTTTGGTCCGGGTGAATTCGAAATTCTTTTGGAGGCATCTCGTATATCGAAGAGACCGCTTTCGGCACTAATCATCCAGGTCGATCACTCTCCAGATCTTTGGCGTCAGACGCTTGAGCAGATTCGGAAAGCGAACGCAGAAGGGATCATGGCTAATGGCCAGGTCGGGTGTCGACCTATCGGTGTTTTGCTTGGTTTGGACGCCACAGTTAACCCATTTGGTAACCACCCCGCCTACCAAGCAATTGCTGACCTTCCCGCACATGAACGTGCTGCACTGCTTCGGACTGATCATGCGTTGCGAGAAAAGTTGGTTAACGATCGACCGATCGACGCGTTTAGCGAATGGATGGATTACGCGCTTACTCGGGCCTATGAATTAGGTCCGGAACTCGACTATGAGCCTGAACCAGCTACCTCAGTTGCGGCTAGAGCTGAGCGCACAAGTTGTAGCCCTTGGGAGGTTGCACTTGATTTGTTAGCTGAGGGAACTGGCGAAACATTGTTGCTTTACCCATTTGAGAATTACACCTCCGGCTCTTTGGACGAAATTCACGAGATGCTTACCGATGCTCACACCATTTGCGGTGTCGGAGACGCTGGGGCTCACGTCGGAACTATTTGCGACGCTTCATACCCGACCTACCTCCTCACCCACTGGGGGCGTGACCGCACCCGCGGACCAAAGATCCCGCTGGAATTTCTTGTCAACAAGCAAACCCGACGAACTGCGGAAACGTACGGGTTGTTGGATAGAGGGTTACTCCGGCCTGGGTATAAAGCGGACTTCAACGTAATCGACTTCGACCAACTGACCGTTGGTCCACCTGAACTTGTTCGAGATCTTCCCGCGGGCGGCAAACGTCTCGTGCAACGCCCGAAGGGCTACAGCCACACATTCGTTTCCGGTACCGAAGTGTCATGCCAAGGTGAAGCGACAGGGCAACGACCCGGACGCCTGGTCAGAGGCGCTCAGCATGACCCCGGGCAATAAACCATGACCGACGCGCGAAGACGCTTCCGTGAGGCAATATTCGGAGGCGACGTCGTTTTTGCGCCTTTAGTCCTCGATCCCTTGTCTGGCCTAATTGTTGAAGAATCTGGGTTTTCGGCCGGGTATTTAAGCGGAGGAGCGCTCGGGTTCCAGTATGCGGTTTCTGAAGCCCTTTTGACCACAACTGAAATAGCCGACGCCGCGCGCCGCATCACTTCTCGCTGTCAACTTCCGCTAATCGTTGACGGTGGCGTAGGTTTCGGCGACCCTGTCCACGTAGTTCGAGCGATATGGGAATTTGAACAGGCGGGCGCGGCCGCCGTCGAGTTCGAAGACCAAGTGTCACCCAAACGCGTCCACCATCACATCGGGATCGAGCATTTGGTTTCCACTGATGAGATGTGCGCGAAGGTCGCTGCTGCGTCCGAAGCACGTTCTGATAGTGACCTATTAATCATTGCTAGAACCGGTGCAATGCGTCACGAAGGTGTTGACGAGGGAATAGCACGTCTCAATTCCTATATCGAAGCAGGGGCGGATGTCGCCATGGCGTTCTGCCGTGATCAAGACTTGCAGCAAGTAGCAAGTAAGACCTCTGCTCCGTTGGCCACAATTACTTCGCTGGATCAACACTCTCCGCAAGAGTGGAGAGACTATGGGTGGTCGCTAATTATTGACGCTTTTACCTCCCAAGCACTTTCGTTAACCGCCACCCGAGATGCCTATCGAAGCTTTATGGAGAACGGTTCCACCGGAACAGAAACAGACGGTAGGAAGCTTCATCGTGATCTAGTGGAAATTACTGGGTTAACTTCACTAATCGATTTGGAACGCCGAACTACTGAGATTCCAGAATTGGATTAAGGAGCTCGTTGATGGTCGAAGCAATGCCGCTGTCCGACATCACCGTTATCGACTTGACGATCGCCCGAGCCGGCCCTACCGCGGTGCGACAACTTGCAGATTGGGGCGCCGACGTTGTACGGGTTGAATCTCCAGACGGTGGTTTCGAAGCAGGAGGTCATACCTCACCCGACTATCTGAATCTCCATCGAAACAAGCGCTCAATCGTGATCGACCTGAAGGCAGATGAAGGTCGAAAGGTCCTCCATCGAATGGTCAAGTCGGCTGATGTTGTTGTTGAAAATATGAGGACTTCGGTCAAGTACAAACTTGGCTTTGACTATGAAACGCTATCCAACCTGAATCCGAGGATCATTCTCGGTTCTATATCAGGGTTCGGTCAGAGCGGGCCGTATCGCCAAAGAGGGGGAGTCGATCAGATCGCTCAGGGGATGGGCGGAATGATGTCTATCACCGGGCTCCCCGGTCAGGGACCTGTGAGAGCTGGAGTGGCCATCAGCGACGTAACCGCTGGACTACAACTAGCGATTGGCATTTTGACTGCTTTACACGAGCGACACACAACCGGAAAAGGTAGGTGGGTTCATACATCGCTTCTTGAGTCAATGATCGGGATGCTCGACTTTCAGGCAGCCCGATGGACGGTCAGCAACCACAGTCCTCCTCAAGCTGGAAACGATCATCCGACCATGGGTCCGATGGGAATGTACAAAACTGCGGACGGCCACCTGAATCTCGCTGCTTCTGGCGGACGCCTTTGGGAGGCTTTTTGTCAAGAACTCGGTGTCCCTGAATGGTTAGAAGATCAACGGTTTTCTTCGAGTTCGGCGCGCAGAGAGAACAAAACTCGACTCAACGAACTCATCGAAGATCGCCTTGTGCAGCATTCAACCGCGCACTGGGTTGAGCGGCTCAATGAAGTCGGGGTTCCTTGTGGCCCGGTAAACACGGTCGCCGAAACGTTTGCCGACCCACAGGTACAACACCTAGGCGTCGCTGCGCCTGTCTCTCACCCGACTGCGGGTGATATCAAAATCGTGAGAAACGCAACTAATTTAGAGGGAGTGTCAAACGACATTCGGTCGGCGAGCCCACTCAAAGGAGAGCACTCTGAGGAGTTGCTGACCCAATTTGGGTTCAGTCCAGACGAAATCAAATCTTTGGCCAACGATGGCGTAGTACCGCTCCCCAAATAGGCCCGACCATTAGACCGATCTTCAAAATCCGGCGCGCTTGTCGACGACACCTTCGAACTCTTTGCCCTCCCGCAGCGACACCAGATTTCGGCAGAAACGTTCTAAATTTCGACGCCCGCGATGTTGGCTAGCACCTGCCGTGTGTGGAGTCATCACACAATTCTCAAAGCCCCAAAGTGGACTCTCGGGAGGTAGAGGCTCCGTGGGCGCGACATCAAGCGCAGCCCCTCCGATGGCGTTATTTCGAAGGGCGCGTTCCAACGCAGGACCGTCAATAATTTCACCGCGCGTAACGTTAAGAAATATTGCCGTTGGTTTCATCGCCGCGAAAAACTCATCGTTACACATCCCGCGAGTTTCATCGGTTAACGGGAGGCCGACAGCTAAGACGTCGCTAACGCGGATTACCTCATCCAACGCATCAATGCCTTCAACAACTTCGACTCCGTCACTGGATTGAACAGGGAAGGCATCTACTGCTCGTACGCTCATCCCAAAGGCCGTGGCTCGCCTTGCCAGATGTCGACCAGTGCCTCCAAAACCGACGATTCCCATTGTTAAGCCCTCAAGTTCGATTTCAGAGAATCGCATTCTTTCCCGGTTCTCGAGAGTCCAGCCATCAGGTCCCAACTCAATGGCCGTTTTGATCCGTCGCGTTAATGCGAGCAATAACCCAAACGCCGTATCGGCTAAGTGGCCCCCCACTAGACCCTTTTCGCCTGTAAGCACGACATCACTTTCGACGAATTCGTCGTACATGAACATGTCCACGCCCGACGCGGTCGCATGAACCCACTTCAGATTTGGAGCAGCTCGGAAAAGTGATTTCGGAGTAATCCCCAATATGACATCCGCGTCGGCGGCGTAGGCGGCGCCCTCCTTGGGGCTGTCAACAATCGTGATAGTGGCGCCTGGGCCGGCCGCCTCTTTGATCATTGCCTCATCTTCTGGGCTGACTTCAGGCAAGGTCAGCGTTTTGGTGACCAAAATGTTGAGCGGCCCATCTGGCATAGGGATTGGTGAATTCATTGGTAGCTCGTCTCTACTCGGCCGATACCGGAATATTCGGCTACCCAACTTTCTCCAGAAGCGACGGGATATCGGGTGTAGGCGCCCGTAATTACCTTTTGTCCGACATCCAATCCCATATTGAAGCGATAAAGAGTGGCCGCGAGGCGGGCGATTGAAACAAAGGGATTATCTACCTCTTCCCGATGCACACATCGAAAACGTTCTTCGCCGTTGCAATACTGCACGATCTCGGTTTCGTCGATGTCGGAAATTTCGTCTGGCGCCACGCCGCTTCCCTCGACAATGGCCCAGTTGGTCAGATTGTCTGCGACGAGCATGGCCAAGTTGCCTCCCACAAGGGCGCGCCGTTCGTTGAGTTCATAGCCGGCTGAAACTTTTTCAATTCGGCTAGGCACACTCTCGGGATTGACGTCAGGTCCAGAGATCTCTTCGCCAATGGTGAAACACATTTCCGGTTCAATTGTGGCCCCGTTAACTGAAGATGCTAGGAGTGAAACTCCACTGTCAAATTTCTGCATTAGGTGACCGAAAGGACGATCGTCGATTCCCACTCGTCTACGAGCCCTGTCGGAGGTAAGGCCGACCTTCCAACCGACTTGCACTGCACCATCTTGGAGCCGACGACGTCTGATTTCCGCTTGTATTGCTAGGCCGTCGTTGAAATCAAGCCCCTCGAACAGTTCTTCGGAGAGTTCGCCGCCCCGTTGATAATGCTCCCAAAGAGCGTCAGCGGCGCGAGTTTGATTGTCGTTGAGAGAATTCACTCGTTTGACCGTAGTTGGGCTCTCGTGGGTTGTGCCCAATGAGGCCGCGCTGAGAGAGCCATTGGGGGAACTGCGGGTGATGGCCGCGGTCGACGATCCCAGCATGGGGCCAATCGAAATTTCGAGTTAAAGCAGGCCGCGGCGACTCTCATTCCAAGGAACATCACGGTCGAGTCTGGGCTCGCCAGGAAGCCCCAAAACGCGCTCGCCAAGGATGTTTCGTTGAATCTCGTCAGTGCCACCACGAATCGACATTGAAGGAGCAGTCATCGTCTCGATGTACCCGTGCCCGTCGCTGAGCATTCCGTAACAACCGGCTGATCGGTTCGATAGGTAAGCGCGATCTTTGTACGACTTAACTGATCTTAATTTTGCTCCGCTGCCCGCAGGACCGGGAGCACCACTTGCCCGAGCCTCGTCGGCGGCGCGTTGAGATGTCCACCGGCTGACCCCATCGTGCGAGTAAATTTTGACAACTTCGTTTTGCCACAGCCGGTCTTCGGCTACGCCCAGATCTCGAAGGTCTGAAATCCAGCCAGGAACTCTGATGCCGCGGGCGTTGCCATCGCCACCACCCCGGCTTCCGCCGCCGGCTCGTTCATGAGCGAGAACCGTCATTGCGACCCGCCAACCCTCACCGATGTCGCCGATACGCCAGGCGTCTAACGCACGTGCGTTTTCAACGAACACCTCGCTGAAATGAGCGTCGCGGTTCATTTGAGTGAGCGGCCGAACGTCTACCCCAGGCGTGTCGATCGGCAGAGCGAACATTGTTAGCCCTTTATGTTTTGGTTGGCCGGGATCGGTTCGAGCCAGGCAAATAGCCCAATCAGCCCACATAGCTCGGCTTGTCCAGGTTTTTTGGCCGCTGAGAACCCACTCGTCGCCATCGCGGTCTGCTTTCAAAGCAACATTGGCGAGGTCGGACCCTGCTTCGGGCTCGGAAAACATTTGACACCAGATTGAGCTTCCAGAGGCGATGGGACGCAACCAATCGTCCTGCTGTTTTTGGGTGCCATGGGCTAACAAGGCTGGGCCAACCATTCCGAGTCCGATAGCAAATGGATAAAGATCTGGAACGATGAATTCGCGCAACAAACGCCCGATTAACGCGTTCTGACTTGGGGAAGCCCCGCGACCTCCATGTTCGTGCGGCCAAGTCGGAACATGCCAACCTCCGTCCACGGTTCCGGCGAGATATTGGCGACCATCTTCTAGGTCGTCTGATCCAGCGCCCATTGTCGTCAGCCGGGTGTCGGCACTTCGACGCTCGAGAACTAGCTCAAGTTCGGAGCGAACCTGTTCCTCGGTGAGCTCTGTCACGGTTGCGCTAGTCGGTAAAACATGACCGGGTCTATTGTCTCGAGAAGTCCGGAGTACGACGTTCGTTCATAGCAGTAACGCCTTCTTTCCAGTCATCAGTGGTTCGGAGTCTGTCTTGTTCGGCTTTCTCGCGGTCGGTTGCTGCCTTTATTGCTTGGGGTAGATGCCCTCGCATGGTTTCTCTTATTGATTCAACAGCCAGAGGTGCAGACGTGGCGATCTCAGTAGCAAAGTCTAAGGTTGCTGAACGAAGGTCGGCGAGCGGTACCAGACGATCGGCCAGACCTATAGCGACAGCTTCTTCGCCTTTTATACGTGCTCCGGTGTAGAGCAGTTCCAATGCTTTTTGTTGACCCACGAGTGCTGGAAGGGTCGCTGTTAACCCAAAGCCGTGATGAAATCCGAGCCGCGCGAAGTTGGCAGTAAAACGTGCTTCTGGGGCTGCGATTCGAAAATCAGCGAAACAGGCGACCCCGAGGCCTCCACCGACAGCTGCCCCTTGGATCGCCGCGATGACAGGTTTCTTGCAACTAAATAGATCAAACGCGGCGTCATAGAGGTGTCTTGCTGAGCCATCAGCATTACGGGCTGTTATCTCACCGCCTCGACTGCCGTCGCTGTGGAACTGTGCTCCGGCGCAGAAGTTCTTGCCCTCGGCGCACAACACAATGGCGCGACAACTGTCTTCTGCGTCTAGATCCGTGAACGCCGACACCAAACCGTCAATTAGTTCGAGGTCGAAGAAATTGTTCGGCGGACGTCGAATCTCGGCCGTTGCAACGTAGCTGTCAATAGATACGTGTAGATCGCCGTAGACACCAAAATCGTTCATGACTCGATGCTAGCCCGTTCGGTATTTATTGCCGAAAGAAGTAGCGGTGGACTAGCTAAGGACTGATGAGCCGCCGGTAATCAAGGGATACAAACCCTCGGCTCCTTGGGCGACGGCAGCTTTCCCAAGCCATCTACTCCACTCGGCGTCACCACCGTATTCTTTGCGCCAGGCCCATAATCGACGGCTGTAGTGGTGAAGCGGGTATTCCTGGGTCATCCCCATCGCACCATGTGCCTGATGGCATGCTTTTGTGGCTCGAGCAGCAGCCTGGTTGGTGATGAGCTTTGCTGCAGCAATTTCGAAGGAAGCTAGTCCGCGGTTCGCTTCACGGGCAGCTGTTTCGGCTGCCATACGGGCCAGTGCCGCCTCTTGAGCACCCCAAACTAAGTGTTGTTGCACGGCCTGGAATCTTGCCACCGGGCGGCCGAACTGGACCCGATCATTCGTGTAGGTCACCGTCAGCTGACTCATCTTTTCGATAGCTCCGGCCATTAGCGCCGAGCGCGACAAAGCACCACGGAAACGAAACGTCTCGGGGTTGGCTTCTGAGGCTGAAGAAGCTGGTGCTTTGACGTTGTCGAAACAAACCGTGTCGCGAGGTTCACCGGCCATATTTGTCATCGTATGGATGACGCAATCGTTGGGATCGACGGACGCCACCATGTTTTGTCCATCGATTTCTAACAGGACCGCAATTCGTTCGGCCATCCTCGCCCACGGGACCCTTATGCAGGTTCCAGTCAGAGTTACTTCCTGGCCAGAAAGTGAACCCTTGACATCGGTGGCGCCATTGGGGAGGACTGTTACTGGCCCTTCAGGGATTTCGTGCCCCGCATCGGCAAGCAACCAACCACCAAGGATCCCGGTCTCCGCTGCTGGGATCGGAGCGGCGTGATACCCGACGAGTCTCAACACTTCCAATGCGTCGAGAAGTGTGCCGCCCGATCCGCCGCACGTCTCATCTATGGAAATCCAAGGAAACCCCGTTTCGGCAAATGCGGACCAGATTTCGGGCGCGGTGCCAACTGCTTCAGCGGTCTGTACCGCTTCGTGGTCGCAGACTTGAGTGAAAAGACGATCGGCAGTTTCAGTGACTAATGGGTCAACCTCAGCCAACTCAGTCATGCCGGGAGTCCCTTCAGTCCTTTGGAAGCAACCGATCGAAGAATCTCAATAGTGCCGCCTCTGATTGTGTTGCCCGGAAATGTGACGACGCATTGTGCCAGCAGCCGTTCGAATAATGAGTCTGAGTCGGGTGAATATTCAAGATCGATGAGGTGGACAAGCTTTTCCACTACTTCTTGCTCATAGCGAGTGCCCATCTCCTTCACTAGTGAGGATTCGATGGAGGGTGCTTCACCGGTGTCGATGAGTCGAGCTACAGAGAGTGAAAGGTTTCGTATACCCCACCAGCGAGCGACCAGTTCGCCGAAGAGGTCTGAGATCGTCTGTTCGAGGTCAGTTCCTTTTGCTTCCCTGAGCAGTTGTTCCACCGTTGAGAATGGAGACAGCCAACGGTCGGGGCCGCCGCGTTCATAAGCCATCTCCGTGGTGTTTTGGTGCCATCCCATTCCGACATCGCCTACAACATTGATGTCGGGCACGAACACTTCGTTGAAAGTGACTTCGTTGAAGTGGTGGGAACCATCAAGAAATGGGATGGGGCTAATTTCCAGGCCGGGCGATTTGAGGTCTATCAGTATTTGGGACAACCCTGCGTGTTTGTTCCCATCTTCCATAGGAGAGGTCCGCAGCAGGCAAACAAACCAGTCATTTTCGTGCGCTCCTGAGGTCCATATTTTTGTACCGTTGACAATCCACCCATCAGTGGTGCGCTCCGCCTTGGTACTCACCGAAGCAAGATCAGATCCGCTGTCGGGCTCGCTCATTCCAATAGAGAATCCAAGTTCTCCTCTGCAAATTTCAGGCAGAAATCTTTCACGCTGTTCCTCTGTACCGAATTTCAGAATGACATTCCCGGTCTGTCGATCGGCAACCCAGTGATGTCCGACTGGGGCGCCCCAACGAAGCATCTCTTCCACGACGATGAACCTGTCAACTGCTGTCCTATCTGACCCACCCCATTCTTTGGGGAGCGCCATACCTACCCAGCCGCGCTCAGCCATTTTGAGCGAGAACGCTTTATCTTTCCTCGCTGCCATACCGAGACAAGGTTCATGAGATCCCGACGGCAACTCTTCTTGCAGAAACTCTCGCACTTGTTGCTGAAGTTCAAGCTCTTTGTTTGTGAGTTCGGTTGGAGTGAAACGCATGTGATTTGTTTTCTGTTACGCAAGTAAAGAAATTGGCTTGGATGAAAGGGTCAAGTTCCTATTGTGGTCTGAAACAGCGTTGCCCCCCAACACGACGCAGCGACCGGTAATTGATGGTATTCGACGCGACGACGCCATGGTGAGGCAGGATCAAAGGGTGAACCAGACCCCAGCTCCCTTCGAGGGACATAGCGACATTGTCCGAAAAGAGTGGATTGACTTCAACGGTCACTTCAACGCCGGGTACTACCTCGTTTGTTTCGATGACGCCATTGAATCTTGGATGGATTTCATCGGCGTAGGTCGAGCACATCGAGATCGCCATTTCGTCACCACCTTCTCTGCGCAGAATCACGTCACGTATCTTCGCGAAGTGCGCGAAGGAGCAAATTTGAGCGTCGCGACGCAACTACTGGGATTCGACCGCAAACGCATTCATGCCTTGCAGGTGATGTGGAACACCGATGAAAACTTCGTGGCCGCAACATGCGAGGTCATGTCACTGCACGTATCAGAGCAAACACGCCGCGTCTCTGAGATGCACGATGACGTCTATGAGCGGTTGTCTCAAGTATGGAACAGTCACAAAAAGCTGGAGGTTCCCCACCAAGTTGGTCAGGTGATGTCTGTTCCGGGATGGCCTGCTTCTGTGGACTGACGCGGGCAGAATAGAGCTATGAGTCAACGGCTAGAAGGCAAAACGGCGGTTATCACAGGCGGCGGACGGGGGATAGGAAGAGCAATAGCACTGGCTTACGTTCAAGCGGGAGCAACGTGCATAGTGGCCAGCAGACAATTAGAAGATCTCGAAGCAACAGCGAGGCTCGCACCGCATGGTGCTGTCGAAGCAATCGTTTGTGACGTTGCCAGTGACACATCGGTAGCGGCCATGGCTGAATTGGTACTGGGCAAATTCGGTGGCGTCGACATTGTCGTGAATAACGCAGGCGTCCACGCCGCCGGCAGCTTTTTAGAGATAGACGCGGCAACGTATTCCCGTCTCTACGAAGTCAACGTCGTGGGAATAGTGCGCGTCAGCCAAGCCTTCCTCGGAGGAATGATTGAGAGAGGCCGAGGGAGCATCGTCAATATCGCCTCTACAGCGGGACTGTTTGAATCCCCGGGACAGGCTCCGTACAACGCTTCAAAACATGGAGCTGTAGGGCTTACCCGTTGTATGGCATTGGAGTTGGCCTCAACAGGGGTGACTTGCAATGCCATATGCCCTGGTTTTGTCGACACACCAATGCTCGAAGGATTCGCAGATCTCGTCGGAGCGGAAGCTGACGAACTGCGAAAGCGCCTAGCCCAGCGAACCCCCATGGGTCGAATCCTTGACCCAAGCGAAATTGCCAACCTAGCCGTCTACCTTGGAGGCGATGAATCATCTGGAATGACGGGTCAAACCATGGCGATTAGCAATGGGATGCGGATGGCATAAGCAACGACGCACTACGAGATTCCGAACACGCATTCCCCGATTACGTTTCAGATCTCGAGCCGCGATCATTTATTGTGATTCGGACGACCTTGGCGAAGTCGCTGAACGGCACCCAGAGGTGCAAAACAGGGACAGAGATCAGGCTTTCGAAGCTTCAGCGATTCACGCCAACAAGTGCTGACACAGGCGCAGAGCGCGACCGAAGCGGTCTTGGTGAGGAGTCGGCACAGTCCTTGCGTAATGCAAAGTTCGAGATCGAAGACCTGCAACCGATAAGTCCAGGCTAGTTTCCGAACATGGAGATTTTCGGGGTAGTAAACGCTTCCCCTGATTCTTTAGCCGGTTTCTCAATCGTCTCCGACCAACACCAAGGCGAACAGTACGGGGCTCAACTAGTCGCGGAAGGCGCCGACCATTTAGACATCGGCGCCCAAGCGTCACATGGAGACGCAGCGTTCGTCAGCGCGGACGAAGAATGGCAGATTGTCAAAAACCCCTTACAAGGCCTCCTTTCACTGGGTGTAGACGTAGCGATTGACACATGGCAGGTTGAAACCGCACGACGAGCGTTAGATGCCGGTTGCCGTGTGCTTAACGCCGCAGATGCATTACAAACCAACGAAATGATTGAATTGGCGGCAGAGCGCGAGATTCAGATCGTTTTACCATTCATGCTCGGCCCGGATCCTCGTCACCTCAAACACGTGACAGGCGACCCTGTGCAGGTCATGGTTGACTGGTTCGACCTTCAGCTAGAACGAGCTGCACGCTGGGGAATCCGCGAACGACTAATGCTTGACCCAGGGACAGGTTTTGCCCCCGCCCATTGGGATTGGGAAGACCGCTTTCAGTATCAAAAAGCCATATACCAAGGTCTGTATCGACTGCGACCGTTTGAATTGCCAATTTATGTGCCAATAGCGTGGAAACAGACACCAGACAGACTGGAGCTGATCGACTTGGTGTTGGCTCAAGAGGTCGAATATGTGAGGGCCCATATTCCGGCACAGGTCCGTCAACGCCACAATGCGATTCGCGAAGGAACACCGCTACCAACCTCGGAGCTGTGGCCTGACTATGAATAGAGGTGTTAGCTCGGCAACGCTTCTAGACGTGCCCGCACGTGTTTGTGGTGGGGGGTTAACGCGAACCAATCTCGATCTTCGATGTCTGTCAATTCGTTTACTGCTACGCCATGAATTTTGTGCTCACCGGTTTCGTCGGGGTATTCCATTCCGAAACCGTGGGGGAGACTTACCTGACCTTCCATCATGGTCTCAGTGATGTCGACCGGGGCCTCAGCCTCGCCACGTTTGGTGACAATTCGGACTCTCTGCCCCTCGCCGACCCCAATTCGATCGGCGTCTGAGGGATGAATCCGCAGAGCTCCGTCCTTGTCTTTCTTGCGCCAGGAGGGGTCCCTGATGATGTCGTTGACCGTAGATGATCGATGCTCGCCAGCTGTTAGAACAAATGGGTAAGCGTCGGAGGGTGAAGCTGGTTCTTCGTCAGCAAGGCCGCGTAACTCGTCGACCAGTTCAGGGATGTAGAGATGAATTTTTCCGTCCGGAGTTTTAATGCGGTCAAAACTCGATGAGTAATCGCTTGTGCTGAAGACCATTCCCGATTTGGCTTCCAGCAAGGAGTCGAACAGGTTGTTCGCAAGCTCCAGTCCATCTCCCTTTAGACCCGCAGCGCGCAACGAATCCGGGAATCGCAGAGATGCCTGCATCGCAGAAGCAAACATCACGGCAGCTGGACCCATCTTGCCGAGACTTTGCCCGAGGCTTCGATACAACGCGGTCGGAAGTTTTGCACCCAAGTCAGGATTGTCTGATGACAAACGCGTAAAGGTTTCGATGAACTGGTCACGTCCTTCTTCTGCAGCTTCGGCGAGTTCATCGACCCCTTCAGGAGCGCCTCCCATCGCTTCAACCAACCGCGAATGTATTTCCGCTTCGGGCAGAGTGTCTCCCAACGGTTCGAAAATAGGTTGACGAACATGGAAATAATTTGAAGGCATCTCGCCTGCGAAGAAGGTCGCCTCCGGCTTCTCGTACTGAGAACACGCCGGTAGGACATAGTGCGCTTGACGCGCTGTTTCTGTCATCGCCACGTCGATCACCACTAGGCAGTCAAGTTTTTGAAATGCTTCACGAAATCGCTTGGAATCAGGCAACGAATGCAAGGGGTTTGCAGACTCGACAATTAATCCTCGAAAACGGTCGGGATGGTCTGTGTCTATGGCATCAGGAATCGCGGCACATGCCACCATTCCGCATAACAGTGGAGTACCCGTTACGGGTTCTGTAGCCCCATCAGGACTGTGTCCGCAAATTGGTGCGAGGCGCACCGGGATATTCATTCCACCCTCGATACCAAAATTTCCGGTCAACAAAAACAAGAGCCGTTGCAACCAACTATTCAGCGTCGAGTGCGGGGCCATTTCGATGCCAAGGTCCTCTTCGGTGGCCATCGATTGAGCATTGGCCATCGTTCGCGTCGCTGACCGAAGGTCCTCTTCGCTGACGCCACATTTCCGCGCGTAATCCGCAATGTCGATGTCCGCGAGCAAAGCATGAAGGTCGTCCCAACCAACGCACTGTTGGTCGAGAAATCGGTCGTCGGTCAGGTCTTCTTCAACCATGATCGCTAGAACAGCAGCGAGAGCCCAAGCGTCAGTACCTGGCTTCACCCTGAGATGATGATCTGACATGTTCGCCGTTTCAGAAATTCGAGGATCGAACACCACGATCTTTCGGTCCGCATCGTTTTTGATCGCGTTTAGAACATTTCGCGTCTCTGGGAATCCATGACTTTGCCAGGGATTCTTGCCTATAAAGACAGCGCAATCAGTGTGATGAAAATCAGGGGTAGCTCCGACATCTTGTCGCCCAAAAAACTTTCCCTGTACCCAGTACATTCCAGTTTTTTCCTGAGCTAAAGCGTTGCTTCTGTATTGGATACCCAAGGTTTGTATAACGCTGCGAGCGTAGGCGCCAGGGAAGTGGTTGCCTTGGCCGCCGCCCCCGTAATACAAGATCTTGTCGCCTCCGTAGGTGTCTCGGATTCCGACAAGCTGATCAGCGACCTCTTTGATGGCTTGGTCCCAGCTGATTTCGATGAACGTTCCGTCTTCCATCCGCTTCAGGGGTGACGTAAGCCGATCGCGCCCATTTTGATAGTGGTTGACGCGTAAACCTTTCTCGCAGGTATAGCCCTTGCTCGAGGGGTGTTCTTTATCACCTCGGACCCGAACGATTTCTCGACCATCAATCCGCACTTCGATCCCGCAGTTGGCAGAACAAAGGACACAAGCCGTTTTGTGCCATACCTTCGTAGGGTCGTTTTCGGCGCTGAGTTCTTCCGCTGTTTGCGGGCTGTCAGTGTCGTGCATCTAATCCAGTCCCTCCGACACAACCATGCTAGAGCGATCGCAGGTCGTGGTCGATTCCATCGGTTGTAAGACGCGCTCGGTTCGAACATGAGTAACGTGCCTCCATGAGTGCAAACAGACGGCGATATGTGAAAGCGCTGTATGGCTTCGATGCGGTGGTGCAGCGCGTCGAAGAGTCATGCTGGGGCTCGGAGTCACCATGTGAGGGCTGGTCAGCGCTTGATGTACTAGCTCACAACGTTGGGATGTGCGAGATGATCGCCGGAATAGCCAGAGGTATTCCCGCGGACACAGCACAACATCCCACCCTTGGGAACCCCAAAAAAGATTGGATTGATGCCCGCGACGATGTACTCGAGGCTCTCGACCAGCCAGGAGCGCTCGAAATTGAAGTCGGAACGCCTTGGGGTCATCTGGCCGTCGATCGCTTCGTGGGTATCGTCGCTGTGGATCCGCTACTGCATACTTTCGATTTAGCAAAATCTTCTGGTCAGGCGGTCGTTCTCGATGAAGAACTCGCCAAAGCCGCATATAACCAGCTTGAAAAGGCCGGGGACATGATTCGCGGTGAACGTTTCGGGCCAGCAGTTCCCGTTGCCCCCGATGCTTCCATAACAGATAAATTGATCGCTATCGCGGGTCGGAATCCGTGACTGGGGGAGGACCGGTATGCGCGTTCGGGTCGATACCGAAAAGTGCCAAGGACATAATCGCTGTTTTTCTTTAGCCGCCGAACTGTTCGACGTTGATGACTATGGCTATGCCACAGAAATAGGTGATGGAGAGGTTGCGAGTGAGCTAGAGGACAAGGCGCGATTAGCAGTGGCCAATTGTCCGGA
Organism: Acidimicrobiaceae bacterium; assembly: GCA_002705305.1. Lineage (GTDB taxonomy): Bacteria > Actinomycetota > Acidimicrobiia > Acidimicrobiales > Poriferisodalaceae > UBA2110. The sequence goes on from PAHW01000002.1 coordinate 45,818, forward strand.
ATTTGCAATTTCCATCGAAGAGTGACACTTGGTTTTTGAAGGCCTCGGGGTACTCCCAAAATTTGCTGCGAGCACTTAACCTCGGAGCTTGCTAATTGTTTGACCGGCGCCCCATTGGTTCGCTTCCAGCGCCAACAGGATGCCGACGAGGTTGTCGTCTCGGATCCTTTCAAGTTCACGAACCGTATAGTCGCCCGATTGAGCGTCAGATTGTTCGGTAATGCGCTCTATCAACGCCTCAGTCAACTCGGGGGTGTCAGTGAGCTTGGACCATGGCCACGAAAGAGTAGGACCGAACTGGCTTATGAAATGAGCCATGCCCCCCTCGCCTCCGGCTATTCGATAGTTCTCAAACAACCCCATTTGAGCCCAGCGCAAACCGAAACCGAAACGGATTACGTCATCAATCTCTTTAGTTGTGGCAACACCGTCGTTCACCAACCACAGGGCTTCCCGCCAAACAGCCTCAAGAAGACGATCAGCGATGAAAGCGTCAACTTCGACGCGAACGTGGAGAGGGCGCATTCCCGCCGATTCATACAACGTCATCGCCCGAGAAATTGTCTCAGCGGAAGTCAACTTCCCTCCCACCACCTCGACCATGGGTAGTAGATACACAGGATTGAAGGGATGCCCCACCACGAGCCGCTCGGGGGACTTCATGGCTTCTTGCAAGACACTCGGCTTCAACCCGGAAGTGGAAGAAGCGATCAAGGTCGTTGCGTCAACGGACCGTTCGATTTCTGTCAATATTTGGGTCTTTAACTCAAGTATCTCTGGAACGCTTTCTTGCACAACATCTGCATCTACGACGGCCGCATCAATCGATTCGAAAAAACTCAGTCGTCCCTCACCTTTCGGCGTCTTACCCATCCGGGCCCAGGCATGCCGGGCGTTGTCAAGCGCTTGAGAAACGATTCTCGGAGCATCACTTGATGGGTCAGTCACAGCAACATCGGTTCCGCGAAGGAGCCAACGCGCGGCCCAAGCGGCGCCAATAACTCCAGCCCCGACGAGAGCGATGCGTTTAGGTGGCGCTGGTAGGTCGTTCATGGATGGTGCGCAACGAGTTCAAGCATCTCGCGAACCCTGGCCGGCCCAATCACCTCAAAATTCAAAGACTCGAGAATCTTTTTGGCCCGCGCAGTGAGTGTTTCATTGGTGGCGAGCTGCCCGCGATCTAGATACAGGTTGTCTTCAAGGCCCACCCGCGCGTTTCCCCCCGCTACGGCGGCTAGAGCGACATAGGGTAACTGCTCCCTGCCGAGTGAAAACGCCGAAAAAGTCCATTCCTCGGGAACGTTGTTCACCATTGCCATAAATGTGTTCAGGTCATTAGGGGCTCCCCATTTGACACCCATGCATAACTGAACCATGACGGGTGAATCGATCAGACCTTCGGCGACGAGCGACTTGGCCTCCCACAATTGGCCCGTATCGAAAATTTCGATCTCAGGTCGAACTCCGAGTTGTTGTATTTGCCGGGCCATCTCTGCGAGCGTGTCATGCGTATTGGTAGCGACGTAGTTCCCTTCTCCAAAGTTCATGGTCCCGCAGTCGAGAGTGCAGATTTCCGGTTGTAGAAGCCGAACGTGATCAAGCCGTTCAGTTGCGCCGACCAGGTCCGTTTGCCGAGAATCGAGTGGCAGCGGCTCCTCAACCGAACCAATAACTAGATCGCCGCCCATGCCCGCGGTCAGATTGAGCACAACATCGGTCGAGGACGCTCTCACCCGTTCTACGACTTCTTGGTAGTACTCAACCTGACGGTCTGGGTCCCCTGTAATCGGGTCTCGGACATGAATATGGGCGATAGCCGCGCCCGCTTGGGCCGCAGCGATCACATCCGCAGCGATTGCCTCGGGGGTGAACGGAACTTTGTCAGATTTCCCGACTGTGTCTCCCGCGCCGGTGACCGCGCAGGTGATGAAGACTTCAGGCATCTTCGCCCTCCTTGGAGTGACCGAATCCTAGAGATTGTTCTCCAGGGTTGAGGGCTCGCCGTAGAACTCGCATTCTCGAATAGACCTCATCAGCGTCGAGATATGTGCCGCGAAGTTCACGCGTGCCTTCCTGGCTATCGAAGGACTCCCGTCCGTGCAGGACGCGACGGTTGTCAAAAGCGATCAAGTCTCCCGGGGTCAAGTCATAACGGATTTGAAAGTCGTCACTGTTAGCGAGTTGACCGAGGCGGCGCATGGAGTTGTACGCGTCGTCAATTTCGTTGTGGTCCATGGCCGGAAAGCCTCGCACCGGATGGAACGCTCGAAATGTCCAGGGAATTCGACCGTCTCCCGTATCGATGATGGGAGCGGTCCATCGGTGATCGTGGTTACTGTCGCGGTTGAAAAACGTCCACTTCAGAGTGATCAACCGCTGAAATACATCGGGTTCATGATCCTGTAGGTAGTTGATCACCGCAAGGCCATCGGTCATCGTCGACTGCCCCCCACCAACATCATTTTTGAGGCAATGCAAAAGTTGGAACCCAGGCGGAACTTCCCGCGTCGGGAGGTCGCTGTGAGCTGGGAGTCTTGAGTTCGTGTTGGCGGTTGAATTCGGATCAAAATCGACGCTCACGTGCCAGGTAGGACCAAAATTTGAATCGCGCAACGCTCCGATACGACTACCAACAAGCTCTACCGTTTCGGTTTGGAGGGGTAGGCAAGTCAATCTGGTAAGCCCAATTTCCAAAAGGTCATGAAGCCAAGCGGCCAACGCATCATCGTTCTCGAGAATCGACAAACCATCGTGAGTCGGAGGTTCTCGAAGATCGGTAGCGTTCCAAGGTTTAGGTTCGGGCAACAACGCGAATGGGTGATGTAAGCCGTCGGCAACATGTCGCAACCAGCCCGGGTGAAAACTCGCCCCCCGGTTCTCAGGAATGAATTCAACAACTAAGGCGCCGGCATCAATAGATGCCGCACCGATAGTTGTGGACATGTCCAAGTCGGTGACATCGAGGTCGTTCTCTTTGGAGCGAGGATCGATGCCGTCAGGGCCGGGAGCGTTTTCTCTGAGCCACAGAGGATGACATTCGAGCTGCTGACCATCGGACCAAGCGACAATGACTCCCCCCAGGGCGGTTTTCCTTACCGCCTCCAGTGCAAACCACGGGTAACTGTAATAATCGGGAGTCGGTAGGTCGTTCATCTCACAGCCACTTTTGCCGTTGAGTCACGAGGAGTCGGGCGGTCTGAGTGCATTGGGTCAAACACGCTGCTTTCGAGGCGCTGATAGTGCTTCTGATAACGAAACCGTAGTCAATAGCTACAGGAGTCTTGATCAACGTTCCTGAGTGACGTGAAGCGTTCGATCTCCTAGCTTTGCAGCGATGCCTAAACGTGACGTCTACACCCATGGTCACCAGCCAGCCGTCGTCGATCAACATGCTCGGCGGACCGCTGAACGATGCGCGGCCTTCGTCCGTGGAATTATTTCGCCAGATTTTCAAATACTGGATGTTGGATGCGGCCCGGCGTCGATCACGGTGGGACTCGGTAAATGGGTTCCAGAAGGAACCGTAACTGGGATTGACATCGGCGGCGACATCGTGGAAGTGGCGAGAAGCGCGGTCGAAGCATCAGGTTTAAGCAACGTGACTGTGGAGCACGCATCGGTATACGAATTGCCCTACAAAGACGACTCCTTTGACATCGTGTATGCGCATCAGGTGATGCAACACTTGACTGACCCAGTTTCGGCCCTCAAGGAAATGGCCCGGGTGGCGCGTGTCGGGGGTTACGTAGCGGTGCGGGATGCCGACTATTACACGATGTCTTGCAGCCCGGAATCCGAAATGATCGACGAATGGCGTCGCATCTATTGTCTCGTTGCCCGTCGTAATGGAGCTGAACCGGACGCCGGCCGACATTTACTGGGCTGGTGTCATCAGGCAGGTCTTCAGGATGTGCACATCTCAGCTTCTGCTTGGTCCTATTGGACTGAAGAAGATCGAGAGAATTGGGGATTCTCGTGGGCGGAAAGGTGCCTTACCACCAGCTTCGCCGAGCAGGCTTTGGAGTATGGCTACGCGACAAGGGCAGAACTAGAAGAGATCGCGAAAGGTTGGCGCGCGTGGGCAAAGAATCCCAGCGGGTATTTTCACTTCATCAATGGTGAAGCGCTCGCGCACGTCGAGTAAACAAGTCCTGACGCCATTGGCCAACGGGGGGGATCATGGGCGCGTTGATGCCGGATAATTTTCCAGCGCTTGTCGACCGAGCGGCCGTCGAGTTCGCGGGGACAGAAGCAATATCTGACGGTGACTTCAGTTGCGACTACGCAGAGATGGGGCGACGTATCAGTGAGTGCGCCGCGGCGCTCGTTGCATCAGGCATAGAACCGGGTGATGCGGTAGGGGTATGGGCGCCCAACGCATGGGAATGGGTTGTCGCTGGAATGTCAGTTTTCGAGGCCGGCGCCGTTTTGGTGCCAGTTAACACCAGGTTCAAGGGGCGCGAGGCTGCTTACATCTTGGAGAAAGCGAAAGTGAAGCTGCTGTTCACGGTGGTGGGCTTTTTGGGTAACGACTACGTCAGTGATTTGCAAGACTCGGGCGCAGTAGTGGACGGCTTAAACGAGATCGTTGTCCTACGAGGAGACACACCACCCGGCACTGTGTCATTTGACGATTTCTTGAGGCGCAGCACCGGCGACGAAACTGAAGAACTAGCTCGTCGGCGCCTCCAAATAGCGGGTTCGGATCTGGGTTTGGTGATGTTTACGTCGGGCACGACCGGGTTACCAAAGGGAGTGATGGTCGAACATGGGCCGATCATTCGCAGTTTCGGTCACACTGCCCGAGAACTCGGCATGAGAACTGGTGACCGGATGCTTGTGATTAATCCGTTTTTTCATGCTTTCGGGTTCAACGGAGCGATAGTGCCCTGCTTCATGCACGGAGCGACGATCCTTCCACACCCAATATTCGATGTCCCCCGCGTATTGCAACGTATTCAAGACGAACGTGTAACGGTCTTCCCGGGTCCCCCTGCCTTGTTCCAAGGTTTACTCAACCATCCCGATATGGACGAATACGACACTTCCAGTCTCCGCTCCGCCATGACCGGAGCTGCAAGCATCCCAGTAGAAACTGTCGTCGCCATGAGACAACGACTTGGCTTCGAGACGGTGATTACCGCCTACGGCATGACTGAGACTCATGGATTGGTTACGGCCTGCGATGCAGACGACCCGCCAGACGTTGTCGCCAGCACGAGCGGCAAGGCACTACCTGGCATGGAAATGAAATTGGTGGATGACGCGGGAAAAGAGGTTCCTTTAGGGAAGCCGGGCGAACTATTAGTCAGGGGGTATGGAGTTATGCGCGGCTATTTAGATGACCCTGAACAGACTGCCGAAACCATCGACGAGGATGGATGGATGAAGACCGGCGATATCTGCGTAATGAACGAAGACGGTTATATCGATATCACCGACCGAAAAAAAGACATGTTTATCAACGGTGGCTTCAACGCATACCCGGCTGAGATCGAGCGAACAATGCTTGAACACCCCCAAATTGGTCAGGTAGCCGTCATCGGAATACCCGACGAACGATTAGGAGAAGTCGGAGCCGCCTTTGTCGTTCCGAGCCCGCTAGGTGCGCCCGACGCAGCAGACGTAATTGAATGGTGCCGCGAACAAATGGCGAATTACAAAGTGCCTCGACAATGCTGGATCGTCGACGAACTACCGCTCAATCCCTCGAACAAAGTTCTCAAGACGGAACTCAGAGACCGAGCGGCAGAAATGATGGGCTAACTATTTTGGTTGCGAAGAAGGCGGAAATCGCCTTGTTTGTGACTAATCGAGAAAGTCGGGGTTTTCGGCGACAATTTTGTCGTAAATCGGTTGATAGCTGAACCAGCCTGCGAGGTCGCTTCCGGTCTGAAGAGCCGTCGTCTGGGCCACATCGTGTCGTATCGAAATTGGAGCTCCCGCCGCCTCAGCCATCAACTGGCTTTGACAAGTGCGTTCCATCGTGATGAACCACCAAGCGGCTTCATCAACAGTGCGTCCCACCGTTAACAGGCCGTGATTTTGGAGAATCACAGCTTTCTTGTCTCCCAACGCGTCACCGATTCGATCACCTTCGTCGGTGTCTAGGACTACCCCAGTGAAGTCGTCGAACAAAGCGTGGTCTTCGTAGAAAGCGCAAGCATCTTGGGTGAGAGGATCGAGTAAGCGCCCAAGGCTTGACCACGTCTTACCGTACAAAGAGTGTGTGTGAGCTGCAGCAATGACGTCAGGACGTGCCTTATGAACACGACTGTGAATGGCGAACGCGGCCTGATTAAGCGGAAAACGTCCCTCGACGATGTTGCCATCGTGATCTACCAACAAAAGGTCGGAGGTTTTGATCTGGCCGAAGGCGACACCGAAGGGGTTAACCCAGAAATGGTCAGTAAGTTCTGGGTCTCGCGCCGTTACGTGACCCGCTACGCCCTCCTCGAATCCGAACTTCGAAAACACGCGAAAAACTGAGGCGAGACGCTGTTTGCGGTGTTCGCGCTCCTGCTCAATCGAATCAAACACAGGCGCGCTCGGAATCATGTCGTCAATTGTTGCGATGGGATCAGCGGTATCGGTCATGCAACTCAGTTTAGAACCCGCTTGCTTAGCTTGCTTTCGCTCTGGGTACTTGGAGACAGGGTTGACTATCGTGACCAGTGAAGAAACGAACTGGCGATGGGGGAGTCGGTGACCGAAGTCGGTGCCTACGCGGGGATTCGAGTGATGGAACTCGTGGAAGGAATAGCCGGTCCCTACGCCACCAGATTCTTTGCCGATCAGGGTGCGGATGTAATCAAGGTTGAACCATCGCAAGGTGACTACTACCGCGGTGACCCCGGATTCCAGGCCATCAACCGCAACAAGCGATCCGTGGTGTTGGCTGATGACCGTGACCTAATTAGCACAGCTGATGTCGTAGCCGTGAAAGGTCCCCAAGACGCGGAGCGAGCTCGTCGTTTGGCGCCCGGATCTGTGATCGTTTCATTCCCGACCTGGGGCTCTCAGGGTCCGATGGTTGACCAGCCGGGGTCCCCCGCGCAAGTTGCAGCTATGACAGGGATCGCCTGGAACCAGGTGAGCTGGACCGAAGGTCCCGTCCACGTGGTTCTGCCACTCGCTTCATATGGAGCCGGAATGCTCGGAGCTTTAGCGATAGCAGCAGGCCTGTACGCGCGCGAGGCTCACGGTTCTGCACCCACCTACGAAGTCTCAGAAGTGGCCGGATCTGGTGCGATGCAAATCGGTGATTTTTGGTCTCCCGATACGACCCCCGAAAGAGACGGAGCGAGTCCTCTGGGACCAGCGGGACGAGCTCCCGCGTATCGTCCGTTTCGCGCAGCAGATGACCTCTGGTTCTTCGTTGCTTGTGGCACTCGTCGCTTCTACGAGTCGATGTTGAACGCGGTGGGTCGAATCGACCTTTTGGAAGACCCCATTCTCAGCAACCCCCCCTGGGGTCTCATCGAACCCGACCCCCTAGCTCACATCACCCCAATTCTTGAGAACGTTTTCGCGAATAACAGTCGAGCTGAATGGATAGAGATTCTGCGAGCTCATGATGTGCCATGTCAGCCCATTCAGACAAGGGAGGAATTCTTAAGGTCTGATTTGGCAACGTCTAACGAACTCATGACGACGATTCATCATCCCGAACTCGGCCACGTAGCGATGCCGACGCAACCGTTGATCTTAGAAGCGTGCCCGGCCGAAGCTATTCACGCAGCGCCGGAGTTGGGTGAACACACTCGTGAAGTCCTGGCTGAATCACACACACCGGCCAAAGGATCGGGTCAAGGTGGGCCCCCGTTGGCAGGGACTCGTGCAATTGATTTGGCCTCGTTCATCGCAGGCCCAGTGATTACCAGGCACTTGGCCATGTTGGGGTCAGACGTCATAAAGATAGAACCGATTGACGGCGATCCATTTCGCACTTTCAGCCCAATGTTCAATGGCTGGAATCAGGGCAAACGAGCAGTCACCCTTGACCTGAAGAGCCAAGCGGACAAAGCGTTTCTCTATCGCATGATTTCAGAATCCGACGTGGTTGTGGAGAACTTTCGGCCAGGCGTTGCTGAACGATTGGGTTGTTCAAGTTCCGAACTTCGACAAATTCGCTCAGATCTCGTGCTCGTGAAAAGCCCGGGTTATGGATCCGACCAATCGCGAGCCAGCCAACCGGCCTTCGACCCACTACTGCAGGCTCTGGGGGGAATGATGGCGGCACAAGGAGGAGCCGAAGAGCCCGTATTCTTAACGGTCCCAGTTCACGACGCCGCCACGCCAATCATTGCCGCGTTCGGCGTCGTTACTGGGCTCTACCACAGGTTGAAAACGGGACGATCCCAAACAGTCCACACTTCCCTAGTGCAGACCACCACAGCAGCCCAATTGGCAGAATTCGTAGATTACGAGAATCGACCCGAAGTTGCTCAAGGTGGATTTGACCACAAAGGGCCTGACGGAGACCACTGTTTTGTGGAACGAGATGGGTCATGGATCTGGTCCGAACCGCTCGGCCAGGTAGATGTTGAAACTAAAGGTTTCGTTGGCAGCGAGGTCGCCTTAGCAAACGGTCTTGTTTGTGAACACCTCGACTCCCCAGGCTGGGGAGCGCTCAACCAAGTGGGGCAACTCATTAAAGGCGCCGGCCCGCATCCAACGCGTGCTCCTAATTTCAACGAACACGAAGTCGAATTGCGTTCGGAATTCGGTTAGTAAGTTCTGACGCGCAGGACCTCACTCCACATACGTCACTTTTGGAGTCGGGGCGTTTTCCAGGTCGACCCACCCCGAAAGCACACCCGAGGTATATCCGCCGTCCACGACGAGATGGTGACCGTTGACCCAACGAGATTGACCAATAGCGAGCCATTCAATTGTCTCTGCAATCTCGTCGGGGGTCGCAGCGCGCCCCGAATGACTGAGAACCCAATCAATTCGCTCATCTCCAATTTGCTCGCGAAAGGCGGGCAACAATGGGGTCTCGACAGGCCCCGGACTCACTACGTTGCAGCGGATCCCAGTTCCCAATAGTTCCCCCGCATGGAGCATGCTCCACACGATGACTGCTTCTTTAGAAAAGGAGTATGGATCAACCCCAACAGATCTACTGCGGTCACGCCACCAGTCTCGAATTTGGTCGTCATCGAGTTCCCAAAGGGATCTATGAATATCTAGACGCTGCTGCCACGCGTTTCCCGAAATCGAACCAACATTTACGATGCTGGTGCCGGCAGAAAAGCGAACCGCTACAGCGCGACTGAGAGTACGCACAGCGAGGAGGTTGACTTCGAGAACGGTTGAAGCTGTTTGGGTACCGGAAACTCCAGCGACGTTGACGAGAGAAGCGAAGTTCGCGGCATCAAACTGGCGGTCTAAATCTTGAACCAGCTTTTGAATCGCAGCTGCATCACTGAGATCACAAACGAAATGTGTCGCGACATCAACATCTCCGGGAGCATCATCTCGATCGACACTGATTACCCGCGCCCCTGCCCTGACCAAGCGACTACACACAGCGTGTCCTATGCCGGACGAAGATCCCGTGACAATCGTCAGGCGATCGCTGTTTCCTAGAGAAGACATTGCGTTGAAGCTACTCGGGAACAAGTAATTGCTGAGCCACTCCAATGATTAACCAGTCTGAACGCCGTCGAACCTCGGAGTAAAAAGAACCTCCCAAACTGTTTAGTTGGGCATCTCGCGTCCTCGGGCGTACCATCTCTATGTTGTTGATAAGGATGCCGCCATGGTCGACCCCGACTATCTAAAATTTGACACGCTGTCGCTTCACGCTGGACAAGAACCGGATCCGACTACTGGTTCTCGTGCGGTACCGATTTACCAGACGACTTCATACAGCTTTGTGGACACCGAGCAGGCCGCAGGATTGTTCAATCTTGAACAACCGGGGCATATCTACAGTCGCATCTCCAACCCGACAGTTGCAGTGCTCGAAGAGCGAATAGCTGCCCTAGAGGGAGGGGTTGGCGCGGTTTGCACCGCTAGTGGCATGGCTGCATTCCATCTGGCAGCAGCGACGATTATGAGCGCAGGTAACCACGTGGTGGCTAGCCGCAATATTTACGGCGGTACCCACAACATGTTGAACCTCACAATGCCCAGATTTGGAATCACTACAACTTTCGTCGACCCGCGAGATCCCAAGGCATGGCGTTCCGCGATCACTCCGGAGACCCGCGTCCTATTTGCCGAAACCCTAGGCAACCCAGGAATAGAAGTGCTCGATGTGCCCTTAATCGCTGAGATCGCGCACGAACATGGCCTCCCATTAATGGTTGATGCGACCTTCACAACTCCCTATTTGATGAAACCCATCGATCTTGGCGCCGACATCGTGATGCACTCAGTTACGAAATTTTTGGGTGGCCATGGCATCGCATTGGGCGGGGTGATCGTTGACGGTGGCAGATTTGACTGGGCCGCGAACGACAAATTCCCAACGCTTTCCCAACCCTACGACGGGTATCACGGCATCAGCTTTACCGATGAATACGGTCATCAGGCCCTGTCAATGCGCGCGAGAGCGGAAGGGCTTCGAGATTTTGGTGCGGCGATGAGCCCCACCAACGCATTCCATCTGTTGCAAGGAATCGAAACCCTCCCCTTGAGAATGAAGCGCCATGTCGAGAACACCGACTCAGTAATCACATTCCTCGAAGGACATGATGCTGTCACCTGGGTAAGCCACCCTTCCGTCTCCACTCACCCCGACCATGAACTAGCCAAACGACTTCTCCCCAAAGGAGCCGGCGCGATTTTCTCGTTCGGTATTGCGGGAGGCCGAGAAGCCGGCTGTCGATTCATCGAAAACGTTCAACTTGCTTCCCATCTAGCCAACGTCGGTGACGCCAAAACCCTCGTACTTCACCCGGCCTCCACCACCCACCAACAACTCAGCGCCGAAGACCTAGTGGCAGCCGGGGTAGGTGAGGACCTAATTCGCCTATCTGTAGGTTTAGAGGATCCTGAAGACATCATCGCGGATTTGAGTCGAGCCCTTCGCGCTTCCCAAAAGGGGTAGGTGTAATGAATATTGAATGTCGAGGCGAAGCAGTCAATTTTGCGACCGGTGGTGTTGAGGTCGGACGTGATCTTCCTCTAGTTGTGCTGGTACACGGCGCCGGTATGGACCGAACGGTTTGGAGTCAGCAAACTCGATACCTCGCTCACCACGGTTTTGCTGCGATGGCCTTAGACCTACCAGGTCACGGCGAATCAGGCGGAGAACCCCTTTCATCGATAGGGGAAATGGCGGATTGGGTATCTGAGGTCATCGACGGAATCGACCAAGGACCCGCCCGCCTCATCGGTCACTCCATGGGAAGTCTGGTTTCTTTGGAAGTAGCGGCCCGGCATCCCGGCGTTGTGGAACGACTTGTTCTATTGGGGACCGGCGCTGCGATGCCTGTGCATCCCGAGTTACTCGGAGCTGCCGAAAGAAACGAGGTTTTGGCTCCACAACTCATTACGAGTTGGGGACACGGAACCCGAGCCCACATCGCCGGGAACCCTGCCCCTGGTCTCTGGATGCGGAGCGGATGTCAAGCTCTGCTCGAAAGAGCAGCCGACGGAGTGATTTTCAACGACCTCGCCGCCTGTAACTCATATGAGGCGGGAGATGTTGCCGCGCTCATTACATGCCCGATTACCGTCGTCGTTGGCAGCGAAGACAAAATGACCCCGCCCCGGGCCACATCACAGCTGGTTGCGGGCTTATCTGATGTTGATCTAAAGCATCTAGACGGAATAGGCCACATGATGATGATTGAAGCGCCGGATCGTATACGAGACATACTTTTAGGGGCATTGCAGTAACTCGGGGCGACAAAGAGGCCTGATCAGTGTCATGATCAAGCAACCTTCATTCAAATAAAAGGGGGACTCATGGCAGTGGACCGTTTCCCGGTCGAGGCTTCGCACATTTTGATGTTTGCTAGGTCCATCGGAGACACCAACCCGATTTATTACGACGAGGCTCACGCGACTTCGACAGCGGTCGGGTCGATAATTGCCCCGCCGACATTCGCACAAGCGAGTGCGCAATTTGATCCGGACTATGTCCTTCGCCCGAAGGCGGGACAAAAATGGTTCGGTAGCGGAGCGACGCCTTCTGGCGCAGCGACCGCGAAGAAGGAAGAGGCGTCGGACTCTGACGGAGATGGAAAGACGTCGGGATCTTCGGCGGGAGGGCTCCACGCCGAACAACATTTCACCTATCACAGGCATCTGAAGCCCGGTGATGTCCTCACCGCCGAGACAAAGCCGGGTGAAAGCTGGGAGAAAGAGTCGAAACGAGCTGGGGTCTTGAAATTCAGCGAGAGCATCACCGAATATCGAGATGAAGATGGTGAGTTGGTCATTACTGCGCGAGGCGTCGGTGTGGTGACTGAGAAAGTCATCGAGCAGTAGGGGAGAAGACAAGTGGCATTAGATACAAGCGAAATCAAAGTCGGCGATTCGTATTCAGAAATGATCGTCGAGGACCTCACCCGGACCCAGATCGTTCAATACGCGGGCGCATCTGGGGATTACAACCCTGTGCACAGCGACGAGAAATTCGTGACTGAGGTAGCGGGATACCCCACGGTGTTCGCCCACGGCATGCTTACGATGGGAATGACCGGACGGATGATCACCAACTACGTGGGAGACGGTCAGTTGACCTATTACGGCGTGCGGTTCGTTAATCAGGTCTGGCCGGGTGACACGTTGACTGCCAGAGCCGAAATAGCAGCCATCCGCGAAGAGAATGGCGAGACGCTGGTGGATTTGGCTATTTCAACTACCAACCAAGACGAAAACTTTGTTCTAACAGGTAACGCGACCGCTAGAGCCGCCTAAAACCCAGATCGCTCACTAAAGACGGTCGCCAAACGTCCAAAAACGAGGGATCTATCCCTTGGCTCGTCCCGCGTACCCAAACAATTTTCCGGCCACTTTGCGAATCTGGATCTCCTCTGCGCCTTCGGTGATCCGATAGCGCCTGTGATGTCTGTATATGTGTTCGAAGGGCATGCTTCGGCCGTATCCAACTCCACCGCAACTCTGCATCGCTCGGTCTGCGGCGTCGCAACAAAATCTGTTTCCTCGGTAGTTACACATGGCCACCCGATCAGTTATCTCCATGTGGTCGACTCCCTCGTCCATCTCCCAAGCTGTTTTCCAGATCAACGCTCGGATCATTTCAGCTTCCGTGTACAACTCGGCTAAGGGAAACTGGATCGCCTGGTTTTGGGAGAGCGGTTTTCCGAAGGTGGTGCGACCATTTACATAGTCAACGGCGACGTCAATGCAATGAAGGCCTGCACCTACTGAAGACGCGGCTTGTCGGATCCGATTCTCATGAACAAACAGCTGAGCAGTTTGAAGTCCTCTAGCTTCCTCTCCCAAGATGTCGTCATTGTGAATACGAACGTCGGTTAGGCGGACATGGGCATGATCTGTTGGCATGTTGAAGGTCCACATGAATTCTTCAACCTTGAATCCCGGTGAATCCACCGGAACGATGAAGCATGTGATCCCATGACCCTCGCCTGGATTTCCGGACGTCCTCGCAAAGATGTAGTCATGAGTCGCGTGATGAAGTCCTGTGTTCCAGTATTTCTCGCCATTTATCACCCATTCGTCACCGTCGCGCACGGCCGTGGTCTCCATCCAAGTGGCATCGGAGCCGTGAAGAGGCTCAGTAAGCCCAAACCCGATACGCGCTGTCCCTTCGAGCATTTTGGGAATCCAATATTCTTTCTGATCTTCTGAACCGAATTTTTCCATCATCAGTACGGTCGGAAAATTACCGATGACGGAGTTTTCGTTCTGAAGGTCGTTGTGAAGGCCGAGCCCTTTGCGAGCCAAATGTTCTCTGACTATGGCCATCCCAAGATTTGTACCGTTCTGACCGCCGAAACGTTTTGGAAGATGCCAACGCAAGAAACCCGCGGCGTCGGCCTCGCTACGCATCCGGCCAAGGAGTTGCTCCCACTCGGCGTTGGGTAGGCCATCCCTATGCCAGTCAGTGCGCGAGTCTTCGCGTCGATGATCAAAGAATCGTATGTTGTCGTTTTCGTTCTCGATCGGCTTTATTACGTCCTCGATGAACTGGTCAAGATCATCGAGCAATGTTTGTATGTCAGAGGGAATCGTGAAGTCCATAGGCAGCGAACGTATACGGTCGGACCTCATGGTGTTGCCAATTGTTGTTTGGTCGGACTTTCTGTGACCCTGGTGTCATTTAGCGCGAGCCCGGGCGGCTCGTCTTGAACAACGACACGACGTAGCTATTTCGTGGTTGCCATACGAGTTACATCCCGAGATTCCCGAGGGCGGTGTTCCTAACCATCGTCAATTCTCGGCGCTGCGCACGATTGCTGAAGAACTCCAAGTAACCCTGGTGCCGCCAACAACTTTTTATCCAACAAGGCGCGCCCATCAGGCAGCCCTCGTGGTCGAGCATGCCTCCCCTGAAGAAGCTGGCATCTATCACGATCGGCTATATGCCTCGATTTGGGAAAATCATCGAGACATCGAAGATCCTGAGGTGTTAGCCCAGCTAGCGGCTGACCTAACCGTCCCTTCAGGCCTTATCGAGCGGGTTGTTACCAACAACGAATTGTGGCCAGCTGTGTTGTCGTCAATGCAACGAGCCCACGAATGGGGAGCGACGGGCACCCCGAGTTGGGTAATAGACAACAAACTGATGGTGCCCGGTTTACAAGACGACGATTTTTTTGATCGCGTCATTGAACGGCTGAGCAATATCAAAAGCGGCGAAGAGAACTCCAAATAATCATCTGAGTGTCGCCTCGGGTACTGTCCTGAGTATGCAGCCAACCTATTCACGAGACGCAGAGGAATACCGCGACAAGATCCAAGACTTCATTACTGAGCACCTACCCGAGGACTGGGAAGGTATTGGGTCCTTAACGGGAGACGCTAAAGCTGAGTTCGTTCGTCAATGGAGGCAGATTCTTAGCGAAAATCATTTTCTCGCGACTATGTGGCCCACCGACTACGGCGGCCCTGGGTTGACAGTTAACGAGAATGTGATTATCGCCGAGGAATTCACGAAAGCCGGGTTGCCGACCGGTGGTTCCAACGATGGTTTCGGTATCGGCATGGTTGGCAACACCCTTATCGAATGGGGTACTGAGGAACAAAAGAAGCACTATCTCCCACGAATTCTTGATGGCGAAGATATTTGGTGTCAGGGGTATTCGGAACCGGGAGCGGGTTCGGACTTAGCCAATCTTGGCTGTCGAGCTGAACTTGACGGCGACGAATGGGTTCTGAACGGACAAAAAATCTGGACATCGAGCGGACATTTGGCGAATTGGATATTTGTCCTTGGTCGAACCGCTCCCGATGACGCGAAACATCAAGGCATTACATTTTTCTTGTGTCCCATGAACCAGGAAGGAATTGAGGTTCGGCCCATCGTTAACATCGCGGGCCACAGTCATTTCAACGAAGTGTTTTTCTCGAACGCGAGGGTGCCGAAGGGCAACGTCGTAGGTCAAGTAAATGGCGGTTGGGCCGTCGCCATGACGTTGCTGGGCTACGAGCGTGGGTTTGGGGCCACGACGACCTACTTCCGTTATCGATCTGAGTTGGATCGTTTGGTTGAAATGGCCCAACAACGCGGTCGGACAGAGGACCCGAACATTCGTCAACGTTTGGCCTGGTGTCATAGCAAAGTCGAAATCATGCGATGGCTCGGCCAACAAGTGTTGACGTCTTTCTTGAATGGTGAACCGCCAGGGCCCAAGAGTTCAATAGGAAAACTCAATTGGAGCGAATATCACCGCCACGTCACGGAGTTGTCAATCGACATTCTTGGAGCCGAAGCGATGGTGGTCGAGGGAGATGATGCTCTCGCCGCTGGATTAGGAGCCGCAGACGCAGGCACGCCCAACACGACTTCAGCTTGGATCAATAGTTTTCTATCAGCGAGATCCGGAACGATCTACGCGGGTACTAGCCAAGTGCAGCGCAACATCATTGGCGAACGAATCTTAGGGTTGCCTAAAGAGCCGCGAGCTGATGAAGGTCCCTGGAACGAGACGCTTCGCTGAAGTGTTGGTAGGTCTGTGCGGTGGATCATGTGCGGGGAAGACAACGTTGGCGCGCGCGCTTTTAGCGGAACGTCCTGACGCCGCATTGCTCGAATTTGATGACTATTACTATGACCTGTCGGAAGTCCCCATTGAGGAACGGGCAAAGGTCAACTACGACCACCCTGACGCCATAGACGTTCAACTTTTGGTGACCCACATGGATGAGTTAGCTGCGGGACGTGCGGTGGAGGTGCCTGACTACGATTTCGCTACCCACACTCGTCCCGGTGGCGTACATCGTGTGGAGGCCTCCTCACTCGTCATCGTCGACGGCCTATTGCTGCTGGCAGTTCCCGAATGTCGAGAACGACTAGATCTAAAAGTTTTTGTAGATGCTCCCCGCGAAGTGCGTCTTGCTCGGCGACTTGAGAAAGACGTGAGGGACAGAGGACGTGACCGCGATGGCGTAATTAGACAGTTCGGTGACTCAGTAGAGCCAATGCACCAAACCCTTGTTTCGCCTAGTTCGGAGTTCGCGGACTTGTGCTTTACCTACCCTTGGGATGTACAACACGCAACACAGGCCATCCTTGGGTACCTCTAGCTGCCGTCGAAGGGTCCGAGATCGCTATTCACCGATAAATTCGACCCAGTTACCATCAGGGTCTTCAACCATTCCCACGACTACGCCGGGACGTACTTCTCTTCTGTCCCAGATAATCGGCGTGCCAACTGCGGCACACGCATCAAGAGCCGACTGAACACTGGGAACGGACAGAGTGAAGTAACGCATCCCTGAAGCGCCCATCATCCCTCCGCTAGCTCCAGGCGCTACCTCTTTCGTGGGAACCACGATCTTAAGCAAGCTCTCGTTGGCCCAAACGCGATGCATCGCGGCGACCCCTAAAGCCTCCATGTTCAAGGTGGCTTCAAACTCAAGCCCAATTACGTCGCGGTAAAACTCCAGCATCTCGTCGCCGTTTGTCGTCACAATTCCGAGATCAAATCCACCCTTAGTGAAACTGTTAGCCACCATCACTCCTAACTACTCAAGGTTCCTCAGTCGTAGCTCACGCCGAGACCAGCTCGAGCATCAGTCTGGATACCATAGTTAGGAATGGGATAACGCAAGCCGTTTCGTGCGAGAAATTCCATTCCCTCAACTGCGACAAGTAAATCTTCGGGGCGAAGTGCCATCAGAAGCTCGTCTTCCATCACTCCGCCGTAACGTCTTTCAGCGAAGCATGGAATTGACAAACTTGGCTCTCCGGTACTTAAGGCCCGCCCCCAACTGTCCGCGCAAGCTGACTCCCCAACGCATCCCCAGTCCAGTTTCTTGTAGCCGCGCCATTGCAGACCATTGATCAGCAGAATCATTTGAGCGGGAGTCGCGTAAACGAGACAAATATCAGGTGGATCAAGCCGTTTTGAAGATAAAGGTGAAACAGCCATGGCCGCATAAGTTCCGAAAGGCACGCAGTCCATCGCTTCTTGGTGTGCCGAACTGTCATCAAGGGTTTCGAACCAGACTCCCTGCATGCGCTCGCCAGACAACCAATCTTCGTCCTGTGGGTGAAGGCCTATGACGGCTCCGCATTGATCGCCGACCAGGTCAGCACGGGTGATACCGACGGTCCAGTTCAGTCGTGATGCCATTCCGACGATTTGGTCCGTTGTGTGGATGTCGTCGGGTCGGCGAATCCGAGGCACTGACTCCATCTCGTCGACCGTCGCAAACAGCTTCATTCCGATCGGGGTAGTGCGGATTCGGAGGAGAGCCTGAAGGCGAGCTAGTAAATCATCCCAATCCATCTGTCCTGTTCGCAGATGCACCGGCTGTTCTTCAGTTTCACTCATGGGTCCCCCTGGCTTAGGCAGCCAACCTACCGCGCGCATCGCGTGGCTCGATGCGCGACAGAATGAAGCAATGAAAACTGTCATGCTTCTGCACCCAGGAGAAATGGGGGCCTCGATCGGTTCGGCCATCGTCGCGAATGGGTACACCGTGTTGTGGGTTCCCGAAGGTCGAAGCCAAGCAACGAGGCAACGAGCAGCAGCAGCCGGATTTGAGGAAGCCGAGTTACTTGACGCTCTGAGTCGAGTTGACATCGTCATTTCCGTAGTGCCGCCCGGCGCCGCAATTCAAGTTGCTCAACAGGTGGCCGACGGCGGTTTCGAGGGGACGTATGTGGATATGAACGCCATTTCTCCTCGTAGCGCCAGTCAGATAGCTACTGCATTTTCCGATTATGTCGACGGTGGCATAGTCGGACCGCCCGCCAGGGAGACCGGAACAACGCGACTCGCGTTGAGTGGCCCCAAAACTGATGAAATCAAAGCGCTCTTCGCTGGTTCGTTCATAGAAGTAGTTGATTTAGGTATCGAAATTGGCACGGCCTCCGCCTTCAAGGTTGGTTTTGCAGCCTGGACAAAAGGGTCCGGAGCGCTCTTGCTCTTGATATGTGCCTATGCGCGGTCCGCAGGGATCGAAAACGAATTGTTTGAAGAATGGGAACGACGAGGCATGACGCAGAAAGCGCAGTCCATTCGCGCAGCCGAGCAAATGGCCCCAAAGAGTTGGCGCTTTGGTGACGAAATGCGCCAAATATCGGACGCTTTGGAAGATGCGGGATTGGGTATCGGGTTCTTTTTACACGCAGGTGAAACTTTTGACAGACTCGCTCACATAAACACTGAGTCCGATCGAAAGCTCAGCTTGGAAGAAGTGACGCGAGAGCTGCTTGCGGGAAGGAGTTTGCGTGACCCATTCGATTAGGGTGACGCCTCGCGTCGCTAAGCGACAGATATTGCCACTGTGACCAGTTGAGGAGATCCCAATGGCTGACGGCCTTCGTACTGAAATTCACGGCAACGTGGGAATGGTCATCATGGACCGCCCCCCACACAACTTTTTGAATTTTCGACAAATTCATGACATAGCTGATGCGCTCGGGGAAATGGAAAATGACATGTCCATCCGCTGCGCGGTGCTGGCCGCAGAAGGCCGATCATTTTGTGCCGGCGCAGACTTCGCCGGTGACGGAGTAGGTGGAGGTGACGACGAAGTCGTCGGCGGTGACGCGACGCTCGCCCTTTACCAAGGGTCAGGACGTCTATTCGACGTAACACTTCCCATAGTTGGGGCCATACAGGGTCCAGCGGTTGGCGGAGGGTTGGGCTTAGCCATGGTGCCTGATATCAGAATCACGTGTCCCGATGCGCGTTTCTCGGCCAACTTTGCGGCGCTGGGAATCCACCAAGGATTCGGTATGAGTGTCACGCTCCCAGAACTTCTAGGTCCCTCAAGAGCAGCGCAGGTTCTCTACAGCGCAAAGAGATATAAGGGCGAAGAAGCGGTCCTTATTGGACTCGCCGATGAATGTGTTCCTTCGTCAGAAGTGAGGGACCGTGCCCTAGAAGTTGCTTCAGACATAGCGGCGAACGCCCCGCTGGCCCTCCGTGCAATCAAGTCGACGCTAAGGCTCGGTCTTGGTGACCGTGTACGAGAAATCACACAGCGCGAAGCTCAGCTCCAAGCTGAATTGTCCGCTAGTTCTGATGCCAAAGAGGGGATTGCTTCAGTATCAGAACGACGACCAGGCAATTTCACCGGACAGTAAGCACCGCCGAATTCGTCGCAAAGAACGAACCGCAGAGTCACGAGAACAAGATGCGAATTGTGGTCACCGGCGTCAGCGGTCTTATCGGATCGGCGTTGGCTACCGAATTAGGAATTCAGGGCCACGAAGTGATAGGGGTCTCTCGTTCTCCCTCAGCCGGATCGGTCGGCTGGGAAGAAGTAACTGCGACCCTCATGAACGACGTTGACGCAGTAGTCAACTTAGCGGGAGAAACAATCGCGGGCCGATGGACCAGCCAAAAGAAAAGGCGGATAACGCGGAGCCGTTTAGAGGCCGCCGAATCAGTTAGTAACGCCATACGCGATTCGGATCGACCTCCATCTGTGCTGATCCAAGCTTCAGCGTCGGGCTACTACGGAAGTCGCGGAAACGAAGTTCTTGACGAGCGCTCAAGCCCTGGCTCTGGTTTTTTAGCTGATCTTTGCCGCGAATGGGAAGCGACCGCGGAGACCGTTCGCACTGTCAACACAAGGCTCGTACTAGCAAGATTTTCGGTTGTCCTCGCAGCAGAAGGTGGGGCTCTCTCGCCACTCAAGACTTTAACTAGCGTGGGTCTTGGTGGTCCCTTGGGGCGAGGTAGACAATGGTGGAGTTGGATATCGCTTCATGACACAGTGCGCTCCTTGTTTCATCTTCTCGAAACCGATATTTCTGGACCGGTAAATGTCAGTTCCGAAACACCGGTGCAACAGCGAGATTTCTCGAAAACGTTGAGCAAGGTTTTGCGTCGCCCCTGCTTAGTGCCGACTCCTGAAATAGCGCTTAAGGCGGTGCTTGGCGAAATGGGTCAAACACTCTTGCTGGACTCCACGCGTCTCCGCCCGTCCGTGCTAACTACCAGCGGATTCAAATTCGAAGAGGGCGACCTCGAAAGCGCACTGAGACGGATCTTTAATACTTAAGCTTCAACTCGTCCCCACGATTAGAAAGAGCCTCGACCTTGACACTTCAACCCGATACGCAGGCGTTCATTGAAATGGTTGAGGCTGCCAATGCCGACGCGCCACCCCGATCTGAGCAGTCACCTGAAGATGCGCGAAACGGCTACCAGGCATTGGCTCATATTCTTGGACCGGGTCCAGAACCCGGCGGAGGGATAGAAGATTTTCAAATTCCAGGACCGACTGGACAGACACCAGTGCGGATCTACCGACCACAGGGAGAGGGACCTCATCCAACGCTGACCTTCTTTCACGGCGGAGGGTTTGTCGTAGGCGACTTGGAAACTCACGACAAGGAATGTCGGCTGCTTTGCGAGAAGGCCAACTGTCTCGTCTTGGCCGTTGACTACCGATTAGCCCCAGAGGCGCCCTTCCCGGCCGCGGTCGAAGACGCTTGGTCAGCGGTCCAATGGGTTGTCGATCATGGCGCCGAAATAGGCATCGATACCACCCGTGTAGCAGTAGGAGGTGATTCGGCCGGTGGCAATCTCGCCGCTGTCATGGCCCTGATGGCTCGCGACGCTGGAATCGACCTGAGACTGCAAATGTTGGTCTACCCAGCCACCGATGCCTCCAAACAGTACGACTCATTCGTTGAAAATAAAGACGGTCCGCTGCTGACGGTGGAAGTCATTGACTGGTTCTGGTCGCACTACGTCGGTCATCGAACTGCCGACGAAACGCGAGGTGACTGGCGGTTCTCTCCCGCATTGGCCGCTAGCCACGCCGGTGTTGCCTCCGCATATGTGGCAACGTGTTCAGCTGACCCGCTTCGCGATGAGGGAAACGCATACGCAGAACTTCTCGCGGCGGCAAATGTGCCAGTGCATCATTCAACGTTCGAGGGTGAGCCGCACGTCCTATTTCAAATGTTTAATGTTTGCGATGGCGCAAAAACACTCATTGAAGAGTGCGCAGCAGCCCTCACGGCGGCATTCAAATGAGGACCACAGTACGGCGAGACCGCTGGGGGATTGCCCATGTTGAGTCACCTAACGTAGCCCAGGCCTTCGAAGCCCAGGGTTGGATAGCGGCTTCAGACCGGATTTGGCAGATGGACGCCGATCGATTCAAAGCACTTGGGAGATGGGCCGAGGTAGTTGGACCTGGAGCCCTGAAGGAGGACGCATTTTTTCGACGGATCGGACTTGGGAGCATTGCTCAAGCCGACTGGGGTGCGCTGAACTCTGAGACCCAACAGATGACCGAAGCCTATGCCAACGGTGTCAACCGATGGTTGGAGGAAAACCCTGAGGGACTGCCCGCTGAATACGAACACCACCCCGCAGCCCCGGAACCGTGGGAGCCGTGGCACTGTCTAGCGGTCTACAAAGTCCGACATATATTCATGGGGACCTTGCATCGGAAACTTTGGCGGGGGCACCTCTTGGCAAAGGCGGGACCTGAAGTCGTCGCGGCGATGATGGGCGACCCAAACCAAGCATCGGCGATCGCTCCAGGGAATGGAACCCCGCTGAACTTACTCTCGGAGGTGTCTGACCTCCTTGATTCTCAATCGGAACTGCTTAAAGCCTTAGTGGACATTGACGGTGGATCGAACTCTTGGGCCGTCGACGGAACACGAACCATTTCAGGTAAACCACTGTTGGCAGGCGATCCTCACCGAGGTATCGAATTTCCTAACGTCTACCACCAATTTCATCTGGAATGCCCCGAATTCAACGTGATTGGGCTTGCTTTTCCCGGCGTTCCCGCTTTCCCCCATTTTGGCCACAATGATCAGGTTGCTTGGTGCATCACGCATGGCATGGCCGACGACACCGACCTCTTCGTTGAAACAGACAGCCTTGAGGCAATTGATTGGGTTCCAGAGGTAGTTCGTGTCCGCGGTGACGACGATGTCGAAGTTTTTTGTGGCTCAACAGATCGAGGGCCGGTGGTCATTGGTGATCCGGCCGACGGCATGGCCCTATCGGTTGCCTGGACGGGCATGATCGGTGGTGACACTACCTTCGAAGCCCTTCAACCAATGTTGAGTGCCTCAAGTTGTGAAGAACTCGAAAATAGCGTTCGACCATGGGTCATACCGGTTAACAATCTGCTCACCGCCGACCGCGATGGAAACATATCTTTCAAGATCAGGGGACGAGTGATCGAACGCCCACCCGCTAATCGCTGGTGTCCCGTTCCCGGCGACTCCGAACACGGTTGGTCTGGGTTGCGAACTGTTCCCTTCGATGAACTTCCGGGTGTACAAAATCCCAGCCGCGGATTTTTAGTGACAGCCAACAACAGAATCAGTGATACCCATCCCTTCATTTCGTTAGATTTTGCCGGTCCCGCTCGATATGACCGGATCGTTGAACTTCTCGAGGAAGTCCCTGAAGCCTCCGTCGAAGACATGCGACGAATTCATGGAGATGTGCTTTCACATAAGGCGCGTTCCATAGTCCCGCTCTTAATTTCCCAGACCTCTCAAGCCACCCATCGACGAAGCAAATGGCTTCGCGACGTACTCTCAACCTGGGACTTTCAAGTGACCGAAAGCTCGGTCGAAGCTTTGTTGTACGCAGTCATGCGACGCAGATGGTCTGAAAGCGTTGGGGAAAGATTAGGAGTATCAATCGCTGAACTTGGGGCGCCAGGATGGCCATCACCCGAAGCGGCCAGCCGAATGCTCTACGAGGCAGCGACCGCGCTGCTCGATGGTGACGCATGGAAGTGCCTACCAGGACTCGAAACAGACGAGGACCTCGATCAAGCGTTGTCGGCGTGCATCGACGAGACTTTGAATGAACTTGAACTCCGACTAGGACAAGACATCTCTCAGTGGTCGTGGGGGCAGTTACACAGAATGGCATCACCACATCCGTTAGCTTCGGCGCTCGAAGGGGCAAGAGAGCTCCACCCACCCTTGGATAGCTGTCCCGGCGACGGGGACACGGTGAGGTGCGGTTCGGTGATGCCCGAAACTGGGGAACGAGCGGTTGCTGCATCGGTAGCGCGCTACGTTTTCGATCTAGCCGACTGGGACTCCTCAGGTTGGGTCGTGCCTCACGGGGTGTCGGGTGTACGCGGCAGCGGACACGACCTCGATCAGCGAGCGATCTGGCTCGACTGCGATCTAATACCGATGTCGTTCAGCAAAGATGCCGTATCGGCTATTACTCGCGAAGAATTTGAAATATGACAGCGAGCGATCTAAGACCTATAGGTGTGATTCCGAATTTTCAACTCACGAGACACGAGTAGCTTCATGCCATGGCGGTAACCAACCACGACAGCGAACTGGACATCGACCCGATGTTCATCTCTACTCACAACGACCTATGGCTGCGACTTGGTAGCTGCGGAACCTGGTGGACCGGCCCCCAACGCGTAGCCGCAATGTCGGAAGTCCGCGCGGCATTCGAATGTGACCTATGTTCCGAGCGTTCTGAAGCGCTGAGCCCGTTAATGATTGAAGGAGTTCATGACTCGGTATCCGAGCTTCCTCCAGAAGCGGTGGATTTGGTTCATAGATTGACGACCGATCCGGGTCGCCTAACCCAACCGTGGGCGAACACAATCATCGACGTTTTAGGCGAAGAACGCTATGTGGAAATCGTCACAGTCGTTTGTGTCCAATATGTCATAGAGAGCTTCGCCCGAAATCTTGGACTACCACTCCCAGACCTGCCTGAGGCGGGCGACGGAATTCCCAATCACGTGCGACCAACCGATGTCGGAGACGTCGGCGCATGGGTCAGTCAAACGGTTGACAAAAAATTGGCAAATGTCTCCAGAGCCGCATCTCTAGTTCCCGACACAGAAGTGTTATGGCGGGACCTGGTGCAATGTCACTACAGCCGCGGACCACAATTTGCCGAACTGGTCTGGGACCGAGCACTCGCTAGACCCCAAGTCGAATTGTTGGCATCCACCGTTTCTGCACTTAATGAGTGCTTCTACTGAACTGCGGCCCATGTATCGCTGCTCCGTGCGAGCAGCGAAGCCAGCGACACCGAGGTCGCAATTGAGCAACTGGAAGATGGAGCTCAGGTCGAACACGGCTCCGCCCTCGTGCGCTACGCGGAATCAGCAGTTCAACGAGACAGTGATCTAACTGAATCTCGTACCCGCCTGTTGCGACTTATCGGGCCACAAGCGCTCGTCGAAGCTTCGGCGACAGTTTCGGCTTTCGAGGGGCTTAACCGCATTGCCGACGCAACAGGCATCCAGCTCGATGCCGGATTAGCGGACGAATCTGCTGATTTCAGAAACGATCTAGGGATTAACTCTTACGCGGGTGCGGTGAACACCAAATCAAACGGATCTCCCGATCGAGCCGACAGCGTCCTTGGAATTTTTCGCTGAAGGTCACATAAAGACCCTCGGGTTGGCGCGGCCCGCTATTCAGTAGAGATTTGAGGTTCCCTCGGCAGTCCCAAAAGACGCTCGCCAATAATGTTTCGTTGGATTTCACTGGAGCCACCGGCAATACGCATGCCCGGGGAGTAGAGCAAAGATTCAATTGATGGACTCGCAAGCAACGACTGAGCTCCCTGTAGGGCCGCATTCAATTGCGCCTCGTCGTAACCCAACTCACTGTTCATCAACTTGGCTACTGGAGCTACCCGCGGATCGCCGCCCCTTCGCTCCATAAGCGACTGGAGGGCTCTCCCACGATTCAAAATTCCGACAAGCCCGTCAATCTGAAGTGAGTCAATTTCACCGAGTCCCTGAATCATCTCTTGCAGTCGGCGACGAAGGCTAATGACACCTGCCGCGCCCGCACCGCCTCGTTCATCTTCCAGGACGGACATCGCGACCGCCCAACCGCCGTTCAAGTCACCTAAGACAGCATCGGAAGGAACCTCCACATCGGTGAAAAACACCTCACAGAATTCACTTTCTCCGGTCATTTGCTTTATTGGGCGTACCTCAACTCCATCAAGGGTCATATCAAGCAAAAAGAACGTAATGCCCTTATGTTTTGGCTGTTCGAAATCAGTTCTTGCCATGAGGATGCCGAACTGAGCCAATTGGGCATTCGAAGACCAAACTTTTTGTCCATTGAGAACAAAGTGATCTCCGTCGAGGACGGCTGAACTTTGCAGTCCCGCCAAATCAGACCCTGCGCCAGGCTCACTGAACAATTGGCACCAAAGAATGTCGTTACGTAACGTCGGGCGAAGAAAGCGTTCCCGCTGAGCTTCAGTCCCGGACCGCAAAATTGCCTCTCCAGCTAGCACCAAACCCTGCAAGTTCAAGTACGGCGCGACTTCAGCGACCGCGCATTCCTCGTGCCAAACGACGTTATTTTCAGCGGTCAAACCCATGCCGCCGTGCTCCTGTGGCCAGTGCACTCCAGCCCACCCGTGGTCGAAACAAAATCGCTGCCAGTGCATGGCTTCCTGATGGAGCCCCGGAGGCAAAATCGCACCGTACGCCGGACATGCATCGCCCGAAGCAACAGCGTTAGCTATGAAAAGCGCTGCCTTTTCACGAAAGGTCTCTAGTGGTTGACTATCGGACACCCTTGAGACCGTAGCGCCCACTCATACTGGCCGCATGCGCACTTGTTACCTAGCATTCCCATATGAGCGATCTCAACCACACCGACACTCAACGCACAAACGAAACCGTGGAGTTACTGCAGCAACTCATTCGAAACAAGTGCGTCAACACCGGGCAGAGTGACTCAGGTGACGAAATACGCAACAGCGATCTGCTACAAACCTTCCTTGAGGGACCTGGTGTCGAAGTGGAACGTTTCGACTGTCTTCCGGGCCGCCGATCGATGGTGGCGCGAATAGAGGGAACTGATCCGAACGCCCCATCTCTATGCCTCATGGGCCACACCGACGTCGTTCCCGTCAGCCCCGACGGATGGAGTCGAGACCCTTTCGGTGGCGAGTTAGTAGATGGCGAGGTTTGGGGACGCGGGGCAGTCGACATGCTCAACTTGACATCGTCGATGGCTGTGGCATTCCGTCACTTAGCGCGAAACGGGTTCCGACCACAGGGAGACTTGGTCTATTTCGGTGTGGCTGATGAAGAAGCTGGAGGAACCTACGGAGCAAAATGGATGGCCGAAAACCACTGGGACGCGATATCGGCTGACTATGTGTTGACCGAATTTGGTGGACTACCCATGGATACCCCCGAAGGAAAAAAAATCACGCTAGCAGCGGGTGAAAAGGGCTTGGGTTGGCGCAGACTGACAGTCAAAGGAACGCCGGGACACGGCTCAATGCCATTCGGATCAGACAACGCTGTTCTCAAAGCCGCTGAAATAATTAGACGATTGGGCGAATATCGGCCGGACCCAAAACTTACGGAGATGTGGCAGCATCAAGTCTCCACGCTTAACGTCGAATCTGACGTCAAGGCCGCTCTTTTAGACCCTGCTTCAGTATGGGACACCATTTCGCAAATGGGCGACCAGGGCTTGGCTCGACACCTGCATGCATGCAGCCACACGACGTTTTCGCCGAACGTAGTGCACGGTGGTGTCAAGACGAACGTCATTCCCGACTCGGTCGAAATAGACGTCGACATTCGAACAGCGCCGGGGGACAGCGACCGAGTCGATCAACACCTTCGCGATGCTCTTGGGGAAATGTTCGACGAAGTTGAGATACATCCCATTCACGACGATCCCGCAACCTTTTCGTCGATCGACACGCCCATGTGGCATTTGCTTCAAGATCTGATGCAAAAAGCACATCCCGGAGCGCCGCTGATTCCATCGCTCATCGTCGGAGCTACAGATGCCCGTTTCTACCGAGAAAATGGTTCAGTTGCATATGGTGCCGGGCTATTCAGCGACCGAGTCAACTCATCAGAATTTATGACTCGTTTCCACGGACACAACGAACGCGTTGATACTGACTCGCTCGCCCTCACGACACAACTCTGGCTGGACGTAGCCTCAAACTTCTGGGACCGAGTGAACAGCTAATCGGAACTGGTCTAACCCCCAGCGCACCCGATCTTAGGTGTCACATGGGGAACGCGACCCGTGCGCAATGACGTGACCGTTCCCTCCGCGTCCAACTCCCAGATGACCCGCATATTCTTGTCGCCATCAGACACAGGTACGTACATCACGTAATCACCGTCAGCTGACTCTTGAATTTTGGAACCAAAGGCGGTTTTGATTGCGTCTTTCGTTGAACCTATTCCGTACCCAGACTTCGTGGTTATCGGACCGCTCGAAATGTCTACTCGTACAACCTCCCCGTTCACCACCATAAACGACGCTCCAGTCGCTCCAGCAGCCGGGGTGTAGTAGCGGCAGGCCTCGCTTCCCGTCGATGCCGCGATAAGTTCAACCCCGGCCTCGGATTGTGCCTCTTCCACCAACTGTCCGATGCGAACCGGCCCCAGTCCAGCAGTAGTGATCGAGTCATCGTTCGTCAGAAGAGGCGGCAACGTCGTCGAAGTTTCCGTACCGTAACGCTCAGCTGCTGTTTGAATAGCTGCGGTAGTCGAACTTGGTTGCGCGTCGTCCGTGGCCTGCGAAGAAGCGGCCTTCGATGTGGTGACGGTCGGTAGAGTTGTGGTCGAGTCCGTCGAATCAGTGGTGCCGAGCGAACACCCTGCTGTGAGCAGGGCGACACAGAAAGACCCACCGAGGACCATAAGTAATTTCGATGTTCGAGTTGCGTTCATCCGCTGTCTACCTCATGTCGACGTCGTCCAAGTCACGACGGCTAGCTAATAATCCAGGTATTGATGAGGGTACCTCTGTTCGCCTCAATGTGTCGGCCGAGCCCTTGAGTTAGTCTGAAATGAAGGAAATTAGCTTCAACGCGTGGCGACCGATTCGTAATTGGGTGTTCGCCTAAGGGAGGACCTTTCGTGTCTGATCCAGAGTTCGACATCGTCATCAGAGGAGGCTCAGTCGTCGACGGCGACGGTTCGCCAATCAAAGAAGCCGATGTAGCAATTTTAGGTGACCGAATTGTTGGTGTGGGCGAGATCAACGGTTCTGGCTATCGCGAAATTGACGCGAAAGGCCGCATCGTTACCCCAGGCTTCGTTGACATACACACCCACCTCGATGCCCAGTTGGCTTGGGACCCGATTGGATCGAGTTCTTGTTGGCACGGCATCACCTCGGTGGTAATGGGCAACTGCGGGGTGACGTTCGCTCCTGTTCGCACTGAAGACATCTCATATTTGGCTGAAGTGATGGAATCGGTTGAGGACATCCCGAGAGAGGCAATCCTGGAAGGTTTGCCATGGGATTGGCGGACCTATGGCGAATACCTGGACTTTCTAGATGGATTGCCTAAAGGCTTGAACGTAGGCGGCATGGTTGGGCACGTGGCAGTTCGCTGGAACGTCATGGGGCAGGACAGCCTTGACGAAGATCCTGCTTCTCCTGAACAAATCGAAGCGATGTGCGCGCTCGTTGACGAAGCCATGTCAGCAGGTGCGCTCGGGTTCTCAACTTCTCGAACGCTGCTACATCGCACCCCTGATGGTCGACCCATCCCCGGAACTTTCGCTGATGACGACGAACTGTACGCGTTTGCCGAAGTGTTAGGTCGCCACGAACGCGGTGTCTTTGAAGCCGCGCCTCGTTTCGAAAAAGCCGGCGCAGACTGGGCCGGCCTGAAACATGAGATACGGACGCTTGGAGAAATCACGCGGCGAAGTGGACGCCCATCAACGTTTGGTCTCGTGTACAACGCTGTTCGGCCAGACATGAGTGAAGTCGCGCTAATTGAAGTTGCGTCAGAAAACTCAAACGGCGCAACCCTCCGACCTCAGACCACCTGTCGCCCGATCGGTGTGGTTCTTGGAATCCAACATCGGACGCCCTGGGCTCGCGCCGGAGCGACATGGAGGTCAATGCAGCATCTGGATCTCGCGGGCCGACTCGCCGTCATCAGAGATCCCGAAAGCCGCCGACGGCTAATTGAGGAGGCCAACAACCCCGAGGAGATTCACGGCGGCGGCAGCGCAATGGTTGATCTCAGCCGGCTGTATCTCCTTGACGCCGAAAATCCCAACTATCGAGTAGGACCGGACGGGACCTTAGAAGCGAAAGCCGCTCAGGAAGGCATTACACCCGTCGAATTGTTCCTAAACGAAACCGACCGTTCAGACGGTTCGGTGATGCTTTCGCTGCCCATTTTAAACCAGGACTATGAAGCCATCGAAACCATGCTCCAGGACGAATCAATCGTCATGGGCCTAGCCGATGCAGGGGCACATGTGGGGCAAATCATGGATTCCAGTCAACCGACCTACTTCCTGAGCCACTGGGTTCGAGACACCGGATTTTTCTCCCTCGAAGAGGGCGTGCGGAGAATCACTTCGGATACAGCGGATCTGTTCGGACTAGTGGACCGCGGGCGAATAGTCGAGGGCGGCTACGCGGACATCAACATCATCGACTTTGACCAATTGGCCCTAACCGGACCCGAATACGTACATGACTTCCCCGGAGGGTCGGGACGTTACGTGCAACGCGGAGTCGGATACGACGCCACGATTGTCAACGGCCAGGTGTTCATGGAACACGGGGAACACACCGGTGCTTTAGCTGGCGTCACGCTGCGCTCAACAGACTGAGGCCTTTCACAGCGGTACCGCTAGGGTGCAGTGATGGCTTCACCCCCCAAAATGAACATCGATGAACAGATGATTTATCGAGTCACTCTTGAGACCAACAAGGGGAGCATAGTTATGGACTTAGATCCAAAATTGGCTCCCAATAGCGTGAACAATTTCGTCAATTTGGCCCGCGATGGCTACTACACCGGATTGACGTTTCACCGCGTTGTACCAGATTTTGTCGTTCAGGGAGGATGCCCAGAAGGGACCGGAACAGGCGGCCCTGGGTATCGGTTCGACGACGAACCAGTTACGGGCGATTACACCCTTGGGGCGGTAGCAATGGCAAATGCCGGACCCAATACGAATGGAAGCCAATTCTTCATCTGCATCGATGACTGTCGATCCAAATTGGCGCCCGCCTACAACCTTTTTGGGCATGTCTCCAGTGGTATGGAAACGGCCTTAAATATTCAAGTTGGAGATGTAATGGAATCCGTTGAGATTGAGGAAATCGGCGTCGCGTAGATCGGCCATGAATCTGAGCCACCAGGAACGCTATGGTGGGTTCCTCATGACCGAAGGGGACAGTTAATGGGTGACGTAGTCCTATACGAAGAAAACGACGGTGTCGCGCTGGTAACCCTTAACCGGCCCGAACGCCTTAATTCATGGACCGATGAGCTCGGCTCAGCTTATTTTGATGCTCTCGATCGTGGCGCGGCCTCGAGCGATGTCAACGCAATAGTGGTGACGGGTGCAGGAAGAGGATTCTGCTCAGGAGCTGACATGGACATGCTCCAGGGAATTGGAGCAAGCGAAGGCGGGGAAGAAACACCCCAACAACTACGAGCCGAAAGACATGACTACGCCCTTACCATCCCCAAACCGGTAATAGCCGCCATCAACGGGGCATGCGCCGGCTTGGGCTTCGTTCACGCGATGATGTGCGATATTCGCTTTGCCGCCGAGGGAGCGAAATTTACCAGTGCGTTCTCGCGACGAGGACTGATCGCTGAACATGGCGTGTCCTACATGTTGCCGAGAGTTGTCGGTCCCTCTAATGCGTTAGACATCTTGATGTCCGGACGCGTTTTCTTAGCGGAAGAAGCTAAAGAGATGGGCGTAGTGAGTCGGGTGTTGGCCCCGGAGGATCTACTTACCGCCACTGTCGAATACGCGCAGGAATTGGGGCGCTACAGCGCGCCATGGTCGATGGCCCAGATGAAGCGCCAAGTCTGGACCCAAATGGACATGGCTCGCACAGACGCTTTGAACGAATCAAATCAAATAATGGCTCAATCGTTGAAGAGGCCAGATTTCAAGGAAGGAGTCGCGAGTTTCGTTGAAAAACGCGATCCCTCCTTTGAGCCAGTCACAGGCCTATAAGACATTTCATAGTTGCCGTAAACTCACAGAGGGGCGGTAACGTCATTCGCCATGACTGAGACACTTGGAGCCTTCGCTGTCTTAGCTTGGCTGGCTTATCTAGCCAGCAGATTGTTGGCCAGTCGCCATCTGCCCGAACTAGTCGGATTCTTAATCGTGGGAGCTGTTCTAGGGCCTTCGGGAATTGAATTGATAAGTGAGCACGAACTTGCGTCTCTGCGCCCCCTCACCGAAATTGCTTTAGCCGTACTCATGTTCATCATCGGTCAGAGAGTGTCCACCAGGGCGCTTCGGGCAGCCCGATGGACTCTTACCACCGGTGTAACCCAATACGTTCTCAGCGCAGTGCTGGTTTTCATGGCAACCAGCGCTGTTGGCGCTGATAGGCCGGTTGCCTTGGTGCTCGCTGCCCTTGCCGGAGCCGGTGCGCCAATGACGATCGCCCACATCGTGAGTTCAGTGAAGGCGTCGGGAAGTTACCCCATAGGGGTGATAGGCACCCACGCGGTGTCAGACGCCTTAGCCACGACCACGTTCGCGGCCGTGCTCCCGATAGCTACCGTTCTCGCCGACCAAGAAGCCGATGTTTTTGGAGCAGTAGTAGATTTCGTGCAACTAGGTATTGGTGGCGCAGTTCTTGGGTTGTTGGGAGGAATGTTTGTATCGCGTCTCGGCTTTCAAATCGAAACGTCAGGTGAACTGCTTCTTTTCTTCCTAGTGCACATTCTGCTCGGTTGGTCGATCGCCGACTGGCTCAACATTTCTCTACCTCTAGCGGCCTTGATGGCCGGTGCCACAGCGGCATCGGTATCGCCAGAAGCTTTCTCGCTACGACTTTTCAGAACCATTCGAAGCATCGAGCAACCTCTCTACCTACTCTTCTTTGCTCTTGCCGGGGCCTCCATCCATCTCGGAGATCTTGGAAGTGTTGGACTACTGGGATTGGTGTACATAGGGGTCCGAGTCGCAGCGAAAATAATTGGAGGGTTAACCGGAGGGTTGTTGGGTGGACTCGGATGGAGGACCTCGCTTCGTCTGGGAGTGAACCTGACGCCTCAAGCGGGTGTGGCTGTAGGTCTCGCAGTGCTCGCGAGTGAAGTGCTCGGTGCCCCGGGATCTGAAGCGGCCACCGTAGTTTTGGGATCCGTTGTCTTGTTTGAACTCATCGGACCGATTCTCGTAGCTAAGGATCTGCACAGCACGGGGGACGACAATGAACCAGGCTCGGTTGATCCGACCCGAGTGGAGCTACCGGCCCGGGTACTTATAGCGTCTTCGATAGCGGTGGAAATTCCCGAATGGCTTATTGACCTTGCCGCTAGGTGGCGTTCTCGTTTAGTCGTCTACCAGCCAGGGGAAGCAGATTCCGAACACGTGTCACAACTCTTGGCTCGATGCGCCACCAAAGACGTCGAAGTGGAATTCCGAAGCCTAAGAAATGAAAGTTTCACCGGCGCAGTGGTGAGAACGAGGGCAGAAGTTCGAGCTGACATGGTCGTCTTGTTTGCTGCAAGACCTCAAGGAGCCACTTCGCGCCTTGTCCTTTTTCCGTACGAACGAATTGCACGCGAACTTTCGGTGCCGGTGTTGACTTTTCCCATTACGACCGAAGGTCCACCAGAGCCGCCACACAGGGCTCGTCGTTGGCCTTGGTCACATCGAGATTGATGAACAATTGCTCGCCAGGCCTGGTTACGAGCAGACTGTATTTGCTGAACAAAGGAAGTAGTGATGTCCGATCGTGTTTTAGTAAGCGTCGTTGACGGAGTCGCCGATGTCCGGTTAAACCGGCCCGAAAAGCTAAACGCCCTCGACAGCGCAATGTTCAAAGCGCTGGCGGATGCGGGGGAGAGCCTAAAGGACCGCTCGGATGTGCGAGCGGTAGTCCTCAGCGGCGAAGGAAGGTCTTTTTGCGCGGGCCTCGATTTCTCGTCGTTTCAGGCAATGGGCACCTCGAAAGAAGATAAAAACGAACCCGACGCCGTAGATCATCTCGAAGGTCGAATCACACACCTCGGTCAACAAGCCGCTTGGGTATGGCAGGAACTACAGGTTCCAGTCATTGGAGCGATTTCAGGGCACGCACTTGGTGGGGGATTTCAGATTGCAATGGGACCAGATATCCGCTTGGTTCATCCCGAAACGAAAATGTCGGTTCTTGAAATTAGGTGGGGCCTAGTGCCGGATATGGGAGCCTCGGTTCTTCTACCGCCCTTAGTTGGTCTGGATGTCGCTAAAGAGCTGTACTTCACCGGGCGAATGATCTCGGGAACTGAAGCAGCGGAACTTGGGGTCGCTACCCGAGTCAGCGATGACCCTCACACGGAAGCCTTGGACTTGGCGAAAGAAATAGCCGAAAAGAATCCTGAAGCCATCCGTCGGATGAAAACAATTCTCAACGGACTCGGCGAACGCTCCACAGCTGAACGTTTCGCTGCTGAACGTGAACACATTGGAGCGCTAATCGGATCACCAAACCAAGTGGAGGCGGTCTCAGCCTTCTTCGAAAAGCGCACTCCCAGATTCTCGTGATCCTTGTCGGTATCTGAAACACTGACGACGTGACTTCAACCATTGATTCTTTACTTGCCGATGCTTGCGAGTTGGCTGAGGCAGCAGGGTCCCTCACGCTGAAATGGTTCAGGCAATCCAACCTTAAAGTGGACGCCAAAGTTGATGGGACCGAAGTCACAGCGGCCGATCGCGCTGCCGAACGATTTATTCGCGAGGAGTTAGCCCGCCGCTATCCGCATCACGCGGTTTACGGTGAGGAAGAAGGAGGGGAAATCGCAGTAGACGGGCTTTCGTGGATCATTGATCCGATCGACGGAACACGCGGCTTCGTTCGAGGTGTACCGCTGTATGCGACCCTGTTGGCAGTTGTCGACGGCGACGGTCCACTCGTGGGAGTCATTCATCTTCCGTCGCTGCGTTCCACAATCGCGGCTGGGCGCGGCAGTGGGTGCCATCTTGACGGTCAACAGTGTTGGGTGAGTAATCGGTCTGATTTAGATGGCTCGCTTGTGAACACAAGTAGTTACGAAACGCTGTCGAACACGGCACTACTCGGTTTGAAGGCGTCGGGGGCAATGATGAGGACATGGGGTGACGCATACGGCTACTACTTGGTGGCAAGCGGGCAAGCCGAAGTAATGATCGATCCGATCTGTTCCCCGTGGGACCTCGCACCGATGCCAGTGATCATCGAGGAGGCAGGCGGAATCTTCACCGACATGAAAGGTAACAGTGAATTAGATTTCCGTGCGCCCCCAGATTCCATAGACGGAGTTGCTACCAACGGATTGATACACGAGCAGCTACTCGACGCCCTGGGGGACCAATGACCGAAGGAAATCAGAAGATGCCTAAATGGTTTCCACGAGCGGTGGCTCTCTCCCTCGGCGGTTTAGCTTTCCTGGGAGCCGCGGTTTGGGTATTGATTCGAGTTCGCTCTTTAATCATCGTCATTCTCGTGTCGTTGTTTCTCTCATTCGCGATAGAACCGGCCGTTAACTGGCTAGCGAGAAGGGGGTGGCGTCGCGGGTTAGCCACCCTTGCCATGTTCTTACTCATCCTCCTGGGAGTCGGCGGCTTTTTATTCGCCATGGGATCCGTTCTGGCCGAACAGATAACAAAACTGACAAACGAAGCCCCCGAATACATAGGGCAAATCGAAGGATGGCTCGAAGATCAGTTCGGGATCGTTGTGGAGACTGACTCACTCGTAGCGGAGTTTTCAAGCGGCGGAAGCGCAGCGCGTCTCGCCTCCAATGTCGCAGGCGATCTGGTTTCAATTGGAACAGCACTGATGTCTCTCGTCTTTCAAACGTTGACCGTCTTGCTGTTCACTTTTTATCTAGTAGCTGACGGGCCGAAGCTCCGCCGCCTGCTGTGTTCAGCGCTACCGCCTTCGAAACAGCAACTTATGTTGAAGGGTTGGGAAATCGCGATTGACAAGACCGGCGCATACATCTACTCAAGGACTTTGCTAGGCCTTGCCGCCTTCCTAGTTCACTGGATCATCTTTGCTCTGCTGGACGTACCGTCGCCGGTTCCGCTTGCCTTATGGGTCGGAATCATGTCGCAATTCGTTCCGGTGGCCGGCACATATTTGGCGGGTCTCCTTCCCATACTCATAGCGCTCCTCCACCAGCCAATCAGTGCTTTGTGGGTGTTAATAGCCATCGTCGTCTACCAGCAGTTAGAGAACTATCTTTTCGCTCCAAGAATCACCGCTCAAACGATGAACATCCACCCAGCCGTAGCGTTTGGCACAGTGATATTGGGAGCCTCGCTGCTCGGTGTAGTGGGCACCTTATTGGCAGTGCCGGTCGCCGCAACGGTCCAAGCTTTCGTTTCGACCTACATTCGCAGACACGAATTAATCGACTCCGAGTTACTTGATGATGTTGAGGTTGACGTTCAAACAAACGAAGAAGACGTCTGACACACAGCTTTTACGCAGGAAGCGTCATGGTTCACCGATGATCAACTCAAGTACGTGTCGTTCATGATGTTGGGTTGGGTTCGATAAGTCGATTAGTACAAGGTCCAATTGTGGGACCTCGTTGAACTCGAGGACCAACGCTGCAGCGCTAGGTCGTTCAACCATGAGCACCTCCAGCACCTCAATTTTCGGACTCACGGAAGCGAGAGTTTTGTTAAATCGTTGAACCATGCTTCTATCCGAAATCGTGACAGCTACGATCTCGGCGACCTCAGCGAGAGTGTGGCGCCGATCCGATCGGTAACTGATATTCCAATTCAATTTCTTCGATCTGTCTCTGAGGCCAGCGTTTCGGAGCCGGCGGACGAGTTCTCGACTGTCCACGCTCACCGCGCCGGCTTCAAGTGCTCGTGCATGTTCCGTTGGGTTTAGGTCATAGTGATCGCCCTGGAACCCAATGCGCCGTTTTCCGAGTTGGCGGGCGAATTCATGGAGTTCCTCAAGTGAAGTATCCGACACCAGGTGCCCCCAAAGCTGACCTCTCCAGGGCCAAAGGGGTTTGTCAGCGAGAATCATTGCCGGCACTCGATCAGATCGTCGATAAGAGCGTCGTATGTCGGTGCCAGGTTTGCCCATTCGAAACCAGCGACGTGAGCCATTGTCGCAGATTGGTAC
This sequence comes from Acidimicrobiaceae bacterium, assembly GCA_002705305.1. GTDB lineage: Bacteria > Actinomycetota > Acidimicrobiia > Acidimicrobiales > Poriferisodalaceae > UBA2110. The sequence goes on from PAHW01000002.1 coordinate 82,518, forward strand.
TGGTGAAGCGCGTCTCGTGACCTCGTCAAAACAGATCGAAGCGCCTCGATCAGATTCGTTTCGTAGAGAAGAGTTGATCGCAGCGATTTAGGCACAATTTCAGGGTACGCAAGGCGATTCGGCAAGACCGGCCTCGCTCCGGCCGCGATTGCCTCTGCTACAGCGACGCCAAAAAAGTCTTGGCGGGCCGTGGAAACCACCAAATCGCTCTGACAGAGAGCGCTCTCATATGCTCCTCTGTCTTGGTGCCCGCAAAGAATTATTCGTTCTCGTAACTGATTGACGAGACGCGATTGCGCTCGCTGCCCGCTGCGTTCAACCTCACCCAAGGCATAGACCTGGAACTCTTGACCCTCCCCGGCGAGTATTGACATAGCGTGAACGAACTCGTTTGGGTCCTTGTCGTAGGCCCAACGATGGTTCCACAGGAGCCTTAAAGGACCGGTAGCCGAGCGCGACCGCAAACCTGACATGGTTATTCCCACTGGCAAGATTTCAATTTTGGACAACACGCATTCCAACTTTGACCCAGCCCCTGGAAGCAATCCCTCGACAAACGGCGGCATTCGCTCCATCAACAAGCCTGCGTGAAAGTGCGTTGCGACGACGACTTTGTCGGCGGTTGAAATTGCCGTCCAATCATTGATGATTCCTTTCTGCGACCTCCCTCCTTTAGGCCCGGGCGGGTATCCAATCTGACTCTCATGCATGTAGAGCAATATCGGGGGTCGAGAGATTTTTGGGCCCAAGAGTCCAGCGACGGTGGCTAGATCAATGGGACTGCTTGCTACTAAGGCGTCTGTAGTCGTTGAGTTCTGCGCGATTACTTCAGCAAAATGGGTTGGAGCGGTCGCCAGTGATTGCCGCCATCCACTGTCCGGGCCTTCAACAATGTTGAACTGATGCCTGCTGGCCTCACGCCACCCATCGAGCCATGTTCGATGAGATCCTCGGTACCACGGTTCAAGAACCAAAATATTTGCCACATAGGCGACGCTACATGGGTGCTTCACTTCACCGAAATAAGCGGGCAGACTTGCCCTCCGTGACGAAGATCTGGTTCCGTTCGCTCATAGTGACGTTTTTGGTGCTGCCGGCGATAGTCGCGACTCCAGTTGCGGCAGCGAAGATCGAAGTCGTCGGCGACGCCATCGCGCACGGACAACCGAGCACCGAATCCATGACCTCGTCCGTCGCCGCGATGACCTCTAAAGGAGACGGTTCTGGGTATTGGATAGCGACGCAGGATGGGGCTGTAGTCAATTTCGGTGGAGCGATGCATTTTGGAGATATGAGCGGGACACCTTTGAATGAGCCCGTCGTTGGAATGGCTGTCACCCCGAGCGGAAATGGGTATTGGCTGGTTGCTGCCGACGGGGGAATCTTTTCGTTTGGCGACGCACGTTTTTATGGTTCGACTGGGCAATTAGAGCTCAACAGCCCAATCGTTGGAATGGCAACGAGCTTTATCGACGGTTACTGGTTAGTCGCTGCAGATGGTGGAGTTTTTGCTTTCGGCGCAGCCCCATTTTATGGATCGATGGGAGCGGTTGCCCTTAACCGTCCAATAGTTGCGATGCTTCCCAGCGGCTCCGGACGCGGGTATTGGCTGTTGGCCGAAGATGGAGGGATTTTCACGTTTGGTGATGCCGCTTTCTATGGCTCGGGTCCCGGCGAGGGCTACACCGGACTGTTCGTCGGCATGATTCCCACGACCGGCGGACATGGCTATGCACTAGTTCACAGCAACGGCAGAATTAGCCCATTTGGGACCTCAGCGCTGCAGAGTGGACCATTGTGTGATCCATGGCCGATTGCCGACATGTCGGTGGCCGGAGATGGGGCAGTGCTGCTGAGAACTGCCACTGCTCAACCCAACAATCCACCGTCCAGCATTTCGGGACGGGTTGATTCCGAATATCTGAGTCAACTGGTCATTCACTCGCAGTCTTGCCAACCCGCACGCGAACTGGTTTTAGCCGAATTCGCCCTGCCACTAAATGAGCCCGTTCAAACGTCTTCGTTCGGTTGGCGACGCCACCCCATATGGGGAGGTATAGCGATGCATCTTGGTACCGACTTCATCGGACCCAACGGAACATCAGGTGGGCCAGCCCTCGCTGTAGCCGACGGAACGGTTCTTGCGGTGCTTGATATGGTCGCCTACGGAAAGACCGTTGTCCTGAACCACGGCGAGCAGATTTCGACCGTATATGCGCATCTCGGGAGAGTGAGTGTCGAAACAGGAGACGTGGTTGTGGTCGGAGATCCTCTCGGCACAGTCGGATCCACAGGGCTAAGCACCGGCATTCATCTCCACTTCGAACTTCGGGTCAATGGGACGGCGAAAGACCCGGTGCCGTATTTGAACTTCCCAGCCGCTCCGCCCGCTGAGCCGTGAGACAGCGTTGCAGTCTTCTAGAAGGCGTCCAGGTGCTCTAGAACGGCGTCGATAAAACCGAAGTTCTTTGGAGTCGCAAAGTGATCGCATCCCCGAAGCTCTGTGTAGCTGACGTCAGAGAGAGCGTCGAGTAACGGATCTGCAGGACCGGCGAAATCTTCGCTCCCTAATACAACTCGCACTGGATGACTTATCTTTTCGAACTGCGCAGATCCGAGGGGGTAATGGCTTCGACGCATAAATGCGGCCAATGCCTTCCCGTCTTGATCAGGTTCAGAAGCGTAGCGAGCAAAAGTTTGAGCGTGAACGTCATCATCAGCAGCTTCACCTAGCACGCCTTGAGCGATTCGTTCTGCTTGCTCCTCGTCTCTCTCAAAAAGGTTCCGTCCGACACCTGCGACGACCAGCTTGCCGAACTTCTGTGGGGCGATAGCCGCCATGCAAAGAAGCGTCCGCGCACCCATCGAAAACCCGACGCCGTCGACGACTTCGTCAGGAAGTTGATCAACCAAACTTTGTTCCATGTCGGCGTAACCAGCAGGATCGTGATGTTTCTCGGCTGAACCATGCCCGGGAAGATCCCAAGCAATCACTTGCCGCCCCGCGTCTTGTAAAAGTTCGATGATGCCCGTGGGCGCCCAAGTGGATTCGACGGACCCGGTAAAACCGTGCAGTAGCAGAACAGGGTTACTCATTTACCGAGTTTGACAGAGGACGCTCGGTGCGTGCATCCCGTCGTCAACCTGCAACAAATTTCATGCGTCGATTACCGTGAGGAAACAACATCTCAACAGGAGAGGAACCATGGCTCGTTCATCCGGCCAACCGATACGAATAGCAAACTGCAGCGGGTTTTTCGGAGATCGATTAGCTGCCGCTAAAGAAATGGTTCAGGACGGACCCATCGACGCGTTAACCGGTGACTGGCTCGCTGAATTAACAATGCTGATCCTGTCGCGTATCCAAGCGAAAGCTCCAGGACGTGGATATGCGCGAACGTTTGTTACTCAAATGGAAGACGTTATGGGCGAATGCCTGGACAAGGGGATCAAAGTCGTATCGAACGCTGGCGGGCTCAACCCGGAAGGGTGCGCTGACGCGGTTCAAGAGGTAGCCGACCGGTTTGGCTTACAACCCTCAATTGCATACGTGGCCGGAGATGACCTATCCGATCGACTTCAGGACTTGATAAACGCAGGAAACGATTTTACCCACCTTGACACCGGTCAACCTTTGGGCGAACTAGCAGATCGCATAGTTACAGCAAACGCGTACATCGGCTGCTGGGGAATTGTTGAGGCATTGGACCAAGGGGCCGACATCGTCATTACTGGAAGAGCGACGGATGCAGCGGTTGTTGCGGGGCCAGCAGCGTGGCGACACGGTTGGCAACGAGACGACTGGGATGCCTTAGCTGGAGCGATCGTCGCGGGGCACGTCATCGAATGCGGGGCGCAAGCCACCGGAGGCAATTATTCATTTTTCACGGAAATCGATGATCTGACGTACCCAGGGTTTCCATGGGCTGAAGTCTTCGCCGATGGAAGTTCGATAATTGGCAAGCACGATGGCACAGGAGGCGAAATTTCCATTGGAACCATCACGTCTCAGCTTCTTTATGAGATTCAAAGCGAGCGATACCTCAATCCTGATGTTGTGAGCAGGTTCGACACCATCCAGCTTGAGCAGATTGAAAAGGACCGTGTGAAAATCTTCGGTACTCGAGGAGAACCCGCTCCCGAAAACCTGAAAATAGCCATGAACTATCAAGGCGGCTATCGCAATCAGATTTCTATAGGTCTTACAGGCCTCGACATCGAAGAGAAGGCTGAGCTGATAGAGCGCCAGTTTTGGAATAGCTGTCCCTATGGCCCAGAAGACTATGAGACCGTGGTACGAAAGTTTCTACCGACGCACAAAGAGAACCCAGCCACAAACGAAGAGGCGGTGGCTGTCTACAAGATCATTGTCAAAGATCCCGACGAGCGAAAAGTGGGAAGAGCATTTTCGAACTCCGGGACAGAAATTGGTCTGTGTTCGATACCTGGAATGTTCGGAACCGGGGGAGGCCCGGGTCCGGGTCAACCGTTTGGCGTCTACTGGCCTGCCTTGTTGGACTCAACGCTTGCGCCGATGGAAGTAGTCGTGGACGGCAAACGGACGGTCGTGGATAACACTGCACCATCGACGGTGGCCGAAATCGAAGCGCTAAAGGTCGTTTTGCCGGACCCGCCTCAGGGCCCGACACGTTCTATTGCCCTGGGGACCCTATTTGGGACCCGGTCGGGCGACAAAGGGCCTAATGCCAACCTCGGCATTTTTGCACGAAGTCCGGAGTCATTTGTGTGGTTACGCGATTTCTTGACCGTCGACCGGCTTAAAGCTCTGATGCCTGAGGCAGCCGATCGAAATATTGACCGCTACGACCTCCCTAACTTGTTGAGTCTCAACTTCATTTTTCACGGGTTACTCGAAGAAGGGGTGGCTGCCTCAACGAGGCAAGATCCGCAGGCTAAGGCATTGGGAGAATATCTGCGCGCGAAAGTTGTTGAGGTGCCCGAAGCGTTGTTGCCCTAGAGAAGCTGGGTATGGGGCTCAGCGACCACTGGATTAGTGAGTGTGCCTATCCCGTCGATGGTGATCGAAACCTCGTCACCAGGCGCGAGCATTTTGGGGGGATCCCAATAAAGGCCCACTCCGGCGGGGGTTCCGGTTGCTATGACAGTTCCTGGTTCCAATGTGAAGGCGGTCGACAAGTGGTGAACGATGTCGAAACAATCGAAGATTAAGTCGTCGGTGTTCGACTCTTGGCGAATTTCACCGTTCACACGTGTAGTGAGTTGAAGATTGTGCGGATCCAAAGAAGGGTCACATGCCATCCACGGACCTAAGGGCCCATGAGTGTCCCAGGACTTTCCCATGAGCATGGTCGGGCTAGCCCGTTGCCAATCGCGAACGCTCACGTCGTTCATGACGCTGTAACCCGCAATTACCTCCGACGCTCGGTCTTTTGGAACGTGACGGCACCTGCGGCCAATTATCACTGCGAGTTCGCCTTCGTAGTCCACCATCTCCGGTGCTACCTCTGGAATGTGAATTTCGGCGCCTGTTCCGACAATGCAGTTGTGATGTTTTGTGAAAATAATCGGGGTCTTAGGCAGTTCTCGTCCGCCTTCTTCTGCGTGGGCCCGATAATTCAGCCCTACCGCCAGGATTGCCGGAGGAGTTCCGACTGGGGAGAGAAGCTGTGCATCGGACAAGGGTGTTCGCGGTCCGGAAGCCAAGTCGTCTATACCTACTCCCGAAGCCAATAACCCCGGGAGATCGTCGTGCTCCGTTTCAAGATCAACTAGCTCCTCACCGTCTACTAGAGCGATCCGAACAGACTTTTCACAGAGATGTCGTGCAACAAACATGTACGGACCATAGTCCCGCTCTCGTGAGTAGGGGTTAGATCTCCATCACCAACGACTACTCGAACATTGTGTCCCTCAGCCACTTCTCTGACTTCGATAGCACCGCGCCGAAACGACAAACAACCCAAAACGGTGAGGCTAGGGTTTTGGGGTGAAGGTTCTGAGCTACTACGTCGAATCTTGGCGGCGCTACGCCGATTTCCAGGGACGGTCATCGCGAGCCGCTTACTGGTCGACGTTGCTGATCTCCGTGGTTGTCACCCTTGTTCTCGGAGGCGTTTCCGCAGCTATCTGGGATGTTGACAGCGACCAACTCGGTCCTTTGGAAGGCATCTATACGCTCGCCTTCATCATCCCGAGCCTGGCATTGAGCGTCCGCCGCCTGCATGACATCGGACGAAGTGGAAAGTGGATGTGGATTCTGTTGACCGGTATCGGGGGTCTGGTGCTTTTATGGTGGCACTGCCTGCCGAGTTCACCTGAAGACAACCAATGGGGACCCGCCCAGGATAGAGCTGTCGGCGATCAACTGACACCGTCACGCCGACGCGGAGGCGGAGAACCGAAACAGCCACAAGGACCAGCTGACATTATTCGCTAATTATTAGTGTGTTGGGGGCAAGGTCGAACTTGACTCGATTCTCCTCTTGTTGTCTTGGGTAAGCTCTGGCACCCTTGCTCTTCAGACCGCTGTCGCCGCGACCACGGTTCTGTGACTAGGAGCACCGCCTCGATGCGTGGACCTGAAGCGAGTGTGGATTCAATTACCGACACGATCACCGGCCTGCCCGATGGCCGCGTTTTCAAAGTGATGCTTGACCGCAAAGTGGCTCTAGCCCGGCGCACTCTAAAACCGGTGTCAATCATTTACTTCAATCTTGACGACTTTGATTCTTTCGCCCCGTACATACGAGAACACGCGACCAGAGTCACCTCAAGGGTCATCACCAACACTCTTCGAGAGTCAGACACGGTGTGCGGCCTCGGCGGCGGCGTACTCGTGGCGTTGTTGGACGATACGTCGGAATCGGGTGCCGTGTGGGCTGCTAACAGGATCCGGCAGTCGAGCGCTGAAGCCCCTTCGCGAGATGTTGTCAGCCTTTCCGCTGGAGTGTCTTGCTATCCGACCCACGCCATGGATGCCGAAGATTTGATAACAGCAGCCCGAGCAGCTTGTGAAAGAGCACTGTCCCATGGTCCGGGCCGTATCCAGGTAGCTGCGGGTGTTGAGAGCTTCTGACCCGCGGGCTTTCGCACAGTATTGTCCAACACCAGACGAATAAAGCGAAACCATGGAACAGTCCCTAGAAAACGTTGTTATCGACTCCCCACAGTCGGGAGTCGCTCGAATCACTTTGAATCGGCCAGAACGTCTGAATGCACTTACGCTCGGTCTAGTTAACGATTTACACGAAGCACTCGATGGAGTGGATGGTGACCACGAAACCAGGGCCGTAATTATTACTGGGGCAGGAAGAGGTTTCTGCGCCGGCCTCGATCTGACGGGATTTGGGACTATCCCCGGAACCGAAAATTTTGGCCAACAACAGCAAGGTATGGCTGTACAGCAACACATCGCTGAACTGGTTCACCATATGAGAGACGTACGCCAACCGATTATCGCCGCGATCAACGGCGCAGCTGCAGGGGGAGGCTTCGCAATTGCTTGCGCAAGCGACATTCGATACTGCAGCACTTCGGCGAAGTTCGGCACCGCCTTTGTGCGGCTTGGCATCTCCGGCTGCGATATCGGTGTTAGTTGGATGTTGCCGCGACTGATCGGAGCCTCTCGCGCTTGGGAATTAATGCTCACCGGCCGCGTCATCGATGCCGAGGAAGCCAATCGGATTGGACTTGTGAGTAACGTTGTGCCTGACGGCGACTTAACCGACACATGCCTGAACGTAGCCACTGAGATTTGCGGAAATAGCCCCTTCGGAGTTTGGATGACCAAAGAAGTCATGTGGTCAAACCTTGAAATTCAGAGTCTGAAGGCCGGAATTGATATAGAAAACCGGACTCAAATTTTGGCCTCAGGCACTGAAGACAGCAAGGAAGCCATGGCGTCCTTCCTATCTAAAACACCAACCGATTGGAAGAATCGCTGAAATCACAGCGTCGCTTTTAGCTGTCGGATGAGCATCTGAAGCAAAAGGGCCGACCGCGGCTAGCGGTGACGCACTCAATAGCCTGCAGCGCTGCTGGCCAACGACCGAGGTTCGGCCGCGCCGGCCAACCCTCCTTGTTCCACCTCAATTATGTGGGCGTGCCCGAAAGCACTGTTATGGGAAGGCATGCCCCGAACGGTATGACCTAGCTGGGTTAGCTCGCCTTCGGCGGAAGCGGCGGAACCTTCAAGTTCAAGCACAATTTCCCCAGGGTCAGCCCACGTATGAAACCCGGTGGCGTGAGAGCCAGCGAGCCGCCAGCGGGGCGCTGATAAAGCTTGCGCCGGGCTTTCCCCGACAAGGAGGAGCCTGGCCAATAGTTGAAGAACTATCTGCGGTTGCGAATCCCCGCCCATCGTTCCGACAAGAGCTCTAAGTGTCCCGTCAAAGTTCTCGACCAAAGTTGGGGCGAGAGTGTGCGGAGGGCGACGACTCGGACCGTAACAAGATCGATAACTTGGATCGGTCGAAAATCCGATACCTCTGTTATGTAAAGAAATTCCCGTCTTGGCCATAAAGGCTAAGGCGCCCCAACCCGAAGCATTTGACTGAATTAGCGAAACACCCATCCTATTTTGATCAACTGCGTTTAAATAAATGGTGTCGCCGGGGTTTATTCCGGTCGGCAACTTGGAAACTTGAGTGCGACTGATCTGAGCGGCGCGCGGTGCCAACCTCTCCTCTCCTAACAAAGCGACTCCATCAGCTTCCTCATGCAATACTTCGGGCCGATCGAAACCGGCTTGAAGTGCGGATTCGACCAGCAGGTGCAAAAAAACTGGATCGTTCGTGTCCATCGGAAGATCCAACTGGTCAGCGATCCAAGCCCCTGACAAACAGAGGTACCCCTGTGAGTTGGGAGGCAGACTCCAAATGCGATGGCCGAACGCGTCGACTGAGATCGGTTCAACCCAGTCTGACTGTGAGTGTTGTAGATCCCGCTCGGAGTACTCACCGTCACCAAACAAGAGCAACTCTCGACCAAAATCACCGCCATAGAACGCATCTCGGCCGTGAGCAGCTATCCCCTTAAGGGCTTTAGCAACTCCTGGTCGCCGGATGATCATGCCGGGAATAGGCGTTCCGTTCCGAAAGTAGTCCTGGGTGTTGTCGACTCCAACGAGTAGTCGCGTAGCTTCGGCACATTCCTGGCTAATAGGGAAACCCTCTTGTGCGAGCCGTATCGCATCATGAAGAACTTCTCCCAGCGTCAGTTGGCCAAACTTGTTGTGAAGGCTGCACCATCCATCGACGCACCCTGGAATAGGGACACTCCTTGGATCGTCGCGGAATGGCATATCTGCGAAACCCTCTCGCCTCAAACGGTCCAGATCTGCTCCGCTACCTGACCGACCACTCGCATTCAAGGCATATGGCTGTTCTTCACCCGGGACATGGACAAGGGCCCAAAGATCTCCGCCCAGCCCGCACATGTGTTGGCTGGTAACTGCCAATACAGCGGACGCAGCAATGGCTGCGTCAACAGCGTTGCCACCTCTGCGCATAGCGGCGACTCCAGCGCCGCTCGCGAGGTGGTCAATCGAACACACCATCCCGTTTCGGGCATACCGTGTGCCAAAAGGAACAGTCTGGTCCGGTGCCATCACGAATCCTCCGAGGGGAGCAACGCGTGAGGATTTAATATGCACCCGGGATCAAGAGCCCGCTTAATGGAGCGAAAGGCTGAAATCTCCGCTCTGGTGCGGTTCAGGTGCAAGAAATCCTTTTTCGCGGTGCCAATTCCATGTTCAGCGGAGATGCTGCCGCCCAGCTTCGCCACGTACTCAAGAACGACCCTATCCACCGACTCAGAGGGTTCTTCTCCGTCTTTACCCATGACATTCACATGAACGTTCCCGTCACCTAAATGACCGAACATATAGACGTTTACGTCTTTGTCTTGTGCGGAAATAACCGACGGTAATTGGTGGACAAAATCGGAGAGCTTGGAAGCTCCCAAGGTCACGTCCAACTTGTGAGGCGTCCCATTAGCAGATATGGCCTCTGTGACTTTCTCACGGAATTGCCACAGGTTGTTGCGGCTAGATCTGGAATCACCGACACCTACATCGGCTACAAGAGTTCCCAACTTATTGATTGCGTCGGCAAGCTCTTCCATCGGGTCGACTGAAGCAGCTGCCTCAACGATTAGCCATGCTTCGCAGTTGGGGCCTACAGGAATAGAAGAGCCGAGATGTTCTGACACTAAAAGCATCGTTTCGCGAAAGATGACTTCTACCGCGTGAAGGGAAGGAACCGAACGTCTCAGAGTAGACGTTGCAGTGACAGCATCCTCCACGGAATTCAAGGCGAGCATTGCCGTGCATCTCTCTGCCAGATGGGGATGAAGTCGCAGGCGGGCCCTGGTGATAATTCCCAACGTGCCTTCACTTCCCGCCAACAGTGAGGGAAGGTGATAGCCCGTATTGTCTTTTTCCAGGCCTTCCAGGTGACTGACAATCGAACCATCAGCGAGCACCGCCTCCAAGCCCAGCACCTGTTCGCGCATGGATCCGTATCGCAGAACATTTATTCCACCGGCGTTCGTCGCGATCATTCCGCCGATGGTGCAACTGTCACGGGCTGCTAGGTCAACTCCAATATCGAGTGACGAGGTGGCCACATGAGCTTGAGCTTGCGCGAGTGTGACGCCCGCCCCGACGGTGACCTGCTGTGCAAGTTGATCAACAGGTTCGCATTGCGTTAGGCGCACAGTGGAAAGCACAGCCTCACCGTGTAACGGCACGCTGCCTCCAACCAGTCCTGTGTTGCCACCTTGAGGCACGATCTCCAACCCGGCATCGGCCAAAAGTGTCATTGCCTGGGCCACTTGGTCAGTATCGGCGGGTCGAACAACCAGTGGTGTCTGCCCGCGAAATCTTCCGGTCCAATCAGTGNAATAACCAGCGGTCAAATCAGTNGTTTGCAAGACGTGCGTATCACCGACGACACCTTTGAGTCGTCGAACAAGCTCCAAAATTNCATCAGTCATGTGTACCNTCCCCGNTGGGCCACAGGCCACGTCGGCGAAACACTTCTAAAAGGGTTGCCGGAACGTCAGTCATTATGCCGTCGACCCCCAAGTCAAGCAGTGAATCCATTTCCTCNGGTTNATCGATAGTCCACACGTGCACAGCCAAGCCAAGCTGGTGGCATCTTGAAACAAACTTGCTATCCACTATCGGGATAGGTCCTTGTCGAATCGGCACCTGAGCTGCTCGCGCGCGAAATCTTTTGATGGGTAAATGCCAAGAAGACAGCCGCGCTCGCNCCACTTCCAAGGGACCCATACTGAGACAGACATCGCTTCCGAATTCTTCGTGGATCCTTTTCAGGCGAGCATCAGAGAAAGCACCGATACANACCCTGTCCAGCGCATCTAACTCCCGTAGTTCGCGGATCAGAGGTTCGACGGCGTTATTCGCCTTCGGATCAATGTTGACCCGCAAATCNGGAAAGCTCAGCATCAAGTCGCTGAAACGGGGGATAGGTTCTTTCCCGTCGACCAAAGCNTGTNTGACGTCACTCCAACGCAACTGAGAGATCTGTCCCACGGCATTCGTTACCCGATCGAGCCGATCATCGTGAAAAGCGACGAGGATTCCATCTGCCGTGGCGTGAACGTCTGTCTCCACATANTGAAACCCAAGATCGACCGCTCCTTGGAACGCCGGCATCGTGTTCTCGGGCCAGGCACCAGCCCCGCCGCGGTGAGCGATCGGGATCGGACCCGACGTGTCGAGATACGGATGAGGAGAAGGCATTGCTAGCCAGTATCGCGGTTCACCGCTGAGTTTGATAACCGAGCTACTCTCCGCGTCTAATGTCTTCGTCCTCTCGCCCCCCTCTCCAATCCTTTCGAAGCGCTTTGAGCCAATCACCTGTGCGGCTTGATATTGCGGCGATATCGGTCGGTGCTCACTGCCGCCAAGAAACGTTGGACCTTGANGAAGAGCTCGCAAAAATTGACGATCTTGCAGCGGGCGTCTCTGATAAAANTCTCGTCGGCGTAACGCAATTCTTGTTCGAAGAACAAGGTTTCGGAGGAGAAAGAGACAACTATTACGACCCCGAGAATAGTTATNTNGACCAGGTNATCAGACGTAAAAGAGGTATCCCTATTTCCTTGGCAATCATCACCATCGAAGTGGCTCGCCGATGCGNAGTCCCNCTTTTTGGTGTGGGAATGCCCGGGCACTTCCTCGTCGGACANCGAGAAGAAAAAGGGGTGTTCGTTGATCCGTTCGAAGGAAAAATTATTGATGAAANCAGTGCACGGACCCTCTTCTCNACACTCCATCCAACGCAAGAATTCCNCGCAGAGTTCCTAAACGAGACTGCACCNGACTCCATTGTCTTACGCATGTTGAATAACCTTCGAATGATNCATTTAAGAGATCAGGGCGTCTCACAGTTAACGTCAGTTTTGGAATTGTTGGTCTGTTTCGACGACTGTCCCGTAGACGAGTTCCATCGGCTCGCGGCGGCCTTAGACGCCTTAGGTCGAACCGATGAAGCTGCTCGACATCTCGAACACGCAGCTGAGCGGTACGGCGGAACGGACGCCGATGAACTGCGATCTCGGGCGACTCAACTGTGGGCCCGCTTGAATTGATACTTCTTGGAAAGAGGTCCGTACCCCAATACGGAACCGATCGACTCTGGGCCACTACCGTGGCGGTCTAGGAGGATCCATGTCGTTTGAGTTGGAAGAAAAACGTCTTAGTGAGTTAGTCAAACAATTACTGAACGACTGCGACCCGGCAGGCTCAAGAATTGACTTTTTAGGCAGACAATTCGANCTTGGTCTCGCCTGGGTGCATTTTGGTGAGGGACATGGCGGTCTGGGTGTTGCCCCAAAACTCCAAAGTCGAGTCAATACCCAACTAGCTGAAGCAAGAGCACCCATTTGTTGGCCGTTTAACCCCATCGGGTATGGAATGTGTGGGCCAACGGTGTACACCCACGGAAGCGAAGACCAAAAGAAGCGCTACCTACGTCCCCTCTTCACTGCCGAAGAAATCTGGTGCCAACTATTTTCAGAACCCTCGGCCGGCAGCGACGTNGCAGGTCTCACCAGTCGAGCAATCCGAGACGGAGACGAGTGGGTAGTCAATGGGCAGAAGGTTTGGACGAGCCTCGCTCACGTTTCTCAGTGGGGGTGTCTAGTAACCCGAACCGACCCCGATGCACCAAAACACAAAGGACTTTCCTATTTCGTCGTGGATATGAAACAGGAAGGGGTTGATGTTCGCCCTCTACGTCAAATGACTGGGGACACAGAGTTCAACGAGGTTTACTTCACCAACGCCCGCATCCCCGATGCGGAACGACTCGGAGAAATCGGCGATGGCTGGCGCGTCGCGCTAACAACATTGATGAACGAGCGAGTCGCGATAGGGGGAGGACAGGCACCTCGCGGATCNGGACCAATCGCTAGCTCTCTTCGTCTATGGGANGNCATGGCCGACTCTCGCAAAGANTTAGCGACCAAAGANCGGTTAATGACACTTTGGATCAAGTCCGAAGTAACTCGCTTGACCAACATTCGAGCTAGCCAGAACAGAGGAAAGGGTGTTCCCGGACCAGAAGGTTCCACCGGGAAACTTGCGTTCGCTGAAAACAATAAAGACATCCATGAATTCAACATGCAACTCTTAGGCCCTCAAGCGATGCTTTACGGCAGCTACGCGAGTGGCGAACGCCTTGAAACNGACCGAATAAACGCGCCGCAACGTCACTTCTTGAGGTCACGAGCAAATTCAATTGAAGGCGGCACCTCGGAAGTTATGCGAAATATTTTAGGTGAACGAGTTTTAGGTCTTCCCGGAGACGTGCGCACTGACAAAGACGTCCCGTTTAGCGAGGTCCCCAACAACTGACGTACGTGATTCGCAGGACCTAATCTCGGATCGAAAGGTGCGGCAGTCCTCGAAAGTGAGTGGTTTCGTTGATAGTGCTGATGCTCCGATGACCTCGGCTTGAAGCTAAAACGCGGGTCACNGACGTGTAGTCCACGTCNAATTTCAGGAAAGANCTGTCGTCAAAGTTGAGGCAGTGGGCCAGGTAGGCGTTAATGACGCCGCCGTGACACACGATGGCAACANGTTGNCNGCCGTGGTTTTCGACGATTTGCTCCACGGCCGCCACCGCAGATGAAAACCAAGACGTCAACGACTGAAAGGAACCGGACATCTGTCCTGAGGCCAAACGTTCCCACGACGGTCGATCGATTTCTTTCAGCACTTCCATCGGCACATAGGTAGGTGACTCCCGGTCGAACTCACTGATCCCNTCGCGGACATGTGCCTTGAGATCACAAGCTTCTTCGATAGGTACAGCGGTTTCGCGTGCCCTGCGCATTGGACTGCTATAGAGAACATCAATTTTCTCTTCGCTAAGCCATTGAGCGACCGCGGCTGCCTGCTCGTGACCTATTGCAGCTAAAGGCGGGTCAGCGGGACTTCCATCGGTCGTTTCGACGTGTTCTGGACGAGCATGCCGCACAAATATCAATTCCACTTTGACGACCTTAGAACGTTAAAAGCCAGCACGCGGCGCGGTACATCCTGTTGACGATCCGGTGAACACGAAGAAATCTTTCTGGTCTTTTCCCCGACTCTCGGTACCGTGGAGCAGATGGCACGACGTACCAAGATCATCGCGACNATCGGCCCNGCTTCAGAGGACGATGCCACGCTGCGAGGAATGATCCAAGCAGGAATGGATGTCGCANGGATCGGTTTAGCTCACGGCACGCTNGATGAACAGGTGGCCAAATTTCATCTGGTGAGGTCAGTCGCAGCTGACCTNGGCCGCCACGTGGGCATCGTGGTCGATTTACCCGGACCCAAAATTCGGTGCGCCCCATTCACTCAAGGTGGTGCAACGCTCGTTGAAGATAGTCAGGTGTTGCTGGGGGTTGATGGTTCGGAAAGCTCTCAAGACGTCGTAAGCGTCGATTACCCCGATCTATTAGCCGACGTGCAGTTAGGCGACACGCTCGCATTCGGCGACGGTCAAGTGGTCGTAGTTATCGAAGAGAGCGAAGGGGACCGCTTGAAGACCCGCGTTTTGCATGGAGGGAAACTCGAGGGCAGTCCCGGACTACACGTTCCGTCGGACCGGCTTCGTCTCGTGTCGCCCACAGACCAGGATCTGTCATTACTGGATACCTTCGTCGAACTAGGCACGGACATGGTCGCATTGTCTTTCGTCCGCTCAGCGCATGACATTCGGCGGCTCGGAGTCGAACCAGCGCCAAGAGGCCCGATGATCATCGCGAAAATTGAGACCAAAGCCGCTGTCCAGAATCTNGAGGGCATCATTGAAGCCTCCGGNGCTGTCATGGTCGCACGAGGCGACCTCGGNGTCGAAGCTGATATTGAAGAATTGCCGCATCTCCAAAAACACATCATTCAAGAGTGCATAGCGCTTGGACGACCAGCNATNACAGCAACTCAAATGCTCGAATCAATGGTTTCAGCGCCCACCCCAACTCGGGCNGAAGCGTCCGACATCGCCAATGCCGTATTTGACGGTACGTCGGCGGTGATGCTNAGNGGCGAAACAGCAATCGGCAGAGACCCTATTAACGCGGTGCGAACAATGGCCACCATTACAGCTCGAGCNGATGAAAAGTTCAGCTACGAATCATGGGCCGAACGAATTCAGGCGCTTCGACGTCGTTCGAAACCNGCCGCGAACTATCTACG
Organism: Acidimicrobiaceae bacterium; assembly: GCA_002705305.1. Taxonomy (GTDB): domain Bacteria; phylum Actinomycetota; class Acidimicrobiia; order Acidimicrobiales; family Poriferisodalaceae; genus UBA2110. The sequence continues at coordinate 98,218 of PAHW01000002.1, forward strand.
AGTGACTGACGCCNTAACAATGGCTGCGGCACGAACAGCGACGGAAACTGANGCAGAAGCGATTATTTGCTTGAGCCGATCNGGCTTCACTGTCCGGAGCGTCGCCCGCTTCAGGCCAACGGTTCCGCTGTTCGGTATGACCTTTGATGANCGGACTGCCAACCAACTGTCGTTGTCTTGGGGCACGCGTCCTTTAATCTTTAACGAACAAACAACTCCAGCTGCAACAGCAAAAGAAGCGGTGGACACAGCAGCGCGAGTGGGTGTCGTCAGGTCCGGGGATACGGTGGTCGTTGTTTCTGGTTCCAGCGCAGAAACGCATGCGACCGACACGCTCAGAGTTTTACGAGTTCCATAATTTGTGCCGCCCCTACAACCAAAAATAGAAGAACTGACGGTTTATCGGACCGCTCGAAGCGAAGGCGACTACCAAATCCTTTTGGTGCATGGTGCGCTTGATCGAGCAGCGGGATTAATTCGAGTAGCGCGAAGACTTAGACCTCATCAGGTTGTTCGATATGACCGTCGCGGATACGGGAGNTCGGAGAATGCGACACCAACGACGTCGTTTTCTCAACAGGTTGACGACCTTAACGCTGTAGTCGGAGACCGACCGACNGTTGTTTTTGGNCATAGCTATGGTGGCGTNATTGCGCTTGCTTCAGCAACGCAAGGCAACCCGGCCCTCAAGGCCGTTGCGACCTTTGAGGCCCCTAGGGCTTGGGAAGACTGGTGGCCGGCGCCACCGCCAAAAGACACTGATCCGGCGGACGCGGCAGAACACTTTTTGCGCCGAGTAATTGGAGATGAACGTTGGGACGGGTTACCCGAACTGGTGCGAAAACGCCGAAGGGCCGAAGGCCCCCTAATGGTCGAAGAACTGCAGGCACAATCTGAGCGTCGATACGATGCACGANCNATCAACATCCCCCTAGTCGTCGGCGTTGGCGAACAATCAGGCGCCCACGCTCAACGAGCTGCGTCCTGCACGGCCGAAGAGGCACAACGGTCGCGTTTNGTGACNATCNCNGGTGCNGGACACGCTGCTCCAACAACACANCCAGACGCCATCGCNGACCTTGTTCGTCACGCAATAACTGACGCTGAAATCACTAACCAGTGAGAGCCATGGGTAGCATCAGCTTATGTCTGAGCGCCCAATACATATGATGNCGAAGGGTCCACCCGAAACGATCATCAACCCCTATGAGCCTGCTGCTGTGAGTGCTCTTTCCGAAGCAGGACAAGCNCCTCAATCCGAGCAGAAAGAACGCGTTGCAGAGATCGCAGCCCAATGGCCACAGTTCCTTGACGCTTGGGTCGCCCTGGGTCAGCTTTCTCAAGAACCNATCGAGGCTTACGCCTATTTCCGTGTGGGCTACCACCGCGGATTAGACGCATTGCGCGCCGCNGGATGGAAGGGGAGTGGATACGTTAGGTGGTCNGAGNAAACCAACAGAGGATTCNTACGGTCCCTTTTGGGACTTCACCGAACAGCCGGAATAATCGGTGAACTCGANGAAGAAGAACGATGTGCTCAGTTCTTGATGCAACTTGACCCATCNGGAGTTCCCGACANCGAATGAAAATAACAGGAGCTGTGTTGTGTGGAGGAGNATCAAGTCGCATGGGACGCGACAAGGCCTCACTAAATGTAGGAGGCCGTCCGATGATCCGATGGGTAGTGGATGCGCTGAAAGACGCCGGCTCCGAAACAGTTGTTGCCTTAGGCGACCGACCTGACCTTGGTTTGCCGTATTTACCAGACAAGGAAGAGCAAGCCGGTCCTCTGGGAGCCATCATCGGGGCGATTGAACACTACGGAACCCTCATGGTCTGCCCCTGCGACGTTCCTACCATCTCACCCAACCTGTTACGCGAGATTGCGACACGCTCTCAGGTTGTGAGGCAACCCGTCGTTTTGGCACATAGTGGACGCTTGGAGCCTCTCATCGGTATCTACAAAGAAGAAGCCCTGGACATACTCAAAGACGGTTATGAGAGCGGTGCCCGAGGCCCCAAACTAGTGCTGAGNGCGACGGACTACGCGACGGTNACNGCGTCGCCTGACCAAGTCACCAACATAAATACCCAAGAAGACTTCGAGTGTTTGCTTCCGAAATTTGGCCGCTAACACCAACCAGTAATGGCGGTATCCTTTGGNTTCGAAAGGTGATCGAGTGGAAAACCCCGAAATTGATGTCGACGCCTTGGCCTCCGAATTAGCCGCGGGAGCCGAACTTCTCGATGTCCGAGAGATCGAGGAATGGCAGGAAGCGAGAGTCCCNGGAGGGAAACTGATTCCCTTAGGGGAGATCTTCGACCGGTTCGACGAAATCCCAGACAGCGGCCGAATATATGTGATCTGTAAGAGTGGAGGTCGGAGCTTAAACGCCTGCGAATTCCTGCGGCTACAAGGGATTGATGCCGTAAATGTGGCAGGAGGCACACTTGCCTGGATTGCATCTGGTCGCGAGGTCGAGTCTGGAGCTGAATGACGCGTCGCCGCCGGTTAACCCGGCATCCGCCATCTGAACAGACCGCTCTTCAAGCTGAGAATGAACCGACGCGCCACCAATGGATCGACGACCAGGCGGCCTTCAACGCATTAGTAGATGAGGCAGCACGGGCTGAACGAATCGCCGTAGACACCGAATTTCACCGCGAACGGACTTATTGGCCCAGAGTCGCTCTTGTACAAATCGCGATCGGAAGCAACGTCTTCTTGGTTGATCCATTAGCAGTGCAACTTGCACCTTTTGCNAAAGTTCTTGATAGCGACGTCCTCCTGATCATGCATGCCGCTTCNCAGGATTTGGAAGTGCTCGACAGAGCGTGCGGCACAGTCCCGCGTTGCCTGTTTGATACTCAAATCGCGGCCGGTTTTGTCGGNATGTCAACTCCGTCTCTTNCCGCGTTAGTGGAACGCTATATGGGTCTTNGTCTGCCTAAAGGNGATCGTTTGACCGATTGGTTTGAACGACCGTTGCGACCCGCTCAACGAAACTATGCGGCGAGCGACGTAGCGCATCTCTTCGATCTNCACGACCGCTTAGTAACGGANCTCAATGAACGTGGACGTNTGAGNTGGGTNAACTCTGAGTTCGAGNTNTCGCGCCACAAAGCCAAAACCGNNTTGCCGGTGGAGCTTGCCTGGACTCGAATAAAAGAAGCACGCCATCTCAGAGGTCAGGCTCGTTGCATTGTGTCTGTGTTAGCGGAATGGCGGGAGCGAGCCGCNCAAAGNAAAGACCTACCAAGCCGCTTCGTCCTTTCCGATCTTGCCCTGGTGGGAGTCGCTCAGCGAGCCCCCAGAACCTCCGAAGATTTAAAAGGAATCCGCGGGTTCGATGGGCGGCGCATAAAGGANAGTTCTGCTGAGGAAATTCTTTCTATCGTGGCTCAAGGACTGAAACGAACGTCAGATGAGGTCCCCACACTNGATACCGAGGAAGGACCAAAGCTCGACAAAGAACTTCGTGCGGCNGTAACGCTGGTGTCAGCGTGGGTATCTCAAGTAGCTAAGGANGAAGAACTNGACGCGGCNTTACTCGCNACGCGCTCCGACATCATTGATTTCTTGCGAGGCTCTGAGGACGCCCGCCTATCTGCTGGATGGCGTTCGGAGCTCATCGGNAGTCGTATNCAGGATCTTGTGTCAGGCCGCGCTTCGGTGGCATTTGACCGTCATGGGGGTTTAGTACTCGAACCTCGATTTACCGGTCCGGATCTAAAGAAAGAAAATTCGACGTCTAGCGACTCAGGTTCTTGAGAAGAAATCTGATAAAACTGAGGGGGTCGCAGTGCGTTATTCGGTNAATTGGTTTAGCTGCTGCGCGACGAAGAGGGCGATTTGGAGACGAGGAGCCATCCGTGAAGAAGGGCCGTCACCGCCGGTATGAAGAGGCACGCAAATTTCAACGAGAGAATGCNGCCGCTTTCACAGTAGAGGACTTTGATTTCGAGGAGCCTGATCTGTTTTCGAAAGACGAAGAAGAAACACCNGACGATCAGTACGGTGACCTAGCTGAAAAATACGACGACTATTCAGAGTTAGCCGCGAAATACGCGGATTTCGACGATAGCGACGAAGAAAAAACCTGACCGAACAGNCTCAGCGACGCCTAACNGTGGGGTGAGGCAGCAGTGAGCNTTGAGNTCTTCGTTTATCCAGTTCGGCGCGCAACCAACCGTAAACAACCGGTCCGCAGATAGAAGACAATTCTTGCTCCATNTGGATGTAAACAGGTTGCTCGCCGACATGCGCTTGACTTTCATCGGTACACCACCACCACACGTCGGTCTCTTCACCACCCCAATCGCGTCGCTCCCATTCGCGCACCATGGTGTAAATNTGTCCCGTGTCACTGTTTCGTGGTCTTCACGCCGCAGGGGCGCTTGCCAACAAATCTCTGGTTTGGTTTCCATGGGAAGGGAATCTGATTGAAACGCAAGATGGTGAAACGCGCATCCCGCCCCGTTCTCGTGTTCAGGCCGATTTTGAAATATGCATGCCCCATCAACCACCCGAGTTCGCCACCATCCCTCATCGTCCTGCCATAAGGCACCGCCGAGATCTTCAGCGGTATCGATGAATTCCCAAAGTTCACCTGTCAAACGGTCGATTTGAGTTTTTACATGTTCGAGATCGGCGCCATCGGAAATGTAGGCGCCGTGAGTACAACACCCCAGTTGTCGATCGGGAGCAGGCTCAGCCAAAACTCCGGGGCAACCGGCCCCATAGATACAAGTCCAGTTACTCGTGAGGAAAGTAATGTCGAACAGCCAGGTGCGATGTTCGCCTTCATCTTCGAACGACAGCCATTCGCGATCATCACCAGAAGACGCTAAGGGCTCCGCCACGGGTCCAGCCTACGATACCGTTCGTCATCGTGGCAGATTCCCCAGACAGGGCCCTTCTGAAAGAACTGCAAGCATTCCTCGGCGATCGAGCGCGAGCAGATGACTTTGAGTTAGGTCTATACAGCAAAGACGGGTCGATTCTCGGTGATCAGCCTTCAATCGTCTGTTTGCCCACAAATACCAGCGAAGTCAGCCAAATCGTTGCTACATGCCACAGACATCAACGCCCGTTTATAGCGAGAGGATCTGGGACGGGTCTAGCAGGAGGCGCTGTCCCAGTCGGCAATCCCGTGGTCATCGTCACCACCAAAATGAACAAGATCATCGAAGTGGACTTAGACAACCGGATCGCGTGGGTTGAACCGGGCGTACTTAACTTAGATCTGAGTAACGAGCTAGGCCCTCTGGGCTTCCATTTCGCACCCGACCCGTCCAGCCAGCAGGTATGTTCGATTGGCGGCAACGTCGCGAACAACAGTGGGGGGCCTCACTGTCTGGCCTATGGAGTTACAAGCGGCCATGTGGCAGCGATCGAAGTGGTTCTCCCCAACGGCGCTGTGACGACCTTGGGAGACCTGACATCTGAAGCCCCCGGTTATGACCTTCGAGGTTTGTTCATTGGGTCCGAAGGAACCATGGGTGTCGCTACAAAAGTGGCAGTTCGCTTAACTCAAAACCCTCCTGAAGTTCGAACTCTCCTTTTGGACTTTTCGGACGTACGCGACGGGGCTGCAGCGGTTTCAGCAATCATCGCAGCAGGACTGATTCCGGCGGCATTAGAAATGATGGACCAACGAGCCATAGAAGTTGTCGAAGCATTCGTCAACGCGGGCTACCCAACTGAAGCCGCCGCGGTCTTGCTAGTAGAGCTTGATGGTCTACCGGGCGGTGTCGAGCACGGCATCCAAACTGTGCGTTCCGTCGCCCAAAAATTTCACGTCGGAAACATCCGAGTCGCTGCTGACGACAAAGAACGCGCACTTTTATGGAAGGGTCGAAAGAATGCGTTCGGTGCTGTCGCACGCCTAAAACCCGACTACTACCTCCACGACACCGTGGTCCCCAGGGGCAAGTTGGTGGAAGTGCTCGAAAAGGTGTACCGCATTGCGGATGAACACGACTTAATGGCGGTAAACGTTTTCCACGCTGGCGACGGCAACCTACACCCCATTTTGGCATATGACAGTCGGGAAAAAGGCGTTCTCGAACGCGTCGAGGCGGCTGGGCGAGCGATAGTTACTGCGTCCATCGAAGCCGGCGGGGTTCTCAGCGGTGAACACGGCATTGGACTTGAAAAGCGTGACTACATGGGGATGCTCTTCAGCGCTCACGATATGGTCACCCAAGATTTAGTGAGAGAGGCTTTCGATCCGGAGGGTTTGGCGAACCCTCTCAAAATNCTGCCGTCAGGCTCTCGGTGTAGTGACTCTTTTCGTCAACACGTGCCGGAAGGGGCGTGGGTATGACGGCACACGCCGAATTACAAAAAGAAATANAGGATTTCGCGTCTGAAATNGGTTCTTCGGATCCGGTCACAGTCGTTGGAGGGCGCACCCAGTGGACCATCGGGGGAAACCCTGATCCAGCCGCTCGCGAAGTCAGCGCGCCATCGGGAGTCTGGTCCCACGAACCCGAGGAGATGACGGTTCGCTGTGGAGCGGGAACCTCTCTGCGCACTTTGTCTGAACAGTTGGCCGTCCACGATCAAATGGTGCCATTCGACCTCAACCCCGANGCGACTGTTGGAGGAGCACTTTCGGTGGGGGTAAATGGGTTCCGGCGGCTGAGGTATGGCCCTATCCGAGACTTCGTTCTCCAAGTCCGATACGTCGATCACAGCGGCAAAATTGTGACTTCCGGTGGCCCAACGGTTAAGAACGTCTCCGGTTACGACCTCTGCCGTCTTCTCGTGGGATCCCTCGGGAAATTGGGCTGTCTGGCCGAATTAACGCTCCGATGTTTGCCGCTTCCAGCGACGTCTCGGTGGCTCACNGGGGAGGCTGATCCTTTCGAGCTTTATAGGACGCTTTATCGACCNTCCTCAATCCTGTGGAATGGCACACAGGTATGGGTCTGTCTCGAAGGAGTCACTTCAGANGTCGACGCCCAAGCCNACAGCCTCGATCTGATTGAAACTGANGNACCGCCTGAGTTGCCAANAGGTGGGCGNTTGTCTCTTGAACCAAAGTCCCTCACGGACTTAGCCCATCTTGCCCCCGGCTGGATAGCTGAGGTCGGCGTCGGAGCGGTCCATTGTCGGGATTCACCGCCGCCGCGGGCCGTGTCCGATGTGAACAATGCCCTGATGAGAGAACTTGAGCAACGACTCGATCCCANCGGTCGTTTGAACCCCGGACGACAGGTGCTGACGGCGTGAAAGAAATCACTGTTGATCTCGCAATACCGAGCGACGACCTCGCCTCNTGTGTCGCTTGCGGGTTATGTCTTCCACACTGCCCTACCTACAGGGTCACNCAAGAAGAATCGGCTTCACCTCGNGGCAGAATCGCCCTGATGAACCAGGCACAAGTTAGTGGTGTAATCGATCAACATTTCGTNGGCTTNATGGACGCGTGCATCCAATGTCGGGGATGNGAAACGGCTTGCCCAGCGGGAGTGCCGTTTGGTTCCATGATGGAAGCAACCCGCGAGGCCTTAGCNGANCAAACGAGATANCAGCCTTGGTGGATGCGATTTGGGTACCGACTTCTGGGTTGGTCCCGTGTTCTTCGGTTCATCTCAATNGTTTTGGCTGTTGTACAGCGGGTTGGCGCACTCCCCAAAAGGTTAGNGTTGCCGCGAATTCCGTTGCATCAAAGGCCTCTAGTNGCAAGCGGNACCGATGTTTGGTTGTTCACGGGTTGTGTAATGGACGCGTGGATGCGCGATACCCACAGGGCAGTCCAACGAGTCGTCGAAGCTACCGGAACCGGTGTTCAGTTTCCAGGTCGANCAGCCTCTTGCTGCGGCGCTCTGCACGTCCATGCCGGACTGGGACATGAAGCACGACGGCTCGCCGAACGAACCATGAGTGCATTTCCGGGAGGAGCACCAATTCTGGTNGATTCGGCAGGTTGTGGGGCTCAGCTAAANGAATACGGCCAACTCCTNGGAACTCAGCGAGCGAGCGACTTCAGTGAACGAGTTCTGGACGTGCACGAATGGTTGGCCGATCACCTGGACCTTCTGCCACCTGCCACTTCAGTAAGACCGAAGATAGCTATCCAAGATCCCTGCCATTTACGCCATGCTCAACGTTCCCACGAAGCAGTACGGCTTGTCCTGGAGAGATACACAGAAGCTATTCAACTCGACGACGAGGGTCTCTGTTGCGGGGCCGGGGGAGCATATTCGACTCTCCACCCGGACCTTGCCTCATCTGTGAGGGAGCGGAAAATCTCTTCAATCAACCGCGCCAACGCTGAAGAAGTCGCTAGCGCAAACCCAGGCTGTCTCTTGTATTTACAGGCTGGCGGCGTCCGAGTACGGCATCCCATAGAAATCATCGACACCCTGTTAACGAAGGACGTTTGATGTGCAAGAAAAACTTGAAGATATTCGTGACCGTCTGCTGGATATTGCCGAAGAGCTTTCCGANCTAGGTATTACTGCCCTGCATGAAGCGTTAGAAGCCGATGGCGTCGAGGCCAAGAGACCGGAGATTGAAAAACGATTGTCTCGAGCACGCCGAGCGGTTGAAAAAGCGGCGTCCATAGTCGGCGACAAACCCCAGTCGACAANGATTTGANGAAGNGCTGACCAGTTCGGAGNATTGGCNAGCTCTATGGTCAGACCTGATCACCGAGCGCGTTGACTGGAATCAACTTTCTGTCAGTCGGATTGTCAACTGGGATTGTTTCGGTGCTCACGACAACTGGCTTGCCGTCTGCTTCTTCATAACCAGTGGTGCGTTGTCGAATCGTTCTACCCAGGGGNTCCGCTATCGCCCTGAAGTCTTCTTCAACNAGACCCTGTCCGTGTTGAGCGCCNGCGGCTCTGCTTATGTTCTCATCCATCAGGGTGCCNCCGAGGTCGTTTGCTCCAGCCATCAGNATTTGTTTGGCGCCTTCGACACCAATCTTCACCCATGACACTTGGATGTTGTCAATGAGGCCGTGATAAGCAATCCGGGCGACACTGTGCATCAGCAGCGTTTCGCGAAACGTNGGTCCNCTACGNGCTTGTCGTTGCAGGTAGATCGGGCTTGCCATGTGCACAAANGGCAATGGCACCCATTCAGTAAAGCCACCAGTGCGTTTTTGGAGTTCGCGGGTCCTCACAATGTGGTTCGCCCAGTGAAGCGGCTCTTCTATAGAACCGAACATGATGGTGATATTTGAGTGGAGACCAACGGCGTGGGCGGCCTCATGGCATTCAAGCCATTCGTCCGTCGAAATNTTGTCTGGGCATAGGATTTTCCTTACCTCATCATCGAGAACCTCGGCGGCAGTCCCTGGCAGAGATTTCAGACCCGCTTCTTTCAGTCGGACTAGATATTCGACGAGTGACTCATCAAGGCGTTTGGCTCCTTCAATAACCTCCAAAGCGGTGAATCCGTGCAGATGCATATCGGGCACTACNTCTTGGATAGCCCGGCAAACATCGATGTAGTAATTGCCGTCGAAGCTCGGGTGAATGCCTCCCTGAAGCGTTACCTCAGTAGCTCCAAGTTGAGCAGCCTCAATGACCCGTTCCTGGATATCTTGCAGTGTCAACATGTAAGGCGTGCCGCGAAGGTTGAGCGACAGGGGNCCTTTTGAGAACCCGCAGAAGCGGCATTTAAAAGTGCAAACGTTCGTGTAATTGATGTTTCGGTTGTGAACCCAAGTGACCTTTTCGCCAACAGCTTGACGGCGCAATTCNTCAGCTACTTCNGCNACGGCTAAAACCTCAGGTCCTCGGGCTTGGAAAAGGGCAACGATCTCCTCGCGGCCCACCTCCTGGCCNGANAGCACGCCGTCAAGAACTTCACGGACCGCACCTCGCGCGAAAGATCGTCCAGGAAGGATCTTGGGGGGAGGGTGCTCAGCACCTCCCGAATACCACTGAGTGCTGTCTTGGTCGGCGATCAAAACATCAGCCCCNGAACCAGCATCTCTATTTTCCATAGTTNTCTCAGGCATTTGAGAGCCCGGGTCGTCTCGCCCCAGGCCTTCGGCATCGCTGCGGTCGAGTACTGGGAATCGGTTGTCCTCGTCAAGCCATTTCTGAGGCAGAAGCGCGAAACTTGGATGAATAGTCAAACGAGGNGCGAGAGTAAACCCCTTNGTCTCCGTTACCTCCCGAAGTAGGTCAAGTTCAGGCCATGGTCGTTCNGGGTTCACGTGATCAGCGGTAACTGGTGACACGCCGCCCCAGTCATCGATACCCGCATCGAGAAGACCGCCGAAATCGTCCGAAAGATTCGGTGGAGCTTGAAGGTGAATGTCTTCGGGAAGGAGAATGCGGGCCAGNGCGATTGCTTGCAGATACTCATCGGGGGGACAGGGTGGACTTTTGTGCATAGCAGTNCCCAATTTGGGNAAGAAGTTCTGAACAATGACTTCTTGCACATGTCCATGTCTGAGGTGACTTTCGGCTATAGCAAGAATTGTTTCAACGCGATCAGCAACTGTCTCNCCAATACCTACCAATAGGCCGGTCGTGTATGGGATCTGAAGTTCTCCCGCTGCCTCCAACGTACTGAGTCGCCGCTGCGGTTCTTTGTCNGGACAGCCTCGATGGCAGAGAAGATCTTCGTTCAGACTTTCAAGCATCATTCCCTGACTAGGGCTNACCGTTCTGAGTTGTGCGAGTTCTTCGCGATACAGCGCCCCAGGATTNGCATGAGGTAGCAACCCGGTTTCATCTCGCACNAGTCGACACATATCGACTAAGTAGTTGATNGTGCTCTCGTAACCATGATCATGAAGCCACTGCTGAGCAACGGGATANCGCAGTTCGGGTCGCTCACCAAGAGTGAAAAGCGCTTCGTGNCAGCCGTGAGATGCCCCATGCNGCGAAATGGCCAANACCTCATCAGGTTCCAGATAGGGATGATCGAGTCGACTCGGTGGCTGAGCGAAGGTGCAGTAACCACACTTGTCTCGACACAGCATCGTAAGTGGAATGAAGACCTTGGGGCTGTATGTAACTCGAGTTCCATGAGCTGCATCTCGAATCGATGAAGCTCGCTTGAGTAAAGATCGAAGAGGCAGATCTAGTAGCGAATCAATTTCGGCTGNAGTGCCGGCATCTGTAGTCATTGTTTCTCCGCTGTCATGAGTCGANNCTNGCTCCAGGACCAGGTCGACTGCGNATTTCCGCGGGGTCAAGCGAGTCATCACATGCGGGACAATGCGTGACTTGATTGAGAGGAGTTCCGCAGTCGGAATGAACAAGAACTGTGGGCGGGGTTCCGTCGTTACACCAACGATCACCCCACCGCATTAAAGCCACCAAACTCGGCGAGAGATCTCGCCCCTTTTGNGTTAGGAGGTACTCGTAGCGGATTGGTCTGTCCTGGTATGGGACCTTCGTCACAATTCCCGCCTCGACCAGTTTTACCAAGCGAGTCGCNAGGAGGTTCTTGGCNATCCCGAGGTTCTCTTCTAATTGGCCGAATCGTCTCACCCCTCGAAACAAATCGCGAAGNATCAANAGCAGCCACCGGTCGCCGATCACATCGAGAGTGCTTTGGATCGAACAACTATCGCTTCGCTGTGTGGCTTGATCCATGTCCGCGAAAATAGGTGAGTAAGTTTCGATTTGCAACTGACATGTCGTTAAGTTAACGAGTNAGCCTTTGCAGACAAACTTGTGATGAGTTCGTCGAAACTTTTNACAAACGATGCAACGCCTTCTTGTTCTAATACCGCGGCNACGTCGTCGAGGTCGATCCCGAGAGCCGACACAGCTGCGAGAACCTCTTGGGCTTCCCCGGGATTTGCATCGACCGTGCGTGCGACGGTTCCCTTCTTCATGAACGCGTCAATGGTGTTGTCAGGCATCGTATTGACCGTATTGGGTCCGATCAGCTCGTCGACGTACAAGGTTTCGGAGTAGNTCGGATTTTTGGTGCTAGTCGATGCCCACAGAGGTCGCTGAAGTTGAGCCCCCTTGTCGGCCAATACTTGCCAGCGAGGACCATCNAATGCTTCTNGGAAANTCTGATATGCGATTTGAGCTTGCGCCACCGCAGTTCTACCTCGGAGGGAAAGCGCAACATCGGTTCCTATTTCTTCAAGACGTCGATCTACCTCGGTGTCGGTCCGNGAAATGAAAAATGAGGCGACGCTAGCGACTCTGGAAAGATCATCGTGACCAGCTGCAAGGGCGTCTTCTAATCCGGCGATGTAAGCCGCGATGACTTCTTCGTATCGCGACACCGAGAAAATCAGCGTGACATTAATTGACTTGCCTTCGCTAATCATCGTCCGAATCGAGGGGAGACCCTCGCGAGTCCCAGGTATTTTGACCATGAGATTCGGAGCGTCGAGACGGTCATGGAGCGCCCTTGCTGCTGCAGTTGTTTCGTCGGAGTCCCGTGCCAGCGTTGGATCCACTTCCACCGAAACGAAACCGTCTCTTCCATCAGAGGCGTCATACACAGGCCGCAGAGCTTGCAGGGCACCCCGAATATCGCTTGTCACTAAATCCCAGTAAGCCTCATCGACGGAGACGCCATCGGCGATCAACTGACCGAATTGCTTGTCATAATCAGCGCTGCCCTCGATCGCTTTCTGAAANATAGCTGGATTNGANGTGAGACCACGAATNCCCGTGGCCACCCACTGATCCAATTCTCCTGATGTGATCCACCCTCGTCGAAGGTTGTCAAGCCAAGGGCTCTGGCCCTGGTCGTCGAACAGTGATGAGAGTCGGTTATTTGAGTTGTTGTTAACGGTCAAAGTATCTCCGATCTAAAGGTCATTGGAGCAACGAACGCGCTGCTGCTTCGACTGAAGCTGCGGTAAAACCGAATTCCTCCATGACCTTGCCGCCCGGTGCACTCGCACCGAAATGATCGAGCGTTACGGTCATGTTTGCCCACCGTTCCCACCCCAGAGAAACGCCGGCTTCCACGCCGACAACCGGAAGCTCCGCTGGGAATACCTCAGATCGGTAACCTTCGTCTTGCTCAAGAAAAAGTTCCCAACATGGCATCGAAACCACTCGCGATGCTATGCCCGCTGATGCGAGAGAGGCTGCAGCATCAACACACAGCTGAACCTCGGATCCGGTGCCTGCCAGGATCACCTCTGGATCTGGCGCGTCGATAAGCACGTAGGCACCACACTCGACTTGCCCAGGACGCGCAGTGCCCTCTAGGACGGGAACATTTTGACGGGTCAGAATGATCGCTATGGGACCTGCTCTCTCCACTGCAAGTCTCCAGGTCTGAGATACTTCGTTTGCATCAGCGGGCCTTACCACTGGTAGATCAGGTATTGCCCTTAACGAAGCGACATGCTCTATCGGTTGGTGGGTTGGTCCGTCTTCTCCGACGCCTATGGAGTCATGGCTCCACACGAAAACCACTTTGGCTTTGCTGAGCGCCGCCAGGCGAACCGAAGCGCGCATGTAATCAGCAAAAACAAGGAATGTGCCCACGACAGGAAGAACGCCGCCATGCAACGCCATACCGTTGGCGATTCCGCCCATTGCATGTTCCCGCACCCCGAAATAGAGCTTTCGCCCCTCCGGAACAGTTGCGGTCATCGGTTCGCTCGCGAGGTTGGTACCAGTGTTGCCCGTTAAATCAGCCGAACCCGAAATCAAAGATGGGATGACATCCACCAACGCGTCAATTGCGTGATTGTTTGCATTTCTAGTAGCGACCGAGGTTCCCGGTTCGTAGTTAGGTAGCTCCTCTGACCAATTCGGCAGTGGTTTGCCTGTGAGTAATGCCTCAATCCAACCGGCATCAAGGTCGCTCTCAACAACACGTGTATGCCATTCTTCGCGCAGCTGGGCGCTCCGTGCCCCAGCCTCGCGGTAGGCATGAAGGACATCGTCATCAACTCTGAACGTCACCTCAGGATCAAACCCCATTGCGATTTTTGCAGCTGCGATTTCGTCATCGTCCGTGATGGCGCCGTGAGCGCCGGGTGTATCTACTGCGTTTGGAGCGGGAAATCCGATATGGCTGCGCACGACCACTAGGGAGGGATGATCTCCAGCATCGGCGACTTCTCGAAGGGTTGACTCTAAGACGTCAGTGTTTTCGGCAGCCTCACCTAAATTTTTGACATGCCAGCCGTATGCCTCAAACCGTTGTTGAGTGTCATCGGAAAAAGACAAATCGGTCGACCCGTCAATAGTTATTTTGTTGTCGTCATATATGACGACCAACTTTCCGAGCCGCTGATGACCGGCCAAGCTTGCCGCTTCGTGACTCACGCCCTCCATCAGATCTCCGTCACCGCAAATGACCCAGGTTCGATGATCCACAATTTCAGCACCGAGCCGAGCTCGGAGATGCCGTTCGGTGAGCGCCATCCCAACGGCATTAGCAATACCTTGACCCAAAGGACCGGTGGTCACCTCAACACCCGGAGTCACCCCAGCTTCTGGGTGACCAGGCGTTATAGAACCCCACTGGCGGAAGTTCCGGATGTCGCTAAGGGAGATGCCATACCCGGTCAAATAAAGCATCGAATATAAAAGCATTGACGCGTGTCCGGCTGAAAGAACAAAACGATCGCGATCAGGCCAGGTGGGCACCGTTGCGTCGTATTTCATGAGTTTTGTGAACAAGACATCTGCAAGGGGAGCTAACGCCATGGCTGTGCCGGTGTGACCGCTGTTCGCTTTTCTTACAGCGTCGAGCGCGAGAGCCCTGATCGTGTTGATCTGTCGAGTTCGAAGGTCGCTGGCCACTTAGCCTCCCAAGGGGCGATCCTAGCTTGACCTTCTCTCAATTCTGGGGAGGTTCAGTCGCGGAAAATAGCTGCAGATGCGGTAAAGCCATGGAGAAAGGAATGGGTTCCCACGGGACCAATTTCCCCAGCACAAAACATCCCCGCGACGGCATTATGTTGAACCAAATCGGCAATGATTGCGGCGTCGTGGTCTGGGTCTTCGAACAGATGCGTTCCTCTTCCGTTGCAGGTGAAGACCAGTGCTCCATCGGCAGGACGGAGTGGTTCAACCATGAGGCGCAGGTCCTCGTCAGCCGATGCTGCATCACGGACTTGGAATTGAACGGTGCTCCCCACCGGAGCGTGGTCACCGATGGCGACGGCACCGGTACGCTGATCGGCACCCATGACACCGCGAATAAGGAAGTCGCCTGTACCAAAGTCGGCCTTGTGTTCGTCAATCACTCGCCCGATGTGGAGGCCCTGATTCACCAACATTTTCTCGGCGTCGTCTAAGCCCTTAAACATTTCCTCTAAACGCGTTAATGCCGGTTGCCCACCCAGTTCCTGGATTAAGTTTCCGTCCGCTGCAGTCACAATCAATGGTGAGCCCACCGGTCGACAACCTTGAGACACTAAAGGCTCCACACTGGTAGCTCCCTCGATGAAGAGTCCAACTGCTCCATCGGAGTAAATCTCACCGTCAAGAAGGAAACGATTTCCATTTGGCGTGTTGGCTCCAGAGGCTAAACCGCCGATGACCTGAAGGTCGGGTCGCGAAATCGACCATGACTCAACGGCCACCTCTGCGGGAAATGTAAATGGGTCCGCCAAAAGAATGAGGGTGTGCGCCTTGGAGTGAGGCAATTCATCAAGTTCGACACCACCATTCTGAGATCGCCGAGCGTTCAATCGGATCGTCGACGCCTTTCCATCGAACCTCCCGGCCCACATCGCGATAGCGCTCTGCTGTTCAACTTCTCGTGATCCAGCGATAACAGAAACAGCGGTTGTTCCGATCAGCGCCTTTGGTTGAAGTAATTGCCGTGTTGCTGACAGAAATTCTTCTGTGTGGCCAATAAATCCACCAGAGATAAAGAGCGTCACGACATCAGGGGAGGGACCAANCGCCTCTAAAATCTCGCCGATGGTCTCGCCGATGGCGACTCCGGGATCATTGTGCGTTGAGAGACTCGATGTATACGGCATTGTCACTCAGGTGTCGGTGCAACGACTGTCAACGGTACGGCGGTCACTGGACCATTATCGATTGTGCAATGAGCTTCAACGGTCATGGGCCCCGCTATCTCGACCGTGGCCTGGACCAGGTTGTAACCAAATTTTCCCGGNTCGACATTGACTGCCTGAACATTCCGAATGTCCATGGGTTGACCGTCAGAGTGAAACGTAACCTCGAGCGCTGCCAGACCCTGATGATCGGCAGGACATCTCAACAACACCATCAAATGGGGCTGTATGGTCACCGGAAATTCACTCGGGGCCGCAAGGGAAAAATGGACTCCTGAGAGATCAAGACGAGTCGTTCCGCCTTCGGCTTGACGCATTTCGAGGTGTTCAAGGAATAGTGCTGCAATGATTTCCACAGGTTGAGACTATGTGAAGTAGGCGCTTGAGACGCCCGCTTTGCGNTGACTTCGACGTTTAGACCTACTGTCTTCCATGGTTAGATTCCNNGAATTTCGCTATTAGATGGGCTGACATCACATGACGGACCACCGCAACGGTCATCGCCGCGAAACACCGATGTTTCCACTTGGCACGGTTTTGTTTCCGGGCGCCACNCTTCCTCTCCACGTATTTGAAGATCGTTACCGNTCGCTCGCNCAACGCTGCGTGAACAATCAAGAGCCATTCGGGGTCGTCTTGATTGAAAAAGGCCANGANGTTGGGGGAGGTGATGTTCGATCTTCAGTCGGATGTCTAGCCGAGATCTTGGAACATCGAACGTTTCCCGACGGAAGGTGGGCGTTACTTGTTCGCGGTGAAAGCAGGTTCGTAGTTGACGAGTGGCTTCNCGANGACCCTTACCCGAAGGCACTCATAAGTGATTTCCCCGATGATGACGAAGTCTCCACAGATAGCTGCATGGTGGTGCTGGAAAGGCTCGCGGAGTTAGTAACGAATGCGAGAAACGCCGGCTACGAAATGCCTGTGGTAGATCCTGACGCCCTGGCGGTTGGAGTTGATGCCGAAGAACTGGGGTATCGCATAGCGCAACTGACGCCCGCTGGACCGTTTGATCGCCAGAGAATTTTAACGCGAGCAAGTTTGGCTGAGAGACTTGAATTAATCGAAGAATTAGTTGCTGGACTCGAGGAGGTACTCGACGCAACAGGGGGCAATAAATAACCACTGGTGGGGCTGGACGTCTTCTCTGGCATGCTTGAAATCGCCCAACCCTGAGGAGCAGGGGCAATGTCGGATCAAAATCGAGGACTACGGACTGAGGTTGAAGATCTACTAGCGACGATTCGCGCATATGTGACGCAAGAAACCATTGGACCTTTGAAGGGTTTGGGTCGGTATTTGCTCTTCGGAATCGTTGGTTCTGCCTGTGTNGCTGTAGCCANGATCTTCTTTACGCTGGCGGCGATACGGAGTCTGCANGAGCTAACGACAGTGTTTGAAGGAAACTGGTCCTTTGTCCCCTACGTAGCTGGCATCGTTACGGCGCTCTGCTTCTTTTCCCTCACTCTGCTAGCCATCAANCGTGACGGAAGGAGACGTTGAGGTGGGAGACAGCAACAAAAGCGACACACCGACCGTAACGGAAGACGATTTNCGTCAAAGCTTTGAGCGCGTCACCGGNGAAGCGGCAGATAATGCGGTCACGTTTCGCAAACCCGGCCTTGTTATCGCCAGCATCGCTGTAGCGGGAATAGTGCTGGTCGCGTTTGCGCTNGGGCGTCGCGTNGGACGGACCCGTTCGACCATCGTCGAAATTGTACGAGTTTGATGGGNGTGTTCAGTGAGTTGAAGGAACGNCCTCCGGGGCGGTTGATCAAGTCTGGTTGGAGACGAGGTCGGCTCGGTAGTGGAGGCTGGATGGCGTTGGCGATTCTCGGCACAACGTTTCGGCTGCTCAGGTACCTGAGTCGTAGACGNCCAGTAGTGGCGCACAAAGCTGAGTTGAATCCNGGAGAGTCGTTACGGATCAGCCATCTCAGCGAAGACCGTCGCGGTCGTTCGGTCTAACGGTCATGAAGCCCGAGACTTCTAATACCAGCAACACTTCCTTTCGATCCGGCGAGCACATCGTCCTCATCGATAATCGCCAACGGCGGTACCTGGTCGATCTAGAAGAAGACGGCGAATTTCACTCCCATGCGGGAGTNGTGCNGCACAACCANATCATTGGGACTTCAGAGGCCACTGAGTTTCGGACNGCTTCGAATGCACGGTTTATAGCCCTGCGGCCGACNCTTAGCGATCATGTACTAAAGATGCCTCGCGGNGCTCAGGTCATTTATCCGAAAGATCTTGGANCGATTNTNATNCTGGGAGATGTTTTTNCGGGTGCTCGGNTTTTTGAATCNGGGGTCGGCTCAGGGGCGCTCTCGACGGCGCTTCTGCGCGCCGGGGCCTTNGTGACCGGATATGAGATTCGGGAGGACTTCGCGGTTAGGGCAAAGTCGAACGTTGAAATGTTTCTCGGAACAGATGCCCTTGACCATTACGAAGTCAAGATCCGTGATGCCTACCAACCTTTCGAAGATGCGGAATTCGATCGCGCCTTATTAGACCTCCCCGAGCCTTGGCAAGTCGTGCCTCATTTGGAGACATCGATGCGGAGCGGCGGAATTCTCGTCGTGTATAACCCGTCAATAATTCAGGTCCAGAATCTTCGGCAGCGACTGGATCAAGGTCCTTGGGTAATGGTCGAAACTGTCGAAGTGATGCATCGGACGTGGCACGTAAAAGGGAACTCTGTGCGTCCTGACCACCGAATGGTGGGCCATACCGGTTTTCTTACCCACGCGCGGTTAGTTGAAACTTGATTGAGGGATAGTGGTTATTGATCTTCTCTTCGGGTTGCTGTTAGCAATTGCGGTTTTCNCCGGCTGGAAAGGCGGACTTATCGGCCGGCTTGGCAGCTGGGTTGGGTTCGCTGTGGCTGCATTAGCAGCNGCGCGTTGGGTGACNGCGATTCTTGATGCGTTAAATGTTGTTGGTAAACATCAGCGTCTTGCCGCGGCGGCGGCCGCNGTGTTGATAGCCGGGGTAATCGGCCATGCAGTTGGATGGCGAATAGCACGTGGTTTGCGCACCTTGGTTCCGCGCTCTTTGCGTTGGATGGATTCCTTTGCAGGTGTGGTGGTGGGGGTCAGCGCTGGCTTGTTTCTAGTNTGGCTTTTGANCCCAGCTCTTCTGTCGGTGCGCGGTTGGCCGCGTGACCAAGCCGAAGCCTCCAAGGCGATCCAAGCTGTTGAACGGTGGAGTCCAATTACTCCGAACGGTCGAGGTCTTTTGGATCGCCTCACACCAAATTTGGGCAGCCTTCTGAACTTTGATGACGGGATGCCAATAATCGATGTGGGGGAGGTGCCGAGCGAGATAGTTGTGAGCGCTGANGTATTAGAGAATGCCGCATTATCAATAGTTCGAATTCGAGCGATCGCTTGTAGCCAAAGGCAGGATGGAACCGGATTNATTATTTCGCCCGGCATGGCGTTGACCAATGCTCATGTAGTGGCTGGTTCACAAAACGTTGAGGTCGCACTACCTGGGTCTGCGCTCGAACTAGTTACCGTTTTGGCGTTCGACCCTGAGCGAGATCTTGCCTTGTTGCGAGTCAACTCAAACATCGAAGCATTGCGGCTTGAAGCACCATTAGCGGGACAGCTAGCTGGGGTGATTGGACACCCGGCAGGCGGACCGCTTCGGACCGCGCCAATAAGGCTTGTGGAACGAGTGGTCGCTCACGGCCGCGATCTCCACGATTCTGTTGATACGACTCGGAAAGTTTGGTTTGCTGCAGCGAAACTACAAACGGGAGATAGCGGTGCACCTGTCATTAATAACAACGGAGCGGCGGTGGGGGTGATCTTTGCTGTAGCGCCGCCNGACGCTTCGGATCATGAAAGAGCCGTCTACGTATTGGACAGATCCGAAATCGCTGCCTTTATGGCGGAGGTTGCAGCTTTCGGGGATCGCACCGTCGTGAACACAGGCAAATGCNTGCGTTAGNTCCAGCTAACAACGGTGANCNATCNCCATCGAACGTCTCTTAAGTAACAAAGAANAGCAAGAAATTCTTNTTANGCCTCAATATAAATACACTCGCCCGGACATTCTTCGGCTGACTCGATCACCGCNTCCAGTTGCGAATCGGAGAAGTTAGCCAAGGCNTCCGCCCCACCAGGGTCAGACATCACATTGCCGTCCTCAACTACGTAGGCGAGACCATCGTCAAGCAAGGTGAATACGTCAGGAGCGATCTCCTCACAGAGACCGTCGCCTGTGCATAGGTCTTGATCGATCCAGACCTTCATGGTGATGCCTTTCTTCTTCGTGCACTGAAGTGTGGCAGGTACGGGGGAAACTTGCTCGGCAAACATCACTGTCGAACTACCGACCAATTTATCGTGTTCTGAGGCNCCAAACACAGACCTTNGACTACTTAACGATTCTGTTGACAACGTAAACCATTAACAGTTTGTGTCACGGATTCGTGTAACTTCCCGTCCAGAGGACAGCGAACTGAGGTTAGCGATGTCGAGTGAAGGCCCACTCGCCGATAACGAAAAGCCGAGTGGTGAGTTAGCCGCGCTNCGCAGTCAAATCCGGGCTCTCGAGTCTGAGGTCGGTTTACTGAGACGGAAACTCGTCGATACCCCAAAGCGGGTAAGCACCCTNGAGGAACGTCTACTTGAGACAAANGGGCAGCTCGCTAAGGCGGTGTCCCAGAATGAGAAGCTCACATTNACTTTGCGNGAAGCACGCGAACACATAGCCACCCTTCGAGAAGAAGTCGACAAACTCACTCAACCGCCGTCTGCATATGGGACTCTCATCGCCGCGAACGAAGATGGGACCGTNGATGTCCACGCAAACGGTCGAAAAGTGCGAGTCAGCTTGCACCCCGAATTGGCNGACCAAAAACTCGAAGCTGGCTCTGAAGTNGTTCTTAATGAGTCCTTAAACGTTGTGATGGCGCGCCGCCCTGAGTCCTCGGGCGAGGTGGTCAAACTGAAAGATGTCCTGGCCGATGGCGAACGCGCCTTGGTGGTTGGACGAGCCGACGAAGAGCGCATAGTTGAACTCGCGGGTCACCTGCGTGGACAGACCATGAGGTCTGGAGACAGCCTGTTATTGGATATACGAGCGAACCTTGTTCTTGAACGGTTACCTCGTCCCGAAGTCGACGATCTGTTNCTTGAAGAAGTTCCTGACGTCACCTATGACGACATCGGAGGATTAGACACACAGATCGAACAGATCACNGACGCTGTNGAACTCCCNTATCTCCANCAAGATCTCTTTCGCGACTACGAGCTCCCCGCGCCCAAGGGAATCTTGCTGTACGGGCCACCAGGCTGCGGGAAAACATTGATTGCCAAGGCGGTCGCGAACTCCTTAGCCAAAAAGGTGGCAGACGCCGCGGGAAATGCACAAGCGCAAAGTTTCTTTATCAACATTAAAGGTCCCGAGTTATTGAATAAATACGTCGGGGAAACAGAACGACAGATACGTCAAATTTTCCAACGTGCCAGAGAAAAAGCTAGTGAAGGCTGGCCAGTNATCGTGTTTTTTGATGAGATGGAATCCCTCTTTCGAACGCGCGGGAGCGGTATCAGNTCCGACATGGAGTCGACCGTCGTCCCTCAACTGTTGGCTGAAATCGACGGTGTGGAAGGCCTTAGAAATGTCATCGTCATTGGCGCATCGAATAGGGAAGACTTAATCGATCCGGCAATCCTGAGACCTGGCAGGCTTGACGTGAAAATCAAGATTCATCGACCTGACGAATCTGCCGCCGCAGCAATATTTGGCACGTACCTAAAACAACATCTTCCGATTGATCCCCTNGAGATCGACGACCTCGGTGGCGGTGACGCCGACAAGGCGNTCCGNGTGATGATCGAGCGAACAGTCGAAGAGATGTACAAAGCCGAGGAGCATAATCAGTTCCTTGAAGTCACGTACCAAAACGGGGACAAAGANGTCATGTACTTCAAAGACTTCGCCTCAGGAGCGATGATTGAAAACATCGTNCGGCGTTCNAAGAANAACGCCATAAAACGTGCCATAGCCACCGGAAGTANAGGAATCCGACTAGATGACCTACTTGGATCTATCCGGCAGGAATACAGAGANCACGAAGATTTGCCGAACACCACCAACCCTGATGATTGGGCGAAAATTTCAGGGAAAAAGGGCGAAAGAATCATTTTCATTCGAACCCTGGTAAGCGGAGAAAACGAATTTGAGAACGAGGGCGGGCGAGCAATCGAACGCGTTCAGACTGGCCAGTACCTGTAAGTCCTATTCCGGCGGTAGGGTCGCCCTGTGGCGGTACACAAAGTTCTCGGGATAGAGACTGAATTTGGCGTTCTGCATCGCAACGAGGGCGAATCCAATCCAGTAGCGGCTTCGTCAATGATCATTAACGCCTACGTGAACGGCTATTTAGAACGTCGCGTCGGGTGGGATTTCGAAGACGAACATCCCGGGGTTGACGCAAGAGGCTTTAACGAATTCGACGCTCTCGCCCCTGAAATTGAAACGCACCTGGTAAACGCTGTGCTCACCAACGGAGCCCGTTACTACGTTGATCATGCTCATCCGGAACTCTCTACCCCGGAGTGCACTGACGCTTTTCAGTGCACTATTTACGATCGCGCAGCTGAAGAAATTTTGATTCGTTCAATGGAGAAAGCAAATCAACTCCTCCCAGACGGTGAAGAGCTGGTGATCCACAAAAACAACAGTGACGGCAAGGGGAATAGCTACGGATGTCACGAAAACTATTTGGTTGACAGGAGCGTGCCCTTTGGCCGGATCGTTGCAGAAATCATGCCATTCTTTATCACCCGACAAGTCTTTTGCGGGGCTGGCAAAGTCGGCTCGGAAGTCACGGGACTCACTCACGATGAGGTGCCATTTCAGATAACCCAACGAGCAGATTTCTTCGAGGAAGAAGTGGGCCTTGAGACCACTCTTAAAAGGCCAATCGTCAACACTCGAGATGAGCCTCACGCTGATAGCAAGCGTTATCGCCGACTACATGTGATCGTCGGCGACGCCAATATGAGCGAGGTGCAGACTTATCTCAAACTAGGAACTACAGCGATTGTCCTTGCGATGATTGACGACGACATGGCGCCGGGCGACTGCATTTTTGAATGGTCCGTTCGCTCTTTACGTGAGGTGAGCTATGACATTGAACTTGAGTTGAATCATCGCTTAGCGAACGGTGATAGAGCGACGGCATTGGAGATTCAATGGGTCTACTATGCCGCCGCTGAACGATGGGCAGAACGCTTCGGGTTCGATGTTGTCGGCGGTGAGGAAGTAGGAAGGGATCTGATGACTCGTTGGGCAGACGTCCTGACTGCTCTTGAAGAAGATCCGGATTCGCTCGCCGATTCGATTGATTGGATTGCAAAACGGCGGCTGTACGAAGGGTTCCGATCCCGCCACGGTATTGAGTGGTCTGATCCGAAAATGGCTGCGCTAGACCTTCAATATCACGACCTGCGACCTTCTAAGGGGCTAGCCCGCAGGATCGGACTCTCACGAATTACCAATGACGCCCAAGTGGAAGCCGCTATTACTCAACCGCCTCCAACCACGCGAGCGTTCTTCCGAGGACGATGTTTGGAGAAGTTTCCCGATCAAATAGTGGCTGCAAATTGGGATTCCATGGTCTTTGACGTTGGCAGTGATCCGTTACGCCGCGTTCCGATGCTCGAACCTTTGCGGGGAACAGCGGCTCACGTGGCTAGTTTGTTGGATGAATGCGACGACGCAGGGGAACTTTTGCGACGGCTGGGGACGTGACTCCCGCCTAGGATTACGAGAACGGAGGAGACTTAGATGGCTGAACGAGAACAAGTACGCCGACCCGCCCGTAGGACGGAAGAACCCGAGGTTGGCGAAACGGGAGAAAATCAAGCTGGCGAAGAACTCAAGGCCGAACTAGACGACCTTTTAGACGAGATAGACGACGTTCTCGAGACAAACGCTGAAGAGTTCGTCAAGAACTACGTGCAGAAGGGTGGGGAGTGACCGCAATTCCGTCCTTCGTTCCCGGGGAAGACCCAGGAAGCGATTTCCTGAGTCTTCTACGACAAACCGGGCGTGAACCATTCCCAGTGGACCTCCCAGGGGCGATAGATGCGGGACATGCCACGACGGTGTTGGCTGTCCGATGCGCGGGCGGCGTAGTGGTCGCTGGGGATCGTCGCGCGACAGCGGGGCACTTAATAAGCCACCGTGACATGCAAAAAGTGTTTCCCGCGGATGAACATTCAGCGGTCGCCATTGCTGGCGCAGCCGGACCGGCCATTCAGATGGTGCGGGTATTCCAACTTCAGCTTGAGTATTACGAAAAAATCGAAGGAAAACGGCTCACTCTTGATGGTAAGGCCAATCAGCTCGCTGAGATGCTTCGGGGAAACCTCCCGCAGGCAATGCAAGGATTGGCGGTGGTCCCAATTTTTGCTGGATTCGATCATTCTCAAGGAGTTGGCCGTCTCTTCCAATTTGACCTAACAGGAGGTCGATATGAGGAACAAGACTTCGCGACAAGCGGGTCGGGGAGTCTTCATGCCGGGACGGTAGTAAAGCTTGGATATGAGCCCGACCTTTCCGTGGAGAACGCTCTAGCTTTGGCCGTCAAGGCCTTGTGGCACGCTGCCGACGAAGACAGCGCTACTGGAGGGCCTGACCCCGTACGCGGGATTTACCCGATTTTGACTGTCATCACAGAAGATGGTTTTCGACAACTCACCGATGATGAGTCCGGTCAGGTCTTTGCCGAGCTTCGTGAGGAGTTAGGGAGAGGAGGGGCTGCACAGTGACGATGCCGGGAATGTATGTAAGTCCCGAACAGTTGATGCAAGATCGAGCCGATTACGCGCGCAAGGGAATAGCACGAGGTCGAAGTCTTGCTGCCGTTGAGTACCAAGGCGGGATCGCGTTGGTTGCCGAGAACGCCAGTTCAACGCTTCGAAAAGTTTCAGAAATATATGATCGAATCGCTTTCGGAGGTGTCGGTCGTTACAACGAGTTTGATCAACTGCGGATCGCCGGCGTTCGTTACGCGGAACTCAAGGGTTATCAGTACAGCCGGGAGGACGTCGACGCTCGCAGCCTCGCAAATCAGTACGCCCAGATGCTGGGACAGATTTTCACACACGAAATGAAACCCATGGAAGTGGAGATCGTGGTGGCCGAGATTGACTCCGCAGGCGAGTCTGAGTTGTACCGAATTCAATACGACGGGACCGTGGTCGACGAACAAAATTGGTGCTGTATCGGGGGAGACTCCGAAGCGGTCCTTGGAAGGTTGAGCGAAGGATGGTCTCCTGACCTTGACCGCGATGCAGCGGTGCAACTAGCAGTCGACTCGCTCGCCGGGCCCGAGCGTTCTGTCTCTGCGGAAGAACTTGAGGTGGCGATATTGGAAAACGGCAACGGTCGGCGCTGCTTTCGCCGCCTTGATGACGACGAAACGTCAAACCTTCTCGGCGGTTAGCGCTGGTCAGAGTTTGCAGGTTGCATCAACCCGCTTCACTGTTTTCTGCGAACGAAGATACGGTGTGCCCCGTGCAACGAAGGATCATCGGGTTAGAAAACGAATATGGGGTCACTTGCACCATCAGAGGCCAGCGCCGACTTAGCCCCGACGAGGTGGCTCGTTACCTGTTCCGAAGGGTTGTTTCGTGGGGACGCTCAAGCAACGTATTTCTAGCTAACGGCGCACGGCTTTATCTTGATGTGGGTTCACACCCTGAATACGCCACCCCTGAATGTGACTCCGCCTACCAGGTGATCTGCCATGATCGGGCAGGTGAGCGGATTCTTGAAAAACTTGTGGAAAACGCGGAGGAGCGACTTTCCGAAGAAGGCATTACTGGAAGCACGATCTACCTTTTTAAGAACAACACTGATAGCGCCGGAAATAGTTATGGCTGTCACGAAAACTATTTAACGAGTCGCCGTGAAGAGTTCTCTAACTATGCGGAAGTACTGATCCCGTTCTTAGTGAGTCGCCAGATCTATACCGGCGCAGGCAAAGTGTTACAGAGCGCTCGAGGAGCCATGTACAGCATTGCTCAGAGGGCAGAACACATTTGGGAAGGGGTCTCTAGCGCGACGACTCGTAGCCGTCCGATTATCAACACTCGAGATGAACCTCATGCCGACGCGGAGCGCTACAGGCGCCTACACGTGATAGTCGGCGACTCAAATATGAGTGAATACACATCATTCTTGAAGGTAGGAGCAACCGCTCTGTTGCTTCGCATGATGGAAGACCCAGGGGTGGTGTTGCGCGATTTAACCCTTGAGAACCCGATTCGAGCAATTCGCGAAATCAGTCACGACATCACTTGCACGCGACGCGTGCGGCTAGCGAACGGACGAGAGGCAAGCGCATTCGAAATTCAAGCCGAATACCTAGAACGGGCACAGCGATTCGCTGACACCAACGAACTAAGCCAGGAGGAAAAGCAAGCACTGTCCATGTGGGAACACTGCATGCGCGGTATCGAACAAGATCCCTTAACCCTCGACAGAGAGGTCGATTGGGTCATCAAATACCATCTTTTGGAGCGATATCAAGCGAAACATGGACTCGAATTGAGCGACCCTCGTACCGCACTGCTCGACCTGCAATACCACGATGTCAACCAGAGTCGCGGCGTGTTCTATCTACTTCAACGAAACGGCTTGGTGGAACGAGTGTTGGAAGACGCCGACATCGAGTTGGCGATAGAACAACCACCTCAGACCACTCGGGCCCGCCTACGTGGAGAGTTTGTAAGGAAAGCGAAAGAAAAGAAGCGCGATTACACCGTCGATTGGGTGCATTTGAAGCTCAATGATCAAGCGCAAAGAACGGTGCTATGTAAAGACCCGTTTAAAGCCCAAGATGAACGAGTAGAAGCCCTCATAGCATCGCTTTGAGGTAAGTGTCGTGCCTAACTTCCAAACTTTCCGAGTTAGCGAAATTCTCGAAGTTCGCGGTGACCTCCAACGGATGCAACTTGAGGGCGGCGCTAGGGCGTACGCGTTAGTGGCTGTAGTTGGCCTAGTCGAGGTTGGTGACCTCGTTGTAGTCAACACAACCGCAATCGACTTAGACCTTGGCACCGGAGGTTGGCATGTGGTGCATTCGGTTGTGGATAGAACTGAATGGACCACGGCGGGCCGCGGACACGTCTTGAAAGCACGCTATTTGTCCGAGCAGTTAGAAGTAGACCCGCACGTTTCAACGCGAACTGATTTAGTTGGCGCTCGGGTGCTACTTTGCGTCCTCCATAGTCATATCGGGGCCGTTTCGGTGGGGTTGAATTCAGCGAACTTGGGTTACCTCATGACTGATCAAACGTCACTCCCACTGGGTTTGAGTGATTTGGTTGCGACACTGAAAGCCAAGAACCTCGTGAGGCACACAGTTACCGCTGGTCAAGCCTTCGGCGGCGATCTCGAGGCAGTGAGTGTCGCTTCAGCTGCGGCCGCCCTCTTGGACAATGGCTGCACGCAGATCGTGCTTGCATCGGGGCCAGGTCATGTAGGAACCTCCTCACCTTTGGGATTCTCTGCGATGGAACTTGCCGGTCACGCGTCCGTTCTATCCGCGCTCGGTGCTCAAGTAGGCCTCTGTGTAAGGGCTTCGGACAGAGACGAACGCCTACGCCATCAAGGCATCAGCCATCACTCTCAGACCCTTCTGAGCGCGATCCCAGTCCCCATTGATGTGCCGCTTCCACTCGACGTCGACTCGTCATGGATTGCAAATACCGGCCACCGGGCGTTTCCGGTCGAACCCGTTGACATCTCAACTGCTGTAGCTAATGCGGACATATCGATAACCATGATGGGGAGGCCGATTACTGAAGATCCCGTAGCCTGCTCCCATATTGGTGCTGCTGCTGCGTGGCTGGGAAACTTAGCTTCATGAATATCGGCGTTAACGACGACGAAAATTCACAATCAAAGACTGGCATTGGGTGGCGACCAGTACGCGAATGGGCAGTTGTACTCATTTGCGCCCTTTTAGCGGCTTTCGTTCTTCGAGCGGTTGTCGTTCAAACCTATTTCATCCCATCGAATTCCATGGCACCGACACTAGAAGTGGGCGATCGCCTAATGGTGTACAAACTTGCCTTTCGCATAGGCCAGGTCGACCGGGGCGATCTTGTGGTATTTAACCGACCGGCTGCATTNCNGCAATCTGAACTCAAAGACTTCGTCAAACGTGTCGTGGCGTTGCCAGGTGAAGAGATTCAGGCCATCAANGGCGNGGTGTACATCGATAANGTTCCGCTGGCCGAGAGCTACCTNCCGCAGAATTCATTCACNATGGACTTTGGACCGACGCTGATACCTAATAACCATGTATTTGTGATGGGGGACAATCGTGCCAACAGCCGCGACAGTCGCTCATTCGGACCGATCGATGTTGAGCTACTCGTTGGGGAGGTATTTGTCCGCATATGGCCGCTAAACAACGTCGGACGCCCTTAGATCCTTTTGAGCCTTAGCGTTCAGCCTGTTTAAAACCGCCGTGGAGACGGTCAACGTGGTCGCTGTAAATGCCGTCAGCCCCCATGCGGACTAGATCAGAGATAACCCGTTCATACTGCGCGTCCCAAGCTAAGCAGTAGCGGTTGAAGCGNTGGAAGAGGGTAGTAAGNCCGCCTGTCCAATCGGAGTGATGAAGATTCACTCCGTCTATGCCCGCGTCCGCTAGCTGCGCCGCTCGACGTTCGGGCCCGTCCTTCATGAAACGTAAACGAGTCGAATTCACCAGATGTGCGTTGGTNGANTCTCGCCATGTCGCCGTAAGTTNCCAATCGTCATGACATAACCAAAGTTTGCGCTCGGCCTGAAAGTCTCGTGATGTCGTGATGATGGCCTCCAGGGCAGANGGGTCTTTAACNTCGACGGATAGTTCGAAGTCGTTACCGCAAGTTCGGTACAGATCGTCGAGCGTCGGAATGTGNGGCGGTAANTCCTCATATGGANAAGTGTGAATTTTCCTTCTCCGNAACCCGCTNCGAACAAAGCCATCATGNTCGAGCACNGGAACACCATCGGAAGTTAACCAAACGTCGGTTTCGAGTCCCGTGGCCCCTAGGCGCAGCGCNACAACGAAGGCTTCAATGGTGTTTTCTTGTGCGTGGGCTCGCGCCCCTCGATGGGCAAACATAATGGGTGGATGACGCAGCGAACTCAACGGTTGTTGCACGCGAGCATCCTGCACGATCGGGTCGATGGCTTGCAAACGAACCTCTAACGTTGAGTTATGGTCGCCGTATGGATTGTCGGAGCACTTTGTGTGGTGACCCTGTTGGTGTTGATTTGGCGCGCCGTGCTGCGGGTAGCTGAAGAGGCCAAGAGATCCTTAGAGAGCGTTGACCGAGCTGAACTCGCTTTGGGTGGGATGGAAGTCCAGGTTGGACGCGCCAAAAGACATTTATCGCGTATGTCGAAGACCCGACTCCGCCAAGTCATATTGCGACGAATCATAAGGTTTGACCCGACGACGCCTGCTCAGCGCAGCGAACAAATAGCATCAGAGGCGTGAATCTCACACCAAACGAGGTGCTCATTATCTCCTTCGTCGCTCTCGTTGTGCTTGGCCCTAAACATCTCCCGGACGCTGTCAGACGCGTCGCTAAAGGATTTGCCGACGTCCGCCGGTTCAGCGCACAGATCCGCAGCGAACTTGACCACGTAGTTGAAGGCGAAGTCGAAAGATCACACACAGAAGAACTACATCGNCAAAGTTCTCCTCGGNCTTCTNCCGAANCCAACNCCGGTAACGATAGAGCGATTGACAAATCCCCACCGCCAGCATGAAGTTTCGTCGACGGNCTGCGCCCGGANCCATGACCTTCTGGGACCATCTCGCCGAGCTTAGAANGCGTCTGATTTGGAGCGTTGCGCTGTTGCTGGCGGGTTCGNTGGTGGGCTTAATTTTCTATGACTGGATGCTCGAANAAATCTTTCTCCCTCCGTATTGCAACGTGTTANAGAACCAGGGGATTGACAGGCCTTGCACCCTGGTCATCACCGAACCTCTAGACGGGTTCAAAACACGTATCCGCGTCTCTCTCTACGTAGGTCTCGTTCTTGCGATGCCAGCAATACTTTGGCATATATGGCGGTTCGTGACTCCGGCCTTAGATCGGAAAGAAAAACGTTATGCGGTGCCGTTTATCGTTTGCGCGGTCACGCTNTTTCTGTGCGGCGCCGCATTGGCCTACTCGACCTTTGAACGGGCCCTAGATTTCTTGATTTCTTTTGGTGGAACCTCCGTTGATCCGCTGTTTTCACCGGGCGCCTACCTTGGTTTGATCACGTACATGATGGTGGCTTTCGGTATTGGTTTCGAGTTTCCGATCTTGCTCGTGTTTCTTCAAATCGCCGGCGTGGTNAAGCCGGCACAGTTACGCCGTGTCCGTCGATACGCCATCGTCGGAATAGTGACCCTGGCCGCGATTTTGACACCATCAGGAGATCCGGTGTCGCTCGCAGCGTTGTCAGTCCCAATGTACGCGTTTTACGAGTTAGCNATTTTNGTCGGCCGACTTCTAACTCGCCGTCGACANGGTCAAGTTNTATCCGAGGGCAGTAGCACCAAGTGATCGAGNAACCAAGTGCACCCTCCCGCTTTGAGTTCTTGAATGAGCGGGGATACGCGCCCGATGAGTTTCAGCTGCGCGCGTTCCAAGCAGTTGACGAGAACAGGTCGGTGCTGGTCGCGGCTCCCACCTCTTCTGGCAAGACCCTCGTCGCCGAATATGCGATTGCAAAAGCGTTAGAGGAAGGTCAGTCGGTCGTTTACACAACTCCGATCAAGGCGTTATCGAATCAAAAGTTCCGTGACCTCGGGTCGTGGCTGGGTNCTGATCGTGTCGGTCTTCTAACCGGGGACAACGCAATTCGGCCTGAAGTTGACGTCGTTGTAATGACCACCGAAATCCTTAGAAACATGATTTACGCGGGGTCTCATCGGNTGCAGAATTTGGGCCTCGTAGTTTTCGACGAAGTGCAT
Source organism: Acidimicrobiaceae bacterium (assembly GCA_002705305.1). Classification (GTDB taxonomy): domain Bacteria; phylum Actinomycetota; class Acidimicrobiia; order Acidimicrobiales; family Poriferisodalaceae; genus UBA2110. The sequence goes on from PAHW01000002.1 coordinate 129,178, forward strand.
TACTTGCAAGACCCCTATCGCGGTCCCGTTTGGGAAGAAGTCATTATNCAACTCCCACCAACGACTCGCCTGGTGTGTCTNTCCGCCACCGTTTCTAATGCCGATGAACTAGCCGGGTGGATAAGTGAAGTACAAAGCAGTTGCGATGCCATAGTTGAGCCAAATCGACCAGTTGAACTACACGACCATTTCTTGGTCTTCGACAAAAGACATCATCGATTGCAAGAATTTCGGACTTTGAAATATGGGAAANTCAACACTGAGGTCGAACATTTTCTCGGGAAATTAGGGAGCCATCGGCGTCGCGAGGGGCGAAATAATCGTGGAGCAGTGGGTCGACCGAGGCGCGGAGAAGTCATCGACCATCTGGACAAAACCGAACGCTTGCCNGCAATTTTNTTCGTTTTCTCGCGACAAGGTTGTGATGATGCNGTACGGAATTATCTCGAACATGGCACNGAGTTTCTTGATGGCCGTGAGCGGCGACGCGTNGGCACGATCGTTGAGGAACACGTNCGTGACATAGGAGCCGCTGACCTNGAGGCACTTGGCTATGAGGGATGGCTCGAAGGTTTGAAAGGAGGTGTAGCGGCTCACCANGCCGGCATGGTCGCTCCCTTCAAAGAAGCGGTCGAGGANTGTTTCGCTGCCGGCTTGCTGCGCGTAGTNTTCGCGACCGAGACCCTCGCGATGGGNGTNAACTTNCCTGCGCGATCGGTAGTTATCGAACAACTGAGTCGNTTNCGCGGAGAAGGCCATGTGGTCCTTACCCCGGGGGAGTACACCCAGCTGACCGGCCGTGCAGGCAGACGCGGCATNGACTCGACTGGCCACGCGTACACCTTNTGGAGTCCTTACGAATCGTTTGCTCAGACCGCCAGGCTCGCGTCTAGTAAAGAATTTGTGTTGGAGTCGGCGTTTCGACCGACATACAACATGGCCGCGAATTTGATGGCTCGAGCCGACCGCCCCAAGGCTATCGAGCTTTTAGAACGCTCCTTCGCCCAATATCGATCGAATCGAAGCATCGCCAGATTGTCCGTAGCGGAAAAGAAAGCGAAGGCCTCTCTCCGTACCGCGAAAACGGAACTGAAACGANTGGGAATCACCGAGTCAACTCCCGTACCGCCACTCTCTGTCAGNGACACCAGGGTCTCGGATGCNTTGCGGGGGCTTCGACCAGGAGTGATCGTCGAGAGAATNCANGGAAACGAGTCACAACATCTTTTGATCCTCGGTACGACCAGTNGGCGAGGCGGCGAAAATCGAGTCCGAGTCGTGACGGTCAGAGGCAAAGTGATGATGCTTGGTGTTTCCGACTTCGACTTTTCACCACGGATCATCGCGACTCTTGATTTGCCGAAGCCGTACGCGCCGAATCGACGCGAATACCAACGAACAGCGGCGCGGATGCTTAAACAGCAGCTCATGGACGCTGGAATTCTGCCGGAAATGAAACGCCCGAACCGTGATCTCCACCGTGCTCGCGTCGATGTAGAACGTCGAGTCCAACAAGCCCAATTGAAAATAGAAACCCTTCAGTCCCAAATCGACATTGCCGAGGGCGGCCTCGCACACACACTTGACTCGATTGTGGATGTACTAGAAGTGTTCGACTGCGCGGTTGCTTGGGACCTTAGGGACTCAGGTCGCCGGCTCCAAGGCATATTTCACGAAATGGATTTACTCGTCTGTATTTGCTTAGGGAGCTTNATCTTTGATGGATTATCTACGCCAGAGGTAGCAGCTCTGGCGTCGCTCTTCACCTACGAACANAGAAGCAGGATTGAACCGCCGCCACCNTGGTACCCAAACGACGCGGTGACAGAGCGCGCACAAAGAATTCTCAGCTACGCAGCCGAGATTCGCACCGAAGAACGGCTGAGAGGTCTGCCAGAAACCAGGCAGCCCGATCCCACAATTTTCGCGCAGGTACACGGATGGGCTTCGGGTCATGATNTAACCCAAGTGCTTGATGACGATGTATCTGCCGGCGATTTTGTCCGCAACATTCGACAGGTCGTCGACCTCCTAAGCCAAATTGCTGACGTAGCACCCGATCATGAGACGCGTAGGAAAACCCAAAACGCCATTAGCGNCATCGACCGAGATTTAGTGACAGCAGCCGCACGCGTCTACGACGAACTCGAAGAGCGGGATGGCGAAAATGCCGATTGAAAGAGGGAAGGACTGGGGGACGCCCGCACCTCCGGGATTCGTAGATGCCGTCGCAACCACCGATGCTGANGTCAGGCAAATAGTGGAGAATTCGTGGGNTAAGGGANNAGAAATACCCCCGATAGGAATACTCGGCGGTGATCTCTGGCGGGCTCTAGGCGCTCCAGTGGGNGGAATGCAAAGGATCCAAAGTCGAGAAGCAAGGATGGTTCCACTCGACGCCGCTCAGGTGCAAATAGGCAATCGACACTGTGTCTCNGTGGCCCACGTGTTCTGCCTAAAACACTGGTGGGCNGGGCCAATCATTGCGGTGATGAACTCGGAATGGCGCGANAAGTGGCGTGTCGCACCGAGGGCGCATCCAAACGATGGACANCTTGAGCTACTTGAGGGAGATCTCCCGATCAAGCAGCGCTGGATAGCCAGAAAGCGCCTTCGTACTGGAGACCACTTACCGCACGCCAGCATCACTACGCGAAGAGTTACCGAATTGGATAGAACCTTCGTGCGCCCATTTCGCATTTATGTTGACGGAGTAAACGAGGGACACCACAGGTCAATCTCAATCAAGGTGGTGCCTGACGCCTTCACCGCAATATTTTGAGTNCGTAAAGATCTTAAGGGTGCGCGACTGACGCACNGGATCGTCCTACGATCGCAGGTACACACTAAGAGACCCAACCATCCACCTCCGACCATCGAAATTGATCGTGAACAATTACGCAGTCGAGCAATTTACGGCCATCGAGGAAGATGTCCTTCGACGCTACTTCACCAACCTCGATCTGCCAGTTTTTGCGCTGGTGAACCTACCCGAAGTNGTCAAGGGAGCGCTCTTCGCGCGGTACAGCAGAACTCATAAGAGCCTTAGACGCCTATTTCTAGACGAATTCGTCGACGACCTCGATGTCTCTGGTGATCAGTCNATTGATGCCACAGTCGGTCTGGCTAAAGCCGAAGCATTATANGAACGAGTTTTTGTGGAATACGGAGACGACTCCGTGGCCCAACTCGGAGGGGTGCATCTCGCGTGCGAGCAAGCCTCAAATCTTCTAACGAAAATTCTTGAGTGGGGGCGGCTGATGTCGTACCTCGAACAATCAACGCGGTACCTAAGCTACGACACTCGAATTGATGGTCGATACCGCTATCACCGCGATCCCCAGGTGTTGGCTTCGCCATTNGGAACTCGTTACGTCGGAGATCTCGATCGCCTATTTGACANCTACGCGGACCTCGTACCGCAGATGCAAGATTTNTATCGAGATAACCATGCTCAAGGAAACGAAATCGGCGACTTGGCCTACCGCCAAACGATACGAGCTAAGTCTTTCGACGCGGTCCGCGGTCTCCTTCCCGCTGCAAGTCTGTCAAACGTCGGAATNTACGGNACCGGCCAAGCGTATGAAGCTTTGTTGATTCGGATGCGAGCNCATCCTNTGCCTGAAACTCGCTTCTACTCNGACCTGATGCTTTCCGAATTNCGGAAGGTCATACCGTCATTTCTTCGACGNGTAGACGTTGAAGATCGAGGGGTTCTTTGGTCGAATTACTTCGAAGCAAATCGNGANTCAATGAGAGAACTCGCCGATCAATTNTTTTCACAGGTANACCCGGTGTCGGCGGGCGAGGTTGAACTNATCGATTGGGACCCTGATGGTGANCGCAAAATGTTGGCCGCGATGCTCTACCCGTACAGTCACTTACCCGAGAAACAACTTGTTGACGTAGTCGACAAGNTGAATGCTGACGAACGAATTGATTTAGTTCGTCGCTACGTTGGAGAAAGAGGTAACCGACGTCACCGACCTGGGCGCGCCTTAGAACGATTGGACTATCGCTTCGATATCTTGGGCGACTACGGGGGCTTTCGAGACCTTCAACGNCACCGNCTACTTACCATTGAATGGCAATCACTCACGCCAGATCACGGATATGAGGTGCCAGTAGCAGTCNCGAGCGCAGGTTTAGCCGACCGATATGACGGAGCTATGGAACGTTCAAGGTCCTTACACGAAGTATTGCTGCCAGAGTTTCCCGAGCAAGCGGCATATGCCGTGTCNATGGCTTTTCGAGTTCGCTACGTGATGCAGTTCAACGCTCGTGANGCGCTNCACTTGATTGAGTTGAGAAGTCAGCCGCAGGGTCACCCTAACTATCGCCGNATCGCTCAAGAGATGTATCAGCAAATAGCAACGCGCGCTGGCCACCAAGCCGTCGCGGAGATGTTCTCTCACGTCGACTTGTCTGAAGGCGAAGATGGTCGGATGCAAGCTGAAAAAGCATTGGAAGAACGACGGGCCTCCCAATGAANGAATCCGTCCGTGCTGCCTTATCAACGGACCTCGAGACCCTCGTTGAGTTCGCCACCCAGGCAGTTGCAGAACAGGATGAGAATCGCGGTGGCTACATATGGAGTAGGCGAGAGACGAGAAACTCACCGTATTTCGCTAGTTTCGAAGCAACGCTTCACGACCCTGACCAGANCATTTGGATGGGGATGATNGACGAAGTTCCCGTCGGCTACGCCGTCTCGAAAGTTGAATTGCTTCGAANCGGGGAAATTTTGGGTCAGGTTTCCGATATCTGGGTTGAGCCTCAAGCCCGCAGCGTCGGAGTNGGCGAGGCACTCATTGAAGCAATTATTTCGTGGTGCACCGAGCGCAATTGTGTGGGAATTGACTCGATGGCCTTGCCCGGCAATCGCGCAACAAAAAACTTTTTTGAAACATTTGGGTTCAAGGCGCGCCTGCTGACAGTCCATAAACCTCTAACGGAACCCTAAGGCGATGCATCGGTGTATGCCGGAGCCCTGCGTNGGTGCGGTGCTGTTCTGGAAAGGNGCACTGCTGCTTGTCCAACGAGGNCACGAACCTGGAGCAGGTCTATGGTCACTTCCAGGTGGCCGACTTGAGNCNCGAGAGACCTGGCAAGATGCTGTCCAACGCGAGGTTAAAGAGGAGACTTGCCTGGAAGTGCGCTGTGGGGCTCTCGTCGGCTGGGTTGAACGCGAGGNATCTGGTCGCAGGTACCTAATCGCCGACTTCCTGGCAACAACTGATGACGCTTCTGCAGCGGTTCCCGGTGATGATGCCCAAGATTTAGCGTTCGTCGAGCCAAGACAAATCGACTCACTTGAGCTAACCGAAGGACTTCAGGAGTTCCTTTTNCAGCACCAGGTCTTGCGCTTTTAGCGGCCCTTCCACACAGGGGGNCGCTTCTCGACAAATGCGAGAGGACCTTCCTGAAAGTCTTCGGTTTTCAATACGACCCTGAAGTGGTCCCTAGTGATTTGCCATCCCTCTTCGTCGGACACNCCTTGNCTTTCTAAGAGGACTTTCCGACTTTCTCTAACAGCGATTGGCGCGTTAACCGTGATACGTCTGGCGAGGTCCAATGCAGCGGCAACCACCTCTCCTGGCTCACAGATTTCGTTNACGAGGCCAATCCCAAAGGCTCGTTCGGCGGAAATTGGATCACCAGTAAGGGCTAACTCCATCGCGACNTTGCGNGCAATTGAAGCTGGCAANCGAAAAAGTCCTCCCGCGCCAGCGATCAAGCTGCGTTTCACCTCGGGAATNCCGAACTGCGCGGCCGTCGAGGCTACGACAAGATCNCAAGAAAGGACGATCTCCAANCCNCCAGCCAAAGCTGGACCGTCAACAGCGGCAATTAATGGTTTNGTTCTCGGATACCGNACCAGACCTGCAAACCCGCCCTTTTCGGTCTCAATGGCCTTGCCACTGCTCACCGATTTGAGATCGGCACCAGCGCTAAATACGGGGCCATTCGCTGCCAGTACGGCAACCCACGCTGCTTCGTCAGCTTCNAAAGTGTCCAGGTGCTCCTCAAGCTCCGAAGAAACTTCGTGGCTGACGGCGTTTCGAGCCTCTGGTCTGTCGAGGGTAATTACCCTCACGTTGNCGACCTCTTCGTACGTTACGNCCATTCAGGCCCCCTATGGATGTTGATCTGNGTGCAACTCTTTATCNGGAGAACCATCAGGCNCTTGGTCNGTGGCTACTTCGATNTCTGGTGGTGCCTCTGCCTTGATGTCTGGTGACGCCTCTGGCTCNGAGGGNGCCTGGTCCGNTTCCTGAGATGCAGATGGATGTTGATCCTCTGAGGCTTGTTCGTCATCACNGTTTTTGNTTTGAACACNCTTGGGTCGAGGTTTCTTGCGACCTTTTCTNTTATTTNGCGGCTCAATTCCGAACCGGAGGGCTATCTCTGGAATTCGGTNGGCAATCTTTTGCACNACCTCAAGCAGTTCNGCACCGGGTTCAGCNGGCAAATGGGCGAGTGCGATATATGGTCGAATCGGGGAAAAAGCAATGGCTTCGAGGACTATTCCCAAACGTTGTTGGCTCACATCTCCGCCCANGGCCTGATTTGCCTGCGCAGTCAACGTTTCAGCAATGTCAGGAGGCAGNGGGCTGCCCGCTTTAGGAGGGCGAGAGCTGAGNCGCAGCGCTCGAACAACGCGTTCGTCCTTCAAAGCGGCACGGATTTCGTCATGCCANTCAACTTGAGCTTTTTCCACTCGNGCTTTCAGCCCAACTCGGATTTGATCNGCTANCAGTCGACTNTCCTCGTCTCGAGCGGCATCTTCGGCTGCAACTAAAACAGTTCGAAGGTCGCGAATGTCGACCTCTTCCATCGAGGACAATGCTGCGTCAGCTCGATCTCGCCATTCAGCGATTTTGAGTTGGGGTAGAAGTGACTCAGCCAAGGCTACGAGGGCGTCGGCGCGAACTTCCTCAGATCCCTCCTCCGCAGCGCGAGCGTTTTGAGCCTCGATTTCTTTTCGCACGGCAGCGATGCCACCACGCGACACCTGTTCCGCTATGACCCGCTGCTCTTCGGGCAACGATTCGATGAGGGCTTGTCGATGTACGCGTTTTGGCTTCAGTTTCTTTGGCTTGGGTTTAGCCGGAACCTCTCCTTTGGCTTTACTCGGTTTGCGCTGTTTTCGGGATTCCGATTTATCGCGACCTTGTTGCCTTCTGGATTTCTTATCCGGTCTTTCTCTAGCGGCCTTGGTGTCAGTTTTCCGTCGTCGACCCTTTCCCTTATCTGATCGCGGCTTGCGGGTCAGTTGAGTTGTAACGGCATCGAAATCTCGGCCGGACCCAAGGACTTCAATTTTTTCGTCCTCTGGGCGCCCACTGCGACTTTTCAAAGGCGAAACCGCTGTGACGAAAATGCCGTCNATNTCCACATCAGCATCGACACGGCAGACATCACCCACNGAAGCACCTNNATATAGAAGAGCACCCTCCAAAGTTCCTTTGGGTTGCTTGGCGCCGGCGGCTCGCCAGGTCCAGGTTCCGTCGTCTCGCTGACTAGTCAGCTCGACCTCGATACGTCGGCTCATCGTTGCTCCGGGTTCTCCGGCTAGGTGGGTACGGGAGGTTACGGAGGAGCATGGGCCCCCGCACTAGTCCCTAGTTACGTAGCACAACGTTACCGAACTAANGCCAAAGATCGCCATTTGGGNGTAGCGNCATTTTTTGCGGATGAATGACCACCGCGANCTGCTGCGGCGTCCTACCCTCGGCTCAGGCGAACTACTAGTCCCAGGAAGGTCATGGCACGAGCTAAGGCACCAGAACAGATCGCTCGCGAAATCGTCGAAGTACCCGTTGACGACGAGATGCGAGATTCCTTTATGCCGTATGCGTTGTCGGTCACTACGAGCCGAGCAATTCCCGATGTCCGCGACGGNTTAAAACCCGTCCANCGACGNATTCTTTACGTTATGGCGGACTTNGGCCTTCGGCCCGGGAGCCCATTTCGAAAATCAGCTGGAGTTGTGGGCGAAGTGATGGGGAAATACCACCCACACGGAGACGGAGCGATTTATGAGGCGATGGTCAGAATGGGACAGCCNTTCTCGATGTCGGTGCCCCTCGTTGACCCCAAAGGCAACTTCGGCAGCCTCGACGACCCTCCTGCGGCGTATCGATACACCGAAGCCCGTTTAACCCCAGCTGCGATGGCTATGGTGACCGGACTTGATGAAGAAACAGTTGACTTCTCCCCGAACTTTGACGGCGAGAGAGANGAACCAANCTGCTTGCCAGCNGCNATACCGAATCTGTTAGTCAACGGCGCCTCNGGAATTGCCGTCGGGATGGCAACGAATATGCCNCCCCACAACCTTTCTGAAATCGCTTCGGCTATCGAGCANGTGCTTACGAAAAGGCGTCCAAAACCGACCGTAGATGATCTTATGCGCTTCGTGGAGGGTCCGGATTTCCCGACCGGCGGGATCNTCGTCGACGACGGATCNCTGCGAGAAGCNTATGAAACTGGCCGAGGTACGATCCGCGTCCNAGCGCGAGCCGAGATTGAAAACATCACGGCTCGGAGGCAAGGGATCGTAATCACCGAGTTACCGTATGCGGTTGGACCCGAGCGAGTTCAAGCCAAGGTACGTGAGCTCATCNCATCAGGAAAACTCGATGGCATCGCNGCCGTAGTCGATCTCTCAGATCGCAACCACGGTCTCCGACTAGTCATTGAATGCAAATCCGGCGTTGGACCCCATGGGTTACTTGAAAAGCTTTATCGGCTGACGCCACTGGAAGAAAGCTTCGGGATAAACAATGTCGCGCTAGTCGACGGCGTTCCAACAACGCTGAACTTGTACGAACTTTGCGGGCATTACGTGGAGCACCGTTTAGAGGTCATCGTTCGGCGAACTGAATTTCGCCTTGCGCGGGCCGAAGAACGGGAACATATCCTGCAGGGCCTTCTGCTAGCTCTCGACAATATTGACCACGTGATTTCNATCATCCGAGGATCAGACGACGCAACGACCGCTCGGGCCGAACTGATGAATGCTTTGAAACTCAGCGANATNCAGGCGACACACATCCTNGATATGCAATTGAGACGACTCACAGCTNTAGAAGTTGAAAAACTTCGNGAGGAACTNGACGACGTTCAATCTGATATCAGCGAGCTCCGTAAATTGCTNGCGTCGGACACCCGACGTCGCAAGCTTGTCAGNGACGAGCTACGAGAGCTGGTGAACCAATTTGGCGNCCCTCGACGAACCACAATCGTGTCCGCNANCGACCTTGCAGTCATTGATGANGGCCCGTCCGAANAAGAGCTGGCGCCTGAAGAACTNATAGCGGACCAAGTCACGTTNGTAACCCTGTCAACTTCGGGCCTGCTNGGGCGAAGGTCACCTGATGAAGAATTTAGTGCGAAGCCGGGAAGACATGACGTACTGGCACAGAGNCTNGAGACGAATTCTNATAGTTCNATTTTGGCAATCACTGACCAAGGTCGCCTGCTNACCGTTCGATCTCGAGAGGTGCCAGAAATAATTCGGGGGAGTAGGGGAGCGTCAGTTACCGAGATGTTCTCNTTGAGTCGNGGGGAACGAGTGGTCGGCCTCTTCGGGGAAGGGNAAGATCCCATCGTCGTAGCGACACGTAAAGGAGTGACGAAACGCCTCGATGCCNNTTCCATCGGAAGGCTTCGATCGGGAAGTCCGGTCATCAACTTAAAAGGCGACGATCGGGTCGTNGCNGGNTTTGTGGCCAGCGAGGACAGCGAAATTGTGATGGTGGCGTCGGACGGCCAAGCGCTTCGCACCCCCACCACTGGCATTTCGATTCAAGGACCAGGTGCNGCTGGNGTAGCGGGTATGAANCTAAAGGCCGGNTCCNTGTTGATAGCGGCAGGCCCGGTTGAGTTTGGGACCGTCGTCCTGTTAGTCAGCGACGACGGTGCGGTAAAGGTGACCGATGTTGCCGAAGTTCCTACCAAAGGCCGAGCCACAGGAGGCGTGCGCACTGTNAAATGGCAGAATTTTGAAACGACNGCCACCTTCGCGTGGGTTGGGCGAAATCAGCAAATGGCCGCCATNGTGTCGGAGGAAGGGGACGGGAAAAAGACGGATCCGACTCCNATTCCGCTGACNGTCGAAGNAAGCCGCCGAGACGGTACGACAGNAGATATTGGCGAGCGTGTCTTAGTGGTGGGGGAGTACCGATTCCAGTGACCACTAAAACTGAGAGAACAAAAAATAAAAANCCTGGCAGCTACGACGCCGACGATATTGAAGTCCTTGAAGGTNTAGANGCGGTNCGNAAAAGACCCGGNATGTATATCGGAGGTACAGGGTCCGGAGGTTTAACCCACCTCTTGTGGGAAATTATCGACAATGGAGTCGACGAGGCNGCTGGNGGNCACGCTCATTTACTTGAAGTGTTGTTTCATCCCGACGGTTCTTATGAAGTAACTGATGATGGGCGCGGTATCCCGATCGAGAACAAAGAAGGCGATGCCACCGCCCTTGAAATCGTGTTCACCGAGCTACACGCGGGAGGGAAATTTGGCACCGGCGCNTACGGCGCCTCGGGGGGCCTTCATGGNGTTGGAGCGTCTGTCGTCAACGCCTTAGCGAGTCGAATGGAAATTGAAGTCGATCGAAAGNGCTCTACCCATAGGCTNGAGTTTCGAGACCAAGTNCCCGGCCAGACCGCCAAAAATGGACGCTTCACCGCTGGNCANTCGCTGAAGAAAANCCGAAAAATCCCNGCAAGTAANACAGGGACCCGCGTACGCTTTTGGCCTGATAGGGACATCTTCGATTCAGAAGCAACGATCGATTATCAAGAAGTCAGAGAGCGATTGGGTCAGGTCTGTTTCTTGGTTCCGGGCCTAAAAATTCGTCTGTGGGATAAACGAAAAGGNTCTAGAAGATCGGCTGAAGAGTTCGTGTCTAAAGGAGGGCTTGCGGACTANGTCGATTTCGTGTCCGGTGAGACCCAGCCGGTTACCGGCTTGGTTCANCTCANGGGGNCGAGCGAGTTCATCGAGAAAGTCCCCGTGGACGGAAAACTGACGGAAGTCACACGCGAATGTCAAGTTGACATCGCTTTGCGATGGGTCCAGAACTACGAGAGCCGGATCATCAGTTTTGTGAATACGATTCCGACTCCAGATGGAGGTACGCACGTCGCAGGGTTCGAACGCTCCCTTACGACGGCGATGAATCAGGCAGTGTCTGCAGCGGATCCGCGAAAGTTACGCAAGTTAAAAGGTGAAGCAAAAGTCCAGAAAGAAGACGCACAAGAAGGCCTTATTGCTGTCGTACGCGTGGTTTTCGCGGAACCACAATTTCGTGGTCAGACCAAGCGCGAGTTAGGAACGCCCGAGATTCAAAAGATCGTGAGTGCGATAACTCGAGATGCTCTCAAGGAATGGTTCGATGGAACTGCAAAAGGGTCTAAGAAAGTTCACGTAAAAGCGATTCTGGACAAGGTCGCAGACGCCATAGTGAACAGAATCAGTACAAAACAGGCTTTGGATAACCGCCGAAAAGCAGCACAACTNGGCANTAACGGCCTACCAGACAAACTGTCCGATTGCCGCCTGCACCCGGANGGNGAGCTNCTCATCGTTGAGGGCGATTCTGCCGCGGGGCCNGCTAAACGAGCTAGAGACAGCGCTTGGCAGGCAGTCTTGCCTTTGAGGGGCAAGGTCGTGAACGCAGGAAAGGGAACCAAAAAGGCAGTTCTTGATAATGCTGAAGCAGCGGCGTTGTTCACCGCTATTGGGGCGGGATCTGGTCCGGAGTTCGATCTCGCATCACGGCGATACGACCGTCTCATCCTCCTTGCTGATGCGGACGTTGACGGAAGCCACATTCGTTGCCTAGTTCTAACTTTGATCTTTCACTACATGAGACCGTTGCTNGAAGAAGGACACGTATACGCGGCCCAACCTCCAACNCATGCGATTGTTTTGGGTCAAGAAAAGGAGTTNCTCTATTCAGAAGCTGAACTCCAGGACCGNGTATCGGAGATTAAAGAAAAGGGACGCCGGTATCGAATTACNAGGTTCAAAGGACTTGGTGAAATGGACGATGGCGAGCTCNTTGAAACGACCCTAAATCCCCAAACGCGCGTTTTGCGNCGGATCACGCTGCAAGACGCAAAGCAAGCGNAGAAGGCNTTTGAGGTGATGATGGGAGCGCCAGTTGAACCCCGGAAAGACTTCATAGTCAAACACAGCAGAGATTATGGGCATGCGTTGGATGTCTAGATGNTTTTNGATNTNNNCANTGAGNTNNCGGGCNTAGACGCACATAATGCTCATTATGTAAATAACAGTCGGNNGNGCGACCGNNCNAAAACAAGGCGTAAANCAGGGGTCCTATCCCCTGCGAGACATGCTGAAGNCGTATCAGACGCTTCTGAGCAATGAAACAGCTGATCAGGATCGGCGCCGCCGCATTCCGACGACATAGCCATCTTTGACCGCTACGCCTTCTTGTCTAAGGAGGNTNTCTTGACTGCGTTCATGGCCNGGCGCCAGGCGACCCCTCGCGTTCACNACTCGCCACCACGGAAATCCTGAGNTCCGGCTAAGAAAATTNCCGACGGCGCGGGCNCAACGCGGGTAACCAGCTTCCTCGGCCACCTCGCCGTANGTGACGACGTCTCCCCTCTCTAANGAATCGAGGACTGTGGAGANCGCGACTTCGAGAGGCGTACGTCCTGAGTGATCGATACGTTCCACACACGCATGCTCTCAGATGGTTAGCCTCGGCGGTAACCAGTAATAAGGGTATTCTTGGCCNGAAGAGCATAGACACAGGGGGTGACGTATGTCCGAGTACGACATACATATCAGTGGCGGTACCGTCGTCGATGGAACGCGAGTTCCCAGGTATCAAAGCGACCTTTGGATAAAGGATGGCCTCATCGCAAAGATGGGCGGGCGTGCTGATGGTGTGGCCGACAGAGTGATCGACGCGACGGGAAAAATTGTGGCGCCTGGCTTTGTTGACCTNCACACCCACTATGACGCTCAGATTCGATGGGATCCATGGTGCACGATCTCCGGCTACCACGGAGTGACTTCGGTGGTTCTTGGGAATTGCGGCTTTGGATTCGCTCCCGTAGCACAAGATTTTCGAGAGCGGTCAATGCTAACTATGACGCGTACCGAGGCGATTCCCTTCGAGTCTATGAAGCAGGGCATGAACTGGGATTGGGAGACGATCCCTGAGTATTTGGACTCGCTCGACAGGATCCCAAAAGGGGTGAACGTCATTCAATACATGCCCACAGCGTCGCTCATGACCTATGTGATGGGGTTGGAGAAAGCGAAGGCGGGAGAGCCGGCGTCGAAAGACGAACGAAAAGAGATGGCTCGCTTATTGCATGAAGGTATGGACGCTGGACTGTGTGGGTTCTCAATTCAACGCCTGGGTCCTGACAGTGTCCAAGCGGACTATGACGGATCACCCATGGTGACTGACATCATGTGCGACGCAGATATTCTCAATTTGGCGGAGGTGCTTGCTGAACGCGACGAGGGATTCATACAGATAACTCAGGGCACCGGTGACATCAGAGCTGACATTGCTTTTCTAGAAACCTTGGCTGAAACGGCGCAACGACCAATTCTCCACAACGTCGTCGCACCAGCCCGCCAAGATCCCGAGGTTCATCGCCGACCGTTGCGTTGGATCGACGGTTGCCGAGAAAAGGGCCTACCTATCTATGCGCAGTGCGGAACTGGTCGGGCGGGTTTCGCCTTCACTCTTGAGCATTGGAACCTTTACGACGCGTCCCCTGCGTGGCGTGCGGTAACTACGGGCACCAAAGATGAAAAGATTGAAAAAATGCAAGATCCTCAGCTCCGCGAGGCTTTGGTGGCCGAAGCCGAGGAGGCGGACCGTAGGCTCCAAGTTATTCAGGCCGGAGTGGGTGGCAATCCGAAGAGCTTGGTGGTTCAAGGGGTTAATCGGCAGGCTGATCTACAGGAATATGTCGGCAAATCAGTCGGAGACATAGCCGAGGCTCAAGGCAAACACCACATAGAGGTGATGTTGGACCTTTCTCTGCAGGGTGATTTGAACGTTGAATTTTTGGGCCCTGACAAAGGTTCGAATGCCGAATTTATGGCTGAAATGATGAACGAGTCTCCTTACGCGATACCCGGCGTTTCCGACGGTGGAGCTCATACGAAGTTCTTCACCGGAGGTGCGTATACGACTGACTTCTTGACCTGGTTAGTCAGAGATGAAGGCGTTGTAACCCTCGAGGAAGCCCACTACAGGCTTTCCAATCTTCCAGCGCATGCGGCGGGATTTAGAGACCGAGGAACTCTGCGAGAAGGTGCCGCGGCCGATGTCCTGGTTTATGACATGGAGGAGTTGGAGATTCTGCCGAACTGGATTGGTGATGTGGAATACGACCTGCCCGGGGGCGAATGGCGACGTGTGCAAAGGGCTGCGGGCTATCAACAGATCATCGTCAATGGTGAAATAACTTTCGAATCCGGTGAATGTACAGGGGTCACTTCCGGCAAGCTTTTGCGTCATGGCCGCGGGTAGTCACTCCTCCCCCACTGCCGCTTCGTTTCGCTCGGATGTGGGTTTAGCGTGGTATCCCAAAGTACGTGACCAAAAAAATAACGCCATACTCTTCAGGTAGGGCAAGCAAGCGAAAGATGTGAAGCAATGACTAGCTATGCAGGACCTAAGGAAGTGGACTTTCATTTCGACGTTATGTGTCCCTGGGCGTACCAGACTTCGCTTTGGATGCGCGACGTTCGAGATCAGTTAGACCTCAAGGTCAATTGGAAGTTCTTCAGTTTGGAGGAAATTAACCTCCGTGAGGGGAAGAAGCATCCGTGGGAGCGAGAGTGGAGCTACGGGTGGTCAATGATGCGAATTGGGGTGATTTTGCGTCGAATGGATATGAGTCTTTTGGATGACTGGTATGCACTAGCTGGTCGAGCTTTACACGTTGACGGCAACAGGCCTCACAATCCAGACGTTGCCAAACACCTTCTGGAACAGATAGGGGCCGATCCCTCGATCGTCGAACAATCGATCGACGACGAGTCGACTCATTCAGAGATCAAAGTCGAGCATGACAGAGTTGTGGAAACCGGCGGGTTTGGTGTTCCGACCTTGTTCTTTCCCGATGGACAAGCCTTTTTCGGCCCGGTTTTACTGGACCCTCCCAAGGGAGATGCCGCCCTTAGGCTTTGGAACGCAGTAACGGCATGGCTTGAATTTCCTCATCTCTACGAAATGCAGCGCCCGAAACAGCCGACGGACGAGCAGGCAATTTACGAGACGTTTAAGCCTTATTTAGAGGCTCGGGATTGGGTGAGTATCAATCGCGGGAAGGTCGTGGGCTTCGATCCGAAAGATTGAATTCCGTTCGACTAGCGGTCGCTTGAATCATCTTGTTCGTCTTCATCGCCCACCATTTCAGCCGCAGCGGCTAGAGCTGATGCCAATGCGACACTGCGTTGATAAACGGCTTCGAAATAATGTTCAGCAACCGATTCTTGACCGGTGAGAGGCGCCGATCCCAGGCTTCTGATGACCGAAGCAGCCTGCTCTGTTACCTGAACCTTCTTGGCTGTATCAGGCATGTCGTTGGAACCGTGCCAAAAAGATTTAACTTCTCGATCAACTTCGTTCTCTGCACCGCCATCGCCCAGACGGCGAGTACGTGAGCTTCTGCCTCGTCGACTCATTTGCCGTTCTCCAGGATGACGTCATCGAGGATGTCGTCAGGATCAGCAGTTAGCAGCGATGACTCGTTGATTCCCAGAGCTGCTCTGAGTTGATCTGCGTCGAGGTCCCCAAGTGAACTTGATTTAGGCAAGACCATATCGGCGATGCGCCGTTTGCCTTGAACGACCTCTTCAACGCGTTCATCCACAGTTCCAGGGCATACAAGGCGGTGACAAATCACTGTTTTGGTCTGGCCGATCCTCCAAACTCGATCTCTTGCCTGATCTTCAACGGCCGGATTCCACCAACGGTCGTAGAGGACGACATGACTTGCCGCGGTGAGGTTGAGGCCGGTGCCGCCGGCTTTTAGCGACAGAACCATGGCGCCCGGTCCGGTTTCGCTCTGGAAGCTTTCTACGAGGCGATCTCGCTTTCCTCTAGCGAGACCACCGTGGTAACAGTCAATGGTGAGGCCCGTTCGCTGAGTCAAATAGGTGGCTAACCGCTCACCCCATGTCGCGAAGTGGGTAAAAATCAGAACACGTTCTTCTGCGGCAAATACAGCGTCGACGATCTCATTAAGTCGCGTCAGCTTTCCACTGCGATCCTCCAGGCTCGGGTCAGTGTCGTTTTTGTCGTAGTTGAGAGGGTGATTGCAGATTTGCTTTAAGGCGGTGATGGCGGCAAGCACTAGACCTTTTTGNTGTTTTGTGTTTTGTTCGCTCTCGGCNGTGTCTCGCACCAGCTTGTCCAAAACTGCTTGGTAGAGACCGATTTGTTCNGGCGTCATNGTGCAATGCGCCAATTCATCGATTCGATCTGGGAGTTCGGCGGCAATCATTGGTTCTGCTTTGGTTCGCCGGAAGACGAGAACCCCGTTCAGNGCATGCAATGCAGACTCCGCAGCCCCTTTTGAGTCACCGATCTGTCCGAGCTGATCTATGAAAGCGGTTCGACCACCCACGAGNCCTGGATTNCAAAAGTCCACGATTGCCCAAAGATCGCCCAAGCCGTTTTCGATGGGGGTTCCGGTAAGAGCTAAACGAGTNCGTGCCTGNAACCTCCGNAATTCCTTGGCAGTTGCNCTGCGNTGGTTTTTAATTACCTGAGCTTCGTCGAGTACGACGCGATCCCAGGACAAAGNGGCTAGCTCCTCAATGTCCCGGACTGCGGTTCCGTATGTCGTTACGACTAGATCNGCATCTCNGATACGGCTCCGTAGCTCCTGGCCGCTCAGTCGTANCGGTCCGTGGTGAATGAGGACAGAAAGGCCTGGGGTNAAACGCTTAGCTTCGGAAGCCCAGTTCCCGACGACTGCGGGAGGTGCGATGACTAGCGCCGGTTCGACCCCGGGTGCGACGGCGACGTGGGCCAAGATGGTAGGTGTCTTCCCTAAGCCCATATCNAATGCGAGACAACCACCCAAACCAGCGTTATCAAGAAANTTGAGCCAACCNACGGCTTCGGCTTGGTAACTGCGAAGTTCACCGGTGAATCCCTCGGGACGTGTATCCGGTTCATCCTTGACGTCACTGGCAGCCCGAAGTAAATCGCCAGCCCAACTCGCACCTGCAAGAGTCACTCCCCCGCTGACCGCGCCGCCTTCGAGTCCGAGAGCATGTCGAAGCATCTCGGCACCAGTGAGTTGTGTTGTTTCCGANCGTTCAGTCAGAGCGGCTGCTGCTTCAGCTAAATCGGCATGGTCTAGAGCTACCCAACGACCTCTTGACTGCACTAGAGGCCGGGCCTGCAACGCGAGCTTCTGTATTTCCGGANCGGTCAGCTCGACGTCGCCAAAGACAGCACTCCAACTGACAGCCGTAAGTTGTTGGGCGCCCACGATACTGTCGNTGTCTTCGGCTGTCAGCCGTAGTTGAGCCACTTGTCGACGACGCGACAGCGCTGGTACCCGCACTTCAAAGCCCGCTGATTCAAGAGCTGGACCTGTGACCGACATCAGCTCCCACGCTTCGTCTTGGTCGAGTAACACCTCACCGCGTCGTCGTCCTCCGGGGCGAAGGAGCGCTGGCACTAGGCGCTCAAGCCNCGTGTATTGGCCCTTGACTTCGGTTCTGCGAGTGTTGGATCCACTTACCATTGCCACTTCGACCGGATCCAAAGTGTTNTCCGGGCCGGGNGATAGCACTTTCAGCTGCCAGGCTCCCGAATCATCAGGTTCGTCGAGTTGAACGATAAGCGCGTATTTTGCGACCGCAGTNACTGGCCGAGCCCACTGCTCCAGTCGNCGNGCGAGATCGGANCCGTGGTCTGCGGCGGCGGTAAAAGGTCGTCCNCCCAGATTTGCCAAGAACGTTTCGGCNACCTCAACTTTGGTCCGCGGTTCAGGAGGCGGGGCGGGAACATCGAGTCTCCGAGCGGCGCTAGTCACAATTGCATTGACCATTCCAGCGAGAGCCGATTGAACGACTGCTCTTGCATCGGGTCCTGGGTCGGCGGCGCTAACTGCACCCGGNAACGATGCNGCGAAGGCTTCGAGGCGACTTTTGTTGATGATGCCNGGCATCCATTGGACAACGAATTCTCCGCGATTATTCCGGTTCCTTTTGTTGCGTCGCTTCCGGATTCGCTGCAACTTGGGAACGGTTCGTCCTTGAGCGACAAGTTCCACGGCCGACGCAGCAATAAGGCTAAGCCATCGTGAGCTTGCGCCGAGCCGAGATGTTTCGGGAGTATTGCCCGACGAAGGTTCGACTTGCAGGGCAGGCTCGTGAGCATTGCTGGAGCCTTCAGTAAGTGCCGAGTTTTCGGGCGAGAAGTCCGTGGCCGGATCAGTCCAAGGCTGCGTTGAGAGTGCTGCCAACCAACCGAGAATGTCAGCAACCTGAGCACTCACGGCGGGTGCAGAGAATCCGCCGGGTAATGAAATGTTCCGATGGTCCTCCCAGGCGCTTTCAGGGGCACCAGCCTCGATTAATCGCTCCATGACTTGTTGGATNGATTCTGGCTGACTATTTGCACCTGCGGCCCAAGCAATGACNCGGCCTGGCAACCACGACAACTGCAGTGCAACAGGTTCGGCAGGAAGGTCAGACGACAGGCTATTGAGACCGTCTTGTTCGCCGTCGATCTGGTACGGCTGGCCCGTTGCCCGATGGTATGCGTCCGTTAGAAGGACCAGTTCGCCTTCGAAATCAATAATGACTTGGTTGCGTTGAGGACCCTTTAGGCGACGAACCGATTGAAGGCGATCCTCGGCGTCTTCGATCATATCGATGAGTACGTTTCGCCAACGTAAAGGGTCCGTCGATAGTTCGGTCAACGCTTGTTGGGCGACATCTCCATCCGCTTCAAGGCGCGCAAGNTCGGCTATTTCTTGCCAGGAGAGAGTGGCCAGACGCGACGAGGAGNGCTCGNCAACCTCTGTTGACACTTCGTCTTCAGTTGTGGGGCTTAATGACTGCACTTTCANCGTTCCCCAAATTCGAAAGGTGATCTAGATTTGGACGNCGCGTCCCTCCCGCTTCAGTAAAAACTCGCGGGCACGGCNTCATGCCACTGAGGTTCANTTACCTGCGTCGGTACCACTTCGATGCNTCGGCAATAACGGAACCCGAGCGGTGTNTGCGGCAGCGGGTNATCCCGTACCTACAACACAAAGTAACTATACCTTCCGNATTGGCAATACACCAGAGTTGCATTTCTCGGAGCAAGCCGTTGATTTGAAAACGTTGCCGTATTGTGGAGGTTATGCGCTGGTCCTCTGCCTTTATTCCGACGCTTCGTGAGGCTCCGGCTGACGCCGAAGCCAGTAGCCACCGGTTGCTCGTTCGGGGAGGTTTCATCCGNCAATTACATGCCGGNCATTACAGCCTTTTGCCGNTNGGCCTTCGTGTCCACGACAAGATTGCGNAGATCGTACGCGAGGAGATGGACGCCATCGGNGGTCAGGAATTTCTTCTNCCAGCGATGCACCCGGCATCTCTTTGGAAACAAAGCGGCCGATGGGAGTTGATGGGCGAGGAAATGTTTCGTCTCCAAGATAGAAGTGGCGTAGATCTTGCACTCGGGATGACCCACGAAGAAATCTTTTCCAATATCGCGACGACCTTCAACTCTTACAAAGAGTTGCCGCAAATTTGGTATCAAATTCAAACAAAATTCCGGGATGAACCGAGACCGAAAAGCGGGCTGCTGCGCGTGCGAGAGTTCGCGATGAAGGACTCCTATAGTTTCGATCTAGATGACGCGGGACTAGATCGAGCTTTTCAGGCGCACCACGACGCCTATGTGAAGATATTCGAGCGCCTGGACCTTGATGCCATGTCTGTTCAAGCCTCCTCAGGGTCAATGGGCGGATCGGCCAGTATCGAATTTATGGTTCCTTCGCCGGCTGGTGAAGATGACGTACTGAGGTGCGTCGGTTGCGATTACAAGGCAAACGTTGAACGGGGAACGTCGACCTTGGACCCAGTCGTTGACGAACCCGGTCCAAAAGNGCCTGAGAAATTCCCAACNCCAGGCGTGCGCAGNATCGCGGCCCTTGAAGAAATTGAAGGTGGAGCTCCGGCGAAAAACCAAATAAAGACCATGGTCATGGTCCTAGATGATGCAATCACGTTGGCATTGTTACGCGGAGATCACCGACTCAACCTTCAAAAGCTTCAAGACCAGTCCGGCGCTGTAAATATTCGACCTGCAGAGGTTGACGAAACTATTGCGGCCTTGGGTGCGAGTCCCGGCAGCCTCGGCGCTGTCGGGGTTACTTCCGTGCGTGTTATCGCAGATTCAGCCCTTGAGGGTCGAACCAACATGACGACCGGTGCAAATGAAGATGATTGGCACTTTCGGGGCGTGTCCCTTCAGCGAGATGTCGAAGTTGATGAGTGGGCTGACCTCAGAGAGGTCCAAGCGGGAGAGACATGNATTGAGTGTGGGGGAACCCTGGAGGTCATNCGTTGNATAGAGGCGGGTCATATATTCAAGCTCGGCCGGAAATACGCAGAGGCGATGGGAGTCTCAGTGTTGGACGCCGAGGGTCATTCACAGATTCCGACAATGGGTAGTTACGGAATAGGGATTGGCCGTGCNGTCGCCGCGGTGGCCGAGAATCATAANGATGAATCNGGCCTCATATGGCCTCTATCGGTGGCTCCCTACCAGATGTTGATCACCGTGTTGGATGTCGACGACGAGACCTCAATGGGGNTCGCTTCGGAATTCGAGGTCGCCCTTCAGGAAGCGGGAATTGAAGTTCTCGTCGATGATCGNNATGCACGGCCGGGCGTCAAATTCGCCGATGCGGAACTAATCGGTATTCCCTACCGAGTAACTGTCGGCGTGCGNGGTTTGGCGAACAATGAGGTAGAACTCAC
The DNA here is from genome assembly GCA_002705305.1 of Acidimicrobiaceae bacterium. Taxonomy (GTDB): domain Bacteria; phylum Actinomycetota; class Acidimicrobiia; order Acidimicrobiales; family Poriferisodalaceae; genus UBA2110. Next base: position 150,202 of record PAHW01000002.1, read on the forward strand.
ACCCCGTTCCACAGGCGAAACCAAAATGATCGACCGCAACGNCTTGNTAGAGACTGTNCTTGAGGAGCTATCACCCGNANTGTGATCCATGATACGGTACTGTTCCACATTGTGGATCGCACCAATGTCCAGGGATCTGCCCGTATCAGCAGATATCAAGGGCGGCGGTGCTTTCTGGTTCTGGAGCAGCGTGCATGAGCGAGCAACTCGAACCCGCCGACGACCTCGACCTCTCGACGCTTAATGATGAGGACCTCACGGCGCAGATGCATGACGACCTCTATGACGGTCTGGCCGAGGAAATCGTCGAAGGAACAAACATTCTTCTCGANCGAGGCTGGACCGCGGATCGTGTNCTCAACGATGCACTGGTAGAAGGAATGCGAATCGTCGGCATTGACTTCCGCGATGGNATTCTGTTNGTACCNGAAGTACTGCTGTCAGCCAANGCCATGAANGCGGGCATGGCAATCCTCCGACCACTCCTGGCCGAGACGGGCGCAAAACCANTAGGCAAGGTCGTTATNGGCACCGTAAAAGGCGATATCCATGACATAGGGAAAAACCTTGTCGCGATGATGCTGGAAGGCGCCGGTTTTGAAGTCATCGACCTCGGCATCAACACGGACGTCGACGAATACCTTGAAGCATTAAACGAACATCAGCCCGACATTTTGGGCATGTCGGCATTATTGACGACCACCATGCCCTACATGAAGGTCGTGATCGACACTTTGATAGAGCAGGGACTGCGCGACGATTACATCGTTCTCGTTGGCGGCGCTCCCCTCAATCAAGAATTTGGGGATGCGATAGGAGCCGATGCTTATTGTCGCGACGCAGCAGTTGCCTCGGAAACAGCGACAGANCTTGTCCAAAGAAGGCGTGAACGGACGTGACATATTCGCGACAGCTGTTAGTACTCGGCTGTGGCGCGCTGGCGCGGGAATTAGGGCACCTGTTCAAATCGAACAGCCTGGTGAACGTAACGNTGGAATGCTTACCNGCTTCGCTTCACAACAGACCCGACCAAATACCTATTCGNNTGCGTGAACGTCTCGAAGTGGCNGTCAACGANTACGACGACATTCTGGTCGGCTANGCCGACTGTGGCACGGGGGGTGATCTAGACGTACTTTGNGACGAGTTCAACGTCGTTCGCTTACCGGGCGCGCACTGCTANGAGTTTTACCTCCCGGTAGGCGTGTTCGAGAAACTTCATGACGCGGAACCTGCCACGTTTTATTTGACTGACTATTTAGCGAAACATTTTGATCGCCTAGTTTTCGATGGGTTAGGCATCACCGCNCACCCTGAACTACTNGAAATATATTTTGGAAATTACAAACGAGTCGTCTTCCTGACGCAAACTGGCACTGCTGANNTACAAGCCGACGCCGCTCGGGCGGCNGNCAAGATTGGGTTGCCGCTAGAGGTGACNGTNACCGGGTACGGGCAACTCGAAACAGAGATTGTNGAATTCGGGAAGCGGCGNCCAAAGTCGTCAAGTAAGGNAACCCAGCCCNCGGCAGCGAGTCAATGAGTGCTCGACAAAACCGTCGTCATCGGGAGGAGATCACCGTGATCTCCTGGCGAAACATCCCGGCACAGGTAGTCGCTACGTCAAGCGGNGGGAAACAAACAGCAGTTCTTTCNGATCGCTTCCAGGACGCAATCGACCGGGCGGCAGCGGTGGCCGGTTTAACCGATGACGACGCCTACGTTGGAGAGTGGAGTCGACAAGCCTTTCCTTTGCCAGAAGAGGCAAACAAAGCAGTCCAGTCCCTCGCAGATGAGCTTGAAGCCGGATATGACGAGGACCGACTCAATGCCTTGGTCCGTAACGGCGGACTCGACCCGCTAGATCGTGNCCCAAATTAANTACCAGCTNAATCGCCGTTTTGNTCGAAATGGAAGANGNCGTCAGCAGAAGACAAACGCAATGGGAACCAGATGACCGAAACAGTGATTAGTTCAGCAGCAAAAGAGGTTGTTATCGGGTTTGACAGGCCCTTCGTGATGATCGGTGAGCGGATCAACCCCACAGGTCGAAAGCTTCTAGCCGAAGAAATGAAGAACGGNGACTTCTCGCGGGTAGAAGCCGACGCTTTGGCGCAGGTCGCGGCCGGAGCACACATGCTNGACGTCAATGCCGGAATTCCCCTAGCCGACGAACCGGCGTTNCTGTCTGAAGCGATTCGCCTTGTCCAATCGGTCACTGACGTGCCCTTGTCGATTGACTCTTCCATCATCGAAGCGCTTGAGGCCGGAATCGCCGTGTACGAAGGGAAACCGTTAATCAACTCCGTTACCGGNGAACAAGACGTGATGGATCGTGTCCTTCCGCTGGTCGCAAAAAATGGGGCAGCCGTGGTGGCGATCTCCAACGACGAAACAGGGATCAGTGAGGACCCCGATGTTCGATTTGACGTGGCGAAGCGAATCGTAAANGCTGCCAACGATTTCGGCATCCCGACAGCGGATGTGGTCGTTGATCCTCTAGTTATGCCAATTGGAGCGATGAGNAATGCGGGACAACAAGTGTTCCATTTAGTTCGACGACTCCGAGACGAACTGGGAGTCAACACGACNTGCGGCGCTTCCAACGTGAGTTTTGGCCTACCGAACCGNCACGTAGTAACAGGCACTTTCTTGTCTATGGCGATTGGAGCAGGAATGACGTCCGCGATTATGAATCCGCTGCATTCNGAAGTGAAATCGGCCATCATGGGAGCAGACGTGCTCATGGGCAACGATCAGAACTGCGCGAGNTGGATCAGCGTCCACCGCGATCNTGAGGCGGTGCCACCAGGCCGTGGCGCTCGAAGNGGTCGCCGNCGAGCGCCCACTGAAGAGAGTGCCTGAGGCAGTTATGAGTTCTGAGCACCGCGTTATCTTCACCCCGTCCGGCCTTGAAGGCCGGGTCGAATCAGAAACGACGGTGCTGGACGCGGCCCGACAACTCGGTGTCGACCTCGACAGCGTTTGNGGCGGAAGGGGCATCTGTGGNCGCTGTCAAGTAATCCCAGCCTTGGGTCAATTCCCGAAATGGGCGGTGCGCTCCGACNNAAGNCATCTAAGTGCATCNGACACAACCGAGNGCTCGTACGCGGGAAAGCGCGATATAGAACAAGACGCTCGGCTCGGCTGCCANGCCAAAATCGTTGGCGATGTGGTCCTTGNNGTGCCCCCAGGGAGTCAATTAAACGCGCCAGTCATTAGGAAAGACATTCATCTNGAGGGNTTTTCNCTGGACCCAGTCAGCACCCTGCACGTTGTCTCAGTTCCCAANCCCGAGTTGGGGNATTCCNCTTCTCTCAGCGANCTGCTTANCGANGTACTGGCCAGAGAATGGTCGATGGACGTCACCGAATTCAGATNGGGCGCCCTCCGACCCCTACAAGATGCGACAGGCCAGACGGAGAGCACTGTGACAGTGCGAGTTCGGACCAATGTGACGGGATCTCGAGTGGAGTCGGTGCGNCCGGGTGTGTCCCTAAATTTGTTGGGTGTCGCAGTGGACGTCGGTTCAACGACTATTGCNGGGCACCTNATCGACTTGGCGANTGGCGAGGTTCTTGCCACNAGCGGACTCATGAATCCGCAGATNCGCTTAGGCGAAGATCTGATGAGCCGAGTCAGTTACGCGATGATGAACCAGGGCGGAGATCAAGAGCTCACCCGGCTTGTCCGCGGAGCGCTCTCGGACCTTATCCTCATGCTGGTTGAGCAGGCAGACGCTGACCTTGAGGACGTAGATGAACTGGTGATGGTCGGAAACCCCGTAATGCATCACTTGCTTCTTGGCTTGGACGCCACNCCATTGGGGCAGGCNCCCTTCCTGCTGGCGACAACAGACGCTCTTGAATTATTGGGANAGGACCTCAATCTTCCGACTACACAAGCATCTGTGTACGTGGGCCCGTGTATCGCAGGGCATGTCGGAGCCGATGCCGCTGCGATGATCCTGGCAGAAGGACCGCATCGATCACTGGAGGTCCAGCTTTTAGTTGACATCGGAACCAATGCAGAAATTGTGTTAGGGAACGAGAGATCTCTCTTTGCCGCTTCAAGTCCGACGGGCCCCGCTTTCGAAGGCGCTCAGACTTCTTGCGGACAGCGCGCGACTCAAGGGGCGATCGAAAGAGTGCGTATCGACCGCGAAACGTTCGANTCAACCGTGAAGGTCATAGGTTGNGACATGTGGTCCAATGAACCGGGATTCCTTGAGGCCACAGCGAATACAGGTGTTACAGGGATTTGCGGGTCCGGCATAGTTGAAGCNTTAGCGGAAATGTTTCTCAGCGGACTGATGACCTCNGACGGCGTCATCACTGACAATCGAACGAAATCTNATCGCATCGTGGAAAACGATCGTACGTTCTCNTATNTCCTCTATGGCGGGACGGATANCAACCNAGGTCCTAACGTCGTCATAACCCAGAACGATGTGCGGGCTATTCAGCTAGCAAAGGCTGCGCTGCGAGCCGGTATCGATCTATTGATGGAACACGCTGGGATAGGGCATCTTGATGAGATTCGTTTCGCGGGTGCGTTCGGTGCACAGATCGACCCGCTGTACGCGATGATCCTGGGGGTGATCCCCGACTCCCCCATCGAAAAGGTCAGGGCCGCCGGCAACGCTGCAGGCAGCGGGGCTGTACGCATGCTTCTCTCACGTGAGCAACGCCTCGAAGTCGAAGAGCTAGTTCGCACAGTAGAGAAAATAGAAACAGCGACCGAACCCCGTTTTCAAGAGCTATTTGTCNANGCGATGGCATTNCCGCACGCATCATCACCCACGCCCCACTTGAAGAAGTTGGTTGATTTTTCCAACGTTTCCAAAGGCGAGGACGGTCCCCGACGTCGGGACCGAAAACAACGCGCGCGCAACAACAAGGAGGACTAGTGGCTACACGTAGAGGAGGCGGTCGGGCGGCCCGTCGCGCAATCAGAACTGCCGCGCCCGAAGCATCAGCTCCATTCTTGGAACGGAAGCTACTTCCGGTTGAGGTTCTAGACGAAGAAGCCTTAGTGCGCATCGAAGACAATGCGGAAATCATCTTGAGTGAAATTGGAATNGCGTTCCAAGACTTTCCAGATGCTCTGGAACTTTGGCGTTCAGTCGGGGCTGAGATCGAAGGAGANTTGGTCAAGGTGCCTAAGGGGCTCTGTCGACANTTAGTTCAAGACTCTGCTCCGCGGGTCTACACCCAACACGCTCGCAATCCGCAACGTTCCGTGCAGATCGGTGACAAAGGNACGGTCTTCGCTCCCAACTACGGNTCGCCGTTCATCACGGACCTTGACCATGGACGCCGATACGCGACTTTGGAGGACTTCGAAAATGTAGTGAAGCTCACTTACAGCCTTCCTCACCTTCACCACAGCGGAGGCACCGTGGTAGAGCCAGTCGATGTGCCCGTCAACAAACGGCATCTTGACATGGTCTATTCCCACTTGAAATTTAGCGACAAGCCTCTTATGGGTTCCGTCACGGCCCCCGAGCGAGCGGTCGATTCGATCGAATTGTGTCGACTGGCCTTCGGCGGAGATCTGAACGATCGAACCGTAATGACGAACCTCATCAACGCTTCCTCACCGTTGCGGTGGGACGCGACAATGCTAGGAGCAGCAAAGGTTTACGCGGAAAACAATCAAGCCTGCATTATCTCACCCTTCATCTTGGCGGGTGCGATGTCACCTGTCACTGTCGCCGGATTAGCCGCACAAGCTTTGGCGGAAGCACTCTCAGGTATGGCGTTTTGCCAACTAGTGCGCCCAGGGGCGCCAGTTGTTTTTGGGACATTCGCCTCCTCGATGTCCATGGCCACTGGTGCGCCTACCTTCGGCACTCCTGAAGCAGGCCTCGCGATCTACGTCATGGCTGCACTCGCACGACGGGTTGGTGTCCCATTTCGGTCCGGCGGTCAATTGACCTCCTCAAAGGCTCCCGACGCCCAAGCGGCTTATGAGTCCCTCGCTACCTTGCTGCCCACGATGCAGGCCGGCGTGAACTTTGTGCTCCATGCTGCGGGTTGGATCGAGGGGGGTTTAGCGCTTAGCTACGAAAAACTACTAATGGATGCCGATCAATTAGGCATGATGCAGGTGTATGCGAATGGTGTAGATATGACAGAAAACGGACAAGCCATGGACGCTTTTCGTAGTAACCCACATGGCCAACATTTCCTTGGAAATGCACACACGTTGGAAAATTTCGAATCAGCTTTTTATCGTTCAAATATTGCCGACAACAACAGCTATGAACAATGGTNCGAGGAGGGAGAAAAGAGCGCCGCTCAGCGAGCCAACACTATGTGGAAACAAATGTTGACCGACTATGAACCACCTCCCCTTGACGAAGCAATCGATTTAGCAATGATCGACTACATCGAACGGCGCAAGAGCGAGGAACCCGACGCCATCGGATGATCAACCACCGACGACAACTCCCGTACCCATCACCGCTAGTGCTATGCCACAGACTTGTCTGATGGTGACCTGGTCCTTAAAGAAGAGCCTTCCGACGAGAACGCTGAACACAGGGAATAGAGACATAGCGACAACCGTCGGCAACTGATCAAATTGGATTCCAACAAAAAAAGCAATACTCGTAGCTCCTGCACAGATTCCCCCAGTGAGCGCCGCTATTCGCGCTCCTCTCGGAGGGGTGATAACTGCCTTAGCTNCGGTTGCGACAGGAATCATGATCGCGAAGGCGATCAGTCGTTGACTGACGAGCACCCATGTGCCCCCAATCGTNGTGACGTTGAGGAGCGCTGCGAATCCNAGGCCNTANCCGAGGCCAGAGGCCACCCCCCAGATCGCACCATCTTTAACATTCNGNTCGATTCGTCCATCGGATGTCACCAACACCAGACCGATCAACGCAATCAACACCCCCACTGCACTCAGATAAGAGACCTCAATGCCAATAGTCAACGCCCACAAAACTGGGACCACTGTNGCGANCACGGCCACGAGGGGCGCCATCACNGCAGAGGACTCTTTCCGAAGGCCNATGTAGTAACAGCAGAGTCCTGTGGCAGCTCCCAAGCCTGAGATAGCGCCTAAGAGAAGATCGGCACCATTCGGTGTTCGACTCCAAAATAGGAGNGAAATGATCAAGGTAACTGCGGCCACGCACTGCATAGCCGCCGTACTNGTTATGGGCGAAGAGCGAATAGATACACGACGACCGAATAAGTCCCCCAAGCCAATTAANAGAGCAGCNAGAACTCCAAANAGAGCGCCGATCATCGATGATCTATAGAGACGAACATCAACGCGAGGGTACGCTGCCCAATGGCTATTAACTCGCGGATAGAGAGGTGGCGAAAGCCGTGAGGAGCGAAGGGGAAATTGNTTATGACTTCGTCATCATTGGGGGCGGTTCGGCGGGATGTGCTCTAGCCAACCGCTTGACTGCNGATCCCTCCAACCAAGTTCTGCTNCTTGAAGCGGGGCGACCGGATTACATATGGGATCCGTTCATTCATATGCCCGCCGGATTCGCTTTTCCACTGGGATCGCGCTTTTATGACTGGAGATACGAGTCAGAGCCCGAAGCGGCCATGAACGGTCGTCGCGTCTACCACGCTCGAGGCAAGGTCCTCGGAGGCAGTTCGAGTATTAACGGCATGATTTTTCAGCGGGGCAATCCGGGCGACATGGAGCGTTGGGCTCAACAACCTGGAATGCNCACGTGGGATTACGCCCACACGCTCCCNTANTTCAAACGCCTCGAATCATGTCTTGCCGGTGGAGANGAGTGGCGGGGCGAAACTGGTCCNCTCAAACTTGAACGTGGACCAGCGNGCGGCGAACTTTTCGATGCGTTTTTTCTTGCGTGTCAGCAAGCGGGATACNCGCTAACNGACGACCTAAACGGATATCGACAAGAGGGTTTCGCTGCATTTGACCGAAATATCTANCGGGGACGNAGACTCAGTGCCGCTAGGGCTTATCTCCATCCAGTAATCACCCGCTCGAATCTGACCGTNCGAACGCGGACTCATGCTACGCGCCTGTTGATCAAAGATCGNCGAGTCAAGGGNGTGGAAACCATTGAACGTTCGATNTTAGGTAACCACAGGAATCCAATCTTGTATCNGGCCCGAAANGTGGTTTGCTGCGCCGGTGCNCTCAATACGCCTCAATTACTGCAACTAAGCGGCATTGGACCAAAGAGACTTTTAGAGAAGCTCGAAATTCCAGTCGTGGCTGATCTTTCNGGAGTAGGAGAAAACCTTCAGGANCATTTAGAGGTTTATATCCAGCACGCNTCNTTAAAGAAAATNACTCAACAGCCCAATTTGGCTGTTCGGCGGCGTCCATTAATTGGTTTGCAATGGTTGTTTCGACGCGGACCAGCCAGCACGAATCACTTTGAAGCTGGCGGATTTATCCGTAGCGGCAGCGACGCGACCTATCCCAATTTGATGCTGCATTTTCTCCCGTTAGCTGTTCGGTACGACGGCCAGGTTGCGGAAACCGAACATGGCTACCAGGTACACGTGGGTCCGATGCGCGCGGATACAAGAGGATCGGTCATGGTCCACTCAGATGACCCATTTGTTAAACCCCATATACGTTTCAACTACTTGAGTACCCCAAACGACCGAAAAGAATGGGTTGAGGCGNTCAAGGTGGCACGAAAAATTCTCAGCCANGCTGCGTTTTCGGNNATCAACGCTGGTGAAATCTCCCCNGGGCGGCGCGTCAAAACTGANGCAGAGATCCTNGACTGGATTCGGNGCGACGCAGAGACGGCNTTGCACCCGTGTGGAACAGCTCGAATGGGNATCGAAGAAGATGCAGTGGTGGATCCCGAAACGATGAATGTTCATTCAATTGAGGGGCTGCAAGTGGTGGACGCGTCAGTCATGCCCTTCATAACCAACGGGAATATTTATGCTCCGACGATGATGATTGCAGAAAAGGCTGCTGATTTAATTCTGGGCAACACCCCGTTGCCGCCTGAATCACCTGGCTTTCATCAATAGGCGCCGTGCGTTACTTGGTAGCGAAACGTCTTGCAAACTAGCGACGACTGCGATCAAACAAAGCAACAGCCATTCTTGAGGCTCGTAAAGGAAACGGTTGGAAACGTCCCTGTTCTTCCACTGGAGGAGCGCTGTGAAAGGAAATACGATAAATCAGGTAGATCGTCGTCAAACAAAAAATTGCTGCTGTCAGATAGAAGTACATATCTAGTGAAGCGCTCATCGCCGGAGCCGCCACTAGGGGTCCAACGAAGGCACCGACGCCATGGATTCGCACCAGCAATGCTGCCCCTCCCATCATTTGTTCATTCTTGAGCCAATCGTTGGTGTATGCGATTGCTATCGAATAAATAGGAAATGCTAAGCCGCCCATAAGAACGAGACAGAACATCCCCGTAATGCTTTTGGCGTTCACTCCGAGCAGCACAAAACACAGCATGGCTGCGCCAGCCGAAGCTCCAGTAAGGACAGCGCGGCGCGGGATTCGGTCNGAAATNCGGCCAATGGGGATCTGAAAAAGAACAGACCCGANCAGNGGCGCCCCGACAAAGTTCGCTATATGAATGGGTTCCCACCCNTTTGCTACACCGTANATNGGGCCTAGGCCGACAATTATTCCCAAGGTCATTCCGGAGAAAAAACACAGAACCNGACCNGTTGGAACGATTGATNTCAAAGCGCGAAGAGTAAGCGGCTCNGGCACGGTCGCNGGNGGTTTNGTTCTGGCCGACAANGCGATAGGCACAAGGGCCATCGACACCATGACCGANGCAACNGCAAAGAGGGTGAAGTTGTTGCTGTCAGCAAGTCCTATCGCATACTGGCCGCCTAACGTGGCGGCAACTGCGATGACCATGTAGATGCTTAGCAGTCGGCCTCGAGATTCGTTGGTCGCCATGTCATTGAGCCAAGATTCGCCGACGACATAGAGTGCAGCGCAACAGATTCCGAACATAAAGCGGCACAAACCCCAACTAATTGGATCTACCCAGAGGCCTTGGAGGAGAACAATGCTGGAGCCCGTTGATGCCAGCCCGGCGAAGGTCCGAATGTGTCCCACTCTCGNGAGAGCGTGTCCTACGAATCGAGTTCCGACGATGAAGCCCGCATAGTAAAGCGTCATTATCAAAGAAGCGCTGAGAGTACTAAACCCCGCAGCTTCGGCCCTGAGCCCGATGAGCGGGCGTTGGAGACCGACTCCGGCTTGCAGTAATGCGATGCCNAAAAAAAGCGACCATGCGTTNCCGGTGACGGAAGACTTACGCAACACTGCGNNCTCCTGAATTCATGAGACTNGGTGNAGAAGGGGGCAGCAGTATGCCAGTTTTAGTNGTCGNATTCTGACTCTCGTAGCCAGTTTTGTTGANTTTTGNGAACGTCGGNTCAGGGTCGTTTNGAGGGTTCAAATTTNGGAGCGTGNACGTACTGCCATCCAAAGCGGCCCTTGATGCACAGATGACCTGANGTGACGGAATGATCAGATGGTGAGGTGACCTTGACTATTTGGTTGTCTTGCGTGTGAAGNTCAAGACTGCAGCCGACGCCACAATAGGAGCAAATAGTCTCGGTGATGTTTTGGTCTTCCGTCCGCCAATCTTTCGCCTCGCGAAGGTCAAATTCAGTTTTGAATTGAAGTGCGTTGGTGGGACAAACACCGACGCAATTGCCGCAATAGACNCATGCNGAATCGGGCAGTGGGATTTCGTACTCGGTGGAGACGCNGGCGTCGTAACCCCGTCCAGCGATGGTGATNGCGAACGTGTGNTGNGCGTCATCCCCGCAAGCTTCAACGCATTTGTAGCAGAGGACACANCGGTCGTAGGCGCGAATGAATAGGTCGTCTTCTATCTTTACTGGAATCGATCGTTTCTCCGGCTTTTCGTAACGCGTGGGCTCGATCCTGTAGTCCTCTGCCCATTGCAGCAATTCGGCACTTTGTGACAAATCNTTGGCGGAAGCCAGAAATTCCAAAACCATCTTTCTNCTGTGNCGGACGCGATNTGTATCAGTTNGGANCTGAGCCCCGTCCTCGCTCANCCTCGAGCATGCGGGAACCAGGGCGCGCGATCCNTCTTGCTCNACGACNCAAAGCCTGCAGGCATTGANNGGGGTNAAGTTTTCGGCCCAGCAGAGGGTCGGTATNTCTATTCCTGCTANNCGGGCAGCTTCTAGAAGAGTNGTCCCTTCCTCCACCGTGACNTTTGTGTCATTGATNTGTACTGACACTTCCGAAGTNGTCTGTTCCATNAGTGCCTGTCCGTGTCGAGNAATCCGAGGTCGAGCGCAGATTGCACAGCCGAAGCTGCGGTATGGCCGAGGCCGCAAATTGAGGCGTCGGTCATGACTGCGGAAATATCGTCAAGNAGTCCCCGTTGGGCGGAATCGGGACCGACNGGCGCGATTTGGAGGAGAACCTCATGCTGTCTCACAGTTCCAATCCGACAGGGGACACATTGTCCACACGATTCATCGCGGAAAAACTTCGCCAAGCGACGCACAACCTCCAACATGTCAACGTCGCTCGAAAAGACGGTGATGGCTCCGGAACCGAGGGTCGTGCCGTTGGCAGCTGCGTCCTCGAGAGTTAGCGGAAGTCCCAACATTTCGGGACCGACGAAGGAACCAGCCGCTCCCCCCATCAAGATTGCTTGGAGGGATCCGACGGCTCCACCGGCNAGATCAATGAGTTCGCCGAGGGGAGTGCCAAATGGCACCTCATAAAGACCCGGGGANTGAATGTGNCCGGACAAGCAAAACAGTTTGGTACCGGGAGAACGTTCAGTTCCTAGCGACCTATAGGAGTCCACTCCGCCAATCAATATTTCAAGAACGTTGATCAATGTTTCCGGGTTGTTGATGACCGTTGGTTCTCCGAACAATCCGCTGGTTGTAGGAAATGGCGGCTTGTTGCGTGGCTCACCTCGCCGGCCTTCGATGGAATTAAAGAGCGCTGTCTCNTCACCGCAAATGTAAGCGCCAGCGCCGCGCCGNATCTGAATATCGAACGAGTGTTGAGAACCGGCNATTCGAGTGCCCAGAANTCCTGATTTCCGGGCGCTGTCGACCGCTTGGGTAAGTCTCTCGGTGGCAAGCGGGTACTCACCTCGGATATAAATCCATCCGTGTTCAGATCCAGTGGTGACGCCGGCGATAGTCATCGCCTCGATGATTGAGAACGGGTCATTTTCCATGATCAAGCGATCCTTGAAGGTTCCCGGTTCGCTTTCATCGGCGTTGGCGACAANGTGCTTGGATTCGGCTGCTTCTNCGGCNACAGATTGCCATTTTGTTCCAGTTGGAAAAGCNGCACCGCCACGTCCCGAAAGACCTGACGCCGTTAGCGTCTCCAACACCTGTTGGGNACCGATTTGCAGTGCTATTTNCAGTGCCTGATATCCGCCGTGGGCGCGGTAGGAGTCGATGCTCAGGGGGTCTGCTTGGCCGAAGCGTCTAAGTAACCGAAGCGATTGATCACCCTCTTGCCGATGCATCAAACCAGCGGTGTCGGCGGTTACAACGTCTGGCGAGCCGAGGCCTTGAATGAACGTTGCTGGCGCTCGTTCGCACTGCCCGAGGCAGGGGCTTTCATGCATTCGGTTGCCCGCCTCTACCAGTTCGGCCGCTAATTCTGATGCTCCTGCTATGGCGCAGGCCGGGTCAACACAGACGTGGTGTAGNGGGCCAGTNTGCGACGGTTCGTCAGTGGCGAACAGGTCGTAGAATGTTGCNACACCGTAGGCCTCNGCCGGGGGTACCTGAAGTACTTCAGCCACGTAGTTGAGACCGCCAGGACTAATCCACCCTTTNGAGTTTTGAAGTAGGTGCAGAGCGGGTANTAGAAGGTGGCGTCTGTCACGTCGACGNGATAACCCGCTCCGGACTAACCTCTCGCCGTCTCGCTCGACNGNCGGTTGCTCGATAAACGCATCGATGACTTCGATCTCTTNGTTGTCGGGCACAGCGTCGCTGAATTGCAGATCAGCCACGAGATGATTCCNGGGATATTTTGTCGATTCGAANAGCGGCTGCTTTGAATTCGGCGGTGCCGCTTCGTTGATCCCACGNGTCGTTGGTTAAAAGATTGAGGTCGACTAGCTCAGGAAAATGAAATGTTGAAAAGACCAGACCAGTGGCTTGGTCAGGTTCAATTTTGATGTTCATTTCGACGTTGCCTCTGGGAGAAGACACCAGAACGCGTTCTCCGTCGAATACACCGAGTTTGAGAGCGTCAACGGTGCTGATTTCTAGATGTGAACCAGAGCGGATCGGGGATTCATAACCACCGGACTGAACGCCGGTGTTGTAGGAGTCCAATACCCTGCCGGTAGTCAAACGCAGCGGAAATTGCGCGCTCAGTTGTTCCTTTGGTCCTTCGAAATTCGTAATCGAGAATGGAGCTGGGTTTTTTCCTCCGAGGTCGTCCTCCCAAAGCCAACCGTGTAGGTACGGGGTGCCCGGATGTTCGAGATCCGGGCACGGCCACTGCAANCCGCCTTGCCTTTCGAGGCGCGCATAACTCATTCCGCCATGCATTGGAGACAGTGACCGAAGTTCGTCCCANAATTCTTCAGGAGTGTGAGTGTTCCATTCTGCGCCCATGTGTTGAGCAAGGGCGGCAATAATTTCGTAATCGTGTCGGCAGCTTCCCGGAGGGTTCACCGCAGGTCTCACGCGCTGAACCCTCCGTTCGCTCGAAGTGACCGTGCCATGGGACTCAGCCCAGCCGATGGTGGCGGGGAGAACAACGTCAGCTAATTGTGCCGTACGCGTTAGAAATATGTCTTGTACGACAAGAATGTCGAGTTCACTCAATAATTTTCTTGTGTGCTCAACATCCGCCTCAGAGTCGGCCGGATTTTCGCCAATGACGTAAAGGGCTGTCAGCTCACCTCGACTCATCGCGTCAAACATCAATGACAGATGCAGCCCTGGATCAGGATTGAGGGGTTGGCCGTATGCGGACTCAAATTTTGCTCGGACTGCTTGGTCGCCGAGATCTTGGAAACCGGGCAGCTTGTCGGGCAGGGCACCCATATCGCCGCCGCCTTGAACATTATTTTGGCCTCGAAGCGGGACTAGTCCCGAACCCCACCGNCCGACATGTCCAGTNAAGAGTGCAAGATTGCATAGGGACAGTACGTTTTCAACNCCGTTGTGGTGTTCGGTGATTCCTAGAGTCCAAAGAATTTGGGCTGTCGGAGCGTTCGCGTACTCATGCGCTAATTCACGGATCGCGTGGGCTTTCACCCCGGTCATGGATGCCGCCCGTTCAAGGGTGTAGGAATCAACGTGGTCGGCGAAGGNGTCAAACCCCGCAGTTGCGTGATCAATGAAGCGTTTGTCATGGAGNNCTGCGGCGATGATTTCCCGTGACATTGCGTTCGCTAACGCAATATCGGTGCCCACGTCAATGCCAAGCCACAAATCAGCGAACTTAGCTGTCGACGTGCGCCGGGGATCAACGGTGTACATCTTTGCCCCGTTAGNGATCCCTTTGAGAACGTGATGAAAATAGATGGGATGTGCTTCGCGGGCGTTTGAACCCCATAACAAAACGAAGTCCGTCTCTTCGACTTCAGCGTAGGACGACGTTCCCCCTCCGGCTCCGAACACTGTCGCCAGACCGACGACGCTAGGAGCGTGTCAAGTTCGGTTACAGGAGTCGATGTTGTTGGAGCCCACGACNGTACGAATAAATTTTTGAGCAGCGTAATTCATCTCATTCGTGCTTTTAGAGCAACTGAAAAGGCCGAACGCTTGANTTCCATGGTCCTTCATGGTGCGTTGAAAGCCTTGGGCGGCTCGGTCAAGNGCTTCTTCCCANGTTGCTTCGCGGAGTGCACCGCCATCACGGACGAGCGGTGTGGTGATCCGTGCCAATGGCTTGGAAAGGTCTGCCTTCGAGGCCATAAAGACTCCTGATTCCGAGGTGTGCTTCGTGCCGGGCATTCCTCAGTGTACGGGTCTAACCGNCCCTGCNTTGGTGCGCCATANNTNAGAAACNCGAATTATTTGTGTGNGNTNGTGTCTTGAGGTNTCTTACTGAANGGGNCTGAAATGCATGCCGANNGCAANGGCTNGACANGCTGCTTTCGCCAGTTGTTCCACGATGTGGCACACTCTCGGCGGAGGTTTCGTGTGNCGGTGGTCCAGTCAGTACATCGCGCGTTCTCGATCCTGAGGGCTCTCGCCTCGGGNCCGTTGGGCGTTACCGAGGTGTCGGACCGCGTCGGCCTGCCAAAGAGCACGGTGGCTCGNCTGNTGGCNGCCCTCGAAGAAGAGGGCGCAGTCCGGCAAGAACACGCGGGCGGGCGCTACTCGCTAGACGACGGGATTCTTGATTTAGCGGCTGAAATTAGTGGTGACCGCAACTTAGTGGCGGTNGCTCGTCCNCATTTGCTGGACTTAGTTGATTCCATTGGAGAGACGTCCGGTATCGGAGTTCGNGACGGACGCGAGATCTACTACGCGGANCATGTTGNGGTTGACAGTCAGGTCCAGGTCAGAAATTGGACCGGCGAATACGCTCCGTTGCATCTGGTTCCCTCGGGCTTGNTNGTCTTAGCGCACNTGAAGTCAGATGATTTAGACGCGTATTTGGATCAATCTCTAGAGATCGCGACGCCACGAAGCGAAGTAGANCCGACGCGAATCCGCCAACGCTTGGGAGAGGTTCGACGAGTTGGCTATTGCTGGGTGTATCAGGAGTTCGCCGACGGCCTCAATTCCGTTGCGGCACCAGTCTTCGGTGCTAGTGGTGAAGTGATCGCCGCACTCCATGTCCATGGCCCGGCATATCGCTTCCCCGATCCGGAACGTACACATGATCTGGGGATCCAGTTAGCCGCGGCCTGCGACCGTATGAGCCGCCAACTCAATTAATTGCAGGCGGGCTGAGTCCTTCGCTCTTAGCTTCTGCGCCGCCTGATTTCCTCGACCACCGCAGGAATGACCTCGTGAAGATCGGCAATAACCGCGTAACCGGCTTTGGTCACTATGTTCGCTTCGGGGTCGGTATTGATGGCAAGAATGTTTTTCGAGGCCATGGCCCCCACCCAATGTTGAATCGCGCCCGAAATTCCACATGCGATGTATATCTCAGGCGCGATACGCGTTCCGGTTTGCCCCACTTGGTCGGCATGGCTTCTCCAACCGTTGTTCGTTACGGCGCGGGAGCATCCCACTCGACCACCGAGAAGGTCCGCTAATTCCTCCAATGGAGCAAATCCGTCGGCGGAACCGACGCCCCGGCCACCTGACACCACCACTGAAGCAGTTGAAAGTGTTACGCCTTCGCTGAGAGTCACACGATCTTGGATCATCGTCCGTGTCAGCGAGGCATCGAGTTCGATATCGACGTGAGTAACCTCGGTAGCTTTCTCCAATGGAGCAGTTACTGGCTCTATGAGGTGGTGACCATAAGAGAAGATCAAGGTGTCGGTATCAACAGTGATGTCCTCGAGCAGGGATCCGCCCCATTGAAAACGAGTTATTTTCCAATAATCATCTCGTTTAACGTTGATGCTGTTGGCGATAAACGGAAGGTCCATTCGGGCGGCAACTTGTGCCAGCACTTCATTGCCGCGATCGGTACCTACTGCAAAAATCACTGCTGGAGGATGTGATCTCGCCAGTTCCACGACAGCTTGAGCCCAAGCTTCGGGGCCGTAATCGGACAAGAGGGGGGAACCTAAGCAATAGGCCGACGATATGCCGTAGTCGCGGCACACCAGTCCAAGTTCGGCTGTATCAGGGCCGATTAGTACTGCGATCGGATTAAGGGAAAGGGTTTCGCCAAGCTGCTTGGCTGCAGTTAGAGCTTCGGTCGCTGCAGGTGAGATCTCTCCGCGATCGTGTTCGACCAAAACGAGTATTTCCGTCATCACAACACGCCCAACTCGTCGAGTAAATCAACTATGGAGCTGGCAGCGTCTGCGCTGTCGCCCAGAATTGTTGTTTCGGTCAGTTGTTCTTCGGGCTGATGTAAGCGAGTCTTGATTTGGCCGCCAGCGTCCACTTCGATCGGAGTGACTGCGATGTCGGCTTTCTTAGAGGCCAGTCGACCTTTCATAGTCGGATAGCGAGGCAGGTTGATCCCCTCTCGGATGCCCAACACTGCGGGGGCTCGGAGCCGGTAAACCTCGAAACCCGCGTCAACTTCGCGTCGAACGGTAAAGCCCCCTTCCTCAATGTCGATGCCTTTGATTCCATTAACAATCGGGCGGTCCAATGCGACGGCGACCCTGATCCCGACTTGGTAACCACCGGCGTCGGCAGATTCGTTTCCGAAGAGAATGAGGTCGAACGGGCCACCTTGAGTTTCTAGACCTTTAATTGCTTGAGTGATGGCCCTTGCAGTTCGTTCTGGATCCCAGTCGTGGCCACTGTCATTGGGCACCAAAACGAATTCAGTACCGCCCACGCTCGCGGCGTACCGCAGTTGTTCCTCAGCGTCGAGCGACCCCACTGTCAGGACAGCGACGGTCCCGCCGTGTTCTTCAGTGATTTGAGTTGCTTCTTCGAGGGCACACTCTTCGTGTGGACTTGTCGTGAAGCCAAGATGGGATGTGTCCACGTTTAATTCATCAGAGCTGATGTTGATGCGCGAACCCGGTGCGGGGACTCTTTTAACGCAGACCAGAATCCGCATAGGTTCTCCTCGGTGGCTCAACTTCGGTTGGTTCTAGGCCTTCATGCGAGAGTTGTCAGGATCGAAAAGTGCCAAATTCGCTCCCGTCGCGGCGACTCTCACAGGATATGTTTCGTTCTGGTACATGACCTGAAGTTCCGTATCGATTTCGCATAAATCTGCGGGCAAGTAGGCCATCAAAAGGTACTTGTCGATCGACGGGGCATTGCCCGCCGTGGTTACGCGGCTCACTCTGCCTTTTGCATCGACGATGCGTTCGCCGGCACTAGAAAGAATTGGTTCGTTGCCGGCCCCCATTGGGAACCGCGGGTAACCATCGAGGCAGATATGGTTTTCAACGGTGAGTACGCATAACTGAGCACAAGGTGCCTCCTCTCGTGCCACCAGATACGCATCTTTTCCTATGAAATCGGCCGCTTTTACCTTCGGTCGCGCTAATCCGGCTTCAACGGGCGTGTATTCGTTTTCTAACTCGGCGCCCATTAGGCGGTAACCCTTTTCGATTCGGCCACTCGTGCCGTACACGGCTGCGCCGACAGGGCGGAGATCGAAACTCGCGCCAGCATCGAAGATGGCATCCCACAGGGCTAGCCCATGTTGCATTGGGGTGTAGATCTCGAACCCTGCGTCGCCTACGTAGGAAACGCGAAACATTTCGGTCGGGATCCCTTCAATGAGAATGTCTTGACACGTGCCATATGGGAACGATTCTTGGCTCAGATCTGATTCGGTGAGCTGTGAGAGAAGGGGAATGGCATTTGGGCCCCAAACTCCCAACGTACATAGGGCATTTGTGCGGTTCTCAAACTGAACTGAGCCGTCGGCAGGGAGGTTGTGTCGGAACCAGTACTCGTCGCGCCCTCCATCGAACGCGCCGGTGATAATTCTGAATCGGTCGGGGGCCAGNCTGAGAATAGTTAGGTCCGATCTAAATCCACCNGAACTGTTCAAAACAGGGGTGTAGATGGAACCGCCCACTTTCACGTCGCATTTATTTACAACCATCTGGTCGATGTAGTCGAGCGCTCCGGGCCCTCTTACCTGGAAAATTTGAAACGCAGACAGATCAACGAGGCCCACGTTGTCGCGCATGTGAAGGTGTTCTGCGTCAGAAATGGGAGTCCACCAACGAGCGTCCCACTCATGTTCCCGTCCCTCGACCCCATAAGCGGCAACGAGGTCCTTGTTCGACTCGTACCAATGGGGACGTTCCCAACCGCCNGCTTCGAAATAGAAGGCTCCCAAATCATCGGTCCGAGTTTTGACGGGACCAGTGGTGATGTCTCGTCTACTTGCCCACTGCTCTCTGGGGTGCACAATGCCGTACGTTTTGTTGAAGTGCTCATCTGCTCGGGCTTCGATGTGATTGACGTTGCGTTGTTGNGGATAGAAGCGTGTTATGTCAGCNCCGTGNGGGTCGGTGAGATGGGGGTATCCGTAGGTCATCCATTCCGCGATGAGGCGCCCCACTCCGGGGCCCTCCTTCACCCAAACAGCCGCAGCAGACCATAAATTGTCCACTTCNATAGTGGGCCCGAGTACCGGNTTNGCGTCCGGTGTCAGTGAGAGCAGACCATTGATTGCATATTTGATTTCTCCGTCGCCNAAAAANTCCATCAACTCGATGGCTTCTTCCATCTGTTGGTCGAAATCGTCNGCCGTAAAGGGCATTTCGGTTGGGCTAAGGGCAGCCTCATCGTTGGAGGGAATCTCATCAACCCGATGAAGAATCGGTCGATGGGCATACGATCCAACTTCCATCGAGCCGGCTGACTGGCGCTCGTAGCAGAAGGTATCCATGTCGCGGACGATGGGATAAGCCAACTCTTGTTGGGTTTCCACNAGGACGTCNAAGGGACCGACGTCGGCCATCTGGTGAACAGCTGGCGTCAGNGGAATTGTTGCGCCCGCCATTTCNGCGAGGCGAGGACTCCACACTCCNCAGGCAATAACAACAGTTTCACATTCGATNCGTCCCTTGTCGGTGACCACGGCGCTCACGGAGGGCTTATTGGGGCCAGCTGCAGTTTCGATGTCGAGAACTTCGGTATTTGCGAAAACCTGNAAATTTCCCGCGTCCTGGGCTCTNTTNCGCATTTGCGTNCCNGTTTCTAGGGAATCCACCGCGCTGACGCTNGGNGTGAAGAACCCACCCAAGATGACGTCNTCGGAAATGAAAGGGACCCGCTCTTTNACNTCNCCAGGCGTGAGAAGCTCGGAGGGGATTCCCCAACAAGTGGCCGACGTCATCCGGCGTTTGAACTCCTCCATTCTCTCTTCAGTTCGGGCTACTTCGATGCCACCACAAGTAGTTTGGAGGCCTAGCTCTTCGTACTGTTTTTGGCTCTCAAGAGTGAGGTCAACGATCTCCTTGGAGTGGTCGGCAGGAAAAATAAAGTTCGAAGCATGACCTGTCGAGCCTCCGGGATTGGGAAGCGGACCTTTGTCGAGGAGGACAATCTCTTCCCAACCCATNTCACTCAAGTGTCCGACNACNCAATTTCCGACGATGCCGGCGCCTATCACGACGCACTTGGCCTTTGTTGGAAAGTCGCTCACTCTGTTCCTCTTTGTTCGGCGAGTTGGGTTTCTAGCATTTCAGTTCCCATTGACTGACACCGAATTGAAAACATAGCCCTCAATCCTGGTGTGTTCGCGACGCATCAAACTGTCCCGCCCCCAAGCAGGATTCTGTATGATGGAACNGTTCCGTATAGCGAGACGATATCCGTCCTGTTGCTGGCTGTCTATGTCCAAAGCTNCTTNCCGAAACGCCCAGTCACGCACCGACCNGCACGAGGAATCTCATGGCAATACCGAATGATCTCGAGATAGCNAACCAGGCGAGGTTGCGCCCTCTCACAGAGATCGCATCGCAAGCGGGCATACCCGTTGAACGCCTCGAGTTATATGGAAATGGGGCAGCGAAGATTCAACTTGAGGCCATCGCAGAAATGGAGGGCCGAGGTTTAGCTAAATACGTCGTTGTGTCAGCGATCACACCAACGCCGCTCGGCGAGGGCAAGACCACCACGACCGTCGGACTCGGGCAGGCCTTTCAACACATAGGCAGGAGTGCCACTATCGCGATCCGTCAACCATCGATGGGACCCACCTTCGGTATCAAAGGTGGGGCAGCGGGCGGAGGGTATAGCCAAGTCGTACCCATGGAGCTCTTCAACTTGCATTTGACCGGCGACATGCACGCGGTGACNGCGGCTCACAACATGTGCGCTGCTGTGTTGGATGCACATCTATTTCACGGCAACGATTTAGGAATCGATTTACACAACATCACGTGGCGCAGAGTCGTCGACATCAACGACCGGGCTCTNCGCAACGTAACCCTTGGACTCGGTGGACGCCTCGACGGTATCCCAAGAGAAAGCGGGTTCGATATCACAGCGGCCTCTGAAGTGATGGCTGCTCTCGCGTTGGCGACCTCGTTACAGGATTTGCGAACCAGAATGGGGCGAATCGTGGTCGGATACACCAAGGCTGNCGATCCAGTTACCGCAGAAGATCTCGGCGTTGCAGGATCGATGACGGTAATTCTCCGTGAGGCCATCAAGCCGAATCTCATGCAGACTTTGGAAGGCACGCCAGCTTTGGTGCATACCGGGCCATTTGGAAATATNGCGACCGGTAATTCCTCGATAGTCGCAGACCAAATCGGTATTCGAACGGGTGACTTCTTGCTAACGGAAGCCGGTTTCGGTGCCGACATGGGGGCGGAACGGTTTTTTAATATCAAGTGCCGCTATTCAGGCCTAGCACCAGATGCAGCAGTACTAGTCGCAACCGTGCGTGGTTTAAAAGCACATTCAGGTAATCACAGAATNATTGCGGGTAAGCCACTTCCTGAGTCACTCCTCGTCGAAAATCCGGAAGAGGTGCATGCCGGAGGCGACAACTTGCGCAAACAACTCGAAAATATGCGTATTCACGGCGTAACNCCGGTGGTCGCNATCAACACGTTNCCAGGNGACCACGAAAGAGACCTNGCGGCCATCGCTGACATCGCCGCGGAANATGGCGCACGATCAGCCCGATGCACGCACTTCGCGGAGGGCGGTCGAGGCGCGACCGATCTGGCTGAAGCTGTAGCGGAAGCCGCTGAAGAAGAAAGTCACTTCTCGCCCCTCTACCCCGACGATATGCAACTTCGAGACAAGATTCGGACTGTGGCCAAGACGGTCTACGGGGCCGACGACGTTTCCTTTTCAGCGCAGGCAAACAAACAGTTAGANAGTTACGAACGTAANGGCTTCGGGAATTTACCCGTCTGTATCGCNAAGACCCATTTGTCCATTTCCTCGGATCCNAAGTTGGTTGGTGCCCCGACTGGATGGACGCTTCCGGTTCGAGAGGTACGAGCCTCGGTGGGCGCGGGNTTCGTCTATCCGATTTGNGGTGATATGCGNACTATGCCCGGCTTAGGGAAGAACCCCGCAGCAAAGAGTATCGACATCGATGCCGATGGAAACACCGTTGGTCTGAGCTAGGACCCGAAAATGGCCAAATTTTGGCGCGTAGGACGTATAGATCGTGTAACAGCAGCGCCGCTTCGTAGACGCCTACTTCATAACGGTCGATTCGAAGTCATTCCTTTGAAAAGTCTCGTGCCGCAACTGCAACATCTGCCGTCGGGAGCATCGGTTTCGGTAACCGCTTCACCCAACAAATCTCTTGAGGACACTTGGGAATTAACCCGAGATCTTCGCGATCGAGGATTCAGGCCTGTCCCCCACCTAGCCGCGAGAATGGTTAAGGATCACCGACACCTTGAGCGGCTGATTAAGGAACTAAGGGAACTTGAACTGAACGAGCTTTTTATTGTCGGNGGCGATGCGCCGGAACCGTTTGGGCCTTATGAAGATTCGATCCAAGTGCTTCAAGCCATATTGGATCTCGACCATCGNCTTAACCACATTGGAGTCACCGCNTACCCTGACGGACATTCCTTCATTGAAAGNNCCGTTCTCGGCCAGAGTCTCCGCAGAAAGCAAGATCTCTTACAACAAGCTGGAATTGATGGACACGCTGCCACTCAGATGTGCTTTGATCCCGACACAATTCGCGACTGGCTCCGAGATGAAAGAACTANCGGGTTGAAGTTGCCCATCCACCTGGGTATNCCNGGAGCTGTTGAACGNTCAAAGCTTTTGTCGATGGGTGCCAAGCTCGGTGTNGGAGCTTCACTGCGTTACCTNCAGAAGAACGCNGGGACGCTCACCAGAATGGTTCTGCCCGGNGGATACAACCCCAACAAACTNTTGTCTCCATTNGCACCCGACCTTGCTGAACTAGACATACAGGCGTTGCACATATTTACCTTTAACCAGATCGCGTCCACNGTTTCCTGGCGCGACGAGNCAGTCTCGGCGCTAAAGATCTGAATACATTCGATCTGGGGTCAGACTCTTTCAACGATGTCGACTCGTAGGACACTTTCCAANTGACGCAAATC
The DNA here is from genome assembly GCA_002705305.1 of Acidimicrobiaceae bacterium. GTDB lineage: Bacteria > Actinomycetota > Acidimicrobiia > Acidimicrobiales > Poriferisodalaceae > UBA2110. Next base: position 173,330 of record PAHW01000002.1, read on the forward strand.
CTCNANCGTTTGGGTTGATGGTGTCATCGAAGCNCGAATGGTTGCGACTGCGGCGGTGGGAGATGCGCCCGAAAATATCTCATTTTGCATCTGCTGAACATTGATNCCCGCACCACGTAGGCAAGCGAGAACGGCAGCCAGGACNCCGACCTCATCGCGATGTCTGACAGTAATCGCNCAGGCTCCCAATGGGCGATCAACCAAATTGACGCAGTTGATCAACCTACCGCTCGCATAGGCCTCGATGGCGTCCACAACNCCCCCNGCTATTGCGTCTTGTGCTTGCGCAGTGGAAGCTCCNATGTGATGTGTACCGACAAAATTGGGGTGAGAGGTAAAAGAGGTGCGCCAATCCGCGGACGACGCCGAAGGCTCGTCCACATAGACATCGAGGCCGACGCGAATTCCTTTNCGATCCATGGCTTCGAGAAGTGCCTTTTGGTCGATTAGGCCGCCTCGGGCCGTGTTGAGCAAAATCGCGCCTTCGGGCAAANACTGAAGAAATCGTNCGTCCACGGTGTTGCGNGTGCGATCGGTGAGGGGAAGATGNAAAGAGACAATCTCTGCGNCCTCAAGGAGTTCTTNAAGGGAAGCACACATGTGNATGTCAAGGGCNGCGATGCGTTTCACGGCATCGGCGCTCCGTTCGGTTCGATCCAGTGCTCGTACCTGAATGCCAAACGCGGTGGCCCGTTGCGCTACCTCGAAACCAATTTCACCGAGGCCGACAATTGCCATTGAACGTCCTTTGAGACCATTAGCTCTNGAATACTCAGCCTTATCCCAACGGCCCTCGCGTAAATCGGCGGTTGCGGCTGGGATGCTTCTGTCCACAGCCAAAAGCAATCCCATCGTGAGTTCTGCGACCGCCGCCGCATTTTTCCCGGGAACATTGCAAACGTAGATACCCTTCTCGCTCGCCGCTTGCACGTCGATGTTGTCAGTGCCTGCACCTGCACGAACGATTAAACCCAAGTTGCTGGCGGAATCNAGCATTGGGCCTGTAACGCGCCTGCTACGAACTACCAGCACCTCTGCTGCTTCAAGAAATCGATANGAATTGTCTTCTGGCGGAGCTGTGAAAACCTNGCAACTGTGGCCGCTCTTTTCAAGGATCTTGACGAAAGAGCGATCGATCTTGTCGGTGAAGACAATGTGCACTTGTGCTCCCTGGATGGTCTAGGCGAAGTAGGCCTCAGGACCTGTTNGCGGACTATTTTACAATTTCAATCTGATTGGTGATCAAGTGCGAAAACGAAGTCGGTCGAATNAAGTAAGGACATCTGAAATATCAATGGCCACAAGTACAGCGAGNAATGCAATCACNGAGAGGTTGATCNCACTCATGGGCCATTTCCAGCGATGNTTTGAGTTCCAAAACCTTCGAATGCTGAGGATGTTGGCGCAAATCGCAACGATGCCAAGTGGTAACCCAATCCACGGTCCAACTCCGGAGCTAATTCCCGCCAAGGGAGCAAGAAACGGCAGAATCACGTAGGCCAAAGCGCAACGAACGCCCGAAATCACCATTGAGGTGCTGAACACACGGGTGTCAGCATTCCTGGCAGGCGGAGCTGCTGTTTCGTTCATCTGTCCCTTTGGTCTTGCAGGCTAACTGGACCCTCCCGCGACAGTCGCACCGGCAATCTGCAATCCTCCGGGTACCACGGTAATGGATTGAGGCAGAGAACCTACAGGTTCGCCGTCGCAACGCAATTCACAAGGTTCGGAGTTCCCAACAGGTGTAAGGCTCAACTCAATTTCGTTACCGCGAAGTATCTGAACCGAGGGATGAGACACGTGGTTTCCTGAGAATGTTTTGGGTAGCACACGTAGCAAAGTTAAGGCGGAGGTGTCATGGATCAGGACTACCTCTGCAGAACCCGATGCAGGGCTAGCGGAGGGCGCTATTTTCATTCCTCCTCCGAATAAAGAGGTATTGGCCACAGCGACAAGCAGGCATGTTCCCTCGTGTTCATGTCCGTCGATCTTTAGGTCAACGTGATACCGCGGCAGACGTACCAATTCGATAAGGGTCGCGGCTGTGTATCTACTAGGTCCTCGGGGCCAAACCAGTTGCTCTGCCCGAATGTTCACTGCCGCTGAGAACCCAGCGGTCGCGATAGTGGCGCCGTAACGCACTTGCCCTAAAGAGTCAGTCATCCTTAGGACATCCACTGGTACCGGGCTTTGCATAGCGGTGAGAGCGGATTCGCTGGGGGCGGTAGGAATGCCCAAGGCCGTAGCAAAGTCGTTGCCAGTTCCGGCCGGCACTATTCCGAAACAGACCGGTTTTTCGGCGGCGCCCTGCACCACGTGGTGGATAAGACCGTCCCCTCCCACTGCAACGACTCGAGCGTCGCGCCTCATGGCTTCAGTTGCTACCTTGCGCGTGGATGCCACGTTCTCGGGCGATATTTGTTCCACGGACAGGCCGTTGGCTGTCAGAACTGCTCTGACTTCTTCAGCGACGCGTTCGGCTCGACCGCGGTTAGCCGATGGATTGACCAGCAGTAAGGCTTCGGACTCGGTTTCGAAGGCGGCGTGTTTCATATGGTTCCTTCGTTGACTACGGTGACACACGATGGCTACGTAAAGAAATGACACCAGCAAGAACTGAATTCGATAAGAGGTTGAAATGGTTGGCGCACTCGACGGTATACGAGTACTCGATTTGTCGACGTTGGTACANGGCCCCCAAGCNGCAGCAATGTTGCACGATTTGGGAGCAGAGGTAATAAAGATTGAACTGCCCGAAATTGGNGACATGGGCCGCCATGTTGGTGTAATCCCGGAGTTGGGGACGTCTTCCTTCTTCACGGCGTGCAATAGGGGAAAAAGGTCGGTCACGCTCGACCTCCGCAGCGATGGTGGGCGCGAAGCATTTCTAAGACTGGTCGAAACATCTGATGTGGTTCTGTCAAATTTTCANCCGGGCACGCTNGACGGTTGGGGCCTTGGTTACGAAGATTTGGCGGCCGTCAACCCTCGNATCATTTGGGCGGCGGGAAGTTTTNTAGGACCGGCGGGCCCCGATGCTCTTCGCGAGGGCGCAGANATNGCGGGNGAAGCTTACGGCGGGGTCGTTGCTGGTATCGGAAACGACGGCGAACCGGTGACCACAGTCGCGTCGCTGCTGGCGGACCACTGCGGTTCTCAGAACCTTCAAACGGGAATCCTGGCTGCCTTGTTCGCACGTGAGAAATCCGGGCGAGGACAACGAGTCGATGTGAGCTTGCTTGGTGGTCAAATCTGGATGCAAGCTCCTGAGTACACGCATTATTTCTTGACAGGGGAATTAGCCGGAAAATCGAATGGCGGCCACCCCCTTGTGCATGCGTTGTACGGGGTCTTCCCGACCGCTGACGGTGCGATTGCTATGGCAGGTTGCCCTGAACACCTGTGGGAAGGAATGTGTAGAGCGATTGAACGACCGGATTGGGAAAATCACCCGCGGTTCAACACGTACTTCACAACCAAAGAAATAGCAGCCGAGATGCGCGAAGAATTTCTCAGCATTTTTGTNCAACGAACAACGGACGAGTGGGTAGTTCGTCTCGACGCAGAAGCCCAACGTTTCGCTGCAGTTAGATCGCATGATCAGGTCGCAGCGGATCCTCAGTCCTATGCAAATGGGTACATTGCCGAGTTCGAACACCCGGACTGGGGGAACACNAAATTCGTGGGATGTCCGATCCAGATGTCAGAAACGCCCACGCGTTTCGGTACCGAGGTTCCTGAACTCGGNCAAGAAACCGAAATTGTGTTGGTCGAGGCGGGATATGACTGGGACGAACTCGAAGGNCTCCGCNAGCGNGGCGCCTGGTGAGTCTCGCAAGGNAGNGCCAAGGTCCGACAGGGCTACAGGAAATCAACGAAAGGGTTCACGGTTGCCCTACGNGNAATTCACCGGCAGATATTTACCATCGAGCCGACTCCANCCACTGTGGTGGTGATGACGTCGCCGGGCACCAAGAAACGCTTATCAGGCATCCCNACTCCTGCAGGCGTGCCGGTGAATATGAGGTCGCCCGGAATTAACGTCATCACNTCAGACAAATAGCTGACGAGAAACGAAACATCAAAAATCAGATCACGAGTTCGCGCATCTTGCCGCAGATCACCGTTTATTTCGCAAGTGAGATGTAAATCGTCAGCATCGGGAAATGAATCTGGAGACAGTAGTAGCGGTCCAGTAGGCCCGTAAGTGTCTCGGGACTTACCCAACCCAAATTGAGGTGGGCGCGCGCCTAGCTGGAGTTTTCGATCAGAGATGTCCTGACCGGCTGTGACACCAGCGACATGTGACCAAGCATCGTCTGTACTCACATCGCGGGCCACCCGACCGATTACCACCACTAATTCCGCTTCGTAATCTCCGCGAGTGGCGCGCAGATCGATGTCAGCAAACGGACCCACGATGCACGATGGAAACTTCGAGAAAATCACAGGCGATTCAGGTAGATCCATTTTGGATTCCTCAGCGTGATCTTTGTAATTGAGGCCCACGCCGAAAGAATTTCGTGGCCGCGGAGAAGGNGGCCCAAGTTTCGCTTCNGAGAGAGAGCCATCAGGCTCATGGTCGCCGAGNGACCCNCTGATTTGATNCAGCGCATCGATATCGGCCAAGGCGATCATTGGGTCGGCACTGACGGCATCTTNAGATAGCCGNTTGATGTCATAGAAGTCTTCATCATTAATGAGGCACGCACGGCTGTTGACGTTGGCAAACGTAAAGGGCATGTCCNAGANCTTAATTCGGTGGTTCGATCCTGTTCATCGGTCACCTCGGGCGTGGCCGTCCACAGGTGTGTTGCACGCGATGAGCAGAATTTCATGCCTGGGCAATAACGTTCAATTCTGGTTCACGAGCTCGCCCTGATGCACAACTAGGTCGCCGCGGCACACGGTGTGGCGAACTCGCCCGACGAGGCGATCACCGTGCCANGGTGTGTTGGTGCTTTTGCTCTGNAATGCCGAAGCATCGATNACCCACTCTTCGGCAGGATCGAAAATGGCGATATTCGCGAAGTTCCCTTCGGTCAGAGCTTGTCCGTGTTCGGCGATGCCTGCGATCCGTGCCGGTCCTGATGACGTCGCAGCAACGAAACGTTGCCGAGACATCAAGCCCGGATCAACCAACGCATTCCAAACAACCGAAGCCAAGGTTTCGACCCCAAGCATTCCTGGCNGCGCGTCCGCTAACCCAACATTTTTCAAGTCTGGATGGTGCGGAGCGTGATCCGTAGCGATCGCGTTGATGGTGCCATCGAAAAGAGCGGAACGTAATGCGGCCACATCTTCTTCGAGGCGTAGCGGTGGGTTCATCTTTCCCGAAGAACCGAGTCGTTCGACGTCATTCTCAGTAAGGATTAGATGTTGCGGAGTGACCTCGGCGGTTACTCGAATCCCTGAACCTTGTGCCTGNCGAACTTGTTGAGTTGCCATTGACGTGGACATGTGCAGGACGTGGTAGCGACCACCAGTTCTTGCCGCAAGGGCGATGTCGCGTTCCACGATCACCGACTCGGCCTCACGTGGACGCCCCGGCAGGCCGAGTCGTTCTGCAACCGCTCCTTGGTTGATCACACCNCCGGCCACCATTTNGGANTGTTCGGCGTGCTGGCTGATAACAGTGCCCGGTAGTTCCGCGGACTTACGCAGTGCAGCTTCCATCAGTTCAGCATCGTCGACGACCCAGCCATCGTCGGTGAAAACGCGGACGCCAACTCGATGCAGCTCAGGGAAATCGACTAATCGTTCCCCCGCNCGATCGATCGAAATTGCGGCGGACGTCCGAACGTCACAAGGAGCATGTCGGGCAAGAGAAAGGACGTCCGAAACGATTTCAACATTGTCAATAGTGGGGACCGTGTTCGGCATCATGACGCAAGCGGTGACTCCCCCACGCGCAGCGCCCGCAGCTCCAGAAGTAATGTCTTCGCTCTCTTCTCCGCCGGGGGTACGAAAATGGACCTGGATGTCGACGAGNCCAGGAATGACGAATGCATCAGATGCGTCGAGATGTTCGCCCTGACCGTCGAGTGATCCCGGGTCGCCGGTAGCAGCGATGATGCCGTCAACGACGAGAAGGTCAACGTTGCGCTCGGATAGCTGATCAACGACGGTACCGCCGGCGATCACTATGGGATGCGACATGCTGCAACCCTATGACCACATGAGTCGTTTGGGGCGCAACTTCAAGTAGAGGGGTAGCATCGATGCATGGTTGACCTTGGTGTAAGTCAGCAAATTATTAGTGCTGAACAGCGGAAACGTTATGAAAGCGACGGCTATTTACACCTGAATGGATTTGTTGATACGGGGTCCCTGGAGGAGTTGAGAAACACGGCGAACGNATTCGTCGAAGCGAGTAGGAAACAGTCGGCTTCGGACAAACTTCTGGATTTGGAGCCCGGTCACAGTTCGCAATCGCCGCGAATTCGTCGCCTGAACTCGCCAGTCGACAACCATGAGGTTTTCCGTAGGTTTAGCCTTGAAGGCCCCGTCGCGGAACTAGCGTGCGCCCTTCTTGGTGGACCAGTTCGGTACCACCATTCGAAACTTAATTTCAAATGGTCGAGCGGTGGCGAAGAAGTTAAGTGGCANCAAGACATCCANTTTTGGCCACACACNGACTTCAGNCCGTTGACCATCGGCGTCTACTTGGCTGATGTAGACGACGAAATGGGGCCGATGGGAGTCTTGCCCGGGAGTCATCTGGGGCGCCTCTACGACCAGTATTTACCTGATGGTGGTTGGAATGGTGCCATGAATGAAGAAGACGTGGCNGGNCTCGACCTATCTGAAGTTGTGTGGCTGACCGGTACAGCGGGATCGGTTACNGTCCACAACTGCTGCATGGTGCATGGCTCGGTACCCAACAACTCTCCGCGTCCGCGTCCGTTGCTCCTTCAGACGTATTCGCGAGTCGACTCATATCCGATTGCGCACATTGGAGCGAACGGAGTGACCGGCCCATTAAGCGGAGCAATAATTGGCGGCCGATCGAGTCAGCGGCTCGTGGTGCAGGGACGTGAGATTCTAGGAGCTCCTGATTGGTCGCGAAATGGGGCACCCACGATCTTTGGCTCCCAACAACAAGACAGTTGAGGTCAGGGTGACGCAGCCAGACTTTTTCGGCGCGTTGAAGGAAGTCCTCATTCGAGAAATCGACAACTGTGTCGATTTACTCAGGGTGGAGCGCCTATCAGGTGGGGCAAGCATGGAAACCTANCGCCTGCTCATCGAGACGACTGGAGGGGAAAACGTTATTTGCATGCGGAGAGGNGCTGGAGGCATTGACCGCGATTCGGTGAGCGCTATAGGCCTTTCTACAGAGGCGCTTCTGATGCGTACTGCTCGCCAACATGACGTACCCGANCCAGAGGTNTATTACGTCNTAACTGAAGAAGACAANGTGGGCGTCGGTTTCATAATGGAATGGCTGAATGGGGAAACCCTCGGGGCGCGAATAGTGCGGTCCCCTGAGTTGGATGACGTCCGCGGTGCGTTGGCNGAACAATGTGGGCGCGAATTGGCAAAAATTCACGCGATAGATACTCAGAGCTCGGGGCTAGTAGACCATCTTCCGGTTCTGGACCCCGCCACCTATCTTGANCAAACTTGGGATCGCTATAANGAGTGGGACACGCCGCAACCGATGATCGATTTCACGGGTCGCTGGCTGGCTGACAACTTGCCAGATTCACACGACTATCGACTGGTNCACAACGATTTTCGGAACGGGAATTTGATGGTCGACCCACAGCTAGGGCTGTGCGGAGTTCTGGATTGGGAAACAGCCCATATTGGAGATCCGATGCGCGATCTCGGATGGATATGTACGAATTCGTGGCGTTTTGGTCGACGTGATCTCGAAGTTGGAGGTTTTGGGAAACTTGATGATCTGATTNTTGGTTATGAAGCGGTCAGCGGGGAGGAGGTGGATCGAGCGCGTGTCCAATATTGGGAGGTNTTCGGATCATTTTGGTGGGCCATCGGCTGCCTTGGAATGGCTGACCAATACAGAGTGGGACCAGATGCGACGGTCGAGCGTCCAGCGATCGGCCGCCGCTCGTCGGAATGCCAAGTCGACTGTGTCAACCTCTTGATTCCTGGTCCCGTTGAGTTGGTTGATCCNTTCNTAACAACGCGCACATCGGATATGCCACGNATTGANGAGTTACTGACAAGTGTCCGTGATTTTTTGCACGACGACGTTATGGCTGAGACATCGGGGCGGACAAACTTCCTAGCCCGAGTGGCCGGGAACAGTCTCGACGTGGTTCAGCGCGAGCTCNCAATCGGGCCTCAACTTCGAGAACGGGAGATCGTCCNCTTGGAAGGTTTACTCGAANAACGAGGCTCGATCGATGAACTCCGCTGGGCCTTGGTGGANGCCTTACGCGACGAATCAATGGACATCGATCGCACCGATCTTCATGACTATTTGCGCGAAACCGTGATCAATCAAGTAGCCATCGATCAGCCGAAATATTCCGGCTTTCGATTTGCGACAGAAACTCCGAAGGAGNGCTAGCGTGAAGCCATGACAGTTCACGACATGTATCTAGAAATCTCGACAGATGTTGAAGCCGACGCAGGGGTCATTTATAACCTCATTAGCGATCTGTCTCGCATGGGCGAATGGAGTACCGAAAACATCGGTGGCGAATGGACAGAAGGGACGCCAGGTGCAGTGGGCTCACGCTTTCTTGGGAAGAACCGAATTAACACGTTCGAATGGGAAGTCTCCGTGGGAATCACGATCGCTGAACCAGGGGCTTGTTTTGAATTTGTGACAGACCCCGACGGCGGACCCTATGTGAGGTGGACTTANCGCCTCGAGCCTCAGGACTCGGGAACGCGAGTGACTGAGGTCTGGGACGTCATCGAGTTGCCTCCAACCCTNAGAAAGATGAGCGAAGAACAACTTGCCGGTCGAAAAGCGGATGTCCAAGGGGCGATGGAAGCGACTCTGGCTGGTATCAAGGCAAGCGCTGAGGGATGACTGAGACAGCTGCTAAAGCTGTAGACGACGCCGAGAATTGGCTCAGACGCAACCCAGTCACGGCCGATAGGCGTGCCTGGTTGGAAAAACTCGTTGATTCTGGTTGGGCGGCACCCAGTTGGCCAGAGGAGTGGTTTGGACGGGGATTACCTCCCGACGTAGCAAGGGCTACTGACGCGGTGTTTCGCACCGCTCGCCCTTCAGATCACGCCAGCGTTGACACTGAGCAGAGCGATCCCGTCTTTGGTGGCGAAGCGCCTCAAGGGTGGGGTCAAGATGTGGTCAATTTGTGGGCAGCGACCATCGTTTCACACGCGAGTGACGACCTGAAAGGGCAAATCCTTCGTGACTTGCTGTTGGGAAACATATCCATGTGTCTCTTGTACAGCGAACCNGGAGCAGGATCAGATCTGGCCGCAATTCGNACCTCAGCGGTTCGCGATGGTGATGAATGGATAATTAACGGACAGAAAGTTTGGACGTCGGGNGGCCGCAGCGCNGACTATGCCCTACTCATCACACGGACCGACCTCGATCAACCTAAACACCGCGGTATTTCCTTCTTTTTCTTCCCAATGAAACAAGCGGGTGTAGAAGTACGACCACTTCGGCAAGCGACAGGAGACGCGCGATTCAACGAAGTTTTCATTACTGATGCGCGAGTTCCAGCAGCAAACATGCTGGGAGAACTCAACGGGGGTTGGTGGGTACTTACCTCCGCATTGGCATATGAACGAGCCGCTATGGGNGCCACCCAACGAAGGGGCCAAAATGTCGCAACGAGCCAAGTAGTTCGCGATGCGTCGAGCGAAGCCCCTGCACCCACCCCCGATCTNGCGTTGCTTGATCTTGCACGTTCTCATGGACGGGCCAAGGATCCTGTCATCCGCCAGGATCTGATGCGGCTATATGAGTGGCGTGCGCTCAACGAATGGAACAACAGGCGTGCCAAAGCAGCGATCGAACAAGGCACGACGACCCCTGTCGTCTCACTTGGGAAATTAGCGATGTCGCGGATGCTGCATTTCGCTGGCAGTTTGCAGGCCGAAATTCTCGGCGCCGAATCGATGCTTGGAGCNGCGTCATCGCCCGAAGCTGGAGATGCAACGTATGCGATGCTCAACGCCTTCTTTACGTCAATCGGCGGTGGCACAGACCANATACAACGAAACATNATNGCTGAGCGAATTCTGGGTTTACCGAAAGAACCGGAGACCGACAAGGCAATTCCATTCCGAGAAGTAGTNACCGGGAAAGTGGCGGACCGCAGTTCCAACTAGCCCTTTGTTCCGGGTTGNGGCCAGCTTTTTATTCTCAATTGGATTACCGTTCGCTGCGTGCCTGATAAGTATTTCGACGTCTCTGGCGTCGCCACTTTGGTTCATCATCGTGGCGACAGCACTCTTCCAGGCGCCCCTCCATGCTTGACTAGCGGGCCGCCCATTCTGTTCTTCCACGACGCTGGAGGTAACGGAAATTGTTTTCGCCAATTGATGGATTGTTTAGAACCCAGTTATTCGCCTATTAGTTTCGATCAACCAGGACACGGTCGAAGTGGCGGACTCGACAGCCTTGACTCGGTAGAGGCCATGGCTCAACACGCCGAAAACCTCGTGCAAAGTTGGAATTTAGATCAACCAATCTTGGTGGGCGAAGGTATGGGTGCCGCCGTTGCCATTGAGATAGCGAGCCGTTCAGCAATNAATGCCAAGGGGCTTGTTTGTTTCGGTGCCGTTGGACGGTCANTCGACTTAACGCAAGAGATTTCCGAANTGGCGCTCATAGCTTCAGGCAANGCACGTCGACAATTCGACTCGACGGGATACTCCCCCGATACCGAAGAAGGCGTCTTTCGAACCGCGTTTGGAGAATGGGTCAAGACAGACCCAAGAGCGACCTTGGGTGCCAGACGCGCCCAAGAGAAATGGAATGCCGACGCTGACGTTTCCCAACTGCAAGTCCCGGTCTTAGTGGTGATCGGNGAACACACCGAACCAGANTTTTGCGAAACCGCTGAAGGTCTTGTTGGNGAACTCGCCAAAAGTTCAACGCAACAACTCCCAGGGGCGGCGCGTCGCGGAGCGATCGAAAANCCGGNCGAACTTAGCGACATCATCAACAATTTTGCACAAGACCTAGATGGAACAGAATGACTACATCCGCCTTTCCTAACGATGTGGCCATAGCAGGGGTCTATGAACATCCCAGCCGCTTCTCTCCGAACAAAACAGAATTTCAAATCATGGCCGAGTGTGCCAAGGGCGCGTTAGATGATGCCGGATTGACGCGTCAGGACGTTGACGCCCTGTTCGGGGCTTCGATGACGATGGGCATGATGGGAATCGTCGATCTCGCCGAGTATCTGGATTTACGTCCCGACTACCTCGATGGAACNAANATCGGCGGGNCATCATTCGTCGCTCACGTAACCCACGCGGCGGCAGCCATCCACGCNGGGCTNTGNACCACGGCCCTGGTGCTTTATGGNTCTACCGCNGCTTCGAACTCAATGGCNATCGGTACGGGCGGAACCCANGGTTCAAANAATCCTGATGNCGCNTTCTCAGCACCNTACGGGATGACAACNGTCGGNAGTTACGCGATGTACGCGAANCTCCACATGAAGAGGTACGGGACAAGNAGCGAACAGTTAGCGGAGATCGCAGTCACCATGCGCAAACANGCGGGACTGAACCCNCTNGCCAAGATGCGGGCACCCATCACNGTGGNCGATGTGCTCGAAAGTCGGATGATTTCNCGACCGNTACATCTNCTCGACTGTTGCATCATCAGCGACGGNGGTGGTGCCGTCGTCGTAACAACNCTCGAGCGCGCGAAAGACCTTCGAACAAAACCGGTTCGNNTACTTGGNTGNGGCGAAGCAGTNCAACATCAGGGCNTNGGNGATAGCGAGTTACTGACCATCGCAGCCAAACAATCAGGAGAANCGGCCATGGGAATGGCCGGAGTCCAACANTCAGATATTGATTTAGCNATGATTTANGACTCCTTCACAATTACGGTCCTCGCTACGCTCGAAAACCTNGGNTTTTGCGAAGCCGGNGCCGGCGGAGATTTNGTAAGCAACGGTGGAATCGGTTTGGGGGGNGCCTTACCCGTAAANCCNGACGGTGGTGGCCTGTCATCGAATCATCCCGGAATGCGCGGCATTTTTTTGGTNATTGAAGCCGCTAAACAACTTCGATCAGAGTGCGGGGAACGTCAGGTGCAGGGNGCTGAANTNGCNATCGCCCACGGCACTGGAGGCACCATTGGNGACAAACACAGNGGTGCGACNNTNGTTCTNGGAGTNGANTGANGAATGAGGTTCTTCTTCCNAGNCTGAANNNNTCTNAGAAGAGNCNGATGTTGAACTGAGGCAGGTANGGGTCTCTCNCNATTAATACACGCAATTAAANTGGGTCGGTAACGATGNANAAGTTTTGNGAACANTGTGGCTCTGAAATCTCCAGTGACACGGCCTCTTTNTGCGGCGAGTGTGGTGCTCCCGTCGTCGAGTCCGCTCCGGCGATCAGNGNGCCTGCTCCGGCTGAACCNACGCCGCNNCNACATGTANCGCAACCTGCCGCAGGCGNTNCAACTGGCGCCGATGCCGCNTATCGCCTTTCGAAGTGGAGGGGGTGGTTGACAATTCTTTTCTCCTTGCAGNCGTTGATGGCNATATTTGCGGCCTCTACGTTCATCTGGAGACGAGATGTCGCNCTCAGCCCTGGTTCTTCGTGGGGNGATTTCGTTAAAGCGGATGAGGATGTGGAACTCGCATTCAANAGCTACATGATGGTGGCGNTCGCGACNTTCGTGATTCTCATTATGTGGTCGTGGCGAGTANCAAAAAATACCCACCTNTGGGCGANTCCGCGACACTCGACTGGCTGGGCTATCGGNGGGTGGTTTTGTCCCATTGCCAACTTTTTTGTTCCATACCGCATCCTCCATGATGGGTGGCGCTTGACACCNAATAGCGGATCAAAGNCATACGATCCTGTGGGCGGNCCAACCGAACGGGTGACNAACGAGAAATTGACGCCGCTGCTCATTGGGTGGATTGCNTGGTGGGNTGGTCANCTNGTGTCTCGAGTCGGAGCTNCCGGANACCCGGANTCATTGAAANGTTTGGCCGACCAAGACGCTTGGGTTGGGGNCGGATTTTTCNTTGTCGCTGCGGCATCAGTCTTTCTGCTANTTGCNATTCGGCGAATTAGCGCNCGCCATGATGAATATNCGAGTGCCGCCTAGAGCGACCGGACGAATGGTGGTGACCACCAACAGACCGNANTNGNGGTTCTTCGGGTATCGTCGCTGTATGGCCGATNCTTCAGCGAAAGCGACCGTTCCTCCGCCCAACGTTGAGGTCNACGCNTCCTGGGAAACTCGTGGNTTTTGGGAGGGCGCGGGACGGGAAGAACTAGTACTGCAGCGTTGCGNCTCNTGCGGTCTNGTNCAACACCGTCCGCGAGGNGTCTGCGNNCACTGNCTCGAAAGTGAATCTNTNGAGCATTTNGCGGCNAGNGGTCGGGGTACGGTCTACAGCTACACCGTCACNGAACAAAACCAAGCCAAAGGNTTNGCNGAAGCTTGCCCATACGTGATGGCGTATGTGACNCTNGANGAAGGCCCCCGCCTCTTGACCGTAATCACTGACTGCGATCCAGACTCGGTGGACATAGGGATGCCTGTTGTCGCCGATTTTGTGTATCAAGAACGGGATGATGCAGAAAGATTCGCTATTCCGGTCTTTCGACCCTCCAACGCATAGTTCGCATGTTGCTCGACCTCCACACGCATTCAATTAAGTCCGATGATGGACGGGCCAAGGTCGAGAACTATTGCAAATGGATCCGGAAGAAAAAGCTCCCTCTTGATGGCTTCGTCTTGACTGAACATCGACAGTTCGATTCAGAGTCNGATTANCGNCATCTCGAAGACGAATATGGATTACTCATCCTTAAGGCGAGNGAGGTTGAAACTGACTTCGGACATGTTTTGGTATTCGGNGTGAANAACGACCTTCTCGCGGCTCTGGACTTCTCTGATATTCGCCTGCCCATAGAACAGGTGCTAATGGAAGCGGAACGCTGCGGAGCATTCGCTGCCCCCTGNCATCCCGGTCGCAAACGCGTCGGATTATTTTCGCACTACCANGAGCGCGGAATCGTCGAAGGCGTACACACGGTTGAAGTACTCAATGGAGGATCTATTCCAGGCGAAGANGAATGGTCGTTAGAGATGGCCAAAGAACTTGATTATCGAGGCTTCGGTGGAAGCGACAGNCATGTCGTNAGCCGCATCGGACGTTGCGCGACGAACTTTGAAGACGAAACGATCGCGTCGGTTGACGACCTNGTCGCGGCATTAAAACACGGCGCGTTTCATGCGGTGGCTCTTGGCGGTGAAATGTAGATTCAGTCGATCAAACTGACGGTGCGATCAACCAAGTCATCTAACCGAATTGTGGCGTAACCGGAAAGGCTGGTTTCGATTAGCCCGTTCCAACCAGCAACCCACGCTTCTGGAATAGTGCGGCCCGTCAAGCCCCACAAGCCGCCTACGGTGGCGCCATTACAATCGGTATCCCAACCGGCGCTCACCGTGTCTCCGATCGCGGCACTGAAATCGTCAGGATGTCGAGCCAGGCCCCAGGTGACTAACGAAAGGTTATTTACCGTGTGTACCGGGGACATCCCATCAAACTCCGCNTGAAGTCGTGATGCATCAGGATCGGCTGCGGTAGCGAGTCCCAGAGAAACAGCCGCGGCACACGCAGAGTTATTTGGAATGTGAGAAGCGGCTTCTTCCATAGCCGTAGCAGGTGCCACTCCCCCGCCAATCAAAGAACCCGCAACCGCGACAACCACAGCGCCGTATAACCCNTCGGACCGGTGACTCAAAGCAGCATCGGTCCGCGCTAGCGATGCTGCCTCAGACGGTTCACCTGGGCANACCCATCCGTACATGTCCGCACGAATTTGAGCACCGATCCATTCGTTGTAGGGGTTGTCGCTGCATTCGGAAATATCAAACGCAGGAGGTGCTCCAAAAGGGAAACGCATTCCAGCGTCGGCGAGAAGCCTCGAATAGGCCTCCCGTTCGGCAGTAAAAACCATCGCCCCAGGTAAATACCGGAGCCACGCGCGTCCCACATCCTCGGTGGAAAAGCCACGCCCACACTCTTCTAAAATGAGCAANGAGATCAGCGTGTAGTTGATGTCATCATCTGGGATAGCGCACTCCATGTGATGGAGGCATGCCGCGTGGTGTTCAACCTCATCTTCAAAGCCTTGAACTAGAGGCACATAGTCCCGCAGCGGTAAGGCATCAGAGCTCTCAAGGTAACTGCGGAGGGCTACCCGACCGCGCCTCATCGATAACTGCTCGATTGGCTTACCCAACATGCATCCGCTCACCCGACCGGCCCACGCGTTACGAATTCGCGAACGGGTTGAATCTTCGGATTCGTTNGNCACGGCAACAATCATTACCTGTTGGGGCGACCCTTGCGCACAAGTGTTACTTTCGCCATATCGCTGGCGTCCCGAAACATCGTCACGAGTAACCCGCCGATGGAAAGGCAGCCATGGAAAGCGGTCAGGGAGCACTAAACCTTGCAGAGGTTCGCGAAAACTGGGTCGGGATTGAATTCGATTGGGCCACCTTCGACATGCGGACTGAGGAGATGNTCGAGTGGGCACAAGCGTGTGGTGAGGAAGATCCGCGGTTCGTGGACNCCGCCCACCCCGACTTTCAGGCCCACCCCGGCTATACGACGCACTGCATGTCAGGNCGAGTGCTACCTGACGGCTTTCCGCAAATCGGCGGGGGNTTTGGAATCGATGGAGGCAAGAGCGTTCAGGTTCATGCCCCGATCCGCCCTGGCGACACCCTCCATGCAACCACCACCATCGCCGATGTGTTCGACAAAACAGGCAGAAGCGGCACCATGATCTTTATCGTTCAGCGAATGGAGTTTCGCGACGACCGAGGAGAACTCGTCTCCACGGTCGATTGGAAGATGATCAAAAAGGCGTAACAGGATGGCCGAACCCCGTTTTTTCGAAGACATCGAACTTGGTGACGANATAGCAGCAAGTCAACCCGACGTCACTATGGAAAACGTGAAACGGTTCTGCCACGCCGCAAAACATGTGTTTGAGCGATTCGTCGACCACGACGCGGCCCGAAAGGAAGGATTCCCTGGCGCGATTGTGCCCGGGATCATGAGTCAAGGACTCTTAGCTGCGATGATTCACCAATGGGCGCCCGGNTGCACTATCACAAGCATTGACACAGTCTTTCGAGGNTCANTAATTGTTGACTCGAAGATCACGATGACCGGTGCTGTAACTGACACGGACGAAACGAAACGTTGCGTTGAACTAGACCTCGCTATCGTCGCCGAGGACGGCCGCACCGGTGTCATAGGAACTGCCATGGTGGAGTTCCCAAGCTAGGCACCGACGCCGGGAAGGTTGATGCANTGAAACTTGAACTAGGGGCCGATGAAGTCCTGAGTACTACACGATCGGTTCGTCGCCGACTAGACCTAGAAAAGGCGGTCGGTCCCGAAGTGCTGCGCGAATGTNTGCAGTTAGCACTCCAGGCGCCAACAGGCTCACTTCGACAGGACTGGCATTTTGTGGTTTCGAATGATCGAGANCAATGCCATGAGGTTGGACTGATCTANCAGCAGGTTTGGACAGGGATGATCACTGANCAGTATCTGACCTCGTCCGCAACGCGCCAGGGGGATGCCGGCGATCAGGCNTCCTGGTTNAGCATGATGGGATCGGCNCGNCATTTAGCTGAGNTCTTCCCGCAAGTTCCCGCGATATTCATTCCNTGTATNANNGGACGGCTNGACGGTGCAGACGCAATGACCCAAGCNGTGAAGTGGGGCTCGGTAATCCAAGCAGCATGGAGTTTTATGCTTGCTGCCAGAGAACGTGGACTAGGCACGTGTTGGACGACTGTTCACCTTCANCGAGAACGAGATGTCGCGGAAGTGCTCGATATTCCCTACGAGGAAATTCAACAAGTAGCGCTGAGCCCCGTCGCATACACGGTCGGAACAGATTTTCGACCAGGAAGACGTAAACCGGAATCAAAATTCGTTCACTTAAATGGTTGGTGAAATGGATCCGACGACTGCGATTGAAGATGAAGTTCGAATTTGGGTCACCCGACACTGGGACCCAGCAGCAGATTTGATTCAATGGCGGACACTCCTAACGGAGAGCGGTTGGGGGTGCCCCTCATGGCCCCAAGACTGGTACGGGCGAGGACTTCCGCTGTCAGCGGACGCAGCGGTAAAGAAGGTGTTCGGCGAACTGGGTGCGGTGGGTGTAGCAGCCGGCGTCAGCATGTACCTAGTGGCGCCCACACTCTTGGAATGGGGAGACGAAGAACAAAAGCGTCGATTCCTACGACCGATCCTCACGGGCGAACATAAATGGTGTCAGCTGTTTAGCGAGCCGGGTGCAGGCTCAGATTTAGCGGGNTTGAACACGCGTGCAGAACGAGACGGAGACGAGTGGATCATTACGGGGCAAAAAGTCTGGAATTCGGGCGCCCACAAGGCNGATTACGGCATCCTCCTGGCTCGAACCGACCCNGAATTGCCCAAACACCAAGGGATTTCGTACTTCGCNATTCCGATGCAGCAGGAAGGCGTTGAAGTCCGACCCCTCCGTCAGATGAACAAACACTCATCATTTAACGAAGTTTTTTTGGATGGAGCGCGCGTTCCCCATCAAAATCTCATCGCAGGGAGGGGCCANGGCTGGCGGGTGGCANTGACCACCCTGGCTCACGAAAGAAGTGCCGTCGGAACTCCACGGCCACGNTTTCCTGCCGACGGGGGCCCACTTGTGGAGCGAGCGAGAAATGAAGCAGACGAATACTTTTCGACGTACCGCTGGTATCCCCAGCGCGCCGGCCGACCCAAAATGGTTGCTACNGAAGCCCAACGCCTCGGACGCGAGANGGAGTCTCTCATCCGNCAGCAGACCGCCGGCATAGAAGAGCTGCAACGCACCTCACGCTGGACGAACCAAAGGGCGAGAGCGGCGCGAGTGGCGGGTAAGCCGCCAGGCCCTGAAGGCTCTGTAGCCAAACTGAACATGAGCGTTACGGCCAGAGCGAGCCATGGAGCGCACACGTCAATCGCAGGGGCTTACGGCATGTTGACGGGCGCCGAAGGGCCGGCCAACGGTCTCATCGCCGAAGTCCTGGTTTCTACACCCGCTCAATCGATCGCCGGAGGCACAGACGAAATTCAGCGAAATATCCTCGGCGAACGCGTCTTAGGCCTCCCCAAAGANCCGNGNAACGAATGAGCCCGAACCACGCANCGCTTGCTCGACGTTTCGCGAGGGCGGCTGAACCGCTCCATTCCTGTGCCTACTACGCAGATGAAATCAGNCGCTTCACCGAACTGGGATTCAGCGGATGGTGGCACGCCTATTTTGCCTACCGTTCTGCGCCGATGGGCGCCGCATCGGCCAAAGAAGTGACCGCCGCTTTCTACAATTTTGCTCCGCGCATGGTCCAAAAAGCGGTCCCGAACTGCTGGGAGGTAATGAGTCCAGTTGACGTTCGCCGAAAACAGACAGAAATAATGGACGAAGTCCTTAAAAGGATNTTTGANCCNTACGACGACAAGGCCAACCTTGTTTACGCGGCGGAAGCCCTACGAAGCAGCCTCCCCGCTCTNGAAACAAAGCAACGCCCTTTGTTTGCTGCCTGGGCATCNGAAGCTTGGCCCGAGGCAAGTCTGCTNTCCCTCTGGCACGGGTCCACTCTCCTNCGTGAATATNGGTTCGACGGTCACAACACAGCACTGCGNCAAGCCGAGATNTCGGGACTCGGTTGCCACCTGATGATGGTTGCAGACGGGCGGGGAACGNCTGAAGTCATACAAAAGATCCGTGGGTGGAGTTCAAANGAATGGGATCGGGAAGCNGAGGAGTTGCTGGCTCGAGGATGGATTGACGCTGACGGCCGTCATACGAAACTCGGTCGGTCCATCCGACGCGATGTGGAACTCATGACTGATCGGAACGCTGAAGCTGTTGCCGAGGGAATGAGTAAAGAACAGTCGGACAAGGTGTTATCCACGCTTGAAGACGTCGCAGCCTTCCTACTGNAAACGGGGACCGTTCCGGGTACATGGCCTCCAAAGCATTTAGGTCAAATGGGTTCCGCGTAGCCGTCCTCAGCACGGTAGGTTTGGTTCCCGGATACTGAGGCCCGTNGTGTCGGACACTAACGAAAATTCATTGGANAAAGACCCAAAACAGGAGCCTACGNCGGGCACGGATTTCATACGGACCCTTGTGGCGTCCGATATCGAATCGGGACGGTTCGACGGTCGAGTNCAAACCAGATTNCCCCCTGAACCGAATGGATTTCTCCACGTAGGACATGCGAAAGCCATNTGCCTAGATTTTGCTATCGCCGAAGAAAATGGTGGGGTTTGTATTCTTCGTTTTGACGANACGAACCCGGCAACGGAAGACGAAAGCTANGTAGACGCGATCGTCGAAGACGTTAAGTGGCTNGGGTTCACTCCCCACGAGATTCGCCATAGCTCCGATTACTTTTCGACGTTGTACGAATGGGCAGAGTATTTGATCGGAGCAGGCCTGGCTTATGTCGACGATCAAGACAGTGAAGCGATCGCGGCGCAGCGAGGAGGTTTCGGACAGCCCGGGGTGGAGAGCCCTTTCAGGCAAAGATCCGTGACCGAAAATCTCGATCTCTTTCGAGGAATGCGAGGAGGCGAATTTCCCGAGGGAAGCCGAGTATTGCGGGCGTTAATAGACATGCAGAGNGAAAACATGCAGCTCCGTGACCCCGTCATGTATCGAATCAAAAACAGTGAACACCACCAAACCGGAGACGAGTGGCCCATCTACCCGACATACGACTGGGCGCACGGGCAAGGCGACGCAATCGAGGGAGTAACACATTCCTTATGCTCGCTCGAATTCTCAGATAACCGAGCGCTGTACGAGTGGTTCCTCAACCACCTTCCTCTCGAGCACCCNGCGCCNTATCAGACTGAGTTCGCGCGCCTTGAGTTGACCCATACTCTGACCTCAAAGCGGAAGCTGAAGGAACTNATCCGAANCGGAGAAGTTGACGGCTGGGATGACCCNCGCTTGCCGACGCTNCGAGCTTTNCGNCGTCGCGGGTACCCCCCTTCGGCCATCCGCAACTTCTGTTCATTCATAGGCGTCTCCCGCACAAATTCCCGTCATGCGATAGAACTCCTGGAATCATTCGTGCGNACCGACCTCAATGNAACAGCGCAACGCCGAATGGCNGTGCTTCGACCACTCAAACTGATCATCACCAACTGGCCGACCGACGGCGATGGAATGCCAGTGACNGAGTACCGGACGTTGATGAACAACCCCGAAAACGAGCAGGACGGTATGCGGGAAGTTCCGTTCAGCGGCGAACTTTGGATCGAAGAGGATGACTACCGTCAAGAACCCCCGCCAAAATATTTTCGNCTATCACCTGGACGGGAAGTCCGGTTGAGAGGCGGATATCTCGTGACATGCACAGGCGCCATTCAAGACGGCGACGGCAACGTTACGGAGGTTCATTGCACCTATGACCCGCAGACGGCGGGAGGGGCCGCACCCGACGGTCGCAAAGTGAAAGCCACGCTTCACTGGGTTGACGCGAACCACGGTTTAGACGCCACCGTAGCTCTGTATGACCGTCTGTTCTCCGCGGAAATTCCC
This sequence comes from Acidimicrobiaceae bacterium, assembly GCA_002705305.1. Taxonomy (GTDB): domain Bacteria; phylum Actinomycetota; class Acidimicrobiia; order Acidimicrobiales; family Poriferisodalaceae; genus UBA2110. The sequence goes on from PAHW01000002.1 coordinate 194,117, forward strand.
GGCGAGCGGACCGGCGAGCCAATGGACGACCTCAACCCCGCCTCAAAGGAAATCATCACGGGCTGCAAAATTGAACCCGCGTTAGGGCAACACGCCGGTGGCGATGTCGTGCAGTTCGAACGACTCGGTTATTTCGCGATCGACAATGAAGACCAGCAGTTCTTCCATCGGACAGTCGGACTGCGCGACGAATGGGCAAAAATTCAGAAGCGGCAANCNGGAGGTTCCTGAGATGCCAAACAACGCAGAAGGACGAGTTGCGATCATTACCGGTGGGGGAACCGGCGTTGGTGCCGCTACGGCAGCGGTGCTGTCATCGAAAAACTGGTCCCTGATGATCTGTGGACGGAGAACAGAAAAGCTTGATGAAGTTCGCGCCGAGTTGAGGTCTCCATGTCTCACGGAGCAGGCCGACGTCAGCAACCCGGCAGACGTAGACAGACTGTTTTCCCTGACAGTCNAAGAATTCGGGCGAGTTGATCTTCTGTTCAACAACGCTGGGACNGGCGCCGCTCCGGTGCCCATTGAAGATCTTCCNGTNGATGCGTGGACAGATGTNGTCAACACCAACTTGACGGGGTCTTGGTTGTGCGCACGTGCTGCCTTCTCCCAAATGAAGCAACAATCCCCGTCTGGNGGNCGAATCATCAATAACGGCTCAGTATCNGCGCAAACGCCCCGACCGTTTTCCTCNCCNTATACAGCCACCAAACATGCGATCACGGGACTGACGAAGGCATTGGCACTCGAGGGTCGTCCGTACGGAATCACGGTNGGACAAATTGACATCGGGAATGCACGCACGCCACTTACGGCACCTATGTCCGAAGGTGTGCTTCAACCTGATGGCAGNATCAAATCCGAGTCAACGATGGACGTTAATGAAGTAGCCAAAGCGGTGGTCCTTATGGCGGAACTCCCTCCGGAGGCCAACGTCTTAACTATGACAATTATGGCCAACGGCATGCCACTCGTCGGGCGAGGCTGANCNTAGGTCGACGCTTGGTTCAAGCCTCGACAAGATATAACGACCCCTCGCTGGCTGCTTGCCTAATGGGNCGCGCTTTTGAGTAGCTGACGCTTTCGTACCATTGTTTCGCCGNGTCCATTGATTCGAATTCCAAAATCACAGTACGAGATCTCGGCGGGGGCCCCTCAAGAGGGAGGTATTCGCCTCCCCGAACCAGATAGGTTCCCCCGTGCTCCTCAACTGCCTGAGCCGCTAGCGGTTTATACGATTCGTACCCGTCGGCGTCGGTTATGTCGCCTTGAAAAATTGCGTAAGCAGTCATAAGTCCTCAATTNGAATTTATCGATCTAAATCTCCGGTCAGTGCCGCCAATGCGAATGATTGGCTGCCGGTCGCCAGGAGCTCGCCCGACTGGGCNTACATCTCAACGGTTCCATGACCGACGCTATTTCGAATCGATGCCGACTCAATATTCACTAGGACCCATTCGCTGCTTACCGCCGAGGTGATGCGTACCGAGTGGTCGAGACTGGAGCCGCGGAAGGCGCTGTCAAGACTGACGCGCATTCCGCTCGGTAGTAAATCCGCCAACGCTATTAGTCCTGCAGTACTTGACGCCAGACATCCAGGAAGACGAGCCCAATAACGGACTGTCTCGTGCCCAGGCTGTTGGCCGGCCAAACGTATATCGGCGCTGTCTGTGAAGGAAAACCCGGTCTCAGATGTTGTGCCCCTGGGAGGGCACTCCGCAGGAGGCGGAACGTCTGGGGCAGTCACCCAGCTCATGTCGACACCTAGGTCACGGCCCCCCAGGGCCGCCGATGCCCTCAAAATCATGGCTCCTTCATAAAAACAGGTTGCAGCCGCTTGCGTGATGTGGTTGCCGACAGCAAGTTGTTCTACTTCGATCGTGACCGTCGACCCAACGGGCGCTCGCGACAGGTATTGGCCNGTGATAAACGAAACCGGACGTTGTGTNGCTGTCTCCAAGACCACCGCAGCNGCCGCCAGTGCNCAGCCGCCGTGAAGTGTGCCAGTCGCCCCCGCCACATCCTTGGTCACCTCTAATAACCAAACGTCGGCTTNGTCGCCGGGTCGCAAAGCTAGGAATTCAGGAACGGGAGAGCCGAGCTGCATCAGAGCCGATTGATCACAGTCAGTTGCCAATATTTCCTCGTCGAATTCTTTGCATCGGCCTAACCNGATGGATCGGCATTCGTAACCCAGGGTCCGTCCTGACCTGGCGTAAAGTGATCNGGCCGAATGCCAAATGCTTCGATCATCCGCTGCCAACCACTACCGACGGCNAACAGAGCGCCAAGTCGAAGGACNTCAACCTGACTGAAATGCTCGCTCAATTCGTCGTGCAANGACTGAGAAATGGGGCCTTTTGGATTACCGGCCAAATGATCGGTAAAGGCCAACGCAGCTTTCCATGCCGCTGGAAGGGTGGAGGAGCGATAATCATGCAGCTCAGCAATCATTTCTTCGGTGAGGCCTGTACGCACCAACGATGCGCTTTTTACGAGGCTTCAGTGAAAGCATTCGTTGACGTTTGCCATACGAATGCGNCAAAGCTCAACCATGTGTCGGTCAAGTCCAGATGACCCGTCATACATGACGGCAACCCAATCAAGAAACATGTTNAGGGTCAGGTCATCGTTTGCCAATGTGCGGAACAGGTTGTCGTCCTGATATGCCTTGGCATACCAGGTCTCAAGCCGTTCGCGATTTTTATCATCAAGTTCTTCGCGTTTAGGAAGATGTCCAAGGTCGTTCGTCATTCGTGCTCCCCANTTTCANTTTAGGCCGAAGAGGAACGTTGCATNGTCTCCAGAAGCCANCGAGCGACGTCACTTCGGTTTAATGGCCGGTCAAGAGTTGAAAGCGCAGCTGNTACNGCCGATTCCCCGATTCGTTCAGTTCGGGATCTATATAACGACGCGGCGAGCTCTGGCCCAAACTCGGGGTGCCCCTGAACGCACATCACGTTGGNACCCACCGTGTATGCACCGACGGGGCAGCTAGACGCGGAGGCAACCAACTCGGCCTCACGNGGAACTGTAAGTACCTGNTCCTGATGGCTCGCTATAAGGCTGTATCGATNNGGCAGTTCAAGCCAAGGAGGATTANAGGTAACTTCATAATCGACNACACCAATGTTCCATCCGGCANTCGCTCGACCGACNTGAGCGCCAAGCTCAGCAGCNATCAGTTGATGCCCAAAACACACACCNGCTANAGGGGTATCAAGCTCAAGTGCTCGACGGGTCCAAGCGCGAAGCTGAGAAATCCAACCTTCATCATCGAATACAGATTGACGAGAACCAGGGATAATCCAACCAGCGCACTCATCGTGNGANGGCAACGGATCGTGTCTCACGTCGANTGCGACAATCTCGGCACCGACCTTGCTAAAAACGTCGCGAAAAAGAAGTTCGTAGTCCCCCGCAATCGATCGATGAGGTTCATCGATCGAATCGAGTACGAGTAGCCCCAATCGGACGGGTGTTGGCGTATTACTCANCAACTCGATGTTACGGCGTGAGCGCCGGGCAAGACTCATTGGAAATGCATAGTCTCTTCGCAAGCCGCTCTACTGCGAAGAGGAACGACATGAAAGCTGCAGTTTTATGCGAACAGCCTGGTGACCTAGTCATCGAGGACCTCACAATTGACAAACCCGGGCCACAGGAAGTCTTNATTCAGACTGTGGGAGCAGGCCTGTGTCACTCCGATTTACATTTCATGGAGGGCTTNTTTAGAACCCGAGTGCCATCGGTAATGGGCCACGAGTCTGCAGGAATCGTCCAGGCGGTNGGCGCGGATGTGACCTATGTCGAGCCAGGCGACCCGGTCGTCGCATGNCTGTCAATCTTTTGTGGCCAATGCAGGCAATGCTTGTCAGGAAATCCGCATCGCTGCACGAATGGGCGAGCAACCTCACGNGACAAATCAGCGCCAGCGCGCCTCCAACGAGGCGATGGCACACCCGTNGACCAAATGGCTCGNCTCGGTGGTTTTGCTGAAGAAATGNTGATTCACCAAAACGGCCTAGTNAAAGTGACCCCGGACATGCCTTTAGAAAAGGCGTGTCTCATCGGATGCGGTGTGACGACCGGTTTCGGGGCTGCTGTACGTACGGCTCAAGTCCCGGTTGGGGCAACCGTGTGTGTCATCGGGTGTGGNGGTATCGGATTGTCAGCGGTTCAAGGCGCCCGCGTNGCGGGTGCCGGTCGAATCATCGCGGTCGACATGAGTGTTGAAAAGTTGGATACNGCGCGACTTATGGGNGCAACCGACACGGTCAACGCATCAGAAGTCGACGACGTAGTGACCGCGGTACGAGACATGACCTCAGGCGGGGTNGAATACAGCTTCGAAGCCATCGGGCTAAAACAAACGGCCGAGCAGGCATTCGAGATGCTCGACCTTGGCGGCACAGCGACCATCATAGGAATGGTGCCTTCGAACACAAAAATGGAAATTCGCGGTATNGAGCTACTCAGCGAGAAGAAGCTGCAAGGTTCGATGATGGGGTCGAATCGATTTCGAACCGACATTCCGCAAATGATCGACCTTTACCTGAACGGAAAGCTTCTTTTGGACGAAATGGTTTCAGCGACCATCGACTTAGAGCAGGTCAACGAAGGCTACGGCTGGATGAAGGCCGGCACGATCGCCAGAACGGTAATTACCTTCGACACCTAAAATCGGCTTGGTCCTCGACCCCAGATCGATAGTGCCGCACGGCAGCGACTCATTGCTCTTCGAGCATTTGGGCTATGTCGGACTCTTTAACCCCGGCTCGGGCCGCGCAGTTCTCCAATTGCTTCAAAGTAACTGCGTCAATCTCAAAACCATCAGCTCGTGCGAGTCGNGCTCGTTGTTCCGGCTGACCGGGAACGAGGATTTCGTCGCAATCTGAACGCAATCGAGATTCGAGCAGATAGTCCCGGAAACGATCAATCTCATCGAAGTAGCTTCCGGCATCACCTATTGCCGCAGGATCAATCAATACGGACAGCATGCTGTTGATGACCCGTCCATCGCGCGGGTTATCNGGATGTGCGGTTTCCCCACCCAACAACGCGGCNCCAAGTAACTCGCACATAATTGCCAATCCGGACCCTTTGTGGTCGCCGAAAGCAACCAATGCCCCACCCCGGTCAACACTGCTAGACGTGTACCACAAGGCGTTCGGATCGTCGCTTAGGTTCCCATCGGAATCGATNATGGTGTCGGGCGGGACCTTGACACCCTTATTCGCAGCCACCCGGGCCTTCCCAGCTGCAATGATGCTGGTCGCCATGTCCAAAAGGAACCCAGGACGGCCGTCACGGCCGGGTACNGCTGCACAAAACGGGTTGGTTCCAAAACGGGCATCGGCGCCACCAAAAGCGGCAACTATGGGTTGGTGTCCCACGACATTNACAAGATGAAAAGAAGCAAGCCCTGAAGCAGCACATTGTTCTGCCCAGTGACCGATTCGGCCGATGTGGTAGCTGTTACGTAACCCAACTATCGCTGCCCCGTGTACCCCNACGCGTTCGATACCCAGCTTCATTGCTTCGAAACCGTTTACCTGGCCGAAACCTGCTTCCCCGTCAAGCGTTATGAGTGGACCGCGGTCAATCAGAACCGTTGGTTGGGAGTTAATAATGAGTCGCCCATTGACGGCCCCGTCCACATACGTTGGCAACATCCCAACTCCGTGGGAATCGTGACCAGCNAGGTTGGCTTCAACCAAATTGTCGGCGACCAACTGCGCTTCTGTTTGCTGACTACCCAACGACTGGCAGGTCTTAGAGATAAACGTACGGATCTGATCCGGATGATATGTAGCCACGGTGTGAACCTTAGCCGGAGCAAATCAGGGCAATATTTCTGTTCCNGCGAGGTAACCGGGTTCNAAAACGTCCACGTTTGGGGCGACCTTTCCAATTTCACTCAATATAGGTNCAGTGTTGACCGGTATTGAGAATCCGGGCATCCAGTTGTCGTGGTGACCAAAGACCACCTTCCCCGGATTTAACAGCTCGACTTGGCGTGCAACGAACTGGGCCAACGACCCCTGAATTGGCTGTCCGTCAATATTGCCGCGACCCGCCGCGGCTAATATTGCAACGTCGGGCTCAAGGGTCTCCAGCACTCCCTCCCAGTGCCCACTTGTGTCCTGAAACAGGACCGACCCGTCAGGGCACTCGATCAGGTAAATGAGGGCGCCACCNTCGCCCCGCTCGCTATGACCAGGCGCAGCTTCGGTCAGATGAGCTTGAACCTCCANGGATGTTTCGGTCGNAAGNTAACGCATGAGGTCAGCCATTCGGTCTTGCTGCTCACCCCAGTGAACATCGAGATCACCCAGACACACGACATCGGGCTCNTGCATTTCGGCGTGAGACCAAACACACGAATGTTGGCTTGGGTAGACCGAAACGGTTACATCAGGAGCTAAATCGATTGTTTCCCCACCTGCGACACAGATCATACGATCGATCGGAACACCTAGACCCTCCATTACCCGCACGGACTCATATGAGCCGACCAAGGTGGCGTTTGTGTTANCGATTATCCGTTCAGCGCCCCAAAGATGGTCAAAGTGGCTATGTCCGATCAGAATCCAATCTGCTTCGGCTATATCGGATGCCTTCAAATCGGTTCCTTCGGCTCCGTCAGGCCTGTCGATATAAGCGTCGAGAAATATTGTCAATCCGGCAGTACGAAGTGAGAATGTGGCACAGCCGTACCAGTCCAAGAGAGTGGTCATAGCAAAACCCTAGATGACAGTAGAAACCGAGGCTTGCGAAGAATGAAGCACAACTCATCGTTCACAGGCCTTGCGCAAATGCTCCTGTTTCTGATGGCGTCGGTCCTCTTACCGGTGGCTCTTCTGGGCTGCAGAACCGGTCCGCGGCCGTTGAGGGTGTTCGTCGCTTCCTCTTTCACCGCGGTCGCTCAAGATATCGCCAAGGAGTATGCGGNCCGATATCCAAACACCACTGTTGACATAAACGTCGCGGGCAGCGGGACCCTNGTCTCACAAATTCAAGAGGGAGCCCGAGCGGACTTNATCATCCTGGCAAGNCCACNCCATATGAGGCAATTACAAGCAACGTCGNCAGTGCTACAACCGACNATTGTNGCACGGAATTCTCTCACTATCGTCCTGTCACCNCGGNTGGCCGACACGGTTACNTCGGTCGATGACATTCGCAAAGGNGACTTCCAAATTGCGATCTGCGTCGNAACAGCACCTTGCGGGACATTGGCGTTGACATACGCGTCATCAATGAAGATCGATATATCGGGGGCCACACGCGAACCGAACGTAAAGGCGGTCCTCGCCAAGGTTGAAGGTGACGAAGTCGACATCGGGTTTGTGTATGTCTCAGACCTCCAGTCCACGAAGGTCGATCTAGGTCATCTTGATGCGTCAAACGCAGCTGAGCTTTCCACCTCGTACCATCTTGCGGTGACGGCGAATTCATCCAGACGACAAGATGCGGAACGTTTCGCCGCATTGTTCGCTGAAGAGGCAGGGAAAAACACCATTCTCAATTTCGGATTTCAGCTTCCATGAATCGCCAACTACCAGGACCNCTNCGGTGCGCAGCCATGGGCGCTGTNCTNNTCGTAGCGATGCCNNTAATTTCGCTGCTGTGGCGCGCACCCTGGGGAGATTTGCCGCGGCTTCTNACGACTGANGTTGTGGCNGACGCCCTTCTANTGTCCGTGACNACAAGTATTTGCGCGGCANTCNTAGCACTCACCATTGGAACACTTGTTGCTTTGCANCTGTCCAAAATGNGTGGCGTAGCCGCCTCAACNTTGCGAGCTGTCGCCACCCTCCCCATGATCCTTCCTCCAGTCGTGGGCGGAGCAGCGCTTCTGTTCGCTTTTGGTCGCAACGGGCTAATAGGGCAAGTGTTGGACGACACGACCGGGCTAGTTCTTCCGTACTCGCCTGNCGGAGTGATAATGGCAAACGCTTTCGTNGCGACTCCNTTCGTCGTTCTGACCATTGAGTCCGGACTTAGGTCGCTTGATCCACGTTTCGAGCTAGCGGCCGCATCGTTGGGGGCCACNCCCCTGCGAACAACCGTCTGTGTCACCCTTCCGATGATTCGGCCTTCCATCGTTGCNGGAGCNTTTTTGGCNTGGGCCCGCGCACTGGGTGAATTTGGCGCGACGATCACGTTCNCCGGGAACATNCCGGGGCGAACGCAGACATTACCGTTAGCTGTNTTCGTGGCCATGCAGGAGGATCGCGGAGCTGCNATAGCGATGAGCCTGTTNCTCGTTCTCGTCTCGTTAACCGTACTTATCGCGCTTCGCGATAGATGGTGGCCGGCGAAGTGACCTCCGAACAAACTCCGATTTTGGATTGCCGCGTNGTAGTCGAACGCGGATCTTTCGACCTCGACGCCGAGGTCGTAGTCAAACCAGGGGAAATAGTTGCCGTAATGGGACCGAANGGAGCNGGGAAAACGACACTCCTNGAGGCCCTAATCGGATGGTTGCCCATGAGTGCCGGCTGGATTCTCCTCGATGGTCAAACAATTGAAGCTCCCGGTGAGGATGAAATTACTCAAACCCACCAACGTGAAATTGGCATGGTTTTCCAAGACGGGCTCCTCTTTCCGCACCTCAACGTCAGACGAAATATCGAATTCGGCGGGGAGGTTTCGGAAAGCAACGTTCGTGCGTTATTGGCTGCACTGGAAATCGAGGATCTTAAAGAAAACCGTCCTCAGGAGCTGTCCGCGGGACAACGTCAACGAGTGGCGTTAGCGCGAACACTGGCGACGGAACCCAAATTGGTACTACTCGATGAACCNCTGGCTGCCCTTGACGTCAGCGGTCGAGCGCGGGCACGAAAACTAATTGGCAAAGTCTTGCGGGACACTTCTGCGGGNGCACTGTTTGCAACACACGACCCAGCAGACGCGTTTGCTCTCGCAGACAAAATTCTCGTATTGGAAGCNGGGCGCGTGACGCAGTACGCCGCACCCGATCAGATCCGAACTCGACCCGCGACAGAATGGGTGGCCGGACTCATTGGCTGGAACTATTTCGAGGCAATGGGCGNAGGAGCCGTAGTGACCCTTCCCAACGGAACTGAGATTGCTACAGCGCTGGGCGATCTTGATGGACCAGTCGCTGTCACCATCAACCCAACCGCGGTAGCTCTATATCTGACCCAACCCACGGGCAGTCCGCGAAACTGTTGGACCTGCCATGTTGAATCAATCGAATTTTTAGCGGACGTAGCGAGAGTTTCTCTCACCGGGCCGTTCAATCTCAGTGCGGATATCACGAAATCNGCGGTCAACGAACTTGGTATCAAAAGCGGCAGCGAAGTTTGGGCCTCTCTCAAGGCGACCGAAGTAAGCGTCCAAACACTCGCGGATGAATAGGNCATGTGTCATCGATGGTGGAATTTCACCCCATGGTTAAAGCGCATATCGTCACGGTTCTGGCCGGCAGCCTGCGAACGGGTTCGCTGAATCGAGCCGCTGCAAAGGTTGCTAGCGAATACCTCGATGACCAGGCAACAGTGAATATGCCGGACCTAGCACCAGTTCCGTTGTTCAACGAAGACCTTGAGCAATCAGGAATTCCAACGGCGGTGATAGAACTCAAAGAAGCAGTGCTTTCAAGTNANGCAGTTTTGATTTTCACCCCCGAATACAACCTCGGAATTCCCGCTGTCACNAAAAATGCGATCGATTGGCTTTCGCGCCCATACGGAGACGGGNCCTTAACTGATCGNGTGATCGGAATCGCNAGCGTTGGACCAAGTTCCCGGGGCGGAGAAAACGTACGTGAGCGACTGATGCACATATGCGCCGCTCTGGGTGGACAGGTATATCCAGAGTCGCTTGGTGTTCCAGGAATTGTTGAGCTCGAGAATGACCGATTGCCAGCGGAGGCACAAGGTTCGATCTGCGGCTGGGTAGATGAAGTGCTTAGGTACAGCGCCAGCCGGCATTCCGCTGCCGATACAAACACCTCTTAAAAATCCCNGTGAAAGCCGGCAACTGATNGGGCGCTATTTTCGGATCGTGGTCCAACCNTTCCGATCANGNTCGTTGAAGTTCGCTGAATACCGATCAACGAAACCCGGGTCGACGCTGTCAGCGACTACCGACACACTCTGCATTGCCTCTAGCCAAACAGCAATCANCTGGTCTTCNGCNTCGTAGTCGAAGCGGTCTCCCAGTGAGCGTTCAGCAGAACCCCCGCGGTCCAATGGATTGGCTGCCAGGTAACGGGCCGTAGCAGATAGCCCTTCGATCGGGTCGACAACGTCTCTGTAACCGAGGTCAAAGATGGCCTTCTCCGAAGACGTAACTCGGTGATGCGGAGTACCACGAAGCGTCAAACGCTGCGCGACGGTCGCGTATTCCCATGGAATGTTGACAATTTCGAAATTGTGGTCCAAAGCTGCAGCGATGATTTCGACCCATTGCAACAGTGTTGGCGTCCACTCGTCGCTCACGTTGTAAACCTCACCGGCGGCTTCATCAGGATTATCAACAACAGTCAGAAGAGCTGCAGCAGCGTTCACGGCATACGCCCTACTTTGAAGCGTCATACCACCATCGGGTAGGACCAAACTTTTTCGTCCATCCAAAACCCGGCGAACGATTTGCCATTCCAGACTTGCCACTTGCCCCGGCCCGTAGATCCATGGATAACGCAGGTGCGAAGCAGTCGGGTGATGCTGGAATACCACTAGCTCCGACTGCCCGATATTCGCCACCTTTCGATTAACGCGGAAATTGGGATCTTCGTCGACAACTAGACGNGACGTCTCACGTGTTGGAACACGCATCCCGGCTGGCCACAACGAGTCGGCATCACCCCAGCCGGTGTAGGCGGGCACTCCCCCAACGCTCACGAATTTCTTAGTTCTGTCCTCGAGGAGCACCGCCAAGTCGCGTAAACGCCCGTACATGACGACGACAAGGTCAAATGTACGATCACCTAACGCGTCCGCCGTCTTTGCCGCGTCGAAGGGATCGGTGTGAATGTGTTCAACGACCTGCGGTATTTCCTCTGACTCGTGGGCACCTGTGTGAAGGATCGCGACTTCAAAGTCGCGNTCAAGTAGCCCGTTAACAATGTGTGGTCCCGTGGGTCCTGTACCGCCGATGACCAACGCTGTCNTCATAGACAATCCTTCCTACGGCGCGCGAGAAGCATAGAGTCGCTGGCGCGACAGGATCCTGCTTTTTCNCGAGGCGTGGTGAACGGGAGCAACTCTTGATTACCCGCCCAAATCGCAGGATGTGANTCCCGAGGAGATTCGCGCAACAAATACCGTTGTTGGCTGTAATAGCCGAGCCGCTACCGTCTACCATCGGGCCTGATGGCACCGGAGAGTTCCAACCTCAAAAAAGGNACCCGAGTGGTTTTGGTTGATGACNTTCCNGGGGTGAAAGCGGGCACGGCAGGNCGTGTCGGTCGATCGATTGGAATTAAGTCAACTCGCTATCGGGTCCACTTTGAGAATGGGGTCGAGTCNCTATCAGTGGCAGAGGGAAGACTGGTGTCTCCCGCCGCGTGGGNTCACATCAAAGACAACCAAGCTAAATTAGGAAACGGCCAAACNGACCCCGTCGGAGCCTCNGCACGCCCAGTTTCGGAAGCCTCAACGGTNGGNGTCGCTGAGCNATCGACGTCCGTTCAGAAAACTNCCGAGNCTGTTCAGCCNGAAAACCCAGTTNCCGCGGCCCCCTCCGNGGAGCCCGCCACTNCCCCACCAAAGGTTGAAAGCGAAAGTTCAGCCGTTGATGACCGACTGGCGGCGCTCACTGCTAAATCTCGCGATGCTCGAAAGGCCGCCGGCGTCGATGTCGATGCCGAGGTCTCCGCTCCGGAGCCAGCCGAGGCCGAAGATGCACCGGAGCCAGCCGAGGCCGAAGATGCANCGGAGCCAGAAGCGGCAACCGTTGCTGAACCAGATCCGGAACCNGCGGAACAAGATCGGGCTCCACTNCTTGACTTGTCGAAGGGCTATTACCCNCCGGATAACCGGATAGCGGACCTTCTGTCATCNACCCGGAACGATTAGGACGAAGCGTTCAATTCGAACGGGCCCTCGAACGGGTCAGGGTCCAAGAATCGCCTCACCACGTTTTCGGTTATTCGGGCAACGTCATTGTCGTAGCCATCTCGGGCTAACGCACCGAACCACGAGATAGAACCGACGCTAAACACAGCNCCTCCNCCAGGGGTTTCAAAAAACACGATGTCGGCGCGAACGAGCGGATCTGGNTTAGGAAAGGCGACTGTCCCTTCAAACTCTTCCTTGGTCCGCAACATGTCCGGCCCNAAANTCGTCGCAGANGCAACGATGACGGCGTGCGGCGGTGATCCCAATTTCAGGTCGTACCGGTCGAGTTCTTGTCCAGCGGCGCCGCCACCTAAACCTGAGGTTCCGATCCGTTCATTGTCAACACCATCCAAAATCCAAGCAGCGCGTGAATCTAAGGCGCTGGGGTTCGTCTCGTAGTATGTGGCTTTCTCAAAACCTTGGGCCGCGAATCCAACNCCCACCAACTGATTAGGAGATCGACCATTTCGTCGCCACANTCCCCCGTATTCGCCGCCCCAAGCGTGGTAGTTCTCGCCGTCACCAGTTTGCCAGTTACGAACCCCATCCTCGGCTCGGCGAAGCTCGACGGCTCCGGGCCAGGAGTCACTGAACGACACCCTCCAGTAAAAGCCGTTTCCNCCCAAATACATCAGACGCCCCCCATCGCGTTGCCAAGCCTCCAACGCGTCCAGCATCGCGCTTGACCAATANTCTGGATGCGTCCCGGTGACNATNACCCGGTACGGAGCTAAAGCCAAACGGCCCTCAACGTGTACGTCCTCGTCGGACACGATGTCGTGATCAAGCTGTAGGTGGCTGAGNAACGCATTCAGGTCTGTATCTGGCGTGAAATTCCATCCGTCGGCTCCCGGACGTAGCTGAAGAACAGGACGCCGCCGTGAACTGAACATCACCCCACTACCATCAGGGTGCTTCTCATAATGGCTTAGGCCGACCTCGCGATGTTCAGCCAGATACTGATGTTCAGGCCGCAGATTGTTTCGGGCGCCGACGAAATCCGCGCCTTCAATCAACATTCTGTGATTTGCGTATGCCATATATGTGCATGTCGGCATCAGGAGAGCGATATCNGAATGGGNNGCNNTGACCGATGGGCGGACAAAGAATGGGACCCGATCAGTGCCTGCTTCTCCTTGGTAACGGAAACAATAAATCCCACTGGGCAGATCGTCCGGCAGCTGCAGGGTCAGCGTCGGTTCCCAAGCTGCGTCGTAAAGATCGTCGTGGTGGAAATGAACTGCGTTCCATTGCNCAGGNTNATCGCTCCAACGTTGATGTGCACCGTTCCACTCAGGCCCCGTAACGGCGCGAGTTGGGAGCTGATGCAACTTCAAGTCCACATTGCCATTTACCGCAGGCAACGAGTTGGTTTCCATCTCCTCAGCAAAAGACCACTGGTAGCAGTCGTTGTCNACGCAGATTNGCGGTTCCGCGATCCGACCGTCCCAACGCTCCCCGTTAACTCCGGCCGCTAATCGGAAAACGATGTTCTCAAATTCGAGATGGGGCAGGTCCCACTCGTTGCGCTCCTCNCCTGANTGCANCAGATCGCGGCCTGGNGATGCGCTTTCGGGGGCTGTAACGGATGCTTCACACACCGCTTTTTCAAAATCGAANTTAAAGACGAACCAATACCACCGATGCCTTTCCAACGGACGTTCCCGAAGTCGCAATTCAGTTGACCCCAATCGCCCATATAGGTGTTCGCCCCGATTCAGAATCTCGATCTCCGCACCCGTCGAGTGAAGTGAAGCAATAACTCCGTCTCGTTTCAGCAGGGTCGGCTGAAACCAAAAACTCACAGACAGTTTGTTTGGCTGAACTCCTGGTATCTGAGCTTCGGCGTATGAACCCGGAACTAACGGTTGNTCCGTCAAGTCAATATTGAGGGACGNAAATGTTNCCAAATCATGTTCCAAAAACCCCGGTCCCGAGCGCGTCGGATCCCCGCAGACCAGTCGAACAATGTCTAAGACACCGCTGGTCGGAACATGGCTAGAGCCGAACCACTGCACCTCTTCGCCGGCTCGGAGGGACAGCGGNTCGCAATACCCGGTAACGAGCTTTCCATCGGGTTGTCGCTCAGGGGTTGATCCCTGGTGGAGANTGAAGAGTTGGCTCAATATTTGACGAGTCACCTGTCGCGATTGGCTTTCCATTCTTCNTAAGTCTCGACTGGCATGTCGTCTGCTTTCCAACCCCCAAAGCCAGTTTCGATATGGCTTATCCGTTCCATACCCATATCGGCCAAGGTTTTTGCCGATAGGGCCGACCTCATGCCTCCTGCGCAGCACAACACGAATTCTCGATCCTCACCGAACACTTCTTTCGTGTACGGCGAATCNGGCGAAACCCAGAATTCCAACATGCCGCGAGGCGCGTGCATTGCGCCGGGAATAGCGCCGTCGCGCTGAATTTCNCGAACGTCTCGTATGTCGACTATTAAAGCGCCCTCCTCGGNGCTTCGACGCGCTGCCTCTGCGGGCGAAATATTGTCAATTTCTGCCTTTGCCGATTCGACCATCTCTGTTACTGACTCAATCGCCATCCTGCACTCCTGTTCTGCAGACTCACGGGCGGTTCCACCACGCGTTGCACTGATCATGGCCCATTATCCGCATAGTGTCATTTTGGTTCTTCCATCAAGGCCCCGTCCTCAGTCAGAGCGGCGATTTCCGAACCGGAGAGACCGAGTACTTCTCTGAGCACTTCCGCGTTGTGCTCACCGAGGCTGGGGGGNGAAGGTTCATGAGAATTTGGTGTGAGGGAGCTAAAGCGAACTGGCAGACCCGTGACGGTGATGTCGCCAAAGCTCGGGTCCGAAACGGTCCGCGTCATTCCTTGTTCCGTAAAGTGTGGGTGATGCATCGCTTCTTCGGGACTCAATACCGGAGCTGCGGGAATTCGATTCAATTCGAGATGAGCCAAAAGTGTCTCGTCCGAGTCAAAGGTTTGCATCCAGTCCTCAACCAACTGCAGTAGCTCTTTCGCGTTTACGACACGCGCCTCCCCCGTCGAAAATCGCGGATCATCTGCCAGAGCGCTACGTCCCATCGCTTGACATAATCGAGNCCACTGAGGTTCAAGAACCTGCAAAACAATCCANCCGTCAGGGCCTTTATAGGTTCCCGACGGTACGACGATGCTGAATTGTTTACCCGAACGTTCCTGCCGCCATCCGCCACCGNTNGCGCTATGACCTTGAACGGCAATCGAATGCATTGCGAACAATGGGTCGACNAGGTTCACTTCGACATATTGGCCCGANCCCGTTCGNTCCCGATGGAAGAGGGCGTGCCCNATGGCGCCNAACAATACAAATCCAGCGGCGCAATCGGCGATGGGTGAACCGGTAAATTGTGGAGGTCCGTCCGAGTCGCCGGTGAGATGCATCATCCCCGATAACGCTTGACCCATCAGGTCGAATCCTTGAAGGTGGGATAACGGNCCCGTTTTACCGAATGCCGAAATNGAGGCCATAACGAGTCCGGGGTTCTCTTTTTGGAGGCTTTCCCAGGTAAGACCGCGTCGTTCCAACACCCCTGGCCCAAAGTTCTCGACNACGACATCGGATTTGATGGCTAAATCTCGCGCTAGGGCGCAACCTTGCGCAGTGCCGAGATTGATACAGACCGACCTTTTGCCGCGATTTTGTTGGGTGTAATAAGACGAGCTGTTACCGGCAACAAATGGCAGNGTNCGACTCGGGTCGCCTCGCGGNCCGTATTCCACTTTGATTACGTCTGCTCCGAGCTCCGCGAGCATTCGGGTGGCACTAGGTCCGGATAGGTATTGAGTGAAGTCGACAATACGGACGCCGTCTAAAAGCATTCGTTGACAGTAGGTCCGATCCTTGACTCATTGCACGGTTATTCGACCGTTGGGCTTAGCGGTGTCAAAATTGCGGACGTGGAACCATCGCAGAGTTTTCTTGTAGGTATCGACACTGGTGGCACTTACACCGACGCGGTNGCCTATGACGTGAGCACCGCGACGGTCGCTANCAAAGCGAAGGTCGCCACCAACCACGANGATCTTGGNAGCTCCGTTTCAGTTGCGCTGCGAGAAGTTATTGACGGATCTGCTGTTTCGCCGGACCAAGTTGACCTGGTATCAATCTCGACCACCCTTGCAACTAACGCCATAGTTGAAGGTTCCGGCCGTCCAGCGGCTCTTATCTCGATTGGCTTTGATGAAGCAGCTCTCAACAGGGGCGGCCTCAGGAGCGCATTGGGAGGTGACCCGGCTATCTCACTCAGCGGAGGNCACTCCCCTCACGGTCATGAAGCTGAGGAACTCGACTTGAGTTCAATTCCAATGGCCTTGGCCGAAAACGACCACCTTGTCGAGGCATATGCAGTCGTGGGTGCTTTCAGTGTGCGTAACCCTGCCCATGAACGAGCCGTCGCTGAAGCAGTNCANAAAGCCACCGGAAAGCCGGTGACATGCAGCCACGAATTGTCCGGACAGCTCAACGGCCCGAAGCGCGCTGTCACTGCNCTATTGAATGCGCGATTGATTTCTCTTATCCACGAGCTTCTGACAGCTGTCGAGACTGCGATGGATTCGCTTTCATTGAAAGCCCCACTGATGGTTGTCCGTGGGGACGGCTCTTTGGTGTCTGCTTCATTTGTGAGGCAGCGGCCAATAGAGACGATCTTGTCGGGTCCAGCAGCAAGCGTTCTTGGATCCTCNGCGTTAGCCGAAATGAGTGATGGAATTATNGCTGATATTGGAGGNACCACCACCGACATTGCGATCCTTGAAGACGGTACGCCGGGATCGGATTTGCGGGGGGCGATCGTGGGCGGCAATGCAACCATGATTGACGCCATACGGGTACACACGGAGGNAATTGGTGGCGACAGTCAGGTGCGNAGTTCGCCGTTAGGGGGGCAGCGAACTGTCCATTGGGCCGCGTCGTGCGGTCCCGCTCGTCGTCGCCGCGCAAAGCAACTCTCGAATTTCCTCGATGCTTACAGCGCAGTTGGAGAAAGACGTGGCCCGAGACACCGATGGTGCCTNTCTATGGCTTCGTGACCGCGCTTCACGGTGGACTCCTCGTTCGGACCCTGAACGCCAGGTAATTCAGGCTCTAACGGATTCCCACTTGGGTTTGCCGTATGACATGGCAATTCTGTCCGGATTNCAAAGGAACGCAGCGGATCGGCTCTTAGCGGCAGGCGTTCTAGGTATGGCTGCATTCACTCCAACTGACGCCCTGCACGTTTTGGGACTCGATGCGCGGTATGACCCAACCCCGGCAGAACTTGGCGCGGAACTGCTGGCCCGGCAGCAAGATCGATTCGGCGAGACGCTTGCGGACGATATTGCGGGTATATGTAAAACGATTTACCAGAGCGTGGCTTTNAAAATTGGCANCACCATCTTGAGAGCGGCATGCGACTGGGATGATTTNCCNGTNGATGAACTGAACAAACCGTTGGCACTGGAAGCGCTTGAAAGGGCGGTTTCAGGACACAAGGGAGCCTTGGCTATAGGTCTNGGTGTTGATCANCCCGTTGTCGCGGTGGGTGCGGCGGCACACTCTTATTTTCCGGAGGTAGTGAGGCTCCTGAATACNGATTTGATCGTGCCGGAACATGCCGAGGTAGCCAACGCGTTTGGCGCGGCGACTGGCATGATTCGATTATCGACNCTGGTCACCATTAGTGCNCCTCGGCGNGGNTTNTTTCGNGTTCATGCTGGCGATCAGCCGAAGACATTCTATGAGTTGGGAGGAGCTCAACAGTTTGCTGAGACGGCCNCCGGGGAGGAACTTGAGGCCAAAATGGTTCAAGCTGGCGCTACGTCCTGTGAGATCACGCACAGCTGGAAGACGACAGAAATAACCGTTGCTAATCGGCCACTGTTCGTCGAAGCGGTTTTGACGAGCACCGCGAGCGGCCGCCCTTGAGGCGGTCTACTTTGCCGCTGCGATAGCAGCGGCCCGACCGAGTTCCTGGCACCGCGGATCAGCGGCGGCAACCGCCTCCAAATCAGGCAACGGTGTGCGGTAGACATCGGATTCGGCAAACCATCCCTCAATACCCCTAGCAATCCGCAGTAGATCGGCGTCCCGATACATCGGACCAACACACTGAACTCCGAACGGTAATTGGTGTCGATCTATGCCGGCGGGNAGGGCCACGACGGGATGTCCAACNACTGTCAGGCAGGCGGTCAGACCTAACCACGCCATATAGTTCTGGACCGCCTCCCCGTCTATTTCTGGGGGATGAAGAAAAGTCCAGGGGAATGGTGACACGCTGACGCCCGGACACAATATGACGTCGACGGCGTCAAACGCTTGGTCAACAGTTTCGAACAATTCGACTTGTCGCCGNCGAGCCTTCGCTATTTCTAAGACAGTGGTCGATAGAGCTGTCTCGTAGGTTCGGAAAACGTTGGGATTGAAACTGTCATCAAAGTGTTCTATTTCCCGATGGTATTGAGTNGCGAAAACATCGGCTCGCAATTGCCAATCCACCTCGAGAGCATCAGACAAGTCGATGGAGAGTTGTATGACCTGTGCCCCACCCCGCTCGAGAGCTTCGATGCGATTCAAGAATTCACTACGTACGTGATCCGATACGAGGAGCCCGCCAAAATCTGTCGTCACGCCGATCTTCATGGATTCAACAGCTATCGGTTCCAGATTGAGAAAATTGCTTGCGTCGAGTGGAAAGGCCATGGGGTCTCTGCGGCTATCTCTGTCACGTTCGGCTATTGCTGAAAGGAGCAGTCCTGTGTCGGCGATGGTGCGGCCCATTGGGCCTTGCACGCTGTAGTTGGTCTGAGCGATCGTCCTACTTTCATGAGGGACAGTCCCAGGGGTGGACCGGTGTCCGACCACTCCGCAGAACGAAGCGGGTATTCGGAGGCTTCCTCCATGGTCGGATCCAGTGGCTAGCGCCGCCATGCCGGTCGCTACAGCAACAGCCGAACCTCCTGACGAACCGCCACAAGTAAGAGTGGGGTCGTATGGATTCCCCGTGGCGCCAAATAGCCGATTGATGGTGTTCGCTCCGATGCTCATTTCGGGAATGTTGGTTTTCCCAATAACAATTCCTCCCGCGGACCGAATTCGAGCGACGATCCGGGCGTCTGCTAGCGGAATATGTTCGCTGTAGAAAGACGATCCGTAGGTTGTCACGATTCCCTCNGTCGCCTGGAGGTCTTTTATGGCGATAGGCAGGCCGTGNAAAAGGCCGAGCGAAGCTCCTTTGGTCACTGCCTGTGCTGCTGCTTTCGCTTCTTCGAGAGCTCGNTCCGNTGCCAAGGTCACGATGGCGTTCAACGTGGGGTTCAGATCGTTGATTCTCCCCAAACACGAAAGCGTNAGTTCGACTGGAGAAAGTTCGCCTTTGCCAACTAAGTCGCGCGCGTCACAAGCAGACAAATCGCACGGTTCGGTCACGCTTCGGACCTTATGACGTCNATCCCAGACGGGTCTATCCGNAGCCCGTGTACCTCCATATTGTGGCTGTGGCCAACGTGGTGGAGACTGAACGCTGCTTGCAAGGCGCTGTACATTCCCATTGCATCGACGGTCTGGTTGACACTTTGTTTCGCCAGCGTTAAACCGAACATCGGGCGCTTTGCGATGTGAGTTGCCAACTCAAGCGTGGCTTCTTCAAGTTCGCTTCGTGGCACGACTCGATTCACCATGCCGCGAGCCAGAAGTTCGTCTGCAGGNATAGATCGACCGGTGAATAGCATCTCTTTCGCTAGACGAGTGCCAGCTTCGAACGGGTGAGCAAAATACTCAACACCGTTGACATTGAATGCGACGACTGGGTCGCTGAANGTAGCGTCGTCGGCCGCGACTATCAGGTCCATGGGCCAAACGAGCATNAGCCCTCCGGCTATTACCTTGCCCTGGACNTGAGCAATGGTGGGCTTTGTCAAATTCCTCCAACGCCAGCACAGGCCCAGATACATCTCAGCTTCACGTGCCATGTAACCCTCAGTACCGGGGGCGTCGAAGTGACATTGCGTCCCCACTGTCGGGTAATCGCTCATGTTTGGNTGTGGNGCNGCGAGGTCATGGCCGGANGAGAAATGGCGGCCCTCGGCCGCGAGAATGATGACGCGTACACCTTCATCGCCGGCGGCTTCGTCGAACGCGCGGTTTANTTCCGAGAGCATCAGGTAGTCCTGTGCGTTAGCAGCTTCAGGTCGAGTCAGCGTGATGCGAGCAACTGACTCCGCAGGAATGTCGTANCGAATTCTTTCGTATTCCAATTTGNTCTCCGTGAGCGTTTGCCAAATGGTAGGTCGCTTCCTTATCTGTTGACGGGTCACAGNCAATCGGNNNGTTCCAACGGGCCCAAACAGAGCTTTAGAACGTTTTAGGAGCTAATTTTCTTCTTTGTCAGAAGGGGGCTTCGTGAATAACNCTGAAGAACACGAGGTGATCGTTATCGGTGCGGGATTCGCAGGNCTGTATGCCGTTTACCTTCTTCGCAAATCNGGGTTTGATGTCATTGCTTTAGAAAGAGGCAGTGGAGTTGGTGGAACGTGGTACTGGAATCGCTATCCGGGCGCGAGATGCGATGTAGAAAGCCTTCAATATTCCTACTCTTTCGACAAGGATTTGGAGCAAGATTGGGAGTGGTCTGAGCGCTACGCTGGGCAACCAGAAATTTTGGAGTACGCGGAACACGTCGCCCACAGGTTTGATTTAGAAACCCACATACAGTTCGACACGACGGTCGAACAATTGGACTTCAACGAGGCGACGTCAAACTGGACCGTCAAGACAAGTGGCGGTACCTACCGAGCACAGTTCGTAATCGCNGCGACGGGATGTCTGTCAACGGCTAATCATCCAAGATTCGCAGGTATCGACGAGTTCAAGGGATCGCTGTACCACACAGGGAAATGGCCACATGAGGGAGTCGACTTTACGGGGCAGCGGGTCGGCATAATAGGTACCGGCTCTTCGGCGGTGCAGTCGATTCCGGTTATTGCTGAGCAAGCTGCNCATCTCACGGTTTTNCAACGCACNCCTAACTATTCGATTCCGGCCCACAATGAACCGCTCGATCCNGCGGTCCAAGCCGACGTCAAGGCCAACTACGAGCAACTTCGAGTAGCNGCACGAACCGAACGTTCAGGAATCATTTCCGCGTTTCCNGTGAACGAAGACTCGGCCAAAGCNGCTTCAGATCTGGAGTTTCAAGACCGCATGAATGAGCGATGGGATTACGGAGGTTTCTCGTTCTACCGTGCATATGCCGACATAGTCATTGACCAAGAATCCAATGAACGCGTGGCCCACTACGTGAGAAACCGCATTGCGGAAGTCGTTGACGATCCCGCTGTGGCGGACCTCCTATCTCCCTCTAACACGATCGCCTGCAAGCGACCCTGTCTCGATACCCGTTATTACGANACGTTCAACTTGGATCACGTCGACCTTGTTGACATTGCCGATGATGGCATAGAGAGAATAAGCGAACGCGGGGTNGTCGCAGGAGGCNTCGAATATGAGTTTGACGCCATCGTTTTTGCCACCGGCTTTGACGCTATGACCGGAACACTTTTGGGCATGAACATCACGGGCCGAGACGGGCTTCGCCTCGAAACCGCCTGGGAAGCTGGTCCACGCACATATTTGGGCCTCAGCGTTCCCTGTTTCCCGAACCTATTCACCGTCACNGGACCCGGAAGTCCATCGGTGCTCACGAACATGATTATGGCTATTGAACAGCATGTTGAGTGGATCCGCGACTGCCTTGTCGATCTCCGAAACCAGGGCCATCGATCTATCGAAGCGACAGATGACGCTGCCGATAGCTGGGTCGAACACGTGAACGCGATCGCCGATCAAACTTTGTACCCGAGCTGCAATTCTTGGTACCTGGGAGCCAACATTCCTGGAAAGGCGCGGGTATTTATGCCNCTGATTGGCTTCCCTCCCTACGCCGAAANATGNGAGCAGGTCGCTACCGACGGATACAGCGGCTTCGCTTTGACGTGACCGCNAACNCCANACCAGCCCTAAGTGTGGAGATGGGCGACATCACTAGAGTCCAAACGGACGTCATAGTGAACGCCGCGAACTCGGCACTTGCAGGAGGNGGNGGCGTCGACGGCGCNATTCATGCNGCTGGCGGGCCAGTGATTCTTGAAGAATGCAAAGAGCTCGTTCANCGAANGGGAGAGTGTGTTCCGGGATCNGCTGTAGCGACGTCGGCNGGGAAGCTCTCGGCTCGCTGGGTGGTGCACACGGTNGGCCCTATCTGGANNCTCGGCGACCAAACNCGCCANGCCGANACCCTCGCCCGGTGCTACCTATCCAGCCTTACCCTGTCGGCCGAACTCGGCGCGGCGACCGTTGCGTTCCCCAACATCAGCACCGGTGTTTATGGCTTCCCCAAAAACAGGGCTGCACCTATCGCGGTGTCAGCGGTGATTGAGTGGCTTTCTTGCCAAAAGACACCGGCGCGCATTCAATCCGTTCGTTTCGTTTGCTTTGACACGGAAAACTTTGCTCTATGTCAAGCGGCGTTAACGTCAAACCTTTAAGTCGGAGGCCCAGAACCCCCATTTTTGGCTGGCATGAACGCCCTACCGGTCCGCCGCTGTTATGTTGGCTCTGCCTCCCGAGGGCCGTAAGGCCATCGATGGAGGATCCGACAGAAGGGCTTGTGGACCAAAATGCCGGCAAACGAAGAGATCATCCGCCTAGAAGAGGTTTACAAGATTTTCGGCCCGCAACCGCGTGGTCGAGCGTTTGACTTAGCCCGGTCAGGCGTTCACAAGAACGAAGTGCAGAAACAGTCAGGTCACGTCGTTGGCCTGAGCGACGTGTCGTTCTCAATAGCTAAAGGCGAGATTTTTGTGGTGATGGGCCTTTCAGGCTCGGGAAAATCAACAGCCATTCGCACTGTAAATAAGTTGCACGAAGTGACGCACGGGCAAGTTTGGGTAGACGGAGTCGATGTCCAAACTCTTGAAGGGAAGTCCCTGCAAGCATTCCGCCGCGAGAAAATGGGGATGGTGTTTCAGCACTTTGCGCTGTTTCCCCATCGCAACGTCATCGAGAACGTCGCCTATGGCCTGAAAGTCCAAAAGGTTGCGAGAGAAGAAAGAGAAGCTGCCGCGCTTCGGGCGCTACGGCTAGTTGGGCTTGAGGCCTACGCGTATAACGCAACCAGCGAACTATCGGGCGGTATGCAACAGAGAGTTGGCCTCGCCCGGGCCCTGGCTTCCGATCCTGACATTCTCTTAATGGACGAGGCGTTCAGCGCGTTAGACCCCTTGATTCGCCGCCAAATGCAGGATGAGCTGATGGCAATCCAGGACGAAGTTCACAAAACCATTCTGTTCATTACCCACGATTTGAATGAGGCACTGCGTATCGGCGACCGCGTCTGCATCATGAAGGACGGGGTTATTGTCCAAATTGGTACGCCTGAAGAGATCCTTACCGAACCCGCGACCGGATACGTCGCTGAGTTCGTTCAAGATGTCGACCAGGGCCGCGTCATCAAAGTGGAAGAGATCATGACAGAACCTGATCCGATTCAGTCCAACGCAGAGTTTGACGAGGTCCGCAATGCAGTCGCGGGGCGGGCAGAAGTCTTGGTGATCGACCCGGCTGGCGCGTGCTGCGGCCTAATAACACGTGGCGATGTCGAGCGCGTCAGCACTCAAGGCACACCAAGTTTGGCGAGCGCCATGAGAACCGATGTTCCGGTTGCGACTGGCACCCAATCACTGAACGAGATCTACGCGGAAGCAGGGAAAGGTCTACCAATAGCGGTACTTGATGGCGATGGGCGACTCATCGGCAGGGTTGAACCAACTGACGTTCTAGAAGAACTCGGCAGGGTTGAGGCGCTCACCGATGCGTTCGAGCGAGAGGTGTACATGTGAAAACGTTGTACGCGGCAACTCCCGACGGTCATTTCGTTGATCGAACTGTCGGCAAGATCACAGACTTAGAAACAGGGGATCAACTAGCTGACGCGGTTGCGTCAGGAATCGAGTATTTCGCGCTGATAGCAGTTTTCGCGGTCCCGCTCCTGATGCTTTTGGGTGGCTTGCGGAGCCGAAAGGCAGCGACCATCGCCGGCGGGGCCATAGCGACTGTGGGCGTGGTGTGGTACCGAAGCATCGGCGACTGGGATCAAAGACAAAACACGATCCTTGACAAATGGCAAATTCCAGTCGGGGATTGGGTGGAACAAGTCACCGTTTGGGTTGATTTAAATATGAAAGAAACCCTCGACGTGATCAAATGGCCATTCCACACGATGCTTAAAATCATCGTCGACGAGTGGCTTCTTGGGCTCTCCTGGATGACCATCTGTCTCGCAGCTCTCTTCGCTGGATGGGCCTTTCGTGGACTGCAGGTTGGAGTCGGTTCCTTCCTTGGACTCACCATCTGTGGGCTGCTAGGCGAAGAGTATTGGAAAGAAACTTCCCGAACTATCGGTTTCATTGCAGTAGCAGTCATTCTGTGCGTCATTATCGGTATTCCGATCGGAGTCGCATGTGGACGCGTCGACGGTGTGTGGCGAGTAGTTCGTCCCGTTCTCGACGCGATGCAAGTAGTNCANTCCTTCGTATACATGCTCCCGTTCGTGTTCTTTTTCGGTGTTGGTTTCGTTTCAGCGACGATGGTGACGATGGTCTTCGCACTGCCACCATTAATACGACTCACCAACCTGGGCATTCGACAAGTGCCCGAGGATGTGGTGGAAGCTGCGCGCGCGTATGGAGCTTCCGAGAGACGGGTTTTGACTGACGTTCAGTTACCACTCGCCCGCGCAGCACTGATGACGGGGATCAACCAGACACTCCTCCTGGCGATTTCCATGCTCGGAATCGCCGCAATTATGGGCGCTGGTGGCCTAGGCAGGCTCTTGTATCGCGCTATCGCCAACCAAGACATAGCGTTAGCCGGTTCGGGAGGACTGGCGTTCTTCATCGTCGCTGTGGTTCTTGACCGACTCACCCAACCGGACGATTCTGACGGAGGTGGGTTGTTTCGGAGAATTTCAGCTGCCTGGAAAAACACCAAGACCCCTGAGTTGCTTTTACCGAACGCTCAGGACCAAGACCCTCCCGACAATCTCAAAATCGATGACGAAGCCGACCAGGTAGTCCAGTACGAACCTCTGAGAAGTGGCGAACGGTCCGGGGTGGCGCTGGCCGCGTTCGGTGCCATAGTGACTTTCCTAGGAGTGCTTCTTCCTTGGAACGGAGGTTCTGGTCACATATCGGCCTATGCCAGATATGCCGACGAAAGCCTCCCCAACCAAACCTTCAACGGTTTGGCAGCTTCAGGCGGCTCCTGGTTCGGAATCCTGGTCGTAATATGCACGCTCGCTTTAGCAGGATCGTTGTATGCAACAGTCCGCTCTCCCGGTCAGAGGAACCGGTGGCTCGGCCCAGATGGAGCGGTTATTTTCAGTATCGCAGCGCTGGTAACAGCAGTTTGTTCGGTACTCGCCAGTCCGCCAAGTGCCGCCAGTGAATTTTCGCGATCATACGGCGTCTATGTGACCCTTATTGGCTGCATCCTTATGGCCGCAGGAAGTGTGCTCTGGGTTTGGAGCGCCCCGATGGGAGCGCGACGCCCATTGTCATCTGGAATCAGATGGGGACGTCTATTCGGCGTGTCCTTCGCGGGACTTCTAATCGTGATCGCTGGCTATTCGGGTTGGACTTTCGACACTCGCGCTGACTCGGTGATCGGGCCAGAACTCCGAGTGCAGCTCGACGATATCGTCGAGAAGGCCGAAGCTGCTGAGGCGGCAGGTGACCTTGCACTCGCCGGAAGCCTCGCGGCGGAATTCACAGCCCTGATCGCATATGCACAACGGACAGGCGACGTTATCTACGACGGTTACAGCGGTGAGGGTGCTGGCCTGGGATGGGTTGCCCTGATGTTTGGGGCACTCACTCTCCTGGTCGCGATTCCTGCATCGGGC
>PAHW01000003.1 GCA_002705305.1 Acidimicrobiaceae bacterium
CGCCGAGGATGTCGGGATCAACAACCACAACGACGTCGATATTCATTCCAGTTGCACTGGAGAGAGCAGATCGGAGACGATCACGTTGGTCGTCATTTAGAGCTACAGCGGACCGAACTTCTGCCACTGCTTGACCGCGAGTTGCGGCGGCTTGGCGGAGGAGATCATCGGATATGGGGCCAATTTGGCTTGCTCGACCAGCACCGACCAACATGCTCACCAAATTGATGGTGGTGGGTGATGCGGTCGCACCTAGGAGGTCTTCAAGCACTCCAATTCGACGTGATGCTGGTATCGCGCGGTCGCTGAGGGTTGTACGCAACTCGTCAGAAGATTCGACGGTCTTACCAAGTTGATATAGCTCATCCGCGACGCGGTTAAGTTCACCTTCGGCGCCAGCCAATTTGGCCAACCCAGCGGCGTACTCCTCCACTTTCTCAGTCATCGCTTTCCTCGCTCTATCCAAATCGGGGCACCACGACCATTGGACCGCAGTACCGGGGCCTCACCATCAAACGCAAGGGAGGCTTTCTTCATGCCAGCGTCAGTTGCCAACCGACTCGATGTAGTCATCAACTAACCGGGCGTGTGCAGCTTCGTCCAAACTCGATCGGACTACCTGCTCTGCTGCTCCAACGGCAAGAGAGGTCACCTGGGCCCGCAAGTCAGCAAGAGCCCGGTCCTTGGCAGCTTCAATATCAGCTTCGGCTTGGGCTCGTTTCTCGGCGATCTCTGGCTCGATNGCCGCNANNCGNTCNTGTCGNACCTGTTCNGCGTCNGANCNGGCNGCNTCAATNATNCGNGNNGCNTCNGCNTGNGCTTCGGCCAGCTTCGCGTCGTATTCTCCCCGCAAGCTCTCAGCGCTGCTGCGAGCAGAGTCAGCAGCGTCAAGATCGCTTTGGATCTTTTCAGATCGAGCGTCCATCACCTTTTGAATCGCAGGGTACGCGAACTTGGCCATCACAATGAAAAGAATCGCGAAGGCAGCGCCTCCCCAAATAATTTCATTCCAAACGGGAAGTATCGGGTTCGAAGCCTTCCCTCCGGCGTCAGCCGCCGCTAGGAGTCCAATTGAATTCATTGTCTCTCCCTAGGCGAAATTCAGAAGGATGAATACCACGAAACCGATGAGGGCAAGAGCCTCGGTAAACGCGATGCCGAGGAACATGGTCGTGCGGACCATACCTGCGGATTCGGGCTGTCGGGCCATGGCGGTAATCGCATTGCCAACTACCAGACCGATGCCTACGCCTGGACCAATGGCTGCGAGGCCATAACCCAGACCGGCACCAACGGCCTTAAGACCATCGACGGCGGTGTCAGCTTGTGCGAGTAAGTCAATCACTCGTCTCTCCTGTGTCTTGTTTGTTTAGTGCTCGGGATGTAGTGCGCCACCGATGTACACGGCAGTCAGAATTGTGAAGATGAAGGCCTGCAAGAAGGCCACGAGAATCTCGAAACCTGTGAGGCCAATTAACACAACAAATGGGGCCCAAATGATCGAAACCAAAATGTTCTTAGCCCACAAATTTTCGCATAGTACTGCGAATGTAACTAACAAAAGGTGGCCCGCGAGCATGTTGGCGAAGAGCCTGACTGCTAGCGAAAAGGGACGCACCAAGAATGTTGAAACGAATTCGATAACTGCAACCAGAGGAAGCAAAGCACCCGGGACCCCGGGTGGAATAACGGTGTTCTTGAAGTAACTGAAGAACCCTTGACTCTTAATACCCACCGCGTTGAAGACGACCCAGACAAGAATCGCTAGGAAAGCGGGTGCCGCCATTCGCGAGTTGGCGGGGAATTGAATGAAAGGGATCACTTCGGTGATGTTGGCGAAGAAGATGAAGAAGAAGAGCGANAGAAGGAAGGGCATGAACTTCATGCCATCGGGGCCCATGGTTTGCATCACGACGTTTTCGCGCACAAAGCCAACGGAAGATTCTGCAACGGTTTGAACTCCACGGGGGACCAAGGCGCTCTTCCGAATAGCCAGGNTAAATATCACTAGTGGGGCGACCATCGCGAAGAGATAAATGACGCCTACTTTGTTCAGTTCGAGAAAAGTGTTGCCTTCAAAAAGGAATCCAGGCCACTCGAGAAGGCTCTCGATTGGAGGGAAGTGCAGTCCACCGGAACTGCCACCATCANCAGCGGCAAGCAGTTGATTCACTTGATCTCCTTGCATTTCTTCGGCGTCATGTTGCTAGGTCCAAGTCCCGGGTACGCAAGTGAGAGAGAAACATAGCGCGTCTCCCAGATCAGTAACCCGAGATGAGAAACGATAATAGTTATGCCTAATGGGACTGGAGCAAAAACGCTGATTTTACTTGCGGCGATGACGGCGATGGTCAGGACAACCAACCGCAGAATGAAACCTCCAAGAGCGGCAAACATCAGGGCTCCCGGGGAAATTCGACCAGCCCATGTCANTAGCGCTGCCGCTGCTATGAAGTTAGCGAAGATCAACCCGATTCCATATGCCGCCGAAGCAGCGCCGTCTGGGCCCCANAGCAGCANTGTGAACAGGAGCCACANNGGGNCAAACNTGACTCCNCGCCGNAGCATGTCNGCNACGATTCCTCNTTCGGGTTCNGTGTTGCCNCGNGCATTCTCNGGGGNGTNNANGAAGNGTTCGCCCAGGTTTTGCTTCATTNTTCGGTCCGCTCATCAAGGGTCACNCCAGTCGGTAAACGGTCNTCTACTTCTTCGGGACGATCTAAACCGCGACTGTTGGTAGGGCGGTCGGCAACCATCTCTTTCTCTATCCCTCCCATGCGCCCGGTGTATCGGTACCACTCGGCGCTGATCTTCCCTAAAAACGCAACGGACCCCAACGCGANAGCAATCCACGGNCCGGTGCTNAGCCAGCGGTCAAGCNACCAGCCCNCTCCAGCGAACANCGCAGGGGTCACCACAATCTCGACNGAACGAGNAAAGGCATCGTCGGTGTCGAATTGTCGTTGATTCTTGGAGAGCGCTGGGGCTCGCATGCGACAAACAGTCTCCGGAACTTTGGGAAATGAGGGCTGCTTCGAGAAGCGGCCTCACCCTATTTGCGGTACTCACCAGTTGCAAGCGCCAGGCGATTGACACGATTGTGAAATTCAGACACGCGGCGATGCGCGTNGCATCTCAGTTTCGTTGTCCGGACCNATTCTGCTTCGGGGTCGAAGCAAGAGCAGTAAGAGAACTGCCACGCCTGCTAGGGCAAAAGGCAAAATCGCATCGCCACTACCAGTCAACGTTGGCACCAGTGCAACACCTGACAACAACCCTGTCCAAGCCCATAAAAGGAGAACCGTCCGACGGTGGCCGTGCCCCATTCGCAGAAGCCGNTGATGAAGATGGTCTTTGTCTGCTGTNGCGATCCCTTCCCGNCTATAGGCACGACGCGCAACGGCTAAAGCGACGTCCACGAGTGGTACGCCCAAGATCAAGAAAGGAATTGCCATCGGGGCAAAAAAGAAATAGATCTGACCGCTGAACTGATCAACCACTCGACCACTTACCGTCATGGTCGCTGAGGCCATCAACAAACCCAGCAGNAGCGCTCCCCCATCGCCCATGAAAATTCGGGCCGGATGGAAATTGTGGGGCAGGAAGCCCAGACACACGCCAAGAGTTATGAGCGCGAGGAGCGGACCCAAGTTGGTGTCACTGATCAAACCAGCATTTTGTAGTTCTCCGCTGTAGAGGTAGAAGGCTCCAGCGGCGATCGCAACGGTTCCCGCTGCTAGACCATCGAGACCGTCGATCAGATTTACCGAGTTCGCGACCACGACAACTAACAGAACTGTAATAAGAGTTGCCCAATCAGCTGAAAGAACTACTAGCTGTCCGAAAGGAACTCTGAAATAGAAAAGGGTGACGCCCAAAACGGCGAGAAGACTTCCCGATAGCACCTGACCAGCAACTTTCGCGGGTGCAGATAATTCGCGTAGATCATCGATAGCGCCGATGGCGAACATCACACTGGCGGCTACTACCACCGCTAAGGCTTCCGAAGATCCGGCGAAAATTTGGGTAAACCCCGATAATCGGCTTGCGAGGACCAATGCCGCCAACATCCCCACGAACATCGCCGCACCACCGCCGGTCATGGTNGGGCGTTCATGAACACCGCGGTCATTCGGGTTCTTTACGGCCCCCATTTTCGGCGCGATCTTCATGACTACAAAGGTGCTCAAGTAGGTCACAATCGCGGCCGCNCCCAGCACAAATGCATGTTGGATTGTCCTGCTCATTGGACCGTCCTGGCAGCCGTGAAATAAGTCAGTGGCTTTGACGTCTGT
Organism: Acidimicrobiaceae bacterium; assembly: GCA_002705305.1. Taxonomy (GTDB): domain Bacteria; phylum Actinomycetota; class Acidimicrobiia; order Acidimicrobiales; family Poriferisodalaceae; genus UBA2110. The sequence continues at coordinate 4,296 of PAHW01000003.1, forward strand.
ACNCCGACCTCACCAGCCTAGTTACGCGACCGAGATCTNGTGTGGAGGGGCATCGTTGAAAGTCCACCTCTCTTGTGGGGTATCAATCCGGGTACGGGGGAAATTTTGCGCACAGTTCAGCCACTTCTGAGGCGATCTGTTGAACCGCGGTGTGATCGTCACGTTGACGCAATACCCGTGCCGTGAAATCGGCGATCATCACCATCTCGTCANTGCCCATGCCTTGAGTGGTGACTGAAGCTACTCCCATCCTGACACCGCTGGTTACGAAGGGAGAACGGGGGTCATCAGGAATTGTGTTGCGGTTGAGCGTTACGCCACCTGAATCGAGGACTTCTTGAGCGATTTTCCCTGTCAATTCNTCGTCAAAACTTCGTAGGTCCACCAGGAGAAGGTGGTTGTCTGTGCCGCCGGAAACCAACCTGAAGCCCTGTCTGGCCAGAGCGTCAGCTAGCGCTGCAGCATTCTCGACAATGCGGGCTGAATACTCCGCGAAACCTGGATCCAGAGCTTCTCCAAAGCCGACCGCTTTGGCGGCAATGACATGGTCGAGCGGGCCGCCCTGACTCCCTGGAAACACTGCGCTGTCAATTTTTTTTGCCAGNGCTTCGGTTGAAAGAATGCAGCCACCTCGAGGTCCTCGAAGAGTTTTATGGGTCGTGAAGGTGACAACATCGGCGTGCGGAACTGGGTTGGGGTGCTGCCCTCCCGCAATCAACCCCGCTATATGAGCCGCGTCGAACATGAAATATGCGCCAATTTCGTCGCACACTTGCTTGAAAGGTTCCGGATCGATGCGTCTCGGGTACGCGGTGGCACCAGCGACAATTAGCTTGGGGCGCTCCGATAGAGCTATGGAGCGCATTGCTTCGTAGTCAATCCTTTCATCGCTGTCGGTAAGGCCATAAGAAACGAAGTTGTAAAAACGTCCACTCGCGTTAACGGGAGAACCGTGGGTCAGATGGCCGCCATGATCAAGACTCATTCCCATCACCGTGTCTCCNACTTCGAGGAGTGCCATATAGACCGCGGCGTTGGCTTGTGAACCTGAATGTGGTTGAACATTCGCGTGTTCGGCACCAAATAGTTTCTTGACTCGGTCGATTGCCAGTTGTTCTACGACGTCTACGTGGGCGTTTCCTCCGTAATAACGGCGACGCGGGTAACCCTCACTGTATTTATTGGTGAAAACACTGCCNGTCGCGTTCATTACGGCGGGCGAAGCAAAGTTTTCTGAAGCGATGAGTTGAAGACTCGTCGCCTGTCGTTGTTCTTCGCGTTCAATAAGTCGTTCAACTTCAGTGTCCGGACCAACCGTCCACACGGCGTCGGGAGTCATCATTGATTTGCGCCTTTCACAATTGTCGAGGTTGGGTGATTGAAAGCATGCCTCGAACTGTGGCCGTTTCGGCGCGCTTTCTACACCGAGCCNNGATCCGCGCTGTCAAGGGCACCCAATTTGTCGATTCGTTGTTGATGACGCCCGCCTTGAAAAGAAGCGTTCAGATANGCGTCAACTATGTCTAACGCTGTCTGTTGGCCGACGACGCGCGCGCCGATTCCGATCACGTTGGCGTCATTGTGCTCACGAGTCAACCGAGCGGATTCAGTGTCGTGCACTGTGGCGGCTCTNATTCCAGAAATTTTCCCAGCGGCCATAATGATGCCAATACCACTTCCACATACGACAATGCCTTGGTCGGCTTCGCCANCNGCCACGGACGCGCCGACGGCTGCTCCGTAGTCGGGGTAATCCACTCTGCTTTCGTCGTCGGTTCCGCAGTCGACGATGTGGTAGCCACTGTCTAGAAGGTGTTGGGCAATGATTTGTTTGAGTGAAAATCCTGCATGATCGGCTCCAAGGGCGATGACAGACACTGCAAACCTCTCGACAGGCGTAGCGTTATCTTCGCGCGCGTTCGAGCCTCCGCGGTGCCCTATTTGTCTGGTTTCGACATCTATTTAGTTACGCGTCGAGGCCGAGTTCGCTCTTCGTAATTGGGCCCTCGCGAAGCACCATCGGAGTTTCTCCTGTCAGATCTATGACAGTTGAAGCGCTGCCCCCTGGTGAAACNCCCGGAATGACACAGTCGGCGTTAACTGAAAGCTGGGCCGCTGCATCTTGAGCCACATTAAGGGTCTCGACTCCATGCAAGTTTGCGCTCGAGCCGGTGACGGGACCTACTTCGTCGATCAGAAGACGCAGCCAACCCGGACCTGGGCAGCGGACACCCAGAGTCGAGTGTCCGTGTACGGGATCGCTACCGTCACGACGTTTCGCTACGACCGTCAGCGCTCCTGGCCAATGGCGTTCTACAAGTTTCCTACCGGTTGCATCGAGCTCAACGAGTTGGTCAGCTTGATGAACACCACTGACTAGAACCGGCACAGGGTCAGAAAACGGTCTCCGTTTTGCTTCATATGAGGCCTTGACAGCATCGACATCGGAATATCGGGCTAGAAGCCCCGGGAGGGTGTCTGTGGGCACCACTACGAGCTTTCCGCCGCGAAGGGCAGCGGCTGCCGCAGAGAAGTGCTCCACATCAACGTCGTCGAGGGGGTGGCGAGCTACGACTGATCTGTCGTTCCCTGCGAGATCGGTTTTGACTGCAATTTCTGCGTATCCNCGAGATACCGCAAGATTGCTTACTTGGACCGCTTGATTGGATCCGCATTCGAGAACTAGCCACCCTCCAGGCCGAAGCCAGTGTCTACCTTCTCGAATCAAGTGATCCAGATACGCGAAGCCNTCACTCCCTCCTATCAGGGCGTTCGAGGGTTCCCACTCCAACACAGACGAAGGAAGTTCGTCACCGGGCGACACATACGGAGGGTTTGAGACCAAAGCGTCGAACGCGCCGCGTAACTCGCCAGGTAACGCGTCAAACCAGTCCCCTTGGTGTAACCGGACGTTCGCCGCTGATCGACCCAAACCGGCGAGATTTGATCTCGCCAGCGACAACGCTTCACTCGATATGTCAGTCGCGTGGATTTCTGCATCTGGGACTTCGTGGGCAACCGATAATGCAATCGCTCCGCTCCCGGTGCCCATGTCCGACATAATGAGCTTCCGACCAGTTTCAAGACTCGCCGATNGTAGGAGCTCTATCGCTAATCCAGCGACAACTTCGGTTTCTGGTCNAGGGATAAGAGCTCGGGCNTCGACCGCTAGATCCAGGTGCCGAAATGACCAGTGACCGAGGACATACTGCAAGGGTTCCCCAAGTGCCCGTCGCACCGTCATTGAGTTTGCTCTTGCGACCGCACCTTGGGTGACCGGCTGATCCTTTTCAAGGAGAAACAGTTGCGGCTCTATTCCAGTTGCTTCTTCAACGATTCTACGGGCGCTTAATCCGGCATCTTCAATAGATGCACGAAGCAATTTGCCACGAACATCGTCGGTTAGTTGCGAGAGCGTCAGGACCTGGCCTGACTCGGCCTCAAACTTTGCCATCTCCAACCTCGAGTTGTTGTTGGCGCTCATGAATCATCAATTGTTCGACAACTTCATCGAGTTCGCCTGCCAGGACCCGCTCCAGTTTGTAGAGAGTCAAACCAATCCGATGGTCAGTAACCCGACTTTCCTTGAAGTTGTAGGTACGAATTTTGTCCGCGCGCCCACCGCCCTTCACTTGGTCTCGTTTTTGGGCTGCTTGATNTGAGGCTTGTTCGTCCTGACGGAGTTTCAGTAATCGCGCTCGCAGAACGCGCAACGCCTTTGCCTTGTTCTGCAATTGGCTCTTTTCATCTTGCATCGATACGACAAGACCGGTAGGGACGTGCGTGACTCGCACCGCGGAGTCGGTGGTATTGACCGATTGGCCGCCTGGTCCGGATGATCNATAAGTATCAATATCAAGATCATTGGGATCAATGTCGACTTCAACCTCGTCGGCTTCCGGCAANACGGTGACCGTCGCNGAGGATGTGTGGACCCGCCCCTGCGACTCCGTTATGGGCACTCGTTGAACCCGGTGTGGACCGCCTTCGTGTTTTAGGTGACGCCATACGGCATCACCCTTCACCAAAAAAGCCACGTCGCTATAGCCACCCATATCGCTCAGGTGGCTACCCAACACTTCTATATCCCAACCTTTGACGTTGACATATGCCCGATACATCTCAAAGAGATCGCGTGCCCAGAGGTTTGCTTCCTGACCGCCCTCGGCTCCTCGGATTTCGACAATCACATTTCGATCATCGTTCGGGTCGCGCGGTAACAACAAAACTCTGAATTTTTCTTCCAAGATCTCCGCATTAGATACGGCAACAGACTCCATTTCGCGCACTTCAATTAACTCGTCACCATTGCTTGACTCCGCCATTTCCCGAGCGGCGGCCGCGTCATCAAGCGCGCTCCGCCACGCTGATCCAACTTCCACTATTTCCGCAAGTTGAGAATGACGGCGGCTTACTTCTACAAATCGGGCGCGATCCGACATTACCTGAGGGTCGCCTAGCTGCGACTCGACATGAGCCAATTCTTCTTCTAATTCCTGCAGGCGATGTAGCACCGTTTCAGGCTACCGATCAGGAAGTGATCCATTCGCGCCATCCNTCGTCGACGGGAACCACCGACGCCCTATCGATTAGAAGTTCCGCTACCTCGTACAGAATCGAATGGGCGTCACGTTCGGGTACGACGAGCATCAAAGCGGCCTGAGGATTGAGGAAAAGTCGCGCATCGGCGGCAAAGGGAATTAGATCGAGGTCGATACCCACCGCGCACACAACCACAACGTCAGTTCCTTCGACCAAACGCCCTAACGCCACCGCTGGAACGGCTTCTTTAAGATTCGTTCGCCGAACTGGTGGGGGCGCCGGCTCTAGTTCTGCCGCTCCTACCCGTTCTGGTTGTGCTACGAGCTGAGACCGTAGCCAACGTTCAGCCCCGAGCCGGTTCAATGGGTGTGGCTCCGCTGCAGGCATTCGATGTGGTCGAACGGCCGCAGCTACCTGTTCGATGGCATCTGCGGTCGGCAGATCGCCGTGTAGCAAGGNGAACGCTTCACGGTCGTGTGCACCGACGCCAACTTCGATTCTGTCGCCATTGTTGTCTGAGACGATTCGAGCTATTTCAAGTCCNGCGACCTCGCCGACGATAATTCCGTGTTCGGCCACGACGTCGAGACCTGAATCTTGAAGAATCGAGACAAGTTCAGGCACTTCCGGGACCGGTATTTGAGTTGCCGACTGAGAGGGCGCAGCGGGCGCCACTGAACCGTTGCCTAACTCCCACACCTTGATTGGACACGAGAAAAGTCGCGCTCGCCTGGCGAGGACACCCGTCGATTCCGACGCGAACANGTGCACCTCGGTAGCGGACGACCGAACTGCTGACGCGATNGCACCTCCCAAAGCTCGTTCGTGTCGTTCTTCGGCGAGCACAGCCACCTGCGCCCCGCTGAGCGTCGCTACGGCGCCCTCGTTAGTTCCAATTACCTTTTCAATCTCGCCGTCNAGANACTCACCCACCAGCGATGTGAGCTTCATCACATGCAGNTGGCGGCGGCGTTCGGGGTCNAGCGCCACAGTTCGGGTTTACTGCTCGACGTTGTCGGCGTTCTGATCTGAGCCNCGACGGCGTCCGTAACGNCGCTCGAATCGTTCGACCCGGCCAGCTGTGTCGACAATCTTCATCTGTCCAGTGAAGAACGGATGGCTGGCGCTTGAAAGCTCAACGGTGACGAGCGGGTACTCGTTGCCGTCCTCCCAAACAACCGTTTCGCTTGTCTCCACAGTTGATTGTGTGAGGAACGAGAAATCGGCNCCAGCATCGCGAAACACGACTGGTCTGTAGTTCGGGTGGATGTCACTCTTCATGGTTNAACCATTCTGGCGGTTGGCTCGACGAATCGCACATGTCGACNCGTTATTCGTAGACAACCTTGGTCAACTGTCCCGCGAATCATCAGGAGCCGANAGGCCGCTAAGTATCTGCGCGTTCGAACTGGTTGTCATGATTCGTTCTAGTACCCAGTCCAATGCGGANCCTTGTTGATTCTCGTCAGCTTCGATGGCTACGAGGGTGTCGGCNAGCAGTTGAGCTTTGANTGCTCGTTCTTCGCCGTTAAGGCGGTGGAGCTCACGGGTACANGAGGCTACGACATCTACTGCCGGNTAAACCCTCCGGTCAGCAGCGCGACGGTCGAGACGCACAACGGAATTAGCCGTACCTTGGAGAGACTCAAGAATCATTTCNTCCAACCGCCAACCGGTTTCNACAGCTGTNGTGGCAATAACTGTCAGCGATCCGCCTTCGTCGAGNGTCCGAGCTGCACCGAAAAAACGTTTGGGCGGATATAANGCAGCGGCATCCACTCCCTCAACCAGAACCCTCCCGTTGCCGGGTGCCGCCAANTTGTAGGCCCGAGCAAGTCGACTCAAGCCGTCCAACAAAATGACAACATCGAGACCACCTTCAACCATTCGTTTTGCTCGCTCTANGGTGAGTTCAGCGACCTGTATATGTTCGTCAGAAGGGCGATCAAAGGTAGACGACAAAACCTCNCCCTCCACTACGGCTGCNATTTCAGTGACCTCTTCAGGGCGCTCATCAATCAACAGAACAATCACATGCAGATCCGGATGGTTTGTCTCTATTGCAACCGCGAGTTCTCGAATGGCGGACGTCTTCCCACATTCGGGTGGCGAAATCACTAGACCCCGTTGGCCTTTACCAATGGGAGCAACCAAATCAACTAATCGTGCCGTCGGATTNTCTGTTCCATTTGCCTCGAGGGTCAATGGGTCTCGCGGATGCACNGCCGTCAGATCTTCGAAAAGCGGTCGTTCGCGCATCTCGTCCGGTTCTGTACCGTTNATTTCGTCGATGCGGAGAAGCGCTGGNTTCTTTTCGTTGCGCGCCGCAGGTCGGCTTGCACCCTTGACGATGTCTCCCCTGCGCAGGCCGTGTGAACGAACCTGTTTCGCGGCCACATAGACGTCATCATTTGACGGTAAAGCACCTCGAGTCCGAAGGAATCCGTAACCCTCATCCCTGAGGTCCAAAATTCCCTGGCATTCAACCGGTTCGCCTTGCCAATTGTCGTCGCGATCACGGCCGCGGCGCCGNCGACGNCGATTACCNGGTTCGGCTACACCTGGTTCTGCTTCGTCTCCNTCACGCTTCACACTCTCCTTGCCGTTTGAAGGTGAGCCGCCAAGTTGATCGTCTGCGGTAGAGCCGTCACTCGNGCTGGATCGCTTTGCGGAATCAGACTGNGGAGTANGTTCGNNGGTGTCTTCAGCGGATCGGCGATCGGGGTCGTCGTTCGACGAGTCATCGTTGCCGGTTTGGTGTCCGCCAGTGGGGCCATTCAAGATGTCGTCGATGATGGTGGCCTTTCGAGCTCTGGGAGCGACCTCGAGGCCTAGGGCGGCGGCCATTGCCACTAGATCGTCGCGGGATTTCGACTCAAGAAGTGCTCGGTCTGGCTGATCGGACATGTCATCCTCATGGTGTCGGCACACACGAACTGCGCCAAGAACGGGTTTTGGGGCCGCCCTGTCGGATCGAATCGGCGAGAGCCGACCTGAACCGGTTGCCGGATTCGCGAATCAAACGGGCAGCGGGACGGTGACATTAGGCTACTCAGCCTGCGACCCCAGTTACAACGTCGATTCGATTCTCATGTGCCGGCAGCCGACGATACAAAGTCCATTACTGCGTTGAGCTCATTCGGTAAATCGGCGCAACGTTCGCCACGCCCAAACAAATCTTTGATTTCGTCAGGTTGAATCGGGGATACACCAGTTGCGTCTTTTACAACTGCACCAAACTTTGCCGGATGCGCGGTCGACATGATGGCGATTGGGCTATCACCGGGTTCTAGGCGGCGAGCAACGCTTACAGCAACAGCGGTGTGTGGGTCAACAAGTTCGCCGGTGGCCGAGTAAAGATCGGCAATTGCATCCTCCACGTCGGATTCTGACGCCCGGCCTGCATCAAAATGATCGCGTAGCCCTGCAGTAAGAGATTCGTTGAGGGACAGTTCACCGGTCATTCGGAAGTCTCGCATTGCTGTGCGCATCCATGGTGCGTCACGCCCNCTGAGATCGAANAGCAATCGTTCGAAGTTNCTTGACACTTGTATGTCCATGGCTGGACTCGTTGANGGAAGCACTTGTTGAATCTCCATGAGGCCCGACAAGTGGGTCCGGGTCAATATGTCATTGTGATTGCTGGCGATAACTAGCCGGTCGATCGGCAATCCCATTCCGCTGGCGATGTAACCGGCCAACATNTTGCCNAAATTGCCGGTCGGCACACAGAAGGAGGTCTTGTGGTTTGCCCCTCCCAATCGCGTCGCTGTGGTGAAGTAATAAACCGTTTGGGCCGCTACTCGAGCCCAATTGATGCTGTTGACCGCTGCCAGGTGGAGTCGCTGCCGAAATGGACTGTCGGCGAACATCGCTTTCACGAGGTCCTGACAGTCATCGAAGGTGCCGTCAATNGCAACATTATGGATATTGGGACTCGNGACAGTGGTCATCTGTCGTCTTTGCACCTCCGAGATGCGCCCGCGGGGGTGAAGCATGATTAACACAATGCCCTCGCGGTCTCGGCAGGCTTCGATCGCGGCGCTGCCTGTGTCTCCTGAAGTAGCTCCGACAATGGTGACGGAAGCGGAACGACGAGCCAATTCATATTCGAAAAGTCGACCCAATAGCTGCAGGGCCACGTCTTTGAACGAGAAGGTGGGACCCCAGTGCAGCTCTACGAGGTGGTGAGCGTTCCGTCCTGCNGAAGGCAAGTCCGTTACGGGCACCACTTCGGGGTGACGGAAGGTGGCGTAAGCCTCTTCTGCCATTCGCCTGAGGCTGTCCTCGTCAATTGATGGTGCGACGAACGGTGCCAGTATGCGCGTAGCGATTTCTGTGTAGGGCAAGTTCTCGAACGCCCGTAGGTCGGNTGAACTTATCTCGGGCAGCTCCACAGGGACATACAGTCCTCCGTCCTCCGCTAGTCCAGCGAGTAGGACGTCGCCGAACTCAAGTATGGGCGCTTCACCGCGGGTGCTNTGGTACTTCACTCTTCGAAGATCTCCCGCGCCGTTTAGTCGCCTATGACCCTGATTAATGCACCAATGTCTTTGACTTCGTTCAGGTCGCGAAGGTCGCGAAGCGTGGCCTGGACATCGGCTTCGCGGGCCTGGTGTGTGATGAAGACTAGGTGTGCTGTCGTTCCTTGTCCTCGCTGCTCCATCGATCGGATCGACACGCCGTGGTGTCCAAAAACGCTTGCTACCACTGCAAGTACTCCCGGCTTGTCCTCTACATCCAATTGCAAATAGAACGCGCTGGCAGTTTCGTCGATTGGCCGAATCGCCAATTCTGNAAGGANGCCTACATCATTCGACACACCCTGTTGCAGATTTCGCGCTGCGGAGATGACGTCACCCAATATCGCTGAGGCAGTGGGGCCACCGCCTGCTCCGCGCCCGTAAAGCATGAGGTCACCTACTTCTGAACCTTCTAAGAACACTGCATTAAAGCTGTCTCGGACCGAAGCGAGAGGGTGATGTTCGGGAACCATCGTCGGGTGAACNCGTACCGCGACTTCTTCGCTGTCGCATTCNGCGACCGCAAGNAGCTTGATGACGTGACCCATATGTGATGCCGCTGCNATGTCCGATGGTGAAATTCGACTAATGCCTTCTTGATAGACATCTCCACCNACNACCTTCGCCCCAAAGGCGATTGTCGCCAATATCGCNGCNTTTGCTGCNGCGTCGCTACCTTCGACATCTGCAGTTGGGTCCGCNTCNGCGAAACCTAACTGTTGAGCCTCGGCNAANACATCTGCATATTCGGCTCCTTCTTCCGTCATCTTGGTGAGAATGAAGTTGGTTGTACCGTTGACGATTCCCATGACTCGAGTGATTCGTTCGCCCGCCAGCGACTCGCGTAAAACACGTATCAGGGGGATACCGCCACCCACTGCCGCTTCAAAGAAAAGGTCAACGCCTCCCGCCGAGGCCGCCTCGAACAACTCCTGACCCACGTTGGCGACTAGCTCTTTATTCGCCGTAACCACCGGTTTACCGGATTTCAAGGAATCAATAACTAACTGGCGAGCGGGCTCAATGCCGCCAATGGTTTCCACAACTAGGTGAATATCAGGNGANTTAACCACTGATGCGGGGTCTCTGGTGAAGCTGTCGGGCGGCAGGTTCACNTCTCTCTCCGCAGATAAATTTCGTACGGCAACCCTCGCTACTTCAAGCCGAACCCCGGTACGTGCCGCGATTCGATCAGCATCAGTCTCGATGAGCCTGATGAGAGCGCCCCCGACCGTTCCACAACCAAGGATCCCGATGCGAANAACTGGATGAGAATGCGACTGCATGCCTTCAACGGTACCGGTCGAAGCGGCTCTTCTTGGCNTCGATTTTGCTACGANTGGTTANGGGTTCCACGGATATACAAAAGTCAGTCCATATCAAGACTGATCAGGTCTTCGAGGGTCTCTCTGCGCACAACCAGCCGCGCCGTTCCGTTCGATACAAACACGACTGATGGGCGCGGTATGCGGTTGTAGCTGCTACCCATGGAGTATCCGTACGCNCCAGTCACCGGCGTAGCCAAAAGGTCACCTACCCGTACTCCCTCTGGGATGGAGGCTTCTCGAACTAAAACATCTCCCGACTCACAGTGCTTTCCGACGATTCGGGCAAGCGCCGAACGAGGTTCGGTGACTCTGCCTGGCATGAAGGAGGTGTACCCACTGCCGTAAAGCATGGGGCGAGGATTATCACCAAAGCCGCCATCGACCGCGACGTAGGTTCTGATACCCGGTAGTTCTTTGACAGTCCCAACTGAATAAACAGTTATTGCCGCTTGCGCCGCAATTGAGCGTCCGGGTTCAGCGGACACACGGGCTTTCACCCCTAAGCGTTCGCACGCTTCGCTGACCATCGCTCCCCACTGGGTNATTGACGGGGCTGANTCAGANTCTAAGTAAGCGACACCTANGCCGCCTCCTACCGATAACTCTGGNAATTCGAGTGGTTCAGAAAATCCAACCACTACTTCGAGTGCTTGAGCGAAACTTTCTGCNCGAAAGACTTGGCTTCCAATGTGATGGTGAATCCCCACGAGCTCCACCCCAGGGTTTGATCTCGCAACATCTACCGCAGTGGTCGCTGCGCCCGATGTGAGCCCGAACCCAAACTTCGAATCGTCTTGGCCTGTTGAAACATATTCATGGGTGTGAGCTTCAACCCCAGGGGTGACNCGCAAGAGAATCGGNGCGACGATTCCGTCGGCTAAATGGAGCTGGCGAAGACGATCNAGTTCGTCGAACGAATCCACCACNACCCTGCTCACACCGTGAGATCGAGCTAGGGAAAGTTCATCAAGTGATTTGTTGTTCCCGTGCAGAACGATGTATTGGCCCGGAACTCCCGCCGTGATGGCCGTGTGAAGCTCTCCCTCACTTGCCACATCGAGGTGCAGTCCTTCTTCGTGTACTAGTCGCGCCATGGCGAGNCAAAGAAANGCCTTGCCCGCGTAAGCAACGCCCTCTCCGAATGCTGCTATTGCCTCTCGGCAACGCGACCGTATGTGCTCTTCGTCATAAATAAAGAGTGGCGTCCCGAATTCAGTGGCAACGTCTTCTACAGCGATCCCTCCAATGTGAAGCTCGCCACGGGAACCTACTTGGGCAGAGTCAGGTAGAAGGGTGAAAGGGATTGGATCCATGTTCCGTTCTATTTGATTCATCTCACCCTCCTTACATTTCTTCGGGGGCCGTCAGGCCNAGAAGTTCAAGGCCTATCGAGAAGCCAATTCGGGCCGACTCGACCAACCAAAGTCGCGCCTGTTGCAAGTCCGATTCCACGTCGGAACGAAGGACTGGGCAGTCGTGATAGAACCCGTGAAAGGCCGCGGCGAGNTCGCGGATCCACGTNGANACTTTGTGGGGTGCTCTATCACGAGCAGCTATCTCTAGTGTCTCAGGCAACATCGACAGTGTCCGCANAACCTCGAGTTCCCGATCGTGTGTGAGCGCTGTTAGATCGGTTTCGTTCAAAGGTCCGCGGTTAACNCCTCGGGTAGCCGCTTCCCGNCCGACGGANGCGATCCGCGCGTGAGCGTATTGGACGTAATAGACNGGATTCTCNTTCGCTTGGCTCGAGAGCATGTCGATGTCAATGGTTTGGCGAGTATCGATGGACTGAAGGAGGTAGGCAAATCGGGCAACATCGGGNCCCACCGCCTCAATGAGTTCGCGGACTTCAACCATCGCNCCAGTTCGTTTTGAAAGTNTGATCTCNTCCCCATTGCGNACCAGAGTNACGTTTTGACCGATTATCGCCTCATAGGATGACGCATGGTGTCCAAGCATTTGAAGCGCTGCNGACATTCGAGGGACATATCCGTGGTGATCGGCACCGAGNACATCGATAACTAGATTTCCTCGTTCAAACTTTTGGTTGTGATATGCGATGTCAGGTACGAAATAAGTCGGTTCCCCATCGCTTTTCAACAGGACTCGGTCTTTTTCGTCGCCGAAATCTGAGGTGCGGAGCCATGTCGCGCCCTCGCGGTCGTCTACCCACCCACCTGATCTCAGNGCTTCGATGATGCNTTCCATAGCACCAGAATCGACNANAGCCTGCTCGCTAGCCCANTGGTCAAAAGTCACATTCATAGATGCCAATGATTGCTGCACATCNGCTAGAGCCCGCTCACACCCCCATACGACGGGATCAGCGTCATCGGGCATCTCCAANGCCCATTCAGTGACGTAGTCGCCTGCATAACCNTCTTCGGGAGGCGTATTTCCTTCTCTCCTCGCGNGGAGGGAATCACCAAATAATTGAGTCTGGATACCACGGTCATTTACGTANTACTCGGTGAAGGTTTGATANCCGCAGCGNCGAAAAATTCGGGCGAGGCTGTCCCCGTAGGCGCCCCAACGACCNCCTCCAGCATGCAGAGGACCCGTCGGATTAGCTGANACAAACTCCAGATTGATTGACTGTCCAACACCTATTTCGGGCCGCGCGTATCCGTCCGCGCCTTGGCNCACGACGTCAGTGACGACGTCATGTAGCCACTGATGGGAGAGGTGAAAGTTAACGAATCCAGGACCAGCCACTTCGACTTTGCGAATCTGCTCAACCGNTGCGGACTCAAGAAGCCTCGCCAGATCGGCTGCCAATTCGCGAGGGTTGCGTCCCGCGCCCTTCGACGCCACTAACGCAATATTGGAAGACCAATCACCGTGGTCGCGGTGGGCCGGCCGCTCCAGGTGAATGTCCGATGGAGCAGTATCAAGTCCTAGTTCGCTGAGGGCGTCCGCCAAGGCTGCCGCCAAGACTTCAGTGATCACCAGCTTCCGCTCCCTCACAGGTCAGCATTGGTATCCCTCAGCTTTATTGCCAAAGGAACATCACCCGACTGTACCGCTGAGACCGGCCAAGCTCGAAGCGACTTATCCTTGGGNCCTATCAGTTTCTCGTTGTGGAGGGTTCTCTTGAAAGAGGTACATTCCCTAACCTGCCCTCGTAGCTCAGGGGATAGAGCAGTGGCCTCCGGAGCCATGAGCGCAGGTTCGAATCCTGCCGAGGGCGCAAAACAATAAAAAGATCCTGCGTCTCCACATCTCGTGATAAGAACCTCNATGATGGCCGCGACGGTGTCTCCTTGGGGTGTAGCAGCTACTGCTCTTCTGGTCGCACTGACCCTNGTTGTTTCTTGGCGTCTGAAGCTGAGTCTTCACCGGGTCATTTTTTTGAGTTCGACTCGATCGGTCGCACAACTACTTGCGACCGGGCTGCTCTTAGTTCCAGCGTTGAGACCAGAAGCCCACCTGGCATGGGCATGGATCTGGAGTGGAGCGATGGTGGTTTTCGCAACGGGGGTAGTGCGCAGAAGAACNAAACCCTCNGGAGGNAATCGTCCTTCCNTNATTTTGGCCGCAGTCGCCGTGNCTTGTCCCCTTGCCGTCGGCCTNGTAGTGGTGTTNTGCTTTGGAGTGCTGCCCCTTCGTCCATGGACGCTCGTCCCAATGGCAGGGATCATTCTCGGAAATACGCTTCCAGCTACCGCCGCTGGTGCCATACGGTTCGCAGAACTCGTTAGAGACGAACGGGGGCAAATTGAGGCGATGCTTGCGCTCGGTTTTGGAGCTAGGGCGGCTGTAAGACCTCAGGTAGCGAGGGCAATCAGGACGGCCTTGACGCCCGAGATCGAACGAATGCGCATGATTGGACTGGTGTTGCTACCTGGCACAATGACCGGAATGTTATTAGCCGGAGCGGACCCCATTGATGCTGTGATGACCCAAATGGTTGTGACATTTCTCATTCTCGGCGGCATCACTCTGACGGTGGCGACTGTCGTAATCGGTTGCTCGTATTCCGTCGTTAGTGACAATCGCCTGCCCATGGGGCTTCATCGGTAGCGGTTCTACGCCTTCCAGCCAGTCACTTCTGTGCGGTCGATAACGATCGCGGCCCCTTTGGGACGCGTTTTGGCGTATTGGGGATAACGATCCGACAGTAAGTCCAAGGCGCGTTCGTATTCACTGCCGGTCTGATGAACTTTCGCGCGACCACGGATGCGAACCCACCAAAGGCGTTGCCAGTTTTGGTCATCGTAATGATCNGCTAAGAGCGTGACTTCAGGAAACTGTCTGATGTTGTCCAAACGCTTCAACTCGATAGTCGACTTCTTTTTATGGTCGATCGCAGTGACGATGACTTGGTCGTCAAAAGCAAACGTGATCGGAACAAGGTCCACTCGGCCGTCCGTGCGAATAGTGGCCAACGTCAATACGCGAGCGTGGCCGAGCAGCTCTAACAGTTCAGATTCGTTCATTAGTCCTCGGGGGTGNGCATGCCCCGTCGCTGCTGGCGNCNGTGGTAACGCGAGGNGTCACCCTAGTCGGCCCTTCCTCATCGCCCAACTGCATCTGAGAAGAACCCTTTCAGCCGCGTAAGCAGNCACCTCGCGACGTAGTCTCTTGGTATGGCTCTGACCGAAAGCGGCACAGACGCACCCAAAAAAGAACGCTGGTTATTTCAATGGAANGAACTCCATGAAGAAGTGATCACATCTGGACTCTGCACTGGNTGCGCTGGTTGTGTGATCAGCTGCCCTCATGANGTGATCGGCTACGACCACGTNCAGGGTGGCTTCAAACCGTTCCACATTGAGGAAGAGTTGGGACCTGACAACTGCGGNCACGGAGAAAAAGGCTGCACGAGTTGCACAAGAGCTTGTCCGCGTTTTCGNACGTGGGAAGACGAAGCCGACGAGTTCTTGTTTGATCGGACNCGGACGGTTGACGAACCATCGGGAATGTATAANGACATCATTCTCACCAGAGCGTCTGACGACTTCATTCACGAGGTGGGTCAAGATGGCGGGCTGGTATCTGCAATCCTGATTTGGGCGCTCGACAACGGCTACATCGATGCCGCTCTCACCTCATATGTGGGCGAGGGCGAGGGTTCTCAGTGGACCGCCTCTCCGGGCGTTGCCTTCAACCGAGATGACGTCATCAGAGGCGCCGGCAGCCGATACACCTATTCGGCGAATACCTTGGCATACACCGAAGCGATTGAAGCTGGNGCACAGAAAATCGCTCTCGTCGGGATGAGTTGCCAGAGCTCGATTGTGCCTGTCGCCAAGTCCCGAAAANTCGGGAAAGTCGGTAACAGATTCGCTCTCAACATAGGGCTTTTGTGTTCNAAGTCTTTCGACGANGCGATCTTCGAAGAGTTGTTCGAACAGAAATACGGATTAGATCGTCACACAATTCGAAAAACAAATATCAAAGGTGTTTTCCAAATTTGGACACACGATGGCGGCTATTACGAAATCAACCTCAAGGAGTGNCACGCTTGGACGCGAGAGGGATGTGACTACTGCCCGGATTTCGCTGCAGAGCACGCCGATATCTCTACCGGAGGCATTGGCAAGTACAGCGACTGGACNCTGACTATCGTGCGAACTCCGATTGGTCGAGAAATCATCATGAAGATGCTGCAGGACGGCTATTTGATNGGGAGACCCGGAGATGATGATCCTGCGGCAATCGAATTAATGCACAAGTTGAGTAAAAAGTCTCGCGCGAGATGGCCTGAGTTCGCGTGGGACAAACCCGCTTTGTTGCCCGCGCCAACGAGAAAGTAATTCTGCTCTAAAGACTGCGTCGCAATCAAAGACACGTGTTGATGAGATCCACCATGTTCGGACGCAAGTCCGTGGCCTTCAANAATTCCGACAACCGGTCCTCGGGAATCACATCGGCCGCACGAGATGCGGAGCAGCGGCACAATCGATCAAGGCGATCTGATCCGTGGCTACAGGCGGACAAATACAACTCTTTGGTCGAAGACGACCACTGAGGGGGTCGTTCAGCTCCTCGACATTGGACTAAGAGGCCCGCGAGTTCNGGCGAAAATTCATTGAACGCTGTCATTCGATCTTCAAGTCGCGCTATNTCACCGACATCGACGNTATGGACCAATAGTTCTGCTGCACAATGGCACGGTCCAACCAAACCAGAATCTGAGATACACGAATCCAAGAAGGCAACCGTTGTACCGATATCCAGCGAATATTCGCCGACAGTAACTGGATCATCAACAGCGAGGGTCCCTGGATTGTCGAACGAAACGACGGTTTGCTCCTCGTCGCTGACGGCTGAGTCTTGTGAGGAGCAGGCACTTGNGACGACAAACGCAACGAGAACTGTCCGGCAGCAAATGGCTCTGAGCGTCGTAAGGGCGGCCACAGTCGAAGACTAGGCGGGCTCTAGNTGTGCAAGTTCGCGCGCTGTCAAGAAAACTTCGTCAAGCATCGACTCGGTAAGNCGCCCCGTGAAGGTGTTCTGCTGGCTTGGATGAAACGAGCAAACGAGATACCCCGAGCGTGTTGCTCCGTGTTCTTGTAACGGTACGAGGACACCGTGTCCGAACTTGGGACGCGAACGTACGCCGAGAACAGAGCACGTCACTTGGTAACCAAACTGGCCTAACGCAACAAACACCTGAATTTCAGGCAGCAGTTCCAGTTCGCGTTCGATAAAGGGACGGCAGGTGTCGCGTTCGACTGTCGTCGGCTTGTTAGCTGGTGGCGCGCATCGCACTGCCGCGGTGACATAGGCATGGTTCAAACGAAGCCCATCTCCGACATGGCGAGCATACGATTGGTTGGCAAATCCCGTTCTGTGCAGCGATGCGAAAAGAAAATCTCCGGAACGGTCTCCTGTAAAGACGCGTCCGGTGCGGTTAGCGCCGTGCGCCGCTGGCGCTAACCCAACGATCATAACTTTTGCTAAGGGATCCCCGAATCCAGGTACGCCTCTGCCCCAGTAATCGTCATCCTGGAACGCTGCTCGCTTCTCCAGGGCAACTTGTTCGCGCCACTGNACCAAACGGTCACATCGACGACAATCCGCTATTTCNGTAGCCAGTGAAACCAAGGAGTCCACATTCCGAGTGTTGCAGACTATGGACCCAAGTCCAGCGACTTGAACGACTACGGTCGATTCGTGACTTCTGCCGAACGACCCACATTGATCCTTTTCGTAAGACACGGACAGACCCCAACAACTGGCATCGAGTTGTATGGCAGAAAACCGGGGGTTCACCTATCCGAGCTCGGGTTGAGTCAAGCGGAGAGNGTTGCAGAACGAATTTCTGAGATGAATCAACGCGGTATCGCTGCCATTTANTCGAGCCCTTTGGTGCGAACNCGAGAGACGGCGACCCCAATTTCTAANGCATTAGGAATTCCAATTAAGCAAAGCCGGGGACTCATTGAACTCGACGTGGGTGACTGGACTGGCCGAAAGTTAAACCAACTACGCAAACTGAAGGCCTGGTCGACCGTACAAAAATACCCTTCAGGATTCAGGTTCCCTAACGGAGAATCTTTCGTCGAGATGCAAACCAGGATTTCTCAGACCGTCGACGGTTTTGTCTCAGAACATCCCGGCGCGACGGTGGTGGCCGTTAGTCACGCTGATCCCATCCGAGCCTTGATCGCTCATGCTATGGGAACTCATTTAGATCTCTTTCAACGCATAGTTGTGTCACCATGCTCAGTTACTGCGATCCTCTACACGCCAAACGGTCCAGTAGTGCTCGCAGTGAATAACACCGGTGACCTCAAATCGCTGACCCCAGCTTAAAGAAAGCCCATATTTCTCAACCAAAACAATGACTGATAACTACNAAATCAAGGACCCTCAGAACTTCGTTGCCGGAACTNTCGGCGCGCCTGGAGCTCGCATCTTTTATCTTCAAGCTCACGACGAGAACCTCGTCTTGACCCTCAAAGTTGAGAAGGGTCAAGTTCAGTCACTCGCTAGTCACCTNGCCGAAATTCTNGAAGACACCGAANNCCCAACTTCGGCNGTTGCAATCAGCGAAATGATCGAGCCGCCAAATGCAGTGTGGACCGTAGGTGCGTTAGCTATCGGATTAGGTGAGGAGACTGAAGAGGTTGTCGTTGTGGCCCAAGAGCTACCCGATCAAGAAGAAAGCGAACCCTCCCAAGCCCACATTCACATCAGCTTCGATCAGGCGAAAGCATTTGTCGATCACGCATTATTTTTGATCGAGTACGGCAGGGATTTTGGCCGACAAAATGGCCATAAACCGATCGGTGATTGACGAAGGCGCCNCGGGCGCCAGTTCCCAGAACGACTTCTCGGACCTTNANGCGGCCCGTGACGTATTAACNCATGGCGAGATAGACCTTCTCACCCGCATGCCCTACAGCTCCAACGCCACNTTTCTGGTCCGTGTNAGCAGCGGTGATCTAGCAGTCAACGGGATCTACAAACCGATTAAGGGCGAACGTCCACTCTGGGATTTNCCGCCTGGNTTACACCGAAGAGAAATCGCCGCATATGAACTCAGCGACGAATTGGGATGGAACGTCGTACCTCCCACGGTTGAACGGGTGGGTCCCCACGGAACTGGGTCTATTCAACTTTTCATTGACGCTGACTTCGCNCAGCACCACTTCACGCTCGTGAAAAACCCGATACATCACCCAGACCTCCGAAAGCTCTGCGTTCTTGATTTGTTGGCGAACAACACTGATCGAAAAGCGGGNCATTGCCTCCTTTCAGAGTGGGGGCGCGTATACGGAATCGATCACGGTCTTTGCTTTTCTCCTGACTTCAAATTGCGAACAGTCATCTGGGACTTCGCCNANGAACCAATTGAGGAGGNGTTACTTAACGGCGTGAGCGACGTAGCCGCNGGAANCACTGAGCGCGTGAAGTTATGGCTCGATCAAGACGAGGCGGATGCACTAACTGAACGAGCTCAATGGCTCAGGGAATCACCTGTATTTCCGCCAGATGACGGTTATAGGTGGCCTTGGCCGCTCATTTGACTGGNGACGCGCAAAACCGATCAACCGAGTTTGNGGCTAGATCGNCAAGGCGTAACGAACGGCCCTAGCGCGACTTTAAAGCCTCAATCAGCGCTGGAATAACTTTGTGGACATCGCCCACAACACCAAGATCAGCGACTCCGAAGATCGGTGCTTCAGGGTCCTTATTGATGGCGATGATGTTTTTTGAACCCTTCATTCCGACAAGATGCTGAGTTGCTCCCGAAATACCGCAGGCGACATACACGTTTGGTTTCACAACTTTGCCAGTCTGACCAACTTGCTTCGAATATGGAACCCAGCCAGCGTCNACGATGGCCCGTGATGCTCCTGATGCAGCNCCNAGCAAGCCCGCTAATTCATCAATCATTGAGTAAGCCTCTGGCTGACCTAGACCGCGACCGCCTGATACCACTACTTCCGCGTCGTCCAACTGAGGACCGGAACGNTCTTCTGCGTGGCGGCCTGTTACTACCGCTGATCCGGCAGGTCCTGGGTCGACAGTGTCAACTCCAATCACTTCTGCTGGCTCGCCTCCGCTCGGGTCAGCTTCGAACGACTTGGGTCGAAACAGAGCCAGTGCGGGGCCATCGTTTTGGAACGCGGTNAATACGTTCTGTGTCCCNCCAAAAACTGGCTCCTCAACCACCAAAGTCCCGTCCTCNACTGCNGCGCCCGCATTATTTGTCACTACAGGTTGATCAATTCGGACCGATAGGCGAGCTGCCGTGTCCCGGCCATCGGCGGTCTGCCCAAAGAAAATTGCGTCGGGTGCGTTCGCTTCGATATGCGCTTGAAGCGTTGCAGCGGCGTGAACTCCCATGAGTTTGCCCTCGATGACGCCGGTACTGAATACCTTGGAAGCTCCATGAGCGCCCAGTTCGTCGGCCATAGCAGCACCGTCTCCAGCGACGAAGGCTTCAACGTTCGCGGAGAGGCTTCGGGCCGCGGTAACCAGCTCAAGAGTCAAACCGCTCGGACCGGTCTCNTCACCTTCAGCGAATACGAGGATTGTTTCAAGCGACATATCCAACCTCCTCAAACGACTTTGAGTTCACCGAGGAACTCGACAATCTTCTCGTGGGCGTCGCCNTCATCTTCAATGACTTCACCAGCTTGCCGCTCTTCTGCTTCAGTAATACGCACGGTCTCTTGCCGAGCACCACTTTTCCCCACGGCGCCAGAATCGATTCCCAAAGCAGCAAGATCTAGTTCCTGGACGGGCTTTTTTTTGGCAGCCATGATCCCCTTAAATGAGGGATATCGGGGTTCCACAACGCCTGCTGTAACCGACACCAACGCCGGTGTAGAACATTCGACGTCGTCATAACCAGCTTCAGTTTGGCGCTGCACCTTTACCGTGCCGCCTTCAANTTGNATCTGTTTGGCAAACGTTATTGAGGGCACCTCGAGAACCCCAGCAATCATCTCGGGGACCGTCCCCGTGTAACCGTCCGATGACTCGACNCCCGCNAAAATCAAATCCGGAGAAAGCGTCGATATCGCTCCCGCGAGGACTTTCGCCGTCCCAAGNGCGTCACTTCCAGCGAGCGCATCGTCACTAATGAGAATGGCATCCTCCGCNCCCATCGCCAACGCCGTTCGCAACCCGCTTACTTCTCCGTTCGGTGCCATCGAAACAAGCGAGACACTTCCACCACCAGCNGCTTCAACAAGTTGGAGCGCCATCTCGACCCCGTACGAATCGGACTCGTCGAGGATTAGTTTGTCATCCCGTTTGAGATAGTTAGTAGACGGATCCAACTCNCCCGGCAGCGCGGGATCAGGGATCTGTTTGACACAGACGACGACCTTCATGTGTGGATTCTGCCCTGAGGTTGAAAGAGATCCAAATGTTACGTAGAAAAAGTTTTGTGGCGAGCCTAACGACCCTCCACATCGTCACTGTTGGTGCTCTTCGGTTCGACTGGCGCTTCAGAAATCGGCGACACTAGCTGTGTGCGCATTTTGCTCCTCGTCAACGCATCGGCTTCGTCGGTCACNGCACGCACGAGAGTGCTCATCCAAACAGCGCTAGCTGAGCACCACGAGGTGCAATTAGCTATGACCAGCCGCNGAGGTCATGCTTCTCGATTGGCCAGAGGCGCCGCAGCGACAGGCACCGACGTTGTCGCNGTATTGGGAGGAGACGGGACTCTAAACGAAGCAGCGAACGGTTTAGCCGGAACAGAATGNGCTTTGGCCGCGCTACCNGGNGGCTCCACCAATGTTTTCGCTCGAACCATCGGATTGGCAGATGAGCCACTTGATGCTACNGCTCAATTAGTNGCCGCAACTGCNGCTAACTCGATTGAATCCGTCGGTCTTGGTCAAGTCCAGGGNCGGTACTTTCTTTTCCATTGCGGGACTGGTTTCGACGCCGCGGTCGTNCGGCAGGTNGAACGGAGACCCACTTTNAAACGCTACGCAGGTCATCCTTTGTTCCTCTGCGCNGGCGTTGATACTTGGCTCCGTCACTATGACCGNACAAAACCAAGAATGGCCGTTCGGCACGAAAAAGGCGGGATCGATGACAGCTACTTCACTGTGGTTTTGAACACGGACCCCTACACCTATTTGGGCAGTCGACCTATTTCTTTGGCCCCTGAGGCAACCCTGGATCNCGGTCTCAGCGTCGTGGCTTTACGAACGCTGTCGCTCGGCACAATAAGTGGATTANTGACCGATCTTTTTCAGGGCAAACCGTTGANGAACAATGAGGTTGTNCANATCGCCCATGACTTGAAAGACGTCGCTTTAACCGGNCATGATTCGTTTCCGCATCAGTTAGACGGCGATTACCTGGGGTCGGTTGACAGCCTTAACTTCAAGTGGCGGCCCAAAATACTCAGATTGGTAATGCCACTTCGGGGGTGANTCGAACTTACCGATCTAACACNTCCAAAACCCTGTCGGGCAGGTCGGTAATTAGACCGTCGACACCGAGTTCAGCGAGTTCGACTGCNCGCTCAAGATCATTGACCGTCCAGGTATTTACTTCAACCCCTGCCGCGTGGGCCGCGGTTATGAGTTCTTTGTCAACCATCGACTCGTGTGGATGGATTGCCAAATGGCCATTGTTAGCAGTGCGACCCACCACATCTTGCGNTGATTTCCGCCAAAAAATNAGCGCTGTCGGCAAATNNGGCGAGAATTCGTGTACCTGATCAATGATCGAGTGATCAAAAGACGAAACTAGCCACTGGCTCATCGGCTCGGCTCGCGATCCCAAATGCCGCGCTACNTCCTTCGCGAGTTCGCTGACTTCAGTCTTGTCGGTACCATCGGCTTTGATTTCNATATTGACCCGCAGTCCCCTACACGCGTTGAGGGCATCATTTAGGTCCGGCACGTAGCTTGGTAAGTTTTTTCTTTCCGCGTCNGCTATGAGCACACCGTCTACCTGCGAGTCATGGTGGACCACTAATTGTCCGTTGAGCGTTTTTCTGACATCGAGTTCGACCCCGTCTACACCCATTTCAACGGCCAGCAAAAAAGCGTCAACGCTGTTTTCTCGCCGCTGCCGAGAGACACCTCGATGTGCGTATATCTGCGGGCGCATCAACATTCGGTTCCCCCGACTATTGACTTCGTTACCAGAGTCCGANTCTCATCGGAAGAATCTCTTGTCGGAACATCTGTCCAACCGTAACCTGTCGTACCGCTGAGACTGCGTCACGACTACACATCCAAACTGGATTTGATGTTTGGCTAATGGACGCATGAACGGTTTTTCGTCGCGGGCAATTAAACTTCCAGCGGCGACATCATTGTTCGTGAACCCCCTNGCGAACAACACCTGGAGGATAAGTCGACGTGAGTTCACGAGGATCCATGTTGCTGGAAAGCGGCCTTTGGAGAAACACCGCGAAATGTCGTGAGGTTGATCCGACTGTTTTTTTCCCGATTGGCTCGACGGGAAGTGCCTTGCGNCAAATCGAGGCCGCAAAAGCTGTATGTATTAATTGTTCNGTCAAAGACCTCTGTCTCGAATTTGCGCTCAAAACCAACCAGGACTCTGGAGTATGGGGAGGGGCGTCGGAGGACGAACGCAGACAAATCCGACGCGACAGGAATAGGGCGCGCCGAAAGGTGAGNTAAGCCGGCTNTGCCCTAAAAACAACCTTTCNATTTTCTGGTTCACGATTTAGCCAACAGATAAGGGCACTTCNACCACGGCTTCCGATCCCCGCGCNTCGTCGCGCCTTCGCATCACAATCTCGCCGCCCAGTTCTGTCGTCGCTAGGGCTCGGATTATTGAAANCCCCAAGCCTTGCTGGGCATTGCAGTCAAAATCGTGAGCCACACCAATCCCATTGTCNCGAACCACCATCTTGAGGCGTTNATCNTCTCGCGAAAGCATAATTTCTACGCGGTCGACGCCACCTTCGGCAGGCGGTAGATCCTCCGGGAAGGCATGGTCGACTGCGTTTTGGAGCAGTTCGTTGAGCACTACAGCGAGTGGAGTAACCACATCAGATGGGACAAACCCGGCGTCTCCAGTCACTTCAAAATGAATTGGACGCTCCGGCGAGGTAAAGCTGTCCTGAACTGTTTTCGCCAACATACCGGCTACTTCGGTCAGGCTCGCNTCGTCNGACGACTCACTCGCCAACGTCTCATGCACTAACGCTATGGCTCGAATCCGCCGTACCGACTCATCAATCGCGAGCTTTGCTTCAAGTGATTCAAGACGGCGACCCTGCAGNCGTAACAGNGAGGAGATGGTTTGAAGGTTGTTCTTGACTCGATGGTGAATCTCTCTGATAGTTGCGTCCTTTGATACCAAGAGTCGATCCCGCAGACGTAGCTCNGTCCTGTCTTTCAAGAGCACCACTGCTCCTCGAGAGANCTCTCGATCAACGAGGGGCACTGCAAGCAGTTGAATAACAGCATCGTTTCCTTCGACCTCAGCAGTGATTGGCCCAGCGCTCCCTATAGCTTGAGCAACNACAGTTTGTTCCATCCCTAGATCTCTGAGTCGGCGACCGGCAACGTTGCCAACTATCCCTGTGCGGTGGAGCGTGCTGAGAGCGTTCGGTGAGGCATATTGAATTCGGGCCTCTGGATCCACCACCAACATGCCGTCACCGACCCTGGGAATCTCGTCCACATCAACGTCATGTCCCCAGAACGGAAACGCTCCAGACGCGATCATTCTTGCTAATTGGTGGAAAGTCTCAAGATAGGTGCGCTCAAGTTCCCCGGGGTCGCGGCGTTCAGCAAAGTCAGGTACTAGTTCGCGACTTAGAACGCCGATCACTACTTCGTCGTGAGTTATCGGTATACACATGACTCGGGCTCGACGATTGGTGGGTTTGATCGGCACCTCTCCTTCTACGACTTCGCCTAATGCGAACGCTCGCGCTACCAGTGGTCGGTCGATGTCGTCAACTCGCAGTCCCACATGGTCGTCCCTGTAAAGGGTTTGACCAGTAGTGGGTCGGATTTGCCCAGCGATACCGAATTCTGTTCCCCTGTCGTTAGTGGGCACAAAAAGCAGCAAATCGGAGAAAGAGAGGTCAGCCAGAAGTCCGCACCATGCAACTAGGCGTTGAAGGTGCGTTAACTGTTGCGTCGACAAGCCCGTGCCTATACGAGCCAATTCGGCCAAAGTTGCCATGACCCAAGAAATTACAGGCGGTGGGAACCTGTCAGCAACGCCGCNCACCGNAGGTGGCNGATTNGCCTACGNATACAAGACGTCAGTCCGTTGCGAAGCCGATGCGTCTGTCGCCTGCTGCACCGAATTCAATGTACGCGAGATGTGTCACCGATACGCCAACCTCTCCGCCGTCGCGATCGGTTATCCAAAGCATGTCGGCACTTCCAGCTAACGCNGACTCCGACTCCGACTTCAACTTTTCGGCGACATCGCCGTCNACTTCNAGCGTCAACTCGCGGGCCACGTTTGTCATGCCGATTCGGATCTCCACAACCCACGCCTTTCCTTGCNTCTTCGATCGGTTGCCTTGATCAACACGACCCGGGACACATCGTAGGCCTCTGTTCGGCCTCTGCCACTGCTGTACAACTATTCAGGAAGAGCACGAAAGTTGAGAACAACCAACCTTGGTGCGGGCCCAGTCTGGTCGTAACGAATAAAACTGGTTTCGTTCTGGTTGATCGTCGTAAGGACGTCGCACGAGGTCTAACAGTTCTTCGACCATCGACGCGTCACCTTGTTCCGCGCGCTCGATCGCTAATTGAGCCATGTAGTTTCGCAGGACGTACTTCGGGTTAGCTGCATCCATCGATGTTCGACGGTCAATGTCGTTCGTACCGAGTGCACGATGNCGAGCAGCCCATTGTTCAGCGAAGTCAGCAAATGCAGATATTTGAGNTCGCGTCGTCGCTTCTCGGTCGTAGATCGAATCCATCAAAGGCATGACNCGTTCTAGAGNATCCAGANGTTCTGAGCAGTTGACTCGACCCAGTTCTCTCCAGAACTTCGTCATATCGGTCTCGACGGTTTGCATGACCGACAAAGCTTCGTCCGCCAAGCTGCGATCGCNGGGGTCGTTCAGCGAGGAGANACCNAGTTTCGATGCCATCATTTCTGCCCATTTGCCTTCAAANCGGGATGTATACCGATGAACNGCTTCTTGAAGNGGTTCGACTTCTTCCACCAGGGGATAGAGGGCATTGGCTAGCTGCACCACGTTCCACTGCGCTACGTGGGGTTGATGCCCAAACCGATATCGGCGGTGTTGGGCATCGGTTGTATTAGGTGTCCAATCCGGGTCGTAATCGTCAAGCCAACCGTAGGGGCCATAGTCGATGGTAAGGCCCAAGATCGACATGTTGTCAGTGTTCATGACACCGTGAACGAACCCGACGCGGAGCCATTCGACGATCATGTCGGCCGTGCGCTCCCCGATTTCGCCGAGAAGGGACACGTAGCGTTGAGGGCCAGGATCTTCAATGTGCGGGAACTCAGTTGCAATNANGAAGTCGGCGAGCCGTCGGAGCGTTTCGTGGTCGCCCCGAGACGCGAATAACTCGAAGTTTCCGAAACGGATGAACGATGGCGCGACTCTGCAGACAATGGCACCGGGTTCNGGTCGNGGGTTTCCGTCATAAAGCATGTCGCGAACGACTTCTTCACCGGTGGTGACCAAACTGAGAGCCCTGGTTGTGGGAACGCCTAAGTGNTGCATAGCTTCGCTACACAAGAATTCTCTGATCGATGAACGCAAAACGGCTAACCCGTCAGCAGAACGGGAAAACGGTGTCGGGCCGGCGCCCTTTAGCTGGAGCATCTGGTGGCCACCGTTGACGTCAATAACTTCACCGAGTCCTATTGCCCTTCCGTCCCCAAGTTGTCCCGCCCAGTTTCCAAATTGGTGTCCGCCGTAACATGCAGCGTGCGTATCCATTCCCGCAAGTAGTCGATTGCCGGCNAGAACTTCAACGAAACTAGGTCGGTCGATTTCGGCGAGGTCGATACCGAGGAGTTCGAACATCTCANGGCTGTAAGCGAGCAGTCGNGGCCCTGCCACNACAGCAGGTGNCACTCTGCTGTAACANGCTCGNTCNACTTGCCGACATTCGGTCCCTACGTTGGAGTCNGCAGGGAGCGCTNTAGTGAACCGATTGTCGAATCTCAGGTCGTCAATGATCGCCACGGTTCTAGTTTGGCTCAAACGAGCTTCAATCCTTCGTTGTATCTGCGGGTCGGTAGGTATTCTTCTGTAAGAAGGCGGGCCATTTCTACGAACACAGTTGCGGCTTCACAAGTTGGATCAGCGACTGTAATTGGGCGACCCACATCTCCTCCTTCGCGAAGTTCTTCCATTAGCGGAATCTTGCCAAGCAGTGGAACACCAAGTTCATCNGCGAGTGCTTCACCCCCACCAGCTCCAAAAATTTCNTATCGCTTTCCNTCNTCGCCGCGGAACCAACTCATGTTTTCGATCACCGCGCGTACNGTGAGGTTCACTTTTTCGGCCATGTAAGCGGCNCGTTGCGCCACCTTCTGGGCCGCNGGTTGGGGCGTAGTNACGACGATCAGTTCNGACTTCGGNAANAACTGTGAGAGAGACAGTGAGATATCGCCCGTACCGGGCGGAAGATCGACGAGTAGGTAGTCGGGGTTGTCCCAATGGACGTCAGTGAGGAACTGCTCTAAGGCTTTGTGAAGCATTGGGCCGCGCCATATGACGGGTTGATCTTCTCTCGCGAAAAATCCCATCGAGATGCAACGGACTCCGTTGGCCTCAACCGGGACCACCATCTGGTCAATGACTGTCGGGGGGCGCTCAACTCCCAGCATTCGGGGAATGGAAAANCCCCAAACGTCGGCGTCCACTACGGCTGTTCGCATTCCTCGTTGAGCGAGCGAAATGGCCAAGTTGGCTGTCACGCTGGATTTACCGACTCCACCTTTGCCGCTCGCTATAAGTAGTACCCGCGTCGGGTTCCCCGGTTCAGCGAACGGAATCGCTCGGCCTTCGGCGTGTCCGTGNGCGGGTTGAGCGCCAGCGCTCGTTGNGGGGTCCCCAATNAGTTGCTCACGCACGGCCGCTTGTTCAGCTTCGTCCATAACCACGAACTCAATCGAAACTGCTTCTACTTCATCTTGACTGGCGAGCGAAGCGTCGATGAGATTGGTCAATTCATCACGGGCCGGCCAATCTTCCGAGGGCAGCGCNAACANTACGTGCGCGCTGCCACCTGCAAGCGACACTCCTCGGAGCATTCCCATGGTCCGTAAATCGCGACGCAACTCAGGATCAACGATCTGTCCNACTATCTCGGTCAGCTCATCATCGGAAATGGCCATTGCTGGACTCCTAACCACTAATTTGCAATTTGAGACTTGATTAGTGGAGCGTCGGTAGAATCTACTCCCGTGGACGGTCGCTCACTCACACCTGAGACTTTCTCAGCCACCATTGAATCCATTACCGCGTCATTCGGAGATCCCACTCGGCGTGACATCTACTTGCGAGTTAGGGAGTCAACCGAGGGGATGACTGCTGCTGANGTCGCTAGCGCAGTAGATCTGCATAACAACGTCGCTAGACATCACTTGGACAAATTGGCTGCCGCTGGTCATGTCGTGGTGGACATCCGGCGCGCTGCGGGAGCTGGGCGGCCCTCCAAGCGTTATCGCGCGGCAAGATCCGAGATCGCGTTGGAGTTCCCTGTGCGTCACGATGACCTGTTGGGAACACTGTTAGGCAGAGCCCTCGCACTTCTCTCTGACGTCGAAGCCGAAAAGCTAGCCGAAGAAGTCGGACACGAATANGGACTTCATCTAGCNGCGGAAATGGCTCCCGGCGAAGCGCAGCGTTCTCTCCANTCCGCCGTGGCAATGGTCGCAGAAGCTCTTACATCGCATGGTTTCGCAGCTCGCAGTGAAAGTGTCGGCGGGGAGTTGCGGATAGTGTCCGAACATTGCCCTTTCGGCCAGGCAGCTATTGATCACCCAGTGCTTTGCGCAATCGATCGAGGTCTTGTTAAGGGAATGTTGGGTGGGCTGCATGGGGAAACGACTCCACATCTGGAGGGCACGCGCGCGATGGGTGACTCCGTTTGCACAACCTTCGTCTAACTGGGTGCCTTACCGCCCCTGCTCACCTCAATCTAAGTCCGATTTCATCTCTTTGAGGATTGCTTTCAGTTGCGCGTACATTTCTGGCGGCGGGTCGCGATCAAGGGCCAACTCGTACATTCGAATNGCCAAATCTAGGTCTCCTTGTAGTTCACGGGCTACAAAGCCACGGAAAACATATGGGTCAAAGCTGTCCGGTGCCTGCAACACGACGTCATCTAAATTGCGAATTCCTTCTTGTTGAAGCGCGTCATCGTTGATTCTGACAAGGATCCACCCGCGAAGGGTCAAGGCGTCTACGTGTCCTGGTGATTGTTTGAGCACCTGATCAAGCTGACGAATAGCGGGTAACGGATCACCTGCTCGTTCGTGCAGTTGAGCGGACAGGATTAAAGCTTCCGAAAAACCCGGAGAGTCACGAAGAATCAGTTCGACAGCCGCTCGAGCGCCCTCCAAGTCTCCACTGAAAAATAGGCTCTGAGCATCTGAAATGCGATTCCGGGGCGAACTGTCAATTGCCCCCGAAATTGTCTCTCCCGGTTCGCGTAAACCCGAACATTGAGCCACCGCGAAACCCGACACAACCCCCACCAACACAATGAACGCTACCCATCTCCAAGGTCCACGAGACGTCAATGAAGGACCCGCGCCGGGTTCTGTTTCCGCTAGGGCTCGAAGAACTGCCGCTGTTCGACGGGTGTAGTCATCGTGGAGAGTTTCATACTCTCGGTCGGTCAATTCGCCGTTCTCATGTTCTTGATCGAGGTCGTCTAGGGACCCAAGCAGAAAATCTCGCTCTTCCTCTAATTTTCGATCCTTCGGCAATTGCCGCTGGGGGTCCATCACTTTTTCTCCCGAAGCGCTCGTACTACTTCTATGTCCTCGGCAGATGGTTCGATTCGCCGTCCCGATCTCCATTTGCGAAACGTGAGAACAAGTAAGCCTGAGCCCACGACACCCGCAAGGACAGGAAGGATCCATACGAGCGCCCCCAGCCCTGAACGGGGAGGGTTGGCGTTGATGTCGCTTCCATATTGGCGTGCCATCCAAGCCCGAATCTCGTCGTTAGTGTGACCTTGATCAACAAGATCATCGATCTGAGAGCGGATTGCGGCCGCAACCGGAGCATTCGACTCCAGGACGTTCTGGCCGTCACACACCGGGCACAACATGGTCTCTTTGATCTCATACGCACGTTGCGCCTCGGTGGCCGGCGGGTCATCAGCGAGAACAGCACCAACGAGCGCTGTCGCCACAACTAGCAGAATAAGGAACCAGCTGTATCGGTGATAACCCCTCATGACTGGGCATTTCTTTCTTGAAGCTTGGACACAACATGGTCAACTTCGTCAGCTGTGATCTGGCCCTGCCATTTCGCTACAACAATTCCGCCGGGAGCTGCAAGGAAAGACTCGGGAGGACGCAGAACGCCAAAGGCAACGGCCCACACCGAGCCGTTGTCCACCAGAACTGGCCAGTCTCCTCCATGTGCAGCGAAAAAGGCCCTGGCATCTCTTTCGGTGTCCCCAAAGGGAACACTGACAACGACCCCATCAGCGCGATGACGTCGACTCCACTCGACCAACTCGGGGTGTTCGCGCACGCAAGGAACACACCACGAGGCAAAAAAATTGATTAACACCCACCCAGAAGTGACCTCATCGATGTCGAATGATTCGCCGTTAAAGCCGATCCCTTCGATGTGGGGCACAAGTTCGCCGATCAACGGGCTGCTCGACTGGGTTCCAACTCCCCCGTCGCGAGTTGCAAGCACCAAAACAAAGCCCAGAAGAACAACGCCCAGGGTTGCACTAATGACACGCACTATGTGGATGCTCCGAACGTTCATGCCAACCCCCTCGAAGCTTCTTTTTCGCGTCTGATACCGCGCCCACTTTCAGGAGGGACCAGGGCGAGCAGGGTGCCAAAACCGATGACGAATCCACCGACCCATATCCAAGCAACTAGGGGTTCTATCAGCACCCGGACGACAACCGAATCACTACCGGGGTCAGGAATGGCGACAAGGCTCAGGTAAACATCGTCAACAAAGCTAGTGGCGACCGATGGTGTGGCGATCGGTCTGCCGAACGTGGGGTACTGAGTGATGGCGGGCGCGTGGAGACCACGGCCCTCGACCTCGATAAAAGCTCGCACCACCCGATTCGGACCATCCATTGTGTCAGTTAATTCAACGAAAGTTATTTGGTGTCCCGCTACGGATCCCGTTTCTCCGGGTCGGAGTTGAAACTCTCCTTCTTCGCTAAAGGCGGTGCTGGCGATAAAACCGAAAGCCAGAAGACTAACGCCGATATGGGCAACCATGCCCCCTCCCGAGCGGCCGGTAAGCCCTCGCCAACCGTTACGCCGCACCGCAATCGTTAAATGTCTGAACGCCGCTCCGATGACGAATCCACCCAGACCTATGCCCAGAACCGGGCCAAGGCCCTCAGCGCCCATAACTACTGCACCACCCATAACCGCAGCTCCACAAGCGGCGGGTCCCAGCGCCCGTGTAGCAAGCACCTGTCCCGACGTTGATCGCCACGTGAGCATTGGGGCAAGGCCCATTACCAACAACAACGCTATTCCGATAGGCAAGAGCATCCGGTCGAAATATGGTCGGCCGACCGCTAACTGGTCACCGTTAATGGCCTCCACAATTAGGGGAAAAATGGTTCCCAACAGCACGACAAACGCGAACAATGAGAACAACAAATTGTTAGCGAGGAATGAGCCCTCACGTGACAGGACCGAGTCAATCGAACCAGGTGAACGCAGTTGATCTCCGCGCCAGCCGACGAGCGCAACCGATACCACCAAAATGAGTGCAAAGAAACCCAACAGCAGAGGTCCCAGACTTGATGCGCTGAACTCATGTACCGAATCGATCACTCCCGAACGAGTCAAGAAGGTGCCAAAAATCGTTAAGGCGAAAGTGGCCAGGAGGAGCGACAGATTCCATACTCGCAGCATCCCTCTTCGTTCCTGAACAATCACAGAGTGGATGAAAGCCGTTCCGGTAAGCCACGGTAAGAACGATGCGTTCTCTACGGGATCCCAGGCCCAATAACCGCCCCAACCCAGAACCTCGTAGGACCACCACGCACCCAGAAGGATTCCAACGCTGAGGCTTCCCCAAGCAATCAAGGTCCAGACGCGGGTCGATGTCAACCAGCCTTCTTCAAGCCGGCCAGTAACTAAAGCAGCAATAGCGAAGCTGAATGGAACAGTGAAACCTACATAACCGAAGTACAGCATTACTGGGTGTATCGCCATGAGGGGATGGTTACGTAGCAACGGGTTAAGTCCGTTGCCGTCAATAGGAGGATTTGGCAGAGTGCCGAACGGGTTTGCCGGGCCAGCCAACAACCCGAAAAAGAACACACAAATGAGCAGCATGGTGAGTAACGCCCAGGCAACTAGGCGGTCGCTGATTTGGTGACGGAAGCTAAGCGCGGCGGCGCTGACATAGACGCATAAAACAAAAGCCCAAAGTAATAATGAGCCTTCTAGGGCGCCCCACAGGGTGGCGAATTTGTAGAGAGTGGGCGTCAATTTTGTCGAGTTCGAAGCTACGTAGGCAAGCGAGAAATCATCGGTCAGCAGCGCAACTTCCATCGCTACAACAGCAACCACACATCCTGCAACCATGACGGCAGCCCAAGAGAGGGCCCGCCTGTGTTTCTCAGTTTGGTGGAGCCACAACGCAAAAATGATGGTGACCGATGCTCCCAATGCTCCGATGAGAGCAACCCCGACACCTAACGCGCCTACTAGTGCCGTCACGATTTCGCTGCCGGAACCTCGAAGGGACAGTCATCGAGAAACCCGTCTGGGGCCTTCTCGCTAACGCGCTGCTCGTTTACCGACGCGTACTCGTTGGTGTGTTTGACCAGCATTCGGTCACTCAGAAAGTAGTGCGTATCAGTACCTGCGAAGGTTCTCACTTGACCAAACATCCACCCACCTTCCAATACGACGGGAATCCATGGAGCACTGAATAGTTCGGGAGGGTCAGCGACGTGGCGTACAGAGGCAACTGCACAGTCATGAACGATTTGGAAGGTCGTGACGCCACTCTCACTACGGACGCTTGAGGGGATTACCCGACCTTGTAGCCGAAAACGACGATCGCCAAGCTCAACTCGTTGCTCAACAGCCTCATCCACATTTCGGAAAAACAGCGTCGCGTTCCTAAGCCCTTGCGCTGTAACGAATGCTCCTGCCCCGATCAACACTGCTGTTATTCCAAGCACCGCCCAGCGTCGACCGCGATGCACCTTTCGTCGGAGTTCGCCGGGTTCTCCAATGTCGTGTCGGGGGCTGAGATCCATCGCTAAGAGTTCGCAGAGGTACTGCTATCGCTTCCAAGGTCGAGTTCCTCTTGCTCACCTATCCCTAGTTCTCGACCGATGGCTTTTCCGCGTCCGACAACCCACAGTGCGTATGTCGTGACAATCACAAAAGTGACACCCCACCCTGTCGCAACCGTTGCTACTTCACTCATGTTCCCTCCTGACCATCCGGTTCCTCATTCGTCTTCCCTGAGGCGAGAAGCAATAAGCGCATTCAAAGCTTCTTCGTCTCTCAATTCTTCGAGTCGAATCACTCGATAGCGATGGACGATCAACCAACTCGCAACGATAGTCACGGCCAAAGTCGAGTAGAGCAAGGTCCAATACATTTCACCCGTGATCTCTGGACGCCGACCGACGCTCAGGCTTGCTTTTTGGTGCAGGGTGCGCCACCAATCCACCGAAAAATGAACGATTGGGACGTTGATTATCGAGATCAACGCCATGACAGCCGACCTACGACCTCGAATCATTGGATCGGCTGGCAGTCGTCGAAGCGCTAGATACCCGAGGTAGGTAACAAAGAGAAGCACAGTGGTCGTTAGTCGGGCATCCCACTGCCAATAGGTTCCCCACGTGACCCGCCCCCAGAGCATGCCGGTGACCAATGTGATTCCAGCAAATACGACTCCCACTTCGGCCGCGGCGCCGGCCAGCCGATCGTGATGCCGACCACTGTCCTCTCTCCGGCGGCTTCGAATCAGAAACAAAGCGCTCGAAACAGCCGTCAGGACGAAAGCTCCGTAGGCAATCCATATCGA
This sequence comes from Acidimicrobiaceae bacterium, assembly GCA_002705305.1. Classification (GTDB taxonomy): domain Bacteria; phylum Actinomycetota; class Acidimicrobiia; order Acidimicrobiales; family Poriferisodalaceae; genus UBA2110. The sequence goes on from PAHW01000003.1 coordinate 38,348, forward strand.
CGGGACATGGAGGTAAAGCATGCGCACTGCTTGTCCTTGCACCACATCGGCAGGGGACACTATAAGACCCAGCAATGCCATCAATAAGGCTGCAGCGACGGCCACCACTCCTAGTACCCGAGTCGCTGGGCTCGCGGTCATGTATTTGTTACCCCGCGCTGGTGACATAACTAACTCTCCTCCAGTAAGAACCCGAAGGTTCCCATCCCAACAGCAGCATGAACCGCAGCAATTACAAACATCAGGCTGGCCCATGTCCATCCCGCTTCGGCGCGCACTCCGAAAGCCGTTTCGAATGCTCGGGAACCTGCAAGCAAGACCGGTGCCAAAATGGGTACGAGAAGCAGCGGAAGCAGGGTAGCTCGGACCCGAGTTCCGGCTGCCATTACGCCCCATAGAACTCCGCACACCGAAAACGCGAGCGTTCCTCCGAGCGCCGCTGCTAGTAGAAGTAGCCAATCGTCAATTCGAACGTTGTACAGCAGCACTATGCCCGGGCCAAGCACCAGTTCCAGTAGCACCACTTGGATGAAGATTCCAAGCGATTTGCCGAGGAAAAGCGACGGTGCACGAATTGTTGACATTCGGAACGCATCGAAGTTTCCGTCGTCGGTTTCAACCTCAAACGCTCTTTGAATTAACAATGTTCCCCCGAAGAGAACTGCGACCCAGAATAGGCCGCCAGCACCGAGTTCCAAGAGTCGGGTGTTCGCATCGAACGCAAACGCGAAAACCACTAGTACCAACAGTCCCATAGGTGCGACTTGGCCGAGGGTGACTTTAGACCGCCATTCGACTCGGAGGTCTTTTAGGGCGATTAGCAGAACTTCATGCAGCACCTGAATCCTCCCAAAGACGGCCCCCTCGCAACGTGACTACCCGGGAGGTAACTGATTTGGAAAGGTCGCGCTCATGGCTAGCGAGCACCACTGTTGCCCCAGATGACGCTGCATCAATCAAAATTTCGTCAAGGACTTCCCGACCTTCGCGATCGAGCGCCGCGTGCGGTTCGTCAAGTAGCCAAAGCTGAGGACGGCCAACGAGCACCGAGGCGATCGCGACCCTTCGGCGTTGGCCCGCTGAGAGGCGTTCGATCGGTACGGCCCAAAGTCGTTCGGATACTCCGATTCTTTGCAAAGCAGCTTCGACATCGTGTTGGTCGGCTCCGACAGCGGCGGCTCGGAATTCCAGGTGCTCTCGCACCCACAAATCTTTATAGAGGTGATTCTCGTGGCCCAGGAGGCCGATATATCTTCGCGGTGCTATTCGATCATCTCTTAGGTCGAAACCCAACACAGTGGCGTCTCCGTTTTGGATTTGGAGGAGTCCTGCGCAGGCGCGCAGAAAACTGGTCTTACCGACACCGTTCGATCCGCGAAGGTGAACGATTTCGCCTTTGGTGATTTCAATATCGAGCCCAGCTAGCACAGGAAAGCCGCCCGCTACGGCGACCACCTTTTGAAAATCAACGACCGTGGACATCTCTCCTGATGTTACGACGAGGCCGCCGCGAGGCCACCTTCGATGTTAGTAAAGATTAAAGAAACCCTTACTGGGGTAGACGCCCACCTTAGGACACCTCGATGACAGCGATGACGTCACCTTCGCTGATCCGATCCTCTGCAGAGACCCGCATCTCAGAGAGCGTTCCAGCAGCGGGAGCTACGACAGGTATCTCCATTTTCATGGACTCGAGAATGACCAGTTCATCGCCTTCGGCGAGCATTGCGCCTACTTCCGCAACTACTTTCCAGACTGTGGCGGTCAATTCTGCTCGGACCTCCATACAACTGCTCCTTCCCTGATGCCCTGGTTCAGCGTCGGTCAAACTAGCTGCCTTATTTAGCCCGTGCTTGATAGATGAACCAACCAAAGCGTTTCGACGCGGCGAAACTCGGCGAGAGCAGTAGCATCGTCGGCGATGTACTTGATCCCGCTGGCTTTCTTTGGCGGCGCCGCCATAGGGCTGTTCGTCCGCGGTTCCTTCGATTACGTGCTAGCTACCCGAGTTGTGTTTTGGCCAATTCTGGTAATTGGTGTCGCCCTTCAAGGTCTTGTCGGATCCGGACTCGGGGTGCCCTATCCGACGCTATTAACTGCAATTGCGATGGTCCTGATTGCGGTGACATGCGCCATGAACCTGCATCTCACCGGCGCATCGATAATCCTTTTCGGCACCATTCTGAATTTGCTTCCATTGGTACTTAACGGGTACGCGCCGGTGACCGTTGAGGCTGTGGTGAAAGCCGGAATTGCGGACTCCGCGTCAATCGATTTAGTGCAATTAGGAGCTACAAGAGCCTTCGAAAATGGTGGTGAGACTCTCGTTTTCTTGGGGGCAATTATCCCCATCCAGTGGCTCAACGAAGTCTTTTCCTTCGGAGATTTGATCGTGGCGTGCGGTTTAGCCAATCTTGGGTTTCGACTCTTTTTCCCACTCCGCGAAACGGCGAGCTATTACGACGAAGCCTTGGAATACGACCAATTCCGGGATCCAAACCAACCTGATCCGTTCGACAACTACCAACCGGATGACTCGACTTGGGTGAACCCTGTTGCAAGCAACGCGGATTCGACCACCCAGACTATTCCGCCACCTAAAATCGAACCTGGACTCGGCACAGTTGGAGGTTCTGGATCGTTCGGGCCCCACGACGAGGAAAAGTGACGCAAGGCGACGCACAGGATCCAGTCGATCGTTCCCGTCAGCGAATACGGGTTCTCACTGATTTAGGCAAACGTTTTGGCTATGGATGCTTTCTGGCGGCGCTCATCGTCTTCGTCGTCAACTACTACTTAGCGTCGTCGTTATTTTGGAGCTCTCTGACGGTCGCTCTCCTCGTAATTGGCTCCCTACTTTTAGCGCCGGCGATAATTTTTGGTTACGCGGTGAAAGCCGCGGAACGAGAAGAGCAGGGCCTACCGCATGGGCACTAGCTCGCGCCGGATTGGTGGAGAGCCCACCAATTCTGGAATCATTCAACTCGTCGCTAATAATCCGTGATCCTGGAGACTCAGTGAGTACGTCAAACCGTCTTCCTGCCGCAGAGCGCAGAGAACAACTACTCGACGTTGCTATGACGGTTTTCGCGGCTAACGGTTACCACGGCACATCTATGAATGACGTAGCACGGGAAGCAGGCGTAACTAAGCCAGTTCTGTACCAACACTTCGCTTCCAAGAGAGATCTTTATATCGAATTAGTTAATGATGTGGCTAGCCGGTTAGCCGACGAAGTTGTGGGTGCGGCCGACGCAGCCGACACTGCCGTCGAAAGAACCGTGAACGCGTTAACGGCCTATTTCAGCTTCGTCGAAGACAACCAACGTGAGTTCCAGCTGTTGTTTGGGCGCTCAGCTCCTAAAGATGAAGACACCGCCAACGGCAGTCGTATGGTCGAAAGCAAGATGTCCGCGACCATCGCAGAGATACTTCGCCGCTGGCTAGACGTAGAGGAAGTTGAAATTTACGCCAGAGCGATAGTCGCGATGTCTGAAGGCGTGTGTCGGCACTGGCTCACTCAAGTCGACCGACCCTCCGCCGAGGAATTAGCTAAGCAACTAGCGGGACTGATTTTGACCGGACTACAAGGTCTGATAGAGGTCGCGTCCGAAACCCAGAATAAATAACTCACGCAGCGCGAACTCCTGCCATCATCAACGCATGGAAAAAGGCGCCTTACGCGGTATCCGAGTCATTGACTTAACTACGATCCTCATGGGCCCGATGGCGACGCGAATTTTGGCCGATCACGGCGCCGACGTCATCCGAGTGGAAACCACGCGGGGAGATTCAACTAGAAACGGACTCCCCAGTCGCCATTTCGGTATGTCCGGGTTCAATTTGAACCTTCAAAGAAACAAAAGGTCTCTAAGTATCGACTTAAAGCATGAAGCTGGGAGACAAGTCATCCTCGATTTAGTTGCGACGGCCGACGTTTTCGTTACAAATATGCGTGCCAAGGCCTTGGAGCGCCTCGGTTTAGACGAAACGTCGTTAAATGCCGTGAACCCAGCCCTGATCTATTGCAGAGCAAACGGTTTCGGAAGCAAGGGGCCGTACGGAAACAAAGCGGCCTACGACGACGCTATCCAAGCTGCTTCAGGCCTTGCTGGGCTCTTCAGCGCCCCGAACGGTCGTCCCACCTACGTTCCGTCGGTCATCGCGGACAAAGTCACCGGGCTCTACGTCGTCCAAGCCGTGATGGCAGCGTTAATACACCGCTATACAACTGGCGATGGCCAAAACATCGAAGTCCCAATGTTCGAAACCATGGTGAGCTTCAACCTGGTCGAGCACCTTAGAGGGGCTGCATTTGAACCACCTGAGGGTCCCTTCGGATACGAAAGGCTCTTGTCCCCAGCTCGTCGACCATATGCAACGGTTGATGGACACATATGTTTATTGCCTTATACCGACGACAACTACCGTGAGTTCTTCAACTTCATCGAGCGACCTGACTTGGCCCAAGACGAACGGTTTTCGACCCACAATGCGCGGGTGGCTCACACTACCGAGCTTTACGACCTAATCGCTGAAGTCGCGGCGACTAAAACAAGCGATGTTTGGATCAAGTTTTGTGACGAAGCTTCTATCCCCGCAGCGAAGGTCTTGGACTTGTCAGAATTTGCTAATGACCCCCACCTCGCCGAAGTGGAACTTGTACAAATAGCGCAGCATCCCACTGAAGGCGCCTACAAATACGTGCGGGATCCGGTCACATATTCTGAAAGCGCTACGGAACTTCGTCGTCACGCGCCCAGGTTGGGTGAACACAGCGCTGAACTCTTGGAGGAACTCGGATACAGCGCTGAACAAATCTCCGGATTAGTGGCGGGCGGCGTGGTGGCCGTTAGCGCGTAGCGACTCAAGATCACCCAGCGGTTGGGTCAACCAAAATCTTGACCGCGTCGATACGACGTTCTGCCAGGTCATCGATGGTGGCACCGAGTGCATCTAAATCGATTATGTCGTCGCGCAACGGTTCAACGGAAAGACGTCCATCGAGGATCATGTTCGCCGTCGCTCGCATTTCTTCTAACGAAAAAACTATAGAAGTATCAAGACTGATCTCTTTACTGATCCAACGTAAAGGGCTGATGGTCGCTTCTTCGCTCGTGACACCAACGAGACATACAGATCCGCCTCGTCGCACCATATCCACTGACTGTTGCATTGTTTGAGGGATCCCTGCGCAATCGAACGCGATGTCCGCCCTAAGTCCTTCCGTTAAATCGTCCAAGGTGCCTCGAAGTTCTTCACCGGGGGCAACCGCTATATCGCTACCGGTGGCAAGAGCCAGTTTCCGGCGATTGGCGTCGGGTTCGACCGCGACGACTATTCCCGCACCGGCGGCTTTAGCTACCTGAGCTGTGAGGAGCCCGATCGGACCGCACCCGACCACACAAACCACATCGCCAACTCTGAGCCGACTCCGGCGAACCGCGTGGAATGCAACCGATGCGGGCTCGATAAGAGCTGCGTCGTCGGTGTCGATTCCCTCAGGGATCGGAATAACTCGCTCCGCTTTCAGCCTCAGAAACGGCGCGAATCCTCCTGAAGTCGGACCCGTGGGGCCGGAGTAGTCTGACCACGCGGTGCGACAATATTGGCTGAGGTCATTTCTGCATTCCAAGCATTTTCCACATCCGGGGGCGAGGGCGCCCGTCACGCGGTCACCCTCATTCACATTCTGAACCTCGCTGCCTGCCGCCGCGACAATTCCGACCCATTCATGTCCGCATACAGACGGTGCGTATTTCCATCCCTCCACATATGCGTGAACGTCGCTACCGCATATGCCACAGCGATGTATCGCCACAACTACATCGTGTGGTTCGGGAGTGGGGTCGTCTTTTTCGATGAGTTCGAACTGCCCTTTACCTGTAATCAAACCTGCGCGCATGCGACGCTCCAATGTTTGGCGGTGAGTAATGCAGGACTGCTTCAGGCAAGATTCTGACATGAAAATGCGCTTCTCTTCGCATGTCTAAATTCAGCCAGATATGTCCTGCAAAAATGTTTGAGGACCGCCAATTCGGCGGTCCTCAACACTAAGACGCTCAAGGCGTCCTATGTATTTAAAGATGGCTTGTTAACGGCTTCCGATGCCTTTGCCAAGCGCCGAGATCGCAGCATCCCTAATCGGAATGAATGCGAGGACGGCGATAGCGGTAGCAACATCGGCTCCGAACCTACCCATTTGCAAGATTTCTGTGCTTGCTCCGTACCCGAACACACCGCCACCGTCGTTGACATTGCTGATCACGACGAAGAGATATGCCCAGATAAGGTTGAGGTTCGATCCAACTACTGGAAGCGACTTCAACATTGAGTTCACGTTCACGGTGTCGAGAACGCTGTCGATGACTGCCATTACACCTTGAAGCAACATGCCCATGATGATGATGGTCAAAATCGTTGACATCATATTTGCCAGGACCCCCTTTGGTCTGCAGAACTGGCCATGCACCAACACCGACCTAGGGCGTGCTGGAGCACTCCGAACATGATAGTGAACCCGCAGAGGGCAATCGCGCATATCCGGAATTTTGCGGATTTTCGCTTTCCTTTAACGGGTTTTGCTGGTAGTGGCGCCTTGGTGCCGAGGTCGGGTCGCTTTGGCTCAATCTCCCCTCACTGCCCGAAAACAGATCCACCTCCCGAGCACCCTTTAGGCTGAGACCTAAGCGGCGGTTCGGAGGGGGCTTATGTCAGTGCTTCGTATGTCAGACCTTCCAAGCGTTGGGTGTTCGATTGACCAGGCGCTCGAATTCGCCGCCACATACAACGCCTACAACCAGATAGCGGCAGAGCCCGAAACGTTGTCGGCCATGTATGAACCGATTCGTCGAGTGTGGAAGCAAACGGGCGAAGTACCCGAATGGATGGGCGTCGATCTGCTGCGGGGCCTGTTGTTCCTTATGTACCGTGAAGGTCACTTCGGCTACGACGACGACTCGACGTTGCGTCAAATGCATCAGGTCATTGACGCGATCCGTAGCAGGCTGACAGAACAACACGAAGACGAACTTCGTCTCCAGGCCCTAGAAGACGACTAGGCGCAGCGTCCAACATTTAGGGAGAGGCGAAGCTAGAGGATTTTGACGGTTTGAGGAAAGCGTCTCTTCCGGTTCCTATTCGATGCGCATTCCCGAAATAGCTCTACTGATCACTAACTGTTGGATCTGTTCGGTGCCTTCGAAGATGTCGTAAATCTTGGCGTCACGGTGCCACCGCTCCACAGGGAACTCACGCACGTAGCCGTACCCGCCGAGTATTTGGATCGCGCGCTCCGTTGCCCACACCGCAACTCGGCCCGCTTTAAGTTTCGCCATCGAGCCCTCGGCGTTCTTGTATTTACGTTGTTGACCTAACCAGGCTCCCCTCCAAACAAGTGCTCGGGCGGCCTCTATCTCCATTGCCATATCCGCCAACATGAAAGCAATTGACTGATTTTGAATAATGGGCCGCCCGAATTGCCGTCTTTCCTTCGCATATTCGAGCGCGTATTCATATGCCGCGCGGGCAATTCCAACAGCTTGGGCGCCCACAGCTGGGCGGGTGGCCTCAAAAGTTTGCATCGCTGCCTGCGCGTTTCCTGATTTNCCTTCGCGGACTCGTGCAAGACGTTCGTCNAGCTTGTCCTTACCACCGAGCAAACAATTTCCAGGTATACGGCAATCGGTNAGAACGACCTCNGCTGTGTGGCTGGCACGAATACCNTGCTTTTGAAACTTTTGGCCCTGCGNAAGTCCCGCGTTTCCTGGTGGAATTANGAAACTCGCGTGACCNCGGCTGCGCAATTCGGGATCGACGGTGGCTACTACGACATGAACGTCAGCGATTCCGCCGTTCGTTATCCANGTTTTTGTCCCATTAATCACCCACTCGTCGGTGGATTCGTCGTACACCGCTCGGGTTCGGATTGCCGCAACATCGGACCCAGCATCAGGTTCTGAGGATGCGAAGGCTCCGANCATCAGATTGTCTGGAGTTCCATAGCACTGCGGGACCCANTCCATTAACTGTTCGGGTGTGCCAGAAGCCGCAATTCCNGCTGCAGCTAATCCACTNCCCATTATTGCTAAGCCGATTCCGGCGTCGCCCCAGAAAAGCTCTTCGAGTGCGACAGGCATGGTGAGACCGGTCGGGTCGTTCATCATGGCTTCAGCCATGAACTCCCAGCTGTACANCCCGATTTTGGCAGCTTCTTCGATGACGGGCCAAGGGGTTTCTTCGCGCTCGTCCCATTCCGCAGCGACGGGCCGTACTACGTCGGTGGCGAAATCGTGGACCCACTGCTGGATCTGCAGTTGGTCTTCGTTCAATTCTGGGTTGAAGTCCATGCAAGAAAGTTACTAACGGGTAACCAATGGGGCAATTAGACCCAAGTTTTCCATCAGATGAATGCGCGGCGAAAGGGCTACCCGACTGCTGAATGTAACTGCTCAGTGGGGTCGTGTATCACCAGTCGATCATCTCCTCGACGCCGCGCTACATGGACTTCTCGGCCGGCGGCTTCAATNAGACCATCTGGGTCGCCGACACGATTCGCGCTGTAGGCAACACCGACTCGCGTGTCGATCTCGACCGAAACTCCTGCGACAGCCACCGGTCCCTCTAACCGCTTTAGGACCCTCTCGGCTACCACGGTTGCGTCCATCAACTCGTGTAGCCCTTCCAGCAACACTGCGAAAGCGTCGGCGTCGCTTGTTAAGACCTGATCTTCTTGTCGGACGCACGCGCTAATTCGTCTGCCAATTACCTCCCGGAGCATCTCCGGNGTCACNGCCGACGCGAGATCATCGTCCACTACAACATCGACATANACGACTGCGAAACCGTCACCAGGGATCCTTCGTCGCTCTCGTTGCCGTTCACCCGAAAGATTGTTATTGAAGATGGTTGACGCGATTGAGGAAAGGTGGCGATAGTTCGCGGCGAGAAGACCAACAGTGAGAAGCACACCTATTTGTTGGACAACGACGCCAACTCCAAAGGTCAGATCTTCGTAGCGACTAGCCGCCCACAATTCGCCTAACGCATACACAGTTGTTATAGCAACGAAAAAGCCGGCCGTTTGTTTCGGGTTGAGCCGTAAAACAGCTTGGATCATGGGGAACGCCAACATGACCCATAGACCGCTCGCAGGGTTTAATCCGACCAACCAGATCGCAAAAAAGACGACCGCTGAATCAAGTAACAACTCGATGAGTAATCTCCGCTGCGCAACTTTCTCGGTTACTTGCGGATCTCTGGTTGGATCGACGAANTTAACGAACAGTAAACATCCCGCGAGGATCACGCCTAAAGGAAGGGGCGGAAGGCTGGCTCCAGGAATTGCGTCAGCAACCTGNGCTCCAAGCATCAAGATCAAGACAACGGCAAAGAACGCTCTAACCCTTCGAGCAGCGGCAGCTGCGCGTCGCATCTCTGTGGTGACCACCGGTAATGGCTCAGTGGCTTCGTCGGCCAATACCTCTGCGGAGTCGTTGTCAAGATCGGGAAGGGAAGCTAAAACGCTGATGTGCAGCCAGGGTACGGAACCTATCTCCCTTGGCGCGGTATTTGACGAAGCTTTCTTTGCACNGGGTCTCTGGGNTCTGGCCCAGCCCCTGAGGACGTAAAAGCGATCGGTCTTGGGAGTGCGGCGGCGGTCAAGATACCGTTCAGGTCATGGCGAAGGTTCCTGACAAGCCAACCATTGAGGATCTTGAGTCCAAGTGGACTCAAGTTTGGGAAACTGAGGGCACATATCGGTTTGATCGAACTAAACGCCGTGANGAGATATTTAGCATCGATACGCCGCCACCAACNGTCAGCGGTTCGCTGCACGTGGGGCACGTATTTAGTTACACCCACACCGACACCATCGCCCGCTACCGGCGGATGCGGGGGGCAGAGGTGTTCTACCCAATGGGATGGGACGACAACGGCCTACCTACGGAACGTCGAGTTCAGAACTATTTCGGTGTTCGATGCGATCCCACACTCCCTTATGCGGCCGACTTTGAAGCTCCAAAAGACGCGGGCGACGAAAAAGCTCTCAAGAAACGGCAAGAAATCAACATTTCGAGGAGAAATTTCGTCGAGTTGTGTCACGTTCTCACTGTCGAAGACGAAAAAGCGTTTGAAGAGCTATGGAGACAGCTCGGATTAAGCGTCGACTGGGCTATGACTTACGCGACGATCGACGAACGCTGTCAACGAATGGCTCAGAGAGCCTTTCTTAGAAANCTCGAACGAGGTGAGGCATACCAGATCGAGGCCCCTTCCCTGTGGGACGTAACTTTTCGCACCGCCGTAGCTCAAGCNGAACTTGAAGACCGCGAGCAACCAAGCGCCTATCACCAACTTCGGTTTAAGGGAGGGTTGAACAAAGAGGACATCGTGATAGACACCACGAGGCCCGAACTGCTCCCGGCATGCGTTGCTTTGGTTGCCCATCCAAATGATGAACGTTATGCGGGTCTACTAGGAACAACAGCGACGACGCCCATCTTTGGNGTTGAGGTNCCGATCCTCGGCCACCCGTTGGCAGACCCTGAAAAGGGAACAGGTATCGCCATGGTATGCACCTTCGGAGATACGACTGACGTCACTTGGTGGCGTGAATTGGAATTGCCCGTTCGCNCAGTAGTNGACCGAACCGGTCGTATCGTGAGCGAGGTTCCGGAAGCCATCGTCTCAACCGANGGCATAGCTGCATTTGCCCGGATGGCCGAAAAAACAGTCTTCTCAGCCAAGAAAGAAATAGTTGAGATGCTCCAAAGCTCTGGTGACATGATTGGCGAACCTCGGCCCGTGACTCATGCAGTGAAGTTCTTCGAGAAGGGTGATCGACCGCTCGAAATCGTGACAAGTCGTCAGTGGTACATCCGTAATGGTGGGCGAGATCCGGACCTCAATGAGGCGCTCATTGCTCGAGGGGANGAGATGCGNTGGCATCCCCNGTACATGCAAAGCAGGTACACAAATTGGATTGAGGGGCTCAACGGAGATTGGCTTATTAGTCGTCAACGATTCTTCGGCGTGCCTATACCCCTGTGGTACCNACTTGATGACAACGGCATCACGCTCTGGGACCGTCCTCTGACTCCAGACGAAGGCGACCTCCCAGTGGATCCGTCATCTGATGTTCCTTCCGGTTTTCAAGAATCGGACCGGGGGTGCGTCGGAGGCTTCGTCGGTGAAGTCGACGTCATGGATACCTGGGCTACGTCATCCTTGAGTCCTCAAATAGCGTGCGGCTGGGGAGAAGACGCCGACTTATTTGCGCGCACATATCCGATGGACATGCGGCCACAGGCGCACGACATCATAAGAACATGGCTGTTCTCGACAGTAGTTCGATCCCACCTTGAGGAAGANGCTGCTCCTTGGCGACATTGTGCTCTTTCAGGATGGATTCTTGACCCAGATCGAAAAAAGATGTCGAAATCAAAGGGAAACGTGGTCACGCCGAAAGCCCTTCTTGACAAATACGGGTCGGACGCCGTTCGCTACTGGGCCGCTAATGGCAGACCCGGCACAGATACGGCGTTCGATGAAGGGCAAATGAAGATCGGTCGCAGACTGGCAATCAAAATCCTCAACGCGTCNAAATTCGCTCTGACGCTCGCTGTTGATTCAAGACCTGCNCCGAATCTNATAACGGAGCCCNTTGATCAAGCACTATTAAGTCGGTTAGCGGTACTTGTGGANACCGCNACGGCAGCTTTTGAAGATTTCGACTACGCACGTGCCCTGGAGCGCACCGAGCAGTTCTTCTGGGGGTTCACCGACGACTACGTCGAANTGGTGAAGACAAGNGCGTATGGGAGCCAGGGCCCGGAGGCCGCGGCGTCCGCTCACGCGNCGCTTGCGACGACATTAGATACGTTGCTTCGTTTGTTCGCTCCCTTTTTGCCATTCGTTACCGCTGAGGTTTGGTCATGGTCTCATGATGATTCGATCCATCGAGCGCAGTGGCCTGATCATCAAAGTTTGAGTTCTCAACTTGGTGGGACCACCGANGCCGCTGTTTTGGATGCGGCCTCACAGACACTTTCCGAGGTTCGCAAAGCAAAAACTGAAGCCAAACGNAGTCTGAGAGCAGTTGCCGAGCAGGTAGTCGTGTTCAACGCTCAAGAACGTCTTGACTTAATCGAGCTAGCTAGAGATGACCTGATGGAAGCAGGGCGCATCGAACACCTCCAATTGGTGCGGCAAGACGACGGAAACCCAGAGGTTCAAGTGACCCTCGCGGCGGAAGAATAGGTCGTATCGTCAACGGCNCAGGTCATGATTGAACTAACGGATTCGCCACTATGCCGGCTCGTAGCTGNGTTGTCTCTCACCNTGCTGCTGTGCACCGGACCAGCGTCAATGGCCGGCGCCGCCGATTGGCTTGAGCCGGGNGTCTATCAAGCGACGGACTCAAGTGTCAGTGGTGAAGTTCATACCTTCGGAACGGCTCGGGATTTGGGTGATCTCAGACACGAAATCGGCTTCGATGTNGCAGCTATGGCTTCCACCCGGACTGGTCGCGGCTATTGGATTGCCACCGAAGACGGCNGAGTCTTTAATTTCGGCGATGCCACCCATCGNGGAGATTTGCGATCNATTTCTCTTGATTCTCCGGTCGTCGATTTAGCCGCAACAACTGATGGAGGGGGTTACTGGCTTGTAACAAGCCGNGGGGTTGTTTACGCATTCGGAACAGCTCTTTGGCGCGGTTCTCTTGGACACATTTCNCTTCAGGCGGCTGTTGTTGATCTTGAACCNGTTCCATCTGGGAACGGGTATTGGTTAACCGCCGCTGACGGCGGAGTTTTCGCGTTTGGAGACGCTCAATATTTGGGTGGNCTTGCGGATCGCAGCTTGTATCGACCGATTATCGATCTGCTATCGACAACTGANGGAACNGGATATCTGCTCGTGGGAGCCGATGGATCAGTCCACCCTTTTGGAACTGCTATTCATCGAGGCTCTCTGGCGAACAACCAAGTGTCTAGCAGCTTAATTGTCGCTGCCGAGCGAGCTCCCGACAACCGTGGGTATTGGTTGGTGAGCCAACGGGGCAAAGTTTTCACTTTCGGTTCCGCAGTTCATCTCGGTCAAATGAACGCTCACGAGCTCGCGCCGATTGGAGCTTTTGCGGTAAACGACNCCGGCGAGGGGTATTGGATAGCGACATCGGTGCCGCCTGCCGTTCCTCTCAATTCGGGGTCTGGCCGTCGCGCTATCTTTTCAAATCAACGTCACAGGGTTTGGCTCGTGGAAGCAAATGGCGATGTAGCCGGCAATTTCTTCGTTAGNGCTCGGGCTGACAAGCCAGAGCCCAGCACCTATGAAGTCTTCTCTAAATCACGACATACCATCGCTGGACACGACGACATCCGGATGGAACATATGGTCCGTTTCACTTGGGGGGTCGAACAGGCCATCGGTTTNCACAACATCCCCATCGATGGNTTCGGCGAAGCAATGCAAATGGAATCCCAATTGGGTAGCTACCGATCCGAGGGCTGCATCCGTTTACGCGATGACCAAGCGGCTGAGCTTTACGCTTGGGCGCAAGTTGGCACCCAAGTCGTGGTCGTTGATTGAGGCCGCCCCNACTTACTCTCCGTCGTCTACGCCNCCTGATCGAGGACCAGTTTGGAATCCGGGGCCGGTTTTTTTGACCGGGGTTTTTTGATCTGCTTCGCTNCGAAGCCAAACGGTTCGTTGTGGGAATGGAATTTCAATCCCCGCTTCATCGAATGCTTCTTTGATGCGTTTTCTGAGGACACGACCAGTGCTCCATTGTTCNGCGGGTTCGGTCCTTACCGACAGTCGGATCGTGACCGCGTCCGCACCAAAATTTTGGACGCCGGAAATNACTGGTTCCTCGGTGATGGTGGCGGCGTCCAGTTGTTCGTTCCATACGCCATCTGCAACTGTCTTGATGGTTTCCATCGCCAAATCGAGGTCTGTGTCATAAGCCACGTCGATGTCGAGAATTGAGCGTGCCCATACCTGAGACATATTTCCGACCCTACGAATTTCGCCGTTAGGGATGTGCCAAAGGGTTCCTCGTACGTCGCGAATCCGCGTGGTGCGCAATCCGACCGATTCGACGGTCCCTGTTGCGTCACCTGCGTCGATGACGTCACCAACCCCGTATTGGTCTTCGATGAGCATGAAAATGCCGCTTAATAGATCTCGAACTAGAGATTGAGCACCGAAGCCAATTGCTACGCCCAGGATGCCAGCGCCCGCGATCAGCGGTCCTAGGTTGATGTCGAACTCCCCCAAAAGCATCATCAGGGTCACTGTTCCGATTACTGCTGACGCAATGCTCTTGAAAAGCACTCCGAGGGTTTTTGCGCGTTGACGCGCTCGTTCGGTTCGTTCGTGAAGCGAGGCCAATTTCTCGGAGAGCACNTCGCGACGCAGCATGCCACTTGCNGCTTCGGCGGCTTGAACGGCGTCTTGTTCGTCGGAGGACCTCTCTGACATGAGTCGATCAATTAGCCCGTCAATCGCTTTGTGGACGAGGCGCCGCGTAAGTAAAGCGAGCAAAAAGATGACGACCACCTTGACTGGACGGTCAACTAGCCANGTCGCGATACCTGCGATGTCTGAGTTGTTGGTCCATTCGAACACTTTTCGGCACAGCCAATCTGGCTCTGTGCCGCAAGCGTCATTCAGTGTCGCTGCCATGGAAGAAATAATTTGGGTCACGACCTCTAGCTTATGTTCACCCATTTGTGTCTCCTGCGCGCTCACTAGGCTCACATCTGTGACNAATACCGATGAAGCAGCTCTTTACGATGTCATGCAAGGCGTGGCGACGATCACTTTGAATCGNCCTGAGAATAGGAATGCTCTCAGCATTGAGATGGTGAATTGCGTTGGCGATCACTTNCAGACNGCTCAAAATGATGACGCGGTGAGGGTCATACTTTTCACCAACAACGGCAACACGTTCTGTGCTGGGGCGGACCTAAAGGCAAANCAGCCCGGCGTGCCTCAACCCGCGGCGCGGCACAGTTTTGTACAGATTCTTGATGACATCATCGAGTCGCCAAAGCCTGTTTTGGGTCGGATTGCCGGGCACTGCACTGGAGGAGGCGTCGGTTTTGCAGCGGTGCTTGACATCTCTATCGCTGCGGATGACGTCATCTTGGGCTTCACCGAGGTTCGCATAGGTGTAGCCCCTGCGGTGATTTCAGTGGTGTGTCTTCCNAAGTTGCGGCGAGCGGACGCCAGCGAATTATTTCTTAGTGGTGAACGAATCCCGGCCGCTCGCGCGGCAGAAGTAGGACTGATAAATCGCGCAGTGCCTCGAGAGCGACTGGATACCGAGGTAAAGCAAACGCTGGATAAGGTCGTTCGCGGAGGTCCGAACGCTCTTGCGGCTTCTAAACAATTGGTGTCCAAGGTGCCTCAGATGGGTCGTGACGAGGCCTGGGGTTGGACCGCAGAGTTAAGCCAGTCACTGTTTCAAAGTTCTGAGGCCGAGGAAGGTATCTCGGCGTTTCGGGAACGACGTGACGCTTCTTGGGTACCGCTGGATTCCGATTAGTACCAAGACTGCGACTTCGGTTATTCGACGACTTGGACTTGGCCTACGCGCGGCAGCGCTACCCATGTGCTGCCGGGTGGGAGGGCGATCGCCTGCTCGAAGCGATCGACGTATCGGGTGAGGGCGGTGGCCTCTCGGCGTTCCCACGAACCCTCCACCAAATGTCCCTGATATAAGAGCAAGGCTCGGCCTTCGCCAAGTAAGACTGCTTCAGGTGATCTTCCGTCGGCTGCGCTGCGTGTGTAGGAAACGACTTGGACAATCACTATTGCGGGAGCAACGATGGCTCCGTCCGCGTCAACATGGGGGGAGCCGTTTTGGTGGCGGAGCCACCCGTTACGGTCNAGATCCCAGCGGTAGGTGACNNTGGTAGCTCCGTAATTTAGGTCAACGCCCTCGACNGCGACGGCCGAACTCGGCAACGGTTCGTTGTGATCTTGGCGGGGAAANAGAACCGGCGGGCTACCCCCTCCGCCGCGTTCATTACCTACGATTCGAAGAGAGGTCGTGTCAGTTATTAGGTTGTGGGGGGATTGTCGTTCATCTAGACGTCGATAGGACTCAAGGTCAGCGTTGGAACTCACGTCTACAAAGTCGATGTCTCGCAACAGTTCTAGAACGGCTTCGTTACCTCCTGAATTAGCAAATAGAGGCCGGTTTAGGATGTGTAGAAGTTCAAAATCGCTCGTCCGTACGGATCGGACGGGTCCCACAAGATCGCTTTCTTTGGAGTGAAACACTGCGGCGAGTCGCGTGAGACCNCCTTCCACAATTTCTTCGAAGACAACGTCCGCCGCATTGATNCCGAATTGAGGTCGCGCGCGGTCATGGTTGTCGATTTTCACCAGGAGAGCGGGCCAATCGCCAATGTCTTCGCCTNCCATTCCAGTGAGGGGCCAAACGTCACGTTGTGAGGGTGGCAGCGTCGTGCGGGCAGCAGCCCCGGTTGACGGAGACAGATCCTGGGAGCTCTGCGGCGCTGTAACTTTTGCAGTTTCATCTGAACCGTTAACAGCCTGTGGTGTCGTTGAAGATGGCGAAAGTCGTGCGCTCGGTGGCGTGCCGGCGCAACTTGACGCGACAACCACGACTGCTATGCACACCANCGCACACCGTCTGTATCTCAACATCGAGCCGAGACTACCCACCCATCGGGCGACTGCGATGCCGTGTAGCGTTCGGTTGGTGACGGGACAGGTACATATTCAACGCGACGGCGAAACCGGGACCATCTTGCTTGACCATTCAGAGCGACATAACGCGATTAGCTCTGATATGTGGCAAGGGCTGCTTGACGCGGCCACTGAGTTGGCCGATGACCGAACGATTCGAGCGGTGTTACTCAGGGGAAAAGGGGATAGAGCTTTCGCTGCGGGGGCNGACATTAGCGAGTTCGCTGAGAAGCGAACAGATAGTTCCGCGAATAGTGATTACGACAGCGTTTCGGACCGGGCGTATACCGCTCTGGTAACGATGCCGAAACCACTGGTGGCCATGATCCACGGTTACTGCATTGGTGGGGGACTCGCGGTGGCCCTTACCGCGGATCTTCGCATTGCCTCCGACGACGCAAAGTTCACCATTCCAGCAGCGCGGCTTGGACTCGGGTACCGCGCTGAGGGTTTAGGACGTCTAGTNCAATTGATTGGGCCCTCTGCGACGAAGAGAATTCTGTTTCTTGCCGACCGATTCGGAGCCGATGAAGCCTTAACCATGGGACTGGTCAACCGAGTNGTTCCCAAGCCCGANCTTGAGGCAGCAACCAGCGAATGGATGGATACCATCTGCCGGAACGCTCCGTTAACCATCCGAGCAGCGAAGGCTGCGACCGACGAATGGACCAAACCCGAGTCAGTTCGCAATTTTGACCAGATCAACGATCTCGTCAACGCTTGTTTTGACAGCGCTGATTACCGGGAAGGCGTTGAGGCATTTATGGCGAAACGGATACCTCGTTTTTCGGGTAACTAAGTCCTACGTGCATCTCGCCGCCGGCGCCGNGTCCTTTCGTATTCCTCAATCTCTTCGGCCAATTCGGATAATTCATGACACAAATCCAGGTAAGAAGTTAAACGGTCAGGGTCTATGTCCCCATCTTTCAAAGCGCCGGTGACCNCACAATCCGGTTCGTCGCGATGGCTGCAGTCNGCGAACTTGCAGCGGACCGCGAATCGGGCGATATCGGTGAACACTTGATCTAAACCCTCGCCATTCCATAGCTGAAGCTCTCTCAAGCCTGGGGTGTCAATTAATGCGCCTCCTCCGGCGACAAGCAGTTCCCGTCGAATAGTGGTATGCCGACCGGATCCTTCGTTGCTCACGGAACCGGTGGCAAGAACCGCATCCCCCACCAAACGGTTGACGATCGTCGACTTACCAACGCCTGANGCCCCGGTGAATGCAACCGTCGCTCCGCCGAGCAAAAGGCTTGCCAATGCGNCCATTCCATCGCCTGTTTCTGCACTGGTCATCAAGATTGGATGTTCTANCCCGCGNCGAATAAGTCGATCTCTGATGACACCCCCATCGCCTAGATCGNTCTTGTTGACAATTAGAACTGGAGATGTGCCTCCACCTATTGCTGTGACTAGGTAGCGCTCGATGAGATGCTCATCTAGATCTTGGTCGGGGGAGGTGACTATGGCGAGTGTGTCAATGTTGGCTCCGACGATTTGTGGAAGCGGAGCTGCTCCCGAAGCCCGTCGGGCAATCATCGACCGTCTCGGGAGAACTTCCACAATCGCGACCCGTCGGTTNTCAATGGGTTCAAGAGAGTGAATAACCCAGTCACCCACTGCGGGGTAGTCCGTCGGTTCATCAGCTTGACCGCGGACCACGCTATCGAGAACCGCTTCATTCGATCCACGAGGTCCTAATAGCTCGTACGCGCCGCGATGTTCTACGACAACTCGGCTGATTCCTTGACCCTCTGGCAACTGGGGGTCTTCGCGATTGTGTTTGTTCCATCCAAGCAAATCCAGGGACACCGAGTTGCTATCCATCGGCAAGCCAAACTTCTGCCCACCGACCCACTCCAGCGACCTGNCCAAGCACCACTGTCCCNTCTGGGAGAAGCCACGATCCCAACCCGGCGGTACCTTGATGCCCAACTAGAGCCGATTGGGAGTGAGACAGGTAGATCATCGGCATTCGCTCCACTATNGCCACCATGAGCTGTTCAACGGCTGCCTGNCGGACCGCCACAATTGGGCTTGAGTGCAGCAGTTCGACGAGCGACGTCAGCGTTTCGTCGTGGAGATTCGTGACGTTCAACGGTGACGTNCGAACAGGTCCAAACACGGAGTCGAACATCATCGCGGGGTCCGATTCGCCGCCGACGCGCCAACATGTGGCGACAAAGTCTCCGCTAAATCCGGGTCTGTCGGTCACGGAACCCAGCACCCTTTGAATTAGCCCGTTGCGGGTCACCGTTTCTCGATTTACGTCGACTAAACCNGTGGCTTCCCATTGCCGAGCTAGCTCTCGAGTCATGGCGGAAAGGTGGATGTCGTCAGTACATTGCAAACTGACCGAAACCTTGGATCCTTCGTCGCGTCCGTCCGAGCGATCTGCGTCGTCGACGTACGCTGTCAAAAGTTCTTTCGCTTCGGCAGTATTGGTCTTGGGCCATTTTTCTGCAGCGGGTTGAGACCACCATCGGCTTGCAGGGGCGAACCATTGACTGGCGGGTTCGCCGGCTCCAGCTCCGATTGATGCTTTAACTAGGAGTTCTTGTTTTGTTGAAAGTTGAAGTGCGCGCCGCACTCGAACATCNTCGACGGGCGCATGAAGGGTATTGAATAGGATGACTCCTACGTTGTCCTCGTTTCGCGACACGACCNTAAGTTCGAGATCTCGCGCCCGGTCAATNGCGAGGGTGGACCGGGTGTAAGCGAATTCGGCGTCACGTTTGCGAACGGACTCNATTCGTTCGGATTCGTTTGCTACTTGATGGAAGATCAACTNATNGAGATAGGGAAGCGATACGCCGTCGGCATCCTTCCTCCAGTAGTCNCCGTTTGCTGTAAGCAGCGCGGGTTCGTCAACCTCCCAGGAGTCAAAGATGTACGGTCCGGTGCCCACNGGTCCCCGAAGAAACNNCGCCGGGTCAGCCATCGCAGNCTGTGTAGAAAAGACTCGTCCNATTGGTCCGGAAAGCACGACATCGATAGCNGGGTTCGGTTCCGCTAAGTCGATCATCAATTTGTAGTCGTCAAGAACTCTGACCGCGTTGATTCTGGCGTCGCGGAGTAGACCTCGTGTCACTTCACCTTTTTTTAGGAACTCGTCGTAGCCTTCCTTGATNACGTGGGCCGTTAAGGGTTCGCCATCCGTGAATTTGACACCTTCTCGAATGGTGACAGTCCAGTTGAGCATGGTGGGGTTGGGTTCAACTCGTTTCGCTAGCCAAGGCGACACCGAGCCATCGGGAAGAACGACGGTGAGCGTTTCCAGTACTTGGTCGAGAACATTGCGGCATGACCAGGCACACACATGGTCCCAAGGTGTCCATCCGACGATCGGGTTCGAATCTGCTGCCAATAAGATCGTCGCTGATCCTCCACTCCGCGAACCNAGAGCGTCTTCGGAGCGGCTCGAGCTCTTATCGGTCCGCTCGCCGGGAAGCTGNGTGCTCGTGGCTTCGGCGGCGGGAGGTGATACTGGTTGGACTAGCGACGGGTTCGGGTCTCGGGTGACTATGGGACCGTCAGAACNGCAGGCGACCCCGCCNGNGACTGCCGCTAATAGCAGCCACAGGACGACTTTGCGTCGGCTGTTCAATGTTTCGCTCGCCACTCGTCCGACCATTGGTCGGCGCCGAAATGCCAGTCATCAGTCCTGTACGTGGTTCCGGTGGCGCTCGCGATCAATCGCTCGGCCACAGTTAATTCGACTCGGTGATGCGCGAATCGTCTGGTACGGCTGACCTCTGTTGCGGTTGCCACGACAAGATCGCCTGCTTGCACCGCTCGGTGATAGGAAATATCNATCTGGGTCGCGACGGCTTGGCGGCCGTAGCCATTCGAGGCGAAGGACATCGCGACGTCGCCAAGACTGAAAATGATGCCCCCATGACCGCCGCCAAGAAAGTTTGTGTGCGCCCGTTGTATCGCCGCGCGCACCACCGCAACACCAGGACCCCACTCCACCAACTCCGCGCCTAGTTGCTCTAGTAAAGGATCCGAACGNAAGAGCGCGTCAAGGCGTTCGTTTTCTTCCTTTGGAAGTTTGTTTGGTGTTGCCGCCACAGCGATCACGGTACTTGCCGAAAGGTCACCAAGAACAGGCACACACTCCAGCGTTCAGAGCAAATGCTCCTATGAGAACACCGGTTCGTANCAGTTGCGTAATAGTTGTGAGGCTGTCAGCGCCAATTCCNCGACCGGAGCGACGCGACCAAACCCATGTGAGGATGCTCGGTGGAATTACGAAAGCAGCAAGCAATAAGCCCACTCGACCGGTAGACACGACTACCACAGCCCCNACTACGAGAATCCCCAACGCACTTCCAACGCGACTAATTTCGNCGCNCGAATCCGAGGCTCCGCTTTCCCTGCTTCTCGACCTCGNGAAAGTCATGATGCTCNCCGCCGCTGACTGTCCNGCAAAATGAGCAGCAATCATTGCAGTGAATCCCTCCCGTGANCCGAGCGTCGCTAGTGCAGCCATCTCAGCCAAAAGCAGGAGACCTAGAGCTCTGGTTCTGTACTTCGCCAGTTTCGACACTCGAGGGATTTCTGGCTGGCAATCTTTAATTTTGCCGACGGCAACCAAATTAGGTTTTTCGCCACGACCGCCTGTGTGGGATCCNTCGGTGAGAGTAATTCCGAATCCGACAGCAAGCAGAGCCGCGACGGCAGAGGGAAGAAACTGCAGCAANCCCGCGTAAACCAATCCGATTGTCGAACCCACGAGCGCGCCAACAAGCGGGAACCACGGAATTGCTTGCGAAACAGAATCTGAACGTTGGTGCCGCGATCCGATCGGGATTCTCGTCAAATGAGTGATGGCTGTTCTTAGAGAAGTCACTGTGCGGATCCGAAGAATGACGCGAACTTACCCTTGTCATAGCCTGTTTGGGGCAATGCCAGACACAAACCACGGTTCTCGTTGGTCCCGATCATCGTTCAAGGCAGTTCCGCTCACTGGCGTCTCTTTTGACTGCTAATTGGCACGACGACGACGTCCTCCCCAACTTTGAGCACTTTCACTCGCGCTGCATACAAGNTCGACAGATGACTCGATTCAAGAACCTGGGCCGGAGCCCCTTCGGCCACCACCTGACCGCCCGATAAAAGGATTATTCGGTCGCTGTATTGGGCTGCAAGAGTCAGGTCATGCATGGTCATGATCACTGTGATTTGGCGCTCTTGTCGCAGCCGTTCAATCAGATCCANAGCCTGTTGCTGGTGGCCCAGGTCAAGTGAAGTNANCGGCTCATCCATAAAAACTATGGGCGTGGCTTGCGCTATTGCCCGNGCCAGGTGACAACGTTGGAGTTCACCACCGCTCAATGATTCAAGGTTTCTATACCCAAACCCCACGAGATCTAGTCCGTCGAGTACGTCCTCCACAATTCCAAAGTCACGTGGTCCCTCCACTCCTAGTAGCGGTAAATGAGGGGTGCGGCCAAGTAACACATAGCTATTTACTGTCATTCCGGGCGGGACTTCTGGCTGCTGGGGAACGTACGCTAGTTGTCGAGCCCNTTGACGAGGACTGAGGTCGGCGAGGTTGTGTCCATATATGGACACAGTTCCCGCACTCGACATCAAGCCAGCCATCACCGAAAGAAGTGTGGTTTTGCCCGCGCCGTTNGGTCCCACAATGGTGACCCACTCCCCCGCCGAGACACCAATCGAAACGTCGTCCAGCAGAGTTGCGCGACCCGCACGAACAGAAACGTTTTCTATTTCACAGACTCTCATCCGAGTGACCTCCTGTTCGACCTCAGGACAACGACGAAGAACGGGGCTCCGCAGAAGGCCGTTATTACTCCAATGGGGATTTCCGTGGGGGAAGCAATCGTGCGGCCGACCAGGTCAACGAACATCAAAAATGCCGCTCCGAACATCATCGAAAGAGGAAGCACGATTCGATTGCTTGAGCCCGCGAGAAGTCGCACCGTGTGGGGGACAATAAGGCCGACGAATGCGATAAGGCCACTGACCGCGACGGCCGCAGCAGTTCCTAACGAAGCAGCGATGATCACGATGAGGCGAACAAGTTGGGGTCGTATCCCTACCGACGATGCCTCGGCATCGCCCAGGCGCATAACATCAAGGGTTCGGCGGTGAAGCAAGATCACCAGGCTCGCCAACAGAGCGTATGGCGCTAGGAGAGATACCTCACCCCAAGAAGCGGTGTTGAGGCGTCCGAGAATCCAGGTGTAGACCTGACGGATCGTTTCCACGTTGCGTTGTTGAATAAAAGTTTGGATCGCTGTGAGGAAACTTGCGACCGCGACACCGGCGAGCAGCAAGGCNGCTGGCGATCGTCGAACCCCTGAGCTATAACCGAGAAAATACGTTAGGGCTACGGCGGCTAAAGAACCNACNAATGCCAGCAGAGGAACCGTGTCAAAGGTTCCCATACCNTCACCCGATCCGGTGACGATGGCAATAGTTGCTCCGAGGCCTGCTCCTGCTGCAGCNCCTAATAGGTAGGGGTCAGCCAGAGGGTTGCGAAATACTGCTTGGTAGCTAGCACCACTGATCGCCAGCGTGGCTCCGACAAGTGCACCAAGTACCACACGCGGGAGACGCACCTCCCAAATGATGTTGGCATGGATGGGAGACAATCCACTATTGACATCGATCAGCGGTAACCGATCAGTCAACTCCAGTAGCACCGCGGAAATCTCTATATCTGCGGGGCCAATCAGCAGGCTAGCTGCCGTCGCGCACGCGACGGCNAGAAGCCCTGATAGAAGCCACGGCGCGCGAAGTTTCTCAGACACCACCGCAGTGCTTNGAGAGTGNGCGCCGAGAACCATCGTGGNCTATTCGATCTTCACCGCAGAAACTGCAGCAGAAACTGTGGAGAGAAAATCGACGAGACGGGGACCCCATCGACTACTTACATCGTTGTTTATTTGGATGACGTTGCCATTTCGAACGGCCTTTAAATCGGACCATCCGGGGCGCGACGCAATTGTTTTAAACGATTGACCGCAACACTCCGCGTCGGCATAAAAAATGATGTCCGGGTCCGCTTCAAGAATGAATTCCTGGGTTAACTGCGGATATCCCCATGACGATCCGTCCTGGTCAGCAGGATCAGCAATATTGACCAAGCCAGCTAAGGAGTAGATGTACCCAACGAAAGTGGCGCTCGTCACCGAGTAAAGAACGTCGTCGAGCTCGTGGTAGTACGTCAGTGGTTTATCTGGTCGTTTCATGCCGTCGAGTAGTGTCTGGATCTTTTCCTTCATGTGGTCGACTGCCGCTATCGCTCCACTCTGTCGGCCNGTAATTTCNCCTATTTCCATCATCTGCGCGTATACGTCTTCAAGTTCGGCGGCGGCGGCGGCCACATACACCTTGATTCCGAGCGACTCCAGTTCCTGCTGGATTCCACTATCACTCAGAATGACGAGATCGGGTTGGAACGAGGCGATCGCCTCCACATTTGGGTTCCAGCCCGCAAGATCTTCGACTACGGGCGCCTCTGGAGGCCAGTAGCTGTAGTTGTCGACCGCGATCACTTGTTCACCAGCACCCACAGCAAACAACATTTCGGTNGCCGTCGGGGACATGGACACAATGGCGGTCGGGAAGTGGCTTTCAACAGAACCCGTGTTTGCATCANCTTTGGCTGAAAATTCCGNTTTTGTTTCTGNTATGGCTTTTCCCGTCGGGGTTTCGGTCGCCAATATCGACCCACTGTTGGCTTCGTACGTTNCGGTCTCGGAGCTACCGTTTCCCTCTCCACAGGAGACCAACACGAGGGAGATGGCTAAGAGCGCTTTTAGGTTCCTCATCAAGTCTCTCCTGTCGCCCGAGGGCGGAGCGGCAGTGGACCTGCCGCACAACGCTTCTTCCTCGAGACTCGTTGTGCGAGGCATTGATTCAGGCGGCCGGACTCGTTCCCCTTGGGGACTTCACCGTTGCGGGACAGTGCCGGATTTTCACCGAACTTCGCTGCATCTCTGCACCGTACGTCGCACATAATACCCGGCCTGGCACAATCAAGGCACAATCAAGGTCANTTCGGGACAACNCCCCGTACCTGGAAAAGGATGTGTTTACTATGGCCCTTCGCGGGACAGCNGTGAGAAGACGCGAGGACGAAC
The DNA here is from genome assembly GCA_002705305.1 of Acidimicrobiaceae bacterium. GTDB lineage: Bacteria > Actinomycetota > Acidimicrobiia > Acidimicrobiales > Poriferisodalaceae > UBA2110. Next base: position 63,199 of record PAHW01000003.1, read on the forward strand.
CATTACTCCGCGGCGCCGCGAACTTTGTCGGAGATNTCCAACTTCCCGGCGCGGCCCACGTTCATTACGTAACTTCCACGATCGCTCATGCCGACATAGTGTCGGTCAGCATCAAGGAGGCAATGTCTGCTCCTGGAGTAATCGATGTCGTCACATTCGCTGACCTAGACATCGGGCCATATCCGTCAGCCAACCCAATCTTTGATGACGCTATGGTGCGGCCATTACTGGCAAGCGACCGCGTCAGATTTGTCGGGGAGCCAGTTGTAGCAATAGTCGCGGAGTCATTGGCGCAAGCCCAAGACGCCGCCGAACTCGTCGACATCANATATCAACCTCGCGTCGCGATCGTCGACGTTGAGGCTGCNCTCAAATCGGACNTCCTCTTATTTGAGGGAACCCAAGAAGGGAACGTCGTTTGCCGGATGGAAGCCGAAGGCCTTCAAGCTGATTTCGAGTCATGTGAGGTTGTCACNGAGGTNAGAACGGTCAACAATCGTCTNGCGCCAGCCCCCATCGAAACGCGCGTTGCGGCCGCCGAATGGGGTGCGGACGGTCGTCTCCACTGCTACAACGCNGGTCAAGGACCTCACCCGGTTCGGGTTGGCATCGCTTCCATCCTAGGAATGNAAAAGGAGCAGGTCCGAGTTGTTTCTCGCGACGTTGGCGGAAGTTTCGGTGCCAAAGCCCGGCCGTCACCTGAAGAGGCACTTCTGGGTTGGTTGGCGAAGAGAGCTGGTCGCCCCATGATCTGGGTTCCTTCNCGAAGCGACGACATGGTGGGTCTCGGACACGGGCGAGGGCAAATCCAGTACTGCCGAATTGGCGGCAGCCTGGAGGGTGACATCAGTGCCTATCACCTCCACGTGGTACAAGAGGCAGGCGCGTACCCCGGCGGTGGNGCGGGCTTNCCTGCTAACGCGAGGGCNATGCTCACAGGCTGCTACGACATCGCAACAGTCGGGTTCAGTTCAGTTTCTGTNGTNACAAACACCACTCCTACAGGTGCCTATCGAGGTGCTGGTCGTCCTGAAGCCGCAGCGGCNATCGAACGNGCCGTTGACGTTTTCGCCATNGAAATTGGCATGGATCCAGCCGAGGTTCGTCGACGGAATTTTCTGCAACCTGAAGCTTTTCCTCTGTCAACTAAGACCGGTTCGAATTATGACAGCGGCGCCTACGAAGCCAGTTTGGACGCTGCCCTTGAAGCAAGCGGCTATGGCGATCTCCGGATTGAGCAGGCGCGNCGTCGCTCTAACGATGATGAGCGCCTTCTTGGGATTGGCNTAGCCACTTACGTCGAGCGGACTGCTGGAGTTGGGCGTTCCGAATATGGCGGTGTTGAACTTCTGCCTGACGGGAAAATTGTGGCCCGTACCGGCTCGTCTCCTTACGGACAAGGGCATCACACCGCTTGGTCGATGCTGATAGCGGATGCCACCGGAGTGGACTTTGACGACATAGCAATAGTGCATGGCGATACTGATGAGGTCCCGCAAGGNGGAATTACCGGTGGGTCACGATCCGTTCAATTGGCGGGAGCCGCCTTGTGGGAGGCCTCTGCGATACTTGTCGAACAGGCAAAAAAAGTCGCTGCCGAACTGCTGGAGGCCGCGGACGCTGATCTTTCACTTGATACCGAGAGCGGCCACTTTCATGTGATTGGGACGCCCTCGATANGCGTTTCNTGGCGAGAAGTGGCNGATCACTTGGAAGAACAAGAGACTGGGCCCCGGCTTCTTCATGCGGAGGACGTGTTTGAGTCGGAAGGGCCNACATTTCCNTTTGGNACACACGTCGCTGTGGTTGAGGTTGATCGCGAAACGGGAAAGGTTTGTTTAGACCGTTTGATCGCTTGTGATGATGCTGGTGTAATTCTCAACCCNCTTCTCGCCGACGGGCAGGTTCATGGCGGGCTTGCCCAAGGGGCGGCACAGGCTCTTCTCGAAGAGTTTCGATACGACGANGACGGGAACCCCCTGACCGGAAACTTGGCTGACTATGCAGCTATTTCTGCGCCTGAATTACCGATGTTTGAGCGTGTCGTTCTAGAAACCCCGACTCACATCAACGCGTTGGGAGCTAAAGGTATAGGTGAATCTGGGACCGTCGGTGCTACCCCAGCAATTCAGAATGCGGTGATAGATGCTTTGAGCCACTTCGGAGTTCAGCATTTAGATATGCCGTGCACATCAGAAAAAGTATGGCGGTCGATTCGAGCGGCTAAAGAATGATCACCAGTTAGCTGNGGGATCAATCCTGAGTACTGCCACCATCTCGTCATGCAGTGANAAGAAATCCTTCGAACGGACCCCGGCACGTCCTTGAGATGGTGAGGCGGCACTCCAGTCGATCTCCAACTCGAATTCATCGAGGACGTCTTCTATTCGCGTCCTCCAAATCAGTTCTTGGTCAACAAGGGAGGCGTTAAGGACTCCCGAACCGACGAGTCCGGTGTCGGATCCTGCGAAGTACTCTCTCGCCAGTGGCGTGAGTTCGCGCAACACCGGCGAAAGATGCTTCTGGCCTTCGGGGGTGCAGAGCAGCCGCCTTAGGAGTGACAGGCCATGGTGGACATGGAACTGNTCCTCAGTTAAAGCGCGAGCTGCAACGGCTCCGAGTTCCGACCAGCTTGAGTCGAGCATGGCNGACCAGCGGACTTCCTCTGCTGTGTCGTGAAGAAAATGTCGNACAAGTGCAGTCGGCCAGTCGTGGCATAGGGCTTCGGCTATGTGCGCTGAACGGTACTCAGAGGGCGGTCGTCCGTAGGCGATGCGGTCAATATCTTCAGATATCAGNGAATAGAGCGCTTTGGCGTGACCAAGTTCGTCCTGTGCGATGGAGGTGAACGCCAGATCTTCTTCTAAGAAGGGGCCAACCGCTATCCACCAAGAATGGTTTTGACCCACGCACAATTCGTCGTCAGCGAAAGCGAGAATTAGTTCTTTTGCAGTGGNGTTGGGGATCATTCGAGCTCATTCGCTTGTCCTCGGCCAGATTGACGAAGTTCTGCCACTAGGCGACCGTCGTTGTGTTTATGGTCCCGGTCTGCGGTTGCCAGATCTTCTTCGTCCGCGACAAGTAAGTCGGTTCTATTTACGATCCACATTTGATCGCCTTCGCTTCGTCGCCCGTAGGTGTCGCGTGCGTATAGCAANGCGAGTTCATTATCTGGTGCGTCGAACGCTCCGGCGTGGCTGAAAGGTTCTTTGCCAGCTTTTTTCAGAAATACTTCGTAGGTGTTCATGCTGCGTTTGCCTGCGGATCTGGATTGAGTCCAAGTGTCAGCAGGTTGTGGACTGCCGACGCTAAGGATTGGGTGTTNAGAACACCGTCAGAGTGAAACCATCTTGGGGTGCCGTTCAAGAGCGATAAGACAAGGTTCGCTGCCAGGTGCACGTCAAGATCNGTTCGAAATTCACCGCTTGTGCGGCCAGCGTTGAGAACGTCGCGAAACACCTGTTGGTAACGGTCAAACATCGCGACGGCTGTATTCCGNTCAAGNTCTGGGAGGAAGCGGGTTTCGTTAAGAAAAGTTCGAGCTTGGTGNGGATCTTCGACGAGGATTTGAAGGTGACCGTGAACTAGTCGAGACAGTCGTTCAGTGGCGGTTCCTGGCATGGTCGNGACTTCATCGGCCAGTGATTGGAACCGAGAAGATGCTGCGCGCACGACATCGACCANTAGTTCGTCTTTGGAAACGACGTGGCTGTACAGCGACGAACCCATTAGGCCAAGCTTTTTCCCCAGGTCGCGCATNGAAGTTCCATGGAAGCCCTGTTCTGCGAACATGGCNGACGCAGCGGTGACAACATCCGCACGATTTTTGCGCCTCATGTCTGCCCGATTTCGCGGGATCGAACCACCTCGATAGGGTTGCGGCAATCGGGGCACCACTCCACGGATCGGCACGCTGTGGCGCCAACATCACTCCGATGTTGTAGNGCTTTGTTCCCACATACTGGGCAGGTTGTCAGCCCGTTTCGCAGTCGAATCGCAACTGAGTACTCTCTCCCGAGTATTTNGCGGGCATCATTACTGATTCGGTCNGGAGTCCATACCGGGGACATACAAAACCGGACNGTCACGTCGTANCCTGACGCTCGCGCGGCGGCCACTACGTCCTTCTCAATGACCTCCAAGGCTGGACATCCCATGATCGTGGGTACAAGGTCCACGCGAATAGCTGAGTTTTCNGCGACAACATCTTCGAGGATCCCCAATTGTTCAATATTGAGGTCTGGATACTCCGGGTCCGCGACCAATGCAACAGCGTGTCGGACTGTCTTAAGAGCAGCTTCGGTAATCATCACGCTGGTGTCTTTGTGGCGTCGTCGAGCGCTGTGCGGACCCATTCCGCGTCATACCANGCTCGTTTGGCATCCGAAATCCTCCGGGAGCTATCCGGACCGATGTTTTTCATCGTGTCTTGTAGCGGTTGCCAATCCATATCGCTGATTTTCCACTTTCCGTCTTCGTTGTCTTGTCGAAGACCCGAGTCCGGGATGGTGAAATTTCCGGCAAGAAGTTGCGGNACGAACTTTTGTACGTATCGATCACGCAGGTCCTCGTTGCGTTCGGACTTGATGTGCCACCGCAACAATTCGTCGTCGGGTTTGGAGTCGGGACCAAAAAGTTGAATCGATGGTAACCACCANCGNTCGATGGACTCTTGCATCATTTGGTGTTGGACGTCGGTTCCGTGGGCCATCAAAAGCATCATCTCTTCGCCGTTGCGCATGTGGAAACCTTCTTCGGCGATCACGCGGCGGAGGATTCTCTTATAGGGCCCGTAAGAACAGTTCTTGAAAACGGCTTGTTGGCTCGCCAGTGCAGCTGCGTCGACCAGGTANGCAACAGCAATTTGGTCAGTCCAGCTATGAACTCGGTAATGAAAGACGTTTTGAAAGTGTGTGCGGCCTTCCAGCAGGTCGGTGACCATTTCTTTTCGGGTCTTTATCCCCAGGTCGGCTGCAACCATGTACAGCAAGTGAGCGTGACCGATTTCGTCTTGGCTTTTTGCTAGCGCGGTCATTTTCCGGTGCAAACCCGGAGCCTTGGGTATCCAGTCTCGTTCGGTGAGCCCACCCATGTACTCACTGTTTGCGTGCATCTCGATGAACCNGAANACGGCTTTGCGATANGGCTCCGGGATGTCGTCGTTGGGCTCAACAATGCCGCCATCATCGAGGAACNCCTCAAATTCGNCCATAGTTCGCCACGTCCGCACGATCCCAGTATACAAACGAACGTTCGTTGGTTCTAATCGATTCTTTAGTCGGCAGTAGGTGCGTTGACTGTCGCCCACTGTTTCAGTAGCGCTCCGTGTCTAAAAGTGCTGTCTTTGTAGCCTCGGACATCTTCGGGGAGCNTCGACAGAGATCGAATCAATTGGCCTAGGGCTGTGGGGTGTTCGGCGACGGCAGCGATTTGTTGGCGGAGAATTCGGATAGTGAAGACGATGGCATCGGTTTGTGGCAACCGGCGAAGAGTCTGGTATTCCACCCGTAACCAGACTCGTTCGGCAACGTTTTCTGCGGTGATGTCGTGCCGCAAGGGTTCGTGTCTCCGCTCGGGCAATAAACGCAAGCTCGGGTCATCGGTCAATGTGCGGTTGGCTCTCCANACCGGTCGATCTACCCGAAGTCGGTCGAAAAAGGTTCTCATTAGNTGGGAGAGATCNGTCTCGTATCGAGGTACCGGTTCGTGAATGGAGTCAAGGGTCTTTCCGAACTTNGACGGGACATCCCACTGGGTCGGNATCGCTACCGCGCATGCCGTCATGACCCACCCCTCCGGTCGCCGTTGAAGTAGACAAATGTCTTCTTGCACAAGCCGGCGAGTCGCTTCGATTAGGGCCATGTGGGATCTTCGGTCCGGCGCGATCGTGTTCAGTCCATGCACTCGACTGAGTTGATCAACAACTTCGGCCGCCAGTTCTTCACAAGCTGGTGTCGCGTCAGGTTCGCAGTAAACAATTTCGTCGCGGTGACGATCAACGATCGCGCCGATTTCATTNAGCTCCGCGTCACGGTNNTCGTCAACCAGCANCCATNGGTCAAGNTTTAAGGGTCTGACTCCCATTCGCCATTTGAAGGGTTCTGGGTCGACGGAAATGAGGTCCGCTGCNGTCAAGGGCAGGCGTTTCAACACTCACCTGATGACTGAAGTTGCACGGATCGGCTAAGGAGTCGAAAAACCGGGTCTTTGGTGGCTTCNAGGATGTCCCAGATTTCNTCTTCTTCCACCGCTCCGTCGGTCATCCCGGCTGCCAGGTTCGATACAACAGCAATGGAGGCGTAGGGGACGTTTAGTTCGCGTGCTAACGCGACTTCTGGATAGCCGGTCATTCCGACTACGTGCGCACCGAGCTGTTTGTACATTCGAATTTCGGATGGGGTCTCGAATCTGGGTCCGTTGGTACACACNTATGTAGCCGTTTCGGCGATTTCGATGTTTTCCATNTCNGCGGCACGGAGCAGTCGCAACCGAAGCTCGGGGTGGTACACGGCTGTCATGTCGGTATGTCTAAGTTCACCAGGCTGGTCGAAAAATGTGCAGGCACGTCCTTGAGTGAACTCGATGAAGTCGTCAACTAAGAGGAGTGAGCCTGGTCCGCGCTCAGNAACCATGGACCCGACCACGTTGACAGCAAATACAGCTTCGGCTCCGAGGTCGGCGAGAGCGCGGATGTTAGCCCTGTAGTTGATGGCGTTAGGCGGTATCGAATGGTCACCACCNTGGCGGGCCACAAAGACGATAGGTACGTCGTGCCATGTTCCANTGGACACCGATGCCTGCCCATAGTCGGTGTTAATTGTCTTATCTTTTCGTTGGAGTAACCCCGGAAGCTCGTAGTAGCCAGTCCCAGCAATGATCCCGATCATGAGGCCATCGTGACACGCGACCGGTAGTTGATGTGNGAACAGAGTTACGTTCTATGGAGTTGCCTCAAGTACCCGACTCTTGCGCTAGACGGAGACCTCGAGATTGAACTTCTGCCATCGCTTGCTCNACGTCGACTTTGAGGCATTGACGGTCAGCTACAACTTGTTCGCCCGCCACCCAAACGTCGGTCACGTGTCGCCCACTGCCTGACCATGCCAAGTGAGCTATTAACTCATCAGTGCACGTGACGGGAACAAACGTGGGGTCGTCTAGGTCGACACGAATGAAATCTGCTTTCTGACCATTTTCGAGGCTCCCAACGTCATGGTTGCCGACAGCNCGCGAACCTTCGGTAGTCGCCATTTGAAGCGCATCTTGNGGGCTCATTGCTGAAGCGTCCATCGATACAACTCTTGCGAGCAACGGCGCAAATTTGATTTCTTGCCAAAGGTCAAGATCATCGTTTGACGCGGGCCCATCTGTTGCCAATCCAACTTCGACGCCTCGTGAGCGCATTGCGNTGACCCGGGCGACTCCAGACGCGAGCTTCATGTTGCTGACCGGACAATGAGCGACGGANACGTCNTGGCGAGCGAAGGTTTCAATGTCTGCGTCGTCCANCCAAACGCTATGCGCCGCAAGAACTCGTCCGTCCAGCACGCCGGTTTCCGCNAAAAGCTGAACGGTTGAACGGCCATCNTGCCCTGATTCGAGTTCGGCGCCTTCNTCCTGAGTTTCACAGACATGAATATGCAAAAGCGTGTCGAGNTCGCGAGCAGCTGCAGCTATTTCGCCGCAGAGTTCGAGCGGCAGGTCGTATGCAGAATGGGGGCCGAAGCCCACGGTGACAAGACCTTCTGGGTTGTGGTGTTGTCGGTGGAAGTCGGCAATCGCGGCTATCCGGCTATCGGTAGAATCAAAATCATCGGTATGGAGTGCCGAGATGATGCCAGGCGTCATGACTAGCCGGATCCCAGCTTCTTTTGATGCTTCGACCACCGCCTCTTCAAAGAGGTACATCTCACAAGTGCTAGTGACACCTGCCCGCAACATTTCCGACGCGCCGAGCCGCATTCCCCAAAGCACGTCCTCCGATGTCATTTGGCCCTCTCGCGGCCACATCACTCGTGTCAACCACTCCAGAAGCGGAAGGCCGTCACCGGCTCCCCGCACCAGGGTCATTGGAGTGTGGGCGTGACTATTGACGAGGCCCGGCATGATCAGGCCGCCGAGATTACGTACGGGATTTTCATGCAAAGGAGCTTCCGATTGAGGACCAATCCAGGCGATTCGACCGTTAGCTACGTCGATTGCCGCGTCATGGATAACCGAAAAGTCGCGATCGCAGGTGATCGCTGTGTCAGCGAGGTAGCGGGTGGTAATCACATGCAACATCCTGTCACGAGGTTTTGCGGTGAGTATGACTGCTGAGTGGGTGCTTAACACCCGCGAGAGTGACAAACTTCGGGGTGCATGTCGCTGTTCTTGCAACGAACCTTTGACTCCCTCGCCAACGGCTCGGCGTACGCCGCCCTGGCGGTCGCTATTTCTATGGTGTTTCGTTCAACTGGGGTCTTGAATCTCGCGCAGGGCCAGTTGGCGATGTTTTCTACCTATGTTGCTCTCGTTCTTGCTACTGGGCCGAGTCCTTATCTCAAGTTCTCGTCGAATACTGATGTGTTGGGGGCGGCTTGGCCGATATGGGCAGCCATCTTGGGGGCAGTTGTTATTTCAATGGTGATTGGCGCCTTCACTGAGCGCGTCATCATTCGTCCTATTCGTAATGATCCAGTCGCAGCTGTCGGGGCAACCCTGGGTCTTTACCTACTCATCGGCGCATTCGTGCGCAAGCAATGGGGTGGGCGCACAATGTTCTTAGGCTCTCCTTTTCCTCAGACGGTAGATGATCGTTGGGATATTGGCGGCGCTCGTCTTTGGCATGACAGCGTAGGAATCACTCTCACAATGATTGGGGTGCTGGGTCTCCTTGCCGTGCTGCAAAGTCGGACGAAAGCAGGTCTTGCCTTCCGAGCGGTGACGTCGAATCAGACAGGATCGCTGATGGTAGGGATCAGAGTGAGTCGGGTGCTTATGCTCGGGTGGGCGTTGGCCGCCGGGATCGGAGCATTGGCCGGCGGCCTAATCGCCGGAGAGATCAATGTCCGACCCGACATGATGGGTCGACTGCTGGTATTTGGTCTCGCCGCAGCCACTTTGGGTGGTCTGAGAAGCCCAGCTTTAGCTTTCGTCGGAGGTTACTTATTCGCTTTCCTTGAGACCATGCTCGGCGGATACGTGAGTTTTATTGATAGTCAAGTCACGTTGGTATGGGCCCTGTTAGTACTCATCATCGTGCTGTTCGTTCGCCCTTCAGGGCTCTTACCGAGAACCGAAGCGTGGCTGCAGCGATGAGAGCAAAAGATCCAACCACCTCAACTCCGGTACGAATCGCGTGGATAGTTGTCTCGGCGGCTCTCACTGTCGTCGCTCTGAGGGTCGCGTATGGCGCGACACCGAAAATCGTCACCGATTTATCCAACACAGTTGCGCTCTCGCTCGCCTTCGCTGGTCTGGTGCTCTTGACCCACTACCTCGGGCTCTTATCCCTCGGTCAGGGAGCTCTTGTCGGGGTCGGTGCTTACGCTGCGCTCCACGCGGTGAACGATTTCGGTGTTCCTGTTATGTGGATGCCGCTTGCGGGCTTGTTGGCAGGGACGCTCATCGGAGCCATCGTCGCTATTCCCTCTTTGCGTTTACCGAAGGCGTACCTCGCGTTGCTCACGCTTTCTCTGGCAGTTGCCTACCCCATCATTCTTAAACAAGTTGACGGCAACTTACCGGTGACCCTTGATGGTTCCTTTGTGGCCCCCTCTTGGACGGGAATTACCGAAGAAGACGAACACATATGGGAATTTTTTCTTGTCGCGAGTTATGTGGCGATAACGCTTTTCCTAGTGCAGGGCCTGCTGAAAGGACCGGTGGGTCGTGCCTTTATTGCCAGCCGTGACGAACCAGAAGCTGCGCGAGCCTTCGGGGTTCCGGTCTACCGGCTAAGGCTTTATGGCGTTGCATTAAGTGGGGGTATGGCCGGATTAGCCGGTGGCCTTCTCATGATTCCAACCAACTTCAACGATTTCACCCACTACCCCGAAGAGCTATCGATCAAAATGTTTGCTCTGGCAATGGCTTTCGGTGGGTCCCGTTTAATTTCGGCGATTCCCGGAGCGGTGGTTCTGATCTTTTTGCCTGTCTGGTTGATTGACCGGAATTGGGTAGTTGAGTATGGGTGGGTGGGGCTATTTAAGTCCGAGGGGTTCATCTATGCGGCACTTCTTCTAGCCACTGCTTATCTAACTCGAGGCAAAGGCTTCATGCACTTGTTGGACAGCCGTAAGCATCGAAAGTTGGCGATTTCGAGGCCTGTGAATAGGCGCGCTTCAATAGTTGTAGAAAAAATGGTCACGCTTGAAGATCGGTTAACTGAAGTCGAAGCGTTAGTAGAGAATCGTTCTGATCTGCGATCCTCCACAGAGGCGACGGACTGACTTATTTGTTGTCGAGGTTTAACTCAATAGCCAATCCGCGGGAGCTAATTCGCTGTCCGCGTACAGGCGACTTTGAAAACGTTGCATGCCGTGAATCCACCGATCAATGTCGCTGGCTTTTCGTTCTCGGTATGTTTGAACCTCTGGGTGCGGTAACACGAGAAATCTTTCCTCGGCCATGCAGCTGATGACGGTGTCTGCAAGTTGTTCGGCAGTTAGAACGCCGTCACCAGCGGCACTGCCAGGTGTTCCGGTTTCTAGATCAAGCCGGTCTGGGCTGTTTGCGAGGATGTTGGTTTCGACCGCCTGGGGGCAGAGTACCGACACGCGGATACCTCGTTCTCCGTAGGTAATAGAAAGAAATTCGCCTAATGAGACGGCCGCAGCTTTGGTGACCGCATACTGCATGGAGCCGAGTTGGGTGAGGAGACCGGCTGCGGAAGCTGTATTCAGTAAATATCCGCCGCCGTTTGCGACCATCACCGGCACGGCGGCTCGTGCCGCATAAATATGGGACATCACATGCACTTCCCACATTCGCTGGATCTCATCGTTGTCGGCCTCAAGTCCTCCTTGGGTGACGTAACCCGCATTGGACACGAAAATATCGAGGGTTCCGTGTTCCTGGACGGTTTCGGCAACTACAGAGGCGATAGCGGGTTCATCGGTGACATCTAACTCGACTGCAGTACCGGCGATGTTTTGAGCGACTCGTTCCGCGTTTGTCCCATCTCGATCTACGACGACGACCCCTCGAGCACCTTCGTCATGAAATCTTGTGGCTAGCGCTTCGCCTATTCCGCTACCGCCACCTGTAACGATGGCAACTTTGTCTCTGATCTCCATAGGTGCAGCGTAACGAGCAGCGCGAAACCTTGCTTGACGCGTGGCGNCGTCATTTATAAACCTGCGACTCTTATGCAAACCATGGCTGATCCCTGCAATGCTGCTGTGACCGTTCATGCGTTCACCGCGAGGAGGCAAGCGAAATGGTGGCCCCACTCGACAACGTGACCGTCATCGAAATTGATAACTGGATGGCTTCGCCGAGTGCGGGAGCGATACTCGCCGATCTTGGTGCTGATGTCATCAAAATTGAGCCTCTTAGCGGAGATCCAATGNGGGATATGGGTCGGCCGGCGAANGTGTCGGACGACAAAAAGAGTTTCGATTATCAATTCGATGTGTCGAACNGAGGTAAGCGATCGATAGCTATAGATCTCGAATCCGAAGCGGGNATCGAGGTCGTNTCGTCGCTCGTCGCTGGAGCAGANGTGTTCATGTGCAATCTGTTGAAGCACCGGCAAGAAAAGTTCGGATTGGACCCTGACAACATCAAGCAAGCCAATGCGAAAATCGTTCACGCGACCTTGACCGGTTATGGCACTGAAGGGCCTGAAGCGCATCGACCCGGATACGACGTCACCGCTTTTTTTGGGCGATCNGGACTTTATGACGCTATGCGNGAAGGCGAAACCGGGACTGTTCCCATGGCNCGCCCTGCTCAGGGTGATCACACGACGGGCCTCGCTTTCGTTGCCGCAATTTTGGCCGCGCTTAGGCTCGCCGAGCGGTCCGGTGAAGCGCAAGTAGTGGAGACGTCGCTCTACGAAACCGCCGTTTGGACCCAAGCGACCGATTATGCGATTACAGCTGTCGATCTTGCGCCCCTGCGGCCCCGTGCTAGGGAAAACATGATTATCCCTACGGCAAACAGGTACCCCTGCGGGGATGGGAAATGGGTCGTTCTCAACATGCCCGAAGAGAGCGCTTGGCCAAAGCTATGCCGGGTAATTGAACGGGAGGACCTGCTGTCAGACGAGCGACTTCAAGACATCCGAGGGCGTTTCCATCACATGCCTGAATTGGTGGCGGCCATCGATGACGCCCTTTCTCATCGAACTCGCGANGAGTGGGGAGAACTGTTTGACGCCAACGGCATTATCTGGGGACCTGTGCTNGGGCTTCACGAAGTCGCGGCAGATGCCCAAGCCGACGCGTTGGGGCTGTTTCCGGTGGTTCACAGCCCCGATATCGGTACATACCGAACCGTCGCCATGCCAATGAGATTTGCCGACGTTCAAGTTGGACCAAAGGGGCCNGCTCCAGCGTTGGGGCAACACACCCGGGAAATTCTCACCCAGTCAGGCCTCAAAACCGAAGAAATCGATGAGCTTGTNGCGCGCGGCGCAGTNGGNGAATTGACCTAAACCGTCAACCTCGTCCATTAGCGTGAGCGGAGGGGCGACATGCAGGAGTTGGCCGGAAAGACTGCCGTAGTGACCGGTGCCGCGAGCGGGATCGGTCGAGCCATGGCGGACCGATGGGCAGCAGCGGGAATGAGCGTCGTACTAGCCGACATCGATCAGGTAACCCTCGATGTTGCTGTCACGGAGGTTTCCGAAGTTGGACCCGCGGCAGGGCTGCGCGTCGANGTNGGGGTAGCGTCNGAGGTTGANGACTTACTGGCGTTCACCGTCGACCACTTCGANCGCGCCCACCTTGTCTGCAACAACGCAGGCGTCGCNGGTCCCCCGGGNCGAGCGCCGCACGAACTCAGTGTTGAGGATTGGCAATGGGTGCTTGACGTCGACCTCTGGGGCGTTATTCACGGGACCCGTACATTTGTCCCCCACCTCCTTCAACACGGCAACGGCCATATCGTCAACACTGCATCACAGTCAGGTCTCACATCCGGTTCTGTGATCAGCGCTGCGTACTACGCGGCGAAGCATGCGGTGGTAGCGCTCTCCGAATGCCAGTTCCACGACCTCGCGGCACGAGCACCCGACGTCAAGGTNTCGGTACTCTGTCCCGGCGCGGTTGCCACGAACATCATGTCCGACGAAGCNCACCGGCCGGAGCGCTTCCGGACGGTGCCCGCTCCTNTCGCGTCNGACCACTCCGAACAAATCACGGCTGCCATGTGGGATGTAATCGCGTCAGGACGACCGCCCCACGAAGTGGCCGAGATCGTCCATGATGCAGTAATCAACGACGAGTTCTACATCTATACCGACCCCAACATCGTCGAATCAGTCGCCGCCCGCCATCGAGCGATCGAGCAACGTCAGTACCCGACGACTGGGCGGATGGACGCTGACGTCACCGGCGGTTAACCATTTTTCGCGCGGCTTGGACAAAGTGCCGCCGGGTTAAAGTTGAATTTCTTCGGGCGCGATCATCTGACTTTGCAAGACCCACCCAATGACGCCTAATTCATCGGTGAGTGTTGTCCGACAACACGCCAAATTTAGCGATGAACGCTCTACCCCTGAATCAAGCAGGATCCATTCAGATATCGGTAGGCGTAAGAGTTGAAGGGTTACATCTGGATTGATGAAAGCTTGATCGTCATCACCGTGTTCCCACCCNACTGCCGCTCCTAAGTCAGACAAAGTCGCAACCTGTTGAAACTTTGAGGTGGCTTCGCCGCCAATCAACGGATAGTCAAGGCGCGCCCAGATGAGTCCAGGACCCGATTCCTCGGTGGAGCCGCTAATGACGCGCATCTCCACCGAATCGGCATTGAAACCCGGCCTCGGGTAGTCCATATCCGGATGCGCGCCCGGATTTGCTCGTTCTAAAGGGATAGTAGGAACCGGNGTCCCGTATCCAGAGGGTTNTGTCGGTTTAGGTAACCATTGAGAAGTGGCCCTAGCTACGATTTTGTCTTCATGGGAAATTGACGACTCCACAACCGCCGTTCGTTTTCCATTCTTGACAACGTTGGCGGAGACTTCCAAAGTANCGACGGGCACGCCTGACAGTATTTCCACGGTGAAGCGCGAACACATCAGATCTCTTCGATCTATTTCGCGTTCGANTCCCCAACTCAGCAAGCCGCAAATAGGCCCTCCGTGCATTACACCGTGACTCCAAGGGCCTCGAGTTAGCTCGGTCGCCTCGACTCGGGTTTCCGAAGTTAAGAAAAGCGCTGGGGGGTAGTCCTTCGGGGCGGAGGTAGGCATCGAACCACGTTAGGGTGCGGAAATGCACCCGTTTCGGTTCGGCGTCCAATTTTCCAAATCAGCGTCNGGCGACGACTACCGAGAAGCAGTTCGACGAATTGAAGATTTGGGCTACAGCACAGTTTTTTGCCCGGANCATTTCGATGACCAGTGGGCCCCTACAGTNGCATTAACCGTGGCAGCCGAAGCGACCACCGAGCTCCGCGTCGCGGCGCTTGTTTATGACGTGGACTATCGACACCCAGTCGTGCTGGCGAAAGAAATCGCCACTCTCGATCTTGTTTCGGGCGGACGAGTCGAGTTCGGCATCGGTGCTGGATGGTTGTTGGATGACTACGACATGGCCGGAATTCGTTTCGATAAGGCTGGCGTTCGCATNGATCGGATGATCGAAGCGATCGANATTGTCCAGGGTCTNTGGTCAGGAGAACCGGTGGAATTCCATGGTGAGCACTACGTAGTCCAAGGTCTTTCTGGGAAGCCTGACCCCCATCAACCCGGAGGTCCACCCCTCATTATTGGCGGGGGCGGTAAGAGAGTGCTCACAGCAGCTGCCCGAAGGGCCGACATTGTGGGACTCAACGCTTCTCTTCACAGCGGGTCGGTGGGTCCCGAAACAGCTTTGTCTGCCCTGGGAGAGAGATTCCTGGAGCGACGTAATTGGGTCGAGGAGGCGGCTGGNGACCGATTCCCCGAGCTCGAACTTCAAATGAATACTTTTATGGCCGCTGTCACCGATAGCACTTCACAGGCTGACGAAATGTTTGAGGGGATGGCACCCATGTTCGGACTTTCGCCGGATCAGGCGCGGACTATTCCAATGGTCCTTGCCGGAACTGTTAACGACGTCTGCGACCAACTTCATCACCATCGCGAGCTTTATGGCNCAAGCTATTGGGTCATCCACGAAGGGGAGGTTGACGCCATGGCTCCCATAGTTGCCAAGATGTCGGGCATCTAGGTGNNGGGTGGCCCGATGATTCTCCGCTGTCGGCCCCCAACTCTAGAGTCGATACTGTGATCGATCTGCGAGCAGTCAGTTTCGGTCGGGATGCAACCGAGAAACTCGCCCAATTATTCCGCGATTCGAAGGGCGAAGACGTTTTCGCGCCAGTGAGCGTCATAGTTCCAACCAATTTTGCAGCGGTCAGTCTCCGCAGAAACCTGGCGAGTGGCCAATACGGGCCCACTTCTCGGGTTGGAACAGGNCTGGTTGGTGCAAATTTTTTCACTTCGTACCGTTTCGCTGAAGCGGTCATCGGCGACAATTTCATAACTCAGGGTCGTAGACCGGTGAGCAACGCTGTTATCGGTGCCGCAATACGTCAAGTACTTCTTGACGAACCCGGTATCTTTCGCGCAGTCGCTCACCATGGAGGCACAGAACGGGCCCTAGTCCGGGCGTATCGCGAATTGCGAGACTTAACTGATGGCCAACTTGATGCCTTGGCGGTTCTGGGCGAAAGGTCCAGCGAAGTGGTGCGCGTCCATCGCTCTTCTGAGAACTTGCTACGGGACGAATGGTTCGATGAATTCGACCTCTTCAGATCAGCTGATCTCTCAGCAGCAAGAGTCTCTGAACTCGGGACGCTGGTGCTCTTCCTCCCTCAACAATTAGCCATTTCTGAGGCCAACTTTTTCTCCGCCGTATCCGATCTGAGTCCCATGGTTGCGTTGGTTGGTTTCACCGGCGCCNTCGGCGCGGATCGTGATCCGCAAANAATCGCCGACCTTTTCGACACCGATGTGTCTTCGCCNACNACTAANCCCNCCTCGAAAAGTGAAGTCGTTTCGGTCAGNGACAGNGANGCTGAAGTGCGCACGATTATCCGGTCAATCGTCGNTTTGCTCGACCAAGGTGTCGCNGCCGATCGCATTGCTGTCGTATTTCCGCACCGAAATCCCTACGCCCGTCTACTTGAGGAACAACTCGACGCTTCGGGGATCTGCTTCAGCGGTGAATCAGCTCGAACAGTCGCTCACTCGATGCTCGGCCGCTTCATTATGAGTTTGCTGNCTTTGCCGGACAAGAACTTGAGAGTCAACGAAGTTCTCGATTTCCTCGCGAGCGCTCCGATACGACAGTTTCCCGACTCTTCGACCATCACTCCTGCGATTTCCTGGTCNCGGAACGCCCTAACCGCAGGCGTCAACACAGGACTAGGGGACTGGTCCGAAAAACTAGGCCNACACCGACAACAACTATTGGCTACAGCGAACCGGGAACGGCNGCGCACAGGAGACGACCGTTGGGTTCGCCGTTACGAAAGAGGAGCGCAAGAGGCCGAGGAGATCTTGGCCTTTGTNACCGAACTCGACCAAATCGTACATCCTGACAACTTGCCGTCAGATTGGGTCGGGTTTTGCTCCTGGCTGAGGAACGCAGTCGAACGCTATCTAGGTCCCGGTGCTGAACTTGAAACATCAAAGAGTGACCTCGCCACAATCGAGACGGTTCTAGATCAGCTACGGAGCCTGGCCCGGGTCGAAAGAGATACCAGTTTCACCGTTTTCCGGCGAACCTTAGAAACGCAACTACAGGAGAGCACCGAACGGNTTGGCAAATTGGGCCAAGGGGTTTTCGTCGGCCAAATACAGCAGGCCTGGGCGCTCGATTTCGAACATANCTTTATTTTGGGACTAGCTGAAGGCGTGTTTCCTGTCCCTCCCCGNGAAAACAGCTTGGTCTCCGACGAGGACCGGTNTCATCTGGATGGCGCCCTCGCGTTGTCGCGAGAAGAAACCCACAACGATCAGCGCCGATATCTTGCTGCTTTGTCATCGTCCAACTCAAGCACTTTGTTGTTCCCGCGAGGNGATCTACGCCAACACAGGGAAAACTATCCGGCGCGATGGCTCGAGCAAATGGCNGCTCGCGAGGGAGCCGTTTCGCTCGACGAAGCGTTGAAGAGCCCTGAACATGCTTGGGCGANACAGCAGTCGTCCTTTATTTCGGGCCTCCGTAGGTCCCGCTTTCCCGCNTCAAAGCAAGAATATGATTTGGCTTCGCTACTTGATGCAAAAGACCACGGTCAGGATCTCAACACCATTTCGTTAAATAACACGTCCGCCTTCAATCTCGGTCGACAACTTATCGAAAGTCGTTCTAGCGACAACTTCACTCGTTTCGACGGCAACCTGGCTGGCCTGGTGGATTCCGAAGTTGTGCGAACTGAAGTGCTTTCACCCACACGCCTTCAACAGTGGGTTGATTGTCCGCACAGTTACTTTATGCGCTACGTCCTCGGTGTCGAAGAGCCCGAATTTTCGCGCCACGAATTTCGCATTTCACCACTGGTCCGGGGGTCTTTACTTCACGAAGCAGCCGACCGCTTCTTTAGAGACCAAATATCCAAAGGTTCGCCGCCGGGTCCGCATCGTCAGTACAACGAAACAGATATTTCGTCCATGAGGCAGTTCGGCATCGAAGTAGCAGCCGAGTTTGAATCCCAGGGTCTTGTCGGCCGACCCTTGTTTTGGAACCGAGATCGCGAACGCGTGCTGAACGATCTCACAGGAATTCTGAGATACGACCACCAAAGAGAGACCCGCGGGACGGTCATCGCCACGGAATTAAAATTTGGTTTACCAGAAGCAGATTTCCCTCCGCTCAAGCGGACACTTCCATCTGGGCGAGCGGTGAACTTCAGGGGCAGCGTCGACCGCGTCGAAAGGACAGACGCTGGAGCTTTAGTAGTGGTCGATTACAAGACAGGCAAGCTCGACAGTTATAAGAAACTGGGCCCCGAGGACCCCATCTTGGGCGGCTCCCAACTCCAGTTACCGCTCTACGCTCTGGCGGTATACACCTACTTGGGTCTCGAAAATCCGAGCGTTCACGCAAGTTATTGGTTTACGAGCAGCGACCAACGTTGGGTGACTCGCGGCTATGCGGTGACCCCAAAGATCCTTGAGAGTTTCGACGAAGCAATCGACACCATCGTTGATGGAATAGAAAACGGCCTGTTTCCGTCCAAACCCCCGCCGCCATCAATGAACTGGACCGGTGCCACCAGATGCGTCTTCTGCAATCCAGATGGACTTGGCACACGGGAACTAGAGGACAAGTGGGAAGCCTTGCTGGGGATGGAGCCACTCGCTTCCTACATCGCACTACGGGGTGAAGACACCACCGTCGACGGGGACGACAGCCAAGATGACTAAGGACTTCGTGCCCCCGGATCAGTCAGCGAGAGACGACATCGCCTCTCGCTATCACGAGACTCTATTTGTAGAAGCAGGTGCAGGCTCTGGGAAAACTCAGGCGTTAGTTGAACGCGTCTCCAACCTCATTTGTTCATCTGATGAAGTGTCACTAAACGATCTGGCAGTTATCACCTTCACGAATAAAGCTGCGACCGAACTTCGACACCGAATCAGATCTCGACTTGAAGAGCTCCTGTTTGGATGTTCCGAACCTGCGCTGCGAGAAAGATTGACTGCATCGCTGGAACAACTCGACGAAGCCGCAATTTCAACCCTGCATGGCTTTGCCAGACGGCTCCTGACCGAACATTCGATTGAGGCAGGACTACCGCCAAGCTTCGAAGTTCTTGATGAAATTTCAACCCGGGTTGAATTTCTGGAGAGATTCGAAAAATTTTTAGACGCGCTGTTACTGGACCCTGAGTGGTCTAGGACGCTTCTACTTGGTGACGTACTCGGTATAGATCCGGCTCGTCATCTATTGCCATTAGCAATCGAATTTCACAAAAACTGGGACCTGCTGAAGCCAGGTACTCCTGCGGAACTACCTGAAACTCAGTTCAGTCGCCTTATTGCTTTAGGCCGCTCGTTGGCTCTCCAAGAAAGCACCTATATCGGTTCAGCCGACTCTGACGGAATGACCACGTGCCTCGACGCAATTCGCGAATTCGTAGACGAACTCGAAGCTGGATTCGACGAGATCGAACAAGTCACAACTCTTGCCGACGCCGCGTTGCCCAGCGGAAAGCGAACAGGGCAAAAGAAAAACTGGCCAGACATTCAAAGCCTCAGATCCGATTACGAAACCTACAGAGAAGAGGTTGCATCGTCCAAAGCCTCGTTGATCGACCTCATTCTTCGACGAATCACCATCTGTATTACCGCCTTCATATTGGACGGCGTGCGTGAGCAGCGAAACATGGGACACCTCGACTATCACGACCTCTTAGTGTCCGCCCGCGAAACGCTCAGTCACTCAGTTCACGGCCCGTCTATCAGAGCCAAAGTGCACAGGCGATACAAACACCTCCTCATCGACGAGTTCCAGGACACTGACCCACTCCAGATCGAGATCGCCACATTGATAGCCGCGCCGATCGACGACGAGCCGAAGCCTTCGTGGCATGACACTCCAACCCTACCGGGACGTCTTTTCTTTGTCGGAGATCCCAAACAATCGATATACAGATTCCGGAGAGCGGATATCGGCCTGTACCTCGCCACCCAAAGAAAATATGAAACTGGACAAGTCCAGCTCTCAACAAACTTCCGTAGTACTCCAGAAATCGTTAATTGGATCAACGAGGTTTTCGGAAAATTGATTCGTCCTCGCGTCGACAGTCAGCCCGCGTATGCGCCACTAATTCCTATTCGAGACAGCCCACCAGCAGGGGATGCTGTCACCCTGCTCGGCTCTATTCCGCACCCAAAATCAGAGCCCAACAGGTCGAATGCGGGCGCGGTCCGGCTATCTGAAGCCCATGACGTTGCCCAAACTGTCATCCACATCATTGAAGAAGGATGGTCAGTCAAACAAGACGACGGCTGGAGGAAGGCGAGATTCAGCGACATAGCGGTACTCGTACCTACCCGCTCGGCAATGTTCAACATCCAAAGAGGTTTCGAAAATGCCGGCGTGTCCTACCGCGTTACTTCCGCGAGCAACGTTTGGCGGAGCCAAGAGATACGCGACCTCATCATGTGTCTCAGGGCTATCAACGACCCATCCGACTCCCTCGCAACCGTGTCCGCCTTACGGTCTTCCGTCTACGGTTGCGGCGATGACGATTTGTATCAATTCAGAAAGTCGTACTCTGACTCGTGGGATTGGAGCGCGCTCACTGTTGCAGACCTTTTGGAACGAGCGGCGAAAGGTGATCTTGTTGCCGCGGGTTTAGCCCACTTGGCACAGCTCCACGAACAACGGACGGTCTTAACGCCCTCAGAGTTAATCGGGCGCATCATCAGGGAACGCCAACTAGAGGAACAGTGTTCTAGCCGCCAGCAACCTCGCGAGTCCCTCCGTCGCTTCAGATACGTCGTTGACCAGGCTCGTGCCTGGTCCGATACTGGCCGCGGAAATCTTCAGACTTTTCTTTCCTGGGTCACTCAACAAACAGCCGAAAACGCGAGACCCGTCGAAACAATCCTCTCCGAGGACGACGACGATTCTGTCCAGATTATGACAATCCACGCCGCAAAAGGCCTCGAATTTCCCGTTGCAATAGTCGCGGGATTACCTCCGCAAACACGTCGCGAGTACGGGGTAAGAGTAGGACACATTGCAAATTCCCCCCTACCCGCAGTCAAGGTTCGAAAAGGGGTTGAAACCCTCAATTTCTCGGATTGGGCCCAGTCAGAAACGCTCTTGGATCACGACGAATCAATACGAGCCTTGTACGTAGCTTGTACACGCGCATGCGACCACTTGGTCATTTCGTTGCATCGTAAAGAAACCGAGCCAAAGTCTCGCCCGGAACATCAAACCTCAGCGGAACTGCTTGCTGCAGCTTCGATGGACGCTGAGCACGTCGAAGTCGACTATTCGAATCATTCGAAAGTTTGGGGGGTCGAACAGGAGAGCTTTTCTTCGCCTCGTCCTTCATTGTCTGAGTGGAGTCATCGACGTGAGAACGCTGTCAAGCTCAGCAACCGACGNCGGTTTATGAGCGCGACCCATATCGCCCAGTCTGACCAATCACCAAAAATCNCTTCANAGCGCNACGAAATCCAAGACCCGGGCCTATTGAAGGATCGGGACGAGTCAGAGCTACCGGTCCACGGTCGGGGTCGTTATGGGACCGCTGTTGGGCGCGCAGTCCATGCAGTACTTCAGACATTGGATTTGGAGACGGGAAAAGGCATTGCAACTCTCGCCCGAATTCACGCCGAGTCCGAAGGGATAACCGAACTCTCAGACGAAGTCGCTGCTTTAGCTTCATCCGCTGTTGCGAGCGAGGAAATTCAACGAGCAATTCGCGGTCGATATTGGCGTGAGCTACATGTGGCGTGCCCCATCGGCGAGCAGGTTGTCGAGGGCTATGTAGATCTTGTCTATGAGACAGCGGAAGGGCTGGTAGTAGTCGACTATAAGACTGATCAAATTGACTCTTCCGAACTAGAAGACAAGCTTGAGCGTTATCGCCTTCAGGGCGCCACCTACGCAGCAGCCCTTGAAGAAACGACCGGACAACGCGTTGTTCGCGTTGTGTTCGCTTTTCTGTCGGCAAACTCGCCCGCGTTGCTTGCCCCGCTACCCAATCTCGCGGACGCAATTACTGAAGTTCGGACGGTTATAGAGCGCGAGGCGGAGGTTGGTAGCCACCCATGAGTTCGCCGATGTGCGCTGCCAAAGCAATGGTCAGTTTGTCGCTCCCATATGGGCCGACCACTTGGCAGCCGATCGGGACCCCTGAGGACCCGAGCCCCGTCGGGGGCACCGTGGATGGTAAGTACGCCATCCCAACCATGGTTGTCCATTTCACGACGTCTATATAGCTGCGTTCTTCTCCGTTACACAACAGCGTCCGACTTCCAAAGTCACCTTCTTGTTGGTGCGGGAATGGTGGAACGAAACACACTGGCATGATCACGGCGTCGTAGTGTCGGAAAAATTCAGCCCATCGGGACCTAATTCGTTCTCGTCGNACATGTTGATCTAACCAGACGCGGTGGCCGCGGCCGTCGCTATCGGTGCTCTGTGATATCGCTTGTTGCACTANCCACAGACCTAANGTCGCGGCGTCGTCGGGTTCAATTTCGGGTCGGGCNGTTCTGTCAACCNACACCCCATCGCNTTCAAGTTNTTCGACGATGCTTTCCAGGTGCTGNAGAACTTCGTTGTCAACGAGACAAAAATCGTCATCGAGCCACGCCGCGATTCGCAGGTCACGAACGTTTGNGGGCCCNGAGCCTAGNTGCGCTATCCACGGAGGCGAGTTCCGCTTCATGACATCCACCAGAAGATCGAGGTCTTGAGAGCTGCGCGCCAAGGGGCCGAAAACATTGACGTCAGCTTCGTTTAACCCTCCATCAACGTGGTCGAGGTAACCAGTGGTGGGTAGCAACCCGAAGCTCGGTTTGTGCCCCCACACACCGTTGAAGGCGGCCGGGAATCGAATAGATCCTCCGATGTCGGTACCGATCTCGAAGGAGGTGAACCCCATCGCCACCGCCGCGGCCGCTCCACCCGACGATCCCCCNGGTCCGCGAGACAAATCCCACGGGTTGTTGGTAGTTCCGAATAGTTCGTTGTAAGACTGAATATCCCCTGACCAGCGCGGAAGGTTTGTTTTCCCGATGACGATGGCGCCTTCTCGGCGAACCGCGTCAACCACTGGAGCATCGCGTTCNGGGACATTGTCGCGGAGTTCAACNGCCCCGCCCGTTGACCTGAGACCTTTGGTCTGGAGCGCATCTTTGACAGTGATCGGAACACCATGGATGCGCCCAAGAACCTCACCCCGTTTTTGAGCGGCATCCGCTGCTTTGGCATTGGTCAGAGCAGTTTCAAAATCTCGTGTAACGACCGCATTGATCTCGCCGTCACGGCTTTCTATTCGAGCAATGCAATGTTCGGTCAATTCCTGGCTCGAAATTTCACCACGTCTAATCAGACTTATCTGCTCAACCGCGGACATAAGCGCNATATCACCCATTGAGATCCCCTTTTCCTATCCTCATCCGTCTCGGACAAATAACGCCGGGCCTTGTGATGTCTCGATAACCATTGTTATTCCTGCTGAGACTCGCCCCAGTCTGCCCCACGGAGACGGCGTATCTGTTAACTGGTCCAGCCGCTGNTCACTGCCAGAGTCTCGGACCCACATCCCGTCGTCTCGATCAAAGATCAGAGACATCCCCGAAGAACTAGCTAACGCNTCGATTAGTTGAGTAGCCCCAGGAGGAATGACTTCGTTGCGGTTTAGGCGCTGACCGTCATGCACCGTATGTTCTGAGTCTTCGAACATCACTAGCCCGTCCACGACCCCTAGTTCNGCTACTCGTTGCCCGATCAGCGTGGTCGTGGTCCACTTGCTGCCATCGGCNGAACGAACGACCAGCGAGTGTTGTTGCGGCCCGGCGTCAATGAATTCTTGTGCCTCGAAAGGTCCTAGTTGTTCAAGGGAATAGACGACTCGGCCCGCTTTGCGGTCGGTCGCGTAGATCAGGTCGTCAACGATCTCGGCATCTACTGCGTCAATACCACGGCTTTGCAAAAGGCAAACNGGGTCAAGTGCAAGTTCCTCAACTCGGGAGAGGACGAATTCGTGGTCGGTCACCCGTAATCTCGCTTCAGAGACGGTGCTGACCAGCCCGGCAGCCATTTCTCTTGGCAGTTCGTGCTGGTTCCAGGTATTTCCATCGCGTATTTGGATCACGAGGTTCTTGTTGCAGAGGTCATCTCCCAACCACCCGGCGGCACGCATGACCTCTTCGCCCGCGCCNAGGTCGACTGCTACTGCTTCGAAGGCCTGGGGTAGCTCAAGTTCGCGCCACGAGAGCNCATCCCTAACAAACCACCGCGNTCCCACTCGNGCGAGCACCTTGTCACCCGAGTACATATATTCGGTTGTCGCGCCCGGCACAGGACTCTCGATTTTGCTCCAACCCAACTCAGACGATCCGCTTTCCAACTGAGAAGCCCCTTCTGTATCTTCACCTATTGCCTTCGCGACCGTTTCGTAGGTGGGGCTGGTGGGCGCTAGCGAGACCGAGGAAGCGCCGTCCGGTACATCTTCAGATGCCGCTACTTCGAGGGTTTGGCTGGTTTCGGTCAATGGAACCTGAGAGAGCGAGGCGGATTCTTCGCCGCCTTGGCGTGACCACACAGCAACCGAACCGCCAATCACTGCCAAAACGAAGAACGACCCAAGTCCGCGCAGAATGAACCGATGCCGGCGTGCTCGACTGGCAGCACGAATGCGCACCGAGTCCACCAGTCCCGGTGTGAGAGCAACTTGCTCTCCGGTGTCGCGCAAGTGACGCCGAACTTCGTCGTCAAGATTCATGATGAGCGTCCTCTCGAGTTGTCACGGACCTAAATACGGGGATCCCACTGAGTTCCTCGGCAAGCTGGTCAAGGGCACGGCTCAGACGGCTTTTCACAGTTCCGGGACGAATNCCAAGTACATCAGCGGTTTCCTCGACTGACCAGTCCATGAAGAACCTCGCCACTACAACAGTTCGATGGGCNGCTGACAATCCTTCNAGTGCTCTCTCAAGATCGACGTCCAACACTTGATCTTCCATCAGTTCTGATTTCACTAGAAGGGGACGTTTATCTCGCTCTCTTCGACTCCGGCGCAACCATGATCGAGCCCAATTCATCGCAACGCGATAGACCCAACCCTGAGGATTTGCGTAGGTGGAGACTTCAGCCCACCGCTGGCATGCCCTTACAAACGCTTCATCGGCTGCTTCCGCGCCGAGGTCCGGGTTTCTCAGGCTGAGGCTCAAAGCGCGAGCGATCTGATCGCGGTTCTGGCCGTAGAAGGTGTCGAAGTCGCGGCGGCCTTGGTCCATTACTTCGGCTCTTCGCCGCGCAACCGCGCCGTCGTGTTGCGCGTCATCGCCCGCTCGGTTTCGGTCCGTTTCGACCTACTTGGGCGCGGGCAGCCGACTGCTGGTAACTACTCGGTCCAAAGGTTGAGACGTTCGTGTCCATCTACTGGGTCCATCCTGCCTCAAAGTTACCGTCAGTGTTNTCCTACCGACCTTCNGGCCTGTATAGCTTGATGGGCCCTTGGCCGGTTAGTTCTGCAGCGACGATATGTCCTTTCTCGTCNTTCATGTCAGCGACTAGTACTCGNGCTCCTTCAGACGCGANGCGTCTGGCTGTGGCGGCACCNATCCNGCTCGNTGCTCCTGTNATGACGNCTACTTTGCCTTCAAGTCTGCCCACTGGGTTTCTCCTCCNGTGAATTTGCTTCTAGTAGCACGCCAGCTTCGAAGAGGGCNCTGATCTCGTGACNGCTCACNCCGAGCCAATCATTCAAGACNGCAGAGTTGTGTTCGCCTTTGTGGGANGCAACTGCGTCCGACCGCAGCCCAGACTGACTGCTNGANAATCGGTATGGCGTTTGAGCCACGCGTCGNGTGGATCCGTCACGGGCATCGACAACCACCGATGAACCTCGAAATTGAGCGGTCGGCGATTCGTACGCTTCAGNAGTCGTTTTAATGTCACCCCACGCAAGATTGCAGGCGTCAAGAGCCTCATACATTTCAGCTCTTGAATCGAACGAACTGAGAAAGTCATTTATTGCTTTTTCCCGATTCGCGCGTTTGGTGGGTATGTCNCTGTTAGGCGGCGAGTTGTCTTCNAGGCCGTGAACTTGGTGAAGTTGTTTCCAAATCCATCTNAAGTCTCCCGCTGTCAAGACCGGACCATCAACGCCTTCCCATACCAAACCACCGGCAGCCGTGTAGCGCACCTCGTCGAGACCGACGTGACTGGCGTCGTCGGTGGAGAGAAACGCGTCAAGCATGCACATGTCAATGTGTTGGCCTTCCCCGGTAAGTTCCGCTACCCGTAGCGCCGCCAAGAGGCCGATCGTTCCATGCAAAGAAGCGTTGGTGTCCGCCGCCGACAGGTTCAAGTCNGTGACGGGGCGGTTATTCCACTCTGCGCTTCGTTGAAGCCATCCAGACTCTCCATGAAGAATTGGAGCGTACGCAGCCCGAGTCGATTCCGGGCCTTCTTGGCCGAACCCNGATATTGAAAGCATTACAAGCTTCTCGTTGACNCGGCATAAGTCNTCGTANGCGAGGCCGTACCTTTTCATTATGCCGGGCCGAAANTTTTCGATAAGGACGTCGGCTTCGGTTGCCAGACGAAGCACTAGTTCGGGACCTCCCTCGGCCTGCAGATCGACACAAACATTTCGTTTACCGACGTTTTGCTGGGTGTAATAGCCCGCTAGCCCAGCACGCACCTTGCCCCAATGACGCGTTATGTCACCTTCTGGCGGTTCGACCTTTACTACCTCAGCTCCAAGGTCGTTAAGGATGCGCCCCGCGAAGGGTCCGGCTAACACTCGGCTCATGTCGAGCACTTTGATTCCTTCGAGCGGCCGCAACTCGCCNCCTTTGNTCTAACAATNGGAGTTTGAATGTACCGGGCAGTCTCGCGCGCTCAGNNCAATCGATCTACCAGTGCCTGNGAGTCCCGGNGTCCTCTCTCCGNTGAACTAGTTGGGTTTGTCACCTTCGACGGTTACTCGATGCATGTAGCGCCGTTGCCCGTGATAGTCGTTCAGGGCGTAGTGCTGCACGATCCGGTTGTCCCACATCGTGACGGTTCCTGTTTCCCATTTGACTCGGCAGGTAAAACGCTCTTCTTCGCAGTGGTTATACAAAAACGCGAGCAGAGCTTGGCTCTCGTTTTTGCGCATTCCTTTGATTCTTTCGGTAAACGGTCGATTCACGTATAACGCTCGCAGACCTGATTCGGGGTGAGTGCGCACGACCGGGTGTTCGACCAGCTGGTGGGCCTGTTCGGATACCTGTAGTGTCATCGATTCGCGTTCGTGTTGACGCTTGTCAGAATCGCCGCCGGCTCCGTATTGNCTCGCNGCAGAATGGACGCCTGTAAGCCCGTCGACGATGTTTTTCATCGTGTCGGAAAGAGCCATGTACGCNGCGTGCTGGTTGGAAAACACGGTGTCGCCNCCGTATTCAGGAACTTCCAGGGCGTAGAGAACTGAGCCAAGCGGTGGGGCAGTCAGGAATGTCATATCGCTGTGCCACCCGCCGCCGAAATTAATGGTCTCGTCGGGCTCTTTGATGATTGCGACGACTTCAGGGTGTTCANCCAAACCGGTGATGTACGGATGCGTTTCGAGGCAACCGAAATGTTTGGCGAACTGCTTCTGTTNAACCGGTGAAAGCTCTTGTTCTCTGAAGACGAGGACGTGATATTGGTGAAAGGCCTCGCGTATGGCTTCGACTTCGGNTCCGCTTACGTCAGCCAAATCGGCGCCAAGGATTTCAGCTCCGAGGGCGCCAGCTATGGGACGAATCGAAATTTTCGAATCGGAGTTCTTGTTCACATGTCTAAGGCTAGTCAGCCATACGCCGAAGTCTCTCGCCGACTTCTCCGATGGCCTCAATGCCGGCTTCGGTGCTCGCTGCGATTGGGGTGAGGTTGAAATGGCGGCATCCCGTTTCGAGGTACGGAGCCAAAAAGTTGGTGATGTCATCAACGGTGCCATGGGGCGTGTACGGGGCGAATTTGTCGAATGGAACCCGATAGAAACCTTCCATGGCGGGCCCGACCAATGATGCTGCTTCCGCCTGATCTCCTCCAACGCCGACCCANAGTTGAATTCCGTGGTCGGGTTGGATTTCTCGACCTGCTTGAGCTGCCGCATCGTCGAACACTGCCAGTGCGTTGCCGTATCGTTCGCTGGAACACCACATACCGAGCCAGCCATTCGCGTATCGACCCGCGCGTCGAAGCGCAGCATCGGACCTCCCTCCCACATACAGCGGGATGGGAGGTTCCGGCACGGGAACGATGCGTGCTTGTTCAAAACTGAAAAAGTCGCCGTGGTGATCCACAGTGGCNCCCGCCAGTAGTTGCTGAAGAATTTCGAGTGATTCGTCTGTTCTTTTTCCTCGAGTTCGGGGGTCAACCCCACATATTTCGACTTCATGGCGATCATCGCCGCCCACCCCGATACCGAAATTAATGCGGCCTGGGGCCATTTCTGCGAGGTTGGCGAGTTGACGGGCCACNGGCACCGGGTGCCGCAAGGCGAGCAAATAGACTCCTAGATAGATGCCCAGCGTGGGATGCAAGTTAGCGAGGGCTGCGCCTATCACCATGCCGTCATGGCCGTGTCCTATTCGGAAGCTNACGTGGTCGGCAAAAAACATGTGGTCGATNCCGGCATCGGCAACGAGGTTTACCGCTTTGCATCGCTCTTCCCATGGGCGAGTCCAAATGTCGATGCCNGGCGTTACGCCNATTCGCACCGCTGGGTTCATGATTTGGGGGCCATTATTAGGCAAGTCCCTTGAGCGGCGGCAACTAGGCGGTCTTCGTTGGTGATGTCGATTCTGACCACTGCAGTAGTGCGACTCATTGAAATAACGTCGGCGGTGGCTGTGCAGGTCCCTCCGCTGACTGGTTTTAGGAGNTTTATTTTGAATTCGGTGGTGGCTGCCCAAGAACCTTCGGGCATGACGGGGTATAGCACCACTCCTAATACGTGATCACAAAAGGCGGAGAGACAGCCTCCGTGCATGTTGCCGATCATGGTGATCATCTCGTCGCTGACTTCAAATGAGGCTACGAGTTGACCGGGGGCTACGTCATCAATTCGGACTCCGAGGAAGCCGTCGATTCCTTTGGTGGGAAGGAATTTTTTGAAGCGTTCGGCAGTTTCGGGGTTCCAGTGTTCAAAGGTCAATGCCATGTGCGAACCGTAGCGCCCGAAGCGCCTCTCTGACCGAAGTTCAACCNTCGATGGTCTCGTTGAGCCAGCGACATAGGTCGTCGAGAAATTGTTGTGTTTGTTGTGTTTCGAAGTGTCCGAAGCCNTGNGCTNCTCCGGGGTAGTAATTCAGAGTAAGGAGGCCTCCGGCTTGTCGATATGCGTGCGCCATTTCGTCGACTATTGCCGGAGGCACATTCTCGTCATTTCCGGCCTGAGCAAACCAGACTTTGGGGAGTTGAGCCGGTCTCTCTTCCGTGACAATGCGGGCGANGGAGGTTTCGTTCATTGCGTCCTCATTGCCGAAGTAAGCCTCAGTGTTGGCGACGAGGCGTTGCCCTAAGTCACTGTCCAACGATTGCGCGTATCTGTAGCGCGCGAACGGGTCCACGGGGGCCCAGAAGGCCGCTACGCCGGTGACGCGTCCGTCGACCAACTCTTGTTCTTGCCAATTTCCGTCGAGGTACATTTCGGCGACCTGATCGTTGTTAACAGGTGGCCTCAGCGCGGNCAGCAAAGCTAGGTGGCCACCGCTTGAACTTCCGACNGAAATGACTCGGTCCTTNTCACCCGTGAGTTGCTCCGCGCGAATTCGGGCCCAATGGGCGGCCGCGTTGACGTCGTTTGATGCTGCAGGGTGTTGGTGTTCGGGACCGCAACGGAAGTCGATCGCGACTACTGAGAATCCTGCAGCGGCGAGGGCTGCGTCGTAGTGGGAACCTGCTTTTCGGTCACCATCGCACCATGCTCCGCCGTGTACGTCTAGCACGACGCCGCGGACTGTCGTTCCGCTTGGGGGGTCCCATATTCGGGCTAGGAGTTCTTGTTTNCCTCGTCGTAGGTAGGGAACGTCGGTGGGTTGAGGCGTCATTCTTTATCCCATTTGACGGGCAGATGTTTGGGGCCATTTTGAAAATTAGAAACAAGGTGTTCTGGTTCGCCGTTTAACGCGATGTTCGGCAGGCGCCATANCGCCTGTTCGAAAATGGCGGACATTTGACGTCGGGCGAGGTGAGCTCCCAGACAGAAGTGTGGGCCAGCGCCGAACGTAACATGGTCGTTTGGAGTTCGTTCTATGTCGAATCGCTCCGGGTTTGGGAAGACTTCTGGGTCTCGATTAGCCGCGACGTGGTACACGACGACCTTGTCGTTGCGTCTAATTCTGGCTCCNCCAAGGTCTACGGCGCGCGTGGCNGTGCGTCGGAAATGCACCACTGGAGGGGCATATCGCAGCATTTCTTCGATGGCGCTGGGAAGCAGNGTNGGNTGAGAGATCAGTTTGCTCATCTCCGATGGGTGTTCAAGCAAAGCGAGCATTCCACCCGGGATGGCGTTTCTGAGTGTTTCGTTGCCTGCGACCGCGAAGAGAAAGAACATGGTCTCGAATTCTTCGGTGGTGATTGCTCCCTGGTCGTCTTCGGTGGCAAGGAGAGTCGATACTACGTCGTCTCCTGGGTGTTCACGGCGGTAGCCGGCTAGCTCCCCTGCATAGAAGTACATGTCGGCGAGTCCTTCGCGAGACCGGGGATCGGGCATTCGTCCGTTCGCGTCAGGTGTTATTTGGTCTCTCAGTTTTCGTGCCTTCCGAGCCATCTCGGTGCCAGCCGATGGGTCAAATTGGTCGGAAATCGCGTATTCNTTGTCTTGATAACCAATGACTCTGTTGCTCCAATCGAAAAGCAGCATGCGATCTTCTTCTGGCACNCCCATGATTTCTGCGAGAGTCATGAGCGGTANCTCGACTGCGATATCGCTTGCGAAATCCGCTTTGCCTCTGGATACAACCCTGTCGAATATCGATTTGGCTCGATTCGCAATGCCGTCTTCGAGCGCTGCAATGCCACGCGGCGTAAACGACTTCGTGAGCAGACGGCGTAGGCGAGTATGGCTAGGCGGGTCCTGGTTTAACATCATCCGNTGCACAAATGTCAACATTTCCGCGGTGCCGGGGTCGCGGATCTGGGTTGCACCTTGATGGGATGAAAACGTCGAGGGGTCTCGTAACACTTGGTTCACTAATGCATGTGTNAGTACTGCCCAGTAACCGGGACCTTCTTCCCAACCCATTACGGACGGTTCGTCTACCCAGTGAACCGGCGCAGTTTCTCTCATCTCGGCGATGAGGTCGTAGGGGACGCCTTGGGTGTAGGTGGCTGGGTCGAACAGTCGAGTGCGATCCATGCACCGTTACTAGCACGATTGGTGTCCTCTTCGGCTCGCGTTCGNGGCAGATAGTTGGTCGATCTCGTGATCGCTGGCACCCTTAGACCGATGACGAGTTACCAGCCAGACNGTCGCGACGCCCGCCGGCGTCCTGGAATCTGGCAGCTGATGCGGCAATTCACTTCGAACGTGTCGGAACATCACACTCTCTTGGCGGCNGCGGGAGTGGCTTATTACTTTGCTCTGGCGTTGGTGCCGGCCGTGGTGGCGATCGTGTCNATTTACGGTCTGGTCGCTGAACCCGACGAGGTGGCCGACCAACTCGAACCGTTAACCGACGCTCTTCCCAACGAAGCCGCGCAACTTGTGGTTACCCAGCTTCGCGGAGTTACTTCTATAGGTGGTGGTCGAGTGGGTATCAGCCTCGCCATCGGACTTTTTGGTTTGTTGTGGTTGGTTTCGAATGCCTTTAATTCATCGGTGATGGCGATCAGGATCGCGCACGCTCGGCGTAGCCCACACAATTGGGTTCAAGGGAGAATTTTCGCACTGAAACTCAGCGCTGTCGCCATGGCGGTCACGACCGTGGTGATTTGGGGAGTCATCGCGTTCCCGCGAACCCTTGAGGCGGCGGGGTTCACCGACGGAGCNCGCCCTTGGCTCGAAGCAATTCGTTGGCCGATGGTGTTGCTGCTCGCTTCTATGTCATTGGGATGGATTTATCGGATGGTGCTAGGACCGTCTGCACGCACTCGAGCACGCCTGGTCGCGGTAGGNATCGGCGGCGTGATTTGGATCGGCGGCACATTTGGGATGAGCGTTGCCGCCGGATCTGCNGACCAGCTACAGGCNACTTTTGGATCTCTCGGCGCGGTCGCCGTTCTACTGATTTGGTTGTACCTGTCAGCTTCGGCGATGCTTTTAGCCGCCGAAGCCGAATCAGTGTTAGCTCATGCTTGGGGGCGCGCTCCGGTTCGGCGGAGCGGGNGGGGTCGCCAGCACGAAAAAGACCATCCCGAGAGCGGCAAGGGTGCCCACAACCAAGAATCCGGCTCGGTAGGTTCCGGTCGCGTCGGCGAGGACGCCGGCGATGATGGGCCCCAAGACGATCCCTAACATCACGATCAAAGAACTCAGTCCCATGATAAATCCGAAGGACGACGCCCCGAAATAGTCGGCGCGGAGNGCCTGCATGAGCGGTCCTCTTGCCCCCCATGCCAGTCCGTGCAGAGCGACGAAGAGGCCAATCATCCATGCTCGCTCGGCGAAGGCGAGTATCAGTATTCCCCCAGCGTGTCCAAGCATTGCGAGGGACGCGATGAGCCGTTTATTGACGCGGTCACCGAGCGCGCCACCGATTGTCATTCCGACAATCTGCATAATCGGCAAGGCTGCACCTACGAAGCTGGCCTGCTGTAGCGAATAGCCACGTTCAGATGTGAGAAAGAGCGCAAGGTGCGCCATTACCGCTCCAACGACGAACAGAGCGCTCATGTGACCGAGCGAAATCATCCAAAAGGCTCGCGTGCGGATGGCTTCCCTGGCCGTAAAATCCACTGAGGTGAGACCTTCCACCGTGGNTGTTCGCNCAACCTTTCCGGATCCAAGTCCGTCGACGGTTTCTCCGTAATCGGCGGGATAGCCGTCGAGATAGCGAGCGAAGAAATACACCGCTGCGCCAGCTACGACACCAGAAACGGACGCTGTAGCGCGCCANCCNTTGGCGTTCATTGACCACACCACAATGGGAACTGCCAATCCGCCGGCTGCAAAACCCAAACTTCCCGTCGCTAAAGCGCGAGCTCGTCGTCGCTCAAACCATCGGACGATTGCCACGGTCACTGTTAGGAAGCCGCTGAGGGCTGCACCGATCGCGATCAACAGAAAAGAGACGAAGAACTCCCAAAGATTCTGTATTCGGCCAAACCATAAGAATCCAAGAACGAGAAAGACCGACCCAATNCGAGCGATACGTTTGGGACCAAGACGGTCAAGCATCCATCCTTGCAGTGGTCCAAGAAGCGCCGATTCGAATCTATTCACTGAGAAGGCGGCCGAGAGTACCGATTTGCTCCAGCCGAATTGTCGCTCAAGCACCACCAGATAGCTNCCCATCGCTTGCATGATGAGNCCACTCTGAATGAACTGGATGAAGATACCTGAACCGACAACCTTCCACCCGCGAAAGATCGATCGGTTACCAGGCACCGTTACATGGTGCCATTGTGTGTGCAGTTCCGCCCCATCGACCGAGGTCAGGGAGAGAGATCAAGTGGCAATAGCAGTATCGGGTTTAAGGCAAACATGATTCGGCGCGACGAAATCATCGGTTTCGTGGGCCTGGGCAATATGGGCGGCGCAATGTGTGACCGTTTGGTCAAGGCGGGATATTCAGTCTTGGTATACGACCTTAGGATCGAGGCCGTTCACGCACTTGTCGAGGCNGGCGCCCGAGCCTGCGCATCGGNGTCGGAGTGTTCTGCCAATGTTGACCTGCTCTTCACTTCGCTCCCGCGTCCCGATCATGTGGAGGAGGTGATGGGAGGCGATGGCGGTGGTTTGCAGGCGATGCAGCCAGGATCTGTGTGGGTCGATATGACGACCAATCAGGTTGAGTTAATTCGGGCGCTCGCGAAAGAAGCCCCTCCCGACGTGCACGTAGTGGACTCGCCCGTCACCGGAGCTGTCGACGGAGCTCGCAATGGGACATTGACATTGTTTGTGGGAGGCGAAGAGACAAGCGTTGAACGGGTTACCCCAATCCTCAAAAACCTTGGATTGGTAATACCAACTGGGCCCTTGGGTTCGGGGAACGTGGTGAAATTGGTGACCAATCAACTCTGGTTCGTTCACGCCGCTGCGTTGGGCGAAGGTTTCGCTTTAGGTATGGCCAACGGCGTCGAACTTGAAACTCTTTGGCGGGCGATCAAAGAATCGGTAGGCGACTCCTTTGTTGCCCGTCACGACGCTCCATCAATTTTCGCCGGACATTACGACCCNAGTTTTCCTCTCGATCTATGTGTAAAAGACCTCAATCTCATTGNTGAGNTGTCTAAGTCGGTAGCCACGAAACTGCCCATGACCGAGAAAGCCGCCGAGGTTTTCGTTCAAGCGGCAGATCGGTACGGTCACGGCGCGGGAGAATTGCATGTAGTAAAGAGAATCGAAGAGGACGCCCAGTTGTCATTTCAGATGGACGGCGACTGGACTCCACCGTGGGAACGGTGAATTGACTTCTATGCCTGATATTCATTCATTGAGCAATCTGATCGATTTGGAGAAATATCCACTCCATCGACCCGGAAGCACCGATTATCAGTCCTCGCTGATGGCCGCTCGGGATCAGCTGAGAGATGATGGGTGCGCTGTCGTCAAAAACTTAGTTCGAGCTGAAGGGGTCGCACTTCTTAATGCTGAGATCCTTTCTTNCAAGCACACGACCCANTTCTCGAATCAGGCAATGAACCCCTACTTTCATTTCGAGCACAATCCGAAGCTTCCCCGATGATCACCCAATGAACAGGTTTCTTGAACGTTCAAGCGGCTTCATTCCCGGTGATAGTTGGGACCCTGATGGTCCCATGAATCAGATTTTTCGTGCGCCTGAAGTGGTTGAGTTCGTGGCTGCGTGTCTGGAGATTCCCGAGCTTCATTGTTATGCCGACCCGCTTGCCGGACTGACNTCAAACATTTTGGAACCGGGGCAACTTTTCACCTGGCACTTCGACACCAACGACTTTGCTGTAACGGTCCTGGTNCAACAGGCTGATGAGGGCGGTCTGTTTGAATACGTCCCCAACATCAGAGGGGCTGGTGGCGAAGGGTTTGATCACATCGGCAAGGTTCTCGACGGGGACCGTGACNGGGTGAAAACGCTNGATCTCCGAGCNGGNGACATGCAGATTTTCCGAGGGCGGCATTCTTTACATCAAGTGAGTCGAGTTTCGGTGCAGAGTCGCCCTCGTCATGCCGCCATTTACGCATACACCGAGAAGCCTGGNGTCATCGGNCGNATGGAGCGGACGACTCAACTATTNGGTCGCGTTCTCCCCGAGCATGTTGAAGCCGAAAGAGCGCGCGTTCGTAGTGACGAGCTAGCTGATTGAGGTGNTGTAGATCGCTAAAGGGAAGGCTTCTCCAATCGGTCACCGTTACCATTGACTGATGGCCGGATCTTCCCCCACTCTCGTGTTGCTCCACGGTCTTGGTGCTACGGGCCAAGTGTGGGATCTGCTCGTAGAGACAGTGAGATGGTCAGGACGAGTTGTGGCACCTGATNTACGCGGCCACGGATCCGANCGTTGGACTGACAACTACTCGTTCGGCGCAATGGCCTCNGACGTGGCGGGGCTNTTGGAACTTGANGAACCNTACGTCGTACTCGGACATTCGATGGGCGGCGGGGTNGGTGCGGCTCTCGCGACTGGTTTGTTCGGCCATCCTCCCCAAGCGGTNGGAACTATTGGGGTAAAGATTGTTTGGTCGGACGAAGAATTGGAAAAACTTCCTGAGATTGCGGCGAAACCACTGAGGTTCTTCGAACATCGGGAAGAAGCCGCCGATTGGTTCCTGAAACTGTCAGGNCTGTTCGGAGTAGTGGCTTCTGATGATCCAATCACCAACCGNGGANTTTTGAATACTCCCCGAGGTTGGCGGGCGAGCCAGGACCCCCGGAGCGTTTTGGTGGGGACAGGTGCCCCATCTTTTACCGAGATGTTTGCAGGTTTGTTGGCACCGACATTTATGTCATTAGGGGAACACGACCCGCTGGTTTCGCCGAAAGATCATGTNAATATGCCTACCGATNCTCCTCATGTGTTTTCGGGATTGGGACATAATGCNATGGTTGAGGATCCAACCAGAGTGTGGGCCTGGTTTCGTGACGTNGCTTCACTCGCGTAGACGAGGTCCTGAAATCGCCAACGCNACCATTGCGAATGTGACGATCATTAGTGCGCTGTGCACCGCTTTAAATTCAAAAGACCAGTTGCTGTCAATCAAAATGCCAGTTCCGCGGATGAGCCAAAAACCAATGGACCAGGNTGCCAACCATTTGAGCGGCTGAACTCCCTGGTGTCCTGAAATCAGTTGACCNGAGACCGCNGCGGCGAGCGCTAGAAAGATTCCTGCAGCCCCGAGTCTCCATGCAACGCCAATGAATTCAAGATCTTGATTTGTCAGTACATTGCGGGTGCGAGAAATCCAAACGACAAAGGTCCACGTCAGAAGCGGAACGATCCGCCATTTGTTTGCTCTCACCCCTCCTCAAGGGGCAACTCGCCCGCTATACGAATGAGTTCTCCGCCATCAATGTTCAGAATATTGCCTGTCANCCAAGACGCACCAGCGGACAGGTAAAGGGCGGCTTCTCCGATGTCTTCGGGTTCTCCAAGGCGTNGGAGCGGCAAACTATCGGAAATCATTTGTCCCCGAGGTCCGTCCCACAACACTTTCGCGAAGTCAGTTCGAATCAAACCTGGTGCAATGCAATTCACTCGAACCATCGGACCCATTTCCGCCGCTAGTTGCCGTGTCATGTGCATTAAGGCGTCTTTAAACATGCAGTACACCCCTAAAGCTTCACTAGTGGTGTGACCTCCCACGGACGCGATGTTGATAATCGATCCGCCGTGCTCTTGCATCCACTTCTGCCACGCTGTCTGGGTCCACTGCATCGGAGCTCGAAGGTTTACTTCGTAGGTCTTATCTANCCGTGGGACGTCGCAGTCGATCATTGGTCCTGCCCATGGATTTGTCGCAGCGTTGTTCACGAGGATGTCGACTGCGCCGAATCGCTCGATTGTCGCNTCGATGACTCGCTCAGCTTCGTCAAGGTGGCCGATGTGAGCTGCTATGTAGTCGCTGTCGCCACCGATGTCGGCCAGAGCGGCTTCGCATTTCTCNGCTTTACGACTGGTGATCATTACCTGGGCTCCGGCTGCGGCAAAAGTTGTCGCAATTCCTTTCCCGATNCCGGCCGAGCCCCCNGTTATAAGCGCTGTTTTCCCNTCAAGCCGTAAATCCATGTCGACTGTGCCCCCTTCGTCCAGTGCATTTCAGTTCAGTTTCTCAACTTTTGCCAATTTCGTTCCAAGGGCCGCTGTCGGCTCGTGGTTCCCTGGGCAAGCCCAGAACGCGATCACCAATGATGTTCCTTTGTACTTCCGATGTACCTGCATAGATGGTGCCCGGTCTTGCTCCAAGCATGGTCTGCACCCATGCAAGCGTCGAAAATGTGGCNCCAATNGCGTCGGTTTGAATGCCGTGGGCAGCGGGATGGCCCGAGGGTGTCATCGCGTCGGCTCCNAGTAGGTGCATCGTCTTTTCAGTGAACCACTTGTGGTATTCGCTCCATAAAAGTTTNTGNAACGACGACTCTGGTCCTGGGGGATTGCCGGCGAGCACTGATGTGACTTGTCGCTGACCCATCCATTTCATGATCTCNACTTTGCTGTGTGCTCTCGAGAGGTCTTGGCGTAGAAGCGGATCTTCGTTGANGCCCTTTTCTCGGGCGACGGTGGAAACTCTGTCAAGTTCATCTCGAAATCGAACAGCGTCAGTGGTCGCGCCGTGGCCTCGCTCGAATCCTAGAAGAACGTTCGCCACCCGCCATCCGTCGTTGACATCACCAACAACGTTTGGTTTGGGTGTTTTAGCGTCGCTGAAGAAGACTTCGTTGAAGTCGTGGCGGTTACTGATGTTGATGATCGGCCGACATTCGACTCCTTTTTGTTGCATCGGAACAAGAAGGAAGGAAATGCCTTTGTGTTTGGGAGCTTCAGGCGCTGTCCGACAGAGAACGAAAATCCAATTGGCCGTATGACCACTTGACGTCCACACCTTTTGACCGTTGATCACCCATTCATCTCCATCGAGAACCGCGCGAGTTCCAAGATTGGCTAGGTCTGATCCGCTGTTTGGTTCGCTGTATCCCTGACACCAGCGATCTTCGCCACTAATGATCCGGGGCAGAAAGTGGCGTTTTTGTTCTTCGCTTCCGCATTGAATGATTGCGTTTCCAACCATGGTGATAGAAAAACCGTCGTTTTCATTGCCNTCGGGAACGCCGGCTTTAGCAAACTCTTCAGCGAGGACAATCCGCTCGATTTCGCTGAGACCTGCTCCCCCGTATTCTTCAGGCCATGACACCGCTAGCAGCCGATTTTCTGCCAGAAGGGCGCGCCACTCTTCGACGAAGCGTTGGCGTTCGGGTTGGTCGAGCGCGCCAAGGCCACTCCAATTAGCCGGTAAATGTTCGGCAAGGAAGGCCTGAATCTTCTGACGATATGTTTCGGCCTCGTGGCTATAGGTCGGTTGCATCTGTGTTCCTAGGTCGGGGACCACCATTAGTGAATCACGACATGNGCCCTTCGTGTCGATTCGAAGGGGCAGAAATGCTTNCGTTCTTTATGGTCGATAGCTGAATGACGACGATCCCAACGTGAGAGCACGCTGTGCCAACTCAACCCACTCGCACAACAGTGGCCGTGTGTCGCGCGGGTCAATGATTTCTTCGATCTCGAAGAATTCGGCTGCNCGGTGTGGCGATCTGACTCTGTTGAGCCTGTCTCTAATTTCTTCGAGGAGACTTTCGGGATCATCGGAATCGGCTAGATCTTGTTTGTACGCGACTTCGATTCCTCCTTCAATTGGCAGCGAGCCCCAATCGCTCGATGGCCACGCGTAACGGAGACTCCGGTAGCCAGGTTTNTTGTTTGCTGCTCCCGCTACCCCGAATGCTTTCCGGATTACCACACACGCAAATGGTGTCGTCAGTTGACCCAGNGCCGCGAGCGCTTGTGAACCGTAACGAATCGTTGAATTCTCTTCTGATTCTTTGCCAATGAGAAATCCTGGGCAGTCTTCGAGGTGAACTACAGGTAGATGGAANGTGGAGGCGGTATCGAGCAGGCGGACAAGTTTGCGACATGCGTCTGCCGTCCAGGCGCCGCCGTATTGGTAGGGATCTTCAGCAAACACNGCTACTGGGTATCCGTCGAGGCGCGCGAATCCGGTGACGATTGACTTTCCCCAAGAACGTCCGATCTCAAAAAATGAGTCGGCGTCGAAGACGGAGTGGATGATGTTTCGCATCTTGTACACCTGCCGCGGTTCGCGCGGCACCGCTGATAGAAGGTCCTCGTCTCGACGGTCTGNCGGGTCGTCCGTCGCTGTTCGGGGAGCGGCCTCGTCGACATTTGAGGGCAGATAGGACAGGAAGGCTTTGGCGTACGCGAAGGCTTCGTCCTCGCTATCAACGGCGTCGTCTATCGCCCCGTTGGCAGAGTGGATGTCGGCGTGACCGAGTTCTTCTTTGCCGTGGTCGCCCAGCTGCGCTTGTTCGACGAGNGCCGGGCCGGCAATCATCATTTGGGCGCTTTCGCGAACTATCACTGAGTAGTGAGAGGTGGCTACACGAGCTGCGCCGATACCTGCAACTGAGCCGAGAGCCAACGACACCGACGGGGCAACTGCCAGATGGTTAACCACGGTTTCCCAACCTCTCAGTTGGGGAATATAGGTTCGTCCGGCTGTTTCGATGGTCTTGACCGATCCTCCGCCTCCCATGCCGTCAACGAGGCGAATGTGGGGGAGTTTGAGTTCAAACGCCATTCCTTCAGCTGTGTTGCGTTTCTCGGGGATCGTTGCGTCAGCAGAGCCCCCTCGCACTGTGAAGTCGTCTCCGGACACCAGCGCNGGNCGACCATCGATTCGAGCTAACCCGAACACGAAATTAGACGGTGTTAGGGCNACGAGATTTCCTTGCTCGTCGTAGCTCGCGACTCCCGCGGTCTTGCCTATTTCGTGGAAAGAGCCCTCATCGACGATTGCTGTGACTCGTTCGCGAATCGTTAGTTTTCCNAACGAGTGCTGTCGTTCAACTTTTTCTACGCCGCCGAGTTCATCGGCGAACCCTTCTCGTCGACGTAGTTCTTCGATCTCAGCTTCCCAACTCACGCTTGGTTCCAATCTTCGGTCGACTCAGCGAGCCTAGAGCGCGCCACTCGTCCCAAGCTCGCTAAGTTCATTCAAGTGTCCGATGTGTTTAAAGACCTCATGGAACTCGAAGTGGCGGCCGACGGGAGGTTCATGGCTCCGCCTGCTCCTGAACAGGGGCAACGAACGTTCGGNGGACAATTTCTTGCCCATACCCTGAGAGCTGCTCAGTTGACAGTTGATGAAGGCAAGTTCGTCCATTCAACGCATTCTTATTTTTTACGTCCGGGTGATGTTGATGCCGGTACTGAGCTAGTCGTTGAGGGCATTCGGGACGGGAGGAGTTTTAGCACTCGAGAAGTNACCGCGTACCAAGAGGGAGTTGAAAGATTNAGAACGATTATTTCTTTCCACATACTCGAACCAGGGTTGGAGTGGNCGCCTCCTNCAAATTTTGACGTTCCCGGACCCGAAACAACACCGCTGTCGTACAACGAATTCTCCGAGTCGTTNGCTCCGAGCGCTGATGGTCCTTGGCACGGGNGGCAGCGACCTATGGACATTCGTTATATCAATCCCCCCGACCTTCCTGAGGGAACGCCTATCACCGAACCCCAGTTGATGTGGCTCCGAATNAACGAGCGACTCGACCAAGACCGTCGCGTCCACGAGGCAGCTCTGGCCTACCTGGCTGACGCGACTCTTATCGACCATGTGTTNCTCCCGCACGGGTTTCGTTGGCAGGATGCGCGGCTTGATGGGGCCAGCCTCGACCATTCAATGTGGTTTCATCGNGAACCTGTTGCCGATGAATGGCTCTTGTACGAGCAGAGGGTCGAGAATACGAGCGGAGCTCGGGGTCTCGGCAGTGGTCGGTTTTTTAACAGGAGCGGTGATTTAGTCGCGACGTGTGTACAAGAGGGCTTAATGCGGTGGGATAACGAACATCCATAAACGCGCAGATGTAGTTTCGGGCTATGGAGATAAGCCTTACAGGAAAACGAGCACTAATTACGGGTGGGAGNAGNGGTCTTGGCAGAGCCATGGCCGAAACTTTTGCCGAAGCCGGAGCTGATGTCGCGGTGATCGCCCGNGACGAATCACAGCTNCAAGAAACGGTTGCTGCTNTNCAAAGCATTCGGCCAATGGGGAAATTTGTTGGAATTTCTGCTGACGTAAGCGAGGCCTCAAATGTCTCCCGAGCTCACGGTGAGGCNGTCGACTTTTTCGGTCCGGTTGAAGTACTTGTCAACAACGCCGGTACGTCAAACGCGCAACCATTTTTGCAGGTAGATGACCAGAGTTGGTTGCACGATTTCAACCTCAAGTTTTTCTCGGCAGTTCAGTTGTGTCGCCTCTGCATACCTGACATGCAACGACAAAGCTGGGGCCGAATCATCAATACGTTGAATTCTGCGGCTAAGGCACCAAGNGCTAAGAGTTGTCCCACTTCGGTCGCTCGCGCCGCGGGGATGGCTATGACGAAGGCTTTAGCGNGTGAGTTTGCAGCCGATGGCATCTTGGTAAACGCTCTCAACACGGGTCTCCTGGTGAGCAATCAGTGGGTGACGAGGTGGGAAGCCTCCGGTGGCGATCAAACGTTTGATGAGTTCATCGATGCCATGGGACGTCGCATTCCGATCGGTCGAATGGGCGATCCTCAAGAATTCGCAAATTTGGCGCTGTTTCTCGCGAGTGATGCTGCGTCCTACGTGACGGGCGCCGCTATCAACATCGACGGCGGTTTAACACCGGTGGTGTGATATCAACCCCGCTCGGTAGGCGCTGGTTGACTTCGTGACCACCCTGAGAGCTGTGAGCGACATTAGTCGTCGGTTTCCATCAAACGCGAAAGGGAAGTGTTGAGGTCGCCCGGGGGCCGCGTTGGCTTGCCTCGGAGATCGCAAACTCCCAGGGTGAGTGCCGCTTCGACCAGATCTTTCCCATCTATGTCTCGNATAATTCTCTGCTTCCACGTCGAACTCACCCGCTTGAGTTCGGTTATTTGCGTTTCGACTGTCAAAGTGTCCCGNGCCGTGGCAGGTTCGCGAAATCTGACGTCAAGTTGNGTTACGACTATCTGCAAACCNCGTTCNCTCAGGTCAGCCAACGACATTTCGATGTCGTCAAGNGCNACGCAACGAGCAGCTTCAAAATATGCGACATATGCGGCGTGGTTTACGTGGTTATACGGATCCAATTCCCCGAAGCGGGGAACGATGGCGGTGCGATGCGCAGGCATCCTCAGACACTAGAGCGGGATGAGGAACCAGAGTGTCAGTTCGTTGCGTTCAAATTGCAAAGTCAGCGACTTGGCCTCCGCTTAGTTCGACAAGTCGATCACTGTCGATAGCGAAAACAGTATCGGGAGTGCCCGCCGCACCCCACACTTTCTCGTGTCGGCAAATGTTCCGATCGACGAAACATTGCAACTGGGTCGAATGACCGAACGGCGGCACGCCGCCGATGGCAAATCCAGTTGCGTCGCGGACCACTTCCGCGCCCGCTTTTTCAATGGTGCCGCCNCACAGTTCGCCAAGCGTCTTGATGTCAACTTTTTGATCCCCCGCGGTTAACGCGAGGACTGGCTCGCCATCACATTGAAATACGAGCGATTTGATGATTTGACCCAATTCGCAATTNAGGGCCGCGGCTGCTTGAACGGCGGTACGAGTATCTTCTGNGAATTGGACAATGTCAGGCTCGATACCGAGGGAANCTGCTGCGGCCCGAAACCGTTCATTCGCTGGTAGACGACTCATTGAGGGTTACTCGGCCCAAGCCTTTACCTTTTCGATGACTTCGATCGGATTTTCGGTATCNGCNGGAATATCAATGTTGAGATAAGTCACACCTACCTCTTTGTAGACCTCGATCCGTTCCCGAACCCTGCCTTCGTCNCCGGTCAAGCTCGCTCGGTCNACATAGTCATCAGGNACTTTCGANAACGCCTCGTCTCGCTTGCCGCTGAGGAAAAGGTCNTGGATCTCTTGGGCTTCTTGTTCATATCCATAGCGTTTGAAGAGATCGTTGTAGAAATTCTGGTCGCGCGCACCCATCCCTCCAACNTAGAAACCTGTGTTGTCGCGAACNGCTTTTCGCGCCGCNTCNACGTGAGGGCCGTCACCGAGAGCGACGGTTCCCCCCGCGACTATTTGGAGGTCTCCCAGGTCAGCAGAACGTTTTGCTTTGCCAGCATGCAGAGCATCGCCCCACACATCATGAAATTTCTCTGGCAAAAAATGGATGGGTTGCCAGATATCACCGAGTTCGGCTGTCATCTCTACGTTTTTTGGCCCGATTGATGCCACCGCTATCGGGATGTCTTGTCGGTATGGCTTACACATGAGCTTCAGGGGTTTGCCTAAACCGGTGCCTTCACCCTCGGGCAACGGAAGACTAAACGCTCTTCCTTCGTGTTCGACTTTGTCTCCTGACCAAACTTTGCGGCAGATATCAATGACGTCGCGCGTCAAACCAAGGGGTTTATGGAAGGGAACGCCGTGCCAGCCTTCAATTACTTGGGGTCCAGATGTGCCCAAGCCGAGTACNAAACGTCCCTGTGAAAGGGTGTCAATGGTGATGGCGGTTTGAGCGATGAGCGCGGGGCTGCGCGAATAGACCGGCAAGATGCCGGTCATAAGTTGCATGGTTTTAGTTTGACCTGCGACGAAAGCGAGCGTTGAGACGAGGTCATACCCGTAGATCTCTCCTCCCCATACGAGGTCTACTCCAGCGCTCTCTAGGTTTTGAACATGTCGGGCCAANCTTTCGGGGTCNAGGCTNGCACCGGCACCTATGGCCATTGAAATCTGCATGGGGACTCCATTCAATATGGGCCCGTCGGATTTAGGTTTTGACGATCCGATAGGGCACGACGTCACCCCGGATAGTAGGAAATGGGAGACCCTCCATGCGAAGGAAAGCGCGATGACNGATGTCGACGTCGCAGACGAGATGATCGCGGCCTTGAAAACCTGGGTCGAGAATGAGGTCATCCCGCACGCATCNGAATTCGAACTACCCGACGAGTACCCAACGCAGATGGCCCTGCAAATGGCCAGTTTTGGTCTCTTCGGTGCAACGATCCCAGCTGAATATGGGGGACTCGAACTCGACAACATTACCTACGCACGGGTCATCGAAGAATTGTCGCGGGGTTGGATGTCACTTGCAGGAATCATTAACAGTCATCTGATATGTGCGAGGCTCATCACCCAGTTTGGTTCGGAAGAACAACGTCTCAGGTGGCTCCCAGCGATGGCTACTGGNGAGCTGCGNGGATGTTTTTCTTTGTCGGAACCTGACAGCGGTTCTGATGCCGGGGCGTTGCGATGTCGAGCTGAACGTGATGGTGACGAGTGGATAATCAACGGCACCAAGATGTGGGTAACGAATGGAGAGAAAGCTGGAGTCGTCGCATTGCTGGCTCGCGTCCCTGACGGCGAGAACCCCGATAGCGGCGGGATTACTTGTTTNATCGTTGAGAAAACNCCGGGCAAGGGAAGCGGTGGGGTCACTATCAGTCGCAAGATNGACAAACTCGGCTACCGGGGCGTNGAGACCGTCGAAATGTCCTACGTTGATCACCACCTCCGCAGTGATCAGCTTCTCGGCGGAGANGAGGGCATCGGCAATGGGCTTCGTTGGGCGTTGACGGCTCTTGAGCTTGGGCGAATCAATGTTGCCGCCCGAGGAGTTGGGGTCGGACAGGCTGCCTACGANGCCGCTTTGGACTACGCAAAANAACGCGAA
This sequence comes from Acidimicrobiaceae bacterium, assembly GCA_002705305.1. Lineage (GTDB taxonomy): Bacteria > Actinomycetota > Acidimicrobiia > Acidimicrobiales > Poriferisodalaceae > UBA2110. The sequence continues at coordinate 108,106 of PAHW01000003.1, forward strand.
GCTTTTGGCAGACCTATCAGTCAACATCAAGCGATTGCGTTCAAGTTGGCTGAAATGGCCACCAAGCTAGAGGCAGCTCGTCTTCTTACTTANGAAGCAGCGCGAAAGGCCGACGCNGGCGANCGGGTCGATCTTGCGGCGGGAATGGCCAAACTTTTTGCGTCGGAAACGGCGAGCGAANTNGCTCTCGACGCTATGCGCATCCATGGNGGNAACGGTTTTAGCACCGAGTACCCNGTGGAGCGCTACTACCGGGATGCTCCGTTGATGATTATNGGAGAAGGAACNAGCGAGATNCAGAAGCTGGTAATCAGCCGNGCTNTACTNGCNGAGGACTGANCTGAACAGCGNGGAGACGGTGGCNTTGCCACGCTGGTCGGTCNATCTGATGTCTCANGGCTTTTCGTCGACCGACNCATGTTGCACCCGACGGGCCCGTTTGTTTANCGGCNACNNCTCTGGTNTGTGCTCNGGGCGNAGTTCCTCGCNGCGATGCGCTGCGAGGAACAAAAGGCGGAAGGACCGCCGGGCTNTGCCCGGCGGTCCTTCCNATATTTNTGGCGTTACGGCCAAAGGCCGTTCACGTCTGAATCAACTGATCAGCAGCCGCCATTCTCCTTGTCCCACTCGCAGTTCGGTGAATTACCGTTACCGTCGACAATGTCGCCGACCTGGTTCCAGGTCTGCGCAGTGGCGTCGAACTGACTGAAGTCAGANCCTTCAACNGCGAAGGCATCTGCNGCGCCGTTCAACTCATACGCNACACCGTCCATCATCAGTGGGTGATAGATGTCAATGCTTCGAGCAGCAAGCATCACGTTGGTCCGGGTAAGACCACCTGGAAGCTCGTTGGCAACACGNAGTGNCTCNGTCCATGGGNNGGCGAAGAAGTAACCGGTCGCCAGNAGNGAAATNGANGGATCNAGNCCNNCNNCTTCNANGTTCTGCGTTCAGGAACGCGATAAATGGCTCATCGATGTACTTCGGATCCGTGGAGTCCTTTACACCTCCACCGACAACCCACCAGCCATCAGCAGCCATACCNGCCGGTGCCATNTAAGCAGCAATCGCCTTGCANACCGATGGGGTGAACGCAGCGGAGAGTCGCTCCAAAAGACCGGACGCTTCGACTTCTTGCACAGCCAACAGACATGGGTTACCTGCGGTCATCGAAATGAACACNTCAGGGTCGAATGCCGCAATGGTCGTGACTTCGTTAGTCAGCGTCGGTGCTGCTGGGTCGTGACGAACCGGCAGGTACTCCGACACCACGTCCGGGTTGTGCTCGGCGTAGAACTCGAAGCCCTTCTCGTAGGCCAGACCAAAGTCGTTGTCCATNACCAAACCAGCNACCTTGACAGGAATCTCGTCAGGCAGGTTTGTCTTNATCCACGTGCCCCACAAAACCGCTTCGGTCAGATAAGACANCTGGTTGCTTGTAGTCCAAGGATGATGGACTGGGTCGCCCCATGCGGGGTGGCCAGATGCGTAATACAGATGAGGCACGCATTCATCATTGATCTTGTCGTATACCGCTAGACCGTTCGGAGAACCNAGACCATGAAGAGCGAAAACGTTCGCCGATTCAATCAACTCGTCAACGAACTCAATTGTCTGAGCCGCAACGTAACCATCGTCCTTGATGATCATCACAAGTTCGCGGCCGCCAATGCCACCAAACTCGTCGTTAATCCAATCCCAATAGTTTTCCCAACCATGTGAAATGTTGCCGTACGCTGCAAGGTTGCCCGACATCACTGTTGTCTGACCGACACGAATTTCATCGTCCAGAAGGCCATTAGTGTTCGACCAGTCTCCTGGACAGTCGTTCAGGTCGGCCTCATAGCCAGCTGGGCCACGGAGAATGTTGTCGTCACCGACACCCCAGTCACCGGATTCCATGTTCTCAGTGATCTCATCGATCATGAGCTGGCGCCGGTAAGCGGCTTCTTCCCAAATGCCGTCGAGGGTAGAGCGATCAAAGGTTGGAGCGTCTTCGTCCACCTCTTCTTCTTCCCCGTCGTCGTCACCTGAAACGGCTTTCTCAACTTCTTCTTGAGAAAGCATGCCCGCATCTTCTTCTTCTTCTTCAGCTTCATCGCTGTCGCTGCTATCGCTGCTTGAAGCGGCAGCGGTATCGGAACCGCTATCGCTTGAAGAGTCGTCGTCGCTGTCGCTGCCACCGCATGCCGCGGCGACCATGGCGAAAGCAAACAGCACCGCCAGCAAACGCAAAAACTTGCGTTTGAATCCCATAAATACTCCCCCTCGGGTGGATGTAGCAAGAGAACCCGGTGTGGGCCCGCTCATTGAACGATCATTAAATCGCTGCGCACAACCTAGTAGGCGTTACAGACGGTGTCGCCCCCGCGCACGTTTCGTAACAATCTGTCAAGAAAACCCCCAGTTTTTGGGGGAACAAGGCTGTTGCTCAACTGTGCTTTCTTAACAATCGGCTGATGCGCTCGACCCTGGGTTGAAAACGAGAGGGACCGCTGGGCCGAAGCCCAGCGGTCCCTACGGTATTTAGATGTGAGGAATCAATACACGCTCACATATGTGCCTTATTTATCGGCAACCACCGTTGGCTTTATCCCAGCGACAGTTCGGGGTTCCACCGTTGGCGTCAACAACCTCGCCAACCATGACCCATGTCTGCTCAGTTGCATCGAACTGGCTGTATTCGGAACCTTCTACGAAGTAGGCATCCGAGTTGCCCTTAAGTTCGGTGACTAGACCGTCGAGCAGTCCTGGGTGGTAGATCTTGAAGTTACGCAAGGCAAGCATCAGGTTGGTTCGGCTCATGCCACCTGGCAGAGCGTCTGCAATCCGGAATGCTTCACCGAACGCATAGCCACGGAAGATACCTTCGCCTGTAAGCGAAATGTTTGGATCTTCACCGGCATCTTCAATCAGTTGACGGGCGAACGCGATGAATGGTTCTTTCATCTTGACGCTGTCAGTGGTGTCTTTGGCGCCACCACCAACAATCCAGTAGCCGTCTGCTGCCATACCTGCGGGAGCCATATAAGCGGCTATGCCCTTGCACACTGAAGGCGTAAAGGCAGCTGACAGGCGATCGTACAGACCTGAAGCCTCAACCTCTTGAACAGCTAGCAAGCATGGGTTACCTGCGGTCATCGAGATGAACACATCTGGATCAAACGCCGCGATGGTGGTGACCTCATTGGTCAGCGTCGGAGCTGCGGGGTCGTGACGAACCGGCAGGTATTCCGCTACCACATCGGGGTTCTGCTCGGCATATGACTCGAAGCCCATTTCGTAAGCGAGACCGAAGTCGTTGTCCATCACCAAACCAGCAACCTTGACAGGAAGCTCATCAGCGAGGTTCACCTTGATCCAGGTTCCCCACAGAACAGCTTCAGTTGAATATGACATCTGGTAGCTGGTGGTCCATGGGTGGATTTCTGGGTCACCCCAGGCTGGGTGGCCTGAAAGGTAGAACGGGTGAGGGATGCATTCCTCGTTGATCTTGTCGTACACGGCAAGGCCGTTCGGCGAGCCGAGGCCTTGGATCAGAAGAATGTTTCCTGATTCGATGAGCTCGTCAACGAATTCAATGGTTTGAGCAGCAACATAGCCATCATCTTTAATGATGAATTCAATGTCGCGACCGCTCAGAACATCAAGCGAGTTGATGTAGTCGAACCATATCTCCATGCCAACACTGAGGTTGCCGTAGGCGGCCAGGTTGCCTGACTGCACTGTGGTTTGACCGAATCGGAACTTGTCATCGTAAAGACCGTGAGTGTTTGACCAGTCAGCTGGACATTCGTTGAGATCGACATCCATGCCTGTCGGACCAATGAGATGGTTGTCATCATTGACACCCCACTCGCCGGCTTCCATTTTCTCGGTGATCATGGCGATGATCGCATCACGGTTGCAATCAGCTTCCGCGAAGATCCCTTCCACATTAGATCGGTCGACTGGGCAGTCGCTGGCCTCTTCTTCGGCCGCGTCATCGCCGTCATCCTCACCAGAAACAGCCTTTTCGACTGCGTCCTGGCTAAGAGTACCGCCGGTATCTTCCTCAGCTTCTTCGGCTGAGTCATCACCATGGTCATCGTCAGCGGTAGCGCTAGCGCTAGCGCTACTGGACGAATCACCATCGTCGTCGCTACTTCCACAGGCCGCCGCAACAAGTGCAAAGGCGAATAGGACAGCGAACAGACGCAAAAGATTGCGTCGAATCTCCATCTGGAGCCCCCTAGGGTCGTTTTTCGTATATCCCGACCATCCAGGTGAACAGTCGATCAGGAAAACCTAGGCCAACCACGGGCGAATCACTAATGAAAACTGAGTAAAGAGCGCACTTGTCACAAAATCGCAACGGTAGCGTGCAGGTGCCTTATCGTGGACCAATGCATTCCGGAGCACATCGACCGCAACGCACGCAGCGCGATAGAGAAATTAGGCACATCAGTGTTGTCCTGGGCTCTGTCACTAAATCGAACGTCCAAGCTCGGCTTCGTGCGTTGGGTGAGGCACCTGCCGACACCTCACCGCGGGTCAACTGACATCCTCATGGCCACCCAGTTCTGCCGGGTAGACAGGTGGCTTTGGGCGGTTCGAGTTTTTCGCAGTCGCGCGAGCTCAAAAGAGGCATGCGATCGCGGAGCAGTCCGCATAAACGATGTTCCAGCGAAACCCGCATCAAAAGTGCGGGTCGGCGATCGCGTAATAGTACGGGTGAAAAGTCAGAAGCGAGAACTTGAAGTCAAAGAACTCTTGGAGAAAAGGGTAAGCCCAACTCTCGCCTCGGAGTGTTACTACGACCACACCCCTGTTCGTCAACAAACACCTGCATCCATTTCGCGGGTCCATGTCGCCAAGCGTGATCGCGGCGCCGGGAGACCAACGAAACGAGACAGACGACGCATAGACAGGCTGCGAAGAGGTTGAAAACGCCCATTCCTAGGCCAAAGAAGGTACCTTGCCAGCGTTGAATCTACCCCTACCCGTCGCCCTTGCTCACGCGCGTTTGACAATGGACGCACTGAATTTCTCTGATCTGAACGTGCCTGCCTCAGCTGCGTTGGCGTACGACGCACAAGAGCAACTCATTGGGCTTATTGACTCACCGCTTGTCGGATGGAAAGTAGGAGCGACCAACCCCGCGAGCCAATCAAAGTTGCAGGTGAAGTCTCCGATATGTGGTCCAGTTTTCGAGCGCACTCTTGTCACGTCAGGAGCCGAGATCCCTCTGGCAGATCTTCATCACCAACCTGGCTTGGAGTCAGAGTTCGCCTTCACGATCGGGGTCACCCTACGGCCCGGAGGCGCAAAGATGACTGCGAGGTCGGCGAAGGAAATTGTTTCGTTTGTTCATCCCGCTATCGAACTTGTGTGCTCGCGGTTTGAACAAAACTTCGACGTCGATCCCGCTTTGCTGGTCGCAGACGGCGCTCTTCACGCAGCCTTGGTAATGGGGCCCGGTACCGAACCAGACAAAGTCGGGGACCTGAGCGCTTATCGGCTTCACACATTTGTCAATAACGAAGAAATTGGNNNGGGAACAGGGAGTGAGGTCTTGGGCGACCCTTACGAATCATTGGCTTGGCTGTGTAATCACCTGAANCGTCGTGAATTGACCCTTNCCGCTGGAAGTGTCGTGACTACCGGGGCAGCGACAGGGCTTCACCCCACCAANACCGGTCANTTANTAANGACAGACGGCGCGACTCTTGGTTCCGCGAGTTTGAGTTTGGTGGCATAGGTCNGTGTCCCCCATTCAGGGGCCGCAACGTTTTCGAGGTTGGTCACTTCTCGGACTTTCGACCCTCGCTATTTCTTTCACACTTCCGGGTCAAACGATTGGTGTTGCTCCGTTTGCAGAACATTTGACTAACGATCTCAAGATTGGACCAACGACTCTTTCGACGGCATATCTGATCGGCACCGTCGTNGGTTCTTTAACGATGCCCGCCTTTGGCCGGTGGATNGACCGAGCAGGAGTGCGAAAAACGATGATCGCGATAGCTACCGCTTTCTCGCTCGCGGTCGCCTATATGGGAACCGTGGTTCATCTGTGGATGCTCGTTGTCGGTTTCGTCGGGATCCGCATGCTCGGCCAAGGCGCATTGAGCCTGGTTAGCCAAACCAGCATTGCTCTCTGGTTTGATCAAAAGCGTGGGTTCGCTTTCGGGATCTCTATGACTGTGTCGGCGGGTGTCATGGCGCTTGGCCCGTTAGCNCTTACCTTTCTGATCGCAGAGTTCGGTTGGCGCTGGGCGTGGTGTATAGCGGGGGGATGCATTCTTGTTGCGGTAGTACCCGCAGCATGGCGTTGGATGGAGGATCGCCCCGAATCGTTAGGGCAGCTACCTGATGGTCGTCGCCCGCTTTCGTTCAGATCGGTTAAANCGATCGAGCATTTCACAGTTCGAGAGGCCACTACAACNCACGCTTTTTGGATCATGACTTCAGTGATGGTGGTGTCGTCGGCGTTGCTCACGGGGGTGACCTTTCATCACTTCGCACTGATGAAAGCTGCTGGCTTGACGACCGGCGAGGCGGCAACGGTTTTTATTCCGCAGATGGTNGGGACCGTAACGGCCGGTTTTTTATGGGCGTGGCTGTCCGACCGATTGTCGCCATCGGTCTTACTTGTTACTTGTCAAGCCTCGTTGGTGGGAGCGCATCTGGCGTACGCGGGAGCTCGTCCGGGGGTCGGTGCNGCAATTTACTCGCTGCTTCTTGGAGTGAACGGAGGTTCCATCCGCGCTCTCGTCGCGACTCTTTATCCGAAATGGTTCGGCACTGAGCATATTGGCGCGATCCGTGGAGTAGCGACCGCATTCGGTGTCGGCGCGTCAGCTATTGGTCCCTTGATTATCGCGGGGGGGTTCCGTATCACTGACGACTACGTGCAGCTGAACTACGTCCTTGCCATCCTCCCTGCGGTGGCGATGTGCGTNGCCCTTTTTTTGAAGCCACCTCAAAAGGTCACAGCGAACACAACACCTCCGGCGCCNGGTCTTGGGTAGCGTCTTTTGGAGTGCTCACTGCAACGGCTCTCACTAAGGCACANGGCCCTCGTCATCTTTTTCGCGACGTCAGCATTCAGCTGTCGTCGGGTCGGCGGATAGCTCTGGTCGGTGGGAACGGTGTTGGTAAGACCACCTTGATCGAGATTCTTCTCGGAATTCAGGACCCTGACAGTGGAACTGTTCATCGACCGACCAACCTTTCTGTCGGNTATCTGCCACAAGAGCTCCAAGAAGAACTGNTCGGAAGTGCCTTAGAAGTAACTCTCCANGGCGCCGCCCAAATTGTCGCCCTTGAACNACGTCTTGTTGAACTGCANGAACAACTGGCTGCGGTCGATAATTCTGATAAGGATCAAGCGTTACGCGAGTACGGGGAAACCCAAAGCCGCTTCGAACAGCTCGGTGGTTACGCGATTGAGTCGGAGGCTCATCGAGTATTGGCAGGATTGGGTTTTGATTCGGAGTCGGTTTACCGCGATGTTCGCGANTTGTCGGGTGGCTGGCAGGTCCGTGTTGCTTTAGCGAAACTTCTCTTGGCTGAACCAGATGTTCTCATTCTCGATGAACCNACGAACCATCTCGATGTCGATTCTGTTACCTGGCTTGAAGAACAACTTTCGGAGTGGCCGGGGGCCATTCTTTTTGTCAGTCACGACCGGGATTTCATCGACTGTGTCGCGAATCGAGTCATCGAGCTTGATGGCCGTTCGAGCCACGAATACGTAGGGGGNTTCTCTGAATTCGTAGAGAGCCGAGAAGTGCGTGTAGCTCAGGTCGAGGCGGCCGCGGCGCACCAGAATCGTAAATTTGCGGAGACCGAACGGTTCATAGAACGTTTCCGGTACAAGGCAAGCAAAGCGAGGCAGGTGCAGAGTCGCGTCAAAGCCCTTGCTCGNGTTGATCGTATTCAAGTTCCGGATTCGCAGCAATTGCGAGCGAGGTTCGAATTTCCTTTACCGCGCAGGTCTTCGAGGGTCGTTGTTGAGTTCGAAAACGCAGCGGTGGGATACGGCGACGAAACCATCCTTAGGGAAGTTTCGCTGGTTATCGAAAGGGGGAGAAAAGTGGCCCTCGTGGGTCCAAATGGGGCNGGCAAGACAACCCTTTTGAAGTTGTTACTCGGCGAATTGGAAGCGACGCAAGGTAAGGCTCGTCTGGGTAACAANGTGGACTGCGCGAGATTCGCCCAAAATTTGACGGAAGTCCTCGATGAACAACAAACGGTGTTTCAGGAATTCAAATTATCGATTGGCGATCAAGGCGAGAGGAATCTGCGAACGGTCCTCGGAGGCTTCGGGTTCCGAGGCGAGCAAGTTGACCAAAAAGTCGGTGACCTGTCCGGCGGTGAGCGCACCAGATTGGCACTGGCAATCACTATGGCGAACCCGGTCAACTTGCTGGTCCTTGACGAACCAACNAACCATCTTGACCTACCAAGTTGTGACCGTCTGGAAGACGCACTTAACGCCTATCCNGGAACCTTGGTTCTGGTCACACATGACCGTCATTTAATCCGCGGCGTCGCGGACGCGTTAATAGTGGTTCGAAATGGAACTGCCACGTGGCATGAGGGGGTCGACGAAAATCTTCTGCGTCCCGCTTCCACGGCGACCGAACCTGCACATGTACCTTTCGCTTCGACAAACAAGCACAACGAAGCGCGCGANGATCGGCGAAANGAGGCCCGTCGACGGAACAAGATGCACGAGGCAACGAAAAACTTGCGCGACGAGTTACGCGAAGTCGAGCACGCTTGGGAGAAAGCAGAGGAAGAACTCGCCGAGTTGCAGAACATGCTTTCCGATAGTGCAACCTACGACGATCCGGAGCGAGCGAGAGCCCTCGGTANGCGTCACGAACAACTGAAAGATGAGGCGTCGCNCTTGATGGACGCATATGAGACGGTGCAACGCCGACTAGCTCGCAGAGAAGCCGAGTTTCAGTAGATCTCAGATACAGCCATTTTCGGGCCCTGACACGCTGACGTGTTGAACCGTTACTCCGTTATCAAAAGTGACCAGCGCCGCTGTGCCGTTCGACGGTTGGCCCATGGGCGCTCCGGGGTACCACGCGACGACCCCGCCGTGACTGGCGTCGGTAGTGACGTGCCAATGCCCCAAGGCCACGTAGTCGGCTTCAGTAGCCGCGATTTCCTCATGGGTGATCGGTGAAGATCGGTGAGCATCGTCGGGTGTGAGATTCAAATGGCCATGAGCTGCNACCACGTACCACTGCGTGTCAGGGCGCGGCGGTACCTCGGCCAGAGGTCGATATCCAGGTTCGTGATCTGCCATAGCTCGTCCCCATACAGTCAGGCGACCCGAAGCCAGTACTAACGACGAGCCATCGAGTTGATCCAAGAGCTGCACACCTGTTCGTTCAACGTCATGTCGGCATCTCTCCCACAGCGAGGTTGTGTCATGCACATCATGATTGCCCGGTATGACAATCACCGGAACGCCCGGCTCTGTGATGACTTCAAGAGTTCGGACAATTGTCTCGTCGGCGAGGCGCGCGTGGTCGAACAAGTCCCCGGCNACGATCAAAACATCTACTAGGTGTTCGCGCACCGCGGCAGCTAGCCCGTGGGCCGGGCACTGGCAGACGTCGCTGTGAGAATCGCCCGATCCCCTGGTATGTCCTATGTGCACGTCGGAGGTGTGNAGTATTCGCACCTCTTTGCTCTCCGCTCTAGCCTCATTGCCCATGGCTCGAAAGATTGCCACTAACCGGACCGTTGAGCGAGACGAATTGATCTCATTTGTGCGAATGAGGCACAAAGGGGTGCTGTCAACCACAAAAATAAGTGGCCGTCCTCAGATGTCTCTGGTGACCTTGGGGTTAGACGATGAGGATCGTATCGTCGTAGCGACCTATCCCGAGCGAATTAAAACCCTGAATGCTCGCCGCAACCCGGAAGCTTCGGTCCTGGTAATGGGAGACGAATTCAACGGCGAGTGGGTGCAGGTCAACGGAACTCTCGAAGTGCTGGATCTTCCAGAAGCTCTTGAACCCCTGTGCGAATACTTTCAAGTGATTAGCGGCGAACATCCTGATTGGGCTGAATATCGACAGGCGATGATCGAACAAGGAAAGTCGTTACTTCGGCTCTCCATCGAGACTTGGAGTCCGATTTCCCGCGGAGGGTTTCCCGCGCGTCTAGCGGACTGATTTTCCGCGAATGCGACGGGAAGTTTCTTCCTANGTTTCGAAACAACCCAGTCGTAGCGAATAGTTTCTTGCTCGTGCGAATTTTGTTAACCAACGATGACGGCATCGACAGCGAGGGTCTTCACGTCCTTGCCCGTGCAATGCAAAAACACGGGGANGTNGTCGTGGCGGCTCCGGATAGCGAATATTCAGGAGCAGGCGCTGCCATCGGGCCCCTCCATTTGGCCGANCCGCAGGTGCGCGANGCAACAATTGAAGGGATCAAAGAGGTGTGGACTGTTTCCGGTCCTCCCGCGTTATGTGTCATGTTCGCACGCCTCGGTGCATTCGGGGATGTGGATTTAGTTGTCTCCGGCGTCAANCCAGGTGCAAACGTTGGCCGCTCGGTGTATCACTCTGGGACGGTTGGCGCGGCATTGACTGCCCGCCATACAGGNATCCCNAGTCTCGCCGTGAGCCAGCATGTGACCGGTTTCGGGGTTGCAAANAAGAGTTGGGATGATTTGATTGCGGGCCAGAAATGGCACGTAGCGGCTGCAGTTGCAAGCTCCATCATTGTGGGAATGTTGCAAGACGACATCGGCGATAGCCCGGTCATCAACCTGAATGTTCCGAATCTTGAGCTTGACCAGATTCGGGGNTGGCGGTTCACGGAAATAGGTCCCGAACCGCCTAGGTCTATGAACCAAATTGAATTGCAGCCAGTTGCCAAGGAGAAGGGCGCCTTTAACGTCGCTATGTCGTGGGGCGATGAAACGGATCAGCCCATTGAATTCGACGCTGGCGCTGTCATGAGCGACCAAATTTCGGTCAGCTATCTGTCGCGAATTGTTGCTCTCGAACCGCCAAACAATTCGAGTCTTGGTTCAGCGCTGACCCAACTTCTCGACGGTTCGTAGCAAAGTTTGGCTCTCGTTTTAAGACAGTCAGCCGCGCTCGGTCACCCACGCAACAATTACATCGGCGGCTTCATCACGGGCTCCGTCACGTTCGCGCAGGTAGTGGTCGCCTTCAATTGTGCGAGTGGTGACATCCTCCGAGCCGAGTGCGTCAACGATCGCTCGCGTGTCGCTGGGAAATACGCCTGTGTCTGCGTCAGCGTCGATAACGAGGGCNGGGACTGAGATTCGGGCAAGGTGCGGCCCTGCTTGNCATTGNGAGTCGCTAAGNCTCCACATCGAAAGCCAAGTGCGAAGTGAACTCACGGTTCCTACGCCGTATATCCCATAATTCGCTCGCCGAGGGTCACCAAGATAACAAGCCGGAAATTGTCTGTTGCTNGGGTCGATCGAACCGTCGATCATGCGCAAGTCAGCCCACAGCCGGGGGGTGGTGAATAGTCGATCGTNNTGGCCTGCGGCAACGAGTCGATCGATTTCGGTGCGCGCCCATTCGGTGATGCGGTGATTCCGANCTCGTTGCGCCTCTCGGTACTTGTCTATGAAGTTCTCTGTGAATGGAATCTGCCGGTCCTTTGCGAAAGGGTCGAGATCTTTCACGACACTTAGAGGGTCAGATTCTTCTTTGACCGAGGCATCCATCCAATTGGTCAACACTTCGGGTCGACCCGGGTGCGCTGCTACAGAAATGTAGAGATCGGCGCTGGGAACTTCGAGGGCTGCGGGAACAACCGATGTTCGACCATATTCTGGCGTCAAGTTGGGTTCAACTGCCTGGGACTGATAAGCAGCCATTAGCGACCCGCCACCCGAGTTACCGAGCAGGACGACAGTGTTCACACCTGCTTCTTGTTTCAGCCAATTGATCCCGACGGCAATTTCGGCGATGGCGTGGTCGAGCAAAAAGTATGGTTCGGCACCTCGGAATCGAGTGTTCCAACCCAAGAATCCGATTCCCCGCATGGCGCAAAGGTCTGCAAGGTAATGTTCGCTGAAATCAATGTTGTAGTGCGTGGCAACAATGGCGATGGTAGGTCGGCTACCTCTGGGCCGGTGGTAAACGCCTTGGCAGGGATGGCCCCCGGCGCCTGCGCGTCCAACGATCGGGGACGCTAGACCGACGAACTCGCGTTCTACGGACACGCTTNGGAACTTNGCTCGATCAGCGCTGATAAAGCCCNGGCGGGTTCNAGATCATTTGTTATGTGTGGGAGGTCATTGAANGTCATGAAATTTCTCCGCTCAGGCGGACTGGGGTTCAGTCTCGTCGACACGCGACGATTGCACGACCGCTATCGCTGCCACGACGGCGAGAAAGATCGAAACAAATGTGGCCCAGTGAGCAAGGTCATGGTAACTGCGCTGCTCCACGGCCAGNCCTGACGCAACACCTGCGGCGGCTCCGGTCGCGGTCATCAATACGTCAGCCGTGGCTTGGGTGGCCACGCGAACCTCGGGTTCGAATGCCTCGGTCATCAGTGCACTACCAGCGACTAGCGAGCCGCACCATCCGATTCCGATGAGGAGCAGACCCACCATGTGTCCNGTGGCGTCCGGCGCGTCTGTGTGGGACGCGATTTCNGATCCCACCGCTGTGAGCACCGCGCCAATGCCAATCAACAGTTCTTTGCTTATCCGNTCAGCGATTTTNCCGATAGCTGGCGCGAAGAAATACATGCCCATGATGTGGAGAGAGATCATCAGGCCGATGACGAATGCATCTTGATCACCGTCGGTCATGTGCAGAGGCGTNACTGTCATCACCCCGACCATCACCGCTTGTGTCAGCATCATCCCCAATAGAGCAACTCGGGCCGCTGGATGAGCGAGAATGAGACCGAGGTCGGCAAGTCGTGGGGCCCGGAAACCGGCCTCTCCCTCTCCTGTAATCAAGTGAAGCGGGTCGGGTCGCAGCCGGTACAGAACTCCGGCTGCCGCTACAAGAAAGAACCCCGCAGCACAGANGTACGGAAGGATGTAGCCGCTCGCCGCNTCGCCCGACCCTGAGATCGACCGAAGCCCTAAACCAATTGTGGGGCCAAGAACCGAGCCTACGGTGCTNCCCCATATCACGAGACTGATGCTCCTCGCCCGATTTTCGTCNGTTGCTAGATCTGCTCCCGCGTATCGCGCCGCCAGATTCCCTGCTTGACCACAGCCAACGAGAATCATGCCGACAACAAGGAANAAGTAGACCTCCGCGATCGCTGCGATTGCCGCGCTCNCTGCACCTATCGCCCCTACGAGATAGGCGCCACCTATTCCAATTCGTCGTCCGTTTCGAGCCATCACGGCGGCTAGGGGCAACCCAGCCAAGGTGCCGCCGATACTGAGACCCACGGCCGCGATAGCTCCACGTGTATCGCTGCCGGTGATCTCGCTGCCCAATAACGCGGCCGCTGCGTAGGAGGTGGTCATCGCGAGNCCTCCCGGAATTACTCCTCCCTGNAGAACNCGGATCGTGCGGCGTTGTATCTGGTCNCGGTCGGTTATTGCGTCCGTCAATCCGCTCTCAATTCTTCTGCGATGGTTTTGACCCACCGATAATCGGGTTTGGCGACCGGGTTTCGTTNTATTTCGTTCAGGTGTATCAGACCTACCGTCTCGGGATGGGCCTCNGCGACTGCAGCTACCACCCGAACTAGGTTGATTTCCACGGTCGAGACAGTAACGAACTTGTTTGACCTGCGTGCCACAAACGTCGTTAATTCTGACGCGGGTAGGCATGGTNCCGATGTTCCGCCAAAATAGACGCGTGGCTAAGAGACTCGTTCTCGCATCGCAATCACCGCGGCGAANAAAATTATTGCTTCAACTTGGCGTCGATTTCGATGTTTCNGTTCCCGCGATAGATGAATCACTACAGCCAGACGAGAGCCCCCAAGACTANGTANTGAGNATTTCGACAGCCAAAGCTGAGGCAGTCATCGGCGATGTCGTTCTTGGCGCGGACACCTGCGTCGNGTTGGATGGCAAAATCTTCGTTAAACCCTCAGATCTGGTTCAAGCCAGTGTCATGCTCAAGGAGTTGTCCGGAAAAACCCACCAAGTGTTAACAGGGATCGCTGTGAGGTGTGACGGCAAGCTATTGAACGAGTTCGCGACAACTGATGTTGAATTCGTCGATCTGAACCAAGCTGCNATTGACTGGTACCTAGCTCTGGGAGAGTCGCTGGACAANGCAGGGGGGTACGCGTTGCAGGGGGCGGCGGGTGTGTTCGTGAAAGCTATTCATGGCAGTCACTCCAACGTGATCGGGCTTCCGCTGGTCGAAACTGCCTATTTACTCCGCGAGGCTGGGATCGATGTGATGTCCGAGGAGAGGTCTGCTCTGCNATGACCGCTTATCGCAGCCCNCTCAACGAGCATCTAGTTGCTGCGACTCCGGGNGAGGTTCCGCCGGTCTATTTGGGTCCTATACGTCTTGAAACTCCAGTGGTGCTCGCGCCNATGGCCGGAGTCACCGATTGGCCTTTCCGCTCTCTNTGTCTTGGATGGGGGGCCGCGTTGTACGTCAACCAGATGATCACTGCGCGGGCACTAGTGGAAGAAAACGCGCTCACGTGGAAATTGGCCGAATTTGGGGAGGGTGAACCGATTCGATCAGTTCAGTTGTATGGAACCGATCCCAAAACTGTGAGTTTGGCTATTCGTATGCTGAGAGATCGTCTCGATATCGGCCACCTGGANATGAACTTTGGTTGTCCGGCTCCGAAGGTCACCCGCAACGGTGGTGGCGCGGCAATTCCTGTGAAGCGCCTTTTGTTTGGACGCATCGTCGAATCAGCNGTCGAAGCCGCNGGAGACGTTCCTGTGACCATCAAGTTTCGCAAGGGAATCGATCAAGATCATCTGACGTTTCTTCACAGCGGGAGAATCGCCGAAGAAGTGGGATGCGCGGCGGTCACTTTGCACGCTCGCACTGCAAATGATCTGTACTCGGGACANGCTGATTGGGNCGCGATCGCTGAACTGGTAGAGCACATCNCTATTCCGGTATTCGGTAACGGCGATATTTGGGAGCCATGGGACGCCCTGCGAATGCTCCGCCGNACTGGCGCCGCGGGAGTGGAGATTGGACGCGGCTGTTTGGGGCGGCCGTGGCTTTTCTCAGACTTGGTGTCTGTGTTGAGTGGAAGAGAGCCAGAACTGACTCGCCCGACGCTTGGGCTCGTAGCTGACGTAATGTTGGATCACGTCCGACGCCTGCTCGAGTTCTACGATGACACNGAAGGTGAAGTGGTTCGGCGTTTTCGGAAGCACGCCGGCTGGTATGTGGCAGGGTGGCCCGTAGGGAAAGAGCTCCGACGTCGCCTACACGGCGTAAGCACTCTCGCAGAATTGGCCTCTGTAACAGGCGAGTTCGACAGAGAAATCGTCTTGCCGCCCGAGGGAGTTCGGGTGAAACGAAGTCACAGCGGCGGGCCACGAAGAGTCGCTCTTCCTGAGGGTTGGTTGAGCAACCCCAATGAGGAAGTGACTCTCGCAGCTACTGCGGAGGCCAACGTAAGTGGTGGGTGATCTCGATCCTCAGAGAGACAAAGCGACGTGGCGTAAACGGTTGCGCCGAGTGCGGCCGGCCATCAAACAGAAAACCCAAGAGCAGATAACCGCTGGGCTAGAANCGTTCCTTAACCAAAAAGACGGATTGTTCTTGTTTTATCGGGCCACGGAAACGGAAATTTCGCTTGACGGGCTCGCGGACAAATTGGGGTGGGACAGGTTTGCTACAACGAGGACTCCNCGGGTCGGCGGCCTTACCATTCACTCCGCGACGGAAGTCACGGAGCAACACCCTCATGGATATACCCAACCAGTCGAAGGCTCGCCTCTAATTTCGATTGACGATATTTCTGTAGCTCTTGTCCCGGGGTTAGCGTTTGACTTAGAGGGTAATCGGCTCGGTCAAGGCGCCGGTTATTACGACGAACTATTGGCGCGAGCGTCGCATGATTGCATTCGTATCGGCGTTGTCATCGAAGAGTTGATCTTTGAGAAGCTACCGATAGAACCACACGACATTCCGATGACCCATCTNGCGTCANAAAGTGGCGTGGAAGCAACAAGGGATCCATCTCGCTAACTCAGGATGGTTCGGTGCGCATCTGGCGCCATCGTGATTCGGCAGTCGTGAGTTCAGCCATTTCNCTTGACAGAAGGACCCCCTGGACGTGGACGTCGCGATCTTTCACCCCGACTACCCATGCGCGTCCGATGACCTCNTCGTCGATGAACGCCGGCCTGAGATATGTCAGATGCATCTCTGCTGTCGCGCAGGCCAGATCGGGTGCTTCCGGTGGAAGCGAACTTTGAGCCGCTACCCCCATAACTTCGTCGAGGATCGCAGCCTGAATTCCGCCGTGGATAACGGTGTCAAANCCGCAGTGATGTTGAGCTGTTCGATGCCGCGTTTCTATGGTGCCGTCTTCGTACNTGAAAAATGCGAGACGTAACCCTTTCTCGTTGGACGCGGAGCATCCAAAGCAGCGGTCCACACCNGATCGGTTAGGCGGATAAGGCCGGGCCGAACCNGGGAGGTAACGGTCTTTGGNATCCTTTGTCACTTGCGGGATCGTACGCATTCTGGTGAACGCGTGCAGAACTCATTCCAGAACTTCTGCAACTGCTAATTCTGCAATTTGCTCGCTGTCATACCCAAGAATGCCCTCAAGAATTTCCATCGAATGCTGNCCATAGGTTGGGCCAGCCCAGTCAAAACCGCCGATTGATCGCGACAACTGATGAGGAATTCCGTCGATCATCACTTCGCGGGCTTCAGGGTGTGGGGCCCAGGGGAAGTGGTTCTGGTGGACCAGTTGAGGATCGTTCATGCAGTCGGAACTGTCCTGAACCATATGGGCCGCTATTCCGTGTCGCTGCATTCGCACTTGCAGCCCTCCTGCGCTCTGATTCGCTGTCCAGGCTCCTATCACATCATCAAGTTCAGCAGTTTGTTCAAGTCGCTCCTCAAGAGTGAGTTTGGAAAGGTCNTCGCGCCGCATTTCGCGGCANAGNGAACGCCATTGCTCATCATTTTGACAGGCGATCGCGCACCATTTATCTGTCCCCGNGGTCGGGTACACGGCGTGGGGGACCATATCTGGGTCGCTGTTTCCTNGACGGCTCGGTGCTTCGCCNGTCCTTTGATACTCCAATAATCCTGGGGTGAGATAATGGGTCGCTGCCTCAGCTTGGGAAAAATCGAGATACTGGCCCTTCCCCGTGCGTCGCCGGTGATCAAGCGCACCTAATAGCGCTGCTGCCATAAACCGCGGTGACGTGTAGTCGGTGTATGCCATGTAGGGCCCGGCAGCTCCCCGGTCCGGCCAGCCGGTGATGTCNTAAAATCCGGCTACGGCGGCGGCAAGATTTCCGAATCCGGCAAAATCTCGCATCGGTCCGGTTTGTCCAAAAACGCAGCTGGACAAAAGGATGATTTCGGGATTAATTCCGCTGAGAACCTCATAGCCCAGTCCCATCGCGTCCAACGTTCCGGGGGTAAACGATTCCACCGCGACGTCGGCCCAGGCAGCCAAGTCAAGAACCACCTTTCGTGCTTCAGGTTTAGACAGGTTGATGGCCAAACTCATCTTGTTGGCGTTTACCGAATGCCAACTAATTGCGTTTTCTTGTTCAGGGATGTCGTCCCGATGTCCTAAAGCTCCTCGAAGCAAACACGGGCGGGTCACCGATTCGATTCGAACAACTTCCGCTCCCCAATACGCGAGAATTTTGGTCGTGAGAGGAGCCGCTGCCACCCACGAAAAATCCAAAACCTTGAGTCCTTCGAGGGGTCGATTCGGTTGAGGGTTTCCGGNGGGNGNCGGAAGGCGGGTGGACGNCTTTTGCGAGACCCGCACTTCTTNATCNTGTTGACCCAAAGCAGGTGCGGGGCCTAAGCGTTTCANCGGGGATTCATTAGCGTGGATGAATGGCCCTGGGTGACTGACNCCANCGACGTCATCCCAAAACCCGCGTGCCGTGAATTGTTCGCTTTCGACGACATCAGCTAAATCNGTNATTGGAGTTACCAAGAGAGTGCGATCGAGGCCTTCTTGNAAGAACTCGGCNTTGGTTTTNGTTTTCGCGAACTCNGCGACCAGGTCCATGACACGGGATAGCTCCTCAAGGGTCTCTTCGCCGCTTTGGAGGTGCAGAGCAAAATCAATCCAATCCTTGTCACGTGTGGCCTCATCGCAGGCNCCTTCCTCGCACATCCACGCTAAAAACCGTTGAAACATCGGCCCAATCATCGCTCCGAAGGCGACGGTGATGAGAACCTCGCCGTCCGCGCATGGGTANGTCCATCGGAGGTGCACTGGGCCCTGTTGGACTCCGCCTGACATGCGTTCTTGAGGTGGTAGCCCGGCGGGTCCGTGCAATATCGCGGGGAGGGCTGTCTCGGCCATTGCTTGTTGCGCCGAAACATCGACNTGTTGACCCAATCCTGAGCGGGATCGTTCATCGTTGGCTATTAGCGCTCCGACCAGAGCCTGGCAGGCTGCGTGAGACCAGGCTTGGGGNATCGAAATTCGGACTGGNGCGCGGTCGACGTCTCCATTGCAAATCATCTGACCGCTCGCAGCCACCAAGGTTAAGTCGGTCGCTAGCCAATCCGCTTTCGGTCCGTCGGGTCCGAATGGCGTTAGCGACACCGTTATGAGTTGCGGGTTGTCGTCACGNAGTTTGGCAAGATCTACTANCNGCGTCTGGCATCCGCAGTCGATAACGAAATCCGCGTCCGCTGCGAGAGCTTCAACGTCGGCGCTGTCGCGCACAATCACCGATCGTTTTCCGCGGTTATACGNCTCGAACCANTCGTCCCGTGGCCAACCTTCATCCGGTTCGGCGAGGACCACGTCGCATCCCAATTGAGCAAGTAGGAACCCTGTCAGCCAGCCTCGACGATCGGTTAGATCAATAACGCGGTAATTATCGAGCACGCCTNCTCCTTATTCTCACTTGNGGTAGAGCCTAGGATGGTTCTTCTGTAGCCGTTCTGGTGGCTTCGATTTCGCTGTGTCGGAAACAGTTGACGAAATGGTCGTTGACTATNCCGTCGGCTTGCATCAGCGAATAGCAGGTGATGGGGCCAACAAAGCGCCAGCCAAGTTGCTTCANGGCCTTACTCATCTGCTCAGATTCTTTTGTCGATGCGGCCATATCNGACGGGGTTCGGACAGGGGGGCAATGTTCGGGTTCGAAACTCCAAAAGAAGTTCGATAGTGACCCATGTGCTTCGATGGTCTGAAGAGCCGCCTGAGCGTTGACGATCGTGGCCTCGATCTTGCCGCGGTGACGAACTATGCCCGCATCGTTTAGAAGTCTNTGAACGTCCTTGTCACCGAATTTGGCTACCGCTTCTATCTCGAATCCCGCAAAAGCTGCCCTAAAGTTGTCGCGTTTTCGCAGAATGGTGAGCCAAGAGAGTCCGGATTGGAANCCCTCCAAACACATNTTTTCGTAGAGTCGTACGTCATCGGTAACTGGTACGCCCCACTCGGTGTCGTGGTAGTCGGCGTATTTCGCGTCTTTTTCACCCCATGAACAGACCACAGTTCCATCAGCACGGACCAACGTTCCCAAAGCCATGCTCAGAAAATAGTGTCTTTATTGAGACGAGGTGNCGGCACGCCTCNAGTGGCAAACTGGCTTCCGCCCCANNGGAGAAATAAATGGACAATGAACTGCAAATGCTTTTGGATGAAAAGGCTTGTGAGAAGCTGATCGCCGAATATTGTCGCCTNGCAGANTTCGGAAACGCCAGTGGCATCGCCGATCTTTTTGTCGCCGATGGGAGCTGGGCTGGTCCAGGGGTGAGCATGGTTGGGCAAGACGCAATCCGTGNAGGGTTTTCGCGAAGAGAGGCGGTCACNAGGCGACAATCNAGACACATTTGCACCAATGTGCTCATTNACGTGGATGGTGACCAAGCAAATGGTCTGTGCTATCTCGTGAATTTNCGTCACGATTCTTTGACCGGTACGGCTGANTCGCCTGCCCCGTCGGGAATTCCNAAGTTCGTCGGCGAATACCATGACGAGTTTGTCCGCACCGGGGANGGATGGCGATTCGCTACACGTCGCTTCGAACTGGCATTCCTGCGAGACTGAACNGACAGACATCATGGTGTCGCGCCCGGCACCGTCAACAGGCATAATTGGGAAATCAAGTAAATACAGTTTGAGCGTGAACAAAATGAGTCGTTTACAACTCGCTATCGATGTTGCGGATCTTGACGAGGCAGTGNCCTTCTATTCGAAGATGTTTTCGACCGAACCAGCCAAAATCCGGCCCGGGTACGCGAATTTCNTAATCGAGGAACCGCCTCTTAAATTGGTGCTGTTTGAAAATCCAGAGACTGGAGGATCGATCAACCACCTGGGCGTCGAAGTCGACGACGCAACGATGGTTNCCGACGCCGATCTACGTATGACAGAGGAGGGCTTAGGCACAACTGGCGTTGANGAAACGATGTGTTGTTACGCGGACAAGACGGAAACCTGGATTGAAGGGCCCGATNAAATCCGTTGGGAGTGGTACGTCAAAACCGGTGACAACGAACAGTTCGATTCNATTTCAATTCNACGTTCTTAGTTGAGTGCTCAGGCCACGGGCTGAGGNTGCGCTACTTCATGCACAGCAGAATCCGTGTCGGTCTCACCGCGTAAGCCNACCGTCATTTGGTCGTGAAGACCTCGCACCTTTGAACTCGCAGTCGAAGAGCACAGACTCGGAACTACCGCGTGGACTGCAGCAGCGGCAGCCGCTACGGCCAGTTCTATGGCGAAACGAGTCGCCACGCGGAAATGTTGTCCGTAGGTCTCGCCCACGGACGCCGGATGTTCAGTGAAGTACCGCTTGACTGCCATGACCAAATCGTAGGTCCCGACCGACGAAATGTTGTTGTTCCCGANCTCGTGTTTCAAGTCATTTTCACAAGATTTATACAGGATTGATCATCTTTACGCATTAACTTTGCACTATGGATCTAATTGATCGGGAAATACTGCATCTATTGCAAGAGGATTCGACACGATCGGCTAGGGAGTTGGGAGTAGAGGTTGGTCTGACTCCAACACCTTGCTGGAGGAGGGTGCAGAACCTGCGTCGCGAGGGCATCATCCAACGCGAGGTCGCCATTCTTGATCCTGCGCGCCTGTCGTTAGGAATCAATGCGTTGGTACAAATCCGAACNAACAACCACTCNGCGGCATGGTTAGCGGATTTCACCGCGGCCATCGAAGAGTTCCCCGANATTGTGGAAGCTTTCCGAACCAGCGGTGAGATCGACTACATGCTTCGAGTGGTAGTGCCCGATATTCACTCATATGACGACTTCTACAAACGGCTGATCGAACGGGTCGCTCTATACGACGTGAGAGCTATCTTCGAAATGGAGGAACTCAAACGAACGACTGCGTTACCACTCGATTACGCAANCTTTCAATCCCCGTANATCATCGAGACACCAATACCTCTACCGCTTTTCGGACTGCCTCTCGTGCTCGAACGTCAAGTCCTAGGTCATCTGCACTCGCGATGGGATGCTCAATCACTGCGAACGGGTGAAGCGGCACNCCCTGAACCCTTGCCATCAGTTCGGCGGCGTCNGCGAAGGCCGACGTCATCACGCTCATCGCCGGGACTCCATTNCGTTCTGCGATGACGGCGTCGTGCAAACTGCACGACGAACAGCTACCTCAGTCGCCAACGCCNCTAAGAACCGCATCCCATCCNATTGCCTCGGCCATCAAGTCTGCTTCCGCTGGTGCGCTGTAATTCCGTTTCGTTCTNCGAACAACCTCGGANACGCCGTAACTGTCACGCAAAATGGATTCAACGCGGTCAAAGAAGGGAACCGTGTTCTCTTTCCCATTGGAGATGACTCCAATAACAGCTCCTTCTAGGGTGCTGAGTCGCGATGGCGGCGTGCTGCCTCCGTTTTGTTGCTCGTGACTTGGGTCAAGTAGTTCCATGTCTATGGCACCTCACAATCGACGCATGCGCCTACAGCCACAGTGGTNGCTCGACTTTTCGTTCCCAACCAGGGGGGAATTATCTGTGCAAATCCACCCGCTGGGCCCCCTGCGGCTACGACCAACAGCTGATCGGCGGATTCCATTGCAGCGTATTCCCTGTCAGCTCGGTCCTTTACCACCGAACCTTTGCCTACCTTGGTCCACTCACCACGCTTCACGCGGGCCTGCTGATGGACATAATTTCGGATGTCAGCCTTTGACCATCCAGCGTCGTCGAAGTGCTGACGGAGTTGGCCCGGTAGGACAACNGTGTAATTGCCAGCCCAGATTGAGTAGTGAAGTTGGTTCGCCCGGATCTCNGCGGCGACGGTGTCGCATATTTCTTCGGGGTTGGTAGTCCATTCGTTCATGATTTGACGGGGTGCCATCGCAGCGACCGCGGTNACGGCAGAGATATCGGCGATACCGAGTCGTTCTTCAGCCAAAGAACGCCACGAAGAATTTTCTTCGTCCTCTGCGACGCAATAGCTGAACTTGCCTGGGTGCCCTAACGTNGATCGGTCAATTTCGCCGGGACGGACATCGAGCAGGTTGATTAGTCCAAGTCGCACTGCCCTTCCGATCGCCGATGAAGCGCGATCCGTGTTGCCTAGAGCATTGAAGCTTCCATCCATTCCAAGTTGGCTACGAATCGGACCATTGACNATAAGTAGGACCGCACATCCTCCCGTTGATGCAGTGGCACCGTGAAGAAGGAAATCGTCNTGAAGCATCGCNGTGAATGAGGCCACCACCAATGGAAAATGCTCGGGAAGGCACCCTGCCATAACGGAATTGATTGCNAATTTTTCGGCCGTTATAGCGCGTTCTCTGACGGGCTCAATTCCTATGAGGTGTTCTGGCGGCAGAAGGGCCCAATCAAGACAAGCGCTAACCAACTCGGGAGTTGGAGGGATGATGGGTAGACCATCGGTCCAACCGCGCGAGTGGTACANCTCCTGCGCGGCNGTGAAGTCNGCGCCGTCTATGCGGGAGGAAGTCAGTTCCACAACTGGTCCTGTCAGGTCGTGGCCGCCAAACTGTCTCCGCCGACCGGCAGTTCCGAAGTATCCATTCCATAGAGCTCAGCGGCGTTGTCGCACAGGATGTCTCGGCTCTGCTCATCGGTGAGATCTGCAGCGTGTTCGTCAAGTAGTTCCTGGCTCCACGGCCACGTGCTGTCGCTGTGCGGAAAATCGTTCGCCCACAGCAGACGTTTATGGTTGACGTGGTCCACCATCTTGAACGCGACCCAGTCATCTTGAAACGTCGTGTAAATACTCTCTTTGAAGTATTCGCTCGGCAGTTTCGAGAGTTCCTGGCCTGGAGGCAACCAATACCGGTGACGTTTGTANGCGTGATCCATTCGATACATGTAATGCGGAACCCANCCAGCATCCGCTTCGACGCATACAACTTTCAATTCCGGATTTCGTTCAAACACTCCTCCGAAGACGAGCGTTCCCATGATGTCCTGATTTGCCCGGATGATCGTCATGAACGAATTGGCTTTGGGCCCTCTAGGTCGCCCCGATCCCTTCGCAGTCAAAATGTGCCACGACAGAGGGAGTTCCAATTGAATCGCAGCNTGCCAGAACGGATCCCAGCGTGGGTCGTCGTAGTCGAACTCTGTCGCGGGGTTTCCGGGCATCATGACTCCGCGCAACCCAGCATTCTTCATAGCTTCTATCTCAACGATCCCTTCCTCCACTGAACGAAGAGGGGTCTGCCCAATTGCGAGAAGCCGATTCGNATCCACTGAGCAGTAGTCGCTTATCCAACGGTTGTAAGCGTCCATGGTGGCCTTCTTGTAATCGGCGTCAGGGTGGTTGCAAAGCACCATTCCAACCGAGGGATAGATGACCTCAGCTGAAACTCCGTCTCGATTCTGATCTGCTATGCGGTAGCTCGAATCCCAACCGCTTCGCGGTAGTTCGTCCCANTTCCCTTTGGGATTTAGCTCTTCGGGGGCCTTGCCTGCAGCAGCAATGAGACCCATTTGAATGGTCCGTTTCATCCCGTCTATGACGTAAAGGTCTCCCTTATCTTCGGTCTCAATTACATGTGGAGCGACGTCACGCCACTCAGGTTCGATGTAATCGGTATACGTATTGGGCGCCTCAGCAATATGCGAATCCGAGGAGATNATCGGATAATTGACCTGCATTGGGTCCCCTTTCCCGCTACAGGCATCGTAGTGAGATCGTGTGATTGACGCGGCATGAGTGGTAGCAATGCTCAGTGGCCACGCTGACAACCAGGTTTCGAGAAGCAGAAAAGCTGCTCATTCTTTGCTTTGCCACCTTCATGGTAATGGCGGGTCAAGGACTCGTCGGTCCCGTGCTTCCTCTCTATGCCCGCGATTTCGGGGTGAGTGCCACCGTAGTTGGCTTGACTCTCACGGTTTTCGCGCTCGCTCGCCTAATCCTAAACNTACCGGCCGGATTGATTGCCGATCGTTTTGGGCGAAGAATTCTCTTGGTGGGCGGACCAATCTTGACCTCTATCGGAATGTTTGGTTCGGGCTTCGCANACAGTATTTCGTCATTGCTGATCTGGAGGTTCGTCGCCGGAGCAGGATCCGCTTTCTATATGAGCGGTGCGCTCATTTATTTGATCGATATCGCACCGAGTAATCGNCGTGCTCGTTATATAGCTACCAACCAGTGGGCCCTAAGTGTCGGAGTGGCCTTAGGCCCCGGAGTNGGTGGCTTAGTTGCAGAACGTTGGGGTTTGGCAGCCCCGTTCCACCTNGTGGGCGCCATCGGGGTAGCGACCGCCGTCTACGCCATATTCCGACTTCCAGAAACACGTCGTCCCAACGTCGAAGCGACTCAGGGTCAAGGTTCAGCNGCGGAGGTCAAACGCATCGTATGCAGCGGGCCATTTTTTGCNATCGCCTTCGTCACGGGAACAATCTTTATGACTCGCGCNGGTACGCGAGCGACGTTGGTGCCACTCCACGCGGATGACACCCTGGCTTGGGGTCCGGGCGAGATCGGAGTGGTGTTCACTATCACCGGAGTCATGACGTTGTTTACTCTTTGGCCCGCGACGCGGGCGACGGAGAGCATCGGTTGGGGGCCAGTAATTGTCTTTTCTGGTGTCGCCGCCGGACTTGGCACTTTTGTCATCGCGTCGAGCGGAACTCCACTGTGGTTTGTAATCGGCAACCTGATTCTGACTCTTGGTACAGGAACCGCTGGGCCCGCGCCCGCGGCTTTCGTCGCCGAACTGTTTCCTGAAAGGCTTCGCGGCTTAGGGATCGGTCTTTATCGTTCGGCTGGCGACGTAGGGTTCGTGCTTGGACCCCCGGCACTGGGCTGGTTAAGCGAAGCGGCGTCGATGCCTACGGCTTTTCGAACCGCTGGATGTTTAGTTGCTGCTGCGGGTGTTTGGTTCGTTGTTTCGACACGTCGAAACAACCCGTTATCTATCTCTGAGCCTCTTCAGTAAATACGTGAGGATCCATCACCTGGTCCTCCTTCGCGCGCGTTCTTCAAATCTTGATAGCTGGCTTTGCTCATGGCTACGAGGTCGCCGCTAACGGTTTGCATCAGGAAACCTTTTTCTCGCCGGTTACTGGCAAGTGCCGTCGTTGAATGAATCCCCGCAATTTTTCCCGCTTGGTTGCATCTGTCCACTATGTGCTCCAGGACCTTCCGGTACTCGTCGTTGTCGTCGCTATACACAGGTCCGTAGCCATAGCTCAGCGACAAATCGGCTGGACCTACATAAATCGCGTCAACACCGTCGACCGCGAGAATGTCGTCAAGATTCTCCACTGCTTGACGAGTTTCGATCATGGGTATGCATGCATTGGTTTCGTTCGCGGTCGGGTAGTAATCCTCGCCGGCGTTTCGGGCGCGTGCACCAATAATTGTTGGCCCGTAACTCCGTTCCCCTGCCGGTGGGTACTTGGTCGCCGCTACAGCTCTTTTTGCCTCTTCGACTGAGTTCACCATGGGAATGATGACGCCGCGGGCACCTGCGTCAAGCATTCGCCCAATGATTCCAGGTTCATTCCACGGCACTCTGCAAATCGGAGTTCCGTTACCGGTCAAGTTGATCGCCTGAAGCATGGCCGCAGCGATCTGATAGTCAGCGACACCATGCTGCATGTCGACACACACGTAGTCGAAATCGACTCGAGCCACTACTTCGGCAGCATGCGAGTCGGGGAGCGACAACCAGGTCCCAAGCACCTCCGTGCGCGATGCCCATTTCTCCATAAGGTGGTTCGACATTTGGTGGCAACTTTCGTGAGACGGGCGTGCTTCTTGAACTCAGCCGAGCCGAGACACCTCATTGTCGTTCAAGGACTCGCTCAGGGCCACATTCTTTGAACGAACAGTTAGCGGATCGATTCTGTTAAAACTCCATTAGCGCCGGAAAGCGAAGGCGCCCCGGAGGGGAAAATGTTTATTAGTTCCACAGGTTTGGTGATTCCTTAACGGACTCTTATGGCTGTCTTGTTGTCGTTAGTCACATCGGTGCTTTACGGCTCAGGCGACTTTTTGGGTGGCTTGAGTTCGCGACGAAACACCCAAACTCAGGTCCTTTTAACCGTTTCTTTGTTTGGAACATTGCCTCTTCTGTGTGTCACTCCGTTTATCGGAGCAAATTTTACTTTCAGAGATTTGTCCCTAGGAGCGCTTGCCGGGATCTTGGGCGCTGGGGGTCTTGGAATTTTTTATCGAGGGCTAGCACGCGGACCTATGTCGCTTGTAGCTCCCCTAGCGGCAATAACTTCGGCGGTGGTGCCTGTCACCTGGGACGTGGCAACAGGTGAACAACCGAGTTTCGTCTGTGGGGTCGGAATCGTTCTTGCCCTAATCGCTATCTTTATGGTCTCCGCAGGTCACCCCGGAAGCGATTTACCGGTTTCTACAGCGACGGTTCTCGAAGCGCTTCTCGCGGGCGTCGGGTTCGGTCTTTTCTTCTGCGTTCTGGGGGAAACAAATGCTGAATCCGCTCCCTGGCCGATCGTTGCTGGACGAACCAGCGCTGCCGCTCTCTTGTTAGTTGGCGCTGCCGTGCGCAAAGCGTCCATTAAGCCTGTTGGTGATTGGCTACCTCTGTTGGGTTGCAGCGTCTGCGACACCGGTGCCAATGTCGCCTTTTTGTTTGCGCTGAAGTATGGACAACTTGCGCCTGTGGCTGTTCTGGCCAGTTTGTATCCGGCGGTGACTGTGCTGTTGGCTCGTTTCGTGTTGAGTGAACATCTCAACCGAAGACGCATCGTGGGTCTTTGGGTCACCCTGGGAGCGGTCGCTCTCGTCGCGTTGGGTTAGGTCTCTGGGTGTAGAACTTCGTACAGAATCGCGTTGCGTTGACGAATGATCATTGGACCGATCTTCGAAATGTATTCAAGCCAGGCTGGGTCACTGAATAACGCTGTTCTTTTCTCGCTGCGTTCCTCGAGGCTCTCGTATCGCCACATGTGGATGATCTGGTTGAGGTCTCCTATTTCGCTGACGTAGTAGCCGACCGGCTCGCCTAGGTGACCTTTTTGTATTGCGTAACCCTCTTCTCGGTAGAGGGCCGCGTAACTATTCGCTGTCCCGATTTTTAGGTCGTAGGTTCGCATTTCTACAAAACTCACTGTTCCTCCAAATATGGTTATGAGTCAAACTGATTCTTCGCTTATGGCTTCTTTCACGAGTCTCGTCGATCTTGGAGCACCGGAAATTCCGTCCGTGTCTTCTCAACTGTGTCCGCAGCGACATCGACAATAAGTAATGCTTCTACCGATGCCGCCGAAGTCAGTCTTTCGCCCCACGGGTCAATTACAGCACTGTCTCCGGCGTATTCAAGGTCGTGTTGGACAACCGCTAACCGCAGGCTCATGTCAAACCTTGTAGACGGTTGATTGCGTCATCCAGCACGTCGAGGCTCTTGCAGAAGGCGAACCGAATCAAGTGTTTGCCCTCATTCTGGTTGTCGTAAAACACCACGTTGGGGACGGCTACAACCCCTACCTTTTCGGGAAGTTGCCAACAAAGTTCCAGACCGTCTTCATAGCCAACCGATCGCGCGTCCGCAGTTACGAAGTACGTGCCTTGAGGTTCGAATATTTCGAACCCGGCGGATTGCAACCCGGCGGACAGGTAGTCCCGCTTGGCTCGCATGTCAGAGATCAAGGCGTCGTAATAATCGTCTCCAAGGCCCAAACCTACTGCGATCGCGTATTGGAAGGGTCCTCCGCTAACAAACGTCAGAAACTGTTTTGCGATACGTACCGCACTCGTGAGTTCCGGGGTCGAACACACCCATCCGATTTTCCAACCAGTGAAGGCGAAGGTTTTTCCACCGGACGANATCGTAACTGTCCTTTCCCGCATACCAGGAAGTGACGCAATTGGGATATGTTCCCCTTCGAAAACAAGGTGCTCGTAAACCTCATCGGTCACTACGAGCAAATCACGTTCGATCGCGACGTCGGCAATAAATTNAAGTTCTTCTCTAGAAAAGACTTTGCCGGTGGGATTGTGTGGCGTGTTCAACAGAATCAGCCTGGTTTTGGGCGATAANGCCGCCAAAAACTCTTCTTCTTCGAACGCGTAGTTGGGGGGTCGCAGGGTGACGACTTTCTTGGTCGCTCCGGCCATCGCGATATTGGCTCCATAGATGTCGTACCAAGGTTCGAAGGTAACGACTTCGTCTCCCGTTTCGCACAGAGCAATTACNGAAGCGGCAAGTGCTTCCGACGCTCCCGCTGTGATCAGGACTTCGCTGTCAGGATGAAAGTCCAACCCATAAAANCGCTTTTGATGATCGNNCACTGCGTTCCGTAGCTCGGGGACTCCGATACCCGGCGGGTATTGGTTNCCTAANCCGTTGCGGATTGCATCCGTCGCAGCATCNATTACTTCGATCGGGCCATCTTTATCCGGAAATCCCTGCCCTAAGTTGACTGCGTTGGTCTTCAGGGCAAGGGCAGACATCTCGGCAAAGATGGTCGCGCCGAAGCCTTGTAATCGNGCATTTAGAAATGGTTGACGAGAACTCACAAGTGACACGTTAGGACGCTCAGGTTGACTGTTCTTCAACATCGTTTAAGTCGTTCGGGCGAAGAGGCCGTCGGTGCGCTTGACTATGTCCATGAATTCACCGAGATCGAACGAGCATGTTCCCGAGAGATATGACGTAGAAAGCGTCGATTTGCCCTCTGTGGACGGGGTGCTGTCCACAACTCGATCAGTGCGACTTCGACTGGACTTGGAACGCCCCTTAGGCAATGACGTGCTCTTGGACTGCATCGATATTGCCGAACAAGGGCCCGGCGGTGGGAATCAATCAAGTCGTCGGTGGCTGATTGTNAGAGACCGTGANCAAAAGGAGGCCTTATCCGAGTTGTATTGGGAGGGAGCGGGCAAATGGATGGTGTCGGCTCGAGACAAGCTGGCNGGAACCGAACACCGCAATACTGCTGTCATGCGTTCAGCCGCGCATCTCGCGGAACATTTAGCAGATGTCCCTGCTCTTGTTATTCCATGCGTTTGGGGGGTCCACGACGACAGCAAGAAACCAGGCCTTTTCGACTCNGTGATTCAGTCAGCGTGGAGCTTNTGTCTTGCTGCTCGCGCGCGCGGCTTGGCTACCGCGTGGACAACTGCAATTCTCAACAATGACGCNGAAATTCGTGAAATTCTCGACGTTCCGGANGGCGTAACCCCAATAGCGCTTCTACCTGTCGCATACAGCAAAGGTGGCGATTTNGCGTCCGTCCCGAGACGCTTNGCCGAAGAGGTGGCGTATTTCGATAAGTGGGGCAGGACCTGGGAGAACCGGGATGATCAGTCCACCCGAAGCATCACGGAGGGACCGGGCGTGACGGTCGAAATTGACGTCGACGCNCCANCAAGCAAAGTCTGGTCGTTGATTTGTGACATCAGCGTCGGCGCTCAGTTCTCCGAGGAGTTTCAAGGAGCGGAATGGGNCGACGGNTACGANCAGCCAGCGGTGGGTGCACGGTTTGTTGGCACCAATAAACATCCAGCTATTGGCGAATGGCAAACCACTTCAACAATTACGGAATTGGTTGAATATGAACGATTCGGATGGGCAGTCGGAGACGACGAGGAGANNGCTGCTGCTCGCTGGCGCTGGGAAATTGACGAGTTGCATGGTCATCGTTGCCGGCTACGCCACACGGTGCGACTCGGTCCGGGGCCGTCGGGTCTAACTCCGGCNATTGAAGCCATGCCCGATAAAGAAGTCCTCATCGTGGATCGCCGTCAACAGGAGCATCTAGCGAACATGCAACGTTGCGTCGAAGGCGTGAAGGCTCTCGCTGAAATATCGTGACGGGCCGCTGGGCGCCAAGTCCGACCGGTCATTTCCATCTCGGAAACCTNCGCACAGCCCTTTTNGCGTGGCTGTTCGCGCGTTCGTCTGCCAGCCGGTTCATTTGGCGGTTCGAAGATNTNGACGCCGCNGTGCGGCCGGAGTTTTATCGAAGCCAGATACGCGACTATGAGCGAATCGGNTTGGANTGGGACGGTGAGCCCGTCCGCCAGAGCGACCGCCTGGACGTGTACCGGGACGCTATCGAACAGTTGACCCACCAAGGTCTCACGTATCGCTGCTGGTGCACCCGTCGCGAGATTCGCGAGGCAACGGTTGCACAGCATTCACATTTACCTGAAGGCGCTTANTCGGGGATCTGTCGAAATCTGACACGACGCCAAATTGCCGAGCGCGAAGCGAGCGGTCGNAGCCCTGCGTTGCGNTTGCGGACTAATGGCGAACTCATCAAGATGCANGACCGTCAATTAGGAACTTTTGAGGGAGCAGTCGACGACTTTGTTTTGTGTCGGGGCGATGGCGTTCCCTCATACAATCTCGGGGTCGTGGTCGATGACGCAGATTTGGGCGTCACTGAAGTCGTTAGAGGAGACGATTTACTCCCATCNACCCCGCGGCAGATTCACCTATTCGGTTTATTGGGTCTCGCTCCACCGAGTTACGCTCATGTCCCGCTGGTCGTGTCTAGTTCGGGAGAACGTCTCGCGAAACGCCACGGCGCCGTGACTATCGAAGACCGNCTGACTCTTGGGGAATCAGAATTCGATGTGCTGAACACGTTGCTTTCGAGCCTTCGAATAAACCAAGTTGCGTCATTTGGTGAGCTACGAGAACGCGCCAAAGATTTCGATCCCAGTTCACTTCCCGTCGCTCCTTGGGTCTTTGACCGCTGAGATCGGAGAGGTGGTTACCGCCAGGGTTCAACAATGATTTTCGCGTGGGTTTCAGGATCGGCTAAATCTTCGAACGCTTGCGCGACACCGTCGAGACCTACTCGGCCGGTTATTAGTTGCTCCACAACGAGTTCGCCTTCACTGATGCCTCTAAGAGTGTCGGCGAACTCGTCTCGGCTGTAGCCGAGCACGAACTGAAGNTTGAGCTCTTTACCGATACCAGTCANCGGGCGAACGGTGTCATGNTCCATGCACACGCCGACCACCACAATGCGCGTGTCGCGCATCGCTCCGTGCATGATTTGGTCGATCACNCCGGGAATTCCGACGCATTCNAAAATNAGCCCCGGTTTGGCCTTCACTCCTCGGAGACGCANAGCGGAGTCGTTACGATCAACTCCCTTGGGCCAGGCAGCTTCTTGCCAACTTTCGTAGGGTGAGTTCACGGCCGGATCGATTATTTCGTCTGCTCCCATCGTTTCCGCTAGTTGGCGACGTTGAGGAGAAAAGTCCGCGGCGATTANCGGGCCGTAACCCTTTTGTTTGAGCGCCGCNATTACTGCGAGTCCGACGGGGCCACAGCCAATCACCAGGCACACGTCTTCGANGCCGGCGCGCGATTTCTCTACAGCGTGACGGCCAACNGCCATTGGTTCGGTTAGTGCGGCCAGTTCGGGGGCTAATCCGTTCCTCACCGGTAGGAGCAGTTGAGATGAGAGAAGCATGTGCTCTCCATAGCCACCGGGATATTCGTTGGAGTATCCGATGGTATGTATCCCGTCGGGCCGAAGAAGGANCGGGAAGGAGCAAACAACGTCACCGATTTCCAAGTGGTCNGGAACTCCCGGACCGGTGTCGAGGATCTCCACACAAAATTCGTGACCCATCACNAGATCTTGGTCNGCGTCATATACGAGCGGACCNCCTGTCTCTTTTTGGTTTCGAACCATTTCGTGGCCGTGTTGCAGGGCGTGCAAGTCGCTGCCACATATACCGCAGGCGAGTGTNTTTACCAGGACGTCTCCTTCGGCGGGGCTGAGGTCTTCTGTGGTTTCGACGACAATGCTTCCTTGTCGGGTTACGGCTGCTCTCATTGCGGTTCTTTCAGATCAGGGTTGACGGCTTGCCCGCTAACAGGTCGGCCAGTACGAAAGCGGTCTTGCTTCGGGTGGGGGGACTGAGCGGTTGGCCAACATCTCCAGATCATGGGCAAGGATGTTGCGTGTATCTCCGGGGTCAATTATCTCGTCGATCCGCATGGTGCCNGCAGCTTCGTATGGATTAGTGGATTCGGCGACTTCTCGGACGAGTGCTTCGCGNTCAGCCTCCCGTGTTTCGGGGTTTTCGATTCGCCCTAGTTTGGACCCGAAAGCGACGTTCACTCCAACTTCAGGGTCCATGAAACCGATNTCCGCTCCGGGCCANCTGTAAACACCTAGGGCGGGCATCTGTGATCCGTTCATCGCTTGCCACGCCAATCCAAACGCTTTGCGTATGCAGACAGTCAAGGTTGGTGTTGACGCGTTTTGGAGGGCATGCATCATTCGCATACCCCAGTGGAGCATCAGTTCGTGTTCNACTCGCTCTCCCACCATGAATCCTGGTACGTCAGCTAAGAAAATCATGGGGATGTTGTANGAATCGCATACNGTTGCGAGGCGAATAATTTTGTGACATGCCTGCGGATCGAGGGTCCCGGCACCGAACATGGGGTTGTTAGCAATGATGCCGACGGAGAANCCGTTGAGTCTGGCAAGACCGCAGACCACATTGCGCGCATACAGAGGTTGAGTCTCCAATAAAGATCCGGGGTCAACGATGCGTCGGACGACCCGCCGCATGTCGTAACCCCGGGTACGTTTGGCGGGAACAAGCTCGCCGAGCTCCGGATCGTGATCTAGGGACCCGGAGGGTTCGTCGCGAGGGGCCGTCTGCCAGGCGTTGCTTGGNAGATAGGAAAGCCATTGTCGGATCGCGTNGTAGCCTTCTTCATCGGTGTCCACNCCAAGATCTATTTGGCCGGTTTTTCGTGCATGGACATCTACCCCACCGACATCTTCGAACGAGATGATTTCTCCGGTTGCTATTTCGAAAACTTTGGGTGAGGTGACTGCTAAGCATGATCCTCGCACCATGACCACATAGTCAGATAGGGCAGACAGGAAAGAGGATCCACCGAAAGATTGTCCGGTGACCATGGTGGCCATCGGTACCCGATGCTGACGCTTGGCTAGTTCAAATAGTCCGCCCGGTTCGCTGATTCCTTCGGCGCCCATGGTGTCTGGTATTCGAGCGCCACCTGTTTCGCCGAAGTGCACTATGGGGGTTCCCATAGCCATCGCGCGTTCGTAGAGACGATGTTCTTTTCGNGTTCCAACNATTGAGCTTGAACCGCGATAAACGGTGATGTCGTCGCCAAACACCGCGACCGGTCGACCATCTACGGTTCCATGTCCCCCGATCTTGCCGTCGCCAGGTGTTTTGTCTCGTTCGTCGGGACGTATCGATGTACTAAAGGTCCCAATTTCGCGAAAAGTACCGACGTCGAGGAACGCGTCAATGTGTTCTCTGATGGTGCGATCACCTTCGTCAGCCATCTTTGACAGCTTGTCCGAACCGCCCATCTCGTCACGGATCCGTTCCGCTCGAGCNTGAAGTTCAGCTGTCCGGTCAGGGTCAGTCATGGTGCCGTCTCCGAGTCGTAGTCCGCAATGAGTTCTGCATAGCGATCTTCGAGTTGTTCAGCTGGGCGTGCTGGAAGCATGGCTTGACTGACCCCGGCTTCAATGAGCTGGTCGAGATGTTCGCGATCTCCTGTCGAAGACGTCCACAATTCGACACTTGACGGGTCGCGGCCTGCCTGTTCTGCGTAATGCTGCGCCGCNGAGTGCANNGATGCGAGNGTCTCAACNGGTCGTTCTGCGGGAAAGAACACNTCGCCGAGTTCACCTGCTCTTTTTGCNGCNCGGTCCGAATGCCCTCCGACGAGTATCGGTATAGGTGATTGNGTCGGTTTGGGTTGGCAATACACGGGAGCAAANTCAACAAANTCTCCGTGAAATTCNGGNTCGGTTTCCGACCAAAGAACACGTAGAGCGGCGAGGTATTCATCTGTCCGGGCTCCTCGTGCTTCGAACGGAACTCCNAAAGCCTCGAATTCTTCTCGTAGCCATCCCACTCCGATGCCGAGATCTAGCCGTCCGTTGCTCAATCGGTCAAGACTCGCAATTTCCTTAGCGGCTATCAGGGGGTTGCGCTGAGGGAGGATGAGNATTCCTGTTGCTAGNCGGATCTTGGTCGTGGTTGCGGCAGCAAAGGCAAGCCAAATCAAGGGNTCGGAATGATCAAGTTGACTGGTGCCTTTGAACAACCGGCCGCCTTCGTCGTAGGGATAGGTGGACGCATATTCGACGGGCACCACGGCATGTTCCACCGCCCAAATTGAATGAAATCCAACCTCCTCGGCGGCGCGGGCGAGTTCCCCAGCCGCGNTTCCCTCGACGTTGCCCATCAAATTCGCGGA
Source organism: Acidimicrobiaceae bacterium (assembly GCA_002705305.1). Taxonomy (GTDB): domain Bacteria; phylum Actinomycetota; class Acidimicrobiia; order Acidimicrobiales; family Poriferisodalaceae; genus UBA2110. The sequence continues at coordinate 142,936 of PAHW01000003.1, forward strand.
CATTAAACCGAACTTCATGCGGCACACTCCTCTCCTATTACGTGTTTCAGAAATTAGATCCCGTAATTATGGTGTCTTTTTGTTCTTAGAGTCCGGGGACAATGACTCCGTGCACTGGGGGCGGTTCACTTCCTTTACCCGCCATCGACGTCAATAGTTCGGAAGTGTCAGTGAGNCCGACTTCTCGTCGGGTAAGTAATTCGAACGGGAACGCTCTGCCGGCTAGAAGNTCTAGGGCCTTTCGATAGACNGGGGCGTCNACNCCAAGTGCTCCCTTCACAGTGATTTCTTTCCAGATGATCGCATCGGTATGAAGGTCGGGTGCACCCTTTTGTCCCCGCACGCCTGCCATAACAATGGTCGCGTCGACAGCGCTCAATCTCACCGCTTGCCCAAAAGCCGTTGGTGCGTTCGCAGTCACATCGACCACAACGTCNGCTAGACGACCACCTGTGGCTTCACGGAATTTTCGGACCGGGTCTTCTTCGGCTACGTCTACAACCANGTCCGCNCCCATCGCTAGCGCCAACTCAAGTCGCGGATGATCGTTAGGGCCATAGCCGGTTACAGCNACAAATTCGGCACCGGCCTCGCGGGTCGCGACTAGGGCGCACANGCCGCGAATTCCTGGACCGAGAACGGCGACGAAGTCGCCCTGTTGGGTTCCGGGAATCTCGACTCCCCATTTGATACCGGCACCTAACGGATTGAACAGTGTGGCCTCCACGGCATCTAGTTCGCCCGGGACCGGTAGGACCAACGAGTCCGGTGACAGATAGTGATGCGTGGCATACCCGCCATATAACGAAGGCTCGCGTTCTGTGGGGATCATTCCGTAAAGGTCGGTCTGCCCGTGGCGTACGCAACGCCGATATATCCCGGCGAGGCACGGGTCNCANGCGCCGCACGATTGCCAGCATTCAACAGCCACTCGATCNCCGACGCTTACCTGCCACTTTTCGGCNGCTTTCTCGCCGATTGCCTCAATCAGGCCGACGGTTTCGTGACCCGGCACAATCGGGTAGGGCGCCGGTATGTGACCGTTGTATAGCTCATGGTCAGTACCGCAAAGCCCGCAGGCTTCAACTCGCAGTACAGCGTCATCTATGCCTACCTCTGGCACCGCGTAGGTTTCAACTCGAAGATCTTCGACACCGTGCAAAACGGCCGCGGTTGCGTCCCCCATGACCAGAACGCTACCTCCTAAGCGTAAGTCGTTATCAAGCGGCTCTATTTACAAACTCGATCGCATCTAGATCAAAGATTTGTGCAGCATGGCGATTCGCCATAGCAACGAACATGGCGTCGCCTCTCTCGGTACGTCCGACGATCATTGACGCAAGCATGGCCATCAAGAACCCCGACCAGGAGAACCGCCGATAGTTCAGCCACAATTCGTCGAGAGTGATTGGAACGGTAGCGTCGCTATCTGCCAGTTCGTTGAGGTAATGCGCGACCAATTGTTCTTCGTTGCGACGTCGCTCTTTCGGTTCGAAACACGACCCAAGGAAATAGGCGACGTCGTGGGCTGCGTGACTATGTGTCACGGTTTGCCAATCGACNACTACGACCGACNGAGGTTCGGCGGAGCCGTCGGGGGCGAACATCAAGTTATCTAGTCGATAGTCGCCATGAACGAGGGTTGATGGTGCCGGGATTTTTGAGAACCAGTTAAACGCTCCTTGTGCGAAGCGATCACCGGCTTCTATCGCTTGGTCACTCAGCGAACTTCGATAACGGTCTGTAAACGCCGGTTGCAACGCCTCGATGAATTCGATGGTCTGTGCAATTTCATCGGGTCGTCGTCTACTTACCCAATCCAGTTCAGACAACGATTCATCGCCCCAAAAGGCGCTATGGAGAAGTGCCGCTTCAGACAACACGGCCTCTGCCTCGCCGTAACTACAGCCGTTTAGCTGATCGCCCTGAATGCGCGGATGGAGATCCTCCATGACAATGACCACGTCGGCGGATCCAGGGACGAAATCTAGGTAATGCACGTACGGGACGGCAACGTCAATTCTTGGNGCAATCTGACGATAGAACTCGACTTCCCGTCGATAGGTGCCCATCTCTATGCCTGTCGCTCGACTTTGTGCGTCGAGNGCCGCGAATTTGATGACGACGGTCGACGGCCCCTCGTGACCGTCCCATGTCAAGTGGCATCGGAAGTTGGCTCCTACTTGCCCGGTGCCGATGGNTTGAATCTCGAAATCGATTACGGCGCCTNNATCGCCGAATATGTGTGTCAACCACTCAGCACTTATGTCTTCGGGGTGAAACACCGCACGGTGTTGGAATTGCACCTCGCTATGTTGCCTCAGTACGTGACCGAAGACACCACACAAAACATTTCATCGCACCAAAGGTCATTACTTGTGGGTTTCATCGTCCACAACGAACCNTCGAATTTCCGATGGCAAACAACTGANGTGCGACNAACTCCGAATCGNTCACCGATTNGTNCGTTGCTTTCCGTAGCCTGCAAGCATGCTTTCTGTTCGCAACATCATTGCCGCATGTACCGCGCTNTTGTTGTTCGCTTGCAGCGGAACCGATCAAGATTCGGTCGTCGACCAATCGGCCACCTCGGTCGTCGACCAATCGGCCACCTCGGTCACCACTCCGACGACTGATTCAACTCCATCAACAGCTTTGGCTTCTGACCAGATNTGGGTAGAGGTCTCCGCNAGTAACGAGAANCGGCCAAGCATCAGTGTTNTNCCTAACGAGGGAATGCCCAAGNCCCTGGTGATTGAAGATGTNAACGCGGGTACCGGTGAACANGCGGTGCCTGGAGACCTACTCGAAGTCCAGTACGTCGGTGCCTTGCTGAGTGACGGAACCGAATTTGACGCTAGTTGGAACCGAGGTCAAACATTTTTTGTTCCAATCGGGGTCGGCGCGGTCATCCCAGGATGGGACCAAGGCATTGTGGGGATGCGAGAGGGGGGTCGACGGTTGTTGATAATTCCTCCTGAGCTCGCGTACGGAAGTTCAGGCGCNGGCTCGGCTATTCCGCCCAACGCATTTCTGGTTTTCGTGGTCGACCTTGTTGCAATCGTCGACCTAGAACCGCCAACCATCCCTGATTCNATCGAAGTCGGGACNTCACTTGAAGTGGAAGATTTATCGAACGGCACGGGCGACATNGTNGAGGCTGGGGACACTGTCACGGTTCATTATCTGGGCACCCTTACTGACGGGACGGTATTTGATGCATCTTGGCGCCGGGGAACGCCCTTCACCACAACTATTGGGGTGGGCATGGTTATCCAAGGCTGGGATCAGGGAATAGTGGGCATGCGCGAGGGAGGCAGGCGTCTTCTGAAAATCCCGAGCGATTTGGCGTACGGGGAGCAGGGCTCTGGTGGTGGTATTCCGCCGAACACTCCGCTGTTGTTCGTAGTGGACTTGCTTCGCATCCAAGGGTAACTACACCCGTCAAGGCGGTCCTCAGGCAGACAGCGATTCGACTGAGTAGCTTCAGGGTCATGGATAGTGTCACTGTTGCTCGCAGCATGCGAGGTTCGTTAGGAATGTTGGCTATGGCGTGGCTTATGGCTCCGTCAACCCAAGAAAAGGCGGNGGCGGCCGGCATGGGCGATGGACAAGGTGCTTACGCCGTTGGCCGGCTTGGTGTCTTGGGTAACTGTCCGATCGACAACGTCGTGGGGGCCGCATTTTTTTGGGCACCCGAGCACATGCGCNCGATGGTGGAGCGCGGACGATCGGCCTTTGATCCCNTTGACGGCGGGAAGGTCTACGCCGGAATCTGTCAGGAATACGGGTCCGAAGCGTTAGANGATTTCGAAGGCAACGAAAGGCTGGGCGACCTGCTCGANCGNGTCGTTCAAAATGCTGCGCCGCAGGGCGCTCCGACTTTCGTGGGATGGCGAGATCAAGAACTCCCCAATGACGCAGGTCCTGCCCGAACCTTTCAATTGGCTCAATGCATGCGCGAGTTGCGTTTCGGTCGCCATGTCGTTGCCGTACAAGCATTGGGCATGGGTCCCCTCGAAGCGATTCTGAGCGGACCAGCTGGTGAGTGGAACGCTGAGTTTTTCGGTTGGCCTAAGCCATACCCGGACGTTAGCGACCTTGCCGCACCGAGNGACGAGATCGAGTCCTTAACTGATCGTCTTCACGCTCCCGATTTCGAATGCCTAACAGACGACGAACGAGCCGAAGTTCGAGACCTCTCGAAAGCTGCTCGATCCCATGCGACTGACCGAGCCGAGGCAGCAAACATCTAACACCCAGCGCAACTGACCTAGTCCGGTAACGCTTCAATCAAGCTTTGGTGCTCCCCCAGNTGAGGAGCACGCGTGGTCTTCCAGGGAGTGCGCGTAAAACGATACGGCGCTCCAGGATGGGTGTAACTGGCGTTTCGAGTCTCATAGAAAATTTCCTCAGGGAAACCTCGTTCGACAAAGTGGGGATCCTCAATCATTTCATCGGGTGAATACACGATGCCGCAGGCCATACCTCGCTGTTGAAGCCCGACAAACAGGTCATACGCCTTCAAATGTTGTCCCAAGAACTCGATCGCGTCTCTTCCCGCCTGAAACACCTCGCCCGCAAGCGGGTCCTCATCGAGTTCAAGAAGTCCAATCCGTTCAAATTGGTCTCCGAGTTTCAAAATCTCGTATGCGGAACACTCGTCAGTGAGGTCAAGTTCTTCGATCCAGGAGCGAAGAGCTTGAAATTCCCGCTTGTTTCTGGGCGGCACACCCGTGTTAAACCAGCGTCCATCAGCACACTGGATTTGTGTCCATTCGGTCATTTTCGGGAGAGCATGCCGACCCGTTTGACGTTCGACTTGTCGTTCANCATTAAGCCACCACAACGTCGCGAATTCCGTTGTGGCATTAGATGAATTCAGTAGCGAAACATCAATTAGTTGCCCCTTACCGGAGTCTTCTCGCCACATAAGCGCTNCGAGAATGGAAGGAACTGCGTAGTGGCACGCAGTGTGGAATGCCTGATTTCCGCCNCCTCGGACCGGAGGTATTTCATGATCGTCGTAACCNCATGACCAAGCTGGCCCTCCTTCTGCCAACAANGTCAGGTCCGTCGCGGGTGGATCNGTTCCGTCTCGACCGTGGTGAGTAATGGAGGTCCAGATGAGTTCACTATTCATTTCCCGGAATCGTTCCCAATCGAGAGTGAGGGCTTCTAACCGTCCCAGCGGCTCCGCTTCGATCACTACATCAGCAGTCATGATCAGAGATCTGAACTGCTGAGCATCAGTTTCAGTCTCCAAATCAAGAACAACAGACTTTTTTGATGTGTTGTAATGCCACCAATGGAGCGAATTTTCGAGGTCNGTAACGTCATCGGCGAATGGCTCCCATGAACGGGTCTTGCACCCTTCTGGAGGTTCGACCACGATTACTTCAGCACCCATATCGGCCATCAGTTTTCCTGCGAGAGCGCAACGTTCAGAAGCGAGTTCTATAACTCGGTAGCCAGAGAGCACTGAGCTTGGTGAGGTAACGGTCATTCTTAGATAACTCCCTCTTCGGCGAGAGTTTCAATCTCCGCATTACCAAGCCCAAGGATCTCACCGAACACGTATTGGTTATGTTCACCCAGACAGGCTGCTCCGCGGGTTACGGACCACGGTGTTTCGGACATACGAACTGGCAGGCCCTCTACTTTGGATTGTCCTGCTTCCGTGTGCTCGACAGTGACCCAAAGTTCTGACGTTCGTTGGTCAAATTCNATTCGTTCTTGTGGCTTGAGAACTGGTGCCGCAGGCACCCCAGCGTCAATGAGNTCCTGAGCAAGTTCTTGTCGGTTTTGATTGACAGTCCAGGTTGTTAGAAGCCGTTCGAGTTCGTCTTCATCGNGTAACCGCGCCTCTAGGTAAGTCCATCGATCTTCNCGTGACCATGTTTCTCCGATGATTTCCGAAAAGATNTTCCACTCCTGGTCATCCCTAACGGCGATGGCTATCCAGTTGTCGTGACCTTTAGTTGGCCAAATGCCATGTGGGGCCATTCTCGGTGACTGTGACCGATTGCTGTTTGGCATACCTTGACGTCGCATCGGTCGTTGGTTCACGGTCGCGTCCAAAGTCGCGACACCGTTGAGGGTTCCGGCGGCTTCAATGCACGCTAAGTCGACCCATTGACCTTCTCCGGTTCGTCGTCGATGAAGTAANGCCATTAGTACAGCGGTCGCCATGTAATAGCCGCCTGTGTGGTCCATGAATGAGTAACCCCATCCNGCCGGCGGTAAATCAGGTAAGCCTGACGTATAGGTCAACCCGGATACTGCCTGAGCAATCGGGCCCCACGACTTAAATGATGTATACGGCCCCGTGGCACCGAATCCGTTATTTGACACGTAGATCACGTCTTCTCGGATCTGACGTAAGTCCTCATATCCAAACCCAAGACGTTCCATTACTCCAGCAGCGAAATTTTCAGTGACGGCGTCGCTCACGGCGACGAGTTCCCGAAGCAATTCCTTGGCACGAGCGTCTCGCAAATTCAATGTGACACCTAGCTTGCCTGCATTGTGGTTATTGAATGCACCTCCTGCTTCCAATCCGCGCGCGTCGCCGACCCATGGGGGAACACCGCGCAGAATGTCCCACTTGCCTCGATGCACTGGATCTTCAACACGAATTACTTCAGCACCGAATGCAGCAAGAATCTTCGTCGCACCTGCGCCAGCTAGTTGACCCGTGAAGTCACATATACGGATGCCATCCAACGCGCTGAATTNCGCCGTTTGTCGGTNNGGTTCCGTCACTGTGCTNACTCTTTGGACCATTCGGCATATCCATGAACCCACAGCCGCTGCGCTTGCGTTTCGGGAACACGCAACCCTCGAGCGTCAGNTATGAGATCCATCGCCTCATCGGGTTGTAGTCCTAGTTCAGTGAGAGCCACCGCCGCTAGGGTCGAAGAACGGCCGATTCCACCGCGGCAGTGAACTGCAGCGGTGTGTCCCGCTTCAAGATGGTCGACTAGGTCCCGAANTACGGTTTGAGCTTGGTGGTAGCGGTCGAGCACTCCGAAGTCTGGGGTGGGAATGCTTCGAAAAGAAATACCGGCCTCATTCATCACGTGAGCTTCATCGCCCAGGCCTAGAGTNGCCGTTTCTTCGGTGGTGAGTAGAGATACGACCATGTCAATGTTGGCCTCTAGTAAGTCGCTGACTTCCCGGTCGAGACTACTTCCGTTGGGGGCTGGCGCTGTTGCCAGACGGCCCTTGGGGGTCTGTACCCAGTAAAGGCGCATTATCTGTTCAGCATTTCGCGAGCGCTTGTTTGGCAATCCTCTAGCCTTCGTCGCAGATCGTCGGTCCACAACTTCAAGTCGGATCGTTTTGCTCGAGTTCCGTNGACTGCTGTNGGCGGATCCATGGGCTCGCCCACAACTACGACGACCGGTACTCGAGCNGGAAATTTGGAACCTGTCGGCATGGCAACCTCGGTGCCGGCGATTCCCACCGGCACCACAGGGGCTTGCGCTTTCGCGGATAGCCAAGCGGTTCCGTCGTAGACCTCCGCTATCGCGTCACCAACTTGGCGGGTTCCTTCAGGAAACACAAGCATGCACTCACCGGCTTCCAGCATGTCTTTCGCTACCCGCATNGCGTCTAGGTCCGCTTCTCCTCGACGAACGGGGAATGAGCCGAGTGAGCGCATTGCCCAGCCGGCAAGGGCNGGGCGAAACAATGAGTCTTTACCCAGATAGCGGACCCGCCGNTGACTCGAGCTGCCGATTAACGGTCCGTCAAGGTTTGATCGATGGACTGGCGCGATGATCACCGGACCTTCGACGCAGAGACGTTCGCGGCCGTCGACTTTAAGTCTGAACCAGCGAAACAAAAAAACGCGTACCGAGCCCCTCACCGCTCGAAAGAAGATTTTGCCGAAAAGGCCTTCTGGCAAAAATAATCTCCGCATGGTTCGCGAAGCTAGCCGGTCGGCATCACCGTTGGACCGTTCCCNAGAATGGCTCAACAATTCACCACTACAATCTTGCAATTCCACNTCGAAATGAAGGTGCCAGATGCCTGTTCCTACAAACATGGTTGGTGATGAGATCGGTCCGATAAAGCATGNGGTCGATGCCAGATGGACTATGGCTTATTCGGCTGCGCTCGGCGATACTCACGAGTGTTACTTCAATACTCGTCGCGACGGCGGGATCGTGGCTCACCCGATGTTCGCCGTGTGTCCCGAATGGCCGGTCCTCGTTCAGAGCCGCGACTTGGCCGACAAATGGGGAATAACACCCGAAGAATCGCGTCAGTCGGTTCACGCTACGCACGATCTCACAATCCATCGTCTTGTCCGTCCAGGGGACGTCTTGTCAACGAGACTGACCTACACCGGGGTTGAGAACAAAAGGCCTGGTGCATACACCACTTCGAAAATTGAGACTGTTGACGCTGACGGCCGTGCTGTGTCAACTACACATCANGGGGGCATATATCTCGGGGTGCCAGCAGTCGGTGAAGATCGGCCCGATACAAGNGCACCTCCAATCCCGGAACTTGGGGTTGTTCCTGAAGAACCGTTAGCTGAGGTTCTGGTTTCCGTCGCCCACGGCGCTGCCCACACCTATACCGAGTCAGCTCGAATCTGGAACCCTATCCATACCGATGCTTCCGTGGCCGATGCCGCGGGCCTTCCTGCAATCATTCTTCACGGCACCGCCACCCTTGCGTTGGGGGTGAGCGCGGTCGTTGAAAAGGTAGCNGGAGGGGACCCAGCNCAGGTTCGTCGAATTAGGGGGCGGATGGCTTCAATGGTGTTGATGCCGTCGACGATCAAAGTAAGAGTGATNGACACGACCACGGTTGACGAACACGAGGTGGTGCGTTTCCAGGTGTTGACCGAGGAAGGCGGACCCGCTATTGACCAGGGGCTTCTATTCCTTGATCGGAGTTGAGGACTAGCTCAGATGCTGNGCAAAGTGGGTCAGTGTTCGTTCTAGGGCGAGCGCAGCCGAGTTGGCCTCGTAGCTTCCGCGTGCGTCNCAGTTGAAGCCGTGGCCAGCGCCGTCGTAGATGTGCACGTCTATTTCAGGCCATCGTTCGTCGATTGTTCGAACGTTTTCGAGCGGAATGCCGGCGTCTTCAGCCCCGAAGTGAAGTACCAACGGCGCAGTCGGTTGTTCNTCTATGTGAGGCATGATCTGTCCGCCGTAGTAACCAGATGCAGCCGAGATCTTGTTGGACAAACGGGCCGCGGCGACGTAGCAGATGGAGCCACCCCAGCAGTATCCGACGATGCCGATTTTTCCGGCAGNTGACACTTCGTCACATGCGGCTTCAACGTCGATCATTACCTGGTCCATGGTGACGTCTTCAAACGCAATTTTTCGACCCACGTCGATTCCTGCTTCGTCGTAATCCAACTCAACGCCGTCACGAACACGATCGAATAATGCCGGAGCGATCGCTACGTATCCCTCTCGGGCATACCCGTCGGCGACACCGCGAATGTGGTCATTCACACCGAAGATCTCTTGAACGACGATGATCGCTCCTTTGGGGGAGCCCTCAGGTTCTGACCTGTAGGCATTCAAAGTGTTGCCGTCGGCGGTCGTGAGTTGAACAGTCGTTCCCATTTGGCCCTCCAAGTGGCGCTCAGCGGATTTCCTAACAGTCGAAATTATGTCAACCCCATAAAGCGTCGTGCGTTGGTGTAGGTCACTTCGCTGCGCAGGTCGTTTCTCCCGATCCTTTCAAAGGTTTCGTCAAGTTCGGCCAAGGCTCCAGGATATGTGCAGTCGTAGTGGGGGTAATCTGAACCCCAGACAACAGTGTGTGCNANGCCCATGTCGGCNACTTGGGCAAGCGCTTCACCTTCTCCNGCTTCCATCGTGACGAAACATTGCTCTGAAAAGATTTCTGTCGGTTCTCGTTTCAATCGAGGAACGAGATGGCCCATGGTTTCTTTGTGTTCGTCAAGACGCTCCAACCAGTACGGCAACCACCCGAGCCCTGATTCGAAAAATCCGACTCGTAGCCGAGGATGATCATCCAAGACACCGCTGGCGACCATTTCCATCACTGANGCCATTTGTTCGAAGGGGTGGCACACCATATGGACGTAGAACTGATTGCTGTAGCGCGTTCTCGCGAAACTAGGCATCCTAGATCCGAAGCTGCCGTGAATCGCNACCGTCAANTCGTGGTCTTCGGCCGCGGACCAAACTCGATCCATCTCTTCGGAGAACAATTCAAGTCCGTTATAACGCTCTGGACGGAAAGTAACTCCGCTGAGCCCAGCCTCCGCGCACGCAGCNATTTCAGCGACGGCGTAGTCAACCGACTGTAGTGGTGTTACTCCTACACCAAACAAGCGGTCAGGGTTTTCGGAGACGAAGTCGGCCATCCAACGGTTATANCCACGAGCGTTCGCNGCGGCGACATCAGCGTCTGCAATATCGCCGGCGACCAGATGNATAGAAGGGAACATCAATGCCGCATCGAGGCCCTCGCTGTCCATGACTTTGATCCGTTCAACNGGGTCNTAGCTCCCCGGCACGATGTCATCCCAGGTGACATCTGTTCCGTACGCGTCCGGAATACATGCCGCGGCGGGGCTAAAGCCTGAGTGTTTGTCTTCGATATAGGTGGCGTCCAACTTGCCCTCGGGCCGAATTTGCATAACCAGTTCCCGAAATTTTGGGTCGGTGTATTCTTGCCATACTGAAGGTGGTTCTGCGATGTGGGCGTCGGAGTCATATACCGGAATAGTGCCAGCCGACGCGTATGGTTCTTCTGTTAGTAGTGGTCCCGCCATGAACCTATTCTTGCCGGAAAAGAACCTTCTCTGCTCATTGNGTTGAGTGAAGCACCCGCAAACCNTGACTCACAGCCACAGGCACTACAGACAAATGGTTCTCCTTTGGGAATAACTGCCAGTGCAANCGAAGCTGCGTGTAGCCCCTGCCAGCCAACTGATCATGAAAGTCCTTCTGGAACGAAAGTTCATCAGTTTCTAGGTCGCCNTTCGACATGAAAACATGTGCTTGAAGGTTCTCTCCAGTCTCGTATCGTTCTCGTTCTTTAACNAACATGACTNGGTCGTCCCACCANACTGAGGGGCTGGCAAGCAAATAGTGATCGAACATTGCTGCACTTTCNAAAAGCACGTGAACACCGAACAATGCACTGAACGAGTGTCCGACAAAGGTGATCTCCGAAATCCGATATTGAGCACGCAGCAAGGGAATTAGATCGGATGCCAGCCACTGCCGAAATTGCTCTGCGCCGCCAAGCTCGTCACCTGGGACGCGCACACCTGTCAGAGGTGGAGCGTCGACGGCGGTTGTGGTGAAGTCCATTGCCCGCTGTTGAATGACGTTCTTGTAGGACGGGTCATCGTGTGCGACACCGACCACGATGGCTTTGGGAAGTTCTTTTGTTGGGGCCAAAAGACGCACGGTGTCAACGACCGTGCCGTAGGTCCACATAGCGTCGAAACACAGATACAGGGGATGCGATTCGTCTCCGTCTGGGTCNTAGGTAGGGGGAAGGTCGACCCACAAAACATATTTCCTGCCGACGTCGGGACGGACCAGCCGCTGTGTCGCTGCGAGCCAAGGAGAAGCGGGTGATTCGGTACTCACGGCGGCAAGTTTGGCCGATGATTTGGCAACGCGCTTGCTCTAAGCCGCCGTTTCACCTAGGAATCCAAGATCGAAGGAAGTGTTTAGAGGGAGAACCGGGTGGCCGCACTCCAATCACATATCGATACCAATGCCGATTGGTTCATCAAAAATCGCGAAGACATGCTCGAACANTTGGCGACGATCGATGAACTACAGAAAGANGCCGCTGCAGGCGGCGGACCCGCAGCAATGGAACGNATGCGGAGTCGGGCAAAGATGCCCGTTCGCGAACGCATNCAAATGGTGTTAGACCCTGACTCCCCCTTNTTCGAAATCAGNTCNCTNGCCGGTTACTGCTCTAACTATGCAGTGGGNGGCGGNTTGGTTACGGGAATCGGNGTAATNGANGGTGTTGAATGCATCATCGAAGGCAATGACCCCACNGTGTTGGGTGGGGCCATGACTCACGTAGCTGGACGCAAACTGATGCGAGCNATCGAAATATCCCGTCAAAANCGCATGCCCTACATCCAGTTNGTTGAATCCGCNGGTGGTGACCTACGAGGAGACGACGACCCTGAAAGGCAAATGCTNGAACAACGCGACCATTTCGCNGAATCGGGTCGGCTGTTCTACGACGTAACGGAGTTATCTAAGCTCCGAATCCCATCTGTGGCTGTGGTATTCGGTAGTTCAACTGCTGGTGGCGCTTATCAGCCTGGTATGAGCGACTACAACATTTTCGTTCGAAACCAATCGAAGGTATTTCTCGGCGGTCCACCTCTAGTAAAGATGGCGACTGGAGAAGATAGCGACGACGAAACACTCGGCGGCGCGCAGATGCACGCTGAGGTGTCGGGGCTCGCCGATTATCTCGCCGAAGACGAAGCTGAAGCGCTCCGTTTGTGTAGGGAGGTAGTCAGCCATCTGAATTGGCGAAAGCTTGGGCCGGAGCCAAGCATGCCTGATGACGCCCCGTTACACGATCCCGATGAGTTACTCGGAATGATGCCTCGTGATCTTCANGCTCTAATTGACTGCCGTGAGGTCATTGCACGTGTCGTCGACGGTTCTCGGTTCGAAGAATTCAAGGCCAGATATGGGACGACCGTCATTTGCGGCTGGGCGTCAATACATGGNTATCCCGTCGGTCTCATCGGCAACAATGGGCCACTCTTTAGCGAAAGCAGTGAAAAAGCNACCCAATTTATTCAACTCTGCAATCAACAGGACATTCCCATTGTCTTTCTCCAGAACATCACNGGATACATGGTCGGTAAGGACTTCGAACATTCGGGAATCGTGAAGAACGGCTCCAAAATGATTAACGCCGTATCTAATTCAATGGTCCCCCATATCACCGTCATCCTCGGCAATAGCTACGGCGCGGGCAACTACGGAATGTCGGGTCGAGCGTTCAACACGCGCTTCACCTACCTTTGGCCGACCGCGAAGATCGCGATAATGGGTCCCAAACAAATCGCTGGCGTGATGTCCTTGGTGCGCCGCGGCCAGGCANTGCGCAAAGGCATCGATTTCGACGAAGAGGCTGATCGAAAGATAACTGAATCGGTAGAGCACTACCACGAACTCAAATCGCTCGCGTTGTACTCGTCTGGACGCGTCACTGATGACGGCATCATTGACCCGCGCGATACACGAGACGTCATTGCGTTGTCTTTATCGGCATGCAGCAACAACAAGATNGAAGGCGCCGAAGGTTTTGGCGTCTTCCGGATGTAAGGACACTGCGATGACAATCAGACGTTTACTTGTCGCNAATCGAGGCGAAATCGCCCGGCGAGTGTTTCGTACNGCGAAAGAAATGGGCATATTCACTGTCGCCGTGTATTCCGAAGGCGACCGCGACGCTCCATTTGTTCGCGACGCCGATCTTGCTGTCGCCCTAGGAGGCACCTCCGCAGCCGACTCTTATCTTGACGCGGCCAAAGTGGTTGAAGCGGCGATGTCGGTCGGGGCAGACGCAATTCATCCTGGCTACGGCTTTCTTTCCGAAAACGCGGCTTTCGCCGATGCTGTGACAGCCGCCGGCATGACTTGGGTCGGCCCTCCCTCTTCAGCAATAGCNGCAATGGGTGACAAATTGGCTGCGAAACGAACGATGAGCGACGCGGATGTGCCGACCTTGCCCTCGGTTGAAATCGCTGATTCCACCGATTTATCGAANATCGGCCGCGAAATCGGTTTCCCGCTCTTGGTNAAAGCAAGTGCCGGAGGCGGCGGCAAAGGAATGCGGGTCGTCAGNGACGACGATGAATTGAGCGACGCTATTGCGGGGGCGAAGCGAGAAGCCTTGAGTGCATTCGGAAACGACACCGTTTTTGTCGAGCGCTATCTCGAGACGTCTCGCCACATTGAAATTCANGTTTTGGGTGATCAACACGGAACTGTTCTCCATTGTTTCGAGCGCGAGTGTTCGATTCAACGTCGGCATCANAAAGTTATTGAAGAGGCCCCNTCGCCAGTGTTGTCGGAAGNGTTGCGACATCAAATCGGANCCGCGGCGGTCGCAGCTGTTGAAGCCATCGGTTACCAGTCAGCGGGAACGGTTGAATTTCTNCTTGACGGCAGCGGCGACGACGCAGAATTTTTCTTTCTCGAAGTGAATACCCGACTTCAAGTTGAACATCCAGTTACCGAAGAAATCACCGGATTGGATCTTGTCCGAGAGCAGATCCGAATCGCGAACGGGGAGGAACTCGGATACGGCCAAGCGGACCTCGCAATTACTGGTCATTCCATCGAAGCTCGGCTATACGCCGAAGATCCATCAAATGAATTCTTGCCAGCAACCGGGAACGTCGATATTTGGCATCCCGCTCAAACCCCNGAGGTTCGATATGACTCCGGTATCGAANCTGGCTCGGAGGTNTCGGTCGAGTTCGATCCAATGTTGGCAAAAGTCATCTCTCACGCCCCCACTAGGACGGAAGCAGCCTTGAAGTTGGCGCTAGCGCTGGAACGCACTCGTGTTCACGGTGTGACAAATAACAGGGACTATTTGGTGGCGGTCTTGCGCAGCGACGAGTTTCTTGCGGGGAACACCACAACAGATTTTATTACCCGAGTGAGCATCCCCGGACAACACGTGCCAACCGAGTGTGAACTGGCAGATGCATCTATCGCCATCGCCTTGATGGCCCAGCAATCGAACCGTTTGAACGCAACCGCGCTGCGATTTATGCCATCNGGGTTTCGTAATAGTTCCATGCCNAGTCAGCAAATGGTGTTAGTTCACGAAGAGCACGAGATAGCGGTCAACTACCGCCCTCAACGCGACGGGTCTTTCGAAGTACGAATAGGGGAAGAGGACGAGGTACGTTCGGCAAAACTGCTGTCGTCCGGGTCTGATCGTTTCGAGATTCAGTTAGACGACATTCNAGCCGGCGGCTACGCATCGAAGTTTGGTAATCGTTGGTACGTCGATATCCCAGCGGGAAGCCTGGTACTCACTGAAAAGAGTCGATTCCCCGAGGCGGACATTGCCGACGTGGAAGGCGGATTGACCGCTCCAATGCCGGGGAAAATNGTGGCGATCGAAGTGTCAGAAGGAGATTCGGTGAACACCAGCCAACTACTCGTTCTCATGGAAGCGATGAAGATGGAGCATCAAATTGTCGCNGCATTTGATGGCGTGGTCNCCGAGGTTCGAGTTGCTGTGGGAGATCAAGTTGACAACGGCGAACTGCTAGTGATCATTTCCGCCCATGAGGCCTGACNGAATCACATAAGAGTCAAATGCCTGATAGGGCAACGTNCACTTGTCAGCTATTCGCTGTTCACGACCCGCGAACATTCAGATGTTGCCGTCGAACCCGCCCAAGAAGCGCTTCATTTTATGCGGTTCATCGACAACGGGGCGAGGCCGATTGGGCCAGTAGCCAGACGGGTCGCCACTACCGATATGAACGGCGCTGTGGGTCCAACTTTCCCCACCCGGCACGGCTCTCACCTCNGCGGCCAGATATCGCAAAGCGATGCCGCACCTGCGGCGGCTGCTNGAGTTGGCATGCGAACCGTGGAGCAACAGGTCGGTGTGAAGAGAGACCTGGCCTGCTCGCAGTTCGTTTGAAACGAGCGTGTCGTACGTCTCGTGAGCTACGACGCGGCGGTTGAGAACTATCGACCCATCGAGAGGGAGTTCAGCATGCTCAAGGTCGCCGATGAGATGACTTCCGGGTACAAACTGCATCGCTGAGTTCTCTTGGTCAACATCNTCGATTGCCAGCCAGATAGTCACAGATTTCGTCGGGGTAAATGGCCAATAATTCGCGTCTTGGTGGAGGGGTACTTCCATCCCGTCGCCCGGCAGCTTGCAGAACAGATGCGTACTCCAACACACCACTTCGGAGCCCAAGATGTCAGTGGCGTAGTGCACGAAAATCGGCATGTGGACTAAGTCCCAGAGCGCGCCACACACCTGGTGGTATTGATTGATTGAATAGCTGTTCCGTCGGTCATGGGCNGAGGTGACTTCCTCGATGAGCCAATCGAGGTACTCGCGAAGCGCCCCTATTTCGNCATGTTCCAAGCCAGGCAACGCGGTCAGGTACCCGTCACNNTTAAACAGTTCAATCTGTTTCGCACTCAAAACTTTGAGGCCTTCGGGACTCGACGGATAAAACACGATTTCTCGGTGGGTGTCATCGAACCGAAAAACATCCTCTCCTCGCATGGAGCCACCATACGCCTTTGATCGGTGATGCAAATAACTTCAATCTTCACCGTCTCCGCGAAGAGGGCGGACCNAAAAGACGGCGGGTAAGCGATGCGGGCTCACCGGCGCTTGTTCCCGCATCGGCGCATTGAGCATCTCATCGGGATAGGCAACNGCGAACAGGGCGACCTGGCATGCGTACATGATGAGTGCAATCCACCAGACGGTGCGCATGTTGTCCAAGGCCTCCATTGGACCTCCCGGTCGCCCAACAACACCGATCGCGACGGCGACGCCCAAAGCAATAGCTAGCTGGAAGACCGTTGTCCTGCCGGCGCCGGCCATGCCCAAGCGTCCGGGTTGTACGTCACGCATACAAGCGCCGACCAGCATCGAAAAACTACAACCCGCTGCCGCACCCATAACAAGATTTGCGAAGAGCAACCCGCCAACGTAACTCGGTGTTGTCCCTGTAAACGCCAGGTGNANAAGGCAGGCGACAACACCGAAAAGGCCACCCGCCATGAGGATGGGACGATGGCCGATACGTGCCGCCAAGCGACCATTCGTTACCGAAAGCACACTCGAGAGCACNGGGCCGGGTGCAATCGCAAAACCCGATTTCAACACCGACCATCCCCAAACCCGTTGGAGATATTCGGGTAGAACNATTAACCAACTGAAGAAGGCGACCAGGAAAAACACTGATCCGATATTGGCGATGGTGTAGGACCGGAGCCTGAACAACTTGAGGTCAAACAATGGTTCAGGATGTACGCGAGAACGCACCACAAACGCNAGCATNAAAACCACGCCAANCAGGCACGCGACAAGGGTTGCCGGNGACAGCCATCCCCAGTCCCGTCCCTGAACTACGGCTAGAAGTAACGACCCAACTCCAAGCGATGCAAGAGGTACGCTCAGCAAGTCAACACGCGAACTGACACCCTCCCCAACACTCTCNTGGATCCANACGCGACCAGCCAAGAATGCCCAGGCTGCGACAGGAACNTTCACCAGGAATACCGCCCGCCAGCCGAAACCCTGGATTAGCACCGCCCCAAGGGACGGAGCTAAAGCGGCGGCCAGCCCAGCGACCGCGCCCCAGATACCAATTGCGGCCTGTTGACGATNCCTAGGGAACGCGCTGAGCAACAGCGCTAACCCAGCCGGATATTGGCAGGCTCCTCCGATGGACTGAAGCACCCGAGCCGCGATCAGAAACCCCGCCGATGGGGCGCACCCAGATAAGAGCGAACCCAAAGCGAACCCGACAAGTCCGAAAAGAAACACCCGCTTACGCCCGTACCGATCAGCAAGCCATCCTGCNGGTAACAGAAGAGAGGCAACTCCAAGGTTGTAGCCAGTGATGACCCACGAAAGAGTCGCTGCCGTCGCGGATGGGAATGCTCGAGCTAGTTCATCTCGGGCCACNGAGATGATGGTGATCTCCATAGCGACCATGAAGCCNACGAGAGAGGTGACTAACAGTGTGCGATTGGCCGTCGCCCGCGTGTTGCTGTCCACGGCCGAGATATCTACAAGCCGGCAGCGGAGCGATCGGCAGCGACAGCGGCATCCATCGAATTCAGAAGATCTCCTCGTAAAGCGCGCACGGTCGACGCGTAAGCGTCGCGATCGAGTTCTTCAGCGAAACCTTGTGCGACCTCTATTGCCCGTTTTAAGACCTGGTCCGGAGACGTCACTTCGTCCAGGAAACCTGCGTCAACGGCTCCAGCGCCATCCACGATTCGTGCATTGACCACAGAAACCTGGAGATGCCTTTTCGAAAGTCTTTCCGAAGCNATCAGAAGCGCCCATTTGGGCAGGGTCAACGCAATTGCAACTTCATTGAGTCCAATTTTGACGGGACCNTCAATGCCAACTCGGTAATCACAACCGCACAACATGAGGGCACCNGCAGCGATCGCGTGACCTGTGCAAGCGGCGATGACCGGCACCGAAGCACCGTACGCGTGGCGGATGAAAGCGCCTCCGGCGCTCACCATTTCCGCTATTGCTTTGCGGTCGCCGGAGTTAATGACGTCAAGATCGAAACCGGCGAAAAAGATTTTCTGGTTGCCTGCTAGAACAACCGCTTTAACTCCGGGATCAGCCTCGGCTTCAGCCAACTCTTGACTCAAGGACAACAACAGTGAGGGCGAAAATGCGTTCGCTCGACCGTCGTCGACAGAAATGCACAGCACATTATCTAGGCGTTCGGTCGTGATAGATGGATGTGACATAGCTGGGACGGTAGCTGCAGCGATGGCATTTTGCAGAGTCTTTAGACCACTATTCGGTACTAGAGCGCTGTGTTACTAGGCTGAAGCGATGGCAATACCGATCAGCGATGCCGATATCCCGGTGATTTCATCCGAGCTACCCCTCTCAGAAGCCGAGCGTCGCGAAAGCCTTCGCCAGCTAACGATGGGACATTGGATCGCTCGCGCCGATCTGGGATACGTGATCACCACTCATGATGATTGTGCAGCCATGCTGCGTGATCGGCGGTGGTTCAGCGCTCTGTCTTTGATCGCAGAAAGTCAAAACTACGAAAACCCTGAGTGGTCGAAGCGAGATCGCAAGAGCATCTTGTCTACCGAAGGCGACGACCACCAGAGAATCCGCCGCATCGTTAGTCCCGCTTTCACTCCGAAGTCAGCCGATCGCCTACGTCCTTTCATGCGCGATGTGATGGACGAGTTGTTAGATCCAGTTTGTGAAGCTGGTCGATCGGAATTTGTTGCGGATGTCTGCGAGCCGTACCCGATACCGATCATCTGTGAGTTATTGGGCGCCCCCCGTGAGGATTGGGAGCTGTTCAGCCGCTTGGCCGTGGACATTTTCCGAGTGTTCAATGGGAACCTGGCTCAAGATGGTCCCAAAATTATTGCCGCTGGCGAAGAGATGGATACCTACATGGTCAATCTGATTTCCGAGCGGCGACGTCATCCACGCGAAGATCTGCTTAGCGACCTGATCGCAGCGGAAGAGGAAGGGGATCGACTCTCCACCGATGAGTTGCTCTCGATGGCTAACGCATTACTGCTGGCCGGTACTGATACCACAAGAAATCAGTTGGGCTGTGCGGTCGCTTTGTTCGCTCAGCACCCAGAGCAGTTCCAGCTTCTTCGCGAAAACCCTGAACTTGCTCCTGGGGCGGTGGAGGAAGTCATGCGCTATCTCGGAGCCGTCCGCGGAACGGGTCGCTACGCGAGCGAGGACATCACCTACAGAGACGTGCTCTTTCCGAAAGGCACGTTGATCTTCCCGAATTTTGTGGCGGCGAACCACGACAACGACAAATTCGTGAACCCCACTGAATTCGATATCACCCGCCAACCAGGTGTTCCGCATTTAACGTTTGGGAGCGGAGCTCACTTTTGTTTGGGAGCTTTCCTCGCGCGCGCCGAACTTCAAGAAGCGTTCACGGTGATCGCGCGGCGCTTACCTGATCTTGCACTTGATGGTGAAATTTCCTGGAAACCGATCCAAAACGGGATCTGGGGTCCAGAGAGTCTTCCGATCTCGTTCTTGAAAGGTTACTGACGGTCCGAACCGGTATTGCTAGCGGTAAGAACGTGTTAATGGGAATGACAGCCGCCGCCACAACACGAATCGCGACCGGTCCATGTCGGAGCGTTGTCTGACGGGGTTGGCGAAACAGCGGCGCCGACCGAGGCGAAAGTGGACAATTGACGCTTCGCTCCCGGGTGGCCAACCGGGCAACTTGCCGGGTCTGCAGATCGGGCCATCGGTTGACGTCGGTCAAAAGTTTCGTCGCATACGCGACAGTGGTAGGAGTACATCGGCACGGCGACGATCGTAGGGTGCAGGGGTGAGCTACGCCAAGGCGCCATCAACTTTTTGTGGGAGCGCTAGGTGAACGACACGTCGAGTTCCAGCGTTGATGAAGGCTCCTTTCCCCGAGGTCGCGCCCAATTTCCGTTTGTGTTCGCGGTGGAGCCCATCACCGAAATGAGTTGGGCCAGGGTGATCCTGGTGACCCTCGCAGGAGTGGTTTCCCACACTTTCGGGCGCAGCACCATGCCTCTACTCCTTCCTGCCATTGCCGATGACCTCGGCCTCAACGCGACCACCTCGGGAGCGACCGGGTCGGTAAACATGGCCGCCTATCTATGTGGCGTTATCGCAGTTACCTACCTCGCGAACCGATTAGCGCCTGCACTATTACTGAAGTTTGGTTTGTGGATAACCATGGTCGGTTTAGTCGCACTCGGGACAGCTCAAACCACCTGGCAGGTCATGGCTGGAACCGGGTTAGCTGGTTTGGGGGGGGCCGGTGTCTGGTTAACGATGCCCGTGATTGCGACCGCTGGTGTTCCCGCGACTCAACGGGGAGCGGTCATGGGCTCCCTCACGGCCACAATGGGAATGGCCTCGATCGTTGTCCCATTCGCTACATCTGGTCTCCGCGCGGTCGTCAATGACGACGGCGCTTGGCGCGAGATCTGGCTAATCGAAACTGTTGCCACGGCAATAATTCTCGTGGTGCTTTACACGGTGTTGCGCAACGACGCCTCACCACGGCTTCCGTTGGGGGCCGGAATCAAGGCAATTACCCGGCTACAGGGCTGGAAAACAGCCGTTTTCTTTTATATGGCGTTTGCCTTTGTAGCCGCTTCATGGTTTCAGTTCTTCGGTCTATCTCTCGAACATGATCACCATCTGTCGCGAGAATTTACGACCCATATGTGGGCACTGATGGGTGCCGGGGGAGTATTTGGAGCTGTCATGTTCGGTCGGCTCAGTGATCGTCTCGGACGGCCTCGAACAATGTGTCTCGTGACCGCTTTAGGGGCCACAACCTGCCTTCTCGTACTTGTAGGGGATAGGTGGGCAGCAGCCCTAGCTGCCGCGTTCTACGGCATCAGCGCGATGGCGGTTCCACCCTTAACTGCGGCTTTCGTACGCGATCAGGTCGACGAACGCGACTTCACTGCTGTATTCGGCGCGATGACAATTTTTTATGGGCCAGCCTCCGTCGCCGGGCCAATTACTGGTGGGGTGCTAGCGGATGTCACGGGGTCCTACCAACTCACTTACGTTCTTCTCGCAGTGACGTTCGCATTCGCGGCTCTTGCGGCGTGGCGCCTACCTCGGGTCGTAAACGATCGTTAGACGTCGTCTCGTCATTGCGAATATGAGCTCTGTCACAACTCCGCCTCGATTCTTCATAGGATCTTCCCTGTGAATTCGAGCGAAGAGATTTTTCCAAGCTGGCCGCTTGGCTCAGCGCCACCGGATGGAAGCCCGAATGTCCTGATTGTCTTGTTCGACGACGTGGGTTTTTCAGATTTCGGATGTTACGGCTCTCCCATTTCAACTCCGACCATCGACCGGCTTGCCGCAGGCGGGCTTCGGTACACCGGCTTCCACACCACGGCGATGTGTTCAACTACTCGCGCCTCTTTACTTACAGGTCGCAACCACCACTCCGTGGGAGTTGGATGTCTAGCCAATTTCGACAGTGGTTTCCCGGGCTACAGGGGGAAAATCAGCTCGGAGGCGGGAACTCTCAGCGAAATATTGCGTACACACGGCTACAGGAACTACATGGTCGGCAAGTGGCACGTCACTCCCCTGACCGAGTCAGGACCTACTGGACCTTTCGACGGTTGGCCTCTTGGCCGAGGCTTCGACCGGTTCTACGGATTCCTTGATGCAGAAACAGACCATTATTCGCCGGAGTTGATTAGGGACAACACTCACATCGCTCCACCTGGCACGTTTTCGACGGGTTATCACCTCACCGAAGATCTTTTTGATCAGGCGATCCGGTTTATCGCCTCGCATGAAGCGAGCGTTCCCGATACACCGTGGATGACCCTGGTCGGGCTCGGGGCATGTCACGCGCCCCACCAAGCCCCGCAGGAACTCATTCGCCACTACGACGAAATCTTTAATCGCGGATGGGACGTTGAGCGCACCGAGCGACTCGCTCGACAAATGACGTTGGGCATCGTGCCTGAGGGAACCCAGTTACCTCCACGGAACGATTTTGTTGAGCCGTGGGAGGATCTTGACGACGTCACCCAACAAGTAGCTACGCGGCTTCAAGCCGCCTATGCCGCGATGCTTCACCACGCTGACCAACATCTAGCTCGACTCATTGATCATCTCGAACGGTCGGACCAAATCGATAACACCTTGGTGATGGTTCTGTCCGACAACGGGGCAAGTCAAGAGGGAGGTCCGCTCGGCTTCGTCAACGCCATGGGGCCTTATAACGGCGTTCCCGAACCTATGGAAACAAAATTTGATCGGATCAATGACATCGGTGGACCCGACACCCACAGCAATTTTCCCTGGGGCTGGTCAATGGCCGCCAACACGCCACTTCGTCGATACAAGCAAAACACGCACGGTGGCGGAGTGCGAGATCCTTTGGTCGTCCATTGGCCAAAACAAGTCACTCACCCGGGGCTAAGAGATCAGTTCTGTCACGTAAGCGACATTGTGCCAACCCTCCTTGACTGCATAGGAGTAGATGCTCCCGAAATAGTCAACGGAGTTCAGCAAAGGCCAATCGAAGGCGTCAGTTTCGCATCAACGTTGAAAGACCCACAGGCTCAAACTGGAAAGAACGTCCAATATTTTGAAATGTTTGGTCACCGAGGTTTAGTTCATGGGGATTGGAAAGCAGTGGCATTCCACCCCCCTGGAACTCCCTACGAAGACGATCAGTGGGAGTTATTCAATCTTCACGACGATTTCAACGAAACCAACGACATGTCAGTGCTCGAAGCGGATCGACTCGACGCAATGATTGATCTTTGGTGGGAACAAGCGAAACTTCACCAAGTACTTCCTCTTGATGACCGTTTCGCCGAGCGTTTTGCAGAAAACGCTGAGCGTCACTTGGGGGGCAGGACTTTTTTCACATTTTGGAAAGGAATGGGGCATTTGCCCAGCGACGTCGCTCCCGATTTACGAAGTCGCAGCTATCGCTTGGATGCGACGATCGAACCAATAAAGACCGGTATCTCAGGCGTCCTGATCGCTCATGGCGACGCCACGTCGGGCTACAGCTTGTACATCGACGACGACGGTCATCTCGTCCATGATCTGAACATCGGAGGAAGCCATCAGATTCTTCGCTCGCCGAGACCGGTTCCTTTAGGTGCAACGAGGCTCGGCTTTCATATGTTTCGCGAGCAAGAAGGTCATCACGGGGTCGGACAACTGCTTGTTGATGGCGAGGTAGTAGCAACACAAGCAACCGACAACATCTTTTTCCTGATGATCTCCTGGTCCGGTTTAGATATCGGTTTGGACCGCGGAACCGCCGTGTCACATTACGACGCGCCAAATATTTTCACCGGCGAACTTATAAAGGTCACGGTCGATTTGGCCGACGATCAAATTATCGACGGAGATGGTGTAGGTCGCGCCGAGATGATGCGCGAGTGACCCGTCAACCGCGGATGAAAAGCAACTGAAACTCAACGATCCCGTGGTCTTCCGCCGAAACTACGATTATGGCCGAAGGAACGACAACGTCGTAGTCGATAAACGTAACGTCGATCGAACCCACTACCACGATCGTGGCGTCTACTAGCTGGGCTTCTATCTTGACCGGAACTTGCCGACCTATGCCGTTCACTGTGAGCTGACCGAGCACCTCCATTGAGACACTCACGTCGTCAGCGCCAGGCAGAGTTACCGGTTCCTCAAGTACAAAGGTGGCCATCGGATGTTCCCGCACATTCAACGCATGCCGCGCCGCACGATCGCGACGCGAATCATTCGTGACAATGGTGGAAAGGTCGGCTGACACCGCAACTTCCACAAGTTCACCGTTTTCGATCACGAGTTGTCCCTCAACATCACCGGTTCGCCCTACCGCGGTCATCGATCCAATCTGAGCGAGTTCTTCTTCAACTCTGAACCCAACGAATGAACCTGAGGAATCATCAAAGGTGAAACTTCCGGAGTTCGAATCCACGTACCAGACACCATCGTCGGAGGAGGACGCTTTTTCTTCGCTGTCAACTTCCGCTTCAACATCTTCCGAAATTGCGGTGCTGGAGCTCGACTCTGGCGAGTCTTTATCCTCCAGAGACGCCACTACGGCCTCGAGAGATACCTCGTCGGGAGCGGCACTCAACACACGCCAAGCTCCGTAGACCGCCATCGCTCCAATGACCACTACCAGCAGAGAGGTAGTGAGGATGACGGCGCGTCGCCTGTCCAAAATTTCAGTCCTTTAGTTCTAGTCGAAAGCCCAAAACTTCCACCGGTTGACTCCCACCGATCTCGTAACCAATCTCGGGATAGGGCCTAAATCCGAGCCTACGATAGACCCTCTGCGCAACCTTCATGTAGTCGGTCGTGTTCAACACTAGGGCGACCCGACCGTCCGCTCTGGCCCTGTCGATACACCACTGAGTCAGGGCGCTACCGACTCCCAGACCTTGGCGCGACGGGTCAGTGGCCAACACTCGAAATCCAGCGCATCCCTCAGGATTTCCTGACTTCACCTCTTGGGCGTAATCGTGGTGATAGGCGAGGCTTCCAACGATTTCATTACCAAGTTCAGCAACAATAATTTCCGATGTTTCTGCCCGTCCGGCGACGTCGCGCAACTCTGCGCCGTACCAGCCGAGATCATCGGGAAGGGCGGTATTGGCAAATAATGGCCGGTACGCGGCCATAGTGAGTTCAGCAACCTCGTCATATTCTTCGACCCGGGCTTCTCGAATGATCAATTTTTCCTGCATCACCATCTCCGACTTTGGTCTCGTCGAGATTGTCAGCAAACGGTAGCGTCATACGCGGGTCCTTTAACCCGAGGGAGTAGTTGAAATGCCAATCGAGCCATCTAAAGAGCTTGTGGTTCTCGACAATCCGCGACCTGGGCGCGACTACGAGATTCGTTGTGAAACTCCAGAATTGACGTGCTTGTGTCCCGTAACAGGACAGCCCGACTTCGCGACGATCGTGATCACCTATGTGCCCGATCACCAAATAGTCGAGTTGAAGTCGCTGAAGTCCTATCTCTGGAGCTTCCGCAACGACGGTGTCCACCATGAGGCCATCACTAACCTCATTTTGGACGATCTGGTATCAGCGTTGGCTCCTTCATCCATGACAGTTGTGACCGAATGGTTGGTGCGCGGGGGCATCAGCACCACAGTCACCGCGCGTCACCCCACCTAACGTTAACCCTGATGATCTAGGCGTCGAGAACTACGTTGCCTTCGGAGGGGTCAACCAGCGGGGCCTCCGTCGACCACGGAAAGTTGATCCATTTATCGGTGTATTTCCAGACATATTCGCAATCAACAACCGAACGCGATTTCTCATAAAGGACTGCGGTTCGTACCTCAGCTACCTCGGTCACACAGTGGTTGCGAACAAGAGCAAGCGTGTGACCAGTGTCCGCAACATCGTCGACGATCAGTACTTTTGTGTCGCGCAAATCAACCACGTCAACGTATGGAGGGAGCATGACCGGGACATCTAAGCGCTCGTCTACTCCTGTGTAGTACTCCACGTTCATGACGTAGAGATTCTTCACCGATAAGGCGTAACCCAGTGATCCGGCGACAAAAAGACCACCGCGGGCGATCGCCAAAATAATGTCGGGCCGATAGCCATCGTCTGCGACGAGTTTCGCAAGAGCGCGAGCTCCTACGCCATAGCCACTCCAATCAAGTACTTCGCGGGACTCATTGTTCACGTCGGGGAAGTTACACCCATCCCGGTCCCAATTCTTGCGTCTACATTCACGATGTCACTCGTGCCGCCAACACCAGTAGCTTGTCTTGATGGCGTTGCTGGCCCCGCAGCACAAGCAAGTGCTCCGATATTTGTTGTCACGCGGTGGCACCGCCATGCCTAGCGAGCTGTCGGTCGATATCGGCCTAGCCACCGAAGACGTTTTAAATGCGTTGGACTATCTACACCGAACCGATTTAGCCGCTCCTGTACCTGACACCCCCGGATTGGGGGAGGGTCGCTGGTCACTTACTCCAAACGGTAGGCAAGTCGGGCCATCACTAGCTAAAGGGGACCCGTTAGCTTCGCCTCATCACGATGCTGCAGATCCCGCCGAGGGGTGGGGGTTTCCATGGCGACCTGTGAAGAAAGACCCTCCTGTTTATGCAAGCAACTTGCCACGGCCAGTTAGGAGAGGTCAGAAGGCCATACGCCGACCGCGATTTGCCTTGCACGTCCCAGATAAACCGCCTGTGCGACGCCGATGGGGTCTATTGACTGTCGCCTCGCTAGTGACCTTGGCAGGAATCGCGCTGCTATTGACCACGATTCGACAGGTCACCATAGAGATCGGCGGAATCGAAAATGGCGTCGCGTTGCAGCCGAGTTCTATCGAGGGAACTCAGATTTCGTTCACAATCAGCGGGGCAAATGCTCGTTCGGCGGAGCTGCTGCTGGATGATTTCCCTATAAGTGGCGTTCAAAGATACGGCAATCGAATTGTATGGGTGGTGCCCCCGCTAACTGAAGGGCCGCATTCACTCGAGCTAGTAGTGCAACGCCGGCTATATGGGCAAGTGTCGAGTTCACTCGATTTCAGCGTGGACGGCACACCCCCTTTGATTGGCTTACNAGACGTTTTAGAACCAGTACCTATGAATGAGCCNGTCACTATCGCGGGAACCTCGGAACCGGGNGCAACGGTGGTAGTAGGCGGCATACCAATAGAGACNCAGGATGGGTCGTTTGTTCTTGAACTCGACGAGCCTCCGGCTGGGCCGGTATCGGTGTTAGCGATCGACCGGGCAGGCAACACAAGTACTTTCAACATGATCATCCCCATCGCNTATCCCAGGACACAGGGGGTACATGTGAGCGCTGCGGCTTGGGCGCACGACGGGTTGAAAAATTCCGTCCTTGATTTGGTGCGAGCGGGGAAGGTCACTGCCGTCGAAATCAGTCTCAAAGACGAGAGCGGCGTCGTCGGCTATAGCAGCAACGTGCCACTNGCCCGCGAGACAGGTGCNTCTAGNGACCTGTTTAATCTTCATTCAGCAATTGACGAACTTCACGCNCTGGATGTCAGGGTGATTGGTCGCATAGTCGCCTTCCGAGATCCAATCCTCGCTAAGTACGCCTGGGCACAAGGCAACCAAGACTGGGTGATTCAAACATCGGANGGGCGACCCCTCAGCAAATACGGGGGCTTCACGAACTTTCAGAACATCAACGTTCAGAACTACAACCTGGCTATCGCNAGGGAGGCTGCCGAAGCGGGAATCGACGACATCCTTTGGGACTATATGAGACGTCCCGAGGGAAGTTTGGACACCATGTTCATACCGGGGGTCGGTTTGGACGACCCNTCGCCAATCATTGTGGACTTTCTCAGAAAGTCACAGGTCCTACTTCGCGAACACGGAGTGTTCCAAGGTGTTTCAGTTTTCGGAATTTCAGCGACAAGAGGNGAGTTCATAGCCCAAGATATCGCCGGCATGGCTCACTACGTCGACTATGTNGCACCAATGGTCTATCCCTCCCATTGGTCGCGAGGGGAATATGGCGTCACCCACCCTGAAGCCCAGCCTTACGACATCACACGCGCTTCCCTGGCAGATTTNCAACGCGTTTTNGACGGTACCAACACGGCACTNGTCCCTTGGCTTCAGGATTTTTCGATGCGAGTTCCCTACGGGCCAGCTGAAGTCAAAGCGCAGATTGACGCTGCAGCTTCGTTGGGTATCCACGACTGGTTGATTTGGGATCCAACTGTTACCTATACCGCCGAGGGNATTGTGGCGGCGCCAAGTTAAGGCGTCACGGCACTCCCCTGCTAGTCATCTAGGAAGTTTTGGCGCAACTTGTATTTCTGGACTTTCCCGCTTGGGGTCATCGGAAAGTCNTCGATGATCACCAGGTGNTCGGGCCAGAATTGACGCGTCACCGAATGGGTGTCCAAAAACTCAGTGAGATCGGCAAGGGTGGGTGCCTCCCCAGATGGCATCACGAANACACATCCGATTTCTCCTAACCTCGCGTCGGGCTTACCAACAATTGCCACTCCTGACACGAGAGGGTGGCGTAACAAAAGGTCCTCTATTTCTTTTACTGGGACATTTTCGCCACCGCGAATAATTATGTCCTTCGATCGCCCAGTAATTCGGATGTACCCGGCGTCGTTTATGACGGCGCGGTCACCGGTGTCGAACCATGGTCCTTCCCACGACGCTTCGGTCACGTCGCGCCCTTGCATGTACCCCACGAAAAGCTCCGACCCACTGCATTGGAGATCGCCTTCGACTCCCACCACGGGTTCGCCACCTTCGTCGATCACGCGAACCTGATTACCGGGAAGAGGGCAACCGTCNGTGAGNCGTAGCGTGAGAGAGTCAGAAGGGCGGCCCACGGTAAGNAGCGCACACTCGGTCATTCCCCAACCTGGAAGCACGACACAGGGAAGCGTGGCCTCAGCTTGCTCAAGAACNGGCTCAGGGACGGCTGCCCCGGCGCACACAAACACTTTCCAGCTAGATAAATCGCGGTCCTCAACTTGNTCAACCGCAAGTACGTCAGCAAGAAACGGCGTNGCGCCCATAGATATTTGGATGTTGTGACGTTCGATCAACTCNACAAATTCTTGGGNATCCCAAACGTCTTGTAGGACAACATGCCCCCCCAAGGTAAGCGGGGTTCGAATGCCATAGAGATAACCCGTCTGGTGCGCNAGAGTGGAGGCCATATGAAACGTGTAGCCAGGTCCGACAGTGGTTCCTAAAGGCGACGGCACGCCTTCACATATCGCGTCGGCAAATAGATCGACTGCCGCGTTGAGCGTATTTTGGGTGTGCATCACCCCTTTTGGTTGACCCGTAGTGCCCGAGGTGAACATCACTTCACAGACGTCGTGAGTTCCAGGCCTGAGCAGATCAACCGCCGCTCGGTCGTAGGAGGAGAACCTGCCCTGTTCGAGCAAATCTTCCCATGTGACTGCATCAATTACAGGACTGTCTCCAACGGTCACTATCTCTTTGACCCAAGGGCAACGTTCTCTTAAGTCGACGTGCATAGCCCCTAGTTCGAAACCTCTGAATTCGGTGGCGGTGATGACTGCCGCCGGTCGAGCAAGCTCGCTCATGACCGAAACTTCGTTGGTTCTAAATATTGGTGCCACNGGGTTGACCACACCCCCAATGCGTTCGACAGCGGCAACTGCGATCATAAAGTGACGCCAATTCGGCAATTGGACTTGGACCACAACACCGGGTCGAACACCGAGTTCAAGCAACCCGCGACTTACCTCATCTACTTGAACCGCAAATTCGGACCATGTAATCGACCCGAANCGATCGGTGATGACAACTTGTTCACCGCGTTCCGAAGCCCAGTGGTCAATGAGGGGGTCAAAGAATCTCTCNGGCCAAGCNCCGGCTTGGAGCATGGTTGAGATTCGCGACTGACTTAGCGTGGTTTCNAAGAACCCCTTCGATGTGGACATCACACTCTCCTTTGCCTGGAATCCTTCAGGATTCGGATCGGAAACGAGGAAGAACTTCTTGAGCCATGAGACGTTCGGCCTCTTCGACGTAATGCATCGGTGATGCGGCACTAAGGATGATGGTTTGGGCGCCTGAATCAACGTATTCGCGCAGCCGTTCGGCGCATCGATCCGGATTTCCGGCAATCGCGTATTTGTCAATCATCTTGCTGAAGTCTTGGTTGTACTGCTTGGAAAGGCGTTGGTTCGCATATTCGATGGCAGTTGCATTGTCCTCATGGCAGCAAAAGAANACAAATAGTCCCGGNTCCACCGGAGCNTCGTTGCCCTCCTCACCTCGATACTCAGCGATCCGAAGATTGGACTCTAGAAGCATCTCGGGTGTGTACATATACGGAAGCCAGCCGGTNCCAAAGCGAGCGGCACGTCTCCACGCAGCTTCTTTTCTACCTGAAATCCAGATCGGCGGTGACGGCTGTTGGACGGGTTTCGGTTCCAACGTCACACCTGAGAGTTGGTTGAATCGACCATGAAAGTGAACATCGTCTTCGGTGAAGAGCAGTTTCATAATTTCCAGCGCTTCATTGGTGCGAGCTCCACGCTCCGAAACGGGTACTCCCGAGGCCTCAAACTCTTGNGGAAGTTCCCCTCCCACGCCTATTCCCATATGAAAGCGTCCTCCCGAGGCGACGTCTANCGCCGCTGCTTGTTTNGCGGCCAAGACTGCCGGATACAAAGGAAGCAATGTGATGGTGGACATCAACTTCAGATTGGTTGTTGCGCCTGCCGCAACAGCNAANGAGATAAACGCGTTGGAGCAGGGCACATGGAAAAAGACGTGTTCTCCCGTAGTCGCGTAGTCATAGCCGAGTTCTTCTATNGCTCGCGCTTGCTGGGCTATTTGNTCGGCTCGCCGCATGGACAGACCGAACTGAATGCCTGACTGGTTTTGCTGCTTACCACCCACTGGTCACCTCTTCGTTTCGGATTCGACCGTAGCCGCGATGTCAATGTTGGGACGAAAATCGAAGGACCGGACACCCATTCAGGGCGCCCGGTCCATCGCTGTCCGTGCGTTGGGGTAGATCGGTAGCTGGCTGCTAAAGCAGCAGCTGCCCCCCTTTGCTGTTGACGCCTCCCCCGTGGAAAGCGGCGCCAACGATCACGTCTGGGTCGAGTTTCGGGCCGCACCTGGTTGGCCCAAGACTCTCTCCAGACGATCGGCCGGAGCTTATGCTTTGCACTTACTAAACGCAAGTTTAGGAGAATNGGACATTCGCTAAGAGCGCTGTTTATTCGGCGCAGAACGCTAGTCGGTGCTATGCCAGTGGGATGAGCACACACCAAATTGATGGGCAAAGGGTGACGGAACTCATCGCGCGTTGCCGAAGAGAGGTTGACGACGGCCTCCTTCCTAGTTGCCAGATTGCACTCGGTTTAAATGGAGAAATCGTTGTCGATGAAACGATTGGGGACGCACTTCCCGAGACCAGATACTGCTTCTTTTCGGCAACAAAACCTTTCGTTGCCGCGGCGATCTGGCAACTTTTGAGTGAAGACTTACTCCAGCTTGATGCTCCAATCTCTACTTATCTTCCGGAGTTTGCTGACAACGGCAAAGCGGACATCACCGTCGAGCAAGTGATGTTGCACACGTCTGGATTTCCTCATGCCCCGATGGGACCAGCTGTATGGGCGACAGCCGAAAGCCGTCGCAAGCGTATGGCAGAATGGCGACTCAATTGGGACCCGGGAACGCGGTATGAATATCACCCCACCAGTGCCCACTGGGTCCTTGCCGAATTAATCAGTGAAGTCACCGGACGCCCTTATGCGGAGGAAATTCACCACCGGGTAACCGAGCCTCTTGGTCTTCCTCGGATTCTCGGTATCGAGTTCGAGCAGCAGGAGGGTATCGCCGAACTCACTTTGTGCGAGGGAGAAGCCACGCCGGATGAACTCGAAGCCGTATTCGGAATTCGGGTTATGCCTCCTAGCGAAGTCAACGATGAGACCATTATCCGCTTTAACGATGCTGAAACGAGGACCGTTGGCGTCCCGGGTGGTGGGGGCTATGGCCGAGCTGTCGATCTGGCCGTGTTTTACCAAGCGCTACTTCACAACCATGACGGCGTGTGGGATCCTGCGATGCTCCAGAACGCCGTTGGGCAAGTTCACAACAACTTGCCCGACCCAATGGGGGTTCCAGCTAATCGAGGTCTCGGAGTGATTTTGGCCGGTGACGACGGATTGACCAACCGCCGAGGTTTGGGACGAACCGTGTCACCACGAGCGTTTGGGCATAACGGAGTCGGTGGACAGATTGCCTTCTGCGATCCGGATACGGGCCTGTCCTTCGCTTACACCACCAACGGGTTAGATCGCCATCAGATACGGCAACCTCGCCGGGGGACATCGATCGCTAGCCTCGCTGCAAATTGCGCTATTTAAGAGGGCTGAGGAATGCGTTTCGGATTTACACTTCCCAACAATTTTGGTGTCACCAACCCCCACGACGTTGTCCAGTTGGGCGTCGAGGCTGAAGAACTGGGCTACGACTCCTTGTGGGTCAACCACCATGTCGTAAATGTTGGCTACGTCCATGACCGCTTGGGGCAAGCCCCCTATCACGATGCTTTGGTTATCTTGACTTGGCTGGCTGCCAACACCACTGACGTCACCCTCGGAACGAGCGTTTTGGTCATGCCTTATCTACACCCCATGATTTTGGCGAAAGAAATCGCCACCCTGGACCAGTTGAGTGGGGGACGAATCACACTTGGTCTCGGAGTAGGCAGCCTGCCCGAAGAAAACCGAATTCTGGGTTCCGATTATGACAACCGAGGACAGTACAGCAACGAGTTCATTGAAGTGCTCCTGCGCCTGTGGACCCAAGAACAAGCCAGCTTTGAAGGAGAGTATTGGCAATTCAAAGAGGTAGTGACTTCGCCAAAACCGCTGCGGCAGCCTCACCCGCCGATCGTGATCGGTGGCAATCGGCCTCCGGCTTTGAGGCGAGTCGCCCGACTGGGAGATGGTTGGCATCCGATGGGCGTTTCACCAGCAGGCGTCGCTGAGAGGCTTGGCGTTATCCGCGACGAGGCTGAGAAAATCGGAAGAGCGGGCGCATGTGTGCTGGTTCAGGTGCGCCGCGATTTCGACGGAGTGGACACGCAACTAATCGAGCAGTACGAAGAGGCCGGGGTAACCGACCTAGTCCTGTCGTGTAACACCGGTGATGTTCGCCTGATTTCCGAAACACTTACCTCTTTCTCTGAGGCTCATATTCGGCCATGAGCGCTCTTAAGGGAGTTCGAGTCCTCGATCTCACCGGAGACTCCGGACGTTTCGCTACCAAGCTCCTGCGCGAATTCGGCGCCGACGTAGTTCGGGTAACTGATCAGGGCTCGTCAGGGGATTCGATGACTGGTGTTGAAGGGGGCGTGCTGGACTGGTGGTTCGACGGCGGCAAAGAGCGCCACGTCGTTGATTTGGATACTGAAGCCGGCCGCAATTCGTATCGTCGTTTAGGGGCACACGCGGACGTCATTGTTGAGACCGAGACCCCTGGGAGGTTGACTCAACTCGGAATAGATCACCTCGATCTGATAACCGAAAACCCTCGTCTCATTCAGGTTTCCATCACGCCTTTTGGGCGAAGCGGTCCCCGTTCAAACTGGGCGAGTTCCGATCTAACCGCTGCTGCAATGGGCGGATTTTTGTCAGTAGGGGGTTTACCTGACAGGCCGCTAAACGTGTGGGGTCGCCAAGCACACAACTACGCAGGGTTTATGGGGGCCTTGTGCGCCCTTTCGGGGTTATGGGCGGTGCGGCGTGACGGCCACGGCCGTCATATCGACGTTTCCATTCATGAAACCCTAAGTGGATCCGTTGAAAACATCTTGATGCAATGGTTATTCGATGACGTTCTTCCACTTCCAAAGGTGGCTGAACGCCAGGGAGCGCTTCATTGGCTTCGCGCGTATGACCTGGCCGAATGCCGGAACGGCCACATGATGATCACTCTTACCCCTACCCCAGAACACGCCTTCGAAATGATGGTGGACGATGGCTTTGAAGAGGGGCGCGGATGGTTGGGTTACGACGTAGAAGAATTATTGCTGCGGATCGATGAGCCTATGGACACGATGAGGCGGTGGGTTCGCCAACACGATGCGATGGAATTGTGGGAGCAGGCTCAACGTCGTCACGTGGCCATCGGAGCCGTTCACGACATCGAGCAATCGTGTGCGAGCCCACAGTTCGATCACCGAAAGTTCTTCAGAGCAGCAGGCGAATCAAAAGTCATGATGCCTGGCCGCTTGGTTCAGTTTTCGGAAACGCCCGCGCTCGCGCCTCGAACACCGCCATTCGAAGGAACTCCAATTGACGACATCGTGTCGAGATGGTCGACCCCCAACTCTGGTACCGACCGCCAGTCCCCGCACGGCGCCATTCACGAGCTTCCACTGGACGGCATTCGTGTGCTCGACCTCACCTGGGTACTGGCGGGTCCGTTTGCTACCCGGATGCTCGCTGATCTAGGAGCTGACGTGATCCGGGTCCAGAACGAGGAACACAGCACGCTGGTCAACCGGCCCGACTATCCGTATTACTTCATTTGGGGTCGCGGCAAACGCAGCGCCACTCTCAACATGAAACATTCTCAAGCGTTACCAATTATCCGCAAACTCGTCGAAAACTGTGATGTTTTAATTGAGAACTACAGCGCCGGGGTCTTAGATAGGTGGGGTCTTGACTGGGAAACAGTCAAAGAGTGGAACCCGCGTTTGGTCTATGTGACCATGTCGGGCTGCGGACATGACGGCCCCTGGAGTCACGTCATCTCGTACGCTCCGACGGTTCATGCACTGTGCGGCATAACTCACCTAACTAACTTTGCCGATCGCGGTGACGTGGGACCTGGTTTTTCTCTCAATGATCACCTTGCTGGTTTCGCCGCCGCTAATTCGACGATGGCTGCTTTGTTAGCTCGTGATGAGCTTGGTGAAGGTCAACATATCGATATGGCACAACTCGAGGTCGGCACCTATTGCATCGGTCCGGCTGCTCTCGCCTGGTTATCGAACGGAAAAAAGGCTCAACCAAACGGCAACCAAGACGGCCTGCAGGATCACGTGCCCAACGAAATCTTCCAGTGCTTGGATGGCTTCGTGGCAATAACAGCCACGAGCGATGATCAATGGTTACGTCTTGCTGCTCTACTAGCGAACCCGCAACTAACGGGTTTATCGACTGAACTTGAACGGCGCGCTGAACGCGACAAAATCGACCAGGCCATCAGCGAATGGGTCGCTGNTCAGAACACTGCGTCTGTTGTTGAGCTACTTCAATCCGTTGGTGTGCCTTCGGGCANCGTGCAGAACGCCGGCGATCTGATCAACGACGATCCTCAACTGACCGCTCGGGGATTCTGGCGAGACGTCTCCCACCCTATTTTCGGNGATCGAACGATCGACACGTTTCCGGCTCTATGGAACGGTCACCGCCTCACTACAAATCTTCTATCCCCTTCNTACTTGGGTGAACACAATTTTGAAGTGTGGACCGAACTAGCGGATCTCGATTTTGAAGANGTCGCCGACGGAGTAGGAAACGGTCTTTTCAATTAAACGCACTTATCTTTCGACGTCCACCCATCCGGCTACTCGCTGAACTAACACGTCTACGAAATCGGGATCGCCGTCCTCCGTACCGGTGTCTAGGAGGTCATCACCTGCGACCATTCTGTGAGCCAAGACGGCCTTAGTAACGGTGACGTCGTCGATTAACTCTTGGTAGGAATAGTCGCTTACCCCTTCATCAACCAACACTTGGTGATATCTGCGCAACATCATTTGCTCTTCGTCCCGGTGGCGAGGCTCCAACGCCGTCGTAATGAAATATGCGACTTCCCATCCCGGTCTCCCCCATCCCAGACCTTGCCAATCGACAACTATGGTCCGGCCGTCAGGACGGAACATGAGGTTGTCTAGTCGGTAGTCGCCGTGGCACAGGGTCCAGGGTTCCCGTTCCATCTGCGATGCGAGTTCGGGAAGTCGCTCCTGAACTTCATCCATCTTCACAACCACTGCTTCGCCGATTAACGAGCCGAAGCGAGCTACAAAAGCATCCCTGTTTCGGCGATAGCTGGCTTGCACGACCTTCGGCGTGCGGCCGAGACTCCACACGATCGAGTTTGAGTCTCGGCGCTGTCGATTCATCCAGTTATGTGCATGAAAGCGCGCTAGCAAATTGAGTCCTACGAGGGCGTCATCAATGGATCCGCCGACAACTTGGCTAGGAGGTCGGGCGTCCGCTATGTCTTCCATTACCAGTAGGTATCTGCGTGGGCTCTTCGCACCTATCGACAACAAGCGATCAAGGACCCAACTCACCCCGGCGACTGGCAATTTCTCAAAGAGAAAAACAAATACCGTTTCAAGCCACGGGGCCGGGTTGGGATCAAGGTCGGCGTACACGAATTCCGGTATCGGGATTCCCAGTTGGTCTCTCATTTCGCTGTAGACCCAGATTTCTCGCTCATAAACGGCCAGACCTTCACCTAACGAGCGGTTTTTTGTGACCTTCGATGGAAGCTTGGCAATAACCGAACTGGGAGGTGTTGCTCCTCCTTCCCAACTCAGGTGGCAGCGATGAAGCTCCCCCATGAATCCGACACCTTCACCGATGGTCTCTGTTTCGACGTGGGTGACCACGCCCCCATATTTGGGACCAATCGCCGTGGTGAACCATTCCGCATCAAGTTTGCTGGCCATCTGTGGGATGTCGTGAGTCTTGCGTCGTGCCATGTACAGATTCTGCCGCAGAGTTTGTTAATCCGTGACCTTTGCCGCGGTCGCGATCATCTGAAGGACCGCGTCCGAGACGATCCGATCTTCCGCGGCTCTATCACGTAGACCCTTTTCTAGCGCAACGTTCGATGAAGTAACCCCGCTGTGCGTTGCCACCGCTATGTGCGCGCGGTTTTCCCCGCGCCGTTGACGGTCCGTTACAAGAGCTGCCGTGCAGGCAACCCCAGCAATCGCTGTATCTTCATTGCTGAGCCGCGTGGCCCGCCGAAGACAAGCTGCTGCCATTGCTTCTGCGGTATCGACCGAAACAGCTTCTTCGGGCGAATGCCCAATCAGGTCGGATAAAGCCGATGCTGTATAGGGAACAGTGACCTCAAGAACGGTTCGCGAAGCTCCCGGAACGGACAGGAGATCCGATACTGACCCAACTCCCCCACCCGTGACAGCCATCACGATCACCAACGGGGCGTCATGAATCAGATCTATGAGAGTCAACCGGTCAGTTGTTGCCATTGGTATTAACGAAGACATCGTTTTTGAATTTTGGACTAAGTATTGATCTGAGGCCGTTCGAACTTTTTATCGGCCTTGAAAGTTTGGTTCACGCTTGTCGACAAAGGCTTGCGCAGCTTCTTTATGGTCGCGAGTTGTCCCGCAATGAATATGGTGCGCCGCCTCCATGTCAAGGCATTCGCCCATTTCACCATGGACCGCTCGGTTCAGGTTCTCCTTCATGTAGCGGTACGCGACTGTAGGGCCTTGGGCGAGACGGCGAGCGATCGTCATCACTTCGTCTTGCAGTGACTCTTCAGGAAAGATGCCGTTGATGAGGCCGAGTTGTTCAGCCTCTTCCATATCGACTTTCTCCGACAAGAAATACAATTCGCGAGCTTTGGCCGTGCCGATCAGTCGACTCATGAAGTAGGTGCCGCCGTAATCCCCGCTAAAGCCGACGCGAGCGAAAGCCGTGGTGATAATGGCGTTCGGTGACGCGTACCTAAGATCGCATGACAACGCGATGGACAAGCCGGCTCCGGCCGCGGGACCGGGCAACGCAGCAATTGTCGGCTTCGGCAACTCGTAGAGCTTGCCGGCGGTGTCTCGTTGGTCGCGGCGCTGCAGATGGACGCGAGCGTCGTACTGCACAGCACTGTCCCCACCTTCGCCTCCGGCCTCAGCCATCCCTTTTACGTCACCGCCAGCACAAAATGCCCCGCCTGCGCCAGTAAGAACGACGGCTCCCACATCGGCGGCCACTTCGGCATCACCAAGTGACGCGACGAGTCCTCGAAGCATGTCATTCGACATAGCGTTGCGTCGTTCAGGACGATTGAGGGTGATCCTCATAACTCCATCAGTCACTTCGGTGCTGATGTCATCGGTTCCAGTATCGAAAATACGGTCAGACATTGCATCTCCAGCCAGTTACATAGACGTCGTTCAACGTGAGAAGTATCGCGGACATCAGTTGCGCACGTCGACCGGATGTCCGTTTCGCGTCTGAGATGCCGTTAGCCGCCGGCGCCTTCCGTGGAACCCAATTCAACTCGAACGTTGCGAATTGACCCGTCGTTACTGAGTACTACCACTTTGACGACCCGTCCAATCTCGCTATTCCGGACTGCGTCAACTAAATCCTCGACCGTCTCAATATTTTTGCCGTCAAACTTCGTGACAATGTCGCCGACCTTTAGCCCGGCGGCATTAGCGGCTCCATCCTCTACGAGAGCGACAATAACAACCCCTGTCTCGGCGCCCTCATGAATGTCGTACTGACGTCGAGACGTTTCATCGAGATTCTCGACATCAATAACGTTCACACCCAACAGAGGGCGCTTGGGTACTTCGCCCGTCTGAAGGGTCTCAATTACCGGCCGCGCGTGGTCAATTGATATAGCAAACCCAATGCCCTCGGCGTTACCGGCAATCGCGGTGTTGACTCCAATGACCTCACCTTTCGCGTTAACGAGTGGACCGCCCGAATTACCTGGATTAATCGCCGCATCGGTTTGAATGAGGCGGGTCAATCTGTTGCCCGCGAGCTGCAGTTGTCGCTCCAACGCAGAAACAATGCCGGTGGTGACAGTGGGGGTGTCGCCAAGGCCAAGCGCGTTGCCAATAGCAAGCACTTCATCACCTACTTCAACTTCGGCTGATTTTCCCAGCCTCGCCGANGGAAGGTCGTCGCCNTCGATCTTGAGAACCGCTAGATCTCNCGTTGGATCCTTTTGAACCAACTCGGCAGCTTTGACNGTCCCATCGGACAACATCACTTTGATTGTGACNGCGTCTTCAACCACGTGAGCGTTAGTGACGACTTGACCGTCGGGACTAATGATGAAGCCGGTTCCCTGTCCTCCGCCGCCGAAAACCGAGTCCTCAGTTTCAATCTCGATTTGTACGACCGATGGACCCACTGCAGCCAAAACCGCTTTCACGTCAAGCCGCCCTGCGTCAGTCATCTGCACGCGAGGGGTGAGTGCCTCAGCGGAGTCCGTTACTACCTCTACGTCCAATACAACTGTGGTTGCGGTAGCGCGCTCCTCTATGGCAGCGGCTACCGCCAAGCCGACTTCTTCGGTGGCGTCGATATTTTCGGTGACGTAAATACGCTGGGGATCACCGAGGCTCACAACGATCAACCCGGCAACTAATGCGCCTACGACTGCGCCAACAACGGCTCCACCGAGAAAGCGGCCAGTTTTCGGGCTGGCTTCGTCACTCACACGACCGAGGTTATCTGGCGTCTCCCGCCGATCGCCGTTGCCAACGGACGAACGTTTACCCGGGTTCTAATTCATTTGCTGTCCGACTAGTCCGTGATGACCTCTAAGGCAGTAGCNGCAAGCATTTCTACTTGTTCTTTAAAAACATTGGTGTCGACGTTGTCCTGGTCTCCCATTGCTCCATTCAGGTAACGGTTCAGGACGCCTTCCACGATCGCNGCTAGCCGCCAGTAGGAAAAGGCCCGGTAGTAAGCGACATCGGATACATCTCTGCCGGAGGCGTTTGCNTACCACATCAGCAATTCGTCGCGNGNCGCGAACCCACCNGCCAGCGTGGGAGCACTAGAACCGGCAGGAGCCTCGTCGGGGTCAACCCAGTTATTCATGAGGTATCCGACATCNGCTAGCGGATCACCCAGCGTGCATAATTCCCAATCGAGNACCGCCAAGATCTCGCCGAACCGGGTCAACATGTTCCCCAGCCGATAATCGCCATGCACGATGGTGGATCCAACCTGTGTTGGTTTTTGAGCCTCAAGTAGCCCTTGGACATGTTCCATCGTTGGCAATTCTCGAGTTTTCGACTGGTCCCACTGCCGACTCCACCTTCGCAGTTGACGTCCTAAATAATCTTCCCGTTTCCCTAAGTCCCCCAATCCGATGTCGTCCGGTTCAATTGAATGNAGCTCAGCGAGGACTTCNGCTACTCGCCGGCTCAANGTCATCCGGTCAGACTCACCGAGCGTCTCAGCTTCAGCATCGCTGTGTANTACTTCCCCATCGACGTAGCCCATGACATAAAAAGGGGCTCCGTTGATCTCGCTGTCTTCGCAAACTCCAAGAGTTGGTGGAACCGGGACTTGCGTCGTACCCACAGCGCTGACAATTCGGTGCTCTCTCGCCATGTCATGGGCTGTTGCCAACACATGNCCCAAGGGTGGTCGGCGAAGCACGAAATTATTTCCTCTTCGGTCAACGACTTTGTAGGTGAGGTTGGAATGGCCTCCAGCAATCAGTTCATATTCGAGGGGAGGAACCGAAGCCGGAACATGCGAGGANAACCAGGACGCAACTTTGGCGTCATCAATGCCAGCAGTGATGTCACCAGTCATTGCGTTCTCTCCTCACCGAATCGAAGAGATGGTACCGCTGAAGAATCAGCCGTAACGGTAGAAGCCGCGCCCACTCTTTCGNCCNAACAGACCTGCATCACACATCCGATTCAAAAGGGGTGGAGGGGCATACANCTGTTCCTTGAACTCCTCATATAAGGATTCCGCGACCGCCAAGGTTGTGTCCAACCCGATCAGATCGCACAGCGCCAATGGCCCCATCGGGTGGTTACAACCCAACACCATCCCAGCGTCAATGTCTTCGGCGCTAGCGAAACCGGATTCCATCATGCGAATCGCCGACAGTATGTAGGGAACAAGAAGAGCNTTGACAACAAACCCNGCTCGGTCTTGGCTGCTCACCACCCGCTTACCCAATTGCTCTGACGCGAACTCTTGACACAGAAGCGCTGTTTTGTCCCCAGTAAGTAAGGAAGAAATGATCTCCACGAGACCCATTACAGGGACCGGATTAAAGAAGTGGACTCCAATCACCTGNTGNGGGCGATTGGTTGCCATCGCGAGTTTCATAATCGGAATCGACGAGGTGTTGCTCGCGAGAACCGCTTCGGGATCATCGACTACGTCATTCAAGCGCCCGAAGACCTCCAGCTTCGCGTCTTCTTGCTCTANNACCGCTTCAACTACAAATTCCCTATCAGCAAGACTGGGAAGCTTGGTGGAGAAGGAAATCTTTCCCATCACTTCTGAGCGCTGATCGTCAGTCATTTTTTGTGCCCGCACCGCACGATCAAGACTCTTTTCAATGCGAGCCATGCCGGCTTCAAGAGCGCCCTCGTTCGCTTCTACCACCTTCACGTCACAACCGCTCAGTGCAGCCACTTCGGCGATACCTGACCCCATGAGCCCGCAGCCAACAACTCCAAAACGTTCAATAATCACATGTGCGAGAGTACAAGAGCGTCGACGGGTTGTGCCCAGGAGTCAACNGANCCGTGACTCTTCGATGGCGCCTCGAACAGCTTCAACTACTTCTTCAGCGGTAGCGCCAGGAGTTAGTACTCGCGCCACGCCGGCATCGCGCATTGACTGAAAATCGTCCTCNGGAACAATTCCCCCAAGGATCACAGGAATGTCAGCACCCGCATCGGAAAGAGCTTGCGTAACCATGGGAAGTATCGCCTCATGAGCTCCGGACAGCATNGAGACTCCAATGGCNGAAACATCTTCGTCNATAGCCGCAGCGACGACGGTNTCGGGGGTTTGGAACAAACCGGTGTAAATCACTTCGTAGCCCGCGTCGCGCAAAATTCGGGCAACGATTTTTACCCCTCTGTCATGGCCATCGAGCCCCAGTTTGGTCACCAGTACACGTTCTGCCATCGCCTTCGACCCTAGCCCTCTCCATGACCATCAGCGAATGCGGTTCCAAAATCCCGAAGAGAATTAGCAATTTCNCANGGATCGACGACGATCTAGTCCATGTCTGCGCGTNAACGCGANGGCGAGANAGAAAATTGTCTCTGGTACGTCCAATCGAAGCAGATTGACCCATAGGGTGCGGANATGGATACCANCACAANGTTCGCGGCTCGGGCGGTNGAAGCCTCCAAGATTTACGGTTCNGGAGAGACCGTTGTCCGAGCACTCGATGCNCTGTCCGTTGATCTTGCATCCGGGGAACTCACCGCAATTATGGGTCCATCCGGTTCAGGCAAATCGACCCTGATGCACTGCTTGGCCGGCCTCGACAATCTCACNTCGGGAAAAGTGTTCATCGGAGAAACCGATATCAGTGAGTTATCCGAACGTGCGCTCACCTTGTTGCGACGAGATCGCATCGGCTTCGTATTTCAGGCGTTCAATTTGGTACCNACTTTGTCTGCNCAGGAAAACATCGTGNTACCTCAGCAACTAGGAGCAACAGCACCNGANGNTTCCTGGTTTGAACGAGTTATTGAAGCCGTNGCACTTGGCGACAGACTCAAACACCGACCCAACGAACTNTCCGGNGGCCAACAGCAGCGGGTCGCCGTTGCCAGGGCTCTNGCCGGGCAGCCCGAAATTATCTTCGCCGATGAACCCACAGGCAACCTCGATAGCAAAACAGGTGGCGAAATTCTCGAGTTCATGC
This sequence comes from Acidimicrobiaceae bacterium, assembly GCA_002705305.1. Lineage (GTDB taxonomy): Bacteria > Actinomycetota > Acidimicrobiia > Acidimicrobiales > Poriferisodalaceae > UBA2110. The sequence continues at coordinate 185,415 of PAHW01000003.1, forward strand.
AAAAGGCCGTGCGAGAGCTGGGTCAAACAATTGTCCTGGTCACCCATGACCCTTCGGCTGCGGCTCACGCCGACCGGGTTGTATTTCTCGTTGACGGGAGCATTGTCGAGGAACTCGAAGCGCCTTCTGCGGCTCTCATACTCGACATGATGAAGCAACTGGGCGACTGAGGTGCTCAAGCTCACCCTGAACTCTTTGTTGGCGAGAAAGATTCGACTCGCCTTAACCACGTTCGCAGTCGTACTGGGCGTCTCCTTCGTTTCAGGCTCATTTATTCTCGCCGATAGCCTCCGCTCTGTTTTCGACAAAATCGCCGTAGAGATCGCCGGTCCTGATTGGATTCAAGTACGGGGCGTCGAAACAATCGAAGATGATGCTTTTAGTCGACCGACGGTGCCGCAATCAGTTGTTGATCAAATCAGATCTACTGAAGGTGTCTACGGCGCCGAGGGGGTGATTCAAGGATTCCCCAGAATTTCGGTTGGTGACACCTTGGTCAAACCGCTTGGTGGGGCGCCTACTCTCGCCTTTAATTTTGAGCAAGAANCNGNAGAATTNAGCGCGTTTCAAACNGTTGANGGATCGGCGCCTGGCNANGNCGAGGCCATGGTCGATGTCGACACGGCAGAGAAGTANGACATATCGGTCGGAGACGTCATCACCATTCGCACATTGCAACCAGCGGAGGATTTCCGGGTCAGTGGGATCACCAGGTGGGGTTTAGACAATGGAGGAGGTGCCGTTTTTGTATTGATCNACACCGCAACTGCTCAACGGCTCTTCAACTACCCGGATGCATATCTTGCGGTGACGGTCGCCGCGATGCCTGGAGTCGATGAGAACGAGCTAGCGAACAAGTTGACCCGGGAACTGCCAACTGGTTTCGAGGCGGTCACGAGTGATGTCGTGGCAAGCGAGTTCAGTGATCAATTCGACACATTCATAACAATCTTTCAGAANGCNCTCCTGGTTTTNGCCGCTGTTGCCCTCNTCGTAAGTGCCTTNATCATCAACAACACCTTTGCAATCGTTCTNGGTCAACGGGTTCGAGAATTGGGTTTACTTCGCGCTGTCGGCGCAACNGGACGNCAAATACGTTCCTCNGTTCTGATTGAAGCTCTACTTATNGGNGTGATTGCTTCGGTGATTGGCGTATTTGCTGGTCTGGGGATCACGTGGACCATCAAGGCACTNATAGACCANGCCGGCGACGGATCAGGTTTGCCAGACGGACCATTAGTCATCGCTGCGCGTACATGGATTGCGGCGGCAATAGTGGGTATCGGAATAACCCTGTTGGCAGCTATTTCACCGGCGCGGAAAGCTTCAAGGATTCCCCCTATTGCTGCCTTACGAGACGACCTGACTCTCTGGTCGGGCGGTGGTCGCCGCCGAACCATCGTCGGAGTTCTTTTGGGGGTGGGCGGTCTCCTCGCAACCATCTTCGGANTCACAACCGATGGTGGCGCCCTACGACAACTCGGGCTCTTGGCGGCCGGAGCGCTGCTGCTATTTATATCTATNTCTCTTCTCAGCACTCTCATTGCCCGGCCTGCAGCCCGNCTCTTGGGTTGGCCTCTGACNCGGTTCGCGCGCGCATCNGGNAACTTGGCGAGAGAAAATGCGAGCAGAAACCCTCGCAGAACCGCGTCCACGGCTTCAGCTCTGATGGTCGGTNTAGCTCTAGTTGCAATGGTGTTGGTTGTCGGAACGAGTTTCAAAAAGACATTTTCGTCAATACTTGATTCCTCTTTNGGNGCAGATTTCTTCATCGATACNGAGCGAGACGGTTCGTGGGGATTNAGCCCNCAGCTTGTANAAGAAATCAAAGCAGTTGACGGTGTTGCGATTGCAGTCGGNTTTAGGGGAGGGCCTGGCACTGCACAAATGAGTGTCGCCGGTGCATCNAAAGACGTGATCGGTACNCAAGAAGAAGGTTTGGGCCGCGTACTGGACATCTCGTTGATTGAAGGCAGCTATTCGGGATTGTCGAACGACGGTGTTCTCGTTCACAAGGATCCCGCCAAAGACTTGTCTTTGTCCGTNGGTGATGTNGTGCCAGCNACATTCCCGACTGCTGGAGTGAAGGATTTGCGCGTTGTCGGAATCTTTGATGACGGTTCGATTCTCGGGAACTGGGTCATCGATATGAGCACCTACGAAAGNGGCTTTGATCCGGCCCGGCAGTCAGATCTTTTTGCCGCTGTAGAACTTGAAGATGGAGTNGAGGTCCAAAACATCCGATCACAACTTGATGCGATCGCCGTCAATTACCCTGAAGCGGTCCTCCAGGACCGAACGGAGTACCAAGAAACGATTGAAGGCCGGATCGACACCTTGCTGGTGACCGTCAACGCCCTCGTCGGGTTCGCCGTCGTCATTGCTGTCTTAGGCATTGTCAACACTTTGATGCTGTCAGTGTTCGAAAGAACAAGAGAAATTGGGCTCCTCAGAGCCGTCGGGATGACTAGACGTCAAACACGGCGAATGATCCGATGGGAAGCGGTAATCATTGCCGTATTCGGCGGGGTATTGGGAATACTTGTCGGAACTTTGCTGGGCTTTATCGCAGTTCAGGCCATGCCAGAGTCATTCATAACGGATTTNGGCATTCCAGTTGGAAATTTTGTCATCATTCTCGTCATGTGTGCTGCNGCGGGNGTCCTTGCCGCCATTCTGCCCGCTCGACGAGCNGCACGACTTAACGTCCTCGACGCGATCGCTCATTCGTGATGTCGCTAAATCCNTTGGACCTAAACGAAGAAGTNCAATCTTTTCTATATGAACGGCACCTCGCGTCATTAACGCTCTTGCGAGCAGACGGCAGCCCTCAGGTAACTGCTGTTGGATTCACCTGGGATCAGGAGGCCCAGTTGGTTCGGGTGATCACATGGGCTGGATCAATGAAAAGCAGAATCTTGGAGCAATCACCTGGTAGTCGAGCTGTGGTGTGCCAAATCGACGGNGGCCGTTGGCTGAGTCTTGAAGGAACAGCAANCGTCACTGACGACGCGGAGCGGTGTCGAGAGGGAACACAACGNTACNCCAAGCGTTANCGGATACCTCAAGAACGTCCNGACCGCACTGTGATTGAGATTTCAGTGGATCGAATTCTCGGTTACGCCTAGGAAAGTTTCCTCGCTCAGCGGACTCACNGTTNTTTGAGTCGCGAACNGGTCCTCCCAGTAGCTTCAATCTTGGAGCACATCCGGCAGCGAACGTGCATGCACGACTGCGAGACGTTTCGTCGATCGGGTCAACGCCACAAATAGAGCACGGAGGCCTTGAGGTTCTTCGTCCAGAATGGTCGCTGGTTCAATGACAACGGTGCCGTCTAGCTCCAGTCCNTTAACCAATTGAACTGGTACCAAAGCTATTTTTGGATGCAACGGACCNCTGACATTGCGCGAAGCCGTAGTTGCTCTTCCATAGTCAATGGACCTGGCTTTCAGCGCTGCATCAACNAAATCAATCAGACTCTCAGGTGCGATGACTGCTACCGAACCTCCCCCAAGAGCTTCAGATTCTTCTTCAACTATTGCCACCGATCTCTCGACAAGTTGCTCAACCGACGTACCGGCACTGTCACGCACTTCAATGATTCGAGGAGGAGCCCCGACCGAACGCACGGCTGTTGGCGGCGATAGATCCGGGGCAGCAAAGGCGAGAACCTTGTTGGCNAGTTCGAGATTGGGGGCTGGNATACGGTAGCTAAGAGTCAGTTCACGNACGCGGGGCTCTTTGCCGCCAGAAGGCAAGTGGTTCAACACTTCATCCCAGTCAGCGGCTGCGCCGGGCGCTGTCGCTTGTGCTATATCGCCCACGATCGTCATCGATCCATTCAATGAACGACGGGCGATCATTCGNAATGCCATTGGCGTATGATCCTGAGTTTCGTCAACGACGATGTGCCCGAAGGTGCGAACTTCGGGGTCTCTCGCTTTGCGTTGTCTATCCAATCGGGGNCCTAGCCCCAAGTAGGCCTCGTCCAAAAGCGGCACATCCGCGTCGCTCCATNGATANCCGNTTAGCGATTCGCCCCGAGGTCGGAATAACGTTAACNAGTCTTCNTCAGAAAGATGCTCGGACGCGGCCGAAGAAATGAGGGCCTTCGAACCGAATAAATCTCGAAGTAACTGCGCGGGTGTCAACACCGGCCACATGCGTTCCAGCGCTTCNACAACTCTGGGGTCGCGCCGTANCTGATATCGCACATTTTCAGGATCGGGTTGGGAGTGGTGTGAGAGGGCAAGCGTTGAGAAAAATTCATTCTCGACGAATCGNCGTCCGGCGTTATGTCGTCGATATCGGCGACGAGCCTCACGTACGATGGCTCGACTTTGACTAACCGAAATACGCANCCGAGAAAGGCCGAACCCAACTACNAGGTCATCTCGGAGGGGCCGCTCGCGGTCTCTAATCGCACCCGCAATCACCGAGANCATCCGCTCNTTTCCTTTTACGGCTGCTGAATCTGACGGATCGGGCAACGTGACNCGGGTGTCAGNAAAAATGTCGGAAAACAAGTCNGCTAANACTGTTAGGTNCACACCGGCTTCACCGAGGCTGGGAAGAACTTGTTCGATATAACGCAGNAACAATCGGTTGGGTCCTACAACNAGGACGCCTTGACCTTNAAGCGGAAAGCGATATGTGTACAGAAGGTACGCAGCGCGGTGAAGCGCGACCACTGTCTTTCCGGTTCCTGGACCACCTTGGACAATGAGCATCCCTTTCAACGGGTCGCGAATAATTTCGTCCTGCTCACCTTGAATTGTTGCGACAATGTCGCGTAGCTGCCCATCGCGGTTCTGGTCTAGGGCAGCCAACAACGCACCGTGNCCCTGGAAGCCCTCGTCTAATAGGTCAAGGTCGAATAACTCATCTTCNAGNTCGAGCAATTCCCGNCCCCGACTTGCAAAGTGTCGACGGCGTACGAGCCCCATCGGGTCTCGGCCGGTAGCGCGATAGAAAGGCTCCGCTATAGGGGCGCGCCAATCCACCACCACGGGCTCTTGACGTTCATCAGCGACGGCTAGGCGGCCGATATGAAACCTGTCTCGGCTCTCCAAGTCAATTCTGCCAAATATCAAAGATGCNGAACCTANCTGCAGCTGTCCAAGTCGNTTTTGGACGCTTCCCTCAATCACGTCGCGTTCATAACGAGCTTGGGTCGTACCGCCACGTCCCACCTCAACCATNCCCCGCAGTTTGCGCGCCCGATCACGCGCCTGATCAAGCAGGAGATGGGCACGATCAATGTGTGCCTGTTCGGCTGCAATTTCGGGGTGGGTCACAGGTAAAACACCGGTTGAAAGAACAGACCAGCATACCGTTCTTATGTGGTTTGAGTCCGTTCAATAGCCTTAACCTCTAAAAGAAACCAACAGCGACCTGTAGTCCAGTAAGGCTCACGTCGTAAAGCAGCGGTAGCGTCAGGGCTGAGATGTCTCTTCCCTCTGACCATCCAAGCCACTCGTTTACCGAAAGCCCCTATCTTCAGGCNTGTCGTCTTCAACAGGTCGAACATGTCCCTGTTTGGTTCCAACGACAAGCTGGTCGTTCCTTACCTGAATACCGGAAAATTCGAGGCNACGGAAGCATCCTTCGGACCATCGAAAATGCGTCNCTGACCGCTGAAATCACCATGCAACCGATTCACCGATACGGGGTCGACGCTGCCATTTTATTTTCCGACATTATGGTTCCGATAAATGCGATCGGGTTCAGGATCGATGTAGTTCCTGGTGTCGGACCGACGGTGGAGCACCCATTTCGCACGAAGGAGGACCTGAACCGTCTGCGTCCGCTTGAACCAGAGACCGACACCTCGTATGTGCTCGAAGCGGTGAGACTACTAACGCAACAACTGGATGTACCGCTCATCGGTTTCGCTGGTGCACCTTTTACTGTCGCTAGCTATTTGATCGAAGGGGAACCCTCTCGTAATCACGTTAGAACCAAATCGTTGATGCATTCCGACCCCATCCTTTGGCACAGATTGATGGAGCGATTGTCGGACATCTCAATTTCCTCTATGCGATCCCANGTGGTGGCCGGAGCTAGCGCAGTACAACTTTTCGATTCGTGGGCGGGGGCGTTAGGGCCCGCGGACTACAAAGAACATGTCCTGCCTCATAGCAGAAGAGTGTTTGAGGAATTGGCTGACCTCGGCGTGCCCCGCGCCCATTTCGGGGTNGGCACCTCAGAGATCTTGTCTCTAATGAGTGAGGCGGGAGCAGANGTTGTCGGCGCCGACTGGAGGGTCCCGATAAATGAAGTGCGACGCCGNGTCGGTCCAGAAACTGCTGTNCAAGGCAACCTGGACCCTGCAGTGTGCTTGGNCGATTGGCCCGCCGTCGCCAAGCAAACTCGACGAATACTCATGGAAGCTGGCGGAAAGCCAGGTCACATCTTTAANCTGGGTCACGGGGTCCTCCCAGAAACNAACCCAGAGATACTGCGGCAAATAGTNGATTTGGTCCATACCGAGGGACTAGATCCTGGCCCGTCGAAACCATGACGAAACGGGTCGTGGTCATCGGTGGAGGCATCGCCGGGTTGAGCGCCCTTCANCGCATCCAACAGCAGTCCTCTGAAATTGAAGCCATCCTTTTGGAGGCTGCTCCTCGTCTCGGCGGAAAGATTCTCACAACAAACTTCTTNGGCAGGCCCGTCGATGAGGCCGCCGATATGTTCATCAGCAGAGTCCCATGGGCACTTGAGTTATGNGAGGAGCTCGGCGTAGACAGCTTTCTCATTAGCCCCGCGACATCAAGCGCCAAGGTCTTAGTCGATGGTGAACTCCGCACACTTCCTGAGGGTCTTCTCCTTGGCGTTCCAACCAAGTTGATTCCGCTTCTGCGAAGCCGAATCGTTAGCCCACTAGCGGTTCTTCGTGCCGGGTTAGACCGAGTCCGGCCCGACGATTGGCCGGGCGATGACGAGTCCGTCGGCGGGCTCATNAGGCGTCGGATGGGCGACCAAATCGCGGATCGATTGGTCGACCCTCTGATTGGCAGCATCAACGCCGGCGACACTGATCACCTTGATGTGGCTTTGGCTGCCCCTCAATTGGAGACCGCTTCACGACGACATCGGAGTTTGATCGCCGGGCTCAAGGAACAGTCAAAGANCAACNGCGACAANGCGGGTCCACTCTTCCTCAGTTTCGAAAACGGAATGGGTCATCTGGTCGAGGTGCTGGCAGGCAGTTTGCGTGATGCCGACATTCGAATCAATACACCAGTCGTCGAGATAGAGCGCGGCGGAGAAGTTCTGAAGATTGTTACCAAGGACTCAACGATCGAATCCGACGTCATCATCCTCGCAACACCAGCCCACCAAGCGGCGATCCTTTTGTCTGGCTGCCCAAGCGCTGCAAGTCGGTTGTCTTCTATTGAGCACTCATCGGTCGCGCTGGTCACTATGGGCTTTCGCCGCTCTGAAATCCTTCACCCTCTCGATGGTTCAGGTGTTCTTGTTCCACGCACAGAGGGACTGCTTACAACCGCAATAAGTTGGGGCAGCTCCAAATGGCCTCATTGGGGCGACAAAGAGCATGTTGTACTTCGAGTGTCAGCCGGTCGAGCTGGGGATTCAAGAGCATTGGCTCTTGACGACGATGGCCTCGTCGAGGCCTTGCTGACCGAAGTGGCTCAGATCCTTCGGATCGAGGGCAGCATCATCGAATGGCGAGTATCGCGGTGGATAGACGCTTTTCCTCAATATGCGCCGGGTCATGATCGGCTGGTGAGCGCAATCGAAAGTGACCTCCGCGCGGAAATGCCGGGGGTGTTCTTAACCGGAGCTGCTTATCGAGGTCTCGGAATTCCCGCATGTATAAGGCAAGGTCGCGAATGTGCAGACGTAGCCCTCGACTATCTCAACACAATATGAGTCGGCTAGCGCCTGTTGGCCGCTTCCTTGTCGGAGCCGCAATCTCGCTGTCGCTTCCGCCTTATGGATTGTGGCCGTTGGCTCCCATCGGGTTAGGCATTTTTCTCAAAATGTCGCGCAATAGAAATCGCGCTCGACGTTTATTCGAGGCGTGGAGCCTCTGGGTGGGTTACTTCNCTGTAGCTCTGGTCTGGATGGTCGATCTGACTGTCCCAGGTTGGATCGTGGCAATTCCCGTTCAGGCCTTGATAATGGCCCTCCCAATGGCGTTCATCCCCTCCNATGGAGTTGCGCGTTCGNTCGCCGTGCCATCGGCGCTAGTGGTAGGTGAAGCTGTGCGTTGGACAGTTCCCTTTGGGGGCGTACCCATGTCAAACCTCGCTCTGGGTCCGATCGATACCTATTTGGTGGATGTTGTTCGAGTAGGAGGAGCCCTGCTTCTCGTGGGTTCGATCGGCATTGTTGCCGTCGCTGTTGAAGGAGCTCTATCAGCGCGACTTCGCACAGTGCTAGGGGCTTTGGTGGCGATTGTGGTCTTGATCGCCGTCGCCCAGATCAGCCCTACTGGACATCGCGTTAGCGTCATCAACGCANCCGTTGTACAAGCCGGGGGTGCCTTAGGAACTAGGGCGGCGNCTAGTGATCANATGGCTGTCTTCGATCGGCATTTGGAGGCTGTGACTAGACAGCCCTTGGATACGGATCTCATGGTTTGGTCTGAAAGCAGTGTGACCGTTAAAGCACCNTTGGAAACAAGCGGGCAGNTAGCCACCATCGCTCAACTGGCGACCGATCTCGATACNGTCATCGTTGCAAATTTTTCCGAAATAGACGGTGANCATTTTCGTAACGCATCAGTTTCAGTTGATCCCCATAGCGGNCTCGCNGCACGGTTCGACAAAGTCCACCTCGTCCCATTTGGCGAGTACATCCCTCTTCGCGGCTTCGTAGAGAACTTTGCCGACCTGTCGTTGATCCCCAGAGAAGCCTTGCCGGGTAAGGGTCCAGGCATTCTCGATTCGAGTCTCGGTCCAATAGGAAACGCGATTTCCTTTGAGGTGTACTTCCCGGAGCGAGTTCGTAGCGGAATGCGATCCGGCGCTCGCATTCTCACTAACCCGACCTTGGCCTCNTCCTACACGACGTCGTTAGTCCCCGCACAATCTCTCGCTAGTGCCAGGCTTAGAGCANTCGAAACTGACAGATGGGTACTGCAGGCATCCACTACGGGTTACTCCGCTGTTATTTCNGCCGCTGGGCTTGTCGTACTTCGTAGCGACCTCCGAGAACAGACGGTNCTGACGGGCACTGTGGAGCTGCGGAGCGGAAATACTTGGGCGACCGAGCTCGGCAAACTACCCATTTTTTTCATCGCGACTTTGTTATTAGCGGGAAGCGCGTTATTTGATGTCAGACGTCGACCATCAACGTGACCGGACCGTCATTGTGGATCTCAACTTTCATGTGTCTTTGGAATTCGCCGGTCGAGACCTTTGCTCCTAAGGCGGCCAGTGACTCGCAAACACTTTGGATAAGGGCTTCGGCTATTTCCGGCGGAGCCGCGGCGACAAACGACGGGCGTCGCCCCTTTTTCGTGTCTCCGTAGAGCGTGAACTGACTAATGACTAAAACTTCGCCGGTGACATCGCCTACCGCTTGGTTCATGAGTCCCTGTTGGTCTTCGAAGACCCGCAAGTNCCAGATTTTGTCAGCTAATTTTTGCGCGGTACTTGGGTCGTCATCGTGCGTGACGCCAACAAAAGCGCACAGTCCATCACCGATGGACCCCACNATCCGCCCGTCNACCGAAACCGAAGCTCGGCTGACTCTCTGAATTAGCGCCCGCATGCTCACTCTCTTTCGGAAACTTCAGAAACTTATAAGGNCCTGNGTCGTTCAGCCTAGAAGTCACCCTTTGAGGCAAAGAGTTACCGGCCGGTAGCCTTGACACCTACGTTTCGCCCGACGGAGTTGTGAAAGGGTTTGATGTCCAGCGAACGCCCACTTCGTGTCGCCTTTTTGACNTATCGAGGCCACCCCTACACCGGGGGTCAGGGCGTCTATACGCGCCACATGGCACGCGAGTTAACAGCCCTCGGACATCACGTCGAGGTCTTTTCCGGCCCTCCTTATCCCCACGTTGACGATCATGTACCGCTGACCAAGCTCCCGAGCCTTGACCTATACCGGATGCCCGACCCGTTCCGGATCCCACGGCTTAGCGANTTCAGAGATCGTTTCGACGTGCTTGAATACCTAGTCACCGCCGGAGCAACTTTTGCCGAACCGCTGACGTTCAGTCTTCGAGCACACCGGGAATTGATGGGCCGGTTGGGCGAATTCGACTTGGTGCATGACAACCAGTGTCTCGGGACTGGTATCTGGAAAATTCATCAAGCGGGACTTCCCGTGCTNGAGACGATTCACCACCCCATAACGGTGGATCGTCGACTCGAGACAAAACACGCGCCAACTCCATGGAAACGTTTCACTAAGAACCGCTTTTATGCGTTTACAGGGATGCAGACCAAGGTCGCGCGACGGTTACCCCGCATTCTTACGGTGTCTTCGAACAGCTANGAAGACATAATCACTGATTATGGGGTTGATCCCGATCGCCTACANATTGTTCACGTCGGNGTCGATCCAATGCAGTTTCGTCCCATCGATGACATCGANGTAGTGCCGGCAAGGCTCATGACCACGGCAAGTGCCGACGTGGCCATGAAGGGGTTGGCCTTTTTGCTTGAGGCATTAGCGAAGCTGAGGGCCGACGATCCTNGAGTTCATCTCGTCGTAATCGGCAAACCCAAATACGATTCGCGCGCTACGCGTCTTATCCAGGAACTGGGACTTTCTGACCACGTCGAATTTGTGAGTGGNGTTTCTGATGAACGCATAGTCGAGCTCTACAACCAAGCTGAAGTTGCGGTGGTCCCGTCTCTTTATGAGGGTTTCTCTCTGCCGGCTATCGAAGCAATGTCTTGTGGGGTGCCCTTAGTCGCCACAACCGGCGGTGCGTTGCCTGAAGTTGTGGGCGANGATGGTGTGACCGCNCTTCAAGTACCGCCGGGCGACAGCGAAGCTCTGGCAGCGAAGATTCGATGGGCGTTGGCAGAAACAAGTCTGCGAGCNACTATTGGNACGGCGGGCAGNATGCGNGTCGAACAAAATTTCTCTTGGCGGATTACNGCCGCNCAAACAGCTGAGCACTATTACGCGTTGNTGGATGAACTGGCGGCTGATGCTTACCGTTGACTACGACCGNCTGGGCGCAAGGCCCGGAGATCTCGTTCTCGATATGGGCTGCGGCGGTGGTCGTCACGCTTTTGAAACGGTGCGACGAGGTTGTCGGATTGTGGCCCTCGACGAAAACCTCGAAGAGCTAGTTGACGTTAGGAACACCTTCGCAGCGATGGTGGACGCTGGCGAACTACAAGGGNAAATTCAGGGGCAGCCGGTCAGCGCTGATGCTCTCAGGCTGCCATTTGTCGATGACACGTTCGACCGAATTATTTGTTCGGAGGTACTCGAACACATAGGTGACGACGAAGCTGCAATTGGGGAGCTGGCCAGAGTGTTGCGACCGGGCGGCAGCATCGCAGTCACCGTCCCCGCTTGGGTAGCCGAAACAATCTGTTGGAAACTCAACGACGAATACCACGCCCCTAAAGCAGTTGGAGGACATGTGCGGATCTACCGCCGGTCGCAGTTANGCAACAAAATGCGCTCNGTCGGTTTACGACTCTGTGGCTGGGGTCGCGCTCANGCTTTACATTCTCCATACTGGTGGCTGAAATGTTTAGTTGGGCCACGTAACGACGAACACCGNCTCGTGAAGGCATACCACCGATTCCTGGTGTGGGACATCGTCCGAAAACCATGGATCACCCGCACTGTGGANCGTTTACTCAATCCATTTTTCGCCAAATCAATAGTGCTGTATGCAATGAAGCCCANCCTGGAGGAACGCAATGCAGCCTGAAGACACCGCNGTGTTGACTAGAGATCAAATCACAGCAACGGCATCCACAATTGTTGAGCAACAATCCCACGACGGGATGATTCTTTGGTTTTCCGATGGACACGCCGACACTTGGAACCACACCGAAGCCGCNATGGCCCTATCCGCGGCTGGTTTTTTAGATGCTGCGGGTCGCGCGTATGAGTGGCTCGCGAAAACCCAACTTTCNGACGGAAGTTGGCATCACTACTACCTGGCCGATGGTGTCGAGGACGCGAAAGTCGACACGAATTGTTGNGCNTACGTCGCGACCGGCGTTTGGCATCACTACTTAACGACCGAAGATTTCAGTTTTCTCGAGGAAATGTGGCCGATCGCAAGTCGCTCACTAGATTTTGTCGTCGGTCATCAAAACGCGGCTGGCCACATCCCATGGGCTATTCACACCAGCGGAACACCNTGGTCCTACTCGCTAATCACAGCAAGCTCCTCGATTTATCACTCTCTACGTTGCGGAATCGCCATTGCTCAGCGTTTAGGTAAAGAGCGACCCGAATGGGAGTTCGCGGCGGTACGCCTAGCCGACGTTCTTCGACATCACGAGTCAGANTTTGAGCCGAAAACGCGCTGGGCTATGGACTGGTATTACCCAGTGCTCACCGGGACAATCACCGGCGAGCCNGCGTCTCAGCGCCTCGCCGCGCGATTCGAAGATTTCGTTCTTGGTAACCATGGAGTCCGNTGCGTTTCTGATCAGCCATGGGTCACNGCGGCAGAGACCTGTGAGTGCGCGATGGCCTACCTCGCGGTTGGCGACGAGCACGGTGCCCGAAAGCTCTTCGAAAGCATCCAAGCATTGCGCGATACCGATGGCGCATACTTCACCGGGATGGTTTATCCAGACCGCATTACTTTCCCCGATAACGAACGCTCAACTTATTCCAGCGCTGCCGTCGTGTTGGCAGCCGACGCCTTTGACTGTAAATCCCAGGCATCTCGTCTGGTCCTCGGGGAGGGTTTGCCCTTACTGCAGTAACGCGGCGGGGTTTCTCACAGAGAGCTCCGGAGGACTCGGAGACTGCCAACAGCCTTATGTTCCTCGAAGTTNCCTTCGTTTATGGCTCGCTGGAAAATTTCATAGGGAGGGCGACCTCCNTCCGCCGGGTCNGGGAAAACATCGTGAATGGCCAGAAATCCGCCCGGAGCTATTTTGGATNCCCAGCCGTCATAATCGGCGTGGGCGGGGACCGATCCATGGCCGCCATCAATGAAAACCATCGAGACCGGGGTCGTCCAATGAGACGCNACAACCCGCGAATCTCCAATGATGGGCACTACCGAACCATCGAGGCCAGCTTCCTCCAAATTGCGACGCAGCTCAGGTAACGAATCAATTCTGCCTGTTGCTTGGTCGACAACTTCCTCATCATGATGTTCCCAGCCTTTTTGCATCTCCTCGGANCCACGATGNTGGTCAATTGTGAAGACCACGCGACCAGTTTCAACNGCGGCGGCACCCATGTAAATGGTTGACTTTCCACAGTAAGAACCCACTTCCACAATTGGACCCGGCGCNGTGATGTCCATCACTGTCTGATACAGGCACAAACCTTCGTCNTGAGGCATGAACCCTCGCGCTGAACGCGCTGCCAACTCCAACTCACTGCGCATCATCACATTGAGGCCTCTTGAATAAAATCTTTTCCAATAAGAAGAACTTGCCCAACCAAAGCAAGGCGTAGGCGCTTAGGTTCGCCAACATCACGATGGGGGTCGAACTCCACCATCGATCAGCAACGCCAACAAGAACCGAAGAAACTGCAAGCCCTGCCAGGCNATACACCCAAAAGGGCAAGATTTCGGCGCGTATTGAATGCCGATCGGTCCGATTCCAAACCCACGACCGATTCAGAAGATAGGCCGGTATCGCAGCAATCGACACTGCAAACATGTTGGCACCGATAGCTGGCCAATCGATGAGTACAAGTCCCACCCACAGCGAAGCCTGGGTCAAAGCGATAGCGACGATCGATACNCCGGAATATCGCACAAGCTTGACCCGTAGGTCCCATAATCGGGTCGACACGTCGCGCAGTGTACGTGNCTACGCTGCGGATTCTTGCTCCGCTTTCGGTCGGTANAAGCCGAGGAGNAGTGCNACAGCGGAACCAACTCCGCCCAACANCGTCAACNCAAACCACCCGACTCCACTCCATGTCAAGCCCAGTGCGTTATCGAGTGACCACGATCCGGGCCCAACCAATGCCAGAGACGCCGTNGCCGCGGCAAGCACAAATACGTATTCCCATCCATCTTTGATAATGAAAAACCCGTTCTTTCGGTGGCCTACCCAACCCGCGACGGTCATGACCCCGAGGTATCCCATACAACTCAGNGGAGTCAGAANACCCGCCGCTAATGCGCATCCGAAGCCCACTTCGCTTAATGCTGCGANATGGGCGTGCAGAATGCCCGGTTTCAGGCCCTCACTTGCGAACCAGCGCCCGACCCCNNTGATGCCCCCGCGGTATTTCGCAACTCCGTGAAGAGCNAGCGTGACCCCTAGAGCNAATCGCAGAAGTAACAAGCCCAGGTCAATCGCGTTTTCGTCCATCCTCGATCCCCTCTTAGGAGAACCGATTTTACGGCTGTATGTCGACCAATTCTATTTATTCGGCACTGTTGACGAGGTGGGTTGCCGCCATCGAAAAGTATTCAAGCATTTGCTCTTCTATCTCAGGGTCGATCCGACCTTCCGATACTGCGGCGGCCATGTGCTCATACCAGCGATCTCTCTCGTTAACACCTACCCGAAGATGCATGTGACGCATGCGTAATCTCGGGTGCCCCCTACTAGTTGAGTATTCTTCAGGGCCCCCCCAGTATTGGGCAAGAAAAAGTGCCAACCAATGCCGGGATGGCTCAAGGTCGTCAGGGTAGAGAGGTCGNAGCACTTCATCCGCTGCGACTCGCTGATAAAACCGGTCACACAATTCGTGGAACCACTCCAGCCCACCCACGAGTNGATAAACACTTTCGTCCGCCNGGTCGCTCAATGGTCTAGGCCTCGTAGCGATAAATATTTGTCTCTCGGGNAACGAACCCGAGGCGCTGATACAACCTATTGGCTGCTTCGCGTGTCGGGCGCGACGTGAGATTAATGGTTTGGGCTCCTCGATCCACCGCTATTTGCATCGCCCGCCGATTCAGCGCCTCGCCTACGCCGCGACCCTGAGCATCCTCACGAACCACGACNTCCTCGATCCAGGCTCGCGTTCCAGTNGGAATCGGAAAAACAACAAGGGTCATTGAACCAACAATGGTCTCCCCTTCAGTNGCAAGAAGGATNGTTGACGCTTCGTGAGCCACGATTTCCTTCAACTCTTTCGCTGTAGGGGCCGGTGAAGAAGTNGAGAGTTGNGGGATCAGTGCGGCGAAGGCCGCGACGACCACGTCATTTACTTCGTCACAAACACTGATCTCAATCGTCATGGTGTCACTCCTGATCGACGCCTTTATGGTACGGATTCGGAGATCCGCAGATAGCCTTTTCGACGTGGAACACGTTGATTGGAGCGAACGTCCTGTCTTGCAAGATGCCGTGCTCCTCTCGGCTTTCACCGGCTGGAACGACGCCGGAGACGCCGCAACCGAAGCTGTGGGCTATCTGACGCGTCGCTACGATTGTCGGCAAATAGCNACAATAGACCCNGAGTATTTCTACGATTTCGCGTCGGTACGGCCAAATGTGAGGCTTGAAGGTGAAGAACGCCACATTGATTGGCCGATAAACGAGGTTCGNGTCGGGGAACTTGATGACGGTCGCGCTCTCGTGACGATATTGGGAATCGAGCCCAGACTCCGCTGGCGCACATTCTCCGAAGCACTAATTTCTGTGGCAANTCAATTATCGGCACAAACTGTGATCACACTTGGCGCCCTACTGACGGACACCCACCATCAGGCNCCAGTAGAAGTGATCGGTGCTTCAAACAACGAGGTCATAAACNTTGAGCTCGCGCAGAGTCCTTCACAGTACGAGGGCCCCACCGGGATTATCGGCGTTCTTAACGATGCCTTCCATCANGGCGGGTTCGACAGTCTTTCGTTCTGGGCCGCGGTGCCTTCCTATATCGGTCACAACCCCTCCCCTAAAGCGGCTNTGGCGTTGGTCCAACGCGTCGTGGACTTTCTCGATATCCCTCTGGGAGCGACTGATCTCCAGATCGCGGCCGCGAGCTATGACCGACAAATTAATGAGTTAGTGGAAAGCGACCCGAATCTCGCAGAATACGCGGAACAGCTCCTCGACGACGCTACCGACGAACTCACTGACATGGCAGACAACCCGCAGGCCATGATCGACGAACTTGAGCAGTTCCTCCGTCAACAGGATGAGTAAAACTTCGTCCTTCGTGTATCTATGAGAATTCTTCCTCCCATGGCAATGTTCGCGGAGGATCAAACTTGACCGGTTTCGTTTTGGCCTCGATCGCGTCAAACGCGGTGTCAACCCAGCTTTCGAGACCTGCTAACGGTTCCGGTAACGAATCACGCGTAAACCAGCCAACATCATTAGTTTCCAACGGATGGCGCCGCAACTCACCACCTATCGCTCGGCAGTGAAAGACCATCGAATAGAGGGGTATNCGCGTGAAACCTTGCCGCATCCCGTCGACGATAGAAATTAGCGACACCGGCTCGCTGTGAATTCCTGTTTCTTCGTACACCTCTTTGATGGCCACTTCAACTGGCGAGTAACCGATATCACACCAACCGGTGGGGTATAGCCACACCCCACTGTCTGCGCGTTGTACCAACAGAATTTCATCGTTTTCGTTGCCAACTACGGCACCGACTGCCGCTTTAGGTGTCACATAACCAGCTACTCCCTGACCCACCATTCGCATCCATTCGTCTGCGACGGCGTCGACATCTATTTCGGCGTCAACTGCGGAACGAATCTGGGAAGCAACCTTCAAGACCTCTTCGTAACGNTCCTTCTCATAGAGGCTCTCGGTGAACCCCAAGCCGGTTCGCGCAATTCCGGATAACGCCTCCGCCCAGCTAAGTAAATCCTGTCCGGTTACTCGCTCTGACATTTTTGAGAGGCTACTCGCGACCATCAAGCATCAAGTCATTCGACCGATTTGAGCGCATGCCGAAGAGCGGAATCGATCTCCCTGCGGTGGAGATCTTCAAGTATTGGTCCATCTGACCCGGTTACATAGAACGTGTCGACAACTTCGTTGGAAATTGTCTGAATTTTGGCTGAGCGAATATCCAGCCCCATTTCCGCAAGCGTTTTGGTCAGGTGATACAGAACGCCGATGTGGTCTTCGGTGCGCACTTCGATAATCGTTGCATCTGTAGCTGATTCGATATCGAAGGTAACTCGAGTGACGGCCGATTTCGCAGCGAGGGCTGCTCTGCGTCGGTACACGCGAGCCCTTTCGGCTATGCGCGCATCAATCGCGAGATGGCCTTTCAGACATTGGTGCACATCGTCAGTAACCCGATCCCAATCAACAGGAGTATCCGGTTCTGCNACGCGGAATTGAGACACNGCCATTCCGGCGTCACTTGAGTATGCGTCGGCTTGCAAGACATCTAAACCTCGCAGGGCCAGTGCGCCAGCTGATCGACTGAAAATGCCGGCTCGGTCAGGAGCAACGATCGTCACGGTGTCCCCAGAGCCCTCGACGATTGTTTCTCCTTCAGCCATCAACGCTTCGATNTGCGTGGTTACAAAAGACCGTCGTTTTCTAAGGGTTGTTCCATCGCTAGATATGAAGTCCGCTGTGCCTTCCGTGAGGGTCTGAACCAAATGGGCTTTCCAGTCACCCCAAGCGGTCGGACCTGTAGCAATCGAATCCGCTTCAGTCAACGCGGCTAGAAGTTCTAAGAATTCGACAGTTTGTGCCCTCTCAGCGACAGTCCGCAGTGTCTGTACGTCGTCAAGGTCTCGACGCGTGGCTATGTCGGGCAACAAAAGATGATGNTCTACGAGGCGAGTCAAGGTTTGAGCATCTTGCTCGGAGAAGCCGCAGCGTAATGCAATTGGACCAACGAGCCGCATCCCTACTTCGGTGTGATCCCCCGGATAGCCCTTACCTATGTCATGCAATAACGCTGCCATCAAAAGGAGGTCTGGTCGTTGCACGCGGTGCGCGAGCCTTGCCGCTTCCGCGACTGTCTCTAGCAGATGTCGGTCCACCGTGAAGCGGTGGTAGACGTTGCGTTGGGGACGCGATCGATTTGGGGTCCATTCAGGGAGAAGNCGGCTCCAAACTTCGAAATAGTCGAGGGATTCAATGACGGCAATCGCCCGTACCCCAGTCCTGAGAAGCGAGACAAACAAATCNCGCGCCCCATGAGGCCACGGATCGGGGAGGTCTGACTGNCGCTCTGCCAGGCGTCGAAGAGATTCTCTTGCTANTGGAACACCGAGTTCCGCAGCATGGACTGCTGCGTGGAGTACCAAGAGTGGATCGGTCGACGGATCNCCTACGATAACGATTTCGTTGTCGACAACGCGGAGGCCNGATACTTCAATGTTCGCGANACTCGTTTCGCCAGCGTCTATGTCTATATGCCGCCAAGTTTCGTCACTCAGGTAGGCGATTCGTCTAGCCGCAGCTGCAATGCGGCCCATAAATACGTCGGCATCGGGATCGCGCAACGCGGCTGCAACTGAGTCCTGTTCTTCCAGCAGNAAAACATCCCCACGTTTTCCACTTATTCGATGCAGTTCCACTCGAGCTTCAAGCAACACCCTGTAGGCGGCTTCAAGTAGTTCGCGGTCGTGAACCGTGACCTCAACTCCTGCACGTACAGCCCAATCAATAGCGTGCACGTCTCGCAGGCCCCCGCGCCCTTCCTTCAGGTCCGGTTCCAGCAAGAACGCAACCTCTCCCGCGAGTCGGTGCCGCCGCGCAACATTGCGCGCGAGTTCGTCGAGTCGATCCCTAGTTTGATCTGCCCATTGCGCCTCATTTCGGGCAAGTAATTCTTGGACAAGCGATGAATCTCCAGCGACCAGTCGCGCATTTAACAGGCTCGTGGCCGTTTCNAGGTCTGTCCCAGCCAGTCTCAAAGTTTGATCGACTGATCGCACTGAGTGGCCTAATTTGAATCCCTCATCCCAAAGCGGGTACCAGATTCGGTCAGCAAGTGAGTCAATGTCATCCGCCTCGTTATGGACAAGCATCAAGTCAAGATCACTGGAGGGTGACAGCTCAGCTCTGCCATAACCGCCTAGGGCAACAAGCGCNACGCCGCTATCAAGTTGGACCTCGCGAGAATAGAGTTCAGTAAGAAATCTGTCGGTAGCATCCGACAGCGCTCGGGGAACCTCCGAGGCAGAGAGACTCTTTTCTTCAATGACTTTCCGACGACGTTCGGTGAGCGTTGCGTCACGCATCNTCNACTCCGATGAGNTCTGGAAGCCGCCTGAAGAAGATAGAACGGGGCAAAGCTTCAGTACACCCTCTAGCCAGTGCCGTCTTCAGTATTTCATCGTCAATGTGGGGGGCAAANCCGATCACGNGAGAGCCCGCCGGAAGGTGATCCAGAACTTCTCGATGCGATAGGTCTACGAGAATGAGATCTGCTTTGACCNANGCGAGGTCCGATGGATGCTGTACAACCTCGACNGTCTCTCCAAAACGGCTTCGGTCCATCAAGTTTGGGACGTAAGCAATAATCCGAGTCATCAGTTTGACGCTTGTCGACGCCTTGATAGGTGTGTGTGAGCTTTAGCCGCCCCCCAAGNTATTCCTAATTCGTGGACAGTCTGGCCGAAGTCCGAAAAGGCGGTGGGTGTCAGGGCGTAGAGGTCGTCTGGGAAATTGTTTTCAGCAAATTCGTCGCGTTCGACGGGCGGAACGCTGTGATTTTTCAATACCTCGGTCGGGTACTTCACCGCTTCTCTGAGAATTGACATCGGATTGGTGTTTTGCTGGTCCATATCGGATTCCAAGAGATCGCGTAAGCGCTTCCCNATATCGGCCGCGCATCGCTTTCCAGCTCCTCGAGCTTCTCGTGCTATCTGTTGGTTCCACTCGTGTGTCCATGCTCGATAGATGCAGCGCACGCTCGCTTCGACCCACCCGGGAAGCGCAATTTCCAACTCTTGAGCCAATTGTCGGCCGACTTCGTTCATGACAGTCATTAAATTGAGTGATTCAAGTTGCCGGAGCGGAAACCTTCGAGATCTANCGTNGCGTAGCGGTAGCCAGCAGTGATTACAGCTTCCACGATGTCACTTCTGCGTTCGAAAACCTGCGGAAATTGGTTGAGGTCGAATTCGAGTCGGGCAGTGTCGCCATAGTCTCTGACCCGAACCTGCTGAAATCCCATCGTCTTCAACGCTGCTTCGGCTCGATCTAGTCGTCGGAGCAAGGTGACAGTCACTTCAGTTCCATATGGGATCCGCGATGCCAGACAAGCAGCGGCCGGTTTGTCCCAGATCCGNAGTCCTAATTCTTTGCTGTGTTCTCTAATATCAAGTTTGGAGAAACCGGCCTCCACCAGCGGAAAGACTGCTTCGCGTTGTTGAGCCGCGGCTTGGCCCGGTCGGTGGTCTCCTAGGTCATCGAGATTGACGCCAAGCACCACGATGGCGCCGTCAGGCTCAGCAAGTGGTCCGGCCACNTCCATGAGCGCGGATTTGCAGTGGNAGCACCGATTGCTGTCGTTTAGNCGATACGCCGCGTTTTCCATTTCCGAAGTTTCAATCGCGCTCCAATTCAGGCCCCACTCTTGAGCAAGNGCGGAGCAGTCCTCTAGCTCGCTCTTAGCGAGACTNGGCGAAACGGCAGTAAAGCAACGAGCCGCTTCAGGACCAAGGGTGTCATTCGCGACCCATGCAAGAAAAGCGGAGTCAACTCCCCCGCTGAAAGCCACCAAAACGCGTTCAAGGCTTCGNAGGTTGTCGCGGAGCGTTTTCAGATCAGCAGTCATTACAGTCGNTCATTTGGAATCGCGAAGAACAAGTCAGCGCCCTGCGTAATAATGGAAACGAGTCCCGCAACGGTGGGGAGGATCTGTTCCCCGTAAAACAANGCTGTGGCGATCTTGTCGTTCAAGAAGTCTGGNTCGCCTTCNCCCGCGTCAAGAAGTTGTTGAGCCACTTGTGCCGAGCGCGCAAGGTAATAGCCACCCACGACCACACCTGCCAAGCGCAGGAACGGCATAGAACCTGCCGCGGCGTCGTTGGGTTGGGTTGCGAGGCGTCCTCCCAGCCAAAGCGCCGCGTCACGCATTTGTTGAACTCCGTCGGTCAAAGCATTCCCCAACGATTTGAGACGGTCGTCGTTGACTAATTGGGACGCCAGATCTGTCATCTCAGATAGAAACTTTTCAATCACTACCCCTCCGCCGAGTGGAAGTTTCCGAAAAACTAAGTCCGCTGCTTGAATCCCATTTGTGCCCTCGTATATCGGAGCGATGCGAACGTCACGCCAGTGTTGCGCCGCACCGGTTTCNTCCACATAGCCCATGCCTCCATGCGTCTGAATACCAAGAGANGTCATTTCGACTCCTAAGTCGGTGCCCCAGCCCTTAGAAATTGGGGTTAATACCGCCGTTATGGCGTCCCAATGCTCTCGCTCTGATTCGTCCAAGCTGCTGTTGGCATAGTCNATGGAAGCGGCGTTTACATACATAACGCATCGCATAGCTTCGGCATTTGCTCGCATGGTCATGAGCATGCGACGAACATCGGCGTGATCAGCGATTGGTGATGACTCCCCTGCNGCCAGTTCAGCGCCGATCGCCTTTCCTTGTTTTCGGTCAANGGAGTATTGACGAGCCAGTTGATATGACCGGTCCGTTAATGACAGCCCCTCCAGCCCAACAGANAAACGCGCNTTGTTCATCATGGTGAACATCGCGCGCATCCCAGTATTTTCGTCCCCGACCATCCAACCTACGGCGCCGCCTTGATCGCCATATGACATCACACAGGTAGGGCTCGCATGGATCCCTATCTTGTGTTCGCTTGAAACGNCCCGCAGGTCATTTCGATCGCCCAAGCTACCGTCGTCATTCACCAGGAACTTTGGAACAATGAAAAGACTTATGCCCTTGGTTCCCGGCGGAGCCTGAGGAGTTCGGGCGAGAACTAGGTGGATGATNTTTTCGGTCAGTTCATGTTCACCATAGGTAATGAAAATTTTGGTTCCCGAGATTAGCCAGGTTCCGTCTTCGCCCGGAACCGCCTTTGTCGTGAGGGCACCCACATCAGACCCGGCGTGGGGTTCGGTGAGATTCATCGTCCCCGACCATTCTCCGCTAATCATCTTGGGTAGGTAAATCTCTTGCAGAGTTTCGTTTGCATGATGGCTNATGGCGTCAATTGCNCCCTGCGTAAGCAAAGGGCAAAGGCTGAAGGCCATGTTCGACGCTGTCATCATTTCCTGTACCGCGAGTCCCACGCACCACGGCATTCCNCCACCACCATGATCTTCGTTCATGGNAATGCCATTCCAGCCAGCCGCGATAAATCTGGTGTACGCGTCAGCGAAGCCGTCGGGGTGGAATATCTGTCCGTTCTCAACGACGANACCTTCCTCATCACCTTTCCGGTTGAGNGGAGCAAGCTGTTCTTCCATGAAACGAGCGGCTTCTTCTAATACTCCTGCGACAGTTTCGAGGTCNGCATGTTCATAGCCTTCTCGATTGGCTAACTGGGAAAGACCTGCTAGGTGTTCCAGGACGAACAACATGTCCGCCGTGGGTGCGCTGTATTCAGACATCGNTGCCTCCTACTNNCAGGCTATTAGCCCAACGCTAAATGGGGAATCGCGAAGCGAAGGTGGGAGGATAATTCCATGCAAGCAGCAACATGTCGCAAGATACTTGTGTCAAGCCGAGCCGCCGTCGGTTGGTTATCTGTGTTGGCACCAAATTTGATCGGGCGGGCGTGGCGGATGCGATCTCCTCTTGATAAAGACGTGAAGTTCGCAGTCAGGCTCTTCGGCATTCGCAACGTCCTTCTTGGGTACCAGCTCTACCAAGCCGAACGTCNCGACGCAGAAACCGGCGAGTTGGANGAAGTGATTAGACAAGGGATCGCTGTCGATACTTTTGACGCTCTTTTTGCTTTGTTCAGTCGGCGAGGAGGTCGTGTCGCCTTCTCAGGTTCGACCATCCCGTTCGTTGCTTCAATAGTNGGCGCGGTGCTCGGCNTCCTCGGANGAGAACGAGCCCCTGACCCNCAGGGGCCGCGTTGATCAGGCAAAGAGAAAGTCCTGCGAACGNCGAGTAGAAAAGCTTCGGTAGAGAGTCCGAAACCTTCAGTTCACCAGGATTTGTTGGATGACAATTTCGACATCGTCCAACAATCCCGTATAGAACGCGCCAAACTCGCCGTAAATCGCTGATGCCTCGTCGTAACGCATCGTATAGACCACTTCTTTGAGGTCGTCGAGGTGGGNCCCAAAAAGCGTCACTCCCCATTCGTAGTCATCAACGCCTGTCGACCCAGTCACTACCTGGAGAATTCGNCCTCGGAAATTCCTGCCCGATTTGCCGTGCTCATACATCANTTCTCNGCGGGTCTCGTAGGGCAATGAGTACCAGTTGCCGGCAGAATCNCGTCGTTTTGACATCGGGTAAAAGCAGAACGCATGTTTCCCTTCNGGGGGAAGTTCCGGATGTAGCCGAGGCATTTTCATTTCTTCTGGCAAGTCCGGCGCATATTCAGAGGTTTCTGTCATCGAGATATAGCTNTCTGCTACCACCAAACCCGCTTGTTGAAGCTTGCTCTGTAAGCCGCGGAGACGCCACAGATCGGGACCGAGTGCCATAAATCCGACGTCCGCCTTATGTCCGAATAAGGCGATACATAGAACTTGATGGTGATCGCCTTGGGTTTCTTTAACTGCGGCGACAACCCGTTGCCCGTCAGTGGCCTCAGTGACCTTGCAAAACAAATGGAGAACACCCCAGCCCACCGAGGTAGTGACGTATTGNGGTTCGGTCATGTCGGTGATCCTACGGTTCTATTGACCAATTTGACCGGAGTAGACGTTCATTGAATCGTTACGCGCGAATCCGACCAGGGTCATATTGGCAGTTTTGGCTAGCTCAACGGCAAGAGCGCTGGGTGCNGATACCGCCACAAGGGTCCCGAAGCCCGCGCTCCACGCCTTTTGGACCATCTCGAAGCTCGCGCGTCCACTTACGAAAAGTCCAAGCTGTTGGGAGTTGCGTTCTTGGTCCAAGACGCGGCGGCCAATGATTTTATCGACGGCATTGTGACGACCAATATCTTCGCGGATTAGTTCGACCGCCCCACTNCGGTCAAATACTGCAGCTGCGTGGAGCCCACCGGTTCGAGCGAACATCTCTTGCTGAGAACCNGCCGTGTTTAAAACCCGGGCGACCGTCTCNGCCTTGAACACAACCGGGTCNCGTATGGGATCCAGTTGAGTTGCTATGTCANTAAGGGTGGTCAATCCACACAAGCCGCACGACGANCTTACGTTGCCNAGGCGAGGTTGAGGAACCGGCGCCTGTCCATCGGTGTCGACGGTGACAACGTTGTATTCGAACTCCGACGCGGGGCCCTCTCCGCANTATCGGACCCGCATCACGGTCGCGTCACCGAGAAGGTTTTCGCTGGAACAAAANCCAACAGCAAGTTCGTAATCGTGCCCTGGTGTTCGCATGGTCGTAGCGACCAAGTTTCCGTCGAGCCGAATCTCAAGTGGCTCTTCGACAACGACCTCGTCAGGAACGCGTGAGATTTCGCCCCGATGTATGCGCTGTACAAAAAATTTCTCGCTTCGGCCGCGTCGCATGCCGAAAGGGTACCGTCAGCGTGCATATTCATCGCCGGAACCGGGAATTGCAGTGGTTAGTTGTATCTACTGGCGTTCGAGAATCGCGGCGAGGTGATGTTGCATCGGCTGATTCATCGCGGCCATAGATACGTCGTANGTCAACGTGTCACTCTCGACTCGTAACAACCGTTGTACGCCATGNACAGGTTTGGCCGAGGGACTAGTTGCCACTTCGATCGATTCGAGATTGATAACACAGGCTGACTCATTTGACGCGAATGAACCTTGNTGGATTTCGACAATGCCCGAGGGTTGAGCAAGCACTAGCTCCAACAATTTGTCGTCNATGACACGGACAAAGCCTTGCTCGGAATGNAGTGGTTCNCCGGTTTTCGCGTTTTTAGTCTTCTGNCCATANGTNAGAAAAGGTTTACCGCTATGACCAATGACGACTTCTTCGGTGTACTCAAAGTCTTCGATGGTCGGGTAATGACCTATTCCTGAACCACGCCATTCTCCAAGCATGATCGCTAATGGCTCGCACGCTTCATGAAGTGGTAACTGCACCGAGACCTCGCTGTGAATTCGCTCCCAGGNTACGCGTCAACTCAAGCAAAGGTCGTTGTTCTCCTCCGCCGCTCGCTTTTGTCGATATGAAGTGAACTCGCTCAGAAGTCCATATCGGGCATCGCCGGCATGCCGCCGCCGCCCTCATCAGGCTGCTCACAGATGACAGCCTCGGTCGTCAGGAACAGAGCGGCGATGGATGCTGCGTTTTGCAACGCTGACAGCGTCACTTTCGCCGCGTCAATGACACCGGCCGCTACAAGATCCTCGTAGTCGCCGCTTGCNGCATTNAGCCCCTCGGTGCCATTCAGNTCCCTAACTCGACTCACGACAACACCGCCTTCAAGCCCCGCGTTTTCCGCGATTTGCTTGAGGGGGCCTTCAAGTGAGCGNCCAACGATATTAGCTCCCGTCGCAACATCTCCCTCGAGGTCGTTCACTGCCCTATCGACCGCCTCTTGGGCGCGGAGCAAGGTGACGCCACNGCCAGCGACAACTCCCGACTCNATTGCTGCCTTGGTGGTGCTCACCGCATCTTCGATTCGGTGCTTCTTCTCTTTGAGTTCGACCTCCGTAGCGGCACCGACTTTCAGCACAGCAACCCCACCGGAGAGTTTGGCGAGACGCTCCTGAAGCTTCTCGCGGTCGTAATCCGAGTCGGTGTTGTCGATCTCGTTTTTAATTTGTTCGATGCGGCCCGCTACGTCGCCTTCGTCTCCCGCGCCTTCGACGATGGTTGTTTCGTCCTTCGTCACTATGACGCGACGTGCGGTTCCGAGAAGATCAAGCGTCGTATTTTCAAGTTTGAGCCCTACGTCTTCACTAATGACTTGACCCCCTGTCAAGATTGCCATGTCCTGCAGCATCGCCTTGCGGCGATCTCCAAAGCCTGGCGCTTTCACCGCAACCGACTTGAAGGTCCCTCGAATTTTATTGACNACGATCGTCGCGAGAGCTTCGCCCTCCACATCTTCTGCGATAACAACCATCGATTTTCCTGCCTGCATGACTTTTTCCAGTACCGGAACGACGTCTCTTACCGCGGTGATTTTTCCTTGAACAAANAGAAGGTAAGGCTCGTCTAAGACNGCCTCTTGGCGATCGGGGTCAGTGACAAAGTATGGAGATATGTATCCCTTGTCGAAGCGCATNCCCTCCACAAGATCCATTTCAAGCCCAAACGTTTGGCTTTCTTCGACCGTGATAACGCCATCTTTGCCAACTTTTTCTATTGCTTCGCTGATGAGATCCCCGATCTCGCTATCAGCGGAAGAGATNGCCGCAACCTGNGCAATCTGTTCCTTGGATTCAGTCACGCTTAGCGCCATGCCTTCTATGGCTTCCACAGCAGCGANGACGCCAGTTTCAATGCCCTTCTTCAGAGCCATGGGGTTGGCACCTGCGGCTACGTTTCGCATTCCCTCGCGCACCATGGCCCAAGCNAGCACGGTCGCTGTCGTGGTGCCGTCGCCTGCGACATCATCAGTTTTTTTCGCGACTTCTTTAACTAACTCAGCGCCGATTCGTTCGATCGGGTCTTCGAGTTCAATATCTTTTGCGATCGACACTCCGTCATTAGTGATGGTGGGGGCACCCCACTTTTTGTCGAGAACGACATTGCGTCCCTTGGGGCCGAGGGTTACACGGACTGCGTCCGCAAGCTGGTTCATTCCAGCCTCTAAGGACCGTCGNGCTTCCTCGTCGAACGAGATCATCTTTGCCATCTGGATCTGACTCCGTTGGTGTGGTGGTCGGTCACCTCAATCCGGAACCAAGTTGACGATGAGGTCTTCGTTGAGGNTGTTGGCTATTAGCACTCTCACTACGAGAGTGCTAATAGCCAATCAGCGAACCCCCTACATTTGCAACCTCACNNCAAGGATTCCGCGAGGATTCGAGGAGTTATCGAATTACCNGATTGCGAATTTCGAGCAAATGTGAAGCTTATGTGCCACGCCTTATTTTCTACTAGCCGAACCGCGAGGGCCTTGNCNCCCGCGACGAAACACCTCTTCGAACTATCAATTTCNTTGAGGGCTCCTTAACTCCAGACGCCGTTCACGGCNCATTTTGTCTCACGTTAAGATCTGTCGTCCGATTTGGGTAAGGCACCCTTGAGTATCGCCAAATGCCCGGTCCTGTCCGAAAATCTCCGTGAGCGAATATATCTTCAAGTTCTNGGGAATTTCGGTAGCTGGGTGAGCNGACCCGACAACCGCAATAACGGGAATTTGGTGTTGGTCTGCGATCGACGCGACACCACCTACGACTTTGCCATTAAACGACGCCGGATCGAGTCGACCTTCTCCTGTTATGACGAGATCCGCCTTGGAAATGATGTTCGCCAANCGAAGTTCTTCGGCCACCAAGTCNAATCCGTTAACAAGTTGAGCTCCAATCGCGGCAAGACCACCACCTAAGCCACCAGCGGCACCTGCACCAGCTAAATCTCGAACNTCAACGCCGAATTCTTCGAGGTAGAGCTCNGCTAAACGGGTCAGTCTGCGCCGCAGTAATTCTATTTGCGCTGGGGTCGCCCCCTTCTGGGGNCCAAAAGTCGACGGAGCATCNAAAAATTTGGTCTGTACGTCACACGCGACTATCAGTTCAATCCCTGAGAAGCGGACTAGNGGCTCCATGGCGCGAAGTGCGCCCAGGCCTCCATCGGTCGATGCCGAACCTCCTACGCCGACAACTATTCGCCGCGCTCCTGAAGTCCGCGCTTCTGCAATCAGTTCACCAGTGCCCGAAGTAGTGGCGGAAAGCGGATCGTTTCCCGCNCTGCCGCCCGCCGCAAGTAGCCCACTCGCTTGAGCCATTTCGATGATGGCCGCTCCTGAGGAGAGCCGCCATTCAGCTTCCACAGGGTCACCTAGGGGGCCCGTTACTAATGAGACACGGTTGGCTCCTCCNAGGGCATCCAGCGTGCCCTCTCCGCCGTCAGCCAACGGCACGGGAACAAGTTCTTGGTTCGGTCCCAAAAGACCAGCTGCTAAGGCTTGAGCTGCCCCTGATGCGCTTGCAGTGCCTCGAAATTTGTCAGGGCATATGACGATGCGCATNTCGAAATGGTCGCGGCTATTGACTATTCGGCGCTCGCCTTATCGATGCCTAACGCAACCACGACATGGGGTTCTGTAATTCCAGGCCAGGCGCTCTTATCCGTCGGCATCTTATAGACGTCGTTTTTCTCGTCNAGTTCCAACAAAATCGCGATGTTTCCGGCTTCGATGATCGACCCGGGTTCGTAATAGANTCTGGTGCGGTCTAGCGGCGTACCCTTCTGATTTATCGGGTTCTCTGTCATAAAACTTTTCGTCTTCAGAAAGTCAGTGGTACGACCCGCCGCTCCACGAACTGTCGTTGAATTAGCGACTTGAACCTTGACCTGCGCATTGGGTCGACCTTCGAACCCGATCATTGTTCCAGCGTCAGAGTCTTCAGCGTTTGACTCGTTACCCGGAGCAGAGGTGGCGACGGTGATGCCGGGGAGCGTTGTTGCGGTCGNNCCAACTTCGCNCTGTTGTCCNGCATCGGTTTCATCCTGTGAAGACTCTGNGGTGNTGGGGGTCGGCGTCGACGTGGCGTCAAGGGTGGGTGTGTCTGTCCCTCTCAGTAGATAAATGCCTACCGCGACAGCAACGATTACCAAAAGCAGTCCCCTTATGGTGGCAGCGTTATTAGGTCTGGACATGGGACCATTCATCGGGCGACCTCCTGGTCGGCGGTACGGCGGGCAATATGTTCTTGACGTCGGCGATCACGNAGGCGTCTGAGGCGCCGNACAAGAAGCGGTTCGGCGAGTATGGCAGCTTCGGAAGCTATGAGNTGGTTCAANACCTCTGCGTATTCTGACTCCGTAAGTTGGAACTGTTCTCGGACAGCTTGATCGCGTGGGNTGGCCGACTCCCACCANGACTGCTCAAAGTCAAGGATGGCTCGGTCTCGCTGACTCAGTTTTGGTTGAGGCANTTCTTGCACGTCGATCGGTTTCCTTCCGGTTTCACGGAGCCCGAGGTGGGAATCGAACCCACAACCCCCGCTTTACAAGAACGGTGCTCTAGCCGTTGAGCTACTCGGGCAGTGCACGCCCAGCGTAAACCCCAGCGGGTCACTATTGATGTCGTTCAAGGCTCCATTTCTCTGCGACGTCGAACTTCATAGATCGTTACAGCTGCTGCATTNGACACATTGAGTGATTCAAGGCGACCATTTTGGGGAATCGAAACAAGCTGATCACATCTCTGACCGACCAAATGTGACAAGCCACGACCCTCNGCGCCAAACACGATCGCCAATGGTTCGTTGGCTACTCGTAATTCATATATGGAATCTCTAGCNCTTCCGTCAAGGCCGACCACCCATAGACCTTCATTGGACATTCGTTGAAGCGCTGTGGGTAGGCCACCCACNAATGCGATGGGCAGGTATTCCACAGCACCTGCGGCCGCTTTCACGGCCGCGGGAGTGAGTCGAACCGCTCTGTGCCGAGGGAGNACTACCGCAGTCGCTCCAGCTATTTCAGCTGTTCTCAAAATCGCGCCGAGGTTGCCGGGGTCGGTAACCCCATCGAGTACGACGACCATGAACGGCTCATTTTGTTTCGCAGATAACACCTCATCGAGGTCCACGGCTCGAATTGNTTCCGCGGCAGCAATCACTCCTTGATGAGATTCGGTGAGGGCGAGATCATCAAGCTTGGCGCGAGTGAGTTGNCGAANCGGAACTCGTCGTTCTTCCGATAAATCAGCGATTTCAGCCAAGATCGCCGTGTCGCGCACCTCGTCACTNACGAGAACCTGTTCAACTTTNCGTCGCCNGGCTCGCAACAGTTCCCGAACCGCTTGCCGGCCTTCGACATGGTNGCCNCCAAGGTCATCAGATCTCGTGCGTGATTTTCCTTTACCAACCGTTTGGCTCGATCTAGTGCTAGGGGCAGTTGCGCGTCTTGGGCTTTGGTACCCGCCGGGACCCCTACCAGCGGACTTTTTGCTCCTGGATCTAGTTCCCTTACCGGATCCTCTTCGCTGTCCCCCCGAGCGACTCACGTTTGCTCCAGCAGCGCTACCGCGATTGCGACTATCCCCTCGCCTCGGCCGAGGGCACCAATCCCTTCCGTCCGTTTACCGCATACGGTGATCGGACCTCCTGCTGCTTTNGATAAACGTGCTTCCATTTCGTCCTTAACGGGCTCNATCTGGGGTGTGTCAGTGATGACGGTGCAGTCGGCGTTCACTATCGTCCACCCNGCGGTTTGGATTAGTTGCGCTGCTCGTTGAAGTAATTCAATACTGTCAACACCGTCAAACTCTCTGCTGTCGTCGGGNAAGTTTTGACCGATATCTCCGAAGCCTGCCGCACCGAGCACAGCGTCAATGACTGCGTGCGCAACAACATCCGCGTCACTATGACCGTCGAGTCCAGGGTGTTCTGGGAAGTAAACCCCGCCGATCACCAAGGGACGATCATCGTCAGCCCATTGGTGCGCGTCGTATCCCTGCCCAATCCGCATCATGGGTCGAGCCCCATCAGATGGGCGACGATGACGAGATCGCTGGGGTTAGTGATCTTTGTCGCCGCGGGATCACCAGCAACCATCATCACAGTGCCCCCAACGGCTTCGACTAACGCGGCGTCGTCAGTTGCTTGNTNCNGATCGGCGTGAGCTTTCTCTAGGATTCTCCTGCTGAAAGCCTGCGGAGTTTGTATCAACATAAGCGTGTCTCGGTCCACGGTAGCCGCGACTTTCTTGCCGCCCGATGCGTCCTCAACTTGTTTCAGGGTGTCCGATATCGGCAGTCCGGGAACTGCTCCGTCCGCGCCACCCAGCACGGCCTCAATCACCGACGTGTACATCTGAATTGGNGCGCCCGGTCGAGCAGCGTCATGAACAACTACGACTTCTGCCGATGGTGGCAATGCCCCCAANCCNCGACGGACCGATTCGCTGCGGGTAAGACCACCCGANACGACGACGTCCACCTGCGGTAATCGNTTATCTCCCACCATTTCNGAGTTCGCGACCAGGACAACGCCCTCAGAGCACGATTTGGCGCTCGCCACACTCCAATCGACCACCCGTTGATTTCCGAGCTTCGCGACTTGTTTATTCCCGCCAAACCGAGATCCAGATCCGCCNGCTAAGACAATCGACCATACGCCTTTCACATGACCACTCTGGCACTACTCAGGTCCAATTCCTGCACTCGAGGAAATGATTAAAGNAAAAGAGGGCGGGAACTANCTCCNNAAATGACAGCCTCGCGGCTATNCACCNCTCGCTTCANTCACTCTGAGGTCGCCGCGTCCTCTAGTTCCACAGGTTCTGGATCGAATCCGTCNATTGATCGAAAAACGATGTCGTCAGTCTCTTCGTCGACATCAACGACAACAATCTGTCCCGCTTCGAACTCTTTATACAAGATTCGTTCAGAGAGGGCGTCTTCGACGTGACGCTGAATTGCCCGTCGAAGGGGACGCGCGCCGAGGGTGGGGTCATAGCCCTTTTTAGCGAGCCAACTTTTCGCGGCGTCTGTGAGTTCAAGGCCGAGGCCCTGAGAACGCAATTGCTCTGCGGTTCTCGCGATCATCAGATCGACTATCTCAGTGACNTCATCCCTGGAGAGTTCATGGAACACGATGTTGTCGTCGACACGNTTGAGGAACTCCGGTCGGAAGTGATTCTTGAGGGCATCGTTGACCGTGTCTTTCATNCGTTGATAGCTCACNGCCTCGTCGGCCTTGGTGAAACCGACGCTGGCTCGGCGCAGGTCTGCTGTTCCAAGATTGGAGGTCATGATTAGAACAGTGTTTCGGAAGTCGACAGAGCGGCCTTGAGCGTCGGTNANNCGTCCTTCTTCGAGAATCTGNAGCAGGGTGTTGAAGACGTCAGGATGGGCTTTTTCAACTTCGTCAAACAANACCACTGAAAAGGGGCGNCGGCGAACTGCTTCTGTCAGTTGGCCGCCTTCTTCGTAACCCACATAACCGGGAGGCGAACCTACGAGCCGACTGACGGTGTGCTTTTCCATGTACTCCGACATATCCAGGCTAATGAGCGCATCCTCATCTCCGAAAAGAAACTCGGCAAGGGTCTTTGCNAGTTCTGTTTTCCCTACACCAGACGGCCCGAGGAAAATAAATGAGCCCCCTGGGCGCTTCGGGTCTTTGAGGCCTGCGCGTGTTCGGCGAATCGCCTGACTGACTGCCTTGATCGCGTCTTGTTGACCAATGACTCGTTTGTGAAGCTCATCTTCCATCTTGAGAAGCTTCTGAGTCTCTTCTTCAGTGAGTTTGTAGACAGGGATGCCCGTCCAAATCGAAAGGACTTCCGCTATGGCCTCTTCGTCGACCTCATCGAAAAGATCTACACCTTCTGATTTGATTTGCTCCATCATCTCGGTCCGGCGATCCAGCAGATTTTTTTCCTCNTCACGCAANGAGCCCGCCAGTTCGAAGTCTTGGTCTTCGACGGCTTCTTTTTTCTTGTCGACTACTTCTGCGATCTTGTTTTCGATCTCTTTGTAATCGGGCGGAGTTTCCATACGTTTGATGCGCANACGTGANCCCGCTTCGTCGATCANATCAATCGCCTTGTCNGGTAAATGACGGTCAGCTATGTAGCGATCAGCCAAATTGGCGGCGGCTACTAGGGCCTGGTCCGTGATTGTCACCCTGTGNTGGGTTTCGTACCGGTCACGCAANCCTTTGAGAATTTCGATGGTGTGGCTGATNGTTGGCTCTTCAACCCGTATCGGTTGGAACCGTCTTTCCAACGCTGCGTCTTTTTCCAGGTATTTGCGGTATTCCTCGAGCGTTGTGGCGCCAATCGTTTGCAGTTCACCGCGCGCCAACATTGGCTTCAAAATCGAGGCTGCGTCAATGGCCCCCTCAGCGGCACCAGCTCCTACCAGGGTGTGTAGTTCATCGATAAACAAGATGATGTCACCACGTGTTTTGATTTCTTTCAGGACCTTCTTGAGTCGCTCTTCGAAATCTCCGCGGTAACGCGAACCTGCTACAAGAGCACCGAGGTCAAGCGTGTACAACTGTTTNGCGCGCAGCGTTTCCGGGACCTCTCCNGCAACAATTTTTTGTGCCAGGCCTTCCACGATGGCGGTCTTCCCGACTCCCGGTTCGCCNATTAACACCGGGTTGTTCTTCGTTCGTCGAGACAGCACCTGCATGACGCGTTCGGTTTCGCGCAGCCTCCCGATGACCGGGTCGAGTGCCTTGTCCCGAGCGTTTTGGGTGAGGTTGCGACCAAATTGATCCAGAACAGCNGATCCACCTTGTGCGNTNTCNCCGCGATCTGCAGACCCTCCNACCGTTTCTTTGCCAGCATCGGGGCCGTCTCCNGTGCCCGATCCGCTATAGCCCGACAGTAATTGGATTACTTGTTGTCGAACGCGAGACAGGTCAGCGCCCAGTTTGACGAGCACCTGGGCGGCTACTCCCTCACCTTCTCGGATCAAACCCAACAAAATGTGTTCGGTACCTATGTAGTTATGACCCAGTTGGAGTGCTTCGCGGAGCGATAACTCAAGAACCTTTTTCGCCCGGGGGGTAAAGGGAATATGGCCGCTCGGCGATGACCCTCCTTGGCCGATTATTTCCTCGACCTGACCGCGAACCGCTTCCAACGATATGCCTAGGGATTCGAGTGCTTTTGCGGCAACACCTTCTCCCTCATGAATGAGCCCTAAAAGAATGTGCTCCGTGCCGATGTAGTTGTGGTTGAGAAGGCGAGCTTCTTCTTGAGCAAGCACCACGACTCGGCGGGCTCGGTCGGTGAACCTTTCAAACACTGAATCCTCCAGGAGGCAAGTGTGCCCACAGGTGACGGGCGTTATTGGAGTGTAACCGGGCGAAGGCCAATGTCTGGCAGCAGAGGCTTCNCACACCGCCAGAAATTGGTTTATCAGTCACGAAAGTGAAACGCTTCNGGGCAAATCGAGTTGTCGTTTAGCTTTGCAGTTAGGTTTGGATCGTGGTTTCTCTCAGTCCTCTTCAATACCGAGCGGATCCCATCGGGGATCTGCAGCGTGTGGAGGCCGCACTNCGTGACGCCGCAACAACCGACGACGATTTTTTAACCGAAGTGGCGTCCCACCTGATACCCGCTGGCGGCAAGCGTTTGCGGCCGGGTTTNGTGATCGCAGCAGCGCTTTGTTTAGATCCCAATGGCGACCGNCCNGATGCGATGACTGAAGCGATGGTGCGGGGCGGAGTGGCTGTGGAACTGGTCCATTTAGGGTCGCTGTACCACGACGACGTCATGGATGAAGCTGAGACTCGGCGCGGCATTGAAGCGGTGAACCACCGTTGGGGGAATTTAACTGCGATTCTCGCTGGTGACTTTCTTCTAGCAAAGGCATCAGAACTTGCCGCATCATTAGGGACAGACGTCGCCGAATTGCTGGCTGCAACCATCGGGCGATTGTGTGAAGGGCAAGTTCGTGAATTGCAGCTGATTTACGACATCACTCGAACTGAAGAACAGTACTTTCAAGCTATTGCCGGAAAAACGGCAGAACTCTACGCGACTTCATGTCGTATCGGCGGGCTCATAGCCGGCGCCGATCGAGCCGAGGTGGAACGATTGACCGAATTCGGCCGCGCCTACGGGATGGCGTTTCAGATTGTCGATGACATTCTCGACTTTATAGCGACGGACGAGGAACTCGGTAAGCCTTCGGGTAATGATNTGCGGGAAGGGGTATATACCTTGCCGGTGATTCGCATGATTGCATCGGACGACCCAGTGACTTCGCTATTGGGTCAGCCCTTGGACCAAAAAACGAGGGACGAAGCAAGAAGAGCGGTAGTTGATGGTTCGGAGGTTGCGACGTCGAAGGTCACCGCCCAAGCTTTCGTCGCTGATGCNACCGATGCACTCAAANTACTACCCGAAACGCCTGGNGTTCTCGGCATGCGCGACGCAGCGAGAAACCTCTTGTCGACTCTCGATCGTTAGTAACTCGTCGGAGCTTCTGGTGTGGCCGATCGATCGCAACTATCGAGCGTCTAGCTTCGAGCCGGGACGCGGNGCGTCGTGGGATTGGGGACGCCGCACCTATGTGATGGGGATCATCAATGCTACTCAGGATTCATTTTCAGGCGATGGAATTGACGGNGAACTGGACAAGGCCNTCGCATTGGCCATCGATTTTGAGGCTTGCGGTACCCATGTCATTGATATCGGAGGCGCTTCATCGCGTCCCGGTGCAGCATCAACACCCGTGGAGATCGAAAAGTCTCGGGTAGTNCCTGTAATCGAAGCTGTGCGCGACGCAGTCGAACTGCCCATATCGATTGACACGACGTGGGCGGCTGTCGCAGATGCAGCGTTAGACGCCGGCGCGACGATGGTCAACGACATCAGTGGGTTTCTTCGAGATCCCGATCTTGCGTCGCTGGTGTCCGAACGCGGGGTGGGCGCGGTGGCGATGCACAACCAACGAGGCCGTGAGCATCATGATGTGATTAACGACGTTGTCACCGGCTTCAATGAAACTCTCTCNGTCTGTGAGTCCGCGCGAATTGACCTCTCGAAGTTGATCTTGGATCCGGGCTTTGGATTCGGGTGGTCCGTTGAACAGAACTTGGAAATATTGCGTCGGTTGCCGGAATTGGCACNATTTGAGCTACCACTTTTAATTGGCACTTCAAGAAAGTCATCAATTGGCACTGTGCTGCGCAGTGATCTCGGAGAGCGATTGTTCGGCACAGCCGCAACCGTCGCTCAAGCAATTTGCGGGGGTATTGATGTAATTAGAGTCCACGACGGGCACGAAATGCGTGACGTCGTAACGATGACAGACGCGATTGTTCGAGCCGGGTGACTTAACCCGNCAGGTNTTCCACGGAATGGTATTGGCCGTCGAATCCTAAAAACTCGGTGCCTTGGTTGCGGTAAAAGGAACTCGCCCCCTCCTTTTCTAGAACTTCAAGCATCGNTGGTGGTTGNTCACCCTCCGCCCGAATTCGTTCAATCACCCGCCTCGGGTTCAGGTGATCCAACATNTCGAAGGGGCCATGTACCCAGTTGAAACCCCAGCGAATCGCATTATCGATGTTGACGACATCATCAGCGATTTCGGGNACTAAGTCAGCCGCGTATCTGAGAGTTCCACCGAAAATTTGCCACGCGAGTTTGCCGGCNGGTGAGTCCTGAAAAATCACTTCTCCNAANTCTTTGGAGACCCCTTCGAGGATCGCCTCTTCTGCATCGCGCCAGGTTTCANCAAGNAGGTCGAATGTTTCTTTTCGTCGACTGCCNTCATCCAATTTGAGTTGGCGAAAGAAACCCCCTCCAGCTTTTCTGCCCAGTTGGCCACGGTCATGCATGTTCTGTTCAACCAACGGAAATCCTGTGTAAGCGCGTCCAGCGTCTTCTTCGGGCAAATTGACGGCCAGGTTTTCACCCACGAGTTCCATCACGTCAAGACCGATCAGGTCGATGAGCCCGTACAAACCAGTGGGAGGTAGTCCTACCGGAGCAGCAAGAATTGCGTCCACNGTTTCTTGATTCATTCCTTCAAGGAGGAAGGGTTTAGCAAGGTGCAANCCCGACAACATAAAGAAGCAGCCGATGCGATTCCCTATGAAATTGACCGTNTCTTTTGCGTGCACGACGCCTTTTCCNAGGCGATCAGCGCCAAATTCGGCGAACGCGGCGATGACATCGTCATCGGTATCTTCTCCCGGGACAAGTTCGAAGAGGCGCATGACTTTGACGGGGTTAAAGAAGTGTGTGATTGCAACATCGGCCCTAAANCGGGGGCTCATTCCTGCCGATATCTGTGACAGCGGAATCCCCGAGGTATTTGATGAGATNACCGAGCCGTCTTTTCGGATCGGTTCCAAGCGGGCAAAAAGTTCTCGCTTTATTTCTAGGTCTTCGACGACGGCTTCGCAGACCCAGTCATAATCGGAGACCGCGTTTAGATCGGCATCTACCGTGCCCGTCGTNACGAGATGTTNNGCGTTCTCGTCAACGTGCTCCAAAGCAGCCTCAGCGGCTTCTTTGCTCACATCCAACAGTAGAACGCTACATCCGGCAGCTGCGCTTGCTGCGGCGATACCGCTGCCCATGGTGCCGGCACCGATAACAGCAACTGATTCAATCGATCGAGACAAGGTTTGCTCCTAAAAGGTCGTCAACGAGGGTCAACTGAGTCTGGATTGGGCATTATCGACCAACAATTTGTCGTCCGATGATCTCCTTCATGATTTCGGTGGTACCCCCGTAAATGGTCTGCACTCTGGCGTCGGCGTACGCTCGCGCGATCGGGTATTCGTTCATGAANCCGTAGCCGCCGAACAGTTGNAGACATCGCGTAATGGTTCGCAGCTGCATTTCAGTGCACCACCATTTNGATTCAGCGGCGTCCTCCGCGGTCAACTCGCCGGCGTTTAGGGCTTCGATNTGTCGATCAATGAAAACCCATGCCAAATCAAGTTCAGTCTTGATTTCGGCAAGTTCGAAACGAGTGTTCTGGAACGATGAGATCTTTTGACCGAAGGCCTCGCGNCCACTGACGTATTCNACCGTCCAGTCAAACGCTGCTTGCGCGGAAGCAGTCCCACCTATTGCAATGGACAGTCGTTCTTGCGGAAGGTTGTTCACGAGACTCAGGAAACCCGCTCCCTCTCCGCCAAGAACGTTTTCTTCGGGAACGAAAACGTCGTTAAAGAATAATTCCGCTGTGTCTTGGCTCTTCATGCCGAGTTTGTCAAGATTTTTTCCTCGCTCGAAACCCTCCATTCCGTCTTCAAGGATGAGAAGAGATATCCCTTTGTGCTTTTCTGATGGGTCCGTCTTCACNGCGGTGATAACAAGATCGCTGTTAATACCGTTAGTGATGAAAGTTTTCGAGCCGTTGACGACATATCCGGCTCCNTCGCGAATGGCGGTGCTTCTCATTGACGCCAGATCCGATCCCATCGCTGGTTCAGTCATAGCGATAGCGGTCATCAGGTCACCATTGACGAGACCCGGCATCCAACGCTCAGCCTGCTCTTCGTTGCAGTAGTTCAGAAAGTACGGCAGACAAATGTCGTTGTGCAGAGTGATGCACGTCCCTGATCCAACCACTCCGGCTCTTTGGATTTCTTCGTTGAGNATGGCGTTGTAGCGGAAGTCCTGGACACCACCACCNCCATACGACTCTGGGACGGCCATACCCAGAAACCCAAGCGAACCTGCNTGTCGAAACATTGCTTTATCGACTTTTCCGTCGTGTTCCCATTTCTCGTGGTTNGGGACAATTTCGTTTTCAACAAACGACCGAACGGATTCCCGGAACATGTCGTGTTGTTCATCAAAGATGACGCGTCGCATTCCTTGACCGTACTGTCTCTCGGCGCCCGCCTGCGAGGCGACTTGGCACGGTAGCGTGCGGGACATGAGCACCTGGGATGCGGTGAGCCGAGCCGCCAGTGCAATGCGGCGTTTAAATAGGGCCCTTTCGGGACGCCGGTTACCAGATACCGCTCTCGAAGAGATCACCGAGGTTGTCCACGTTCTTGCAGATCGTTTTGACGCAGGGACCGAAAGAAGCAAGCTCGACGACATGATGACTCGCCCGCATCTCGCCGCTATTTATTCGGGCCAGTACACCCCACTTGACCTTGAGGTTGGAGAAGAGATCGAGTTTGATCCTTTTTCACTTGCCGCCGGCGAGTTTCATCCCGCTTCCATCGGGTTGACCTTCACCAAAGAGTCAGACGATAGTGTCGTCGGCAAAGGCACCATCGATCCAATGTTTGCCGGACCTCCCGAACGTGTCCANGGCGGAATTCAGGCTCTCGTCATTGACGAGGTGATGGGGGCGCTCAATCGCATGCGAGGCCGCCAGGCTTACACCGCATATCTTCACATTGACNNNCGAGGTCCTGCGCCTTTGGGGGAGGCTGTTGTTTTTCGGGCTTGGGTCCATGAGACCGANGGTAGGAAAATCTATTTGAAGGGCTCCGGCGACGGCCCCGACGGCCGGTTCTTGGATGCCGAAGGATTGTTTGTTCAGCGCGAGGATCGGCCCCCCGGTTCACCGCCTACTCCGTAGCATTGACTGAACTTTTGGTCGCTACTGTTCCGGGCGAAGCGTAGGGAATAGGACAACGTCGCGAATGCTTGCCGCTCCGGTCAGCAACATCGCTAAACGGTCCATGCCGATTCCTACACCCCCCGTNGGGGGTAACCCGTACTCAAGGGCGCGCAAATAATCCTCATCGACCACCATCGCCTCNTCATCGCCTCCGGCATTTTGAGCAGCTTGNTCTTCAAAGCGAGCGCGTTGTTGATCGGGGTCAACCAGTTCACTAAAGGCGTTGCAAAGTTCGCGACCGGCCAGGATGGCTTCGAATCGTTCTGTTAAACCAGGCTTATCTCGGTGTTCTCGGGACAGCGGCGAAACTTCAGCTGGATATTCGGTCACGAATACAGGGCCCCAGAGNGCGCTCTCGGTCGTTTTCTCATAGATCTCCAATATGAGCTTGCCGGGGCCAAAGGCATCCTCGATGGGCACCTCGTGTTGCATCGCGACGCCTCGGATTTCCTCTACTGGCATGTCAAGCGACAAACTCACTCCAATCGACTCTTCGATGAGTTCAATCATCGTGGCCCGTCTCCACGGTCGACCAACCTCAAGTTCCCTGTCTCCGACGGTTAAGACCGTCGAGCCGGTGAGCTCGAGNGCGAGATGTTCGACAAGTTCTTCCACCAGATTCATGATGTCGCTGTAATCGGCATATGCCTGATACAGCTCAAGCATGGTGAATTCCGGGTTGTGTCGAGTCGAAACTCCNTCGTTGCGGAATACTCTGCCGATCTCGAAAACTTTTTCGAATCCTGCGACCGTCAGTCGTTTTAGATACAGCTCGGGTGCCACTCTGAGGTAAAGGTCCAGGTCTAGGGCGTTGTGGTGAGTGGTGAACGGTCGCGCATTAGCGCCTCCGGGTATCGGGTGGAACATCGGGGTTTCCACTTCAATGAAACCTCTTTGCTCCATGAACGATCGGGTGAGCGACATCATCCGACTTCTCATTACAAATGTTTGTCTTGCTTCTGGGGTGACCCAGAGGTCTACGTAACGTTGTCGGTAGCGGGTGTCTACGTCGCTGATGCCATGCCATTTGTCGGGAAATGGGCGGCGNGCNTGCGCCAAAAGAACCCAAGAGTCCACCCGCACACTCAATTCTCCCCGCCGGGTAGTCATGACCACACCCGNTATCCCNACCCAATCACCAAGATTGAGATCACAGAACTGATCAAACTCCGGTGTCGTNTTTGCCGAGGCGAACAGTTGGATCCGGGCGGAACCGTCATCNAGCGTGGCGAACGCGATTTTGCCTTGAACGCGACGTAGCATGAGCCGTCCCGCTATCGCCACGACGCGATCAGTTTCTTGACCGGGTCCTAGCTCAGCGTGATCGACGATCAGTTCCTCTACTCGGCTGTCAGTAACGAATCGGTAGGGAATTTCGACCATGGCTCCTCAATGGCACTTAGTTTCGTTGGACTCGCNCTCAAATTTCACGACGACCATGCTTCATGGTGCTTCATGAACAGGGCTAGCGGTGCGATCAATTTGTTATTTAAGCGTCTTCCACTGGGAAAATGTGNCATTGGGGGGCGGCCATCCCCGGTTTTCGTGTAGATCGGCGATCCGTTCTCTACCNACAAACCGAATCTAACGNCAAGCAAGATTCTCCACTCGCACTATTGCNTGGTCTGCAACAGTTTCTCTCCAGTCTGGAGGCAGCAATTCTGGGGCCAGTTCAGCCAGAGGGTAAAGGACGAATGCTCTGCTATTCATNCGGGGGTGCGGAAGCGTTAATTTCGGGTCGTTGAGTTCAAGTTCGCCGTAGAGCAAAACGTCAACGTCGAGGGTGCGCGGTCCCCAACGCTCAGCGCGCACACGCCGCGCCGTGTTCTCAAGTCGGTGACATGCGGCAAGAAGATCGTAGGGNGCCATCGNCGTGTGAATTTCAACCACCATGTTCAGAAAAGCNCCTTGAGTTGGCCCACCTACTGGTGCTGTTT
Organism: Acidimicrobiaceae bacterium; assembly: GCA_002705305.1. GTDB lineage: Bacteria > Actinomycetota > Acidimicrobiia > Acidimicrobiales > Poriferisodalaceae > UBA2110. The sequence goes on from PAHW01000003.1 coordinate 226,684, forward strand.
CGTAGACGCCAGAGATNGCGAATTTGTCACGAATATCNCGCACGGCTGCAGTCANGAATTCCCTGCGGTCNCCCAGGTTGGATCCCAANCCAAGGAAAGCCCTTACTGTTTCCGACATTTCATCTTCTTGTCTATGTGTTGCGACGAGTAATTCGCACGGCAGTAAAAGTGATTTCGGATGGAACTGGCGGCCGTATCTTCTTAACCGTCACGGTCGCAGCCACGACCCCGTCAAATTCCAGTAGATGTTCAGCCACAAGTTGCGCTANNCGTTCCAGAAGTTGGGCTTTCGCTCGGAGACAGATTTCTGTAACTGTTTCCGTCACCGCGCCGTAGTCAACGGTGTCNTTCAATTCATCTGATTCNCCGGCTGCTGCCAGATCCGAAAAGATATCGATGTCGAGCTCNAACGGCTGTGGCCGCTCGCGTTCTTCNGGCAGTACGCCAACAATGCAAAGCACGCGAAGTCCACGCAGCTGGATGCAATCACTCGTTCCCGGTTGCGTCACTGCTGGGTTGTCTCCTGCCGAGTTTCCATACTCATGGCTATTTCAACTAACTCTCGGCCGTGTGGCCCCAATCGTTGCTGAAAGATGCGTTCGGCTATCGCTGTAACTTGTGGTCCCGTGGGAACGAGNCCGGCCCAAAGNAGGTAGGCCGCCATGAGTCCACACAGACGTTCCCCGACCGATTCTTTGTGAAGCAACACTTTCTGTCCGGCCGATATCGCACTGCGGATCTCAATGAACAGCACCTCCATGTATTGAGCGAGGTGGTCATGGGTGGGCCAAGGCCGATGNCGGAACGGCAAACCAAGTTCTTCATANTTGTGGAGGTTGTGCGAGCCNGCNATAAGTGAGTAGAGAACGCCGAAGTCGTGTTGGCGNACCCAGATGATTTCTTCCTGGCGGCGAACACGCCGATGGTGTTCCCCGTATCCCCCTGGGCGCTCACAAATCGCCAGNGAGTCTTTGATTACCCAGACAAAGTTTCTGGGNTCAATGCCTTCTGCCCACTTTCCTTTCACGGTCCCCTATCCCCAAGCGTTGAGAACGCTGATCTGGGGCAAATGTTACTTGTCCTCTAGTGAAGGAGCCACTGACACCTCGGCCGTGCCTACGACTGAACCGTCGTGTCATATTCCCAGATATCGGGGAGATTTCGGTAGCGNTGCCCTACGTCAAGCCCGTAACCCACGACCCATACCGGCGGAATTTTAAATCCCACGTATTTGACCAGATCATCNAGCTCCCCCTGTTGTTGTTCTTCTCGAACGAGCAGNGAGCAGATCTCNAGGGTGCCGGGGGTCCGCGCAAGAAGTGTCTTCCGGAGGTACCNCAAAGTAAGGCCGCTATCTACGATGTCCTCCACGAGGATCACATCTCGACCTTCGATGCCCTCGTCAAGGTCTTTAAGAATCCGAACCACTCCACTGGTTCGTGTGCTGCTGCCATAAGAAGACACCGCCATAAAGTCGAGTTCTACNGGAAGGTCGATCGCGCGCGCGAGATCAGTGGTGAAGATCGCTCCGCCTTTGAGTACACCGATTAGCAGCGGGGCTCGACCTGCGTAGTCGTTAGCAATTTCCTGTCCTAGTTCTTGGACCCGTCCGCTAATTTCGTCGTGGCGTACGAGGATCTTGCTGAGGGCGGGGTCNCCGTGCAAGGCGCTCTGATCCGTCACAGGGCGCGAACCTAGCCGCTATCCGGTGTGTGGCTGTGCTCTTTGGACGAGGTTTCGATTCTCAATTTTCCGCTGGTTCGTCGTACCGATCGGCCGTCGCTTATTTCAGTGCCGCGAAACTCTCCTCGAGCAACGGCCAAAACTCGCTCGACCACTGCGGCGTTAGGGGGATGTTCTCCTCGGAGCCATTGTCGGATCGCGCGACGCGCTAAAGGCAAGGGCGCGTTCGCCAACGAAGCGGNNTCNGTCGGATCTACCAATNGTGCAAGCTCGTCAAGTAAGTCNCGATCCGCTCCCGCGAGGTGGCCGGCACGGGTCAGCAACGGAACTACGTCTCGTTCGGCGACCTCATTTAGGAGAGGAATGACCTCNTTACGTACGCGATTGCGCCGAAAACGTGGGTCGGTGTTGCTCGGGTCGTCAAACGGTTGCCAGTCAAACAGTTCACACACGCGTTTAGTATCGGCCCGTCGAAGGGAGAGAATCGGGTGATGTTCCGACCGCATGCCGGCGGACGCGTCAAGCCCTCCCCCTCGAAGNAGATGGAGGAGGATCGTCTCGGCTTGGTCGTCGGCTGTATGNCCTGTGAGAATCGTCGACGGCAAGGATGCGAAACGTGCCGATCGAGCACGCGCCTCTAAGTTAGAACCAGGTTCAACTTCGACAGTCAGCGTTTCGAATTCCGCGTTAACTCGTTGGCAAAGCTCTCCGACAAGGTCGCGTTCNGCGGGACCATCTGGTCGCAAGCCGTGGTCGACATGGTATGCAGTCACGTTCAACCCCGTCATGGACGCCAGAATCAGAAGGGCTGATGAGTCCGGGCCACCCGATACGGCGCAGTGCAATCTAGCGCTATTCGGGAAAGTGCAATCTTTGAGGAATACGTCGATCTGATCGAGATCTACCATGACAACCCCACGCTTAAGCGGCTGGGACTCGTCGCATCCAGGCATCGGGGTCTCGAATCTCGGCCATGGACGGCAAATGGTTCGGATCGTGCCAGATGACATCCACGGCTCGGCTACCACGCTCAGACTCAATAGCNGCGATGAAATCTTCTCCCGCCTGGTATTGGGCCAGCTTGGCTTCAATTCCNATAAATCTTTGCATGATGCGCGTGAAACCAGTCGCGCTATTGCGTCGTTCGTGCATAACTCGATGAAATCGCGCCGCATGGGGAACATGTCCTGTCGCTGCTCGAGACATGGTGACGTCGCCATGGCCCTCCACCAAGCTCATCAAACCTCCAACGCAATCCAACAATTCACGCTGCCGTTCGCTTGCGAATAACTGCGCTAGTCCGCCATCGCCCAGNGGGTCCGACCCTTCGCGACGCGATTTTATGAATTCCTGCAATCCTTGCTTGATGCGGTCGGGGTCAGGCTCCACCTCGTCAAGCATTTGATTTACAAGTTCCAAGAAACGGGGACGCAACCACGGAACCCCTGTGAACTGGGAGCGGTGCGTTAGTTCGTGTAACGCCAACCAGAGNCTGAACTGTTTCGGGTCGAAGGCGAATTTCTTCTCAATTGACAAGATATTCGGACCGACGTAGTAGACGAGATCCTGGTCATCTCGATCTTCGTCTTCGGTGAGTAACAGGTCGTACTGACCTAGCACTCGNCGGGACATCCAACCCAAGACCATTCCCAACTCGGCCGCCGCGATTTTCGACGTNACGACACTGGCGGGATGTGTCGAAGCGGATTCCGCCAACACCGGACGCAACAGTCGNCGGAACGCCCTGATATTTGCGTCAATCCACCCAGCTCGGTCGATCACCCGGGCTCGCGCTGAACCTTCGTCAGATACCAAACCNGTTTCTGCCGCGACTAGTTCTTCAGCCANAGGGGTAAAGCGAGCAAAATCTTCGNGCAAGGAGTCACCCAGATATGAACAAGACAACGGTTCGTCACCGGCGACTTTTCTAGCAAGCCGACGGGCTAGCTCCCAGTCGACGGGCCCGTCCGTCATCGTCGATCTCAGCGCTTGGGATATCGGGGCGCCACAACTTTGGTTATGTACCCAGCGACGAGTTGAAGGACTCCAAGCACCGTGCCTATGGCAAGGGGCACGGCCAACCAGAAATGCCAGACTTGAGCAGCAAGTGCGTTCATATGGTCATCGTATCTAACACCACTGCGGAGACCTTCAATCTGAGCGTAGGTTCACTCAAAATCACGCGAACATCGGGGTCATCTAAACAAATGCGGCTGGTAGCGTCGGTGAGTCCACGCCCGAGTAGCTCAGTGGCAGAGCGGCTCTCTCGTAAAGAGCAGGTCGCGGGTTCAATCCCCGCCTCGGGCTCCACTGTTGACGAANCGACTCGNCTCATTAGCTGTTGAGATTCAAGAAGAGCCTTTGGAGAAGTAGACGTTCGTTCGGATTACGCCGNAGATTTTCGGCGGCCTTCGTTACCGCCTCTAATGATGCCAAAGCACTTCCAGCGTCGATCCGGCCGGTCTCAAGGTCCTCGCGGATCGAGATGCTGATGGCCGTGATACCCATTGCGAGTTCGTCTGTCCGAAGCTTCCGAACTTCTCTTTTGTGACGATCTTCNAGGCTTCGACGACCTAGGCCTCGTTCACCGAAACGTTCCGCGCGTTCGTCAAGTTCGTCGCGTTCTCGATCTTGTCGTTCTTGAAGGGGGGCGGCGGCATCGTCAACCATCGCGAGCAACTGATCCGCTGTTTGAGTTACCGCGTTTCCGCTGCCATCGAGAGTGAGTCGAACTTGTTGCCATGTGGTCCAACGTTCGAGAGCGTCATNGTCTGAAGCAAGCAGTAGGGCCCGATCGATNGATCCGTTGGCGACNGTTGCTATAGCAGATGAACGCTGCTCATCTAGTCCTGAGCCATCCAGAACTCCCAGAAGGTCGTGGGGAGTCATCGCGACCAAATCGACTTGNCAGCATCGAGAAGCAATCGTTGCCAGCTGCTCGGGGATTTCTTCCGCGGTCAGAAGAAAATAGGTGGACTGCGGGGGTTCTTCGAGAACCTTAAGCAACATCGGAGCCGCACCGAAGGCCAGATGGATGTCTTCGATCAGAATGACTTTCCGATCCCCGTNGAAGGGGCTTGTCGTTGCCGCTCTGACAATCTCTCGGGCTTGTTCAACCGAGATTGAGGGTCCGGCGCGTTCGAACACAATGAGGTCGGGATGTTCTTCAGAAATAGCGAGCCTTCGGTGACGTCGCGAATCTTCGCGTCCGTGGGATAGGAGTTCCGCCGCGAAACTGGTCGCTAGGGTTCGCGCTCCGCAACCGGCCGGCCCGATGAAGAGATAGGAAGGCAAGGGGTTGGTGACCGCGGCTCGAAGCATCGATACAGCNGCCGGTTGTCCGACAACCTCTTCGAAGGCGTCACTCATTGCACACCGACCGCGTTGGCGACCCTCTCAGCTACTTCGTCGATCGAGCCGGAGCCATCTATGACTACCCAGCGATCNGGATCCGCGTTAGCCAGGGCCGTGAACCCCTCAATCACTCGAACGGCGAAATCAGAGTCTTCGCGTTCCATTCGATCTCGATCGTCTCCTAGCCGATCATCTGCGGTATCTGCNCCCACGGTCAACAAGACCACTAGGTCGGGCAACAGGCCCCCGCTCGCCCACTCGGCAAGCCGCATAAGCTCATCTACGGATTGACCTCGGCCATGTCCCTGGTAGGCAAGAGTTGATCCATATGAGCGGTCGGTAATAACGTCGCGCCCTTCTGACAGGGCCGGTTCAACCACCTCGGCTAAGTGTTGAGCTCTATCGGCTGCGAAGAGTAAAGCTTCAGCGCGTTGCGTCGGTTCAGGGCCGTTCCCGAGCAACAGGTCGCGAATCGCTATCCCCAGATCCGTGCCGCCGGGTTCGCGAGTGAGAACAGCGTTAAGCCGTTCGGCGAGCAGACNGGCCTGGGTCGATTTACCGCTCGCCTCCCAACCCTCAAAGGCTATGTATTTTCCGCGACGGCTCATGGGGACTTCTCTTGGGGGNCGCGCAGAGCAACCCATGCGAGTGCGCCTGCGAGCAACATGAAAGTGCTCGCTAACCATAAGGCCCCCCGAACACCTGGAAGGGCCATGGCCCACGATCCAACGCTTATTTCGTTGTCGAAAAGCACATCGAANAGCCAATTGAACCCNTCCGACAAAAACCCACCCACTGTGATCGATAAAAGCANACAGAATCGCACCAGCGTGTANAAAGCGCTGAAGACGCGTCCNCTGAGTTGCTCCTCAACATTTTCGTGAAGGAGGGTAAACCCCAAGACGTAGACNGATCCAGCGNAGACACCCATNGCGAAGACACCAGCGAGAGTAAGAAAAGTATNNGAACTTGTTACCGCGAAAAGCAGGCANGTTCCCGCCCCAAAAACCGAAGCGACGAAAGTACGTTCCTTGTCTAATCGTCGCTGTACCGCCGAGAGCGCTGAGACTCCGGCCGCTACTCCTAAGCCCATNGTGACCAGAATGGTTCCGAATCCCGCGTTGCCGGCACCCAAAACCGCGTCATTGAACACTGCGCCGAGAGGTATCAGCATTCCTCCGCCGATCATCCCGGTCCCTAGACCAACCAAGACNGCTCTCACCTGCGGGCTAATTGCGATAAACGTCCACCCNTCTCGGAGTTCTCTAACTCCTTGTGACAAGTCAATCGATGGGGTGTTGTTTGCGTCGCGACGGTGTCTTAGAAGNGGCAAAGTGGCGATAAGGCCCGCTGCAATCAGAAACGTCANGGCGTCGAGTGCTAGCGCCCACTCNACTTGACCAATGCTACTTCCGCCTAACCATTCGGCGAACTTGGCCAATCCGATGAAAGCTCCTGCGGCCAGCGGAAAGGTGCCATAGGCCGCCACGAGCGATAACGAGTTTGCCGCGGTTAACTGTTCCTTGGGGACCAGGTTGGGGACGATGGCTTCTTTGGCAGGACCCCAAAGCGAAGTCGCGAGTTCGAGCACCAACGACGCCAGGACTAACGCCCATACTCGTTCGATTAGCGGGATTAAGAGCAGCACTCCGGCGCGCAAGATGTCGCAGNTGATCAACAATCGCTTTCGATCGACTCGGTCAACAATTACGCCGCCNACCGATGCCAAGAAGAACCCTGGAAGTACCCTCGCCAACATCACCAAAGCAATGGCCGATCCTGGTTGGCCGCCTCCTAGCCGTCTCGCTATTTCGATGATTGCTAGGAACCCAATCCAATCTCCGAAGGCGCTGACTACTTGGGCCACCCAAAGACGAAGGAACCCCGGACTGCCGAACACGGGATGTGACCGGCCAATACGGTTCTCGTCGCCGTTAGNGGCGGCTGCANAAGATTCATTCATATGCAAGATCGCTGGTTATAGGTGCCATTTCTTAGCTTGCAAGACTAGGCGTTCGCNAAAAAATTTGGGNGTAGGTCGCTNTACATGGNGAATCAGGGGGATCCGCGACGGCGCTCGAGATCGGCCAAGAACTCCTCTGTGCTCTTGCCNGCTTTCTTCTTGGCTCCAGCTTTCTTCTTGGCTCCAGCTTTCTTCTTGGCTCCAGCTTTCTTCTTGGCTCCAGCTTTCTTCTTGGCTCCAGCTTTCTTCTT
>PAHW01000004.1 GCA_002705305.1 Acidimicrobiaceae bacterium
AAGCAGACGACTTCGATGTGTTGATCCCTATGCCATTTGGTGAACTCCCACTCTCGGTGGTGCTCGAAGTCCTTGGTTTCGACGTGCTACTCCACTGCTGGGATCTGGCCCGGGCCACCAGCCAGAACTTCGATCCCCCAACCGAGATCCTTGACGCAGGTGCGGCCTTCGCCCATGGGTTCGTCAACGACGACCTACGTGACTCGGGCGCTTTCAGTCCTGAAGTTTCGGTTGAAGATGACATTCCGGCAATCGACCGACTGGCGGCCTTCTGCGGTCGAACTCCCTGAGCGGTAGACGGAGACCTGTAGCGGATCAAGAGACTCGCAGCCCAGACCGAGTCCGATCAGCTCCACAAACAAAACCCAAGAAACTTGGGTTATGCGAGGTCAAATTGGAAGGGCGCTGTGTGAGGAGCTTTTCTGGCGCGACCAGGATCGAGCGGCCCACACCAGTTCAGTTGCCTCTTGGTAGGTCATAGCGTCACGTTTGTTCACGAACGCCGGAGGCTCTGATTTCTTGTCGCTCACTGCACACATCCATAGTGGGCCGACGACACGTGTCGGGCGTACCGGCGCAGCACCGACCCCTGCGGAATCGTGCTCGTCAAGTCTCTCGGCCCGATACTCGCCATCCGTCTCTGTAACTCGCTGTGGTCGATCGCTACGTCAAGAGTCCGATTAACCGGATCGATGACAATCGTGTCGCCGTCCTGTACCGATGCGAGCGGACCGCCGTCGGCGGCCTCAGGGCAAATATGTCCGATGAGGATTCCGTGCGAGACACCGCTGAACCGGCCATCAGTGATGAGCGCCACGTCCTTGCCCAAACCACGTCCTTGCAACTCGACAGTGAGCATCACCATCTCGGGCATGCCTGGGCCGCCCTTGGGGCCGACGTTGCGCACTACAACTACGTCGCCAGGCACGATGACTCCGGACTGGATAGCGGTCATGGCGTCCGGTTCGTTTTCAAACACCTTGGCGATTCCGCGGAACTCGCCCGTCTCAAGAGTTTTGCCTCCCAGTTTCAGGACACAACTCTCCGGAGCCAGATTTCCGTGCAGGACCGTGATGTGGTTGTTCGGTTGGGCTNNNGGNGCCGANACCGGTTGNACCAAGTCCTGGTCACCCAAATCNGCCAGCGAGGCCACGTCNGCCAGGTTCTCAGCGAGNGTCTTTCCAGTGACCGTCATGGCGTCGCNATGTAGGAAGCCNTTATCGAGGAGCTCNTTCATCACGACCGGCACNCCGCCGAGTTCGTGCAGNGCNACCATCGAGTACGGACCGTGCGGTTGAAGATTCGCAATGAGCGGCACCCGCTCGCCGATCTCCTGGATGCGATCAATGGTGAGGTCCACCTCTGCATCGCGAGCGATCGCCAACAAATGTAGGTACATGTTGGTCGAGCCCCCCATCGCGTAGGCGGTGGTGATGGTGTTCTCGAAGCCCTTCATGTTCATGATGTCCCGGGGCCGAATGTCGGCGTCGATCAGGGTGTAGAGAGCTTCGATGGTCGCCTCCACCTGAGCCTTCACGTCGTCGTGAATATCGCTCGCGGCGTCNTAGTCGGCNGGATGNGAGGCNCCNCGGGGCAACATCATCCCCATCGCCTCGGTAATGGTGCTCATGGTGTTCGCTGTAAACATCGCCCCNCAGGTGCCACTGCCGGGCATCACGTTCCGTTCGACCTCTTCGAATTCCTCTCGGCTGATCCGATCGGCTCGCATCGCCGCTCGTGCCTCGGCCCAGTCGAGAACCGTCAGGTTGTTACCCTTCGACGCCCATGGCTCAAAGTCCACGCAGCCCGGCGAGCTAGTCCCTGGGTAGATCACGAGCCCAACGTCGTTGGTCCGAGCCAGGGGCATCATCGCGGCCGCGCCCGTCTTGTCGCAGCCCGAGATGACAACCATCGCCTCGCCGTGATGCGCCCGATGCCCGATCTCAAACGAGTCGGCGATGATGTCTCGTGATACAAGGCTGTAGCTGGCATTGGCTGAACCCTGGGTAAGAGCATCGGAAACCGCCGGTGCACCAACGACCAACCCTTGTCCGCCATGGGAAGTGATCGACTCCGACAGCAGGTCCGATATGCGCTCGACCCGGTTGTTGCAGCGATGGGCGTTTGTGTAGGCCCCCGCGACCGTAACGATCGTGTTCTTCGCCGCGATGGTCTCGGGCTCAAACCCGGCCGCCCGCAACTCGAGACTTGCCCGCTTCCAATGATTCCCTGCCATCCCCCCACCCTACTTTTCAAAATTGGGGGCGCCCAACGCGATCAAATAACGCAGGTTCAGCTTCTCTGGGCCAATTACGCTCGCTTCAGAGTCGAGCTTGTTGAGGGGGACCCGATGGTGCAGGCGGTCGAAGGGGTTGTTTTCCCGTGGTTGGATCCGTCGCGGTATTCCTTCGCGCTTGGTATCGAAGCTGGGGGAGCGACATGGCTGGCGGGGCAGACGGCGTCGCGTCACGATCCAGCGAGTGGGCGCGTGGCTAGCGGTGGGTCCGCCGCGGAACAGGCCGGTATTTGTTGGGACAAGATCGGGGCCGTACTGAATGCTGCGGGTCGTGATATTGAAGAATGTACGGAAGTGGTCGAGTACGTGACTGCGGAGGGACTTGACGTTCGCGACGAAATCGCCGGGGCGCGGCCGACATCCTGTGCAGCGTCAACAATGGTGGTTGATGCGCTGGTGCGACCGGACGCCATAGTCGAAGTAGAGGTCGTCGCTGGTGGACCGCCCCGTCAGGTGCGTCTGCCGCAGTTGTTGCCGATCGACTCCGATGGGTCCGTCGTCGCGTCGGGGGATCTCGTCGGCCAATGCGAGTGGGTATTAGAAGAGGCCGGGCGTCGCCTGGGCGAGTTTGATCTTGGGCTGGAGCATGTCGTTCGCACCGTCCAGCAAACGACGCCCGCGACCCGCCGCGACTACCGAGCAACAGCTGAGGCGCGGCGCCGGTTGCTGGGCCCAGCGTTTCCAGCTTCGACGGGGGTGCTCACCTCACAGCTCCCTCACCCCGACGTGCTAGTCGCACTCGACGTCTGGGCGTCAGCCGCCCCGAAGGAGATTGTGCCGCACGCCGAAGATGCCTACGCGTCGTTAACGTTCAGTCCGGCCACGGTCGCTGACTCGGTTGTTTACATCTCAGGAACCACGGCCTGGGATCCCACCACCGGTGGAACCATTGGTAAGGGCGACGTGGGTATGCAGGCAGAATTCGTGTATGACCAGATCCGTCAGGTACTCGAAGCAGCTGGCGGAGGTATCGATGATCTCGTAAAGACGATTGAATACGTGACACCGGACGCCCTGCCCAATTACCGCGACGTCAACACGGTTCGCGAGAACGTGCTCGGTCGACCTTTCCCAGCATCTACGGGTGTGGCGATCAACGCCCTGCTGAGCCGTGACTGGTTGATCGAGGTCGAGGCTGTAGCTGTGTTGAACCCATGACCGAACAAGTCACGCTGCTGACCGAGAAGGTTCAGGCTTGGGTCGGCGCGACAGCCGTCTACACCGCCCCCGAGGAACTGAGCAGGGCGTCGATTCGNACGTTTGCTTTGGCCATCGGCTCAGACCCCAGTCGCTGGACTAACGAAGCGCCACCAACACTGATATTCGAAACGTGCCAGTTGACCGGGCTGTCGGCGCGCGACACGTCGGGATATTTGGGTCACAACTGGGGGCTGCCCCTCCCGGTCCCATGCACCATGATTCGAGGTGGTAACGACTATCGAATCAGCCGACCGGCCAGGCCCGACGACATCATCAGCACCAACTGGAAAATTACCCAGATACGTGAACGTCACGATGCNGATGGTCGGCCTCTGCTGATTGTCGTCGCCGAGGCTGCGTACTTGGCGGTCGACGGTGAAGAGATTGCCTCGAACACCGAGACCTTGATCTACCGCCCGACAGAGTCCGTGCTATGAAGGTCGGCGAGCGGCTCCCCGACTTGGTACGCACCATCACGCTCACCGACATGGTCGCTTATGGGGGTGCAACATGGGACTCCCACCGTCTGCACTACGACACTGATTTTGCGGTTCGCGCTGGTATGGAACGCCCAGTCGTTGACGGCCAGATGTTGGGAGCGTTGTTCGGGGAACAGCTGACACGCTGCCTCGAAAATGGTCAGTGGATTAGCCGCCTGTTCTTTCGCAACACTGCCCCGACCCACGCCGAAGAGACAGTGGTGTGTGAGGCTGAGGTAACCGAGGTAAACGAAGGGCGGACACTCGTCAAGCTGAGAGCACGCGTGGGCGATCGTTTAGTCGTTGCTGAGGCGGGCGCTGAATTGTCCACCGTTTAAGAAGACGGCGCAGTCGCAATCTTTTAACGACACCAAGGGTTCTTAGGTCTCTTCACACGGTTCCCTTAACGGCGTTCGCAAAGGCATTAACGGTCACTGTTTGACTGTCGTCTACGCCAAGAGCATCCCGGGTCATTGTTTTCACTCGATGGCCTACGTCGGCTGGAAGCTTGGACAAAATCGGCCCTACGGAAGGTGAGTTGTGACTTAGATCCCAAAACTGTTCGAAGTTTTCAAAGGTTCGATCCACAGANATTTGTTTTACNGCCACTTCCTTTAATCCAGCTTCAAGCCACGTTGATTCAAGTCTGTTAATGCGTGAAACCTCGGCAGTTGGCGCCAACGGATGGGGTATGTCTAAGACGCGAAGTTGAGCGTTGATGGCCTCCATAGGTAAGCCACCTTCAAGAACGTCCCAAACGTAAGCTGAGATGACNCCACCAGGCCGAACAACTCTGGCCATTTCAGAAACCCCAACCGCAGGTTCAGGCACGAAGAACAGCACTAGCGCCATGGTCGCGTAATCAAAGCGATCAGCTTCAAATTCTAAATCCATTGCNTCCCCCACCTGGAATGACACNCGGTCGGAGACNATGCGTCTTGATGCAAAATCAATTTGCTCAGAAGATGGATCAATGGCGTGAATTTCGGAAGGATCATGGTGTGTATAGATCTGTTCAGTGAACGCACCATTACCGCAGCCAATATCTAGCCAGGCTTTTGCAGTCTCAGGGGAAAGCCAATCTAGAAACTGATCGCCAACTAGTTGAGTCCATACCCCCATCCATTTCTCATAGGACTCGCCGTCCTGAAACTTAATTTCTTGCCCCACTTGTTGACCCTCCACTCGCTTTTATCATCCAACCAAAAACGCNCGCCGCTTGGCCGCAANAATATATATTNGGCTCACTCAGCGACTGAGCCATTGAACCAACTACGAGCGAACGCCGNCGACCAACAGGNTGGCCGGGATGGGGTTTGAACAATANCTCCCACCTTGGNNGGGAANCGGTCGNCGNGTTGCCAATAGNGGTAGGNGTGGCCGATGTATTAATCGCCAGTTTCGGGTACATCAACGTCCGCTTGTTGGTTTTCCGGTGGAACGTAGCCCCATCCCGTATTGCTTGAGTTCGATTACGTTGCCGTCTAAGTCACGGATGTAAGCAGCTGGTCCCCAACCCAATGCGCCGTAAATGGAGTCAAACACCCGCACAATCTCCACATCGTCGCAGGACAGCACTTCTCCCAAAGCCCCGGTCACGGACAATGAAATGTGGTCAACGTTTTCGCCCGTCCGCTCAGTTTCCAAGAGATCGATGATGGTAGTGCTGTTAATCCGCATTGAAAGGAACGGAACTTCGCCGGATTTCCATTCGTCGTAGCGTTCCGGTTTCAAACCGAGACGATCCCGATACCAGCACATAGCTCGTTCAGCATCTCGAACGTTTATCACCAGATGGTCTATTCCCTCGACCTTCATAGCTCCACCTCAAACACCTTCCCGGCATCGCCGACCGTTGTCCAACACCTGGTACTGCCGCTCTGTGTCGTTTTGGGCAACTAACTCCTGATCCACGCTCCGTTGAACCGCACCATCGGGCGCGTATTGCACGATGTAGCTCTTACGCACATGTTCGGTGAGATTTGGTCCAGTTCGGTGGGGGGTGAGCGAAGAGAACACCACGATGTCACCCGCCGCGGCAGGAATAGGGATCGCTTCGCTCGAAGATGGCGCGCAACGCCAGCCCAGCGGCGTTAGCTCGTGCGCCAGAGTGCCATACCGATGAAGCCCTGGGATCACCCATGGGCATCCGTTGCTTTCATCGGTATCAGTGAGAGCGATCCAACATGTGAGGTATTGCTGTGGCTCAAGGTAGGTGTACCCGTTGTCCTGGTGAAACGGGAACTCCTCCGGATTTTCGGGTTTCTTATAGACAGCCTGATCCCAATACAGTCGAACATTGGGTCCGATGAGGTCGTGACAAAGACCAATCAAAGGGTCGGCGGTACTGAACTCACGCAATTTGCGCGACCGCTTTACGAGATGCTTGGTAAAGGTAATCGCGTCGGCTTTAGAAATGAAGATCCGACCATCAGGCTGTTGCCGCAAAAACTCCTCAGCCTCGCGCTCAAAAGGATCGATCTCCTCGATGAGATTGGCAACCTGTTCGCCGTTGAATGCGCCCTCGTACAAAAAGAATCCGTCCTCATCAAACTGGGCAACCTGCTGAGCGGTGGTGGCTCGTCCCGAAAGAGGTGACGACTGCCAGGCGAAAGTCTCGTTGAAGGGATGCAATTTAGGCATAGTCACCCGACGCGTCTCTCACCGACTGGCATCCAGTCGTTGATAGGTGCCGGGTGCTCCGCCAAGTCGACAGTTCCTCGTTCGCCGAAGTGGTAGACCATCGCTGCGCGTATCGCACTCGAATTGTTGTCCTTAGATCGGTGCATCAAGTGGCTGTGAAAGATGAGCAGGTCGCCCGGCGCCATCGTTACTGGCCGCTCGCCCGACATGTCGTGATCGAGAATTTCCACGTAACCCTGATTGGCGTTTGGTCGCCGATCTAAAAGGTGCTTATGTACCGGCTCGAGATGTGAACCTGGCACAACGTGTAGACACCCATTGGCAAGCGTTGCCTCAGTCACAGCAAGCCACACGCCGACCTGCGGTCCACGGTCGAAGGGGAAATAGAAGGCATCTTGGTGCCAAGGTTGACCCCAGGCGCCGGGATTCTTGAAAATGAATTGTGACAAGAAACAATCAATGTCGGTGCCGAGGAGATGTTGCACCGAAGCGACAAGATCAGGTTGGGTCGCAAATTCGTGGAATACCGAATCTCGATGAACCTTGAAGACCTTCGATACGCGTTCCTCGGCAAGCGCCTCAGAACCCACGGAGTCGGCCAAATTTCGTTCCGGGTGCACAATGGCCGNGCCNGCTACGCCGCGCCCGTCAGCTTCTCGCGCCAAATCAATCGCTCGTCGCAACATAGCGTCNCAGACGTCAGGNGGCGAAAACTCTTTAACCAGAAAAAAGCCNTCTCGATCCCATGCGGCNGCNTNCCTAGCGGATAGAAACATCGGTTGTCGTCCAGTTGACGCCGGCAACTACTTCGATTTCCAACACCNCCACAGGATACGGCCACGAGTGCCAGCGCTCGACTGGGTTGTTGGAATCCGACTTAGATCTGAGACAGGAAGCCCCTCAAGGCATCGTTAACCATTTCGGGGTNGGTCATGTTGGGGGCGTGCGCGGCTCCCGGGACTCTCACCAGACTTCGACAGTCGGGTAACAGCTGGGACAAAGCTTCAGCAGCTTCAATGGGAATCGCCTGATCATCTTCTCCGTGAATGATCAACACNGGGCAAGCTACTTCCGNCATGCGATCGGTGATGTCCTCACGGAAAAGAAGGGTCGCCATCGGGTGTTCGAGCGTTGACCTGTCACGTGCCTCCCATTTAGTGATCCATTCAGCGCTGAGATCGGGGTCACCGATGATCATCCCAGCAACCGTTTCACCCAGCTCGCCGAGAGGCTGATCGACCTGCCATTGATTGAACATGGCGCTATAGCCTTCAATTTGTTCCTCAGTGAATGCGCCGGCTTCGCTGTCGATCAGAACTATCCCGGCGACTCGATCCGAGTGCGTAAGCGCGGCACGAAGCGATAAGAACCCGCCCTGGCTCATCCCAACGAAAACGGCTCGACCGATTTCTAGGTGATCCAATAGGGCAACGGCATCGTCGGCGGAATCCCAATACGAAAAAGGCTCGTCAGCTGGTGTTTCACCAAAACCACGTTCGTCCCAGGCGACACATCGGAAATCATCTTTCAGCGCGACCACCTGCTGGTCAAACATTGTCAGGTCCATGAGGAACCCGTGGCTAAATATCACCGCTAAGCCCTCACCTCCCGAATCGACGTAGTTGATCGACTGCCCATTGACATTCGCTACAGACACAAGAGTCCACCTCTCAGTAATTCATCGGATTCAAATTGTCACACATGGCAGAGTCCGGCATGCCCCCGAACCGNTGAACCAAAATCTAAGCCGGACATACCTACATGAAGCACAATGTTAATNAGGTCACATACAAGGTCCGAGGGGATATGCCGACTCCGCCATCAGAAGAACAGATAATTGACTGGTTCGAAGATCTATCCAACTGGGGACGATGGGGTGACGATGACCGTCTCGGCACTCTGAACCATTTGACTGCCGCGAAACGAGTTTCAGCCGCCAAGCTGGTGCGTGAGGGCCTTTCAATCTCATGTAGCTGGGATATTCGCACAGGCCAACANCCAGGCGCGACCGTCGAATCTCAGCGCTACATGCTCTCGACTGGCTTGGGCCTCGACGAAGAAGGTCGCCGCGGCCTCATGGGAGCTGGTCGCGCAGGTGGAGCACAGGAGTTCATCGGGATGGTGTTTCATGGACTCGATGTCACACATCTTGATTCGCTGGCTCACTTGTTCTGGGACGGGAAAATGTACGGCGGCGTCCCCTCATCTTTGGTCTCAGACCGCCAAGGCGCTTTGAAACACGACGTTCTCGCCTTGCGGGACGGTGTAACGACTCGTGGCGTGTTGTTGGACATCGCAAGACTTCGCGGCGTAGAGGTGCTTGACCCTGCAGATCACATCTACCCCGANGATTTGGAGGCGGCAGAAGAAGCAGCTGGTGTCCGATGTGAACCCGGTGATGTACTGCTGGTTCGTACGGGCGAAGGGGGAGCGCGCCTTCGAGAAAAAAAGAGTTACAACGCAAATAAACCGCGTTCGGGCTATCAGGCGGCTTGTCTTCCCTGGCTTGCCGACCGCGGTATATCGATGATTGGTTCTGATGTCGCCCAGGATCCCACTCCCTCGGGNTACAAGAACGTGAGCATGCCCATCCATATGGTTGGCATTGTTGCCATGGGTCTGTGGCTTATTGANAATTGTCAACTTGAGGATTTGGCCGATGCGTGCAGCCAAAAGGATCGCTGGGAGTTCCAATTCATGCTGTCNCCGATCCGCTTTCAGGGTGTGACGGGCAGTCCGGTAAACCCGCTCGCNATTTTTTAGANATTTAATGACGCACAACGTACAAACGATTGAAACCCCCTTACTTATTGTCGGACGCGGCCCGGCNGCNTTGGTGATCGCCAAAGTTGTCAGNGGGAGAGGGCTACCTTGTCTCGTTGTTGGCCATGAAACCCTAGAGAACGCTGAGTCTGTGATGCTTGACCCGGAGTCCCTCGAGATTCTCGAACCGCATGGCGTTCTCGCGGTATTGCGGCCGTACGCAGCGGCACAAGACCCATTTACGATCACGCCACTTGCCTTCGAAAACGGTCTTAAACACCATTGCGTTGCCGACATGTTGATCACTGTCTATGACGACATGTACATCAACGAAACCACCACATCAGACCGTGGTTTTCGCGGCGGGTTGACCGACGGNCGCAACTCGTGGGAAATCCGCGCCGACGCCTTTGTTGACGTCTCAGAGTTTTCGATCGACCTCAACACAGCGGTACATCAAGCTGCCGCCTTCGGAAACAAGCTGGTGTCAACCATCACCTGAANCTTTTGAGATTNNAACGATTGTTTTGTTCCAATTCATCGAGAACTATCGGCTTGGTTCCGAGGCTCAGTTCTNTTGGGAGCAGTGCTACTGGGCCTTCGGTAGCACGACGAAGACGAAAGCTACGTAGTGGAGGGACGCGGCAGCAACAGTGAGTGAGTGAAATACTTCGTGGAATCCGAACATGCTTGGCCACGGGTCGGGTCTCTGAGCGGCAAAGACAANGGCGCCAAGGGTGTACAGCAAGCCGCCAATCAGAAATAGCAGGAAGCCCAGCACGCCAAGTTGATGCCAGGCGTCTTTNATNACGGCNAAGAGACACCAGCCAATGACTAGATACGGTCCAGCGACGACCCATTTGGGNGCCTGCGTAAAGCGGATCCGCAACACGGCGCCTATGAAAGCGCCACCCCAAACCAACGTTAAAACAAGTTTCGCGGCCCAAGCCGACAAGGCGAACGCAGCCACTGGGGTNTAGGTNGCGGCTATGGCAATGAATATGGTNACGTGGTCGAATTTCTGCAGCCTTCGGCGGTTGACCGGTCCCCAATTGACGCGGTGGTANAANGCNGAGACNCCNAATAACGCAACTATCGAGATGCTGTAGAGCCCCGTGATTAACCGAGGCCAAAGTCCAGGAGCCGAAACCACCACTATNGGGGCAANAGTGGCCGAAGCAACGAAGGCCGCCCGNTGTGACACTCCTCGGAGTAGGGGCTTGATCTCGGTAGTGGTCAATACCTTTCCCCTCGATTAGCCCAATGTAGATCTTCGAACGTCTCCCGTACATCCACACGATCATCTATCGATGATCGGGCGTTCCGATCAGGCGAACAAGAAGCTGTTCGTAAATCNGTCGACGACCTTGATGATTCAGGCNGTTAGCAGNACCTCCGAGATCATCCGAAATTTGGCGCGCGGAACTGGGGTTGAAGTCGCTCCGCAATTTCGGTTGCTCGTGCGGCTATCGGTGCGTCCCAACTTTCGTCGGTGAAGACCCAGAAATGACCTGCAAGAATNGCGTCGTGCACCTGGTCGCCTACCACCGCGGGGTCTAAACCATCCTGTACAGCGCGTTGCGACATTTTGAGGATCTGGTTGCCTAAGTCACCTCTGGTNGAGCCCGCTGAACCGGGGGGGCGAGCGGCGGCCGCGTTCGCAATATTGGTCTGCACAGCTNCGGGGCAAAGACAAGTGACTCCGACCGTAGATTGCTCCATATTGAGTTCGTGGAAGAGAGTCTCAGCGACTGCTANGACGCCGTGCTTGCTAATGGTGTACGGGGCGTTGAATGGCGATGACACNTGGCCGCTGACCGAGGCGGTGATTACGACGTGGCCATCACCGTGATCAACCAGGTGAGGCACAAAGGTTCGGACACCGTGGATCACGCCACCGAGCGCGATGCCAAGGGTCCACTCGTAGTCAGCTNTAGACAGAGACCAGGATCGTCCGATCGATCCCTGCACCCCCGCATTCAGACATACCACGTTGACGCGCCCGAATTCGTCGATCGCGGATTCAAACAATGTGCGGTTCTGATCTTCATCGGCGATATCGGCAGTCACGCCTACGGCGGTTGCGCCGAGTTCGGTTACCTCATTCAAAGCTTGCTTGAGTTTGCCGTCGTCAATGTCAGACATGACTAACTTTGCACCTGCACGAGCAAAACGGCGAACGATTGCTAGTCCTATCCCCGAGGCAGCTCCGGTGACGACAGCAGTCTTGTTTTCAAGGGTCTCCATGATTTGAGGCTAGACCTTCCACTTCCCGCAGTCGGCGTAGAGGGCGCCGCTAAAAATGATCGACTTCTTTAGTACAAGCCGGCGCCATCGAGTGGGCAATATTGGTTGGATACGCCAAATACCAGCGGTGTGCAGTCATCGAGGATGACCATCCGGCAAGATGAATGGTGTGAACTCTTTGTTTTCGAAATTGTTATCTCCGGGACAACTTGGTCCGCTTGAGGTGCGTAACCGGATCGTGCTACCGGCGATGGACCAGAACAACTGCACCGAAGAAGGACTAATCACCGATGAAACCGTCGCCCACTATGAGACGCGGGCGAAGGGAGGTGTGGGCCTCCTGATTGTCGAAACCTCAGCCGTTTCCTACCCGCACGGAGCGACCGCCCGCCGCCAACCGGCTCTTTCCGACGACAAAGCCATCCCAGGTCTTCGGCGACTTGCTGACGCGGTTCACGCCCATGGCGCGAAGATCATCGTTCAAATTTGCCATCACGGTAAGACGTCAGGTGTTGATATCTCTGAGGGGCGACCGGCACTGATCCCGTCACTCCCCCCACCCCCCTCAGACCCCCGGGGAATGATGGCGGATACAACAATGGACGAGTTGCTGAAGATGGCCACCCTCACTGGAGGCCAGATGCCCTCCTATGCCGAAGCAACGACAGGGCAACTTGTCGGTATTGTCCAAGACTTTGCTGACGCGGCCAACAGGGTTCAGCAAGCTGGATTTGACGGGGTGGAGATCCATGCGGCCCATGGTTATCTCCTCTCTACGTTTCTATCGCCAGCTTGGAATCGTCGTGACGATGTTTACGGCGGCTCTCTTGAGGGTCGAACCCGGCTCCTTACCGATGTCGTCGTCGCGGTACGTCAGCGCTGCGGACCAGAGTTTGTGATCGTTGTGCGTCTCGATGGCCACGAGTACGGCGTAGAGGGTGGCATCACCGTCCAGGATGCGACGGAACACGCCCGAGCGGCGGTTGCCGCGAGTGCGAATGCGATTCACGTCTCAGCGATTTCTTCGGCAGGGACTGGAGTGGGGTTCACCGACGCTCCAATTCCTTGGCAACCCAACCAATATGAACGCTTCGCCAAACATGTCAAAGAGGGAGTCAATGTTCCCGTCCTTGCGGTCGGACGAATCGGTCCTTCGGACGGTGAACGAATCCTCGACAACGGCAACGCCGATTTCATCTCAATGGGCCGGCAACTCTTAGCTGATCCGAACTTGGTGCAACGTCTCGACGCCGGGCGACCAGAACTAGTTCGGCCATGCATTAATTGTCTTGTTTGCGTCGCACAGAATTTCTGGAGNGGGCAACCGGTGTGTGCTGTCAACCCACAACTCGGGCACTATGACAAACCCGATCCAGTACCGACGGGCCAACCACGTCACGTGGTNGTCGTAGGAGGAGGNCCTGGCGGCATGGAGTGCGCGTTGGTTGCAGCCGAACGCGGTCACCGGGTCACCCTGCTCGAGGCCTCTGAGCAACTTGGTGGGACGGCGCGCTTTTCTGCACTAACGACCCCAGTCAACGGTGAACTCGTTGAGTTTTTTCGCGCGGCAATCGCCGAAGCTGGAGTGGAGGTCCAGACAGGCGTCAGAGCCGATAGTCAATTGATTGGCGGACTTGAGCCAGATGTTGTCGTTGTTGCTACAGGCTCGCGCCGGGACCTGCCTGACTTGCCAGGGGTTGATCTTCCCCACGTGTTATCAGGTGACGACCTTCGTGCCCAGCTCACTGGTGAGACCGACCTCGGAAGGCTTCGCCTGGGAATGCTGACCCGCCTTTTGCTTAGAGCGAGTCGCCTTCTAAGGCTGACAGTTGATATGGGTAGGGTTCGTTGGCTCTCGCGACTTTGGATGCCGATTGGGCGTCGAGTTGTAGTGGTGAATGGTGACCTTGTTGGTACTGAGATCGCACGGTTTCTCGCTGATCGGGGACGTACCGTCCATGTGTTGGAACCAGGCAAGCAGCCAGCCGTGGCTATGGCGCATCCTCGCCGCTGGCGGGTTCTGCATGAAGCCCGGCGCGCCNGCGTGACNTTTCACACCGAAGCCGACCCAACTTCTATTTCACCCACCCAGATTGAGTATCGGCAGGCTGATACCGCCGGNCAACTCGACGCGGACACCGTGATTTTGGCGGGAGACGTCCGCGCTGACCGCTCGCTCGCTGAGGAACTGTCAGCTGATGGCCACGAGGTACACGTCNTNGGTGATGCCGACGAAGAGTGGTACATCGAGGGTGCAGTACGTAGCGGCCATCGGGTAGGCGCGGCGCTCTGAAGCTGACGCTGGCTCCTAGGGGGTTGCGGAGAGCAATATTGTTTGAGACCAACACGTCTTCGCAGGCGAGCTTTTGTCATCGGGTGTGAGGGAAATTTAAGAAACTAGAGTCATTNTGTGAAAATTCACGGTCGCTTTGTGGCTGNAGGGCAGTTCGGTGGCACTTGACAGCGCCGCAGAGAACGCCAGTCGTAAGGCATCCGCGCAACAGGTGTTAACGCGGAGCCGTCAGCGGGTATCAGATCATGGTGAGGTATTCACTCCCGCTTGGATGACGGAAGCGATGCTTGATTTGGTCAAGGCCGAGTCTGAACGAATCGACTCCCGTTTCCTGGAGTCCGCGTGCGGCTCAGGTAACTTTCTGGTGCCGGTTTTGCGACGCAAGCTTGCCGCGGTGCATCTGAAGTACGCCAAGAGTGACTTCGAAAAGCACCAGCACGCGCTTTTGGCGTTGATGTGTATCTATGGAGTTGAGCTGCTCGCCGACAATGTCGAAGAATGCAGAAACNGTCTTTTAGACACTCTGGCCAACTACCTAGGAGTCTCACCAGACGACCATATTTGGAGGGCTGCCCAGGCNGTGTTGGAACTCAATATCGTTCATGGCGACGCGCTCACAANGACCGATACCGGNGGCGAGCCGATTGTTTTTACNGAANGGGTCTATCTCGGGCAAGGCAAATTCCAACGTCGAGACTTCGATTACAAAACGCTTACCCAAAAGTCATCCTCGGACGATGCTGACTTCTTTGATGTGGTCATCGGTAACCCCCCATATCAGCTCANCGACGGGGGTGGTCGTGGAACGAGTGCCTCACCCCTGTACCACCATTTCGTGAATCAGGCGAAAGCCATGAGGCCTCGTTATATATGCATGGTGATTCCGGCCAGGTGGTATTCGGCGGGCAAAGGACTGGATGAATTTCGCGCGGCGATGTTAAACGACAAACGAGTTGGGTATCTTGCTGACTTCCCTGACTCGAGAGACGCATTTCCGGATGTCGATGTCGCGGGCGGGGTGTGTTACTTCTTGTGGGATCGAGATTCGAGCGGGCCTTGTCGCGTNGAAACGTTTTCGGACAATGACACCATCACTGCTGTGCGNGATTTAAATGAGTTTGCGACTTTTGTTCGNGATAGCCGTTCTCTGAGCATCGTTCACAAGGTTCGCAGCGCGGGTGAAGCTTCTCTGTCGACGATTATTTCGAGCAGAAAACCATTCGGAATAGAGTCAGCGGACCCAGGTGATTCTTATGGCAGGTTGCGTCTTTACAAGAGCCGCGGCGACAGTAAGTACCGGCGATCAGATGTCACGAAAGGTTTAGAACTGATTGACAAGTGGAAAGTACTCGTCTCTAAAACATCGAGCGAACATGCGGGTCAAACTGGTGTCGATGGAACGAAAAGGGTGCTGTCCCGGATTGAAGTGATGTCNCCCGGGTCTGTTTGCACAGAGTCGTATCTCNTTGTGGGTCCCTTCGAAACTGAACGACAGGCANCTAGCGCCGCTTCTTATCTTCGAACCAAATTTGCCCGGTATTTGTTGTCGTCGATCCTCTTGTCGCAGAACATATCTAAAGGGATGTTTGAGTTTGTCCCGGTTCAACNGTTCACGAGGGCATGGGTAGACGAGGACTTGTACGAGAAATACGGTTTAGAGGCCCAAGAAATTGATCTCATCGACCAAAGCATTCGATCAATCGAGATGGNNGAAGACGGATAACTAGTAATGCCGAGTACTAGCGNTCCTCGCGGCGATAAGCGAAACCCAGTCCCGCCGGGGCAGGGGAGGGGCGTTTCCGAGANCGNACCGAAATTATTAGNAGTATCAGCAGCGTTAGAACATATGGGAGCATCGAGAGAATAATTGGTGAGAAGTCCACTCCAAACGTTTGCAACCGGGTTTTCAGGGCAAGTGTTCCACCGAAGAGCAGAGCTCCCCAGGCNACTCGACCGGGTCGCCAAGCCCCGAAAATCACGAGAGCAACAGCGATCCACCCACGGCCCGCGGTGAGGCCCTCAGCCCATTGTGGGGTGAGGCTCAATGTCAAGTAAGCGCCCGATGCTCCGGCCAAGGCGCCTCCGGCGGCTACGCCGAAAAGGCGCAGACCNAGGACGGAATGCCCGGCAGAATCAGTAGAGGACGCTGATTCACCAGCCGCTCGGAGGGCTAAACCTAACCGAGTTTTGAAGAGGATCAGGCTCACCGCTATCCCCATCAANAGTGCCAAATAAACGACGGGTGACTGCTTAAAGAAAATGGGACCGACCCAAGGTAAATCAGATAACCCTGACCACTCCACGGGNACTAACTCAGCCCCGGGCGGCAGACCGACATAATTCTTCCCGAGGTAGGCGGCAAGTCCCAGCCCCAAAATGGTGAGCGACAGCCCTGACACAACCTGNTCTGCGCCCAAGGCCACCGTAAAAAAGCCGTGGATCGANGCGAATACAGCGCCGCTCATCATCGCTACTGCCAACGCAGCCCACGGATTTTTTAGNTCCACTCCAGCAATAAATGCGGTGACCGCTCCGACCGCCATCATTCCTTCAACCCCGAGATTTAAGACACCAGCTTTTTCGGAGAGAAGCTCGCCGAGCGCGGCCAGGTAAAGAAGTGCNCCAAAAGAAACGGTCGCGACGAANAGACCTATCAAGGATGCTTCGCTCACCCGTTGACCTCCTCCGGAACCTTGCTTGTTTCGCCTTCGAAAAGGATTCGGTATCGACTGAAGACACCAGCCCCGATGGCTCCAAAGAGAACAAACGCCTGCAGAATCGTCGAAACCGAGGACGAGACACCTAGTGTCTGGATGCTTTGCCCCCCAATTTGGACAGCTCCAAAGAGCAAAGCGACAACAGCGACACCCGAGGGTCTCATGAGAGCCAGGGCCGCGACAATGATGCCCGCGAAACCAAAGCCGTTTGAGAGCGTATCGGTGAGTCGGTCCGCTGTACCTGTTAGTTCAACACCACCAGCAAGGCCCGCAATCCCCCCGCTCAGGATGAGGACCGTTAGGATTTTCTTNGATAGAGATATTCCGCTGTATCGAGCAGTTGCTTCCGAGGAACCCGCGATTCTGAGTTCGTATCCCCAGGCGGTGTACCGAACCACTACTGATGCGACGANGATTACAGCCGCGGCTATGAGAAGGCCGNAGTGAGCNCGACTAAACAGAGTCGGCAAACGTGCTTGGTCAGGCAGCATTGGAGCAAGTGGAAAATTGTAAGAATCAGGGTCTTTCCAAGGTCCATGGATAAGCCATTGGACTAACCGGATCGCAACCTCGTTNAGCATCAATGTGGTGATGATTTCGTTGACCCCAAGTTTTGCTCGTGCGACCGCGGGACCGATCGCGAGTATCCCACCTCCACCGACCGCCGCTAACAGCATCATCACAATGAGCACCAGGCCCGGCCAATCCCCTCCAACTCTCGCGACCCAAGAAGCTGCGATTGCCCCAGCCATAATCTGTCCTTCAGCGCCGATATTCCACAGACCCATAGAACCCGCGANCGCNACCGCGAGTCCCGCCAAACCGAGGGGGACGGCTCGATTGAGTGTCGCAGCCCAAGCATCAGGGTCTCCAAGAGATGCCTNAAACATCCGCGAGTAAATCTTGAGGGGTTCATGGCCGGCGCCTAGAAGCAACAGAACACCTACGAACAATGCAATGAAGAGGCCAATTCCAAACGCGAGCGGCTGGCCNCCCGCAAGGGGTTGATCTCTGAGGCTTAAGTGGGGACGTCTCATGGCTGAGNGGGAGAACTTGTGTCGGCGAGCATTGCCATGCCGACTTCTTGCCGAGAGGCAATCCGNGGGTCAAATTCTCCGCGGATCGCACCTCCCTCCATCACAAGAAGTCTGTCNGTGAGTGTCAAAAGTTCGTCNAGATCTTCAGAAATCATCAGTACCGCAGCCCCGGCATTGCGTCGGTCAATGAGNAGATCTTGAATTGCTTTGACGCCCTGGACATCAAGACCTCGAGTGGGTTGGGCAGCCACCACCACAGAGGGTTGGCTGTCGAGTTCCCTACCTACCAAGAGACGCTGTAAGTTGCCGCCGGAAAGCGCCGCAATTGGGCCGTTGAGGTCGCTTGACCGAACTCCAAACCGGGTGACGATGTCTTTGCAATAAGCCAATGCTTTTTCNGCCACGATAAATGGACCACGTCGTTGCTGGCGGTAGACACGAAGGATCGCGTTGTCGGTTATCGAAAGACGCGGCGCGAGACCAACGCCAAGTCGGTCCTCAGGTATGTAGCCAAGGCCCGATACGAAACGTTGTTGGGGAGTTGCTTTAGTTATGTCAGCACCGTTCAGGACTAACGAGCCGTGAGTTGAGGGTCTCAGCCCCGCGATCACATCAGCCAGTTCGCGCTGGCCGTTGCCTGCCACCCCAGCGATACCCACTATTTCGCCCGAATTGACTTGGAAACTCACGCCAGAAAATGCGTCGATCCCACGGTCCCCTCGCGCCCGAAGTTCTGTTAGCTCAAGTAGAGGTGTTCCGGTGGTGGCAGCTTGAGGACGATCGGGAGCGGTTGGTGAGGCACCAACCATGAGACGCGCCAGTTCAGCGGGCTCAGTTGTTGCCATGTCAAGCGAACCGGCCACTGTCTTTCCTTGCCGGAGGACAGTCGCCTCATCACAAATTCCCGACACCTCATGCAGTTTGTGGCTGATAAAGATGATGGATCGGCCATCGTTCGCCATTCGACGCAAGATCTCGCCAAGCTCATCGACCTCACTTGGGGTCAAGACAGTTGTTGGTTCGTCAAGAATGAGTACCTGTGCGTCCCGCCACAANANTTTAAGTATTTCGACCTTTTGCCGTTCGCCCATTGACAGTTGCCATAGCGGTTGTGCCGGGTCCACTTTGAGCCCAAATTGAGCGGCCATATCAGCTACTTCTGCTTCGATCTGNCGAGGTCGAACTATGGANGGCGCGGACCCGAGGGCAACGTTCTCGGCCACCGAGAACGACGGAATCAGGCGAAATTCTTGGTGCACCATGCCGACGCCAGCCGCGAGAGCGTCTGCTGGATTTCGAAATTGGCGAATCTGACCGTGAATATTGAGTTCGCCTCGGTCTGGCCAGTAAACCCCCGCGAGTATGTTCATCAGGGTTGACTTACCCGCACCGTTCTCCCCTAGAAGAGCGTGAATCGTTCCGCGACGGACGCTCAGCTCGACCCCGGCATTGGCGACGACTCCCGGGAACGTCTTCCAAACATCGGTGAGACGGACCGCCGCTTGGGGTTCATCAGCGGGCGATGCTTTTTGGGTCATTAACGAGGAAACCTGCTTAATTGAAAAGCGTTAGCGGCGCCGACGCGGATTTCCACGCCGACGCCGCTAAGTCCTGTGGGCAGTTGATCTACTCAGCCGGTGGAACCAATCACACCCTCAACAAAGAACATCATCCCCAGCATGGCTCCATCGTCCATGACTTCTCCGGCACCGAGGACCTGATTGCCGTCCTGGTCGTTGATTGGACCGGTGAACGGATGTAGGTCGCCTGCAATAATCGCGGCCTTCGCATCCATGACCATGTCGACCACGGCCTGATCGACGTCACTTGCTATTGGGGCAAGATCGACTATTCCGTCTGCCATAGATCCCCAATATGCGGAGGGCGAGTAATTGTCGGCCTGGGCGGCCTCAATGATTTCGACGTAGCGAGGGCCCCAGTTCCAAACGGGTGCCGTCAGGAACGCGTTCGGAGCGAAGGCGCTCATGTCGGAGTTATAGGAGACCCACCGTGCGCCGGCAGCTTCNGCTTTTTCGCCCGCAGCGGTCGAATCTTGGTGCATGGCAATCACATCGGCCCCTTTATCCAGCAATGCTTGCGCTGAATCGCCTTCGACTACGGGGTCGAACCAGGTGCTGGTCCAAATAACTTCAACCTGAGCACTTGAGTTCACTGCTTGGACGCCGAGCGTGAAAGCGTTGATTCCTCTAATGACCTCTGGGATCGGGAAAGCGGCTACATAGCCAATTAGGCCAGAGTTTGTTGCCGAACCAGCAACCATGCCTGAAAGGTAGCGAGGTTCGTACATCCTGCCGAAGGTGTTACCGAAATTCGTCTCATTCATCTTGTAGCCGGAAACGTGTTCAAAAACCACGTCTGGGTACTCATCGGCTAACGCCAACATGTCATCCATATACCCAAATGAGGTACCGAAAATGACGNTGAAACCTTGGTCTATGAAATCACGGACATGGTTCGCAAAGTCCGCCGTTCCCTCCGGAACAGCCTCAACGTAAGCCGTCTCAACGCCGGTCTCTTCCTGCGCGTACTGACGACCTTCATCGTGTGCATAAGTCCAGCCCGCGTCACCGACTGGACCGACGTATATAAACGCCGCTTTTGTATCCGCTCCGTCGTCTCCCCCACAACTTGTGAGTACAAAACCCAAGCCGATACAGACTGCTAATAGCGCTGCAATCTTTCTCCGCATTTCTACCGCCCTATCTATGTGTTTCAACATCGAACCCTGGCATCATGCCACACCATGAGATGGAGATGAGCCCTTNGGGGCAATCGGTTGCGAAGAACGAGATAAGTGGTGATCGGACCACTGCTGAGTCGAGCATCTGTTGTGTATCGGTGTGTTGGCTTATGTCTTCGCGTCTCGGTCAGCAAATGCCTCGATGGTGGCGTGAACGTCGCCTAAGGGGTAGAGCACTGGTGAAGTGCAACCGTTCGNTACGTAACCAGCTACCGCGTCGCGGGCCTCGTCAGGTGTTCCCGACGCGGTAAGCATTTGGACTATNTCGTCNGGGACCAACTTGGCAGCAGCTTCTACCTGCTCGTGAGTAGCTGGCCAGGTCAAGACTTGACTAACCGATTCGAGTAGCGACTTCGGGACGCCTGAAGCTTCCATGATGTGAGGTTGTTGGCCGAGGTACTGAGCGACCATGTTTCGGGCCATGTCCAGCGCTGTCTTCCGGTCTTCGTGAACCGAACAGACAATCAGTTGCGGGCGGTCCAGGTCGTCAATCGAGCGGCCACGTTTCGCNGCTCCCTGTTCAAGGGCGTCCATTGCGCGGGCGTTGTAGTCCGGGGAAACTAAATAATTTAAGACAACACCATCGGCTATCTCACCCGTCAACTCCATCATTTTCATTCCTGTNGCACCGATGTAGATAGGCACGTTCTTGGGTCGGCGTTCTTGATAGACGTAATCCAATTCGACGCCNTCGAGTTGAACAAATTCGCCGTCAAAGGTCACGGTTTCGTTGGCTAAGAGTGCGCGGATGACCTCAACAACCTCGCGCATTACCGTCAAAGGGCGGTGACGTGCAATACCGACTTTTGTCGCCAAAGGGTCCCACCAGGCACCTAAACCACACAAGATTCGGTTGGGAGCCAAATCGTCAAGGGTGGCGAACATGGACGCCAGCCGCGCGGGGTTACGTGTCCAGACNTCGATGACCCCTGACCCAATTTTGATTCNTTTAGTTGTCGCCGCGAAGGCGGCCATTGGGATAGATGCTTCGCGAACCAACCGAGAATCNGCTTGCCAAACGGCTTCAAACCCGCGCTCTTCTGCAAACTGCGTGAATTCGATCGCCTGGGAGATTGGGTGGGCGTCTTGGAGGTACAGGGCAGGGCGAGTCACAACATCTCCGGCGGAGTAGTGGTCAACGCACACTAACGAAATATTGGCCGAACAAGAATTACTGGCCATTTTGAGGGTTAATCCGGTTCAATGAACCTATGGATTCGCGACAGGGCTCTTCGATTTCGATTAATGGAGCGCGGCTTCTTGATCGCATCGCNGAGCTTGCTCAAATTGGAGCAATCGAAGGAACGCAGGGCTGCTCGCGNTTGGCCTTCAGCGATGCTGACCGCGAGGGACGTGACCTGGTCGTTACCTGGATGCAAGATCTCGGTCTCACCGTGACGGTGGATGCTGTAGGAAACGTGGTGGCGTCCACCAGTGATGACGGCGCGGCGGGNGCGGTGATGGCTGGGTCACACATCGACACGGTAGGAACAGGGGGCCGCTACGACGGCAACCTTGGTGTTCTAGCAGGTCTGGAAGTCATTGAGGCAACCCTCGCTGCCGGTGTCGATCNGCAACGTCCTCTNGCAGTTGCCTTCTTTTCAAACGAAGAAGGATCNCGCTACCCACCGGACATGATGGGAAGCCTTGCCTATGTGGGAGGTATGAGCGTCGAATCGGTGTTGGAAGTCACGGGTGCTGACGGAAGTGTGGTCGGGGAGGAACTGGAACGAATTGGCTATCGCGGTTCGGCACCATGTCCCGGGGCGNCACCACACGCCTATGTGGAGTTGCATATAGAACAAGGGCCCGTCTTGGATCGGGCCGGGCTTCAAATAGGTGCAGTGGAAGGTGTCCAGGGCATTTCGTGGACTGAATTGGTTCTCACTGGCCAATCGAACCATGCAGGGACGACACCGATGACACTTCGACGTGANCCGATGGTGGTGGCAGCCGAAGTTGCAGTCGCTGCGCGCAANATCGCCGTTGAGTTCGGCGGAAGCCAGGTGGCAACAGTGGGNTCGTTGACGCTTCACCCAAACCTCGTGAATGTTGTCCCCGCGCACGCAACAATGACCGTCGATCTGAGAAACACCGACGAAAAGGCTCTCCAGCGTGCTGAAGATGAGTTGCGAAAGCGGACCCTGGAGTTGGCTCAAAGCGAAGGTATAGACGTAAACAGCCGGACCCTCGCCCGTTTCGAACCAGTGGAATTCGATGACAGAATTGTGGATCAAATCGAGCAGTTGGCNACGCAACGTGGCCTATCGACGAAGCGTATGCCGTCCGGCGCTGGGCACGACGCGCAGATGATGGCTCGCATCTGCCCGACCGGCATGATTTTTGTCCCCAGTGTCGACGGAATCAGTCACAATCCGGCAGAACATACCGACGAACAAGATCTGATAGCGGGAGCACAGTTGCTGGCCGACGCGATGCTTGCATTGACGGAGGTGAACTGGTGAGATCTCTCAAAATTGGNGCTGCGCAGCTTGGCCCGATTAGTAGAGACGCTACGAGGGATCAGGTAGTCGAACGGCTCGTAAGTTTGATGCGACGGGCAGGTGATGCCGGCTGCGAACTCGTCGTCTTTCCCGAGTTAGCGCTGACCACTTTTTTCCCTCGTTGGTACTTGGATGAGGACCTCGAAGAATTGAACGCNTACTACGAAACTGAGATGCCGGGTCCCGCGACGCAACGCCTGTTCGATGAAGCTAAAGCGCTCGGGATCGGGTTCTATCTTGGGTACGCGGAACTGACTTCTACAGGGAACCGTTACAACAGCGCAATTCTGGTTGAGCGAGACGGCTCAATTGTTGGCCGGTATCGCAAGGTTCACTTACCGGGCCACGAAGAACACGAGCCGGAGCGGCCGTTTCAGCACTTGGAGCGACGATACTTTGAAGAGAGCCCGGANGGGTTCAGTGTTTGGAGCGCATTTGATGGGGNCATCGGAATGGCGCTCTGCAATGACCGCCGTTGGCCTGAGACGTACCGNGTGATGGCTCTTCAAGGGGTTGAGGTAATCCTTATCGGTTACAACACGCCCCTGCACTACGCACCTGACCCATCGCAAAATCCTCTTCAGTCATTCCACAACCGTCTGGTCATGCAAGCGGGTGCTTANCAGAACGGAACTTGGGTTGTCGGAGTCGCTAAAGGNGGTATCGAGGAGGGAGTTGAATCTTTGGCGCAATCAATGATCATCGCGCCATCAGGACAAGTTGTTGCCGAAGCTGTAACGACGGATGATGAACTTGTGATTGCTGAATGTGATTTGGACTGGTGTAAGCACTACAAAGACACGCTTTTTGATTTCAATCGTTATCGCCGCCCCGAGATGTACGACTTAATTACACGGCCGAAGAGNGAGCTGTGACTTCATTTAAATTGAACGGGCAGTCGGTCGCCGTGTCGGGCGAACACGAACACCTCCTTGCCGCGCTTCGAGATGAACTCGCNGTTATCTCNCCCAAAGATGGTTGCGCTCCATCGGGACAATGTGGCTGTTGCACCGTGCTCGTAGGGGGTAAGGCCCGGGTGGCTTGTCAGACATCTCTCGAACGTGCTGCAGGTGAAGAAGTGGTCACACTCGAGGGGTTTGATGATGCGGAACTCCAGAGGTACTGCGAAGCTTTCGCGGCTCACGGAGCTCTGCAATGTGGGTTTTGCATCCCAGGGATCATTGTTCGAGCGAAAGCCCTGATCGAAAGGAAGGGCGCNGCGTTAACGCGTGATGAGAGTGCGCGTCACCTCGGGGCGCACCTGTGTCGATGCACGGGTTACGTGAAGATCCTTGACGCCATCCAAGATGTGGCCGCTGGCGTGGAACAGGTGTTAGAGCTGCCCAAAGGAGTTGGTTCTCGAGGGATCAAGTACGAAGCGGAAGCCCTAGCGGCGGGCGTTCGACCCTTCATCGATGACATGCACGTGGCTGGCATGCTTCACGGCGTCCTCAAGCTCAGCGACCACGCGAGAGCAGACGTCGTGACAATCGACAGCAGCCCCGCCCTGGCTGTCGACGGGGTTGTGGCAGTGTTCACAGCGGAAGATATCCCAGGTGAACTGCGGGTCGGTCTGATTCACAAAGACTGGCCGGTCATGATTCCCCAAGGCGGTCGAACCTCTTATCTCGGTGATGTTCTAGCGATCGTCGTTGCACACGACCGACCCACCGCTGTTCGGGCCGCTGATTTAGTGCGCGTCGAATACCAAGTCCACACACCTAAAACTGATCCAGTTCGAGTCGTGACTGATAAGGAAGACGCCGTATGGGGGCTTGAGGGAAACGTTCTCTCGACCTCCTCTTATCAACGAGGCGATGTTGATACAGCTCTCGCAACCTCAGCGCACCTGGTCAAAGAAACATTCCAGACTCAGAGAGTCGAACACGCCTTTCTCGAACCAGAATCCACATTGGCAGTCCCAAAGGGCCACGGACTTCATGTCTACACCGGAGGCCAGGGAATCTGGGATGATCGCGATGACATAGCGCGCGTACTTGGCGTCGACCCGAGTGTTATCACCACTGAACTGGTGAGCAACGGCGGGGCCTTTGGTGGGAAAGAAGATATGTCCAACCAAGTCCACGCCGCTTTGTCTGCTTGGCTTTTAGGTTGCGCTGTGCGAATCACTCTTTCTAGAGAACAGTCGTTGCTGATGCATCCAAAACGTCATCCCATTCGGATGACGTACGAAGCAGGCTGTGACTCTGATGGCAAGTTGACCGCTGTTCGTGCGCGAATGCTTGGGGACTCAGGTCCCTATGCGTCGGTGGGCATGAAGGTCTTAGAGCGTGCCGCGGGCCATGCAACAGGCCCCTACGCGCTTGAAGCCGTTGACGTAGAAGCTGTGGCGGCCCGAACCAACAACCCTGTGTGCGGCGCATTCCGAGGGTTTGGCGCCAACCAGGCGCAGTTCGCGATGGAAGGGGTAATGGATCGCCTTGCCGAACAGGTCGGCATCAGCGGATGGGAAATCCGATCGCGAAATGTTGTGACCCCAGGAACTGTTTGGGGGCCTGGCCAAATCATGGACGATGGCTGCCTTGGTGCGCGAGTTTGTCTCGACGCGGTGAAGCCATCGTATGACGCAGCTATCGAATCAGGGCTACCGGTAGGAGTTGGCCTGGGACTGAAGAACTCCGGGCTCGGTAACGGTTTTGATGAGCTTGCTAAAGCAGTAGTTCGATTCCGCGGGGACGGCGTGGTGGAAGTTCGCCACTGCTGGACCGAAATGGGTCAGGGAGTCCACAACGTTGCACTTCAAGTTGTGGTTGAAGAACTGGGTGTCGCCGCTGAACAAATCGAGGTGATTGTGGACTCGACCCGCGAATTGGGAGCAGGTCAGACAACTGGAAGCCGAGGAACTCTCATGGGCGCTGGCGCGGTCCAAGATGCTTGTCGGATTGCCCTTCTCGACAACTGTCAAGTTGATACCGATTATGAGGGCAGCTACCGAGTGAATTGGACAAACTCGATTAGCGACGGCCTCGAAAATCCTGTCATTCATTCAACCTTCGGATATGCCGCTCAATTGGTGATCCTTGACGCAGAAAGCGGCGAGGTCCAACGAGTTGTGGCAGCCCACGACGTCGGTCGAGCGGTCAACCCGCTCTTGTGTGAAGGACAAATCGAAGGATCAGTGCATATGGGGTTGGGGTATGCCCTCACCGAGGGATTTCCAACAGACCCGTCCGGTCGCCCGATAAATACAACGCTTCGCAGCCTTGACATCATCCGACCAAAGGACATGCCACCCGTTGACGTGATTATGGTTGAATCGCCTCAACCTGGCGCACCCTATGGCATCAAGGGAGTGGGAGAAATCGGCCTTGTCCCGACCGCCGGAGCGGTTGCTGCAGCCGTTCGCGCGAGCGGTGATCCATGGCCCACCGAACTTCCAATCCGCAATACCACCAACCGCGAGCGAGCCGACGCGTGGATTTAGAAGCTCGCGAGTTAAACGCGACTGGCGGACTTGTCTGTGCTCACCACCACCTCTATAGCGCACTCGCGCGCGGCATGCCCGCCCCGCTCCGAACCCCCCGCACCTTCCGAGAAATCTTGGAGTTCGTGTGGTGGCGACTAGATCGTGCCCTCGACCTGGAAATGTTGGAGTGGTCCGCAAAATTGGGGGCGCTTGAGGCGATTGAATCTGGCACCACCGCGATAATCGACCACCACGAATCACCTAATGCCATCGAAGGCTCATTAGACGTGATCGCGAACGCGTGCTCTGAAGTCGGCGTCCGAGTCAACTGCTCCTATGGCGTCACTGACCGGCACGGGCCGGACGGAGCACGCCGTGGCCTGGAAGAAAATTCTCGGTTCTTGTCCCAAGGAGGATTAGGCATGGTGGGGGTGCACGCCCCGTTTACCTGCGAACAGGACACGCTTGTCGCAGCCGCCGAATTAGCCGAACGGCACGGCGTAGGTGTTCACATTCACGTGGCTGAAGGGATAGACGACATCGATGCACCGAGACGATTGGCAGGCCTGAGCCAACAGAGCTGGCTTCTTGTTCACGGGGTCCACTTACCCGATAATCATGGGCTGAATGGACACTTGATCCACAACCCGCGGTCCAACATGAACAACTCTGTCGGCTACGCCGCACCCGGAAGGCTTGGCTTACCCATTGCGTTGGGAACTGATGGTATCGGGGCCGCCATGCTCGACGAATTCCGAATTGCCTATGCGCGCGCTCGCGAAAACGATCTGACAGCCACCCCTGATTCGATATGGGAGTGGCTAGAGGGTGGCTACCTCCTTATGCCTGAAGCCAATGAAGACCGAGTTGTTTGGTCTGACATGCCACTCGATCCTTGGCGTCTCGCGTATCACACGAGTGTCCGCCCAATTTCAGTGGAGGTTAAAGGAGAATTGATTGTCAGCGANGGCGTCGCGACCCGAGTCGATGCTGTCGAAATACGTGCAAAAGCAGCTGAACAGGCACGGCGTCTGTTTTCCGCGCTCGATGCCATGCCGTAGCCGGCCTCAGAGATTTGCCGAAGCCAAATGTTCAAGCACCATGGACGGGGTCAGTGGAAAGGCATTGATCCAAACACCAGTCGCGTCGTGGATGGCGGCAGTGACAGCTGGGGTGTAGGTAATGAACGGCATCTCGGCCACCCCCCGTGCTCCCCACGGGCCCAGAGGATCAGAAGCTTCCAAAATCACGCAGTCAACTTTCCCCGGAACGTCACCGATACCGGGGATTAAATACTGGGACAGTCGCGGATTCCTGATTCTTCCCTCTTCGACCACCAGTTGTTCACTGAGCGCATATCCATGAGCCTGGGCGATAGCGCCTTCCAGCTGACCGACCAACATGCGCGGATGAATTGCCTTACCGACGTCATGTACTGACAGGACNCGGTCCACCCGTATATGGCCCGTGCCTACATCGATAGTCAAATCCACTGCTTGAGCCATGTATCCGTAACAGAAGTTAGGTTGACCGATGCCGGTCTGCGG
This sequence comes from Acidimicrobiaceae bacterium, assembly GCA_002705305.1. GTDB lineage: Bacteria > Actinomycetota > Acidimicrobiia > Acidimicrobiales > Poriferisodalaceae > UBA2110. The sequence goes on from PAHW01000004.1 coordinate 27,915, forward strand.
GTCCAACGCTTCAGTCGCCGGCGGTTTGTAGCGGAAATGCCCGATAGCNGGCCGGGCGCCGTCCGCCCAAGCTTTTTCAGCTTCTTCCACGGCACCTAAAACCGAATTCCCTGCCATAAAGGTCAGCCGCGAGGCAGATGCCGAGCCCGAATCACCGCCTGTTGCGGTATCGCTAAAAGTCGCGTGAACCTGAGTCGGATCGATATCCGCGGCGTCGGCAACCATCTGGATGAGTGCGGTATGGACGCCCTGACCGACTTCCGCCGCGCTGTGGAAGAAGTCGGCTTCAGTGGGCCGTTCTTCGCCCGCTTCACCGTGAAATACGACGACGGCCTCGCAAGCTTCGGGTGCGCCAAAGCTGAAGCCGACATTTTTCATCCCAACCGCGTAGCCGCGGCCCTGTCGCAGTTGATCGAGTTCGGCCGGCAGGGAGGCAATGGGACGGAATGGTTCGATGNGGGACNGGTCCTGGGGTGTCGACACCTGCTCCTTACAAGCATCAATAACGCGGGTTACGCCTACGCCCTCGGGAAGACCCGACTGCGTGATGCCGGGAGAGGTGTCAGTAAGCGCATTGAGACGACGTAACTCCAAAGGATCCATTCCCAACGATTGGGCAAGTTTGTTCATTTGTGATTCCGCAACAAAAGTGCCCTGTGGGCCTCCAAATCCGCGGAAGGCGCCTCCCGGAACNCTATGGGTGTAGACGGCCCGGCTATCGATGCGGGCGTTGGGCACCTCGTAAGCGCCAGCTATTGAAAGATGAAGATTCCCAAGGACTTTGTTTGACGTGTAGTTGTACGCACCCGCGTCNAGCCAGACGTCGGCTTCAATCGCGGTAATAAGTCCTTGCGCTGTCGCACCCAGACGCGCGTGAACCGTTGCACGGTGACGCTTGTGATGCCCAACGATCGACTCTTCGCGAGACCAACCGCAATGCACCGNCCGGTTGATTCCCAACTCTTTGAGCTTGCGCGCTGCTACCGCCATAACGATTTGCAGGCTCATATCTTCCTTGCCGCCGAAAGCCCCTCCGATAGAGGCATATCGGACACGTACCTCTTCGNGATCTATAGCGAGAGCATGAGCAATCTGTTCGCGGTCCTCGTGGATCCATTGACCTCCCGTTTCAACGGTGATCCGTCCCTCGTCATCGAACCAGGCAGTGGCGGCTTCAACTTGTAGGTAAGCGTGTTCTTGATGCGGAAGTTCGTAACTGTCTTCAATAATTACATCNGCCGCCGCCATCCCTTGTTCTACCGCTCCCTTGCGGATCCTCAACTCGTGGTAGGTGTTAGTTGTTGAGCCGGGGTGCACCAGGATTTGGTCGGTGCGGGCAGTCGCGACGTCGCTAGCTATAGGCAGTGGTTCCCATGCGCTTTTGATTCGGGCTGAAGCTTGGCGGGCCTCAAGAAGGCTGTTCGCTANCACTACNACAAGATGGTCGGCTTCCCAGCGACTGACGTTGCAAGCGACAGAGCTACGGCCGGTGTCGTCCAACCCAATAAATACGGGCTGATCAAAAAGGGTGAGGCCGTATTCGTTTACCGGAACGTCAGCCGCGGTTACTACTGTCACCACCCCTGGGGCGGAGAGTGCTTCGCTGACATCAAGGTTCAGCAATTTTGCGTGGGGCTGATTCGTAAATACGACAACAGCGTGTAAGGCATTTGGAGGGACACAATCGGCCGGGTACTTCGCAGCTCCGGTGACTTTGTCAAGAGCGTCAACACGTAGCGGTGCGGTTCCGACCGTCATCGCGGATCTTCCTCATGAGACAGAGAATGGGCTACAGCTTCAATTATTGGGTAGTAGCCAGTGCAGCGGCACAAATTTCCGGCGAGTCCTGCTCTGACATCATCTTTAGTTGGCGACTCGATTTCGTTGAGCAAGCTTGAAGCAGCGACGAGAAAGCCTGGGGTACAAAATCCGCATTGGACCGCAAAATTGTTCAGAAATTGTTCTTGCACAAGGTGAAGTTTCCCGTCCATAGCGAGTCCTTCGACCGTAGTGATAGTGGCCCCGTCGGCTTGCGCCGCCGGCACGAGGCAACTCATTACCGCAGCGCCGTTGAGGCTGATTGTGCAAGCTCCACATTCGCCTTCAGCGCATCCTTCTTTAGTGCCTGTAGCCACTTCAGCCCGTAGCCATTCGAGAACTGTTTGGCTGTCACCGACTGGTGCTGAGACCTCAGCTCGGTTAACCGTGCATGAAATCGGCGTTGCGGCAGAAACATCGAACCGCGGGGGCTCGGGGCGACTAATGACAGAACCAAGCAATGGCGGGGTCCTAGATACCGGGACCGTTGCTTGGGCCAACGTGATTAGCGCTCGCCGTAGAACGGTTTCTGTCACTGAACGGCGGTAAGTCGCGCTCGCACGGATGTCGTCGATGGGCTGTATGTCGCGTGCAGCTGCGCGAGCGGCATCGTTTACGGAATCGGAGTCAAGGGGCTTCCCTAAAAGACTTTCGCGAAGCGAAGCAGACAATGTGATTATTTCGCTGACGCTCCCAATAGCCACATCTGCCCGGGTGACAGTTGATGTTCGTTCATCGAGTTCAAGGACAATGCCCGCATGTACAACTGAAATTGCTTGCGAAGAACGGTTTCCGACTTTCAGCCATGTTCCGAGAGTGTTTTCAGTCCACCTGGGGATTCGAACAGCGCGTACCAATTCTGATCGCCGCAGGGTGGTGCTTCGAAAGCCACTGAAAAATTCGCGAATAGACACTTCGCGTTGTCCGCTTAAAGACTCAATGACCACAGTGGCGTCAAGGGCTACCAGTGCTGAGATTGTGTCGTTAGCCGGACTCGCCGTCACTACGTTGCCCACAACCGTTGCACGGTTGCGAAGTTGCGAAGACCCAATTTCCAAACAGGCCATGCGAAGAAGATCGAGCGCTGGATCAAGACNNTCCTCGGCGATGATTTGGTTGTGGGTTACCCCGCAACCAACCAGTACNTCGTCAGTCGTGACTGTGATTTGAGAACACTCTGGTAGCCCCCAAAGGTCTATGAGAGTGACAGCCTCAGCTTCGNCGGTCGCAGGCTGTCGTGCCATCTCAAGCAAAAGGTCTGTCGCGCCTGCANTCGGCAGTGCNTCGGGCAANGAGGCATATAACTCGATTGCTTCTNCCCAACTGGCGGGGCGGAGAACNTGTTCGATTCGCATCCCAGGGCGTTGCGACTCGTGCAGCATTCCTGCTCCCTCAGTCACCGTGTGCCCTCTGTTTGATTTGAGAGCGTGTTGTCTATCCAACCTTGAAGATCGCCAATGACTTCTTCTTTGTTGATTTCGTTAACCAGTTCGTGTTTCGCCTCCGCATACAGCTTGATGGTCTTAGCAGCGCTGGGCATGTCATTGATGGCTTGCAGTGAGTCGCCATAAGGCACGAAAGGATCGGCGGTACCGTGAAAGAACCCAACGGGAATTCGGATTTCGTGTATTTCTTCCCGGAATTCGTCGAGGGCGACAACCTCTGCTTCCAAAAGGGGACGTTTGTATAAGCCGCGATATACCAAAGGGTCAGCGGCGTAGGCTCGGCAAACATCAAGATCGCGTGACATTCCCATCGGGTCGGAATCTTCAGGTGGTAATTGGGGCAGAGAAAGAACCTTGCGAGCCCACTTCCAGTCACCGATCACTGCGCCCAGAAACGCTGCTCCGGCCGCGCGATTCGGCCAACGCTGCACAAAGCGAGCGGCCAGGAGGCCACCCATCGAGTGGCCCACAAGAAGCAGCGGTACTGCGACGTTCAATTTCTCAGATGTCGCCGATGCTGTGGCGCCCAAATCATCTACAACTAAGCCGAAATCTGTAATGAGTGCACGTTCCCCTTCAGACAATCCATGGCCGACATGGTCTGGGGCAAGGACCGCAAGACCTTGAGCTACCAACGCTTCAGCGACGTGTGAGTATCTCCCCCCATGCTCCGCGTAGCCGTGAAGAATAAAAATTAGAGCTCTTGGAGTTGAGTTGGGTGTCCACAGCCGAACGTGAAGAGCACCGGCGTGTCCGGGAACCTGGAACTCTTCGAGGTCGGTCATAGCAGCACCTTGTTTTGGCGGTCGATGCCCGTGAACACAACCGCAACAACGGCTCCAGCGTGGTGAGAAGCAGATACCAGGCCAGCTAGACCCGCTGCCCCGGTCGGGGAAACATCTAGTCCGGTAACGCTAGTTGCAACACGGTGAGTTTCAACAAGTGTGGATTCGGTGACAACCACAGGTTCCCCGCCACCCGCGAGAGTGGCTTCGAGCAGCGGCAGCCAATCGTAAGTGATGGCATCAAGAAGACCTGAAGCGGCGCTGCTCGGTTGATCCCAAGGCCACATGAACCTCTGGGGTGCTANNGCAGCTGCTTCGATGTCGAANTCGGGCGCNAGAAGATCCCACGCTCGCTTAAATGGCGCGCANCCTTCAACTTGGACTGGATACANGGCCACATCTGAGAGNGCTCGCGCTGTGGCNGTGCTAAGAGCGCCACCCCCGACCTGGATAAATAGAGAGTCAAGGTTTTCTACTTGATCTTGTAACTCCCACCCGAGAGTTCGAGCCCCGTCGAAGGTAGCGGGGGTGTCGGTGCCTTGAACCCCAAATGGACGTGATCCGTTGGATACAGCTTCGACAAACCGGGCGTAGCACGGGTCACCGCTCTCGTTGGCCCTGGGTTTGCATATCTCGAGTGACGCTCCGAGATCTTTGAGTTGTTCAAGTACCGGCTCTTCAGCCCAGGTAGGCACAAAGACCTGTATCGGTTGGTTGGTTGCTTTGGCCACTATCGCCGCGGCGATGGCCGCATTGCCACAACTGGCAATTGCCAATGGCCGGCTCGAAGAATGGAGACCGGCCGGTTCNGTAGCTAAATGAAGNGCGACCCCGAAGAGGTGTCGGGCTTTGTGAGAACCGCCGACCGAGTCAATTTCGACCTTCACTTTCAGATTGACGTCAAGATCAAGNGCTGTCGCGAGGTGAGCGCCATCGAGAATTGGTGTGACAGAAAACCCTCGGCCGTCCACGGTCTCGATTTGGTCGTTCAAGCCGGACACCAAATCAATGAACTGTTGGTCGCTCCATCCAAGTGAGAGAGCGCGACTGTATGAATCAAGCCGTTCGCGGTATCGGATAAAAGGGTTCGGCTCAGCCATTGCTTCAGTAATGCTTTGCTCCGGTGGCGGAATTGAAATCGGCTATTCGAGCATCCCAGCTGTCAATGAGGGGTCTGAGACCGTCCCACCAGGTTTGACTGCGCCGACGTTCGAAATCTTCGATCGCGATTCCCTGCTGTTCGACCCAAGTGAAATAGCCGAGGTTGAAGACCCGATTTCGGTTCGCGTCATCCATATCAAGTACGTGTTCTGTGCTGGTGTCAGCGATGTAGGTCGTCAAGGCGTCTTCGGCCTCTGAGTCGTCGAATCCGTCAGGGAAGTCGCGACGCATGACTTTTTCACGCTCCGAGTTGTATAGCTCCGAACCGTCTGTGGCTACGGTCACGATCATGTCGTCGCGGGTCAATTGCCAGTGCTTAGCGGCTTTGATTGCTGCTAGTACGTTGCAGATCGAGGAATACCCGAGGTTGGTCAATAATTCAGCAAGTCCGGCGTTCACCCCCAGACGATCTAGTGCACGGAGGCCCGCTGGCGTGTTGAACGCCACGTCCAGTTGGTCGGTCGCCTTGTCAGAAATTCCGACTATCAGATCGGTATTGGTCACATTGTGGATAAGAGGCACGTGTTTGTCGCCGATGCCCTGGATGTTGTGATCACCGAACCCGTTGTACAGCATCGTGGGTACCTCCAGGGCTTCAACGGCCACGATTCGAGCACCAAACGTGTCTTTGAGGTAGTCACCAGCGCCGAGAGTNCCCGCGGATCCTGAAGCCGAAACGAACGCAGCGAGTCTTGCGGGGCGGCCTGCGGTGCTGTGGTGAAACACTGCCTCGAGGGCCGCGCCGGTGACTGTGTAATGTCCAAGATGGTTGGAGAATTCGCTGAATTGGTTGAGAATTATGTTTGAATCGTCGGACTCTAAACGGGCGCATTCGTCGTAGATTTCTTTGACGTTTGCCTCCGTGCCGGGTGTCCGGATTATGTCGTTGGGGTGTTCGATCCAACGATCCAACCATTCGAATCGTTCGCGGCTCATCCCTTCGGGCAGAACTGCTACCCCCCGACAACCCATGATCTTGGAGATGGCTATACCCCCGCGGGCATAGTTCCCCGTAGAGGGCCAAACTGCGCGCTGGCAGGTTGGGTCGAACCGCCCAGTGACGAGACGGGCAACGAGGCAGGAGTAGGCGGCGAGTACCTTGTGTGCGCCGATCATGGGGAATCGATTCCCCAACGCGACGACTATGCGGGCATCGGTGCCGGTGAGTTCTGACGGAAGCTCTATGTAATCAGGTACTGCGGCAGGGGAGTGTTGTCCGGGTTGATTGAACCAGTGGACCCGAAACAGGTTGAGTGCATCGGCGTCGTTGATTTCGACATGATTTAGAGCGTCGAGAAGTTCGGGGTCCAAGGTGGTTGGATCTCTCAGCTCGCTAAATCTTGGTAAAACTATGTTCTTTTCACGGAAGCGAGTAACCGCGTTGGCATAAGACTGAGTACCGACGGGATCAAAATCTTCGAAGACTGCTAGAGACCTAGGCATTCTCCAAGATAGACCGCTGAGTCCGCGCTAAGTCAAGACAGAGGGCCAGCAATGATGCCAAACTGTCGCTGATGGCTGAGCCCGTTGACCTCCTCATCGAGGATGCTTGGCTGGTCGCCACGATGGATGACCAAAGACGTGAGTTAGCGGGCGGTTGGGTCGCAATTGATGACGGGTTTGTTGTCGCTGTTGGTTCGACGAACGATCCAACTCCAAGTTCGCTACAGCGAGTCGACGCATCTGGTTGCCTCGTGACGCCCGGCCTGGTCAACACACACCACCACTTATTTCAGAATCTGACTCGCGCTTATCGACCGATGACATCGGCGCCNCTATTCGGTTGGTTGCAGTCGCTATATCCACTGTGGACAGGTTCGATTGATGAAGAATCCATGTTTCTCTCAGCGTGGGTAGGGCTCGCTGAACTGGCACTGTCGGGGTGTACGACGACAAGCGACCATCACTACCTCCATCCAGCGCGCGCCGGTGATCTACTTTCTGCTGAGATTCAGGCGGCAGTTGAACTCTCGATGCGGTTCCACCCCACCTACGGTTCGATGAGTTTGTCTGTCAAAGATGGCGGATTACCTCCNGATGACGCGGTCCGAGACGAAGACGACATTCTTGCGGAAAGTGAAAGGCACGTATCTCGTTGGCATGACCCGTCATTTGGGGCGATGGTCCGAGTGGCTCTTGCNCCTTGTTCACCATTTACGGTTACCCCGGATCTGATGCTTCGCACCGCCGAGCTCGCGGAACGGTTAGATGTCAGGCTGCACACCCACCTAGCTGAGAACGCCGAAGATGATGAGTTTTCCTTGGCTCGATTTGGACGTCGACCAATTGAACTTTACGAAGACGTCGGTTGGCTCACTGATCGGAGTTGGGGCGCGCACGTGGTGCGACCCAACGAAGCGGAGATCTCGCGGCTTGGCGCGGCCGGTGTGGGGGTCGCCCATTGCCCTAGTTCGAACATGATTCTTTCTTCAGGGATCGCGCCTGTTGTGGCAATGCGAGATGCGGGTTGTCCGGTGGGTTTGGGATGTGATGGCTCTTCTTCGGCAGACTCGGCGTCGTTGTGGCAAGAGGCACGTCTGGCGATGCTCCAAGGCAAGCTGGTTTCAGGCGCTGATCAGATGGATGCGCGGACAACTTTAGAAATTGCGACGCGGGGCGGGGCAGCCTGCCTCGGCCGCCTTGGAGAGTTGGGAGAACTATCGGTCGGNTCTGTTGGTGATGTCGCGATATGGCGACTGGAAGGCCCTGAGTTCGCGGGTGTTCTCGACGACCCGATTGAGGGATGGCTACGGTGCGGTCCTTTNGCGGCCACGCACGTGTTTGTACATGGCCGCGAANTCGTAANTAACGGAGTCCTTGCGGATCCGAACCTAGAGGAAAATCTCAACCGACATCGTTTGGTCGCTCGACGCTTNCAACCACGATCCTGAACCGTGAATCGAGGTACCGTCGGGGANCCTCGATCACTTAGCTCANCTCTCTANAGCTACGCCGGCTTCTCNAAGTTCNNNGAGCGCNGATGACNGCNGTGTNAGTTGCNACNGCNGCGGTGANNNNGACNAGNACCCTGGTTGCAAAACCTTCCTTTGCTGCNTCAAGTGCGGTAGCGCGAACACAGTGATCTAACGCCAAGCCCACGACATCNACGTNTGTAANNGCANCATNNNGGAGNAGTNCTGCCAGCGATGTTCCCNCTTCAGTGGTGCCCTCGAAACCTGAATACGCGGCCCCGTANTGACCCTTTCGAACNCCGCAGTCAATGTNATGNGCCNCATCTGCCAACGCAGGATGTAACNCAGCATCAGGTGTGTGAGCAATCCCATGCGGAGGCCAGGAATCTATGAAGTCCGGCTCCTCGGAGAAATGATCCCCGGGTTCTATATGCCAGTCCTGAGTTGTGGCTACNAGGGCATACCCGTGNTCACNGTTTATTAAGGCGGCGANGTCCGCGGCCACNTGGTTGCCNCCTTCAACAGCTAGGGAGCCGCCTTCACAGAATGTTGGTTGAACGTCAACAATGACAAGGGCTCGANCNCTGGTNGAAAGTGTCATGTCGCTCTCCTANCNGNCGCNAANAGGTACCGGTATTAGNCGCTCGTATCTTCTTCTAGTTCAGCTCGAATCTCCTCACCGTGCTGGTCAAGCCGGGGCACCCCCCGGTAGATCCCCGCAGGGTCATCGCTGAATTTGATAGGGCTGTTCAACACAACGGTAGGGCGATGGTGCTCGTGGTCCACTCGCACGAGCATCTCGCGGGCCAACACATGAGGGTCACCAACCCAGTCCGACGGATCGTAAACAGGCCCGACTGGTACTTGATTGCCAAGCGTTTCTACTACTTCGGTAGTCGTACAGCTTGCCGCCCAACCACCGATGACCTCATCGACATATTCTTTGTTGCGCACCCTGCGGCGGTTGCTACGTGTTCGCTCATCGGTGAGGAGATCCTCGCGGTCAATGAGTTCGCACAAGAGTTTGAAGTGTGGTTGTGTTGGAGTGGCGATAACGCAATGCCCGTCTTTGGTCGGGTACACGTCGTACGGACTCATTCCGTCGACGCCGTTACCCATTGGACGCATCGGACGACCCATGTACGACCAGACCATCTGGCTCGCTTCGGACATCGTCATCATCACATCAACCATGGCGACATCAATGAATTGGCCCTTACCGGTGTCCCGAGCTCGCCACAAAGCCGCCAGCATGCCGAGTGATGCCATGGTCCCAGGCACTGTGTCTCCAATTGGAGGCCCAACTTTCATAATGTGATCTTCATCTTCGCCGGTAGCGGCAATAACACCCCCCATTGCCTGCGCGATGAGATCGTAAGCAGGCCAGCCGGCATAAGGGCTGGGAGCGATACGCGGATCACCAAACCCGCGGATTGCTGCATACACCAACTTTGGGTTGCGTTCGTGACAAACCTCCCAACCCACTCCAAGGTGGTCCATTACCCCGGCCCGCATGTTCTCGATCAGACCGTCGGCTGTTTCGACAAGAGAAAGAAAAACCTCTCGGTCGCCATCGGTGGTCAAGTCGAGGCAAATCGATCGCTTATTGCGATTTCGCATCGAATAGTTTCCAGAATAAAACCGCTCCTCATCATCACGAGTCCAAGGTCCCTGATGGCGCGTCATTTCTCCTTGCGGTGGTTCGACCTTGATCACATCGGCCCCCATGTCAGCTAGGAGCATGGCCGCAAAAGGTCCGGCAAGCGCGTGCGTGACGTCGAGAATACGCAGCCCTTGAAGTGGCCCGGTGGGGCCAGACGCCATTGGAGCAGCGGTCAGATGGGCGTCAAGATGATCTGTCATGACTTCATATTGCCGCGTCACGCACCTCCACGCGGCCCAGAGTCATACCTAGGGCATCTGTCGTCTCGTTTGGTGAGGTCGTTAGGGGGAGGCCTACTTCAATCAAACAAATGTAAATATGGCATGCGATGCTGGTAGCGCTCTCGAAGTAGGAGTGATTGTGCGATTCTCAGTTCTTACCCTGGGGGATAACTACCCCGCCCTTCGATCTCACCGGCAGTTCTACGGTGAAGTGATCGACGAAGCCATCGTGGCCGAGGCCCTCGGATATTGGGGGTTTTGGGTAGGCGAACATCACTTCGATGCAAGCCAGCGGGTCTTTCCTTCACCACAGATGATGCTGGCAGCAATTGCCCAGCGCACCGAACGGATCCGTTTGGGGACCGGAGTGAGCATTCTGCCGGTAAATGATCCGATTCGTTTAGCTGAAGACCTCGCGAGCCTTGATTTGTTGAGTCAGGGACGCGTTGACGTTGGAGTAGGGCGTGGGTATCAGCCGCACGAGTTTGCTGGGTTCAATGTTGACATCAACACTACGAAGGATCGTTTTTGGGAGGCCCTAGAGGTTATCCGCGGCGTGTGGACCGAAGAGCAGTTCAGCTACAACGGAGACTTCTACCAATGCAGGGACATTGATCTCCTACCCCGACCAATTCAACAGCCTCATCCGCCCATTTGGATTGCCGCGGCATCTCCGGGTTCGGCACAAGAAGCGGCCAGTCGCGGGTACGCGTTCAGTGGGGCACCATTCGCTTCCGCCCGGTCTCCCGAAGATATCCGTTCCCAGCTTGAGGAGTATGACCAGGTTTTTAGGGATGCCGGTCATGGCGAACCACCGAAGGATCTTCCCCATGTTGTTTGGTGTCACGTCGCAGATACGACAGCGCAGGCTTTAGCTAACGCCGAGAGGGGGATGAAACTTAAACTCGACAGCGCGACAAAGGTGTGGACTCCTCCCGGTACTAAGGGATATGACGCCATGGCTAAGATCGGAAAGTTTTTGGCGACAGCCACTATCGATCAATTAGACGAATTATCGATTTTTGGTGACCCAGATCGTTGTCGAGAACGCGTGGAGGTCTACAAGTCAGCCGGAGTGAGACACCTGATGCTGTACTTCGACTGGGGCGGTCTTTCGCACGATGAAACCGTTCACGCTCTGGAACTGTTCGCTGATGGTGTGATGCCGCATTTCAGTGACGAACTGGCTTAGACCCCGTCAAGTCGGAAGGACCTGCTGCAGTTGATACGTGTAGGAGGCCTAGGGCGCACCCTCGTCAGGCGAGGCTGAGGCAACAAGTGCAATGATGGAGCGATGGCCGATCGGTTTCACGTCAGTCTGACGTTCGACGTTGACACAGTGTCCCTTTGGATGAGCCGACAGGACCGCACGGCGTTCAGCCGCGGTGAGTTCGGCGTCGTGGGCGCCCGCAGGATTCTGAAACTTCTCGCGTCGCGATCGATCCATGCGACCTTCTTTGTCCCGGGCTTGACCGCGTCGACCTACCCGGATCTTTTAAAGGAAATTGTTGACGGAGGCCACGAAATCGGCCATCACGGTAATCACCACGAGAATCCCGCACGGCTGGAACGTGACGACGAACGCCGAGTGCTTGAAGAAGGACTGGCAATCCTGGAGAATTTGACTGGTAGACGACCGTCGGGATGGCGTTCCCCAGGCGGATACGTGACAAGTAATACTTTCGAGTTTCTCGTTGAGGCCGGGTTTTCCTATGACTCTTCACTCATGGGCCATGATGTGCGGCCGTACTGGTGCAGGTTGAATGACCGATGGGTAAAGGGCGAGGGTGTTGAGTGGGGCGAGGAAGTCGACCTGGTCGAGTTTCCGTGGGCATGGCACCTCGACGACTTCCCCTGGTTCGAGTACATCCCACCACAGGGCGGCAACCTCACGCCACCGTCTGCGGTGCTAGAGACATGGCTTGGCGACCTTGACTGGGCTCTGACTCATGAGCCGGGCGGTGTACTGACTTACACCATGCACCCTCAAGTCATCGGTCGCGGTAACCGAATGCTGATGCTTGAACAACTTCTCGAAGAGGTTGACGGGCGTGGCGTGGGGTTCACAACCCTCGAAGACGCAGCCACCAACTGGCGCGCTGCCAATCCGTTTACCTGATTCACCGACAGGACTACCGCCTTCCCTTCGCTGAGATTTTTGGTTAGACAACTTCTCTCAAGACAAATCATTAAAGTTTCTTCAGTGGAGCCTCTGTTCGTTCTAACAATTGGCCAGACCCCAAGAAACGACATCGAAAAGGAGCTCCGCCAAGTTCTAGGCGCGCGACCAATCGAAATGCATGGTGCACTCGACGGTCTATCAACCGAAGACATCAACCAGTTCAGTCCTGAGAGCGCCGCGGACACCTTTCACACACATCTCGCCAACGGTGCCGACGTCATCATCTCCAAAAAGGCCGTCACAGCGCGCCTCGAAAAGATATTGGCCACCACGGGCAGCCGCCCTGTGTTAGTCGCCTGCACTGGCAAATTTTCAGGTCTCGCCAAATCCCACAACGTGCTTTTTCCTTCAACAATTCTTGAAGGAGTGGTCGACGCTGTCGCGCCCGCGAATTGCACTCTGGGGGTCTTAGTACCGTTGGTGCACCAGATTGAACCTCTCTCTCAACAATGGCGTCGACCAGACCGAGAAGTCGTTGTTGCAGCGGTAAAACCCGGTGAAGACGCCTCCCAGGCAGCCGCGGCGTTGGCCCGCGCCGGGGTAGACCTTGTTGTCTTGGACTGCTTTGGGTATGAGACGGCCCTGCTAAGTCAAGTTCGCAAAACAACCGGAGTACCTGTGCTTTCAGCGGTCAGATGCACAGCCCACGTCGCCTCAGAGCTACTCGGATGAGTCGCAACTTAGACGCGATGGATGTTGACGACCTTGCTGTCGGGGCCTGGATCATCGGCACCGGCGGCGGAGGAAGCCCCTATCTCAACCACCTCAACATGCAACAAATCGCCGCGACAGGGAGACAGTTCGAACTAGTCGATCCCGAAGAACTCGATGACGAGGCCCAGGTAGCGGTGGTGTCCACAATGGGTGCACCCCTGGTGATGCAAGAACGCCTCCAAGATGCGCGAGACGTCGCACGGGTGGTAGAGCTGATGGGCGAGTATCTAGGTGCACCGTTCGATGCGGTGATGGCAACCGAAATCGGCGGTTCGAACGCCTTCCAGCCGTTGATGGCGGCGGCACACCTCGGCCTACCAATTGTTGACGCAGATGCGATGGGGCGAGCCTACCCAGAAGCACAAATGACAAGCTTCGCCATCGGAGGTCTTCAACCGTGGCCCTTGGCGCTTGTCGACCCGCGTGGAGTAGAGGCAATCATTACGAATGTCCCAACGTGGAAATGGATGGAACGAGCCAGCCGAGCACTCACTATCGAACTGGGTTCAATGGCCGCGACGTGTAAGGCACCGAGAAGTGGGGCGGAGGTGAAACGCTGGGGCGTGTCAAATTCGATGAGCTTCGCGATCAAACTTGGGGCCAGAGTCCGAGAGGCGCGTGCTGCCCACGAAGATCCGGTGGCAGCTATCTGCGACGCGACAGAAGGGCGGGTGCTCTTTACCGGAAAGATCGTGGATGTCGATCGACGCACAACCGGTGGCTTTCTCCGCGGCACAGCGAAACTCAGTGGATTGGATGATTACGCCGGACACAACGTCGAACTCGACTTTCAGAATGAATGGCTCGTAGCGCGCTTGGCAGATGAGGCCATCGCTACCGTTCCTCACCTGATTTGTTTGCTTGACGCGACGTCAGGTGAAGCGATTGGGACCGAGACGGCGCGTTACGGGCAGCGAGTTGCCCTCATTGGGATTAGCGCACCTCCGCTGTTTTCGAGTCCGGCAGGGCTTGAATACGTGAGCCCTCGCGCGATGGGGTATGACCTTGAACCTGTAGACCCATGCCCATGAGACGTATAGGGATTGATGTTGGCGGAACCAACACCGACGGCGTGTTGCTCGAAGGCGAGCGAGTAGTAGAAACCATCAAAACCCCCACGACGGACGATGTGCTCGGCGGCATCCGCACAGTTCTCGACGGGATCCCCCACCACGACATCGGGGCCGTAGTCATTGGTACAACTCAGTTCACCAACGCGGTTGTGCAACGGAGCGGCCTCAACCAGGTGGGCTTTCTGCGTATCGGCTTACCAGCTGGCCGTTCACTACCACCGCTCGTCGGTTGGCCTTCCGATCTGGCAGAAGTAGTTCGAGGTGAGACATTGATGGTGCGAGGCGGCATCGAATACGACGGACGTCCCTTCGAACAACTAGATGAGCAAGCCGTCATCGAAGCAGCCAACCGTTTCGCCGACCATGGTGACAACGCAATAGTGGTTGCTGGCGGCTTCTCGCCGGTTGACACCCGTCAAGAAGATCGAGCAGCGGAAATCATTATCGAACACCACCCAGAAGCTCAGGTAACCGTTTCTCATCGACTGGGACAACTCGGACTGTTAGAAAGAGAAAACGCAGCGGGTTTGAACGCATGTTTATTAAAACTTGCCCAGTCAGTGATCTCAGCTTTCGCATCCGCGATCGACCAACTTGGTTTCGGGTCCCACACCCGCTTATTCCTGACACAAAACAACGGAACACTTCTCCAAGTAGAAGAAGCAGTTAAATACCCGGTTCTTACCTTCGCATCTGGCCCGACTAACTCGATGAGAGGTGCCGCAGCCCTGGGAGGTGTAAGCGACGGACTTGTTGTCGATGTCGGGGGAACGACAGCAGATTTTGGGGCCCTGGTATCGGGGTACCCCCGACAGGCCAACGCTGCAGTCGAAGTCGGGGGAGTGCGCACCCTTTTCCAACTCCCTGACGTCCTATCAATCGGACTTGGCGGCGGAAGCCGAATTCACTCAAACCCGCTGAGACTAGGTCCCGATAGCGTCGGACAGCGACTGCCCAACGAGGCGCTTTCGTTTGGCGGCTCTGTCCCAACTCTCACCGACGCAGCTATAGCAACGGGGCTTTTACACATTGAGGGAACGTCGCCTCCCGATCTGTCAAATCCCGGAGAAGTGCTCGAGTGTGCAGCGACCATGATTGGTGAGGGTGCTGACCGAATGAAACTTTCCGCCCAAAAAGTTCCTCTCATCGCAGTCGGTGGCGGAGCGTTCGCAGTACCAGAAACTATGTCGGGGATAAGCGAAGTCATACGTCCTGACTACGCGGACACGGCGAATGCAATCGGAGCCGCTCTTGCAGAGGTAAGCGGCACGGTCGATCGAGTTTTTCGAGACATGGGGCATGATGCCGCGGTCGCGGAAGCTATTCACATAGCAACTGAGGATGCAGTGATTTCAGGAGCAGACCCAGAATTGGTTGAGATCATCGAGGTCGAAGACTTGCCACTTGCTTATCTACCCGGCGACGCTCGCCGCGTTCGGGCTCGAGTAGTCGGTCCCCTCAAATAGGGCTCACCCCAGCTTGTCAACCGTCAAGACCAAGTCCTGGGCCACTCGGGTATTCACGCATATTACGAAGCATGTGGGCAGGCCCGTGCGGTCCGTTGATGGCTGCGTGCTCCCCCCAAATCTGCTCTTTCATCCAACCAAAGATCTCGCGCCGTTCGGCCAGATGGGCCAAACTCTGAGCCCGTTGGATTGCCTTCTCAGTCACCGTCGACTCATCGGCAAGTTCTTGCACGATTCCCACGTCGAATGCGTCTTTAGCGGTCCACCTTTTGGCAAATTGAACAGTTTGGTAAAACGCGTTTTGGGGCATCTTGTGAAGAAAGATCGCGAGCTCGGGAGCAGGCATGGCAATGCCGATCTCGATTTCGTTCGCACACATCAACCCTCGGTCAACCCTCATAACGCGCTGGTCATGACTGAGTGCCCACATGAAACCGGCGCCGAACGCGTGGCCATTGATTGCGCCGACTGTAGGCATTGGAAAGGTAATCAGTCGCGCTGCCAAAGCCATGAATTCTTCGGCGAACGGCTCAACGTCACCACCGTGGTGAGTCTCGTTGCCCGTGAACCATTCCACGTCGAGGCCATTAGAAAAAAACTTTGGATCTGAAGAAGCGGTTACTAGGGCGTGAGGCCCATCGTTGGACTCGACGTCGTCCAATGCGTCACCGAGATCGCGCACCAGGCTGGTGGTCCAGCGGTTTTCGCCGTTAGATAGGGTAATCACGCTCACGTCAGCGTGGCGTTGGAGAGTGATGAGGTCGCTCACCCTGTCTAACGTAGACCGACAACAATGCGCGCCGCATCTGTACAAGTGGTTGTGCCAGTCGCTGACCTGAAGTTCACGTGGGCGCGGCAGCAATTTGTTAGTTGGCGGACCAAGATGTGACGTCGGAACAGGACCAAGAACGCGGCAAAAGTGAAATTGGGTCAGTCTTCGCGTGCGACCAAGTGCCCCGGGCCCGCTTCGACTAGTTGAACCAGCTCAGGTCCCTGTCCACGCGGCCATACTGGGCTAGGGATTTCATCGGTGAGAAGCGGACGAGACCTTCGTTGATGGGGGTCGGCAATGGGCACTGCGTCGAGTAGCCGACGGGTGTAAGAATGCGTCGGATTTTCAAATATTGCCCGCCGAGGGCCGATCTCGACGACCTGCCCGAGGTACATCACGGCTACACGATGGGCGATTCGCTCCACTACTGCTAGATCGTGGCTAATGAAAAGGTACGACAATCCCAGTTCCTGCTGAAGGTTCAACATCAGGTTCATAACTTGAGCCTGGACTGAAACGTCCAGTGCGGAGACGGCCTCATCGGCGATAACTAGTTCAGGATTCAGGGCGAGGGCTCGGGCTATACAGACTCGCTGACGCTGCCCACCCGAGAATTGGTGAGGGAAATTTCGAAGCATTGAACGATCGAGACCAACAAGTTCAAAAAGCGTGCCAGCGCGCTCTTCGGCTTCTTCCCCGGTGGCGATGCTATGGACTCTGAGTGGTTCAGCGACTGCGGTCCCAACTCGGACTCGCGGGTCGAGGCTAGCGAATGGGTCCTGAAAGACGATCTGCATGGTTTTGCGATGTGGCCGAAGTTCGCGTGGTCCGAGATGGGTGATGTCGAGGCCGTTGAGAATGACGCTTCCTTCGTCGGGATCATGGAGCCGGATTATGAGATTCGCAAGCGTTGATTTACCGCATCCACTTTCCCCAACTACGGCCAACGTCTCGCCGTGGTCTATGTCGAGCGAGACCTTAGTAACGGCGTGCACTTGCGCGTGTCGGTCGGCGGGGAATCTTTTGGACACATTTTCTACTCGAACCAACGGTTGGGTGGAGGTCACTGAAGGGTCCCTGCTAGCTGGAATGCTTCGGGGTCATCCCTGCCCGCCATACTGCCCAATCTCGGTACGGCACTCAGAAGGCCCTGTGTGTACGGCTCTTTTGCAGAATGGAAGATCTGGTCGACGGGTCCTTGTTCGACGACCTTGGACTGGTTCATCACGACTACGCGATCGGCGACCTCAGCGATCACGCCCATGTCGTGGGTGATGAGCATTACAGCGGTACCGGTTTCAACTTGAAGCTGTTTTATGAGGCCGAGGATTTGAGCTTGGATAGTCACGTCGAGGGCAGTGGTGGGCTCGTCAGCGATCAGCAGCCGTGGGCCGCAACATAGAGCGATGGCGATCATCACCCGCTGTCGCATGCCGCCTGACATCTCGTGCGGGTATTGACCAATGCGCTTATCGGCTTCAGGGATTCGTACCAGGTCGAACATCTCGCGGGCACGAGACATGGCTTCCGTACGGCTCAACCCTTCGTGTATGCGCAACGCTTCGGCGATCTGCTCCCCTACTGGGTACACCGGGTTCAAGCTCGTGAGTGGCTCTTGGAAGACCATCGCTATCTGGTTGCCGCGGATACTGCGCATGGTGGCTTCATCCTGGGTCAACAGATCGAGGGTTGATCCATCCGGCATCGTGAAGTCGACTTCACCACGGCTGATCTTGGCCCGAGTACCCATCTCAATTAGGCGCATGATCGACAGTGCTGTTACTGACTTTCCTGATCCTGATTCGCCCACGACTCCTACAGTCTCGCCGGGCTCAATGGTGAAGCTCACTGAGTCCACCGCGGTGAGGTCATCGAAGGTGACGGTTAGGTCTTTTAGCGCGAGGAGAGCCATTAGCGCCCCCTGAGTTTTGGGTTGAAGGCGTCTTGGAGGCCATCACCGATCAAGGCGATACTGAGCCCGGTGATGACGATGGCGATACCTGGGAAGGCGACCGTCCACCAGGCAGTAAGGGTGTAGTTCCTGTTCTTGCCCATTATCGAACCCCAACTCACCGTGTTGATGTCCACCATGCCCAGGAAGGCCAGACCAGCATGGAAGAGAACCGCGATAACAACGAGAAGAGTTGCAGCTACCAAAAGGGGAGGCATGGCGTTGGGGAGGATCGTGCGGGTCATAATNCGCCNGTCGCTGGATCCGATAGCGCGGGAAGCCTTCACGAACTCCATTTCGCGCAACCGTAAGAACTCAGCGCGCGTAAGGCGAGCCGGTAACGCCCACAANGTGAGGCCGATAGCGAGNGTTTCCTTCCATGTNCCTGGCCCCATCAAATAGATGAGAACCAAAGAGAAGAGCAGGGATGGCATCGCTTGAAAGATTTCAGTGAAGCGCATCAGTAAAGCGTCGATCCAACCGCCGAAGTAACCCGCCAGGCTCCCCACGACTAAACCCAGACCCATGGCCATTGTCCCAGCGACCGCGGCGACGAAGAGTGTCGTCCGACCGCCAGTAATGACGCCCGCGAGGATGTCCCGCCCGAGATAGTCAGTTCCCAATAATGGGCCCGCGTCATCACCTGGACCCAGGAATGGTCCAGCTGCCATTTTGTGGGCCTCTTGGCCGTAGATGGCGGGCCCGAAAATAGTGACGAGTACGATGAAGGTGAATACAACTAATCCTGCGACCGCTGCCTTGTTCCTGAGAAACATACGAAACGCGCCACGACCCCCAGTTTCCGTAGATGAGTCGATGGCGATTCCGAGGTCGGTCATCGGGACCCTCCGACACGTATTCGAGGGTCAATGAGCCGGTAGACAAGGTCTGTAAGCAGGTTGGCAATAATTACCATGGCCGCCGAGAAAATCACGATGCCGACAACCATGGGGCTGTCACGCCGGAAAATCGAGGTGATCATGAGTCGACCGATCCCCGGCCAGGCGAACACAAATTCGACAAGCAACGCGCCCGAAAGAAGGTTTCCTATTTGTAAGCCGGCGGCAGTAACTACCGGGATGATCCCGTTGCGCAGGGCGTGCTTGTACACCACGACACGCTCATGAGCTCCCTTTGCCCGGGCGGTCCGGATGTAGTCGGATTCCAGTACCTCAAGCATGGACGCCCGAGCCAGCCGGGAGTAGATAGCTAGATAGATGATGCCGAGGCTGATTGCCGGTAGGACGAGATGCTGGAGCGTGTCAATGGTTTCACCGAACCAGCCACCTTCGTAACGAACATCCTCTATGCCCCCGACTGGCAGAATGCCCCACTTTGCAGCGAACACGACAATGAACATGAGCGCCAACCAAAACACTGGTGTCGCGAAACCGACGAGACTCAACACCGTTACACCATGAGAAGCAGGACTTTCCGGCCGTCGAGCGGTAAACACTCCTAAAGCCACGCCGATTGTCACAGAAAAAAGAAGCGCAGCGCCAGCCAGCAACACTGTCGCGACGAGCCGGTCCAAGATGAGTCCGAGGACTGGCTCGCTGAAGTACGTGGACTGGCCTAGATCGAACTGGGCCACGTTCCCGATATAGGTTCCAAGTTGGACGAGCATCGGCCGATCCAGACCATAGTCAGCCCTTATTTCGGCCAAGAATTCGGCGTCACCGACCCCTTGTTCCCCGGCGAGGTACAGCGCAGCGTCGCCCGGAGCGAGCTGAATCAGGAGAAAGACCACAATCACCACTGCCAGTAGCAGTCCAATCGCTTGTCCTAATCTGATCCCGATGCTCCGGGCGAGGGCTGTCACACTCGTCTTTCTTTGGTTTGTTTACCGATTATTGGATCGGTTTCTACTTGTCAAGCCAAACGTTTTCGAAGCCGGAAAGTGGCCCCCACGCCCCGTCTGGCATGTCCCTGACGTATAGCTGGTTGGCTCCGAAGATCGGCAATGCGTTGATGCCGTAGAACGGCAACTCGATCGCTGTGATCACCTGGAACTCATCGTAGAGTGCTTTCCGTTTTGCGACATCTGGCTCTGCCGCTGCTGCGTACAGCAACTCGTCGACCTTCTCATTGCAATAGGCCGAGTTGTTGACGAACACTCCAGGTCTGATGTTGGCGCACACATAAGCCCGCTGGACGCCAATGACCGGATCACCCCAGTTGAAGTAAGCGTTCATGGTCATATGCCAGGCATCAGGTCCCCCGAAGAAAATCCCAGCCCACGACGGCAGATCGGCGGCTTGGACAACCTCCACATTGACGCCGACTTCAGCAAGGGCCAAAGAGATGTACTCAGCAACGTTGCGCTGCTGCTCGTTCGGACCCGGAATGTAGTTGATTCTCAAATCCAGACCGTCGGCGTAGCCGGCCTCGGCCAGCAACGAACGCGCCTTGTCCAGGTCAACGTCGTAACGTTCCACGTTTTCGTTATAGAACGGGCTCGACGGATGGATACCACCCAGCAGTTCCATGGTTTGGCCCTGGTGCAAGGTGTTGATCACGTAATCGCGGTCAATGGCGTAGGCGATGGCCTGTCGCACCCGAAGGTCACTCATAATGCTGTTGGCCATATTGAACTGCAAGTGGTTCAACGAGCCGACGCCTCCCAGAAGGTCGGGAATAGCAACCAGATCGGGGTTTTTGCTGACCTTTTCAGCGTTGATAACGCTCGCGTAGCCACCTGAATCGTATTCTCCACTTTCCAGGCCCAGCATCGTCGCGTCTTCATCGGGGACGATCACATAGATGAGCTTGTCGAGGTAGGGACGATCCGGGATAAAGAAGTGTTCATAACGCTCCAACACGATCTTTTGTGTGTTTTCGTACTCGGTTAGGCGGAATGGACCTGAGCCAATCGCGCCCGCCCCGTTGTTCGGATGACCCTTCATCTCATTGATGGGGGTGCCGTCATCCATGATGTGTTTCGGCATGATCGGCATCATCACATCCGACGTAGCGATCCACAGCGCAGGGTGTGGGTTGGCAAGATGCAGCACCACTGTGTGCTTATCAGGTGTCTCGATTGACTCGAGCGGACCCCACATCCCGGTGAATGGATGATTTGCCTGGATCACTTCGATCGAGAACTTCACATCGGCTGATGTGATCGAGTAACCATCATGGAAGGTTGCGTCCTTTACCAGGTGGAAGGTGATGGTCAAGCTGTCGTCGGAAACCTCCCACGATTCAGCCAGGTATGGCTGGGGTTCCCAGTTGCTATCCAGATGCGTTAGCGANGCGAAGATTTTCGAACTGGGCTGTGCAATCCCGATGCCGGAATTGACACCGTGGTTGACGTTCGCCCCCACCTGAGTAGTGGCGATGACCATCGTCCCACCGTGCTTGGGTTGTGGTGGGGGAGGCGTCGTCTCTTCAGTTGCCTCTTCNTCGGCTNCGTCTTCTTCNGCNGCCTCTTCTTCGGTAGCGTCCTCGTCAGCTGCCGGCTCATCATCGCTCGCCGCCGACGCCGAAGCAGTGCTTGACCCGCTATCGGTACTGTCGGAGTCACTGCTACCACATGCCGCNGCNAATAACGACAGCACNGNNAGTAGCGAGAGCACCTTNATCCATCGCTTTAACATTTTNTNTTCCCCTCAAACCCTCGGTGTTGAGGGTNTATCGAGGGAAGNCTAGCGCCTCAAANNAGGNTTCNGATCAAAACNTGGTGTTCCANCCACCAGAGGCNTCAATGGANCTGCATTCGGGGANGATGTCCTGGCCGACGCGGCCGATTTGTTCGTGGATCTCTTCAACTTCACCCGATGGACAATCCATCTTCGCGACCACCAAGGAATAGCCTGCTTGCGCAAATCTCTGGAGGTCCTCTAAGACCTGTTCTGGGGTACCGGTACAGATCTTCCTCGGAGTTTGATGGGCGAGGGCATCATNAGGGTCAGTGATCCTGAGCGTTGTCGCGGCCATCATTATGAAATCNGAGGAGGATTTCCCTGCCAGCTCCAGGTCTTTTTTGATTATCGTCTGCAGGTCGGAATGGCGGTTCGGATCCGCGAACGGGTCGAGGAATACTGGGTAGAAGCCATCGCAATGGGCAGCTGCTCTGTGTGCGCCGAGTGGGGATACTCCACCATAAATAATGGGGGGTCGCGGCTTCTGCAAGGGCTTGGGGTCCATGGAAATGTCATCGAAAGCGTAGTAATCGCCGTCGAACGACACGAAGTCATCTGACCAACTTCGCTTGTAAATTTCGATGCACTCAACTGTTCGTTTCCCGCGCTCGGCAAAGTTCACTCCGAGGGCAGAAAATTCTTCAGCCATCCAGCCCGCTCCTACCCCGAAAAGAAGCCGTCCCCCAGATAGAACATCCACAGTCGCGAATTGGCGGGCGTCGCTCAATGGCGCACGGTAGGGAGCTACAAGCACGCTTGTACCCAGTTTGATGTCGGTCGTACCCGAAGCGACNGCTCCCATTACTACCGCGGCGTCAAGCATTTCATGCCGCGGCGAGTAAGTGCGAGTTCCAGTCTGATTGGCGATATGTGCACTGCGTGTTTCCGAGGGCATACATACGTGGTCAGGGAACCAAATCGAGTGAAAGCCGCTNCGTTCAGCGCTNTGTGCCACCGCCACGGGTTGCATCGTCGCTCCGGGGATACTTCGTGTGTAGTTGTTCACGTCGTCTCGGAAACCCACGCCGTGGGTATTCGCGTACAAGCCAATCTGCATAAGTCCTGCGCTTTCAAATATTGNTGCAATTATGGTCGCAATAGTNTTTTCGGGGGTTGGTCTTGAACCGNGCTTCCGCTACATAAAGGAGTTGTNCCTTGTCTGATCTCGAAACTCGACTTCGTCGACTTGAAGATATTGAAGAAATTAAACAACTGAAGGCNAAGTATTGCCGCTTCTGCGATGAAGGGTATGACCCGGACGGCATTGCCGGTTTGTTNACTGAAGATGGTGTATGGGATGGCGGCCGCACCTTCGGNGTAGCTGAGGGTCGCGAGGCGATTCGGAAACATTTCAAAGGTGCCGGAGACAGAATTTCGATAGCGCGGCATCAGGTNATGAATCCAATAATTGAAGTCGACGATGATTCCGCAACTGGCCACTGGTTGTTGTTCCAGCCTTGTACCGATGCCGCTAGCGGCCAGGCTCTTTGGCTGGCCGCCACATACAACGATCGATACGACAAGGTGGGCGATCGNTGGCTNATTAGCCACCTCAGTNTCGAAGTGGCATTCTTCTCGCCATTCGANAAAGGTTGGGCGGAACAGCGATTCCTAGATGGTCGGGAGCCGTAGCTTTGGACTAGCGAACCGTCAAGCGGGCTTCTAGATAGGTCTAGCTAGTGGCCGACCCTGCATTTAGTGGTGTCTTTGACAAGCTGAAGACTCCAGCGAACGCACCAGANTTGGAATCGGGGAGTTCCTCCCGGGTGAGNGGGACCGCGATTTCACTGACTTTTGGCCCTATTTCTTGAGCCACAGGTGTCAATGCTTCGAGATCGAAGCCGTACACGTTGGCCGCTACCCCCGCGAAGAGTTGTCTGCATGTTTCCTCGGGGACATCAGCAAAAGTCGAACGCAGCGCCTCNCGCGAATAGGGAGTGGTCCCCTCTTCATGAGGGAAGTCAGCTCCCCACATGATCCGGTCAACTCCAACAGCATCGATATATTTNGCTTCCGGACGAGGCATGAAACTCGCACCGATGTAGCAGTTCCGTGCGAAGTATTCACTGGGTGTAAGTGAAAGCGACCGGATCACCTCCGACGCGAANAGNGGCATTGTGCGGCTGGCGCTACTTGCCTTGATCGCGGCNACCGTTGGATCCATGCGACCAAGTTCAGGCAGAACCCACTGAATTCCTCGGCCCTGTTCGGTCCACACGGCTTTCAAGTTTGGGAAGCGCTCAAAAACGCCGGACAAGATGAGATGGCTCAGGGTTCGTCGCGTCCAATCGCTAAATTCGAACATCATCACTGCTCGTGCTGCGGGGAGATCCGCTCCGACCGTTGGGGCACCGGTGCCTGGATGTTGATGGATCGGTAGGCCGAGTTCTTCACAAGTCGCCCAAATGGGGTCGTATTTCGGGTCGAACCATGGCCCAACGGGGTGGTTGGCTGGGATAGCTGGTATCAGCACACCGCCAATAACGCCGGTCGACGCAGCCCATTCGATTTCTGCGACTGCGACGTCAATGTCGTGGGGCATTATTTGGATTAGGCCGAGCCGCCGCCCGGGAACTTTGGAACAGAACTCAACTAACCAACGGTTGTGTGCGCGTAAACCCGCAGCCCTCGGAGCGAGAGCTTCTTTGGTTTCGGGAAGATCGGCGAGCGTGTGAACAGTATTGAAAAACGGGGGGATCGTATTAGGAAAAACGACTTCGGCCGCTATTCCATCGGTCTCCAAGATCTCTAATCGGTAATCGCTATCCCAGTTTCGAGAAGCAGTAGCGTCAACAAGATCGTCAAAAGGACTCTCGTAATTTGCCGCCCAGGCATCAAAGTCGTCGTGCCATTCAGATTCTAAGTAGTCCTTGTACTCGTAGAGTTCGGCCCCAGCGTGAGTATCGGCAGAAATCACCACGTAGCTGTCGATCGTGTCCCATCTATCAGTCATTGTTCTCTCCGACTTCGCTTTTATATCACAGGCTTTTTCTGACGATATTGGTGCCAACAGACTAGGGGGTCAGGCTCTTTTTGGATTCTTTAGCGGCGTTGCGGCCTGCGATGAAACCGTAGGTCAACGCCAAACCGATAGTCGTGCCCGGACCCCAATACGCCGTGCCGGCAGGAGTTGCCACGCAATTGCCTGCCCCGTACAGGCCTTTCACGGGTTGAAGATCGAACCCAAGAATTTGAGCCTCGGTGTTAATGAGCGGACCACCGTTTGTGTCCAAAACTCCTGCTCCGACGATCGCTGCGTAATAAGGGCCCGTGCTCGACAGAGGCGCCATAGTCGGATTGGGTGCACCGTCACGCTCCATCAGGTTCCACGCCAACTCCATCATCGTCGCGCCCCGTTGGAAATCATGGTCGATTCCTTCAGTAGCGAAATCATTAAAGCGGTCGACCGTCTCGTGAAGATTCTGCGCGAAGTCCTCGGAAAGACGTATATCGCCAATTGCATCGCCTAACAGGGCTAGGCGCTGGTTGACTACCTCTGAGAGAACTTCAAAGTTTGGGGCCTCCATCACGTAATCGATTTGGTCGTTTGGCAAGGGCACCGGCGGGCGGAATGGAACGTCCAGTGGCGAATCGGCCACCACTTGATCCCAAATCATGAACAGCAACGTGTTGGGGAAATCACGGGAAGAAGCGCTGTAGTGGAGATGTACCTGACCTCGATCGTGGTAGGGGGCTTTTTCGTTGACTACTCGGCGGCCGGTTCGATCAACTTGGATCATGCTGTCCCCAAAAGGCATCCAAAGAGATGGCGGTGACGGCGAGCGGAGCGCTGGCTCGACGGCAACTTGTTTCCACCAAGCGCCGCCCATCTGGCCAAAGGATGCTCCGAGACGGTTTGCGATGCGCAGAAAATCGCCTTGTGCATGGGGGGTGGCGCAGCTGCCAAACACTCGACCGGGTATGTGCCGGCGAAGAAGTTCACTGTTTTGTCCGAAACCTCCAGAAGCGAATACGACTCCACGGCGGGCTGCGGCAATAACCGTTCGGTGCCCGGCATGGATCTCGAGGCCAACTACTTCATCGTCTTCATTGAGAATGGCGTCGTGGACTCGATGCTCGAGCAGCACCGTTATGTCCTGCTCAGTCGCTCCGCGTTCGAGTTGTTGGATCATGAAACCAGAACCCCGCCGAGGGGCCAGGTGTCTACCGCGGGGCGCTCTATTTTCGGGAAGATGTGCTCCGTAGTCGGGGAATTGGATGTAGTGATCGGTGTCGCTCACCTCCGCTTCCAAGTCGAGCGCTCCGACTTCGGTTAAAGCGTCGATCGAGTTAGCGCCCTCGTCGTAGAAAGTCGCGAGCAAATCAAACTCGTGTTGAGGTAGACCAAGAGTTGGGTGACCGAGAGAGAAATATTGTGGGGCCGCGAGACGCGCCAGGTATTCCAGAGCGTGGTCTTTCGGGTCATCAACGCCTTGACTGCGCATTGAACTGTTGTTTGGAACCCACGCAGTTCCGCCAGAAAGACCGGTGGTGCCGCCAACGTAGCGGTTTCCTTCAAACAGAATTACGGACGCACCGCTCAGACTGGCGCTGATCGCTGCGCTGAAGCCAGCTGCTCCGCTTCCGACGACCAATACATCTGCTTCGTAGTCGTACAAACTGTCCGTCATAGTGCTCACTTTGGCCTTGAATCACTTACCCGGTCTGAAACAGGTACCCGTCTCGGGAATATGATGGCATTCCATCCCGCTGAAAGCCGAAGAAGACATGTATTCGTACGACGAAACGAGCCGAACCCTAGAAGCTGATTATCGGCTTCATTATCACGAAGCGGGCGAGGGTCCGGCGTTGATCTTGCTCCACGGATCAGGTCCCGGGGTGACGGGGTGGACGAACTTTGGTGAAAACCTGCCTGTTTTCGCCGAACACTTCAGGACCATTATTCTGGATATGCCAGGTTTCGGGGGTAGCGCGAGCCCTGAATACGATCAGCAGTATCCGCCTGTTGCCGCGGAAGCAGTTGCGATGTTTATGGAAGGTATTGAGTTGGATTCAGCTCATCTTTTAGGGAACTCCATGGGCGGCAACGTCGCTAGTCATGTGGCTCTGAAGTACCCGGACCGGGTTCAACGAATGGTGATGATGGGACCAGGTGGGCTTGCGGTCAATGTTTTTGGACCCAGTCCAAACGAAGGCACAAAACGTCTTATCGAATTCATGGGAGAACCATCACGGGAACGGATGATCGCATGGGTGCGAACGATGGTTTCAGATCAAGAGCTGGTGACCGACGAGCTGATCGATTTACGAATGGAAAACGCAATGAAACCGGGAGTTATTGACTCCACTAGAGCCATTTTCGGTACGTTCTTCAAGTTTGCAGACCCGACACCGCTGTGGTCTCGCGCCCACGAAATCAAACACCCGACACTCATCACATGGGGCCGCGACGATCGAATGTTGCCCTTTGAAGGCGCGCTGTTTCCGTTCCGACAAATGCCGAACGCGGACCTTCACGTCTTTTCAAATTGCGGCCACTGGGCCCAGATAGAACGTAAAGATGCCTTCGAGCGCGTCGTAATCGAATATCTACTTGGCTAGGACACCCAAATGTCACATGGTGTAACGGAAAGAATTGAAGAGCAGAAAGAGTTTTTCACGGGACAAACTGCCGAGGCCGAAGCTCTTGGTCAGTTGCCCGACGAAACGACCAAACGCATGAAAGCCACCGGGGTAATAAGGCTGCTACAGCCGCCTGAACATGGAGGATATGCGGCGGATCCCACCGACTTCATGGAAGCCGTGATGGCGTTGGGAAACGCCGACTCAGCAGTGGGGTGGGTGGCTGGTGTTATTGGTGTCCACCCATGGGAAATGGCGTTCAATGACCAACGAGTACTGCAAGAGGTCTGGGGTCAAGACGCCGACACCTGGGTGGCGTCTCCCTATGCGCCGAACGGTATTGCTCGGCAAGTCGATGGCGGTTTCGTTTTCAATGGCAAATGGGAGTTCTCTTCAGGGACCGACAGCTGCGACTGGATAGTTCTTGGTGGCTTGGTCGAAGGAGAAGAGCTTGTCGATGGGATCCCTCAGATGTATCACTTCCTACTGCCACGCTCCGACTACGAAATCGTGGAAGATTCCTGGAACGTAATGGGGTTGAGAGGCACGGGAAGTAAAGACATCATTGTCAATGATGCTGTCGTTCCGGAATATCGCGTACTTAACGCAACAAAGGTCTTCGACGGCACCGCTGCCACAGAAGCAGGTCGCGACGAGGCCCTATATAGGATGCCCTGGTCAGCAATTTTTCCGGTAGCTCTCAGTGCTGCGGTTGTCGGCATTTGTGAGGGTGCGCTGGCGTGCCATTACAGCTACCAGGCGAGTCGGACTTCGATGCTCGGGCCTATGGCCAAGAACCCATATTTGTCGTCGCGGGTTGGTGAAGCGGCTTCGGAGATCCATGCCTCAAGATCGCAACTGCTGTACAACGTTTCGAATATGTATGCCCTGGCTCAAAGCGGGGTTGAAATTCCCTTGGAGATGCGGATTGCAGGCAGACGTGATCAAGTACGCGCCGCCCGGCGAGCCGTTGAAGCTCTCGATGANATCTATATCCGGTCNGGTGGTGGCGCAACCCGAGATGAGAANCCGTTAGCTAAATGGTTCCGGGATGCGCATACGGCAATAAACCACACCATCTTCGCCGCGGAGGATATGTATCACGCGCACGCGGCCATGATGATGGGTCAGGCCCCGACAGGCTTCACTCGNTTACTTGTNTGATTCCNAAATNGACGCGGTGAGTTAGTAGCGGAGGTGGNGTCTCGAAGACCCGGTCAACTCAGGTCATGAGTTCTTGCTGTGACGAATAAAAGTCGGCGATGGGGCCAAACCGTCCGTTGTCTCCAAAGGTTTCCTCGGTCCACGCGGTGAGTTCGTCTTCATCCATGTTCGGATCCCACGANGTTGCTTNTGGTTGAGAGACATGGAAAGGGGTGTCGCAGAAAACTTCGAGTCCGTTGCCCTCNGGGTCATTGAAATAAATAGACCANGCNTTGCCNTGGGTTACTGGCGCCATCTTCGTAGCGCGACCATCAGCTTCCAAGGCTTCAATTGTTCCCTTAACGTCCTCAAGCGCGTCAGCTCGAAACGCCAAATGATTCAAACTGTTAGAAGCNCCTGCATCTTCACGAACCTGCAGGAACGCGAACTGGTGATGNTGCTTNGGGTTGTTTGACAAGAACGCNATGGCTGGGCTCCCTTCGCCCGCGATNAAACCGCGATCGGTGACCGTGAAGCCCAACACNTTCGTGTAAAAGTCAACCATGTTGTCCATGTCGGACACGTACATNAGNGCATGCGCAAATTCGAGTGCCATAGCTCACGATGCTACAAGAATCNCGCGCGCCGTAGTCGGGTNACCAGCTCACGNCACCCANTGTGCGCATCACCCAGCGACCGGTCACNGCCGGCACCAGGAGTTCGCGGCCGCTTCAGCGCCTTCCANCACGAGNGGAAAGTAGGCATACGCCGGCAGTTCGCGTCGAGCGTCAAGCCATCCCACGATCATCAAACTACGTACCGCGAGAAAGACATCAATGGACTTAATTTCATCGTCAGTCACCNGACATACCGACGAATAACCCTCGACGAGGGCCGCTCGAGCATCACCAAACCATGGCTGGCCAAGACCAGGGTGAAGAGCGCACGCTAGCTCATGGCTAAACCATCCAAATCCGGCATCGTCAAAATCGATAAGGGTGAGNTTGGANCCNTCGGCCATCAAATTNCCNAGATGCAAATCAGAGTGGATCAACCCAAATCGNTCAGGACCNGTCGACAACTCAGTCAATTCATGCCGCAAACCTTGGCGAGCGTCACTGAACAACGCCCGCTGGCGGTCAGTGAGTGCCTCAACCTCCCAAAAGCGACCCCACAATGGGTTATCGCCCAGTAACCCATCAAGATCCCANCGTCGACGCTGGAACCCTTCGGGAGGAACCCACATCGTGGAGTGCTCACGAATTTTCGCGGCCAATTTACCGATGGTGGTGTAGTGAGCGACCACTCCCTCGTCGGCGCTCGTCAGCGGACCACCCAACGGCGATCCCTCGACCCATTCGACGACNCCGACCATGCGACGCTCCGCGTCCTCGCCAGCTCCAACTNTGGTGAGGCAATAGTGACCGCCATCGAGCATCGGAAGAGCGACCGGTACGGGTATGCCAGCCGCAGCTAAGGAAGCGACCCACTGCACCTCCGACTCCAGTTCNAGGACGCTGTTGTAACCGGGTCGATGCAGCCGCATCACCACCCGCTTGCCATCATCGAGCGTCACCCGACAAACGACATTCTCACTGTGGGAAAGAACTTCGATGGCAATCGGTTCGAGCCCCCACGCCGGAGCAACGNCGGCAGCCGCCNGCACAAATTCTTCAGGAGTGGGCATCTGCCACAGCAGCTATGAAAACTTCTAGAAAATNAGCTGCATTTGTTCGATCAAACACCAACGGTGGGCGAATCTTCAAGACGTTCCCGTGCTGCCCCGCCTTACCGAGCAACATCCCCCGAGATTTCAAAACCTCGACCATCTGACGCGCGCCNNCAGTGTCGGGTTCGTTGCTNTCTGGGTGCACCCAGTCGACGCCGATAAACAAACCAGTGCCGCGCACATCGCCCATACGTGGNTGATCGGGCTGAAGATCGGCAAGTGACGCTTTTAGGTCGTTACCGACCTCAGCAACCTGGGCTACCAACCCTCGATCTGCGATCTCATCAATAACTGCCATTCCCGCCGCGGCCTGAAGCGGAGAAGAGGCAAAGGTGTTGAAGTACCTTTGNCGCCTCCGGAATTCGCCAATCAGGTCATGACTGGCGGCCATGGCCGAGAGGGGGAATCCGTTACCCATCGGCTTACCCATGCACACCACGTCGGGTACAAACCCGTTGGTCTCATAGCCCCACCAAGAACCGCTTCTAGCGAAACCAGCCTGAACCTCGTCGGCAATTACCAGGCCGCCGGCGTCACGTACTAGGCCCACCGCCTCAACGAACCAGCTGGCAGGGGGATTCGGGAGACCTTCGTTGGCCAAGATAGAGCACAACATCAGCCCAGCGAACCCCCCNTCGTCGTNGAACGAAGCGATTGTCGANGCAAGTTCATCGAGATGCCGNTGCAACAATTCGGTCTCGCTGAGACCTGCTTCCAAAGGTCGAAACAACTGCGGTGTCGATATTGATTTCACGCCGTTTCGCTCNNNACCGACNGGAAGCCATGACAGACGACTGACGAGAGACGAATTGCCGTGGTACGTGGCGTCGGTGCAAATGATGCCCCTCTTACCGGTCGCGCCCCGGATCAGCGTAAGAGCCATTTCCGTAGCTTCAGTGCCGCTACAGCCCAGGATCGCGGACTCGATTCCGTCATGATGTAGACCAACGAGCCGTTCAACGTAATCAACAACTCCGTCATGCAGATAGCGGCTGTGGACGTTGAGGGTGGCAGCCTGCTCAGCGAGTTTTGCCACGACANGAGGGTTGGCGTGCCCNACGCAGGGGACGTTGTTNTAGAGATCGAGATACNGGCGGCCACCTACGTCTTCAAGCCATACTCCCTCNCCNTTTACCAACTCGAGNGGTTCGTCGTAGAAGAGCGGAGCATCGTTGCCCATTACCCGACGATGGCGATCCAGAAGTTCGGTCATGCCCAAGTGTGGCAGTTGGTAACCCGACATGATCGCCCAAACGTTTGGCTCCAAAGATGCCGCNATGCACGGAGCTAACCGCTCTGTAGCGCGCTCATCGGNGCAACGATGCTAGGCCTCACCAGATCTGATGACGAATCGCGACCGCAGCGGCCGCGTTAGCGTGTCGTATGGCAACCTCCCGACGCACCGACGAATACCGATCCTTTCAATACCTCCACGAAGGGGCGGATTACAAGCCTTACGAACTAGCCAGCGAACTGGACCGTGTTCCCGCAACCGTCGTGGAACTAACGGATGCAGAGGTNGAGCGCGCAGATCGATTGACCCGCGAAATCCTTATGATCTCGATGCATGACCACCCCAATCGCTTTCCCGACAACATCAGTCAGACGCCTGGGTACGTCAAAGACGGGCACATCGCGACCGCGTACGAGGGTCTGGCCCACTCAAGCTGGCATTGCGTGTTTGACAACCTTCTTGATGGAATTTGCACCATCGAATCAACGAGTGGATGGAAGTGGACTGAGGTCTTACATGACATAGGTATGAGGCTTTGCGACATCGCCCACCAAGACTTTGTCGTTCCNGCCACGTCAGTTGCGGACATCCTTGGATCCCGAGACCGTGGAGCCATTGCGTGGGTAGCGTCGCTGGAAGGGGCGGCACCAATCGAAAATGAACTTGACCGGCTTGACATTCTGTACGGCTTCGGTATCCGATCCATCGGAGTGACTTACAACGAGGCCAATCAGCTTGGCAGCGGACTGCGCGAAAAGAACGACGCCGGATTAACCAACTTCGGCCGCAGAGCTATAAAGCGTATGAACCAGCTAGGGATGCTTGTCGATTGTTCGCACTGTGGTGATCAGACCACCCTTGACGCGATCACGGCCAGTGAAATGCCTATAGTGCTGAGCCACATTGGGGCGCGGGCGCTATGGAACACCAACCGAATGGCGCCAGACGACGTCCTGAAAGCGTGCGCCGAAAAGGGTGGCGTGATCGGTGTTGAGGCCGCACCCCACACGACGCTCACTGAACAGCATCCCTCACACGACATTGAGTCTGTGATGGAACACTTCGAGTACATCGTTGACCTGGTGGGGATCGACCACGTTGGCTTTGGCGCAGACACCACCTATGGGGACCATGTCGGAATTCACCAGATCTACAGTGCTGCATTCACCTTCGAGGAGATGGACCCGACACCCGACGCGAACACACCGCCCGACTTTGAACCCGTTGACTACGTCAAGGGACTTGAAAATCCGACAGAGTCATCACACAACATCGTTCGGTGGTTAGTGAAGCACGAGTATGGCGACGACCAGATAGANAAGGTCATGGGCGCTAATGCTCTGCGGGTACTCGGCGAAGTATGGCGTTAAATTCCTCGAGTCCCCGACCTTGAAAAACAAATCTGTCAGGACTCAAACCGGTTTCAAATTCGTGCCTACACTGGCGCTTCGGTCGGCTTCGAGACCGCTGTTCTCAGCCGGGGTTACCGAGCGAATGATGGACGCATGTTTTTCGATTCGAGACTATGGGAACTGACCAAAGGGGCACGAGGTGCTGTCGCGCAAGCCGTGGCCATTGGGATGGTGGCCTCGGTTACCGGGATAGCGCGACTTGGCTTACTTGGTTGGCTCCTCGCCAAGGTGTTCCGAGGNGCGACACTTAACGAGCTGATGGTGCCGACATTTGCCGTGGCGTGCGTCATGATCCTGCGCGGGTTCCTTGAGCATTGGCGCAAGATGCTCGCACATCACACNGCAGCGAAAGTGCAGCTCACACTTCGCAAACAGCTCCATGAACACGTTTTGGAACTCGGTCCAGCTCATTTCGGTGACGTGCGTACCGGCGAAGTNCTGCTGTCATTGGTAGAAGGTGTCGAACAATTAGAAGTGTGGTTCGGTGAGTACCTTCCGCAGCTGTTCATAGCGTCACTCACCCCCCTAGCGATTTTCGCCATCTTGGCTCCGCTCGATTTACCTGTCGCCGCCACCCTCGTTGGCTTCGCGTTATTGACCCTGATCGCGCCCGCAGTGTTTCATCGGTGGGACGCGGCTCGAAGTCTGCAACGCCANCATGCATACAGTCGCTTTGCGTCTGACTTTCTGGACTCGCTTCAGGGCCTGGCAACACTCAAGGCGTTCGGCCAAAGNGAGGCNCGGGGGCAAACACTNGCAGAGCGAGCNCANGANGTGTTCAAGAGCACTATGTGGGTGCTCGCCACTAACTCGTTGACNCGCGGCATCACCGATACCGGGCTGGCGCTCGGCGCGGCCACAGCGTTAACCGTNGGCGCCTATCGAGTGCGGGCCGATGAAATGCAAATAGAAACGCTACTCATTGTGTTGATGGCTGGCATTGAGGTGTTTCGNCCTCAGCGCGATCTGCGCGCAATGTTGCATAACGGCATGATGGGACTATCGGCGGCACAAGGGATCTTCAAAGTGTTCGACGCCGAGCCNCAAATTCANCAGCCAACCACACCTGCAAAGCCTNANCGGCCTCTCGAACCACGACTTTCCTTCGAAGGGGTGGNGTTCACCTACCCCGGTTCCCCAGGATCAACTCTCAGTGGCCTTGANGTAGCGGTAGCTCCCGGCGAACGGGTTGGAGTAGTAGGGCCCAGCGGAGCTGGCAAGAGCACCATCGTGAAGTTGTTACTCAGATTCCACGATCCCGACATGGGCCGCGTCACCCTCGGCGGACACGATCTTCGAACTCTTTCGGCCGAGGATCACTACGGGGCAATTGCTGTGGTGTCTCAAGACACCTTTCTTTTCCATGGCACAGTGCTCGAAAACATCCGGTTCGGGGCTCCTGACGCGGACATGGAAGCAATACGCCAGGCGGCAATCGATGCTAACGCCCATGACTTCGTCATGAATTTACCCAACGGGTACAACACCATCATCGGTGAGCGCGGCATACGCCTGTCGGGTGGCCAGCGACAACGCATAGCAATCGCAAGGGCGTTGCTGAGGGATGCACCAATCCTCGTCCTTGACGAGGCCTTATCCTCCGTTGACGCCGAGAACGAAGCGGTGATTCAAGAAGCGTTGGACCGTCTGATGGTTGGACGTACCACGCTCATTTTTGCCCACCGGCTCTCAAGTGTGATTAGCGCGGACAGAATCCTGGTCATTGAGCACGGGACCATAGTNGAAACAGGGNCCCACACGTCTTTGATGGAACNTCGAGGGCNTTACCACACACTGATGGCTGACCAGTTATCCCAAGCGAGTNTCAGCGACCCTGAACTACTCGACCAAGTCCCCGGNGTGTCACCCAGAGCACTCGATATGCCGAGCGAAGATGGCGGGACGACCGACGCAGAAATCGTTCCAGCGGCAGGGCTTGGATGGATGGGCGCGTTCAGATGGCTCTTCAGCGAAATCCGTCCCTGGCGCAGCAAGCTCATAGCCACCTTCTTTTTTGGGGTGACGCGCGTAGCCGCGCTGATCGGGATAGGAGTATTGAGCGCCCTGGTAGTCGCGGCCGTAAAGCGAAACGAGCCCTTCGGAGGNTTGCTTGTCGCGCTTGCCGTNATCGCGCCCCTAGCTGGCGTCCTGCATTGGCTGGAATCGTGGATCGCTCACGACATGGCGTTCCGCATGCTGGCGGAAATGCGNGTAGCGCTCTACTCGAAACTAAACCAACTTGCGCCTGCGTACCTATTACGCAGACGCACAGGCGACATGGTGGCTATGGCTACCCACGATGTAGAGATGGTGGAGTACTTCTTTGCGCACACCGTGGCACCAGCCTTTGTCGCCGTGTTNGTGCCGGCCAGCGTGCTCATCACTCTTGGGATACTGGGTTGGGAGATGGCGGTNGCTCTTATTCCATTTCTCGGCGTCGTAGCGATCAGTCCCTTCTTNCTACGCCGCCGCCTAGACGCCCTAGGTTCAGAGGATCGTGAAGCGCTTGGCGACCTGAACGCCTTCGTGGTTGACACCGTCCAAGGACTCGGTGAAGTTCTGGCCTTCCAACAATTCACCGCCCGGTCAAAAGCTTTCTTGGAGAGAGCGCAACGGCATATCGATACCCGNTTGCCGTTTTATCGAAATCTGTCTCGACAGACCGCGGTGCTCGAAGTCGTCACGGGGCTCGGGGGGCTCGCAGTTGTNGTAGCAGGTGCGCGTTTAGTCTCTGCAGGCGATCTTTCCGCGACCACACTTCCGTTGTTGACCCTTCTGGCACTCGCNTGCTTTTTNCCNGTTTCAGAAATCGCCCATGTTGGCAGACAACTCGCAGACACACTTGGNGCGGCACGACGGTTACACCAAGTCCACAACGANCCCGTACCCGTACTGTCGTCAAAGGAACCAGTCCCTCTTGATGCCGAAAATGCCGCCCGCGCCGTGA
This sequence comes from Acidimicrobiaceae bacterium, assembly GCA_002705305.1. Taxonomy (GTDB): domain Bacteria; phylum Actinomycetota; class Acidimicrobiia; order Acidimicrobiales; family Poriferisodalaceae; genus UBA2110. The sequence continues at coordinate 63,770 of PAHW01000004.1, forward strand.
CATTTGAAAATGTCGCGTTCAGTTACCCCGGCACGAAGAACGAGGCCCTATCGGCGATTTCGTTCAATGCAGCTAGAGGCACCACTACGGCCGTCGTCGGGCCTTCAGGGGCCGGCAANACGACCGCGGCTCAGTTGATCTTGCGCTTCTGGGATCCCAAAGACGGCCGGATACTCTTGTTCGGCGAAGATCTTCGTGACCTCGAGCTCGACGATTTACGGGCCCACGTGGCAATGGTGAGCCAAGAGACGTACCTGTTTAACTCCACACTTGCCCAGAACGTGCTGATGGCACGTCCNGGTGCTTCGGATACAGAACTCCTCACNGCGGTNGAACAAGCTTCCTTGACTGAGTTCGTCGCGAGCTTGCCTGAAGGGCTCGAAACCCAAGTAGGTGAACGCGGTGTGCGCCTGTCAGGGGGCCAACGTCAGCGAGTAGCCATCGCACGAGCATTCTTAAANGACGCTCCGGTGTTGGTGCTCGACGAAGCCACNTCCCATCTCGACGCAGTCAATGAAGCCGCTGTCCACGGCGCGCTGCAAACACTCATGCACGGTCGGACCACGTTGATCATTGCGCATCGACTGTCAACCGTGCGAAACGCGGCNCAGATCGTCGTGATGGACCAGGGCNGGATCGTTCAAATCGGTGACCATGAGACACTACTTCAAGAGGACGGTCTGTACGCCCGGCTGTTAACTCACCAACTCGCCGCGACTGCGGCGCAGTAAGCGACCTACAAACATCGATGCTCACTTGATCTGGTGGCCGCGGNCANCGGGTTAGGATGCAGCGNTTGCGTCGATGCTGGCAAGAAAATCAAGCAAGGCGGCGTTCCAGGCTTGCGGCTGTTCAAAATATGGGCTGTGNCCCGCATCAGGGATTTCAACGAAGTGGGCTCCACGGATTCGATTCGCTGAATCGCGTAACATCGAAGCCGGAAAGATTTGGTCGTACTCACCCGCAATGAAAAGCACCGGGATGTCAAGATCATCGAAATCGGCATGGTCGATCTCGAAAGCCAGTGTCTCTCCTAGTCGGTCAAGGGGCGGCGAATGAAACGAACCCAACGCCTGGTACAAGAACGCGTGAGCGACGTCTCGATCAGGATCTCCGGTCCACAACGCCAAATGTCCCCCAACTAGTGGCAGTTCCCGGTTACCTCTCAGGCCGCCAGCGGCTCCGAATTCTTCCATTGCCTTGCGGAGATCATCAGTCCACAGAGCCCCCGCGGTGTTGGCGTAGGTGAGCGAACAAGTCCGTTCCGTGTAGTGCTGTAGAAATGCCGAAATGTGCCAGCCACCCATGGACTGGCCCACAAGATGTGCGTCTGCGATTTCGAGGTGATCCAGTACGGCTGCCAAATCATGCGCCCCATCAGTGGCGGCTAACTGACCGGTGTGATTTGTGGAGTTACCGAAACCGCGACTGTCCCAGGTCAACACCCGATACTTTGCGCCGACTTCTAGAACCTGCTGATACCAAACGGCATGTGAGCCGCCGGCCCCGTGAGACAAAACAACCACCGGCCGCTGATCGGCTTTCCCCGCCTCCGCATCGCGAACTAACTCCCAATAGATGTCCTCTCCGTCGCGGTGGAGAGTCCCAGCCAACAATTCAAGATCCTTCATGTGTCAGAGCACCCCTCAAATTCGACTCAATATGCAACGTTTGTTGGTGGCCATTATTGGTGGCTTCCGAAGGTGTCGAAACTCACCAGGTCTGCTGTGTCTAGGCGCGGAGCCTTCTTAAAGTCAGTTCCCATGGTGTACGCCACGGGGAACAATCCGACTTGGGTCCACTCGCTGTAATCGATCCCTAGTATCTGGGCTGCCTCGCGTTCGAAGGGAAGATGAAGAGTGGTCCAGGCACTGCCGAGTCCCCTTTCTCGTGCGGCGAGCATGAAGCTCCAAACAGCCGGGATTATCGAACCCCACATCGAGGCCTGACCAAAGGAATCCGCTTCTTCGGGACGTCCCAACATCAGGGGGATCAACAGCACCGGCACTTCATGAAACACTTCCCGCAAATGCATGGCTGACCCTCGCACGAACTCTGCCCGTTGAGCTCGAATGTCGCCCGGCGCGTATTCACGAGGGGGACCATTTACGTAAGGATCAAACCCTTGACCGTAAAGCTCAGCCAGCTGNCGTTTCTTATCGGAATCTTCCACAAACAGAAAGTGCCACCCTTGAGCATTNGACCCCGTTGGAGCTTGAAACGCGATGTCCGTGCACTCCAGCAGTAACGATCTTTCAACGGGACGATTCAGATCCAGACGTTTTCGAACAGCGCGTGTAGTCGTAAGAAGTTCGTCTGCGGAAAGTTCTAAGTACATGTGAGATTCCTCAGCTTCGGGAGGCCCGAGTTTAGATTCGCCCGACCGGTAGCGTCGGATTCAATAGACTTGCGTTTAGATCAAGGGGGCGCAATGCACGACATGGTGATTCGATCAGGCGAAGTGGTGGACGGAACCGGAGTCGAGGGACGAACCGCAGATATTGCTATCGATAACGGGCGTATTTCAGTCATCGGTGGTGAGGTTGGCCCAGGGCGACACGAAATCGATGCTGCCGGCCACCTTGTCACTCCAGGATTCGTAGACGTTCACACCCACTATGACGGTCAAGCTACGTGGGATCCCGAGATGAGCCCCTCATCGTTCCATGGCGTCACCACCACCGTTTTTGGCAACTGCGGCGTCGGTTTCGCCCCAGCAAAACCGGATAGTCATGACTGGTTGATTCAACTCATGGAAGGAGTCGAAGATATCCCCGGCGCAGCCTTGGCAGAAGGCATCGAATGGAATTGGGAAACGTTTCCAGAGTATTTAGATGCCCTTGAAAAAATGCCGAGAGTCATGGATATCGCAGCGCAAGTACCGCACGGTTCCGTCCGCGCCTATGTCATGGGGGAACGAGGCGCACGAAACGAAGACCCAACAGCGGACGACTTGTCTGCTATGGCTCAAATTGTTCAAGAGGGAATTGAAGCCGGTGCACTTGGGTTTACTTCGTCGCGCACCATGTTGCACCGAGCCCTTGACGGCGAGCCGGTTCCGGGAACCTTTGCGGGTGCAGAAGAAATTATCGCAATGGGAAGAGCCGTAGCCGAAGCAGGCGGAGGCGTTATAGAAGTGGCTTCCGATATTGGACTCGGAGGGCTCGAAGGAAATTTCGGTTCAGACATTGATTGGATGCGCACGCTGGCCGGTGACTATGGGTTAACTGTCACCTACGCGCTGAACCAAGCCGACCGTCATCCACAACAGTGGCGTGAACTCCTAAAACTTTCATCAGCCCCGATTAACGGTGACGGCAAAGTGATAGCCCAGGTAGCTGGTCGCCCGGCGGGCTTGTTGTTTGGACTCGAGACATCACTCCATCCCTTCAAGATGCACCCGACATATTTGGAACTAGCCGAAACATGCACACATTCTGAACTTGTGGAGGAGCTCTCCAAAGAGTCGGTCAAACAGCAAATTCTTAGCGAAACTACTGGGTACACAGGGCGCTTCAACCACGATGTTGCACACGGCTTCCACAAGATGTATCCGCTCCTTGACACCCCCGACTATGAGCCGAAACCCGAAGACTCCATAGCGGCGCGGGCTCAAAGAGAAAACCGCGACCCATATGAGTATGCGTATGAAGTTCTATTAACGAAGAACGGAAGAGGCCTAATGTTCTTTCCCCTCGCCGACTTCGCAGAACACACTCTCGACCCAACTTATGAACGCCTGAATCATCATGGAGCATTCTTGAGTCTCTCCGACGGAGGAGCGCACTGCCGCTTGATTTGTGACGCTTCTACCCCCACCTTCATGCTGAGTCATTGGAGTCGAGATCGAACTAACGGCCCCAAAATGAAGATTAAAGACGCTGTGAAGTTGATGACTCATGACACGGCCAAGATTTACGGCTTGCTCGGCGACCGAGGCACCCTTGAAGTTGGTAAACGTGCCGACATCAATGTCATTGACTATGAGAATCTGTCAATTTTTGCCCCCGAAATGGCATATGACCTTCCTACAGGAGCCCCACGCCTGTTGCAAGAGTCCTCCGGCTACAAGGCAACTGTTGTCGCAGGTGAAATTGTTCGCGAAAACGGCGAATTCACAGGTGCACGACCTGGTCGACTTATCCGTGGCCGTCGCTAACCAACATCGAAGAACAGCACAACAGCTTCTGATTCTGTAGCTACGCCCAGGGCACGCCCTCGTAGGGGTCGCGCACCAGCCGTCGCGCTACAACCATGCGGTGCACTTCGTCCGGGCCGTCGTAGAGGCGAGCGTACCGGGCTTCCCGGTACATAAATTCCAAAGGTGTGTCGGCGGTAACTCCCAATGCTCCGTGGACCTGAATCGCACGATCGACCACGTTATGTAGCATTCGCGCGCCCCAGAATTTGATGAGACTGATTTCGGTGCGAGCTTCGCTACCGGCGTCTATTGCGCGTGCAGCGTCAAGTGTCATCATTCGAGCCGCTTGAATTTCTGCAGCGGATTCGGCGATCAACGCCTGGATGTCGCCTTTTTCGGCAAGGTAACTGCCGTGGGCATAACGGCTCTTAGCCCGTTCGCACATCAGTTCGAAAGCGCGTTGCGCCTGCCCTAGCCAGCGCATGCAGTGAAAAATTCGGCCGGGGCCAAGTCGCTTTTGTGCGATATGGAATCCTTGTCCGCGTCCACCCAAAAGATTTTCATATGGGACTCGAACGTCGTTGTAATTCACTTCACAATGATTTCCGCCAGTGTGGCCCATTGTGGGTACAACGCGAACAATCTCATAACCGGGGGTATCGGTGGGAACGATGATTGAACTGAACTTGGTGTGCTTTTCTGCATCAGGTTCGGTGATCGCGAACACAGTGGTGAACGCGGCACGATTTGCTCCTGAAGTGAACCATTTATGTCCGTTGATGACCCACTCTTCACCGTCCAACACCGCGACTGCCTGCATTTGTGTTGGATCGGATCCCGCGACTTCAGGCTCGGTCAATCCAACTGATGGGTAAATTTCCCCCGCAACTAGGGGTTCTAAGAATCGTGCCCGTTGATCGTCACTCGCATACTGATGCAACATGATCGAATCTTGCATAGACAGACTGCCCACTGCCCACTGGCCCCAATGAGAGCGTCCGATGACTTCGTTCAAGTAGACGAAATCCATAAAGGGAAGGCCGCCCCCTCCAATTTCAACTGGGTGCCCCAGAGCCCATAAGCCAGCGTTCTTGGCGCTCGTTTTAAGCTCCGCCGCTGTTGCCTCAGAAACGGAGTCTTCGCGCATTAGCTCAGGTTCGCGAGGAATTACAACATCGTTGATGAACGATTTCATCTGGTTCTTGAGAGTTCGCAGTTCGTCCGGTAGTTGGTCAACCATCATGATCTCCCTGGAAATTGATCAGGCCCGCAGGATTCTGTGGGCCCTTCACTGGTATAGCTGGTTTTGGTTAGGTGACGTTTGGTTGCTTGCAGTGTTCAGCGGAAAAACCTAGGCCGTCTTGTTGGATAGTTATTGTGTCCGTAGCCCTGGGAGTGGGGAGGTAACGGTGGCCGCGAATGTTTTAGGAACAGAACTTGAAGAATGCGGCCTTGACCCGGTGACTGGCTTCTACAGAGATGGTTGTTGCAATACCGGTGCCGGTGACGTAGGTGTTCACACAGTTTGCGCAGTCGTCACTGAGGAGTTTCTGGAATTTTCGAAGCGAGCCGGAAATGATCTCAGTACTCCGAACCCGGGAATTGGGTTCTCGGGTCTTCAAGATGGTGACCCGTGGTGTCTTTGTGCCCCCCGTTGGCAGGAAGCTTTCGAAGCCGGTTTTGCACCGGGAGTTCGATTGCTAGCCACCCACCTGGCAACTCTCGAATGGGTCAGACTCGCTGACCTCGAAGCGCATGCAATCGATCAGTGATGATCATCTAAGAAGCATCAGTTAGAACTGTGCTGATATGGCTGATAGTTCGTTGGATGCCTGCCGAAGAGAGTGGACGCAGCGAAGGGCGGGGGAGTAGATCTTGTTGAAATGTTGGGCCCCCATAGGCGTCGGAGATTCCGTAGCTATCGGGGAACGAGCCAAGCAGTTAGAAGACCGCGGATATGAAGGGATTATCGGCAACCAAGTCTATGGTCCTCCTTGGGCGAGCCTGGCGGTAGCGGCAGCATCTACCACGTCGCTAGAACTTGAGACCGGAATAGCCATGGCGTTCGTTCGGTCCCCTTTCGAAACGGCCTGCGCCGCCATCGAACTTGACCGCATCAGTAACGGACGTTTCACCCTTGGTCTTGGTACAGCTCCGCAGACATGGACGGAAGATTTCTTTGGACAAGAGTTTCTCCCACCGATAAGTCGAATCCGCGAAGTCATTGAAATTCTGCGCCTCGTGTTCGACTCGGCCTCAGAAAATGCCGAATCGATACCCGACTATCACGGTGAGCATTACCAGCTATCGTTCGCTGGCCTCCACCCTAACTTTGGGCCTGAAGTGAGGCAGATTCCAATATGGGTTGCTGCACTGCGTGAACGCTTATGTGAGCTCGCCGGCGAATGCGCCGACGGTTTCATTGGCCATTCGATATGGTCAAAGTGGTGGCTGACCGAGCGAGCGTTGCCCGCGATTCGCCGAGGCGCCACCGGGGCAGGGCGAGATCCAGATGATCTCAATGTGCAGCTTTGGTTAACAGCTTCAATTGACTCCGATCCGACAGCTTCGGCTCGGCGGGCGCGGGGAAACGTAGCCTTCTACGCGTCGATTCCCAGCTATCGCTCCTACTTCGAGGCGCATGGTTTCGGCAGCGTTTTCGACACTCTCGTGGAAGCTCGCCGCTCGGTTCCTCTCACTCAATGTATTGATTTGGTTCCCCTAGACGCTGCGAGAACGTTTGCTATATGTGGAACTGCCGATGAAGTTGGCCAAGAAATCGAAGAAATCGCCGGATACGCCACTTCAGTATGCGTGAAGCCGCCGATGTGGGGNGTTGACCCAGAAGACGCGAACGAACAGNCACGCCAGATTGACCGCTTGCTGCTCGGCTAAGAACCNNTTTCAACAGTTCGAAAGTTCACAACTCGGTGTATTNGNTGTGCTCTATTGAATTCGTTACGAGTCCCAATAGTCCTCTGCGACTTGCGACACCAATCGGAGTTTCGCCCACTGGTCTTCTTCAGTCAGAAGGTTGCCCTCAAGAATTGAGGCGAATCCACACTGAGGGCTGATTCCTAGTCGAGACGCATCCGCGTACTGACTCGCCTCGTCTATGCGACGTTTCAACAAGTCCGGCGATTCCAGTTCGGGCCGCTTACTTGTGACTAGACCAAGAACAACCGAGGTTGATTCGGGGATGAGCTGCAAGGGTTCGAAGTCGCCGGAACGTTCATCATCAAACTCAAGAAAAAAGACATCAACATCGAGTTGTGGGAACACCTTTTCTGCGATGGCTGCGTACCCACCGGAAACTGCCCAGTTCGACCTCGCGTTGCCTCTGCAGATGTGTAGACCTACGACCGTGGAACTAGCTCGATCTGAAACAGCTGTGTTAGTTGCGTCGATGTACTCCTCGAGGAGACTGGCCGGATCTTCCCCGCGGCTACGCATCGCGTCTGTCGCTGTCTCGTCACAAAAGAAACTCAGGATCGGATCATCAATCTGGATGAAGGTGCACCCCAAGCTCTCCAATCCCGCGATTTCAGTTTTGTAGATCTCGGTGACATCACTCCAAAATCGGTCCCGGTCGGGGTACAACGATTCGTCAATCGCGTCGACGCCGTATTGGAAATGGAAACGACTGGGGGCAGGGATCGTGACCTTGACAGGGCGGTTTGTGATCTCGGCGATATAGCTGTAGTTCTCGCCCATAATCGGGACACCAGGATGCGTCAACGGTCCCGCAGTACGAACCAGCCTCGGGACGTAGGCAACGGTTGGTTCGTCAGCGTTGTCGGCGAAAGGTGACTGTTCGGCTTCAAAGAGTTCAATTCCGTCGACATAGGGTATGAAGCCGGACCACCACACGTCCCGCCGAAACTCGCCGTCCGTGATTACGCCGATGCCGGTGTCTTCCTGACGGCGGATGGACGNGCTGATAGCGGCGTCTTCGACAGAACGTCGAGCTACTTCNTCTAGNTCACCTTTCGCGAATGCGGTCCACGCCTCCGCTACCGAANGGGGGCGGAGCAGACTTCCCACTTGGTCGGCTCGTGCGATGAGTGTCATCAAAACTCCCTGAGGGTGGTCANCGGNTTCATCGCAGANGAGAACCAAAGCATTGGCTCAGCAGGGCTCAAAACAAACAAGCCCGTAGCCGGTAAGCATTGGAGCAAAATATGCGCGGTGAATATTGCGAACCTGTGTCCCCATGGCGCCCCGCATTGCNAGCCACATAATGACCTCAACAGATTCGGCACCCCCCCGGTGCATGTAGTCCAAATGATCGAGTTCACACAACGCTGCNGGGTTGCTTTCGAGGAGGTCTAAAAACTCGTTATCCCAATCTGGGTTTACGTGACCAAAATCTTGTCCGTGTAATTGGTGGGACATTCCTCCTGTTGCTATCACCACGACACGAGCGGTGTCGTAGGACTCGACGGCGCGTGCTATGGCTGCGCCGATATTGAAACATCGGCGAGCTGTCGGCAGGGGATGTTGGATGACATTNACNGCTAAAGGGACGACNGGTGTNTCCCATGGGGGTGGCATNAGGAACGGTAAAATTGAGTACACCCCGTGGTCGACGACCATTTCTTGGCAGATTGTCGGGTCAAACTCGTCTGTGACCAAGCTTCTCGCTATGTGCCAACCAAGATCACTGTCACCTTTAAGGTCTGGCAATGGCCGCTTCCCCCACCCTTCGTCGGCTTGAGCAAAGCTGTTCGAAACACCCAATGCGAACGTTGGGTAAGCATCAAAAAAGAATTGATTTACGTGGTCGTTGTAGACCACCACCAGAGCATCGGGTCGCAGCGCTTCAAGCCAGTCAGCGGCGGGTTTGTAGCTATCGAAAATGTCGTGCCAGGCTGGGTCTCTACCTCTGTCTTCGTCGTACGCTCGAGCGAGGGACGGAGCGTGGCTGACGCCTATGCCGCCAACAACTTCCCCCATTATCTGGGGGGTTCTTGTGGNTGNCGGTTGGCCATGAACTGATCGATAGTTTCTCCGCGCATGTCTGCNCCGACCTCCAAGAGACTTGAACCAACTGTGGCGGCAATNTTCAAGAACACATACACATTGCCGCCCGCTGCCACCATCCCCGTCCAGTCACGGTCCGNTACTAATTGTGTTTCCTCGGCCGTCAATTCGAAGCGCTGGCAGTAAGCATGCTCGTCGGAGAGAAACTCCGCCCTGTTGTCTGGGTCGATAAGGCTGGCTGACAGCTTGTTCAAGCGGTATCCCGCCATAGATCGTTCACCGGTGAACACCGTCATCCTGACCATTTGACCTCCCGACTCGGCCCCACGTTACTTGNCGGCTCNGTCGGAGAGAGAAGCGGAGCTGTGAACGAGTCCAACACGACTCGCTTCACTCTTNGGTGCTTTCGAGTCGATCAAGCAGTTGATCGACTCGCTCTTTGAAAGGTGCTTTGTCGTAGATGTTAAACAAAGCTCCCGCTAGACGAACCGGGTCTCCNGAGTAGTAACGCTCATACAGTTGCTGACGGCCAGAAAATCCAGACGACGACGCATCCCAAGCAAGCCGAAACAAACGGATGCGNTCGCGACTACTGGAGTTAACACTTTGGAAGTAGCGGTCNACATCAGCGGCGCGGGGTCCATCGAGTTCGGCAAAGGACGGGGTTGCCGCGAGACCGCCAGCCCCGATGATTTGNATGACTTCNCACATGCGNTGGAAGTTTTGGGGGAATGTCTGACGAACCGTCCAAAGAGGCATNGAGGCCGGGTAGACGAACCCGTTGTCCCGTTCNAATAAATCGCTTTCCGCNGCGACGAGCGCGGCCCGCAATTGTTCGGTAAAGACGATCAACTCGCTCAACATGCCTTGAACGTGAAGAAATTGATCGGCGTTGGTTGATTCCGCNACCTGGAAGGCGAGACCCATCATGAATTCCGCCTTTGCGAGATTCTTGATGGAAAATTGGTGCATCACTTGCTCCATCGCACCGGTGCGATTGAATAATCCGTTGCACATTTCGACGTCTCGGTAGATGAAAGTTCNTTCCCATGGGACTAGGACGTCGTCAAAGATGACAGTTCCGTCGATTTCATCGAGCCGGTGGCTGAGTGGGTGGTCCATTGCTGATGCTGCGGCCATAGGGGTTAGCGACGGTCGACAGATGAATCTCATACCTGGGGTGCTAATCGGTAGAGCGAAACAGAATGCGAACTTCTCCGCNTCGGCATTAGCGGGAAGGTAGCTCGATGGAGCGACAAGTATTTCATCGCTGTGCGCACANAATGTNGCGACCATCCTGGCTCCACGAACCACCCAACCGGATTGATTCTCTTCAACGACGTGGGCTGCCACTTCGTTGTCTTGTTCNTCCACAGGTCGGGACCGGTCATATTGAGGAGTGACCAGAGTGTGGGTGAGCACGAGATCCCTTTCGCGGATCTCTTCGTAGTAGTCCCTCAAATAGGTGCCATATGGACGCTCANCGCGCTGGAAATCCTGCCAACACATCGCCAAAGCCGTGACCATGATGTTCATGAAGTCGGCGGAGCGTCCAAACATCCCAGAAGTGTGATCCATCCAACGTTTCACCATTCCGCGCCGCTTCTCCAGGTCTTCACGGCAACGAGGTTGAATGAATGACAACCCCACGCGGTCACCAGTCGTCGGCGACTCGTAGGTCATTTCGTCANGTAAATCGGCATTGAGCTGGAGGTCGTAGAGCTCGGCGATGGCTCGCGCCGCGCCACGAAAACGCGNATCCGTTGTGACGTCAACCACGCGTTCGCCGTCAACCCAAATCTCTCTNGAGTCAACAAGTCCACTCAGATAATCGGCACCGCTTCTTGCAGCCATGCGGATAGACGCTAGACGCAATAGTTCGAGTAACGCCGTTGATACCGGNATNGGCNTCAGGTCAACGCTTGGTGGTACGAGGTGAGGCGCNNGTNGACCCAAAATNGGANTTCNAAGGCGCTAGCGNTTGGGGNGTTTACTCGCCNCNGAGNTGNNCGAGCAAGCCGCCACTATCGCTAACGATATGTCCNTCCACAACTTTGCTATCGCNGATCGTGAAGATTGCGACGGCGTGACGTTCGATTTCGTTGCCCGATGGGGCGACACCCATGAAAGTTCCAGTGTGTACGCCNCGCAAGATGTANCGGACGGCTACCGACTCACCATCGCTGACCATTTGCTGAATTTCAAAACGCGCGTCGGAAAGTGACNAGTGGTACTTCTTTANCGATTCGATGTGCTCTGCCAGAGAATTAGCCGATGGGCCNCCGTANCCATGGCGGACGTAATCCTCTGTAAACGACGCTTCCACCACCGATAAATCCTGTTGGTTAAAACCGTCTTCCATTATGTGACGAACTAGCTCTTTCGCTTCATCTGGTGTCACCTCNACCCCCCGTTAGTGGTTGGCAACGATAGCCGCACCTTCGTAATCCGGAACTAACTGGCCTCACCCCGTAGCGTCGGCTAAGCCCCATAGCCCCAGACCGCGTACAACGGNTCTCCCGGTTCACCGACAGGGGTTCNTAACTGAGCCTCNAGATCTACCCAAGGCCCTGTTCGTCGGTAGTACTCACCGACCACGGCAANGTGGCCTTGGTCGTCTGTCTGGCCCCACCCCCGGATGGCCTTTGTTGGAAAGCACCGATTCGAAAAGCTGTTTACGAAAACCCCGCCGGTTCGGACCACTCGATGGACGTCGGAAAAGACCTCAAGAGGACGTACTAAGTAATCGATGGAGACACAACACACCACAGCGTCAAAGCAGTCGTCTGAAAACGGAATAGTGGGATCAACGTTGAGGTCATGTCGACACCACGACGAAGCTTGCGGGTTGCTGGCAAGCTCGTCGCTGTTCATTCCAAGCACNACCAGATCTTCCGGTACGTCNACAAAATGGCTTACCCATGAACTCATCAAATCCAGNACGCGCCCGCCGATNTTCAGTTCCGCGTATAGGTCACCGACTGCTCGAATGGCGCGATCATCGATGTGGGTAACCATTCGAGGTTGCGCATAGAAGTTGTCGTCGGCTGACGAATCGACCCGATCAAAAAATCCNGNGGGAAACCCTTCGTAACGCTTATGAGAGTAAGGGTCTTCACCGTCTTCATGCACTCCGCTCACCACATCTTCTTGGTGATTTCAAGACCGAAGAGGCTTGGCGAAGCTGAGGTCATGACCGGAAGGGTCNGTGATGGCGAAAAACCTTTCACCCCACGGNGCATCTCGGGGTTCAGCCAACGGGCTGAGACCGGCATCAAGCGCTTTCCGATATATCTGGTCAACATCGTCAACATGAAAAATTATCCTCCCCCACCAAACATGCGGCCGGGCGGTTTCATCGACCGCCCACAAATTCACGAAACAAGACCCAGAATCCAAAGTCGCAAACGATTCCGACGCTGACCCAAAAGAAATGACGAAGCCCAAAGCTTCATAAAACGCAACCGACTCCGCCATGTTGACTGTTGCAAGAGTNATGGCATCGATCCGCTCAACTTGACCTAGCTGNTCATTCATCGGCGACTCCCTTGCCGAAGTCAAGCAGAGCGAGANCTAAAGTCACGATCCGTCGAATTTTCCGTGGCGACCCTCGCCCGAAGAGAAACGACCGGCACCCGAGATNCCCTCGGCCTCAAGCACCGGACGGCTGTTATGCCACTCTTGAGCCAGGGCGTCCCTAACCGATAGGCCGTGTTGCCTGCGCACTGAACCGCGATCAGCACGAGCGCATAACTGAGGGAACGCCGCGATCTGATGGGCCAACTCCTCCGCTTTTTGTCGGGATTGCCCTTCAGGCACCACATATTCGCATAAGCCAAGGCGCTCGCACTCATCTGCCATTACCTGACGTCCAGTCAAGATGAGCTCTAACGCTCGTCCCTCGCCCACCAGTCGGGGGAGCCGCACGGTGCCCCCGTCAATAAGGGGGATNCCCCACCGTCGGCAGTACACGCCAAAGTACGCGGACTCTTCCATCACTCGNAAATCACACCACAGTGCCAACTCCATCCCTCCAGCCACCGCAGGGCCCGCTACCGCTGCGATCACCGGTTTCGTGAGTTCAAGGCGGCTCGGTCCCATGGCGCCCATCGGGATATCGGCCCCGTTTCCGTGATCGCCACCGTCAACGGGAATTGCTAAATCCGACAGAGGGTTGGGCTCCTCCAACGATGCCGCCTGTTTGAGGTCCCATCCGGAACAAAATGCGCCCCCTTCGCCCCAAAAAACAGCAACGCAGGCTTCGTCGTCGCTTTCGAATTCGAGAAAAGAACGGTAAAGCGCCTCAGCGCTATCGATATCCATCGCGTTACGCGCTTCAGCACGCGAGTGAATGACGGTCCAAACTTGGCCTGACTTCTCGATTCGAACTGCCATGCCACGACCTCTCTAACCTCAAGGACTATTGCGATTATGTCCTGTTGCAAGGNCAACACCGGACTCCTCGCAAAGCTCCGCTGCTGGTAGTCGGTGAGCCTAGAGCAGGCCGAATGGCAACGTTGTCGCTAGAGACGAACCCAGCGGCGCGAAATNGCTTTCATTAGCGGCTGTCATCGAGGTTGGCTCAAGCAACGAGGTGTTTCTAGAAGTCTGCGATGNATCNGCAATTGCGATCCAATAAAGCNGCGATCGGCTNGGCGTGAAACGATGAGGTTTAGCTATCTCNCGGTAGGGAAGTGAAAGATGGAATATGTCGATCTGACCGAGGAAGCGCTGGAATCAATACGTGGTCGCGATCTCGACGAACCAATAGCGATGATTAACCTACTCAAGTTTCGTGACATCGCTGACCCGGACTTGGGGCTGGGACCAATCACCGGCCGCGACTGCTATTTCGGGAATTACATCGCTGGCGTGGCGCCAATAGCAAATCGTTTGGGCACGGGCCATTCGCCGCTCTATCTAAACGAGGTCAACTCGTGTTTTTTCGCGACGGTGGGCGAAGATTGGGACTACCTCCTTATTCCTCAATATCCCTCCCGACGATCTTTTGTTGAAATGATCACCGACCCTGAATACCAAGAGTTGCTGAAATATCGCACGGGAGCACTAACCAATAGTCGTCTCGTCGAATGTGTTAGCGGCACTCCATCGGGCTACCCACTAAACCTGCAAGCACCACTTCCCTCTGACCCTGTCGTTGAACGACCAGGCTTGTTCCGTGACCACCGAGTTAACGAAGTCAACAGTCGCGACCCTGAACAGCCAACAGACATGTTGAACCTCGTTCGAATGGCCGCGAGAACGACGGAAGGTCACGGAGTTGATGGTATGACCGGAGCAGAAGGCTACGAGTCGTACAAGAACGGAGTCGCTTCGTCATATGCCGAACGCGCTGGAGTGGAAATCACGTGGCAAGCCTTCCCGGTGGCCACGCTGATTGGTCCCGGTGACGAGCTCTGGGATGAGGCACTGATATACCACTACTCATCCCGTTCCCAAATGCTTTCTATGTTCACCGACGCCGATGATTACAGAGTGAACCACCTTCCGAAACGAAACGCGTCCATCGTGGACTCTCGACTGATTGAAACCACCATCGGTAACTGATTAAGTGAACGAATCAACAACGATTCGTTCACTGACTATCAACCCAGCTGTGATTGCTGTAGGCGAGGGCAACGGAGAAGACGAAACTCGCTGACGCCGCCTCCCTAAGCGGTAAGCGGCTCACCACCCGCGTGGTCAATAAAAACGAACTCTTCGACTGGTTTTCGTGAGAGCTTGGACAACTGTTTCGGTGGCCTGCCGAATGTCAACATCGCCGCGACAGCTTCGTACGACTCCAAGCCCAGAAGTTCTTGCACTTCTGGTTCCCGCGACGCCAACAAGGTTGTCAAAGTTCCCCCGAACCCCTCGTTGCGCGCGGCCATCAACGCGCTCCAAGCCATCGGGTAAATAGACGCTCCGCTTACCACACCCACCCGGTCCAAATATTGATCCATAGATGCAACAACGTTCAGATCGACAGCCACAACACAGACCACGGGCACATCTTCCAAGTGTTCGAACATGGGAATAGCTATCGGTAGTGATTCATCTGAGGCTGCGTCAGAAATGTCGACCGCCGTAGCGGTGACCGATTGCCAGTACACCTCTCCGGCTCGGATCTGCGCGGCCGCTATACGCATTGCCGGCCAACACAACTCACCTAGTTTTTGTTTCACTTTCGGATCTCGCACCGCTATGACTTTCCAGCCCTGACGGTTACCGCCACTCGGAGCAAAACGTGCCGTGTCAAAAATTCGATAAAGAACGTCGTCGGGAACTTCGTCCTCGGTGAACTCGCGGGCGGCAAAAGTGGTACGGGCCACTTCAAGAAAATCCATTTCTACCTCTCAGATCACGCGGTCCGAACGAAAATCTTGTATCTCAGAGGAGCTGTAGCCCAGTTCAGCTAAGACTTCATCAGTATGTTCGCCAAGCTCCGGCGCCCGGTGGCGAATGACCCCCGGACTTTCAGTCATCGTTACCGGGAATTGACTAATCGGTACACCCTTAGTCGCCGTCGGGTAATCCACCCGCTCCAAAAACCCGAGAGCAGCCACGTGAGGGTGATCAAGAGTTTGTTGAGGAGTAAGCACCGGGGCCCCAGGAATCTTCAACTCCGCCAACGCGAACAAAACTTCTTCAGTCGTCTTCGTGGCGCACCAATCGGACATCACACCGCAAATCTCTTGCCGATGGTTTCCTCGTCCCTCATCGTCACCGAATCTGGGGTCGTCAGCTAGTTCTGGGCGGCCGACAAGTTTCGCCCATCGAGCAAACTGGTAGTTACCGATAACCGAAACCAGCACCAACCCATCAGAAGTCGCAAAGGTGTCCGAAGGCGCGGCGGTCTGCCCCTGATTGTGCGACGCTTCCCTGTTCACCTGCAGTTGATCTTGTTCAATGAGCGTCGCATTCGCGATGGTCATCGCCGTTTTTAACAAAGCGGCCTCAAGTTCTTGGCCCTCACCGGTGAGGTCGCGATGTCGTAACGCGGCGAGAGTCGCCATTCCGAGCAACGACCCCGTGCAAAAATCAACATACGGGGTTGAGTTCCGCGTTGGCTGCCCCTCGGGTCCAGTCATATGCATTGCCCCCGACATGGCCTGAGCCAAACCATCAAACCCGACCCTGTCGCTGAACGGACCGCCCGAGGCGAAACAGGTCACCGTCGAAACAATGATGTCCGCCTTGATTGACCGAAGTGATTCGTAATCAAGACCCATCTGCTTTCGTGTTTCTGGCGGCAAATTGGCAACCACCACATCCGCGGTCGCGATCAGCCCATTCATGATTTCTCGACCCTCAGGCTTCATCGGGTTCAACGTCACACTTCTTTTGTTGCGCCCCACTTGCAGAAATAGTGCCCCCTGCCCGTCAGAAGTCACTGGAGTTGTCCAACGATCCTCACCGCCGTCAATTCTTTCGACCCGGATGACATCGGCACCAAGATCAGCCAAAATCGTGGCCGCAAACGGACCAGCAATAAAGCGCCCAAAATCCAGGACACGGACACCGTCAAGAACCCCACTCATGAGAACCTCCCCGCAGAACAAACCCTATTCTTGCCGCTCACAGGCTTCCTTGGCACCCGATGCTCCACGAGNAACNNCAATATCTGNTTCAACTGGCCCANCAATTGTCCGTAATGCGCGGGGCAAACTTCAGCAACCAACTCCCGCACACGCCATTTCTCAAGAACTCGCCTCTATGTTGGAGATCCTNAAAAGCTCTGCTGGCCAACCACGCGATGGGAGCAACTTTGCTCAGTTCTTTTGACGATTACTACATACACCAGACGTCTCGGCCGATCGCGATCCCGGCGACCAGCGATCGCAATGCCTACGACCGGTCGTTTTTTAATGGGTACACCGACACCGGCGATTTGTACTTTGGCGTTAGCTCCGCCCGCTACCCGAACCTCCAAATCCAAGACTGTTCGCTCACCATCGTTCGCGGAGAACAGCAACACGCCTTCCACGCTTCACGCCGCGCTCCCAAAGATCCCAACGACATGAGTACAGGGCCTTTTCGTATCGAGATTCTCGAACCCATGATGAACCTTCGCATTGTCCTTGAAGACAACGACACAGGAATAGCGGCGGACCTTCATTGGATTCCACGTACAGCACATTTCCCCGAAGACCACCAGACGCTTACTCCACAACAAATCGGGCGTTGGATGATTGCTACACGTATGAACCAGTTCGGATTTTGGCGCGGCGAAATCCAACTGCCCAATGAAACAATCACCGTCGATTCCGAACGGACCTACGGGACAAAAGACCGATCTTGGGGTATTCGCCCCGTCGGAGACCGGGTTCCACCTGGGGCACCAACCGAACCTAAAGGGTTCAAATTCTTTTGGGCCCCACTGCATTGGGAGGACCACATCACTCACGTCGGAATTTTCGAAGGTGACAATGGAGAAGTGTGGCACTGGGACGGTTTCGAACTACCCGCCTACCCTGACCCGGCCCAGATACCGGGCGTTGAAGATCCCAACACCACTCGACTTAAATCCGTAGCGCACGATTTCACCTGGAAATCCGGAACTCGGAGTGTGTCAGGAGGGACGTTCACCATGGAAACGCTCGACGATGAACTCCTTATCGTCGAAATCGAACCGGTGCTTTCAGTTCGCATGAAAGGCATGGGGTACGGGCATCCGGAATGGGGTCACGGATTTTGGAAGGGCGACCTGGCAATAGCCGGTGAGGCGTGGAATCTCGACGATGTCGATCCTTTAGCCATTGAGAACATTCACATACAAGAAGTCATCAAAGTAAAGAGTGGCCAATCGCTAGGGGTTGGTGTTTTAGAACAACTCGTTGTGGGTCCCTATGCCAGGTACGGATTCGAAAAGTTCCTTGACGGGGCCATCTGAAACACCACTTCGCCGCAATCTTGTGACATTGGTTGACTTGCTCGTGAGAGGATGAGCCGATGGAACTTTATGACGTAATGCGCACCACGTTCGCTGCCCGAGATTTCACCGATGACGAGCTTCCCGACGAAACGCTCTACCGAATTCTCGACAACGCTCGTTTCGCTCCGAGCGGTGGTAATCGTCAAGGTGGACGAGTAATTGTGGTCAAAGATGCCGAAACCAAGCGAGCTTTAGGCCACCTTTGTCTGCCGGCACTTCGCGTTTACGGGGTTCAACGCCGAAGTGGGGAAAGCCCGTGGCAAAGCGTCCACCCCACCGAAATCGATGTGGAACAAGTGTGGAATGACGAATCGATTCGTGCGGTTATCCCAATGTTCGAAGATCTGTCCCCGGTGCCCACGGTGCTTGTTGTGGCAGTGGACCTAGGTGTGGTGGCCTCAATGGATCAGAACCTGGACCGAGTGGGAATTATTAGCGGCGGTTCGATCTACCCGATGGCCTGGAACATCTTGTTGGGAGCCCGAAACGAGGGCTTCGGGGGCACACTCACCACGCTTCTCGCAGCTAATGAACCAAAAGCCCAAGAACTACTGGGGTTGGAACCCAACGTCGCAGTAGCTGCCTTGTTGACTATCGGTAAGCCCAAAAAACAATTAACGAAGCTGTCCCGAAAACCAGTCGAAGAGTTCACCACCGTGGACCGCGCCGATGGTGCCCCATTTACCGGCTGAAGCTCTGACCGGGGACTAGACCGGAACTGCACGTGCGGAAATAGTCTGAAGGTCACACGCCGAGGGCAGAGTGCCGAATAAGGAACCGTGGTCTCCGGCGACCCTCGACATGACGTATGCATCGCTGACGGCTGAATCGCCATGTTCAACCATGAGCGTGGCCGCCCACGCAATTGCCATACTTTCCACCAGGCGGCGAGCATCGGCTTCCGACGAAGCCGTCGAGAGGTCATCACGAAGAACTTCTAAACGTCTATCGATTGCCGCATCCCGACCAACCGATTGTTCCAACTCCTCAAGGAACACTTCCACGCTTTCAGGGTTGCGAACCGCTGCCCTGCCGATATCCAAAGCGATGACGTTCCCTGACCCCTCCCAAATAGCATTCAAGGGCGCTTCTCGATACAACCGCGGCATGATTGAGTCTTCGACATAGCCGTTGCCGCCGACGCATTCCAACGCCTCCCGGACGACCGGATTTGACTGTTTAGTCAACCAATACTTGGCAACGGGGGTCGCGAGGCGAGCAAAAGCCCGTTCTCGGTCGTCGACGTCCATTCGCTCGTGAGCTCCCGAAAGGCGGCTGATCATCAACGTCGCAGCCTCAACCTCAACCTCCAAATCCGCCAACACATTTTGCATCAGCGGTTTATCAATCAAGGTAGAACCGAACGCGTTCCGGTGAGCTACGTGCCAGGCTGCTTGGCTCACGGCTTGACGCATCAACGACACACCCCAATTCGCGACATCCAACCTTGTCGCGTGGACCATTTCAATAATCGTTGGGATACCCCGACCTTCCTCGCCGACCATCCAGCCAGCAGTCTCATCGAACTCGAGTTCAGCGGATGCGTTTGAGCGATTACCCAGCTTGTCTTTCAGACGGACAAATCTCAGCGAGTTGCGGGTCCCGTCAGGAAAAACCCGAGGAACAAGGAAACATGACATCCCCTTGGGCGCATAGGCCAATACCAGAAAGGCATCGCACATTGGGGCGGACGTGAACCACTTATGCCCTTCTAGGACGTATTCGCCACCCGGACCACCGCCGTTTACCGGAGACGCGGTACTGGTGTTCGCCCGAACATCGGACCCGCCCTGTTTTTCGGTCATGCCCATCCCCAAAAGAACTCCGGGCTTTTCCCCCGGGGGACCCAAACGATGCTCATAGTTTCTCGTAACCATCAATGGTTCCCAGACTTCGGCGAGCTCGGGTTGATGCCGCAGACTCACAAGAGCAGCGGATGTCATCGAAGTAGGACAACCATGACCCATTTCAATCTGGGTGATTAACCCCATCAAAGCATTACGGGTCACGTAAGCGCCGTCGCCAGCCGGCTGCTCGTATCGCATGCAATGAATCCCGGCCTCGACAGCCATATTCAACATCGAGTGATAAGCAGGGTGATATTCGACCTCGTCGATTCGCCCACCGAACCGGTCATGGGTGTGCAGAATCGGTACATTTCGGTTAGCTAAACGACCCCATTCTCGAGCTTCTTCGCCGCCGATCTGATCCCCGAACGCCTCCAGCAATTCGACATCGCCTCCCTCACGACGGACCGCGTCTGACAAAACAGGATCAGAGGTGAACAAGTTGTAGGGCCCCAGTGGACCAGGCTGATTATCAGGGAAATTCATACTCAAAATCTAACTATTACTGTCCTCAAGGAGACAGTGAAGCAAGTAGCGGCTACTTTCAGACACACAGCACGATACCTGGGCTTCCAAACCTGCCCATATAGGGGGAATGAGTGAAATACGCAGCACCATCTTCGGTAGAAGAAGCAACATCGTTGCTTTCGTCTTCACCGTCGGCACAGGTGTTTGCGGGTGCGACCGATGTCGTCCCGCAGATCCGCGCTGGTCGTCCGGTGCCCGACGTCCTCGTCGACCTCAAAAAAATCGACGAATTGGTGTCGTTGACCAACGACGCCGAAAAATGGACAGTAGGCGCCGCAATTCCAACTGTTCGGTTGACAGAAGATGCGGCCTTCAGCGGGGAGTTCCCGGGTCTTTCGGAGGCAGCGGGTTTGATTGGCTCCGACCAAATTCAGAGTAGGTCCAGTCTGGGGGGCAACCTCTGCAACGGCTCACCTGCAGCAGATTCAGTGCCCGCGCTGGTTGTCAATGGGGCACGGGCGTTAATTGCCGGACCTAAAGGGACCCGCCTTATTGACGTTTCCGATGTGGTGACGGGCCCCGGCGAAACCTGCCTCGCTAGCGACGAGTTCGTTGTTGAGTTTGAGCTTGATCGGATGCCGTCGCGTTCTGCAGATGCCTACCTTCGAATGATTCCTCGAACCGAAATGGACATCGCTGTAGTTGGGGCAGGGGCGAGGATTGTTCTCTCTGAAGATGGCACGATTACCGACGCTGCCGTCGCGTTGGGAGCTGTGGCTCCGACTGTAGTCAGAGTGCCTGCCGCCGAAGAGGCCCTCGTAGGTACGTTGGCTGACGATGACACTCTTGTCGCGGTCGCCGCGGCCGCCAGCGATGCCTGCAACCCGATTGACGACAAAAGAGGCACTATTGACTACAGAAAACAGGTGGCCGGGGTGCTTGCGAAACGTGCAGTGCTCATCGCAATAGAAAGAGCTGGACAAAGAAACGGAGACGTCTGATGGCGCGAACTCATATCACAACCGTCATCAATGGTGATGAAGTTGACTTCCTTAGCGAGGACAGCACATCGTTGCTTAACGCGTTACGTGACGAAGTGGGGCTCACTGGAGCAAAAGAAGGGTGCGGCACCGGAGACTGCGGAGCGTGCTCGGTCCTTATGGATGACATGGTTACTTGCGCATGTTTGGTGTTCGCCCCTGAAGCCGACGGTGCGACCATTCTCACCGTTGAAGGTCTCGCGGACTCAGGCGAACTACATCCACTGCAGCAATGTTTCTTAGAGGGAGCTGCGCTGCAGTGCGGTATCTGCACCCCGGGATTTCTGATAGCCGCGAAAGCTCTACTTGACAAAAACCCCGACCCAACTGAAACCGAAATTCGCTACGCACTGGCAGGCAACCTCTGCCGCTGCACTGGATACGACAAAATTATTCGCGCGGTACAAGAAGCCGCCATTCAAATGAGGGGAAACTAATGGCTCTCACCGAAGAAAACCCGGGATACAAATGGGTAGGAACGCGGCCTATCCGCCCGGATGGAGTAGAAAAAGTCACCGGTAAGGCTCGATTTGGGGCTGACCTCGCGCTACCGGGCATGCTCCACGGCAAGATTGTGCGCTCTCCGCACGCCCACGCGCGCATCGCGTCCATAGACACGACCGCCGCGGAAGCAATGCCAGGAGTAAAGGCAGTCATTACCGGCAGCGACTTCCCGGACTTAGCCGCAAATGGCGCGCACCCGAGCGCCATCGACGTCGCGAACAACGCAATCGCGCGAGACAAAGTCCTCTACGAGGGTCACGTTGTCGCGGCCGTGGCAGCAATCACTCGCGAACAAGCAGAAGCAGCAGCAAAAGCGGTCGAAGTCACCTACGAAACACTGCCGCACGTGCTCACCGTCGACGAAGCTATGGCTGAAGACGCTCCGGTGCTCCACGAAAACATGATTACCAAAGGAGTGGAGCCTGCACCCGAGCAACCATCCAACATCGCGAGCCGCGTCGTTCACGAACGCGGCGAACTAGATCAGGGCTTCGGTGAAGCAGACGTTGTTATCGAACGCGAGTTCACGACTAAGCCCGTGCACCAGGGCTACATCGAGCCGCACGCGGCAGTCGCCGATGCCAATAGCGATGGGCGAGCCCACGTATGGTGCTCATCCCAAGGGCACTTCCAAATGAGAGCTGACACAGCAAGTGTCTTAGGAGTTTCGCAAGGAACCATCAAAGTCACAGCAGCTGAAATTGGTGGCGGGTTTGGCGGCAAAACGGTCATTTATTTGGAACCAATTGCCGTCCGCTTGTCACAACGCGCAGGACGACCCGTCAAATTAGTGATGGATCGTGACGAAGTGTTCCGAGCCACAGGCCCCACGTCGGGTACTCGGATCAAAGTCAAAATGGGTGTTTCCAACGACGGGAAAATAACCGCGGCAGAAGTGTGGATGGCCTTTGAAGCCGGAGCATACGCGGGCTCCCCAGTAGGCGCGGCAGGCATGACAGTGATCGCTGCCTATGACATACCTCATTTCCTCGTTGAAGGTTATGACGTCGTATGCAACAAACCGCGAGTCGCCGCGTACAGAGCCCCGGGAGCGCCAATGGCTGCGTTCGCGGTGGAATCAGTCGTTGACGACCTAGCTCGGAGCATCGATATGGATCCCATCGACCTGCGCCTAGCAAATGCGGCCGTGGAGGGCACACAAGCGTCATACGGACCGAAATTCCCTCGCATCGGGTTTGTTGAAACCCTCGAAGCGATAAAAGAACATCCCAACTACACCGCAGAACTAGGACCCAACCAAGGCCGAGGTGTAGCGGCAGGGTTTTGGTTTAACGCGGGAATGAGTTCGAGCGCGACCGTACACGTCAACGAAAACGGAACAGCAACGGTAGTCACGGGCTCTCCTGACATTGGAGGGAGTCGCCAATCAATGGCCTTGATGGCAGCGGAGGAGCTTGGTATCCCCTATGAGTCAATAAAACCGGTAGTAGCTGACACCGAAACCGTTGGATTCAATGACGTCACCGGGGGTAGCAGGGTGACCCTAGCGACAGGGGCGGCTGTAGTTGACGCATGTCGACTAGTCATCGAAGACCTTCGTGCTCGTGCCGCAAAAACCTGGGATGTTGAACTTGATCAGGTGGAATGGGTCGATGGTCAGGCCCAACATGTCGACGGGTCTCAACCACCGCTGTCGCTTAAGGATCTTGCCGCCAAATCTGGTCGAACTGGCGGGCCAATTTCCGCGAACGCGTCGTTGAATGCACGCGGCGTTGGTGCCGGGTTCTCGACTCAGGTTTGTGATGTGGAAGTTGATCCTGAGACGGGAGTGACTCAAGTCGTGCGGTATCTCACCGCTCAAGATGCCGGTCGTGCCATAAGCCCTGACTACGTCGAAGGACAAATGCAGGGCGGAGTGGTGCAGGGCATCGGTTGGGGCCTCAACGAGGAATACATCCATGACCCCGACGGTGTGATGGAAAACCCGAGTTTCTTGGATTACCGCATGCCGGTGGCTTCTGATCTGCCGATGATTGAATGTTGCATCGTGGAGGTCCCCAATCCAGCCCACCCCTATGGGGTTCGGGGCGTAGGGGAAGTAGGGATTGTTCCTCCAATGGCGGCGCTTGGAAACGCGATTAAGGATGCGACGGGTGTACGCATGACTGACTTACCCATGTCACCAATCAAAGTCCTTGCCGCTCTTAATGAACAGAGCGACTAATTGCGCTGATGGCACAGGTTCACTTTTCAGCGGGTTTGCGGGAGTTAACCGGAGGCCTTTCCCAAATTGAGGTCGAAGCGTCAAACGTTAGACGCCTAATCGCAGCGCTTGATGACATGTTCCCCGGCATCGGAGACCGGCTTTCAGAAGCATCGTCAGTAGCGATTAACGGTGAGATCCTTACTGACGCAGAATTCGAATCGGTGCCAGATGATGCCGAAGTTCATTTTCTTGACATCCTGCAAGGCGGATGAGGACCGATTTGGTGGGTTCTCCAAAGATGTTCACAGACGGTCGGGGAAAAAACACGCGAGCCACGCAACAACAGAACTACATATAACCAGTGCGATGGCAGTCTCATAACCAGAGTTGTCGATAACGAACCCCAGAACCGCGGGCCCGGCCAAAGCACCGAACCCCAACGCCGTATAGAAGGCGCCAAGCGCCCCACCCAAGTCGGCTACACCGAACCAAACAGCCAGAACATTTGGTGCAGCGGTAAACCACACCGCCCAGCTGACACCGTGAAGGAACGCACTAGCGAAGAACAAGAGATACGAATCCCCAGCGGAGAACCACAGAATCAAGCACGCCAGCATTAGTAACTGCCCCAGCCGGTATTGACGCATCGGTATGAACCGATCACCGAGAGCGCTGATGACTAGTCGAGCAATAACTGATGATGCTCCCACGACACCAACTAGTAACGCGGCTGCCT
This sequence comes from Acidimicrobiaceae bacterium, assembly GCA_002705305.1. Taxonomy (GTDB): domain Bacteria; phylum Actinomycetota; class Acidimicrobiia; order Acidimicrobiales; family Poriferisodalaceae; genus UBA2110. The sequence goes on from PAHW01000004.1 coordinate 88,591, forward strand.
GACTACCGATGCCTTGGCTTGCGGCGTGGTCGTTGTAGAAGGCAAGCGGCGCATAAAAACCTGGTCCTCCCAACACCAACGCCCCATAGAGCATTAGGAATCTTCTTGATCGAAGAATCGCCGACAACCCCAACTGCTTGGCACCAGGCGCGGCTGGCGGGTCGTCGCTCGCTATTGCGCAAGCAACTAAAAGCACCGCGCTAAACACTGCATATATGCCCAAGGTAGAACGCCACCCAAGGCTGTCGATCAGTGCGCGTGAAACTATGGGCCCAACGAAGGTCCCCATCCCCACGCCGGCTAACACGAGACTGATTGCTGTCGTTCTTCGTTCCTGAAACCAACGGCCCACGGTCCCGATCATCGGTGGGTAACAGCAACCAACGGCGCTACCCACCAGTGGCGCGTATACCAAATAGAGGTGCCACAACGCCGACGCCAAGGCGCTTACGGTCAGACCAACCGTCATCAAGACCGCGCCAGCCACGATCACCGGGCGGACCCCGACGCGATCGCTGAATCTTCCGGCGACGGCACCCGCCAAGTAATAGAAACACACCGCTGTGGAGAACAGCGGTGCCACGGGTCCCGTCGACGTGTCAAAAGTGTCAGCTATCGGAGTGAGGAAGATCCCAAACGAAAACAGCACACCAAACGTGACAAAATTTGCGACAAAAGCTGCAGCAGTGATGATCCAACTGCGTCGTTTGTTGTTCAATGCGGGATTGGTGATGCCCTATTTCTACCTGCCGAAGCCGCGACCCTTTCCGATAACTGCCAGAAACGACCGCGAGGTTGATTTCAGCGAAAGGTGCTGATGTTCGCGGTTCGGTTCGTAGAACCTTCTATCAAGCCTTGGTCACGAAGAATAGGAAGAACCCCTTCTCCAAACCAGTAGGCCTCTTCGAGATGGGGGTACCCAGAAAAGATGAATTCATCGAAACCAAGTTCGTGGTACTCCGCAATTCGATCAGCGACTTCTTGATATGACCCCACAAGGGCAGTTCCCGCACCGCCTCTGACGAGCCCGATACCTGCCCAAACGTTTGGGTGAATCTCAAGATTCCCCGTCTTCCCCGAATGAAGCTCCGCCATTCGACGTTGGCCTTCTGACATCGTCGTCGAAAAATCCTTTTGTGCTTCTGCAATTGCTTCAGGAGTCATATGAGCCAACATGTCATCGGCAACCGCCCACGCGGCAGACGACGTCGGCCGAGTTATTACGTGAAATCGAATTCCGTAGGTAAGGGTCCGTCCTTTTTGTGCAGCCAATTCCCGCATCCGCTCAATTCGGTCCGTCACCATGGATGGTGGTTCGCCCCAAGCGAGATAAACGTCCACGTGTTCGGCAGCGATTTGTTCTGCGGCCGGGGAGGCGCCGCCGAAATAAATTGGTGGTGTTGGCTCAGGGACCTCTCGCGTCGTTGCCTCGGCGACTCGATAATGCTTGCCCTCGAAGTCATAGGGGTTACCGGTCCAAGCGTTGCGCATAATGTCGAGAAATTCACCAGTCCGTTCGTAACGAGCGTCCTTGTCCAACCAGTCACCGAAACGGTTCAGTTCCCGCGGTTCCGCGCCCGTGACGATGTTGATAAGGAGGCGACCGTCCGACATTCGCTGATACGTCGATGCCATCTGTGCGGCCAACGTCGGCGACAAAAACCCGGGTCGGAACGCGACCAAAAACTTGATTCGCTTAGTCAAAGGAATAAGCGACGCAGTAGCGAGCCACGCGTCTTCGCAAGCCGTCCCACAAGGCGTCAACATGGCGTCATAACCCAAGTCGTCACATGCTTGAGCGATTTGTGCGAGGTAATCATTTGTTGGAGCCCGCCAGTGCGCGTCCGGGCTATCAGGCACGACATCTCGACTATCGCCACCAGTGGGCAGGAACCAATGAATTTTCACGCTTTCACCTCACCTGGAGATCGTTCCGAGTACTGCGTCGCATGAGAAAGCTAGCTGGGAACTTCAGATCAACTCATAGTAAGCCCACCAGAGACTGACAAAGTTTGACCAGTTACAAATGATGCTTCCTCGGAACAGAAGTAAACCACCGCAGAAGCCACTTCGCTGGCCGTGCCGACCCGCTTCATGGGAACAGCCCGCGCCATCGCGCCGATGATTTTGTCGCCGTCATCGCTCGCGGCGACAATTCCATCTAGCAGCGGAGTGTCAGTCGGTCCGGGGCAGACAACATTCGCGGTAACGCCGCTGCGAGCGACCTCCCGAGCCACTGTTTTCGTGAAAGCAATCACTCCTCCTTTTGCTCCGGAGTACACCGCCTCAAACGAAGAACCGACCCTTCCAGCATCTGAACCAATATTGACAATTCGACCCCACCCAGCTTCGACCATAGACGGAAGACAGGTATGGACCGTCCGGAGTACACCCTTGTAGTTGATTTCGATCACCCGGTCCCAAAACGATTCATCCGTGGACCCAAAAGGCTTCAGTTCGTCCCAGCCAGCACAATTTACTAACACCTCTACTGGTCCGAAGTCGTCGATGACTTCCAGCAGTCCGTCGTGAACAGCGTCGGTATCGGAAACGTCCATTTGGACTGCAGCAGCAACACCACCAGCTTCGAGTACCGCCGCTTGTGTCTCCTGCGCTCCAGGCAAGTTGATATCGGCTACGGCAACCTTTCGCCCGTCACGGGCTAAGCCCAGACAAATTTCTCTCCCGATACCACTGCCGCCTCCGGTTACGAGTGCGATTCGTTTATCCATCCTCAACTCCTTGACGCTCGGGCGACTTCGCCCCATTTATCGACAGATTCTGGGTCCTTGCGCATCTGCTCTTCGGTCAGGTACATCACCACTCGGGAAGCGGTCCCTTTGTATCGGTCTTTTAAACGGTCAGCCATCTCATCCCAGGTGGATACCAANGCAAAATGGTTAAGCATCTCATCGGAGATTGTGTCTGCCATACCCTGCACATCCCCGGCGCCCATCTTGTCGCGTAAAGCCGTAGTTACGCCCTCAAATCCGAGGTCTTCGAACTGNAACGAATAGTTGGGGGTGGTGCCGTAGAACGCGATTTGTGTCTTGGCTCGGTGAAGCCACGGCGCGCGCTCTTCGGCGGTATCGCCAGCAACGGCAAACACCGGGACGATCAGATCNACGTCGTCGCGTTGGCGTCCAGCGATGNGAGCGCCTTCCTCGATTTCTGGCAGCAAACGATTTTCGATGTAATGCATGGAATGCATTGGATGGACATGCACNCCATCGGCTACCTGACCTGCGACGCGNTTCATCAACGGTCCCACCGATGAGATGTCAACTTTGATCTCACCGAAATCATGGCTCCGAGGCTTCCAGGCATCGGGGAGTAATGAGAGGTTGTAGAAATCCCCCTCGTGTTTGAGACGCTCTTCGCCGCGAAATGCCCTGAAACACGCTTTGACTGCAAGCACGTAGTCGAGCAATCGCCGAGCCGGTTTATCGAAGTCAGACGAATAGCGTCGTACAACATGACCCTTGACTTGGCTACCTAGGCCCAGCCGAAATTTTCCATTAGTTTCGCTGGCCAACTCCCATGCCACTTGCGCGGAAACCATGGGGCTTCGCGGGAACGCGACNGCGATACCTGTCGTGAAGGTCAAAGAGGGCGCCGCTATGGCAGCTGCAGCGATTTGCATCCANGGCACCTGTCCGGTCTCGGTATACAGCATCCCCGAAAAACCCTGGCCCTCAACCGTGCGGGCTAACTCGCCGGCNTTTGTCCAAGTAGATGAGCCGGTCATCAAATCAAATTCCACGTGGGTCCCCTTTGTNACCCCCTATTTGAGCCGAAACAACGACNCTCGGCCAGTGCGTCGCGGTGGCATCTATGGTGGCTCACTATGAATGACGACTGGTTGTTGATGGGAGACGTNCCCGGTCGGGCTGCGCGGCTATGGAGAGACAATGTCGCCCTGGTATTCGAGGGAGACCGGTGGACCCACGGCGACTTCGCTGAGGACGTAGAAAAAGTCGCNAAAGCCTTAATAGCGGTGGGGGTTGAACACGGCGATCACGTAGCTGTGTGGATGACGAACCGACCCGAATGGTTGCACCTCATGTANGCAATACCGCGTGTNGGCGCCTGNATCGTTCCTCTGAACACCCGTTACCGGACTGACGACCTCGCGTACACCGTCGTGCAATCAGAGAGCAAGTTCTTGATAGCGCTAGACCGGTCCGGCCCAATTAACTACGGCCACATGCTCACCGAAGCGCGCGAAGAATTAGACAAAGCCGGACATCTCAAAACCATTGTCATGCTGGGTGACCAAATACAAGACAGCATCAGCTGGAAAACCATGCTCGACGANGGCNGCGCTGTCACAGACGAAAAACTCCAAGACCGTGCCTCTGACGTCAGCGTCGAAGANCGGATGATGCTGGCGTACACGTCAGGTACGACCGGGCACCCTAAAGGTGTCATCCACACCCACAAACCAATACGGAACACCTACGAANGAGCGATGCTGCTCGGCCATAGCCGCAACGATGTTCACATGAGCTACCTACCGCTTTTTCACGCTTACGGATTCAGTGAAGTCGCGATGATGACCGCCTTGACTGGAGCGAGTCAGGTTTTATTNGACGTATTTGAACCAGACATTGTTTTAGATGCGGTGGAATCACAGCGAGGAACGGTACTGCACGGCTTCGATAGCCACTGGGCAGACTTAATTCGNGCGCAACAACGACANGAACGCGACGTNACTTCGCTCAGAGTGGGCACACTCCCAGCCGGGATGGAATCAACCGTGCCTACCGCGCGCATCGTTCAAGACCTTTTCTGTCCGACCACGAGCGGCTTCGGTATGAGCGAATCATGGGCATTTATCGCGTCGAGTCATATAAGTGATTCGTTAGAGCAACGAATCGAAGCNTCGGGTTACCCAATGTACGGCATCGAATTCCAAGTTCGTGACCCTGATAGCGGAGAGATACTTGGTGCCAACAAACAAGGCGCTCTCTACGTTAAGGGCTACACAGTCATGACCGGATACTGGGGTAAACCCGAGGCCACCGCCGAAGTGTTGAGTCCAGATGGNTGGCTCGACACCGGCGATGTGGCACTGCTTCGTCCCGACGGACATGTCGTCTTCATAGGTAGACACAAAGACATGTTGAAGGTCGGTGGCGAGAATGTTTCGCCAGCCGAAGTAGAGGGTTACCTTCTCGAGATGGACGGCGTGGAGGAAACAGCCGTGGTTGGTTACCCGGACGAACGTCTCGTTGAGGTGCCAGTCGCGTTTGTTGTCTCGTCAACGGATCTGTCCGCCGAAGATCTCCTCGAACGTTGTCGCGGAAGGATCGCCAGCTTCAAAATTCCCCGGCACGTAATTTTTGTGAAGGAGATGCCGGTAACGCCTTCTGGNAAAATTCGGAAAGTGGAATTGCGAGANTGGGCTCGCGACCAAATCGACTAATCCGGTAAGGACNCAANANTTTGAGACCGAGAACGACTNGGCATCCAATGNNCTGTTAGTCGGGGNTGGTTTACGCAGAGCCCNTGAGCGTTGGGCCGCCAAGCGTGTGTTCTGTTGCTTCGCCCGAAGCCCTTTCGCCTTCGCGGTTCTTTACTTCCGCTCNGGCCACAACATGATGATGAACTTCGTCAGGGCCATCGGCGAGGCGGAGCGTTCGTTGGCTGTGCCACATATCAGTAAGCGGGAACCACTGAGAAACTCCGGCGGCCCCATGCATCTGAATTGCCTCGTTAATGATGTCGCAACACTTTTCGGGCACCATTGCCTTCACCGCGCTCACCCACACCCGCGCTTCCGCGTTGCCGAGTGTGTCCATCGCCTTGGCGGCACGTAAAACCATTAAGCGCATTGCTTCGACCTCTATACGTGAACGGGAAACAACTTCCATGTTCTTGCCAAGGTTGATCAGCTTTTTCCCGAAACCTTCGCGGGAAAGGCCGCGATCGACCATCATTTCAATCGCTTTTTCTGCAGAACCTATGGAACGCATGCAATGGTGAATCCGCCCAGGGCCNAGACGTAGCTGGCTGATTTCGAACCCNCGGCCCTCNCCGAGCAGCACGTTTTCGCGAGGAACGCGAACATCCTCAAGCTTGAGATGCATATGGCCATGCGGGGCGTCGTCGTTGCCGAAAACATGCATCGGGCCCAGAATGTTCACGCCTGGGGTGTCGAGTGGTATGAGAATTTGNGATTGCTGCTTGTAAGTATCCGCATCAGGGTTAGTGCGGACCATGGTGATCATGATCTTGCAGCGGGGATCCCCTGCTCCTGAGATGTAGAACTTTTCTCCATTAATTACCCACTCCTCACCATCTAAGAGGGCGGTTGTGTCAATTTGCTTAGCGTCAGAACTCATCACGCGCGGTTCCGTCATGCAGTAGGCGGAGCGAATCTGACCGTTCAATAGCGGCTCAAGCCACTCGTCTTTCTGGGCTTCNGTGCCGACGCGTTCGAGAACCTCCATATTGCCCGTATCGGGAGCAGAGCAGTTCAGACATTCCGAAGCGAGGCGGTTCTTTCCGAGTTCGTTAGCAATGTATGCGTAATCGAGGTTGGTGAGGCCCTCGCCGGTTTCGGCGTCGGGCAGAAAGAAATTCCACAAACCTTGGGTTCGTGCCTTGGCCTTGGCCCCTTCTAGGAGTTCTAACTGGCCTTCGCCGTATGCCCANCTCTCAGACCGGGCGTCNCCAAGACGGTGGTATTCCTCGGTAATTGGGTCGACTTCCTCTCGGATAAANACCTTGACCGCCTCGTAAAGCGGTCGAACTTTGTCTGACATTCGAAGATCGAAATCNTCCATGCTCGCTGACTTCAATGCGCCACCAACCANGGGGCACCCCTTTCNTGTATGACTCCAGGGCCNCTCTCGGNCCCCTTCACTTGGGTTTGACTNCACCCTACTTATGTTCGCAACNCNAAGCATTTTCGAACGAAGAAAGAAACGATTCGTNTGTGGCCCTTCCGGATGAAGATCGCAGGGGATTTCGCTNAAAATTGCTGGAAACNCAGAAGTTTGNTGCCATCCCCGGCGTAACCCTGAGCCGGGACTACGTTCGTTCACCATGGCATCATGCTCTCGAGGTACGTGCGGAGCGCCGGCGGTTGCCGGGCTGGCCTACGACAANGCTTCTTTGTCGGTCTGGATGTTTGATCTTCATGCGGACATGGGCCAAACAATGTCGCTTTGTCAACGGCACATTCAAAACTTTCGGGTTCCCAAAGATTGGACTGTCTCGGACGAACGGGACGGAACGCCCCGACTTTGGACGGTTGTAGCTGAGGNANNGAACGCTCCGACNCCGAAACGAGGCCGGGTGCGACGNCAACGGGCCCAAAGCGGCCGCATGTTGGAAGTTGAAGAATTACAACTGTTTGAACTTGANACGCTCGANAACCAAAGCGTTGCCCCGGTCGCATCGCTAGACGANGCGAGAAACCACCCCAGGCACCAACATCGATCGGGNGNTCACATCAAGGAAGAAGCTGCTCCGCTCCTTGGTTGAGCCNTCGGAATCNGATTGANGAGGTTAGAGAAGATTTCCGGATTCAAGGTCAGTCACGATTACCCGCCCATCAGGAGCCAACGACGCCTGGAATCTGATTTCTCCCTCTGCGGTTAAGACCAGATCGTTGCCATCGTTAGAAAGTTGGAGCTGTACCCCGGTCTCGCGTTCGAGCATTGGACGCGCACGGTTCAAGGCATCACGGAGCCGTTGCCGACGTTCAGCCTCGATGAGGTCGAAATCAAATTCGACAAAATCGCCTGGTTCGGTTCCCGAAGGCGTCATAGGNGAACCAACGACTTGGCGAAAGAAGTCTTGCGGTCTAGGTACGACACTCCACAAGCCTGACACAACGCTGCTCGACAATGTCATTCCCGACTAGCGATAGCGTGTTGAGGGTGGATTTAGTTGTGCGGATCGCGGTCTCACTGGTGTTCATTTATGTGGTGTACCGAATTGGGTTGAAACTGATGCTTGGCTTTTCTCGCCCGGTACCGCAGCCCCCACCNCCCGGGGAACTGCGAAAGGTGAGGCTGACCTATTTGTGCACGCTATGCGGGACTGAAGTTCGCATGACTCGTTCACCAAGTGACAGTCCTGAAGGTCCCAAATGCTGCATGGAGGAGATGGAACTCATCCGAGACCACGACAATGACTGACCAGCACCCCATTTCCACAACTTATCCACATNNTGGGGACGAACCACAGGGCTGTAATTTCTGGACTCTGAGCCAATGAAAGCTATCGCCACCGCGTAGCGGAAAGAATTCCGATNAGGACAAAACCGAGTCCCCCAAGGATCCACGCACTTGAAGGGCTTCCGGGAAGCCAACTCATGTAGTTGGAGAAGATGACCGCCACCCCGACCAGNAAAAAGAGCAAAATCGTCCATCCGAACCATGCAGGGCTCGGAGGGAGACCGCCGGCGAGGGACTCTTCGGGGACTTCGCCTTCGGGGCGAGTGCCTTTGGGGGTGAGACGGCTGGTCTTCTTAGGCCTGGCCATGTCGGTTGAGGATAGAGGTATCTCATACATCAATTGCTGACCCTGGGTGTCAAATCTGAAGAATCGCGGTGAGTCTTGGACGAATGAGCGTCCGTTATTCGNCTGGTTCGANNGTNGNGAACCCGCCTCCAGGGTTAGGGCCTGAACTCGGTGCAGGNTCGCCGATACCNATGACCAGCACAACTTCGGAGCCAAGAAGCAGGGCCGTGCCTGGGGACGGGTCCGTCCGTAACACTTGTCCGATCAGGGGATCACCTGCAGGTAAACCTTGTTCAACACGCTTCACTTCATAGCCAAGGTTCTTGAGGGCAATCTCCACCTGGTTGGCGTCGGTGGTGCCAAGTATTTCAAGCGAGGGCACTTGGCCGGTGGCGGGGCCCATGGACACCACCAAACGCACGACGGTTCCTCGCTCCGTTGAAGAACCGAAACCAGGTTCTGAACGAATGACAGTATTTACTGGAAAATCGAGGGAATGCTCCATTAGTACTTCTTCGAGGAGTCCCTCACGGGCAAGAGTCACCCGAGCATCAGAAATTGATTGGCCCTCCACTGAAGGAACTTGTACCTCTCCGCGTCCTACTGACACCGTGAGAGTTATGACGGTCCCCTGGGGTCGTTCTTCGGTACTCGGCACGCTTTGCTCGATGACAATATTGCGGGCGTAGTCATCGCTCTGTTGATCGATTCGTTCCACGGTAAAACCCGCGGCGAGAAGAACTTCTTCTGCTTCGAGGAAGTCCAACCGTTGAACCGCGGGAATCCTAACGACGGTTAACCCTTTAGAAGCGAAGAGACGGATCGGGTTGTCAGGGTTGTTCGGGTCTGCGAGGAGTAAGCCTGCCCTGGGGTCTTGCTGGAATATCTCGTTCGGAGGGGTGTCTTGACGTTCTTGGAATTCGATGGTGATGTTTTCGAAGCCGCGGTCGCGGAGTTGCTTTTCTGCTTCCTCCCAGTCGAGACCGATGACTGCGGGCACTCTCAGACGCGTATTTGCTTCGCTAGAAACCTGAACGTCGTCATTTCCGCCACTGGGATTGAACCCATTGACCAACAGGTACACCAAGCCCGCTACGACTATTAGAAGCACGACGAGCAAAGTGACCCATATGCGCGTTTTGTCAGGCGGTTCGCCGTTCGTTGCAGACGCGTCGAGGCGAGTGTTCGGTGTTCTCGGTGGTGGCGAGTCGGTCGTGCTTCCCGCTGAAGTTGTGCCCTGGGCAGCTGGCCGGCTTCCGGGAGAGGGTGTCAGATGTGTTTGAACCGTAGTGGTTGGGACCGTTCCGCCGTTTTGTGCCGCGAGCACTTGCTGTCCGGTGCGGAAGCGACGAAGGTCACCTCTCAAATCATCAGCCGATGCGTAACGATTATTCGGATCTTTAGTAAGACCGAGAAGGCATATTGCTTCCAATGCCGACGGAACATCGTCGTTGAATTGAGAAGGGGGGTTAGGCGCTTCTTGGACGTGTTTGTAAGCGATCGAGACCGGGGTATCGCCGGTGAAGGGTGGACCGGCTGTCAGCATTTCGTAGAGAACTACCGACAGTGAGTAGACGTCACTTCGGGGGTCGGCAGGTTGCCCCTGGGCTTGTTCGGGAGAAAGGTAAGTGGCGGTGCCCATGACTGACCCTGTCTGAGTCAAATTGTCTGCCGTGTTTCCCGTCAGCGCGCGGGCGATACCGAAATCAGTAACTTTGACCTGTCCAGCTGTGGTGATGAGGACGTTCCCGGGTTTGATGTCGCGGTGCACAACTCCGTTGCGGTGAGCGAACGCCAATGCTGCTGCGATGTCTATTGCAATATCGGCCGCACGGTCGGGGTGTAACGGTCCCTCGGCTCTGATGATCTCTGCAAGACTTCGCCCTTCCACGTATTCCATAACGATGTAATACGTGCCTGCTTCTTGGCCCCAGTCGTAGACACCTACGACATTGGGTTGGTTCAGATTTGCTGCCGCCTGTGCTTCTCGACGAAAACGTTCGACGAATGACGGGTCGGTTGCGTATTCGGGGAACAACACCTTTACCGCGACGGGGCGATCTAAGAGCTTGTCGCGGGCGAGAAACACTTCTGCCATTCCGCCGCGAGCAATGCGCCGGTACAACTCGTATCTTCCGCTGAAAATGGGTCGGTCGCTATCGGACATGGGTGTTTCTGAAGGGGTCATTCAACCCCCTCTAAGTTAGGAGTCGGGAGGCGTAATACTGCCTCAATGATTGAACGTGTAATTGCTGCAACAACGGATTCGGCGGCTTGAGGGCCACCGAGGTTGTCTCCCTCTAGCAGTACCGCAATAGCGAGCTCTGGTTGCGTCACTGGTGCCAAAGCGATTGCCCACACCTGTGGGTGGCCGGCGGATGCTGAAGCCAGAATGCCCCCCACCTCGACTTCGTTGAGAGCGAGCCCTTGGGCGTTCCCGGTTTGAACGTTTGCTGCGAGCATTGTCTGCAGTTTGGATGCGGTTTCAGAGGCAATGACTTGGCCCAATTGTTCTGGTTCGAAGTCGCGGATAACAGAACCGTCATGACTTTGTATTTGGTCAACTACGCGAGGGCGTATTCGTTGCCCGTCGTTACCAATGGTGGCGAATAGGTGCGCTAAGTGGAGAGGCGATAACTGGACGCCAACACCGGCCGCGATGTGGGCGGCCGAGAGGGCCTCGTCGTCGAATCTGATGACTCCGTTCAGGTGAATTCCGGTGCTGTTTGAAACGCTTTCCGTCATCCCGAAGGCTTTTGCTCTAGTGCGTAGTTCCGACATACCTAATGCCGAACCGATTGTTGCCCAGCCGGTCCGACAATTGGTCACGAGTAGCTCGGTCAGACCTCCGCCACAGGTTGCGTTTTTATTGTTGCCGATGGGCTCTTTGCCGGTCTCGATCAAAATTGAGTCAACTTGAGGAGCTATAAAATCATCGAGTCCCCTCTCGATAGCTGACGCCGCGGTGACTATGGCAAAAATCGGTCCGACGTCGACGAGTTGTGAATCCGCCCTGTTGAGGAGGGGGGATTCCTTGTCGGATTTCAGGGACGCGACATCGTTAGTCACTGCAGCCAGGTCGTGAGACGAAAGGTGGTTGGGATCGAAGTGGGGTGAGCTCCACATGGCCAGGACTGCGCCGTTGGCTGGATTGATCACTACCGCAGCTCCTCGATGCCCTGCAAGAGCGGCTCGTGCGACCAACTGAACGTCGTGTCGCACTGATAGTTGGATGTGGCCGGTACGGGCACGATCAACAAAAAAATCTCGCTTGTCCTGGACCCGTACAGCGAGGTCGCGGCCAGCGAGAAAATTGTTGTGGCTTCTTTCGAGGCCGTCACCTCCATGGTGCGCGGAAATAAAACCCACAAGGTGCGAGTACAGGGAACCGTACGGGTACTGGCGCAAGCGCGGGCGCGTCCCGCTTACGCTCACGGTCTGAGCCACTGTTTCGCCGTCAGTCGTTTTAATAGCGCCTCTTGGCGCGTCGAACACCATGCCGATTTCGCGAGTGTTTTGGGGGTGATCTCGAAGGGAGTCAGCGCGAACTACCTGGGTGAGTTCAAGCTGAACGAAAAGTAGAACATAGATGAGCAAGAGTCCTAGGCCTACGTGAAGAATTCGTCGAGTCATAATCTGTTTACTGACTCCGACTCGATCTTCGGGAGAACCGCTGTCTGGTTAGAAGCTTCGGGATCGGTTTCAGAGATCCGAAGCAGTAGAGCCAAAGCGAGGTTCCACGCGAGAAGGGCGGACCCGTTAACGGAAATGAACGGCAGCGACGCGGCGCTGGGAGGTAAGAGGCGCAAGGTCGCGGCAACCGCCGCCCATGCTTGACCTCCCAAGAAAATGGCGATACCGATGGCCAGGATGCCCTCAAATTCTTTCCGGGCTTTCGTTGCGATATGCAGACCTACTCCGGCGAGGAGTAAGTAACCCGACATGACGGTGATTGCCCCGAGAAATCCGAGTTCTTCGCCGATTGGCACAAACGCGAAATGATCTGTTACCCCGGGAACCCAAGTTGGGTCGCCAGCACCTGGCCCGGTTCCCGTTAAGCCCCCACCCGCGAGAGCAAAAGAGGATCGCGTAATGGCTTCTCCCAATTCCGGGTTTGACCACGGATCGATCCACGCGTCAAGTCGGTCTTGTAGGGCCGGAACACTCACCACCGCTAGAAGTGTCGTGGCAGTGATGGCGCCGAGGGAGATCGCGAGATCTACGCGCCGCCCGACCGCGACCCACCACATCGAGATGAATACGACGAATGTCACCACGGCAGAGCCGACGTCGTTTTGGAACACGAGAATCGCGGAAGTGATTAACCACCCTCCAAGAAGCGGGATGAACCGGGAACGGTCTCCGTCGATGCGGTGCGTTCGACCCAAGAATTCTGCCGTGTTCCGAGTTCGATAGTCAGCCAACCAGCCCGCGAAGAGGATGATGAGTAAAAGTTTCCCGAGTTCTCCCGGGATCACACGGAATTGCCCGAATTGGAGGGCAAGTGAGTCCTTGGAACCATTTGGGACGTCCCCAGAAATAAGGGGCAAGAAGACTAGGACAATGCCTGCAACCCCCAACGCGATTCGAACCGTCCAAAGTTGCCGGAGATCGCGGACACCTACTACGACCGCGAAAAAGCCGGCCACACCTATCAGTGTCCATGTGGCTTGGCGCGAAGCAAGACTTGGATCGATCCGCACCATCAAGGCGAATCCGAGGCCCTGCAGTAGCGCGGCCATGGGGAACAACACTCCATTTGCAGTCGGGGCTCGTTGGCGGAGGGTTATGTGTGCAACGGCCCACAATATGAATAGGGCCGCGAGATAGGGAACCACGCTCCATGTGATGTTCACGTCAGTGCCGACTGCTGCGATCGCGACCGTGGCNCAGGTGATGAACGAGGCCAACAAGAGAAGAGTNAGCTCAACCATTCGCTGTTGGTTCACGTCAGCCGTCGCTTAGAGATTCGTCGGTTGGGTCAACCAGTCGAGTGCGNAGTTGAGCGACGAACGCTCGAGCTTCGGCTAGGTCGGCGACTTCTTTCCCCGCTAAAAGGCGTCGTTGATCTTTGTCGTCGAGCTGAGCGAATTGGATTTCGGTCCAGTCTTCCAATGTTGGGTTGAACCATAAGAGGCCCCCAATTCGACCTTTCTGGATCACCACATGATTTGCAACGACACCCACGTGGTAGCCGTCGCGTGCATACCATCCGATCGTCGCCAGCATCGCGACGCTGGCGATCAGTAAGACCAACGAAATCAGAACCGCCCCAAGGCCTACTCCAACGCGGTCGTTCAACCAGCTTCGTTGTTTTTTTGGGTGGTCGGGTGAAGCATTGGCTGCTAACTCGACCCCCTCAGGAACGGCAATCCTTTCTGAGGTCGAGCCCTCAGCGAGTAAAGCTCCGGTGAATTCGTCGTCCACCTCCAGTTCGCCCGCATCGTGGTCATCTTCAGCTTCGATGTCATCAATCTGGACATCAACGATGAGCACTGTTGAGTTGTCACGGCCTCCGGATTTGTTAGCTAAATTAACGAGTGCTTTAGCCGTGGTGCTGGGATCATGGCTGCTGGAGAGTTGCTTAGCAATCTCGTCGTCGTCGATCTCGTTCGTCAGCCCATCGCTGCATAGCAAGAATCGGTCNCCGCCGACTGGATCNATGAGCCATTCGTCTATTTCAACGTCAGCATGGACGCCTATTGCCCGCGTCAACATGTTTCNATATGGGTGAACAGCGGCGGCTTCTGCGTCGAGCTCGCCCCGCCGCATCAATTCGCCCACATAGCTGTGGTCGTCGGTCAGTTGCGTGAGGTTGTTGTTTCGGTAGTGATAAATCCGTGAATCGCCAACATTCAATACAGCAAATTGGCGACCNTCGCCGTGACGAGTCACGGCGAGCACAGTCAACGTCGTGCCCATGCCNTGTAATTCGGGCTGAGCGATAGCNGTCTCATGGACCACTCTGTTTGCGTGTTGCACCGCNATGTGAAGTTCGTTCAGGTTTTCGCGTTTAGCGTCGGTCAAAGTACGGACAGCGAGATTTGCTGCGACNTCACCACCTTGGTGCCCGCCCATGCCATCGGCGACAACGAAAAGACCCCAGTCCGCGTACATGGCGTCTTGGTTGTTCGCTCGAACGCGACCTTGGTCGGTTGCGCCGCCCCAAGTCAGTCGCAAACGACGCCGCGGTGNGTCGTTCANGGCATGACCTCAAAAACTGTCGAGCCGATTTGGAGGTGNTCGCCGGTTTTTAAGGTTGTTGCCGACGACACCTTTTGCCGNTTGAGGTAGGTGCCATTGGTNGACCCCAAATCTTCTACTACGTGTTCGTTGTCGCGCCGAGACACTCGGGTGTGGATTTGGCTCGCATATGTGTCATCGATGGTGATGTCGCACGTNGCGGCTCGTCCAATCGTCAACTCATCTGCCAAATGGTGTCGTTGTCCAGACAACGTTTCAGGAGTTCTGACTACCAACACTTGCGCTGGNCGCTCATTTCTTACGAAGCGGTTTCTCTTAGGAAGGCTCTCACGTGTCGGTCGTATNCCTACCCACACAGCGCGTATGACGCGGAAGAAAAATAGGTGAATCAAGACAAGCANGAGGATCGTGAGAAGGCGAACGAGTTGTGGTGACATCAAACAACCTCAACTCTGAGGTGATGGTCGCCNATTGTGATGATGTCTCCGTGGAGTAACCGGTGAGTTCCCACGGCAACACCGTCAACCAAGGTCCCGTTGGTAGAACCTAGGTCCACGATGAAGAGCCCATGTTGGTCGGCGCGAATTTCTGCGTGGTGGCGGCTGACGTTCGAACCGGCAAGAACGACCCCGCAGTCATCATTTCGACCGAGTATCTGAGGAGTTGTAATTTCGACACGGCGACCGTCTGAGGTGACCAGCACCGCTGCGTCCCCTATGGGTGCCTCTCGGAACTGTCCGGATACTTCGAACCGACCTTTTCTAAAACGGGGGTTGGTTGCAAAATCAATCGAGAGTGGCCCGCTAAAACCGTACGCTTTTGAGCGAGCGTACTCATGGGCTATGTCGACGAGTTGTCGACGAAGAGGCTCTTCGACTTGAGTAAAACGCTTCCTATCTTTTTCCGACAGTGCGACGATTAGATAGTTGGGAACAACTGTGTGACCGCGGATATCGGTCGTCCGTTCTTTNTCGAAAAGACGGCCGACCCTGCGCCCTAACGTTGTTGAACGTATCCCGGTTCGAAAGACGCGCGAAAACCTGTCAACCAGAAATCCGGAGTTGGTTTTGAAACCCATGTTGCCCCGAGTGTACGGCCGGCTACGAGGGCGGAGGGGGTCGCCAGATCGGTCGACTGGGCCTGCGCGAGCCGTGCGTAAGAAACACAATGTGCGGCTAACCTTGGCTGTTCCGGTAAGCGCGAGTGGCGGAATTGGCAGACGCGCAGGCTTCAGGTGCCTGTGCCCGCAAGGGTGTGAGGGTTCAAGTCCCTCCTCGCGCACTGAACTNCTAGTCGACGAAAAGGAAACGGTTTAGTCATTTACCGTACGTTCGAGGTCCAGCAAATATCGTTTCGCTTCAATACCGCCTGCNAANCCGGTGAGTGAACCATTGGCGCCGATGACTCGATGGCAGGGAAGAACTATCGATACGGGGTTTCGCCCATTAGCCGCGCCAACTGCGCGCACAGCCTTGGGACGACCGATGTGTTCCGCCTGTTGTTTGTATGTCCACGTAGTTCCGTAGGGAATTTCGGCGAGCGCGGTCCAGGTTGCCGTCTGGAAATCGGTGCCGTGAAGATCCAAGGGAACATCAAATATTTTTCTTCCACCAGCGAANTATTCGNCGATTTGAGAAGCGGCTGAGTTCAGTACGGGGTCGGTTCGTGAAAAAGCCATTGGTTCTTGCGAAACCTTGACTGCATCCTGATTTTGGGGCCACAGCACCGCGCATAACCCCAGTTCTGTTGCGATGAGCGTAAGTTCGCCTACCGGGGCGCGCAATCTGCGGAATACAAGCGGCTCTCTCATCGTGCAGGATCGACTGCTTGAGAAGCGTTCCAGAGATGTTGTGAGGCCCAGGATCTGAAAGGTCGCCAGGCCGCAGAATAATTGTCCAGATCTCTGGCATCGATCGGGGCGCCTGCCAATCGGCTGGCGCTTCGACGTATCCCCAGATCGGAGGAGGGCATGGCGTCGTTGTGTTGAAGTATCCGCATCGCGGCCACCTGCGCAGTCCACGGCCCAATCCCGGGCAGAGCGCCCCAGCGTAGTGAGATTTCTTCGATGGTTCCTGACACTCTCAGGTCGAGACTTCCGTCGGTGACCGCGGCAGCGAANTGGCGCAAAGTGTTTGTTCTTTGCTTGGTAAAACCCAATCCGCTGAGATCGGCTTCGGCGAGCTCGTCCGGGGATGGGAAGGTTCGGTTGAGTACTGATTCGTGTGAAAGTTGTTGCCCGAATCTGCGGACGATTCGACCTGCGATAGTGGTTGCCGCGGCTACTGAAATTTGTTGCCCGACAATGATTCGAATTGATGTTTCGAATCGGTCCCAGCAGCGGGGCACCCGCACCCAAGGCTGCTGCGCGACTAATTCGCCGACCAGGCTGTCGTTTGAGAGATGTCCCACTGCTTGAGAGGGGTTTTCATCGATAGCGAAAAGAGTTCGGAAGCGTTCCATGTCATCGATGAGGTCGTCATAATGCTCGCTATGGANCTTTACGCGGAGGTGCTGTCCGTCTTGAGCGTCTTCTACCTGGATGAGCCGCGGGTTCCCNTCATGATGTGTGATTCGACGATACGAAGTGTCGGTGACGTCTTCAAGGCCGGGCGTTGCTCGGGGCCGTAAGTGATTCAACAGTTGCTGAAATGAATACGGAGGCGTGTACCTCGCCAATAGTTCGATGGAACTACTTGGGCTTTGTAACCCTTGGTTTTTGTGTTTTTGCCGGAGGTTGTCCACTGGCTGGCCCCATGCTGCGATAGCGAGTCGATCTAATTGAGGCTGCCCGCCCAGCCCTACCGCCCGGGCGACGGCACTGGGGTCAAGCGCGGTTTCTGTCACGAGTTGGCGCGCAAACTGGGCTTGGCGGTAGCGAACGATTTGGGTGGGGCTAGCTCCGAGGTGACGGGTCATGGCTCGACGCAAATGTTGGCGACTACAACCGAGCCGGACGGCTAAAGCTTCCTCTGATCGACGGTGTAGGAAACCTTCTTGAATCAGTATGAGGGCGCTCTCGACCGTGGGCGGAGCGTTTTCGGCCACCATTGGTCCTCCGCATANCCGNGGGCGACACGTCAGACACGCGCGAAATCCGGCAGCCTCGGCAGCTGCGCCGTTGGCAAAGATCCCATGGTCGTGAAGNGCTAGCGACTCGCAATCGGCGTCACAGTAAANGCCCTTTCGAGAAACGATGCTCCCTATCACTGGTTCAGTATCGGTCGAAACATAGGTGGCCGCGGCCTTGCTCGTAGGCGATGTGCGGCTGTGTTTAACGGACCGGTTGCTTCCAGCCGTTGAGATAGGTCACTTCGTTCACTGCACGGCGCGGGGCGGGGTGGAACGTGTCGCCGGTGTAGTACGCAACCGGCAGTAACGCGCATTGACTTACGGTCGATGGAATGCCAAGAAGTTCAGANATCTTGGTTTCGTGTGCAAGATGGAATGTTGTCCAAGTAGATCCGAGACCTCGAGCCCGGGCAGCCAACTGGAAGCTCCACACCCCGGGCAGAACCGAACCCCACCAACCCCCGGCNGAACCTTCGTCGTTTTCGCCTGCCGGCGGACGGTCGAGGCGCAGAGGGATCACGAAGGCGGGGACTTCGTGGAGATGATCGATGAGATGAATCGACGAGTCAATTACTCGAGCGGTTCGTTCATCGGTCCGAATATCTGCACTGGCAGCCAGATAGGGCCGTCCCACTTCGCCGTAATAGTTAGCGATTTCTGCTTTTAGTTCGGGGTCGGTCACGATGATCCAACGGTTCCGTTCAAGGTTNCCGCCGACAGGTGCATGTCCNGCAACTTCGATGCATTCGAGCAATAACTCGGTGGGAACGTCGCGAGTGAGGTCTAACCGTTTGCGAACTTGTTTTGTGGTGGTNAGTAGCCGNTCGANTTCTTTGAGGTTGAAATCNNTCATCGGAACGCCGGTATTCCCGTGATTTCTTGGCCAAGAATTAGCCCGTGGACCTCTTCGGTTCCTTCGTAAGTCATGACACTTTCCATGTTGTTCGCGTGACGCATGGGGCTGTACTCGGTGCTTACCCCGTTCGCCCCCATCATCGCGCGCGCAGTGCGGGCCGTGTCGATGGCCACTCGACAGTTGTGTCTCTTTGCCATCGAGATGTGGTACGGGCGAATGCTGTGAGCTTCTTTGAGCCGTCCCAGGGTCATTGCCTGAAGGTTCGCGTTGGTCATCTGGGTCAGCATGTCCGCGAATTTGATTTGGCTGATCTGAAAACTTGAAAGAGGTTTCCCAAACTGTGGGCGACCTTGCTGGTAATCAAGCGCCGCGTTGTAGCAATCGCGGGCCACACCCACCGCCCCAAAGGCGATGCCGAAGCGAGCTTCGCTGAGACAACTTAAAGGAGCGCCGATGCTGACCGCGTCGGGAAGACGCATAGATTCCGGAACTATGACGTCATCCATGTAGAACTCACCGGTCACTGAAGCTCGAAGCGACAACTTGTTCTGAATTTTTCGGGCTTCGAACCCATCGGAATCAGTGGGTACNAGAAAGCCTCGGAATCCGTCGTCGGTGTTCGCCCAAACAATCGCGAGGTCCGCGATNCCCGCGTTCGTAATCCACCGTTTAGATCCATTCAGAATCCAGTCGTCGCCGTCGCGTTTCGCGCGAGTGGCCATCGACGATGGATCAGATCCGTGGTCGGGTTCGGTTAATCCGAAGCAGCCGATAATGTCTCCAGCGGCCATCTGCGGCAACCACTGTTCTTTTTGTTCTTCGGACCCNTANTTCCAAATAGGGAACATGCACAACGATCCCTGCACCGAAACGAAACTTCTGAGACCACTATCGCCGGCTTCCAACTCCCGGCACGCGATGCCGTACGCCATCGCTGAAGCTCCCGCGCACCCATAACCATCGAGATGCATTCCCAACAAACCCATGTCGGCGATCGCTGGGACCAACTCCATCGGGAAGGTGCCCGCTTCAAAATGTTCAGCGACAAGAGGTTTGAAGTCGTTTTCCACGAACCTCCCCACGGTGTCGCGAATCATCTGGTCCTCATCGCTNAATAGAGCGTCAAGTTCGTAGAAGTCGGAAAGGTCTGCCATACAGGAAAGTATGTCCGGATTATGGCCCGTCCGGCCATTCCGGTGGACGAGTTCTGAATTAGGAGGTCTCGGCTGGGCGGTCGCTGTCGTTACTCCATTGAGACCACGATCCCGGATATAACCGGCCCCGGCCAAGNCCAGCGTGCTCAAACGCCAGCAAGCTATTGCATGCACTGACCCCCGAACCGCAATACATCACTGGGGTATCGCCCTCGACGATGCCTGCTTCTTCGAACTGTGCTCGTAATTGTTCAGGTCTGAGAAACCAACCGTTGTCGGAGAGGTTGTCAACGAAGGGAAGATTGATTGCACCGGGGATGTGACCGGGTCGAGGGTCAACAGGTTCACTTTCGCCTGAATAGCGGTCAGGGCTTCGAGAATCGACAAGTACCCGATTGGGGTTGGTTCCTGCGTCGGCGGCGTCATCGGTGTCCACCAACAACTCACTTGGCCATGGTCGTATTGGATGGTCCACCGCCTGGCGATTACGGGGCCCGGTTTCCAGNTCACCTGACCAGGCGTGCAAACCCCCGTCGAGTANNGCGGCTTGGTGTCCGAGAATGCGAAGCATCCACACCAAACGACCTGCTGACATGCCTCCGCTGTCGTCGTATGCNACCACTGGATCATCGTGNCCGATGCCGAGTGCGCNCATGCTCGCCGCGAACGAGGCAGCGGCCGGCATCGGATGTCGTCCCTGGGTGCGNTGAGGCAGCGTCGCCAAGTGCTCGTCGAGGTCCACGAAAATTGCGCCAGGTATGTGCCCCNCATGAAATTTCGGTCTCCCCGGGGTGCGATCGAGATACCAGCGGACGTCGCAGTAAATGATGTCGTCGCGATGTGCGATGTCGTCAATGGCGACGATGGGAGGCAAAACTTGATCTGTCACTGGCCGAACATCACCATCCACTGCTCTTCTGATTCTGGTTTGAACACGTAGTTCATTTCTCGGGTCATCCCCATGGTCGCTGAGGAATGAAACGAGTAGCGATGCCCTGGGAAAAGCACAGTGTCGTCGGGAACTCGGGCCAGTGTGTGGTGCAGTGAGCGGTACATCGCCGCGGCGTCACTTCCCGGCAAATCCGTGCGCCCGCACCCNTCAAGGAAAAGAGTGTCTCCNGCTACCAGTGTTCCTTCAACGAGGAAACATTGACTTCCAGGTGTATGNCCNGGTGTGTGTAACAGATCGATAGGGATGTCACCTACAAGGATTTGGTCACCTGGGGAGTGCACGTTGAGATCGCCNTCAGTTACCTCGGTGACTTTCTTGACCAAATCAGCCTCTTCGGCTTGGACATGGATTTTGGTTCCCCGNAGTTCGAGAAGTTCCCGGACACCCTCAATTGTGTGACCCATCATTGAACCCCCGACATGGTCAGAGTGGTAGTGGCTGGCCAACACCCCGCTCAGGTTCATTTCGTCGCGGTCAAGAATGTCAAGAAGGTCGGCGACTCCGTATGCGGGGTCAACAACCACGGCGTCGCGGGTGTTCCGGTCACCAATGAGATACACAAAATTNGCCATTTGCTCGGCCATGGAATCGCCGATGGCGAAGTCGCGGCCCGAAAGTAATTGCCGAAAATAGAACCGGTCACTGGTCATGGTTGTAATCGTACCGACGCGCAGAAAAGTTGGCTGGTTGAGTGACAACCGAGTCCGGTTTGATGTCTGAGAGGGGCATCATGGACACAATGAGCTTCCACGTCGTTGCTTCGGTATGAGAAATCGAATTTTTCGCTTTGCTACCTACGCGGGAGTAGGGATAGCCACGGGGTTGATCGTTGCTGGAGTGGTAGTGCTCGCAGAGAAGGTCCTGCTCGAAACGGTCCTACATCGGAGCTTGTGGCAGCAGGCGTGTGCCCCCGCATTGGGGCTGTGGATCGCGGTGCTGGTGTTACGGCGAGCAGACGGCGGCGATCCGCTTTCGCCGTCGACGTCTGAGGAATACATACGCGCATACCACAACAAGTCATATCTGCTGAAAGTTTTGCATCTCCCCTTTCGATTAATCGCAGGTATCGCCAGCGTCGGGTTAGGTGGAGCGGCGGGACTTGAGGGCCCCGCTATTTACGCGGGAGCGACAACAGGTTCTGCAATTCAGCGTCGCCTGTCGTGGCTCTTTAGAGATAAGGACGGTCAAGCGTTGCTCGTTGCAGGCGCAGCAGCTGGAGTGAGCGCCATTTTCCAGGCACCCGCAACCGGGGTGCTGTTCGCGTTGGAGTCGCCATATAAAGGAGATTTGGGTCGACGCGCTTTGTTGCCTGCGTTGCTGTCCAGCGCGTCGAGCTACGTCACATACGTTTTGGTTACTGGCTTTGGCGATGACCTGCCGTTTGAGGTGAGAACCGATTTGGTGCGCGTCGGTTTCGGTCAACGAGAACTCCTCGGAGCTGCCATAGTCGGCGCGTTATGCGGGATTGCCGCTATGGGGTTCAGTCGGGCCATCAAAGGAGCGAAAGAGCTTCAAAAATCTCAACCCTGGTGGATGCTCGCTGCCGCGGGCAGCGTGATCGCAGCGGGATTAGTGGTGTTAAGCAACAGTTTGTTTGACGCGTCGCTGTCGTTAGGGCCAACTACTGAGGGGCAACTACTCAGATGGGTGCTGAACCCCGACGAAACACTTCCAATGCTGGGAATGCTGTTAGCGATCAGATTGGTTGCCACCTCAACTCTGATCGCTAGCGGGGGTGTCGGCGGAGTGTTCATACCTCTCGCGGTGCTCGGTCTCATCATTGGACGCATCGTCGGGGGCTGGATCGACGTTGGTGTTGAGTCAATGGCGTTCTTCCCGTTTATCGGTGTCGCAGCGTTCCTCGCGGCTGGATACCGAACCCCCCTCGCTGCAGTGATGTTCGTCGCGGAATCAACAGGAGCTCCAGCGTTCGTTGTCCCTGGGCTGATCGCGGTGGCAGTGAGTCAAGTGGTCGTGGGCGGATCGTCGGTGTCGGACTATCAGCGAGACACCCGGGTCGGTCACCTGGAACGCCGATTCCAGATGCCCGTCACGTCAGCTATGCGACGAGAGTTTCAGACCGTATCGCCTAATGATTCGCTGTCAGATTTTGTGTGGGGTTTCGCGTTCCCTCGCAAGCAACTTGAGGCGGTTGTGGCCGACGAGGATGGACAGTTTGCTGGGGTTGTGAAAGTCAGCGACGCAGGAGATGTCGATCAGGATCAATGGTCAACAACTACGTGCAGTGAAATCATGATTCACGATCTCACACCGGCTCGTCTGTCGTGGACCGTGCGCGAGGCAAGTGAGTTGATGGAGAATGCTGATGTTGACATCATCCCGGTTGTNGATACAGCTGGTCGTGTGGTTGGCGTGGTCACGGACCAGAGCATTGTGAACGTTGTCGAACTTCTGGATGAAACACAGGGGGAATAAATGGGGTCGGATCCNAGAGAGCCAGGGCTGCTGGAGGGGTTAGCTACCACGCGTGCCATTCGCAGGTATTTGCCCGAACCCATCCCAGAAGAAGACCTCAACACTATTTTGTGGCACGCAGGTCGCGCCCCGTCAGGTTCGAACAGACAAAAGTTCCGATTCCTCGTACTTCGAGACGGCCCCCAAGCCCAAGCCGCCAAAGCCCTANTAGGTGAATCCTTTCGAAAGGCTTGGAACGAAAAACAATCCAACGACGGCTATGACGCTGGTTCNGGAGAAGCAGGGGATTCGCCTAAAGCGCGGATGTCTCGAACCATGCAACATTTTGTTGACCATTTTGAAGACACTCCAGTGGTGGTACTTGCCTGTCTTATTCGGTACCGGCCCGAAAATTATGCTGAGGGCGCAAGCGTGTACCCGGCCGTACAAAATCTGATGCTCGCGGCACGAGCCCTGGGATATGGAGGGGTCATCACCGGCTGGCANGTCAACGTAGAAGCAGAACTTCGAGACGTTCTGAANATTCCCGACGACGTCGCCATCCACGCGACGATCCCCATGGGGAAACCNGCNGGTCGACATGGCCCCGTGCGACGTCGACCATTACAAGAAATCGTGTATGAGGACGAATGGGGGCGTGACGCGGATTGGGCGCACGANCCAGAAGGCACCGAGTTTGCGTCTGCCGGCCCACCTAAAGGCACACCCGTCGAACCCAGCATCAGAAAATAAGCGCTTAGAGATCTTGGGCTAAAGCTTCGGCTCGAGCCGCGACTTCNGCNACAGGTAAACCCAGGTTCTGTGCCGCTTTGAGTGCGTCATCGAACTCGGCTTTGACCCGAAACTCGCTGACTTTCACNCCAACATCNTGACCCTCCACNGACACNGTAANGATGTGCCTCTCCGCGACGGTTCGTTGTATTTGGCGAGTGCGCACCCCNAACGTGCCTGTCGACGACATCACGACATCAACGAGGCGAGGACTATCGGATGGTGTTGCGAGGACTGACAAAGTGTGCGCGGGGCGNCCCTTTTTCATCACGATCGGAGTGACCCANGCATCCAGNGCCCCAGCGTCCATTAACTGTGCGATGGCGTCACCCAACACCTCACCGGTGACGTCATCGAGATTTGTTGAAAGTTCGACGACTGTTTCAACCCCGTCTGAAGCAGCCTGTGTTGATGTACCGATGATGACTTGGGTGACATTTGCNCGATCGGCNGGATCGCGGGTNCCTGCTCCATAACCCGAACCAGTAATGGTCATGTCAGGCATCGGCCCTACCCGTTGCGCTAACGCTTTAATGATCGCGGCCCCTGTAGGAGTGGTGAGTTCCATATCAACATCAACNCTCACGATTGGTACGCCCTCAAGAAGATTGACGACTGCTGGGGGAGGATTCGGCAGAATCCCGTGAGCGGCGGAAATTGAACCGACCCCCACNGCGACNGGGCCGCTNGCNACTTCATCGATATCGAGTGATTCGAGTGCNGCGCAGGATCCCACGATGTCGACGATCGCGTCGAGTGCTCCCACCTCATGAAAATGCACGTCGTCGGGTGACGTGCCGTGGACTTTCCCCTCCGCTACCGCCAACGCTTCAAACACCGCTAAAGCTCTGGCCNGGACGCGGTCGGGAAGTGATGCTTGTTCGAGTATCAAACGAATGTCAGACCAATGGCGGTGATGGTGTTGTTCCGGTGCGTCCACGACGGCTCGCGTTGCGCGAATACCGTTCCGGTCGACCTGTTCGCTGGTTAAGGACCAACCGTCGACNTTCAATCCTTCGAGGNTGGAGACGACGANACTCAGGTCTGCTCCCGCGTCGAGAAGGGCTCCCAACGTCATGTCGCCCGCTATCCCACTAAAAGGATGCAGCCAGGCCACGTTGCGGGCTGTCACGACTGGTCCTTGTGGTTGAGGATGCGCATNGCGGCCATCGCCGCGCCGAANCCGTTGTCGATCCCCACCACGGTGATACCCGCGGCGCATGTCGCATGCATAGCCAACAGCGCGGTCACGCCGTCAAGGGCTGCGCCGTAGCCGACACTGGTCGGTACCGCGATCACCGGCGCGGCAGTTAAACCACCAATAGCGGTAGCCAATGCTCCTTCCATCCCCGCGATAGTGATCACCAGNTCGGCTTCAAGCAACGTATCTANTTCAGCTAATAAACGGTGAAGACCCGCGACACCGATGTCGGTGAGACGTGTCGCGGTCACTCCGTGCGCTTCCAACACGNCACACGCTTCATCAGCGACAGGGAGGTCAGCGGTTCCCGCAGACGCCACCACAACATTCGCGTCTCTTGGTGCCGCTGAACGCCACACCAANGTGGANCCGACGACGGTCGCCTCNGGNTGNGCAGNNAGGAGTGCGTTGATTTGTTCCTGAGTTGCTCGGGTGAGCAGCACTGGTCCTGTTCCGTTGTCGAGAAGTTCAGAAACGATAGAAACGCAATGTTCGGGGGATTTGTTGGGGCCGTAAATGGCTTCCGGGGCTCCGGTCCGAAGGGTTCGGTGATGATCGATTCGTGCATGCCCAAGATCAGCAAAGGGGAGCCGACGCAAAGAATTCAAGGCGTCGTCAGGCCCAATATTTCCGGCCTTTACCTGTTCGAGGAGCTCGCGGAGCTCTTTTTCATTCATGATCCTCGCTTCCGCAGGCGTATCCTGCCACGACGTGACCACTAATGAGCCAAACATGCGTGTCGAACTTGTGCCACCCACTACGCGGGTTGGCTTTTTGGGACCTCATGGCACCTTCACCGAACAGGCCCTCCTCAGCCAACCCGACCTCGCNGCGGCTGATACTCAACCTTTCGATTCGATTCCNGANGTCCTCAATGCTCTCATCACCGAAGACGTCGATATGGCCTTTGTGCCNATNGAGAACGCGACGGAGGGATCGGTGAATGTCACCCAAGACGCNTTGGCTTTTGACCTTGAGTTGGGTATTCAACGCGAAGTCGTNTTNGACGTGCAACTCAACTTGTTGGCCCTGCCCGGTACNCCGCTTGAAGATATTCACACTGTGGTGTCGTTTCCTGTAGCGGTGGCCCAGTGTCGTGCGTTTCTTCGCGAGCGGCTTCCCGATGTGGACATCCAGGCGGCTACCTCTACCGCCGAAGCCGCCCGACAAGTCGGTGAGCAGGGGCTTGCGGGGGTGGCGACCATATCGAACCCCTTGGCCGCGGAACTCTACGGTCTTGACCCGGTCGCTGAAGCCATCGAAGATCATGTGGGTAACCAGACCCGATTTTTGTTGTTAGCCCGGGAGGGAATACCGGCCCCGACCGGGCATGACAAAACCAGTGTCGTGGTATTCCAACAGGCGAACGAACCGGGAAGTCTGCTGGCGATCTTGCACGAGTTCGCGGCAAGAAATATTGATCTGACTCGACTTGAGTCACGACCCACTCGTCGGGCGTTGGGTGACTACTGCTTCCTACTGGATTTCGAAGGCCACATCGGTGACGAAGTGGTTTCAGATTGTTTACGTGACCTGAAAATGAAACAAGGCAACGTCAAGTTCTTGGGTTCGTACCCTGCCGCAGGGGGGGAGGGCGAACAGGTTCGCCGTGACAGTAACGCCGACTGGCGTGACGCGGCTGAATGGGTTCAGGAACTCCGCGACCAGATCGGCCGTTGAGGTAGCGCGGAGGGAGGGGGATTCGAACCCCCGGAGGCTCTCGCCTCGACGGTTTTCAAGACCGTTGCAATCGTCCGCTCTGCC
>PAHW01000005.1 GCA_002705305.1 Acidimicrobiaceae bacterium
CTCGCGCAGCACTCATGACGGGCATCAACCAGACACTCCTCCTAGCGATTTCCATGCTCGGAATCGCTGCGATCATGGGCGCCGGCGGCCTGGGCAGGCTCTTGTATCGCGCTATCGCCAACCAAGACATAGCGTTAGCCGGTTCGGGAGGACTGGCGTTCTTCATCGTCGCTGTGGTTCTTGACCGACTCACCCAACCGGACGATTCTGACGGAGGTGGGTTGTTTCGGAGAATTTCAGCTGCCTGGAAAAACACCAAGACCCCTGAGTTGCTTTTACCGAACGCTCAGGACCAAGACCCTCCCGACAATCTCAAAATCGATGACGAAGCCGACCAGGTAGTCCAGTACGAACCTCTGAGAAGTGGCGAACGGTCCGGGGTGGCGCTGGCCGCGTTCGGTGCCATAGTGACTTTCCTAGGAGTGCTTCTTCCTTGGAACGGAGGTTCTGGTCACATATCGGCCTATGCCAGATATGCCGACGAAAGCCTCACCAACCAAACCTTCAACGGTTTGGCAGCTTCAGGCGGCTCCTGGTTCGGAATCCTGGTCGTAATATGCACGCTCGCTTTAGCAGGATCGTTGTATGCAACAGTCCGCTCTCCCGGTCAGAGGAACCGGTGGCTCGGCCCAGATGGAGCGGTTATTTTCAGTATCGCAGCGCTGGTAACAGCAGTTTGTTCGGTACTCGCCAGTCCGCCAAGTGCCGCCAGTGAATTTTCGCGATCATACGGCGTCTATGTGACCCTTATTGGCTGCATCCTTATGGCCGCAGGAAGTGTGCTCTGGGTTTGGAGCGCCCCGATGGGAGCGCGACGCCCATTGTCATCTGGAATCAGATGGGGACGTCTATTCGGCGTGTCCTTCGCGGGACTTCTAATCGTGATCGCTGGCTATTCGGGTTGGACTTTCGACACTCGCGCTGACTCGGTGATCGGGCCAGAACTCCGAGTGCAGCTCGACGATATCGTCGAGAAGGCCGAAGCTGCTGAGGCGGCAGGTGACCTTGCACTCGCCGGAAGCCTCGCGGCGGAATTCACAGCCCTGATCGCATATGCACAACGGACAGGCGACGTTATCTACGACGGTTACAGCGGTGAGGGTGCTGGCCTGGGATGGGTTGCCCTGATGTTTGGGGCACTCACTCTCCTGGTCGCGATTCCTGCATCGGGCGTGATATCGGGTGACGAGAACTTCCTTTACAGATGGTGTTCCATCGTGTGCGGCCTTGGGTTGGGCGTGTTATTGCTGGGTATAGCTTGGGTTGGGACCATCGCCCGAGTAGCGGAAACGAACCTGGTGTCCGGCGTTGGAGCTTTATTCATAGTGTTTGCTGGAGTTACTAGTGCTGCGAGTGTGCGTGGCACGCTCGCTGAATTTGACCGGAAACAGGTCTTTAACTAGCTGATCACACAGCCGAATGTGTCGTTATCGGGGATTTGTGCAGTAGCCTATTTGTGGCCGTCTAGGGCACTATCCCAGGGCCGCATATCCAGGGACTCTAGGGAGGGCCCCATTTATGACTAAGAAATCATTGACGCGCGTGGTGGCTGTAGCGGCAGCCACTCTCCTGCTTCTCGCAGCTTGCGGAAGCGATGACGACGCAGATTCCTCGTCTGCTGCAACAACCGCTGCCCCTGCTACCACTGAAGCGGCTGTCAACATGACGCCTGGCGAAGGTGTGAGCGTGACCGCTGGTCGCGCAAGCTGGAGCACCGGCTACGTGCAAGCGGAAATATTCACCGCTCTTTTACGTGAACTGGGCTACACAGTCTCCGAATCTGCGGATATGGAGCTTGGTCCCCAAAACGCATTCATGGCGATGGCTGAAGGCGATATGGACTTCTGGGCAAACTCCTGGATGCCGGGCCACACCAGTTGGCTCATGGGCGAACGAACCGATGGCTCATTGGTCGGTGACGCCGTGACCGTTCTTGGTGAAGAAATTATGGCAGGCGGCCTCCAGGGCTTCCTGATCGAAAAAGGCTTCGCTGACGAATACGGCATCCTGACACTGCGTGATCTTGACGAAAACGCTGACGCGATCGCTGCCTATGACGCCACCGATGCCAATCCTGGCAACGGCGTGGTTGACATCATGGGTTGCCCAGAGGACTGGACTTGCGACAACATCATTAACTCGATGCTTGTCGGTGGTGGCTATAAGAACATCGTTCAGGTAAAGGCCGGCTATGACCCCATGTGGGCTCAGGCAACTGACATGGTCAACGAGGGCCTACCCGTCGTCGCCTACACATGGACACCTTCGGCTTACATCACCACGATCCGTCCAGGTGACAACGCTTACTGGCTCGGAATGGACTACATCCTTGATGACTCCAACCCGAACAACCAGGACGGTGGCGAAGGTTGGGATCAGCGTCCAGGTACAGCNGCNATNGGCGAGGACATGTGNCCNGCTAGAAGCGCTGANGGACTCTGCCCAATTGGTTGGGCGGCAGCCGATATTCAAGCTGCTGCAAACAACGACTTCCTTGCAGCTAACCCTGCAGCTGAAGAGCTGTTCTTACAGATCAAGCTTTCAGTCATGGACGTCTCTCTAGCCAACGTTGAGCAAGCAGCGGGTGCTGATCCAAGGGATCTTGCAGCCGGATGGATTGCTGATAACCGTGACAAGGTTGACGGCTGGCTTGACGCCGCGCGTGCAGCAGCCGGTTGATTAGTTGAATATCGCCGCTCCCTTGTAGGGACCGGCACATAGTGTTCGTTGAGGGCGGGGCTTCGGCTCCGCCCTCAACGCGTTCCGTAGCGAAGGACACCCCCCCNACATCGTTGTCCTGTTTGCCCGCTTTTGAGGTGTAGTGTCGGCCCGAGTTGGAGGGCAAGCATGCAGGCTTCAAGACCTTCGGGCCGAGCTCTAAGACGCGCGTTGCGCCGTGTCTAGCCGCGGTCGGCGGTCCCATCGGGCCAAGACACGCGACTTGGTCTCCGAACAGCCAGCCTGGGAACAGCCTCAGAACCGATTCGACCCACTCCGGGCCGTGTCTGAAGATGAGCTCGACGCCATCCACCACGCCTCACTTCAGGTGCTCAGTGAAACCGGCATCGACTTCCTTGATGTAACTGCACGAAATCAGCTCGCCGCGGCTGGAGCTGACGTAGAAGGGGATCGAGTCAGATTTGACCCGGCCCTCATAGAAGGCCTGATTTCAAGCGCNCCATCTGAGTTTATTCTTCACGGCCGAGATCGCATCCGTGACCTCCACTTCGGGGGAAACCACATGATCTACACCTCAGTCGCAAGCCCCCCATTTGTCACCGGATTAGGGCAAGGCCGACGCGACGGCAACCGCCGCGACTACCGCAACTTGATCAAAATGGGGCAAGTCTTGAACGCCGTTCACACCGTTGCCGGATACCCAGTCGAACCAATGGACATACATCCCTCCATCAGACACCTCGTGGCNACCCA
Organism: Acidimicrobiaceae bacterium; assembly: GCA_002705305.1. GTDB lineage: Bacteria > Actinomycetota > Acidimicrobiia > Acidimicrobiales > Poriferisodalaceae > UBA2110. The sequence continues at coordinate 3,433 of PAHW01000005.1, forward strand.
CGACATGTTGACGCTGTCAGACAAGGCCTCGTTCGTTTACAGCCTCGGCAGACAAAGAAACCTTGACGCTATCGAGATGGTACGAATCGCCCGCGGAGTTGATCACGAAACACTCGAAAAAGAAACATCCATCTATTCAGTCATTAACGCCAGCACACCGCTNCGGTACGACACAGTGATGCTTCACGGCATCCAAGAAATGTCAGTTCGNAACCAACTGATAATCATTACGCCATTCACNCTGGCCGGAGCAATGGCACCGGTGACCATTGCTGGAGCACTGGTCTTACAAAACGCCGAGGCCTTGGCGGGCATCGCGTACACCCAGGTGGTGCGCCGCGGCGCCCCCGTTGCGTATGGAGGGTTCACTTCCAACGTTGACATGCGATCCGGCAGTCCGGCATTTGGTACTCCTGAATATTGGAAAGCATGTCTTATTGGGGGCCAGCTGGCACGTCGCTACGGTCTCCCCTACCGGTCCTCGAACGTCAACGCCTCAAATAGNGTCGACGCGCAATCAGCCTACGANAGNGTGATCGCGATATGGGGTGCCGTAATGGGCGGAGTCAACCTACTCCTCCACGGCACAGGCTGGCTCGAAGGAGGTTTACTGACCTCATACGAGAAGTTTGTCATCGACGCNGACCTCTTAAATATGGTNACCGAGATGCTCCGCCCAGTTACTGTCGACGACGCCTCCTTGGCAGTCGAAGCCATCGCNGANGTGGGACCAGCCGGGCACTTCTTCGGATCGCCTCACACCCAGGAACGGTATGCATCCGAACATTTCCAACCAATGGTTTCGGCCTGGAGCAACTACGAAACCTGGCAGGAGAAAGGCGGCCTAGAAACACATCAACGAGCAGAACGTCTGGCTCAGGAAATCATCGACGCCCACGAGGAACCGCCAATGAGAGACGAACGTCGCGACGAACTGGACGCATTCCTTGAACGGCGGANTCAAGAGGGCGGCGTTGAAACCGACTTCTAGCCGAAAGGGACCAAGCCAATGACGNATCTGCCTTCNGAAACGCAGGTCGTCGTGATCGGCGGNGGCGTCATCGGAGCCAGCGTGCTGTACCACTTGACCAAGGCCGGTTGGAGCGACGTCATTCTGCTTGAACGAACCGAACTCACCGCCGGATCGACCTGGCATTCAGCCGGTGGTATGCACACACTCAACGCTGATCCCAACGTCGCAAAACTTCAGCAATACACCATCGAGCTTTACAAAGAGATCGAGGAAATATCTGGCCAAGACTGCGGCGTCACCATTACCGGCGGCATCATGCTCGCNGATAACGATCGAAGAATGGANTGGCTGCGNAGCGCCCACGCTCGAGGACGCTACATGGGTATGGAAACCGAACTTTTGTCGGTGAGTGAAGCCAAACAACTTCTCCCCATCTTTGATGAGCAGTACTTCGTGGGAGCAATGTATGACGCCCACGAGGGTCACGTTGATCCCTCTGGCGTGACCCACGCGTTCGCTAAGGCNGCTCGCGATAATGGCGCNCAAGTGCATCGTGACACCTGGGTCAAGGCGCTNGACAGCGCTCCCGACGGAAGATGGCGCGTCCACGCCATTCAGACCAGCACAGGCGCAGACCTCGGCATAATCATGGCCGACCACGTAGTCAACGCTGGGGGTCTGTGGGCACGGGAGGTGGGACGGATGGTCGGATTGGAGCTACCGGTCCTCGCCATGGAGCACACCTACATCCTTACCGAAGATCTCCCCGAAGTGGCAGCCTATAACGAGGCCACCGGGCACCAAATTCTTCACAGCATTGACTTCGGCGGAGAGATTTACATGCGGCAAGAGGGCGGAGGCCTTCTACTTGGCACCTACGAACATGATGGTCGCGCCTGGTCAACCCGACAAACTCCCTGGGATTTCGGAATGCAACTCCTTACCCCGGATCTCGAACACATCAGCGAAAACCTTGATGTTGGGTTTGCGCACTTTCCCATATTCGCTGACGCCGGGCTAAAACAAGTCATCAACGGGCCNTTCACGTTTTCCCCGGACGGAAACCCGCTTCTCGGACCGATACGCGGTCTCCCCGGGTACTGGTGCGCCTGCGCCGTCATGGCNGGCTTGTCGCAGAGCGGCGGAGTGGGGCTGGCGTTGGCAAACTGGATNACNGACAACGATCCCGGCTTCGACATTTGGGGCATGGANGTCAGCCGCTACGGTGATTTTGCGACCTCCGNGTACACCAAGGCGAAAGTAAACGAAAACTACGGACGGCGCTTTCGAATTACGTACCCGAATGAGTTTCTTCCNGTAGCCCGTCCCCTCCAATCCACAGCCGCACACGACCGGTGGAACNAATACAACGCCGTATGGGGCGATTCATTCGGCCTGGAAGTACCNCAATGGTTTCAAGAACCGGGCAAAGAGCCGGTCGAAGAATTGACCTGGTATCGATCAAACGCCTGGGACTCCGTCGCAAAAGAAAGCAATCTTGTCCGAACCTCNGTTGGCGTGACTGACACTTCGGNCTTTTCAAAATTTGAATTCGGTGGNCCNGGTGCACGGGATTTTCTGAGATGGATTCTCGCAGGACGGATTCCTGATCATGGGCGACTCGCTTTGGCGCCNATGGTCAACACCAAAGGCGGCCTGATCGGAGACTTAACCGTCGGTTGTCTTCAGCCAGCGGAAGGGGAACCGGGAGGGCCCCATTCCACGGTCGTAGGAGGCGCAACATCAAATATCGACCAATTCGAAAAATTTTTTGTCTTCGGATCGGGCATAGCCGAACGATATTACGAGCGATATTTCAATCGCATCCTCGCTGANTGGAAAGGTGAGACCGCTTGGTACCGAACGTGTGGATACGAACTAGCAGGAATATCGATAGCTGGACCAAACAGTCGAGAACTACTCGAACGCTGCGTCACTGTCGACGTGTCGAACGTCGGATTCAAATTCTTAGATTTTCGACGCTTGGAAGTCGGATTCGCGCCNACAATCACTGGCCGACTTACCTTCACAGGCGATCTCGGATACGAATTTTGGATCCCCGCGACTTATCAACGCTACCTCCTCGATTTACTGCTTGAGAACGGTCGCGACTTTGGGATTCAGCCGTTCGGCGCGACCGCACTCAATAGTCTCCGACTCGAGAAGAGCTTCGGCTCATGGGCCCGTGAGTATCGCCCGATTTATGACCCATATGAGGCGGGACTGGAACGTTTTGTCGATCATCGTCGCGATTTCATTGGGTCGCACGCACTTTCAACGGTGACCGATCGCGAACCCAGGAAAGCGTTACGAAGTTGGGTCATCGATCTCCCGGAGAGCGCTGAAGCGGCCGACGTTATGGGCGACGAACCAATCTGGCATGACGGAGACGTCGTTGGTTGGGTCACATCGGGCGGTTATGCCCACCACTCGCGTCGATCTGTAGCGCTGGGTTANGTTCCGGCGGACCTCACTTCGCAGCNGGACGGCTGGCAAATTGAAATACTTGGTGTCATGCGTGACGCGACGCTACTCACCGAACCATTACTGGATCCCGCTGGCGAACGAATGCGAAGCTGAGATGGCTGAGAAGATCACCACCAGCCTAAAAAAGGCTTTGCGACNNCACTTGTCGTCGACTTCGGTTCAGCGAATAGGTGACGGCACACCCGANTTNATTGCNGCCGCAAACGAGGGCCATCATCTGAACATCGGTCCCGGAGAGCCCTGTATNTCTGAGTGGAGTCGCGCCGGGTTNGAGCTTCCGAATTTACCTGCGATGCGTCAATACCGTCTCGATCGTCTTGTCCAAACGCTCGAAAAATTCGATTATGGCGGCATCTTGCTATTTGATCCCTTGAACGTCAGGTACGCCACCGACACCACAAACATGCAGCTGTGGGTGATGCACAACGGAGCCCGATACGCCTACGTGTCGGCGGACGGCTANGTAATCGTTTGGGATTACACAAATACTGAATTTNTAGACGGNCATAGCCATGTCGTTGATGAAGTCAGACCAGCCGTCGGGGTCAGNTATTTTCTTTGCGGTCCTAGGTACTTTGAAATTGCTGAACGATGGGCTGATGAGATCCTTTCNGTAGTTCGTCAACACCAAAGCAAACATTCCCGTCTNGCCGTTGACGTCCTCCACGGCCCCGGNCANCAACTTTTGACTCAATCAGGNCTACAAATCGGNTTTGGTTACGAAGTGATGGAAGAGGCCCGCCGAATCAAAGGCTCGGACGAGATTAAAGCAATGCGGTGCGCCGTACACAGTTGCGAGAGCACTCTGNAGGAAATGAAAGAGGCCCTTCGCCCAGGAATGACCGAACGNGAGGTTTGGTCGATGCTGCATGCGGGAAACATTCGTCGAGCAGGGGAATGGATCGAGACGCAACTGCTCGCATCAGGGCCGAGAACGAACCCATGGATGCAAGAGGCCAGCAGTCGGATTATCGAACCCGGTGATGTCGTCGCCTACGACACCGATCTCGTTGGTGCCTACGGGATGATGTGTGATATNTCGCGAACCATGATTGCAGGNGAGGATNCTCCAANTGCCCACCAAGTAAACATCCATGCGATCGCCAATGAGGTGATTGACACCAATTTNGAACTGTTAACGCCCGGTCGGTCCTTCGATGAGCTAACTCATCAGGCTCTCCTTCCGGACCCCGAGAAATACAGGCACTATTCCTGCCTTTTTCATGGCGTGGGACAATGTGATGAGTATCCAGACATTGTGTTTCCGGCAGCTTGGAAGGAACGNGGCCACAACGCTGTCCTTGAACCCGGCATGGTCATGACCGTTGAGTCATTTGTGGGGAGCCGAAGCGGTGGCGAAGGAGTAAAGCTTGAAATTCAGGCGTTAGTGACTGAAAACGGGCCGGAGCGTCTCGACTTTTCGTCACTTGGACTTGTTGATTAACCGTCCACCACATGCTCCACGAACAAATCCATTGTTCTGAGCGCTTCGTCCCCGGAGATGTCCCCCCAGGCTGGCGAGATGGTGACGTGCTGTAGGCCCGACTCCTCGCGGAATTTGTCGAAGTATTCACGGACCCGGCCTGGAGATCCGGCAATTAAAGACTCCGTATCGTTTGCCATTTTGACGTCNCCNAAAAAGCTGGGAACGAGATTTGGGGGCCACAAATCATATTTCCGCATGAGCTTCGTCAAGTTACTGTCGAACTGTTGCCAGGCTCTTGCACCAATCGCNGCCGCTTCCTCATCTGTCGGNGCGACCACCACGCGTCGCAAGGTAGATAACAACGGGGTGTGCCCCCCCGCACCGTTCTCNCTGGCCTCTTCTCGATATGCGTGGATCTGACCAGGGATTATTGATATCGGTCCAGGAAGAATCGTGCTCGCGCCGAGCTGGGCTGCGGTGCTTAACGTTCCGGGCCGCCAGAGAGGCGGGTGCGGTTTTTGGTAGGGCCCAATTTCCAGCGGGCGTTCGGTTGACGACCAGTACTGGCCGTCGTAGCTGAAAAGGCAGCCGAGACCCTCATTGGCAGTAAGCGCCATAGCTGAAAGGACGTAATCCAAGCTTTCTTCGGTTCGGGCGAGGGCTTCGTCGCGCGGGACACCCCACAACATTTGCTCCGCTGGGCTCACTCCTTTGCCAAATCCGATTTCCAGTCGCCCCTCGCTCAAATGGTCGAGCATGCACAGCTCTTCGTACAGCCGCATGGGGTCGTAGAACGGAAGCAGATGCACCAACGATGCGACNCGTATTCGCTNCGTTCGCTGAATCACCGCACTGAGAAAGACATTGATGCTCGGCGCAATATCGAGGGGAACGTGGTGATGTTCCGATTTGAACCAGTGCGTAAACCCTGCTTCATCAGCCCGCTCCGCTAAAGCCAAGTGGTTCCGATAGGAATCACTAATAGGAGTAGTCCCATCGCTTTCGAGTTGGTCGAATATTCCGTAGCTGAGACGGTCCCTCATTCGATCAGTTCCGGGAGCACTTGCGGCGTTGCAGAAGCAGACACTCGAGCGAGTCCACCATCCACCACTAACGTCTCACCGGTGACGTAACGGGAGCTATCGGAAGCAAANAAAGCAACTACGTCAGCAATATCGTCACCAAATCCCCANCGTTTTAGGGCAATACGTCCCTCCATGTCTTCAATGAGTCCGGGGATGGTGTTTCTGCTCTCCTCCCAGATAGCNGTTGCTATCAGACCCGGAGCGATTGAGTTAACACGGATTCCATCGGGACCCCAGTCAGACGCTAAAGCCCTGGTCATAGCATCNACTGCTCCTTTTGTTCCNGCGTATGCGACTCGCGCCCCTGGGCCGTGAACACTCGCCACTGAACTCACGTTGATGATGGAGCCACCACCCCGACTTTTCATTGAATCAGCGAGGCCGATGGAGAGGGTCAACAGTGAGCGGACGTTGACCGCAAAAACCAAATCAATTTCGTCTTCGGTGAGGCTCTCAGGCATCCTGCGCATCGGAATGCCGGCGTTATTGACCAGCACGTCNACACCNTCGACTATTTCGAGAATTTCGGCTGCCAAATCCGTGCCTGCNCCTGGTTGCGCCAAGTCCGCGGGGACAACAACAGGGCTGTTCTGCAACTCCCCCGCTACCCGCTCTAAATCATCGACGGTGCGACCAGTGAGGACTACCTGGGCCCCAATAGAATCCAAAACTCGGGCACTCGCTTCGCCGATACCGCGGCTGGCCCCCGTAACAACGGCGACTTTTCCTTGTAGATCGTTCATTCTTGGACGCTACCTCGTCCTAGGTATCAGAGGCAGTTGCTTCCNTTAAGAAGGCGTAAAAGGTCTCCATAGCGGCGTCCAACGCGGGACCTGATGTCCACTCCCGCACCAAAGTCGTATTTTGCGCCAACTCGGCCACGCGCAACGAAGAATCCGATGGGTGGTACAGATCATTGCCTTCAAANACCAATAGGGGTGTTTGAACCGACGATACGAAGGCCTCNTCGACGTTGAANAGAAACTTATCCGAGTCGTACATATTGGNCCGAAATTCTNCCCAAATGTCAGCCGAGATNTCGGGCCGAGCAGCGGCCANTGGCTGTGCCCAATCGTCAAACATGTCGTAGAACGCCTGGCGATTGTTGCTCAGTCCGATCGTTTGGAACAACACTGCGCTCGCCACNCGTTCTGGNGCAGCTTCGATCAACCCCATGATGTAAGGACCGCCGATGCACATGCCGACAGCGTGAAATTGGTCGATTCCTAGATGATCGAGAAGCGCTAACTGATCTTGGGTGTATGTGGCCCAACTNTCATCCGCCGAGACTGGACCNCTGGATCGCCCTGCGTTGCGNTGATCCATGGCGATAACCCTGAAGGTTTCTTCCAGNTGNTCAATGGGATTCCAGGGTGTGGNCTCCCAGAAAGACGCCGCCGATTTCATGCCGCCGGGCGCNATGAGCAGCACCGGGAAGCCGCTGCCGTATTCNTCAAAATGAATTTCTGTTTCGTTGTATTCAAAGCAAGCCATGACGCAATTGTCGCGCATCGCTATCCTCGTCGCCGATGCACCTACTNCACGGCGACGACGGCGAACACGGTGTCCTTCACGATTTTGGAGGAGAAGGCCCACCATTGCTCCTAACCCACGGGAATGGATTGAATGCGGGAATGTGGACGACGGTGCTCCCCGTATTGCAACCTCATCGACATTGTTTTGGTTTGGATTTTCGTGGNCATGGAGCGTCACGGGTAAAACGTCCACCCCTCGACGTAGAACGCTCACGTTTAGTTACCGAAGTTTTGGAAGCCACAGANGCCATAGGCCAGGGGCCAATCGATGCCGTCGGGCACTCCCTAGGCGGCGCAACTCTTGTACGCACTGAACTTGAGAATCTTGGCACTTTTCGTCGCCTCTGGCTTTTNGAACCCGTGATGGTGCCCGAAGAACAAGAGAGGCCCGACGGTGANCATCCGTTGGTTATTGCCGCGAGGCGCCGNCGGACTGANTTCCCATCATTGGCATCATTTGTGGAGCGGCTCCAGAGCAAACCACCNTTCTCGGAGTGNGAAGANGCGGCCGTTTTGGGATATGCGACCCTNGGTACAAAGAAAACCCCGGANGGAATTTCACTGAGTTGTTCGGGTGAGGTCGAGGCACAGATTTTCAGCACGGGAACCCCAACCGACTTCGAAACNTTGCGGTCAATCACAGCCCCAACTGTCGTAGCCCGAGGCGAAATCGTAGGCACCGGAAACGAACTTCCACCGGCGATGGCTGAACCNATTGCNTCACATCTNGGATCTGGCCAACTTTTAGANATGAAAGGGNTGACTCATTTCGGTCCCATGGAAGCAGGACAACGCGTCGGCGAGGCCGTCTTGGCTCACCTTCTAGCCTGATTATGCGGTGGCGGGCAGCGTGTCCGGATCAATCTCGTACAAGTCGACCACGTTTCCCCAGACCATGGCCTCTTTCTCGTCCTCGGGGAGGCCGCTAAAGATCTCATCGAGGATCGGTCTCGAGTTGGGCCAAATCGAGTCGTGGTGGGGATAGTCGTTGCCCCACAGCAGGTTGCTCACCCCGATTGCGTGGCGGGTCGCGATGCCCTCCTTGTCATCCTCAAAGGTCACCCAAAAATTTCTGTCAAAGTATTCCGACGGCTTCATTGTGAGTTCGTCCGAAACCTCCCAGGGCGTCCGATAAGCAGCGTGGTCCAGCCGTTGGAGNGTATGCGCCACCCATCCGGTCTCGTACTCGCTGATGACGAANTTCAGCTCNGGAAAACGTTCGACAACGCCACCGCAGATCAGATCAATCATGGTGTTNACAGCGGTGGTGTGGGCNAGGGTGTAGCCCTTGAGATGTCCGCCAGGTGTGCCCCAATGATCTGGGAGCCCACCATCGAGGGTCTGTCCGGTGAAGATATGCATTGTCAAAGGAACGTCGTACTCCTGGGCTCGAGCCCAGAANGGGTCGAAAGCAGGGTCACAGTAAGGCAGCGACGGGTGTACGTGNGTTGGAATTGCAAAGCCCCGTACACCTCGTCCGGCCGAACGATCTATNTCAGCGATAGCCCTATCAACATCAGGAAGGGGAAGACATCCGATTCCNATTAGACGGTTACGATCCACCGAGCAGTAGTCGAGAACCCAGTCATTATGCTGCCGAAACGCGATGTCNCGAACCTCGGCATCGGCAACGGCGAATGTGAACATGCTGAGNCTGGGATACATGACCTCACCAACGATTCCGTCAGTTGTCTGTTCTTCGAGTCGCGCGCTGGGGTCCATTACCCCAGGGTTGAACCCGTCGTACCCCATTGCAATCCGTTCGTGAGTGGCAGGATCGTCAAGCCGTGCCCCTGCTATTCCGAGTCGTCCCACCGGAACGGCCCTCATCTCGTTAGGAAGGACCAGCCACGTCCCGGGCTTGCCTTGATGGTCCTTTTCTATGAACGGCGCACGATCCCCAAACTTGTCGGTGAGACCGTCATAGATTTCTGCTGCTTCGACCACGTGAGAGTCGCATGAGTAGTACCGCATAAAATCCCCTTAGAGCGGCGAACCGTCCTGTTCTGAGCAAACCGTATCAGGCACCAGCCNCTGCNCTCTGAGCGAGGCTNTGTTNGCAACGCGGATTCTCCAAAGAACGGCTCGTCAGGTACCCAAAAAGAGCTACNGCCAGTCAGACGACAGGCGGGCCATCTCGACNGCGACTACCGCCGCTTCCTCTCCGACGTTGTGCCCACCAACTCCTTCTGAGCGGGCCAATCCTTGTTCCGTTGACTCGACGGTGAGCACTCCAAANCCAATCGGAATTCCAGTTTCTAACTGCACTTGCTGGATACCCGTCGCAACAGCATTAGAAACAATCTCGTAGTGGGTTGTCTCACCACGAATCACAGCTCCGGCAGCCACGATGGCGTCAATTTCGCCTGATTGAGCAAGCATTCGGCAGGCCAAAGGAATCTCGTAACAGCCGCGAACCGTGACTCTTTGCTGAATGGTTGCACCAAGGCTGCTGAAACCTCGTTCAACGCCCTCGAGTAGGCGCTCGACGATTTCCCAATTCCAAACAGCGTGCACCACCGCTATCCGAAGACCTTTACCGGTCAACCCCTCAGGGACCGAAGGACGATCGTCACCGCTAGCCATAGANAAAACGCTACCGAAGGCCGACATCAGTTCCCATTGAACACCTAACGTCTGCTCGTGATCTTGACTCCGGAGCAGGAAGCAATACGCCANCTTGCGCGTGAATTCGCAGTCGCTGAGATCGCCCCTCATGTTCGCGAGTGGGAAGCGTNGGGCGGTCCGCCACGGAAGCTNTATCANGAAATGGGTCAAATTGGGTTGATGGGAATGACNGTGGACNCCGTCTACGGCGGTTCAGGCCTGGACTTCGTTTCCTACGTCCTTTCCATCGAGGAGATCGCCGCGATTGACGGCGGCATCAGCAACATGATGGCCGCNAATAATTCNCCCGTGGCGCTCGCNATTGAGACCCACGGNACGTCGGAGCAACGCGAGCAGTTNCTCCCCCGGNTGTGTGCGGGTGAGTGGCTNGGNTCGATTCACCTCACTGAACCCCACACCGGATCCGACGCTTCTTCGATTTCGACGCGGGCTGTGCGCGACGGTGANGAATACGTNATCAATGGCCATAAGGCCCTCATCACCGCTGGAGCAACCTCTGATGTTGCGATGATCGTTGCGGTNACCGACCCTGATGCCGGAAAATCTGGAATNAGCGTTTTTGTAACCCCGACGGATAATCCCGGNTANCAGGTAATTAGCACCGAACGAAAACTTGGACACNGAACCAATGACACATGCCAAGTTCGTTTTGATTCGATGCGAGTCCCCTCAACCCATCTCCTAGGAGCAGAGGGGAGGGGGCTGTCCATCGCTCTAGGAGGTTTGTCCCTCGGACGCATTGGGGTAGCGGCACAATCAGTAGGCGGTGCTCGGCAGGCTCTCCAACTCTCGAAACAATACGCGGGGGAACGNGAGACCTTNGGGAANCCAATNATTGAGCATCAATCGATCGCATTTCAGTTAGCTGAAATGGCCACCGACATTGAGGTTGGCCGGCAGATGTATCTGCATGCNGCGGCACTTCACGACCAAAGCCTTGATTCGAGCACAGCTGCGTCCATTGCCAAGCTTTTCGCGTCCGAGATGGCCGAACGCGTTGCNTCNAAGGCCATTCAAATACATGGCGGTGCTGGCTTCCTTGAAGATCACCTGGTTGAAAAGATTTACCGNGACGTNCGCGTCTACCAGATCTATGAGGGAACGTCGGAAGTGCAAAAGCTTCTAATTTCCCGTCAACTCGATTCCCTCGATATGTGACCATCCTCGTCTGCCCTAGGCTGCGCAGATGGGTACCGTGCGTCTCGCTGTAGACATAGGGGGAACGTTCACCGATGTCGCTTTGGAAACGGGTGACCGGTTANCAACCAAAAAGCTGCTCACGACCGCCGAAGCGCCGGCGGTGGCCGTCCTGGAGGGCGTTACGCACGTCTTAGANGAAGCANGGCTTTCTCCNAGCGATGTCGATGTATTCGTCCACGGCACAACTCTCGCTACCAATGCTNTGATCGAACGGCGTGGAGCTAAAACCGCTTTGCTTACAAGTGCAGGAATGCGCGATTCGATCGAAATGGCGCATGAAAATCGTTTTGAACAGTACGACCTCGCAATGGTGAGGCCTGAACCGCTTGTTCCCCGAGATCGTCGCATTGGCATTCCTGAGCGGCTGTCCGCGACCGGCGCTGTTTTGCTGAAGTTAGATGAACAGTTCCTTCGGGAGAAAGTTTTGGCGTTGCGAGACGACGGCGTTGAAAGCATTGTGATCGGTTTCCTTCACAGCTACATGGACCCACGACACGAAATCCGTGCCCGCGAGATCGTTGAATCGTTGTGCCCCGACGTCTCCATCACCCTTTCAAGCGAGGTNTGTCCCGAAATTCGCGAATACGAACGTTTTTCGACCGCCTGCGCAAACGCGTACATACAGCCTCTCGTTANTGCCTATTTACAAGACCTCGANACCCGCCGAAGAAACCTCGGTATGCACTGCCCAATGCTGTTGATGCANTCAGGNGGTGGACTCGGAACACTCGCTGANGCTCTTCGTTTCCCCGTAAGGCTTGTGGAAAGCGGTCCNGCTGGCGGAGCTTTNCTTTCCGCAGAGCTTTCTCGGGCGTTTCAACTGGANCGTGCTTTGAGTTTCGATATGGGCGGAACGACAGCGAAACTTTGCATCATCAATCAGGGGCAACCTCGCACGTCAAGGGAGTTCGANGTTGGACGGGAGTACCGGTTCTTNCCGGGAAGTGGGATACCACTGCGTCTACCTGTCATCGAAATGGTCGAGATCGGCGCAGGNGGGTCCTCCATAGCGCGTCTCGACGAGCTCGGTCGAATAGCCGTAGGTCCGTTAAGCGCCGGAAGCGAACCAGGGCCAGCGTGTTACGGCAGAGGTGGAACCTCACCCACTGTTACCGATGCTGACGTCGCGCTCGGTCGAATCCTGCCGGATCGCTTTGCTGGCGGTGATTTGGCNTTCGAAAAGGACGCTTCGCTCACGGCTATAACGTCAACTCTGGTGACTGAGAGCGGTTTCGACCTTGAAACGGCNTCGCTCGGGATATCGGAAACCGTAGATGAGAACATGGCGACCGCTGCGAGAGTTCACGCCATCGAACAGGGATGCGATATCAGCGAAGCAACGCTCATCGCATTCGGTGGAGCGGCGCCGCTCCACGCGATTCGCGTAGCCGAGAAGCTTGGAATCGAGGATGTTCTGATACCCAGCGGGGCTGGCGTGGGTTCGGCCATTGGTTTTCTTCACGCCCCGGCTGCACANGAAAACGTCCGGACNCGACATATTCGAATTGANGATCTGGTAGTTGAAGATCTCCGCTCCATGCTCACAGAACTGCTCAGCGAATCTGAAGAGGTGGTGCGGCGAGCAGCAAAAAGCGCTGANCTAACTAAGAGTGCCAAAGCTTTTATGCGTTACCGAGGCCAAGGGCACGAGATCACGGTCGACCTNGAACTCGANGAAATCTTCCAGACCCCGACGCCCGACGCGGCACACATACAAAAACTGCTCGAGGAAGCATTTGTCGAGGAATATCGTCGCCTGTACGGAAGGGAGATAACTGGTCTTGGAGTGGAAGCTCTCAGTTGGGTTGTGACNGTCACATCAGTCGANCCAGAAAGACCTCTAGAACATTCCGATCGTCCCAGCAAAGTGGTCNNCGATTTACCGACGGTGCTGGTTGCCGANATTGGCAGCGGGACNGTTGGTCCAGCTTCGGTNATTGACCGGAACGAGCTGACCGGCGCCCGTATCGAGGGACCATCACTCATAGTCGAAGATCAAACGACCACCGTCCTTCCCGCCAACTATGAGGGCTGGTTGACTCGAAACGGACACTTNCAAATACGCCGCNTACAGACGGATGTCATCGCTGATACCCACGACACTTCGCACAAAATTCAGAACCTGCANCGTGACATCATGTGGAATCGGTTGATCGCTGTCGTGCAAGAACAGGCCACAACACTTGTGCGGTCCGCGTTTTCGACTTCGACGCGAGAAGCTGGCGACCTGTCTGCNGGCGTCTTCGANCCGCAAGGCCGGATGTTGGCNCAATCAATAACTGGAACCCCTGGCCACGTCAATTCGATGGCGGCTTCGGTGCAGCATTTTCTTGATGTATTCCCCGCCCACACAATGCGGCCCGGGGATATCTACCTGACAAATGATCCGTGGAAAGGAACCGGTCACTTATTCGACATCGTCGTCGTGACTCCTGTATTTCGNCGCGATCGAATCGTGGCGTTGTTCGCATGCACCAGCCACGTCGTGGATATAGGTGGAGTTGGGTTCAGTTCGGCGTCACGCGAGATCTTTCATGAAGGGNTGCAATTGCCGATACTNCGCTTCGCCGTCAACGAGGTATTTGACCCAAACGTGGTCGCCGTNATCGAAGCCAACGTGCGTGACAGTGTCCAGGTGATGGGAGATATCTACTCCCTAGCGGCATGCAACCGGGTCGGAGCGAAACGTCTGCTCGAAATGATGGACGAATACGACTTGGAGGACCTCGAGTCCTTGGGTGACTACATAATTCGGACATCGCGGGCGGCAATGCTCGCGGAGATTCGAACCCTTCCGAGAGGCACGTGGAACTCTTCTATGCGGGTCGACGGGGTTGANGTTCCGCTCGATATAGCCACAGAACTGTCCATCGGCCCAGAAGGCATCACCGTCGATTTCGACGGTACAAGTGGCGTGCAACCGCAGGGAATTAACGTNCCNATGTCCTACACGGTGGCNTATACNTCTTTTGGGGTGCGCTGCATCATCGGACCCAANATCCCAAACAATGCTGGTTCTTTAGAAGTCATCCGAGTNTCNGCGCCTGAGGGTTGCATTCTTAACGCTCAACGACCAGCCGCNGTGAATATTCGCCACGTCATGGGCCAAATGCTTCCCGACGCGGTGTATGGNTGCCTNGGACAAATCCTCCCAGAGAAAGTCCCNGCTGAGGGGACGAGCTCGTTGTGGAATCTCCTNGCGAGTGGACAATGGGACGACCGCAGTGCCGAATCTTTCATGATGATGAGCTTCAACTCCGGTGGCGCCGGTGCGCGNCCNGGACAAGACGGTCTCTCAGCGACAGCGTTTCCAAGCGGCGTGAGAAACATGCCAGTGGAAATCAACGAAGTCGTCTCCCCCCTTGTTTTTTGGCGAAAGGAATTTCGNCCCGACTCAGGAGGCGACGGAGAATTTAGGGGCGGTCTTGGACAAGTCGTTGAACTCGGTCACCGAAGCGACGGAGAGTTCCTCTTTAGTGCAACCTATGAACGGGTCAAATTCCCGGCCCGCGGNCGACACGGCGGAANAAACGGAATGACTGGACGTCTGNCGTTCGACGANGGGACAGTGCTACCCGCGAAAGGGAATACCATCGTTCCAGCGGGTCGACGCCTAATCATCGAATTTCCGGGCGGCGGGGGGTTGGGGGATCCCGACCGGCGGGACCANCTAGCTCGCNAACGCGATCACCGCTTGGGATACGTCACTGNAANACAAACGGNNGACAGATAACNATGTCTGAATCGNCGAATGACTTACCTCTCGANGGAATTCGAGTCTTCGAACTTGGTATAGCCATCGCGTCACCGTTCTGCGGAAAACTCATGGCGCACTTTGGTGCAGATGTAATCAAAATTGAATCTCGAGTCAGTCCCGACGTCGTACGCATGCTCGGTTCCGCTTGGGTTCGAGAACGCGAAGACCTTGCGGCCGTTGCGCCCGACACAAGCCCCTACGTCCCCGAAATGAACGCGTCTAAACGAAGCGTCGGCCTTGAANTGAAAACCGACGCCGGACGAGACGCAGCNCTTCGTCTAATAGCGGAATGCGACGTTTTTTTGGCNAATTTCGGAGCCCGTGCCCTCACNGATNTGGGCCTGGACTACGAATCGGTCGCTGCTGTCAACCCCAAAATTATCTACGTTCAGCTTCCCGGATTTGGAAGCGACCCTGAGATGCCTTACTACTCCTTTGTGGCCTGGGGCCCAAATCAAGCGCCTCTGGTGGGACTTGACGACTTCACTGGCCACGCGTCTGACCCTCCAGCGGGGATAGCCACCGTGGCTCCTCCCGACTACATGTCGGCGCTACACGCAGCAATTGCAACACTTTCAGGTCTCGAACATCGAGAGCTAACCGGAGAGGGNGTGCACGTCGACATCAGCCAATTTGAAACNACGCTGGCACTTCTCGGNCCCTTCGTCATGGATTACGACCTGACAGGGACGGTTCACAGCCGCATTGGTAATCACTCGCTGTGGGGCGCCCCACAGGGTGTTTACCCCTGCCTCGGANACGAGCGGTGGGTTGCCATCACAGCAACAGATACCCAAAGTTGGGAGATCCTCTCGTCGCTCATTGGCACTGTCGGCGAAGAGTTCGCTGATCCCGATCTTCGAATGGATCAACGAGAAGCGCTGGATGAACAGATTGCTGCCTGGACCTCCAATTTTGATGCACATGATCTAGCCCACCGNCTCCAAACTCTCGGCGTAGCAGCNCACGTCGTCGCTACCAACGAAGACATACTGCACGACACCCACACCATGAGTCGCGACTGGTACCAAGTGGCCCCACATACTCGACTCGGNAGGGACGTGTTCAGTGGGTGTGCCGTAAAACTTAGCGATACTCCCGGACAATGGGCCAACGCTGGCCCATCAATGGGAGAACACACACGAGANGTATTAAAGGACGTGCTCGGCATGTCCGATGACGAGATTTCAGACCTTGTGACCGCCAATGGGGCCTTTGAACAGGCCGAACCAGAAACTCGTGTTCCACGTCCATGGAATGACTGGATCCATCTATTGGTGCCAGGTGTCGACGACGCGAGGGATCTCTGATGGCNGGACCATANGAAGGCATCCGGGTGGTTGACACGACAGGTTTGGCCGGCGCCTACGCGACCCGACTATTCGCTGGATTGGGAGCGGAGGTCATTCGACTCGAGCCGCCACAGGGGTCGCCGCTGCGAACACTGGCACCATTTGCCGAATCAATAGCGCCACCCGAGAACAGTCTCTGGTGGAGTTATCTCGGGATGGGCACCCGAAGCGTGGTAATCGANCCTGATGACCGGGANAGCCTGGCCAAAATCTTGTCCGACGCTGACGTCGTCTTCGAAGATCGACTACCTGAACATTCACCAATAACGGCGGAATTCTTATCGGGAGAAACGATCAGAACAACCATCGTGCCGTTTGGGTTGACGGGGCCCAAGCGTTCATGGAAAACATCGAACCTNGTGGCCTGGGCAGCCTCNGGNGTCTTGTACACAACGGGNTTCCAAGATAAGCCGCCANTTGCCCCAGCAGGTCACGTACAACTCGCNCTNCATGCTTCGGCCGCTTCAGCCCTGGTGGGAACACTTCTGGCTNTGCGNTCGAAACGNAAAAGCGGGCGAGGTCAGGAAGTCGAAGTTTCCATGCANGAGGCAGCGTTAGCCATCGCNCCTGAAACAGGGGTGCCCATCTTCCTAGATGACCGTGTTCACCGGGAACGCTCAGGAAATAGGCGAGATCTAGGCAGACCCTTNGGTTTGTACCCNTGCAGTGATGGGTTCGTTTCGATCATCGTGTTAATGCCCCGTCACTGGGCNGCTATGGCNCAATGGGTNGCAGAAACTACCGATAACGAGACCATCGTGGAAGAGGTATTTCAGGACCTTGCGGTGCGCATGGAGACAAAAGAGTTGATCGACACATGGGTAGAGGAACTGACNCTCAACCACACTCGACTCGAACTTTTCACAGANGGACAGCGGCGCGGAATTCCGATCACACCGGTNAACACGGTCAATGCGCTCGTCGATGATCCCCATCTGAAGGCGGCGGAATATTGGAGCCAGACTGAGCTAGCAGACAGTTCCGCNGTCACCGTTCCNGGTGCCCCGTTCAGAACGAACAATGACTGGTGGAATATGACACCCGCTCCCCTGTTGGGTCAACACACCGATTTCTATTTGGGCTAAGACCCTGTGAGGTACCCACAGCTATTTTCGCAATGGCCCCATAACGTCAGCTATGAAACGGTCAGCTTCGGCCGCTGATTGAGGATGCCCAAAATCCAAAACGAAGTGGCTCATCCCCAACTCAAATAGCTCACTCAAGAGTTCAAGAAACTCCCTGGATTCAGACGCGTCGGCGGGAAGCGATCGCTCAATGGTCAAAGAGAATTCAACTTCGGACCGCGACCTGCCCAACCGTTCCATCTCTTCTCGGACCACGTTGATTTTGCGGACCAGAGATTCTTTNTTGCCTCTCCATACGGTGTTCCATATGTCCGCGTGACGCGCAGCAAGNGGCAGGCCGATCTTTTCTCCCGATGTCCCAATGCAAATNGGAGGTGGCANCGNGGGCAACGGAGGGGCCGACGCCTTATCGATACTAAAAAACTCTCCNTCGAAACTTGGCTCCTCCTCNGTCCACATCAATCGGCAAATTTTGATGGTTTCTTCAAGTTGGCGAAATCTGACGCTAGGCCGGGGAAACTCATACCCGTAGGCCAANTACTCCTCTTCGCGCCAACCCGCACCTATGCCCAAAATAAATCTGTTGCCCGTAAGGAACTGCAACGTACTGGCCATCTTTGCGGTCAAAGCAGGCGGTCGATAACCGACGCCCAACACGTGATGACACAGGTCAATNTTNGGAAATTTCGCCGCGCACCAAATCAACGTGGTCCAAGCTTCCAAGAAGGGATCCGTTCGTTTGTCAAACCCGTAGAAATGGTCGGCGATCCACAAACTGTCAAATTCCGGAGTCACAACGGGAAGAATGTGTTCACATTGGTATTGGACGATNGGCTGAAAATCGCTCCACTGATTCCCGATCACCGGGGATAACCAACCGAACCTTGGAGAATTCGCGGTAGTCGTCACCTAGNTACCTCAGACCTGCTCNGAGNGAATCAACTGTTGACTGTCGTACGCCAACCGTGTNGGTCNTCGCTGCGTCCATTTTGAATCGCTACGAGGCTCTCCCGAAGGCGAAGAGTGTTCGGACCAGGTTCNCCGTCACCNAACACCAGATCTCCTTCGCCACTGAGAATAGTCCCAACCGGCGACAGGACAGCTGCTGTGCCGGAGAGNAATGCCTCGCCCCGTTCNGCCCACTCGCCCAATTCACCAAGCTCAATGGGCCGTTCTTCGACCTCNTANCCAAGNTCCGCGGCGAGGGCAATAACAGATGAGCGAGTCACACCATGCAAAAACGAACTGTCGAGCTGTCGTGTGACGACTTTTTCGTCGTTNGCCAAAAAGAAATTCGCTGCGCCNGTTTCGGTGATATCCCCTCCGGTCGCGAAAAGGATTTGATCCACAGCAGAATTCCTATCCATCGCGTCTAACGTCGGAGCGAGTGCCATCGCATAATTTGCACCTGACTTAACCATTCCAAATTGCGGTGTGGTTCGCGGAATNTCCTCCTCAATTAGGAGGGTCAANGGTCGCACACCGCCCTTGAAGTAATCACCAACAGGGCAGTTAACAACGTACAAAAGCGCTTCGGAACTNGGGGTGGCAGCGGCTCCAATGTTGGGCTCCGTCCCGATAATTGTCGGGCGAATGTAGAGAGATCCGGGCGCTGGTGGTGCTTCTCCAACATTGGACTCAACCGCATCGACGATCATTTGCCTCAAAGTCGTCGCTTCTGGAACAGGTAGCCGAAGTTGACCAGCGCTTTGTTGCATTCGAGCTACGTGGTCGTCGAGACGAAAGATCGCGAGCGAGCCGTCATGTTGCCAATGTGCCTTGAGGCCTTCAAAAACAGTACTGCCGTAGTGAAGCGCATGAGCCGCAGGGCTCAAGGAAAAATCGCCATACGCCTCAACCTGTCCTGAATATTGGTACACGCCGTCTTCGCTGGGCGCGGTTGTCATCCAATCGCAGAAAACTGTCCCAAAGGGGACGGTCATTGGATCAGGTTTCTCAGTCACGAGACCTCCCTTCGAAGGCGTGACCTTAGCCCACTGTGAGAAGGGGACGGATCGATTCGGCTGCGCGTACCCACTCCAACGGGACTTTAGGTCGTCGTGTCACCTACNTTGTGCATATGACTCAACTCACTCAATCGGTCCGACTCGAGTTCGATGACGACGTTGCATTGNTACGCATTGACAATCCTCCNGTCAATGCTCTCAGCCATCACGTCCGACAAGGGCTTCTCGATGGAATGACNCAAGCCGAAGAAAGCGNTGCGACATCAATTGTCGTCATCTGCGATGGCCGCACGTTTATCGCCGGTGCCGACATCACCGAATTCTCGGGCCCGCCGCAGCCACCAAGTCTCCAATCCGCCCAAGACGCCATGGAGAACTGCTCCAAACCGGTCGTTGCGGCTGTGCATGGGACAGCTCTCGGAGGCGGNCTGGAAGTTGCTTTGTGNGCCCATTATCGAGTCGGTATCAGCTCAAGCCAATACGGCCTACCNGAAGTNAAATTGGGACTGTTGCCTGGGGCGGGAGGAACACAGCGGCTACCGCGGATAACTGGCGCTTCGAGAGCGTTGGAGATGATGACCAGCGGCGACCCGATCAGCGCGGATGAAGCCTTGGCTTGTGGTCTGATCGACGAGATCGTGGACGATTTAGAAAGCGGTGCGATTGCTTTCGCCAGACGCGCNGTGCTTGATGACCTNCCGCTCCTGCGAATACGGGATCGCAGNGACAAGCTCGAAGACACACCCGAATCTTTGTTTAGTGACTTTCGGACAAGTATTGCCAAACGNACTCGNGGCTTTCTGGCTCCGGAATACAACATTCGCTGCGTGGAGGCTGCAGTCGAACTCGACTTCGACGCGGGCCTAGAACGGGAACAGGAGCTATTTCGAGACCTCATGAAAGGTACTCAATCAAAGGCCCAGCANTATTATTTCTTTGCNGAACGCGCCGCTCTAAANATTCCTGGCCTTGCCAAAGACACCCCGACAGTCGACGTGACTCACTGCGGCGTCCTGGGCGCAGGCACGATGGGTGGTGGNATCGCGATGAACTTCGCCAACACGGGAATAGCGGTGACTATCGTCGAAAAGGACGAGGAAGCCCTAGAGCGCGGNCTCGCNGTCGTTCGGTCCAACTACGAGCGAACAGCNGCGCGAGGNGGCATCACCAGCGACGATGTNGAAACGAGAATGGGACTGATCANCGGCTCGACAGACCTAGGTGACTTTGCTAACTGTGACCTGGTCATCGAAGCGGTGTTCGAAGACATGTCATTAAAGAAAACNGTCTTCGAACAACTCGACGGCATTTGCAAACCGGGGGCGGTCCTAGCCTCAAACACTTCGGCNNTAGACGTGAACGANATCGCAGCCGCTACCNGCCGACCAGAATCGGTTATCGGAATGCATTTTTTCTCGCCGGCGAACGTCATGAAGATGCTCGAAGTGGTGCGTGGCGACGCGACGTCCGATACAGCTATAGCGACAGCAATGGGCATTGGCCGCTCAATTGGCAAAACCCCCGTGCTGTGCGGTGTATGTCACGGTTTCGTGGGAAACCGGATGCTNTTCATGCGAGGAATCGAAGCGGAAAAGATGATCCTCGAAGGAGCCGCCCCAGCACAAGTGGACCAGGTCCTATTCGATTTCGGTTTCCCCATGGGTCCTTTTGCGATGAGCGATCTTGCAGGCCTGGANATTGGTTGGAACGAGGCCACCTCTTCAGGTTCGACGGTACGTGAGCTGTTGTGTGAAAGCGGCCGACGAGGTCAAAAGAACGGTCGCGGTTATTACACCTACGACCCCAACACTCGCGCCGCAACTCCCGACCCTGAGGTCGAGGAAATGATTCTTGCCTTCGGGGAACGGCANGGAATCGCGAGACGCGAAGTTTCTGACCAAGAAATCCTGGAGAGATGCCTGTACCCAATGGTGAACGAAGGCGCCAAAATACTTGCTGAAGGCATAGCTATTCGAGGCAGCGACGTTGATGTGGTGTGGATCAATGGCTACGGCTGGCCTATGTACACCGGAGGGCCAATGTTTTGGGCAGACAACATTGGGTTNCCNGAGGTCAGTGAACGAATACGTCATTACTCCTCCACCNTCGGAGGCGATCATTGGGAAATATCTCCCCTCATCGAAACACTGGCGTCTGACGGGGGCACCCTCAGCGGATTCTCGAACTAATAAGAGAACATGAGCATCGACTTTTGCGAGCTNGCNACGAGATACGTTCCCGAATTACGAACACGCGGCACCGAAATCGACGCTCACCGAGCGCTTCCGCAAGACCTCGCCGATCGGCTTGCTGCAGATGGTTTTTACCGACTTTGCACACCGACCGAACTTGGCGGCGCTGGGGCGTCCCCNCAAGTACTCGCNGAAGTCTGCGAAATTCTCGCCACGGGTAACGGATCCACNGCCTGGTGCGTATTTATCGGCGCAACCTCGCAATATATGTTCCCCGCAGTCTCAACCAGGCTGCTTCAAGAGATGCTCGAGAACCCCAATGTAATCACCAGCGGTGTTTTCGCTTATTCAGGTACCGCCACTCGCTTGTCNGATGCCCCCTCACCGAAATGGCGAATTGATGGTCGCTGGGATTGGGGCTCGGGCTGCCACAACGCAGAGTGGATCTCCGGTGGAGTGGTTCTTTGCAACCAGGACGGTGAGCCGATCCCTGATCGCCATCAACGACCAACNGAAGCTCGNGCTTTCTTCCGACCAGAAGAAATCACAATCCTGGATAATTGGCACACNAGTGGCCTCCGCGGTTCCGGATCCAATTCCTACGTTGTTCAAGATTTGGATCTGTCGGACTACCGAATAGCAACCGTCGAAGCCTTGCGAGGCTCTCCCCTTGCGGACCTACCCGTCTACCGGTTTCCCCGATTCGGATATCTGGCCTTACCAATCGGCGCCATCGCACTAGGCATGGCACGTGACTCCATAGACGAGGCCCTCGNAGTGGCTAAGGGCAAAACCCCGACCGGGTCGTCTCGCACTCTGGCAGGGCGTCCAGCGTTTCATCGCCAAGTAGCGACGGCCGATGCCTCCCTGCGCGCCGCGAGACTTGCGTTCTACGCCGCGATTCAAGATGCCTGGCNCGAAGCTCACCAACAGATCGGAACGCTCGAAACCCGCCGTCTGCTCCGAACCTCAACCGTTCACGCNGTCACCACCTCAATCGAGGTCATCGACCTCATGTACACAACCGTCGGGGGTACATCTGTATTTGAGGAATCACCCCTCCAACGCCACTTCCGAGACGTACATGTCGCCTCGCAACACATGATGGTCGCCGAACCTGTCATGGAACTGGCGGGCCGCGTCATGAGCGCAATNGATGACACTGCTCTTGGACTATAAATAGCTTTAGGGTTGGACTCNGGAGCACCACATGACCATCGCCGATAGCGCCAAACGCCTCAAATTCACCAGGGACTCGCAGCCNTCACCNCNGCGCGACCACGAAAGCGAACGGTTGCTTCGCAAACAGGAAACCGCTCTCGGCTACAGAATAATGGCGTCGTTCGGTTGGGGTGCCGACGGCTCAGGTCATATCACCGCACGAGACCCGGAACACNTCGANTGTTTCTGGTTACTGGGCTATGGCATCCCTTTTGGCGAAGCGACCATCGACGACTTAGTCCTCGTCAACCAGGCAGGCCAGGTCGTCGAGGGCACACTNGACATCAACCCAGCAGCCTTTTGCATCCATGGCCCGATTCACGCAAGCCGCAGCGACGTCGTTGGAGTCGTCCACACGCACACCCCCTACGGCACACCGTTCTCTGCCCTGGCCNAGCCNCTNTCGATGACGAGCCAAGAAGCNGTGGCATTCCATGGNCTCCAAGGCGTATTCGANGGAGAAGAACTCAACGTCACTGACGTACAAACTGGAGAGCGAATCGCCGACGCCCTCGGCGCCGGCAGGCTTGTCGTGCTAGCAAATCACGGACTACTCACCGTAGGTTCAACAGTGGCATCTGCCGTCGGGTTCTATATAAACGCCGANCGCGCCGCAGAGGTGTGCGTAAAGGTGCCAAACGGTCGAATNATTAGCTCCNAAGCAGCCGACGCTGTACATCCTTCGGTNGGNCGAGAAATTAACGGCTGGCACATCTTCCAATGGCTCGTGCGTTCNCGTGTGGGCGANCCAACGGTTGTCGGCTAAGCATTCACAATGGGATGCNCCTCTTGACCGACTTTGACGTCGTCGTGATTGGCGCCGGCAACGCCGCTTGCTGTGCCGCTCTGGCCGCCTCTGAGCAGGGCGCGAACGTCCTTGTCCTCGAGCGAGCACCGAAAAATGAATCAGGTGGAAATAGCCGATTTACAGCGGGAGCAATTCGATTCGCCTACGACGGTGTCGACGATCTTGTCGCNCTAATGCCCGANCTGACCGAGAGCGAATTNAGTCGCACGGACTTTGGCAGCTACACCGAAGACNAATTCTACGAAGATATGGGCCGGATCACCGACTATCGGACAGATCCAGAACTGGCGAGCTTTCTCGTTTCCCAAAGCAAAGACACCGTGATGTGGATGAGTCGCCACGGCGTGCGTTTCGCTCCAATTTGGGGCCGCCAGGCTTTCCAAGTAGACGGAAAATTCACGTTCTGGGGCGGGCTTACTGTCGAANCTTGGGGCGGCGGCGAGGGATTGGTTGACGCCCTCCACGACGCATTAAGAAAAAATAATGTGNCCGTGTGGTACGACGCAGCGGCCAAANATTTACTTTTCGANGGCCACTCAGTCACCGGCGTGCATCTTCGCCAAAGTAANAACCTGATCGATGTTTCCTCCAAATCAGTGGTCCTCGCAGCAGGCGGGTTTCAGGCAAACACAGAATGGCGCACGAAATACTTAGGTCCGGGCTGGGATCTAGCGAAGGTTCGCGGCACCCGATTCAATACAGGTGATGGCATCCGAATGGCTCTTGATATCGGAGCGATGCCCTATGGCAACTGGAGCGGCGCGCACGCAGTCGCCTGGGAGTACAACGCCCCAGAATTCGGCGATCTCGCGGTGGGAGACGCTTTCCAAAAACACAGTTACCCGTTTGGCATTGTCATCAACAACAATGGGCAACGCTTCATTGANGAGGGCGCCGATTTCCGCAACTACACCTACGCGAAATATGGTCGCGAAATACTGGCTCAGCCCGAACAATCCGCATGGCAAATATTTGATTCAAAGGTGGACCACCTCCTTAGAGACGAATACCGAATTAAACAAGTAACGAAGGTTCAAGCCGACACTCTTGAAGAGNTGTGCGCCCGCATGGACGGCGTCAAAACTGATGACGCAATTGACACCATCTCGCGTTACAACGAANCCGTAGAGGTGGCCATACCTTTCGACCCGAACGTCAAGGACGGCCGTTGCACTCGCGGTCTTCAAGTCAACAAATCGAATTGGGCCAACACAATCGATTCACCCCCGTATCAGGCCTACAACGTGACCTGTGGCCTCACCTTCACATTCGGGGGCCTCAGAATTAACGAGAGTGGAGAAGTGTTGGACACTGACCTCNAACCCATCCCGGGGCTCCACGCAGCNGGCGAGCTAATCGGCGGACTCTTTTATGGCAACTACCCGGGCGGGACGGGCCTGATGGCNGGTGCNGTCTTCGGAAGACTCGCAGGCACAACAGCAGGCATTTCAGGTGTGACTTANACCAACCGNTTCGAATGATCGANGTCGCTCTNAAAAATTCCTTAACAGGAAGAAACTCGATCGATGTTGACGCAACTTCNCGCGGTACCGTTGAAAGGCCCTCAATGCGTCCCCTGGAGTTCCATGTCCAAGATCATCTACACGCACACAGACGAGGCCCCCGCCTTAGCGACGTACTCGTTGTTACCAATCATTCAAGCCTTNGCTAAAGCTGCCGGCGTCGAAATTGAAACCCGCGATATTTCGCTTGCAGGTCGAATCATCGCTGCGTTTCCCGAATCACTCGAAGAACACCAAAGGCTAAGCGACGCANTAGCCGAACTCGGNGAGACGACACTGCAACCCGATGCCAACATCATCAAACTTCCCAACATTTCNGCATCCGTACCACAACTACAAGCGACGATCAGCGAACTGCAAAAAGCGGGCTACGGGATTCCGGATTACCCAACAGACTCANNGGACTCCGAGCAGATAGAGACACGCTCTCGATACGACCGAATCAAAGGATCGGCAGTAAATCCGGTTTTACGCGAAGGGAATTCGGATCGTCGCGCTCCTCGAGCAGTCAAGGAGTTTGCTCGAAAATTTCCTCACCCCATGGGCCAATGGTCCACTAACTCTGCAACACACGTCGCAACAATGGACGATCATGACTTTCGCTCCAACGAACGTTCTGCCACGGTCACCTCAAACTCCANCGTGCGAATCGAACACACAGATCGCGACGGCGGCGTCACGATCCTAAAAGAAGTGGAAGTTCTGGACGGCGAGGTCATTGACGGAACCTTTATGTCAGCGAAACATTTGCGAGCGTTTCTCGACGAGCANATTCGTGACAGTAAGGAAAAAGGAGTTCTTTTCTCCCTACATCTCAAGGCGACAATGATGAAGGTCGCCGATCCGATCATCTTCGGCCANTGTGTNCNAGCNTTTTTTGCCAGCGTTTTNGAAAACCATGGCGATGTTCTGGAGAACCTCGGCGTCAATGTCAACAACGGTTTGGGNGACCTATTGGACGCCTTGGATGAACTTCCCCANCAATCGCGTGAAGCCATAGAAAACGCAATCACCGCAGCGTACGAGTCCGGTCCGTCACTAGCGATGGTTGACTCCGANAAGGGAATCACCAATCTTCATGTGCCTAGCGACATNATCGTAGATGCGTCCATGCCCGCGATGCTTCGCGCATCCGGCCAGATGTGGAACGCCGACGGCGAACAACAAGACACGAAAGCGGTGATNCCTGACAGTAGCTACGCGGGGATATACCAGGCGGTTATTGACGACTGCATNCAAAACGGNGCCTACGACCCAACCACNATGGGATCGGTTCCAAACGTNGGTCTTATGGCTCAAAAAGCTGAAGAGTACGGCAGTCACGACAAGACATTTGAGCTACCCGTTGATGGCGCCGTCCGAGTCGTCGACCACGACGGNTCTGTGCTTTTGGAGCACGAGGTNGAAGCGGGCGATATCTGGCGAATGTGCTCGGTGAAAGATGCCGCTATAAAGGACTGGGTGCGGCTCGCAGTGGCTCGAGGGNAAGCCACTAGCGCCACCGTCATATTTTGGCTCGACGCCGAACGGGCACATGACGCTCAAATAATTCGAAAAGTTGAAGCGTATCTAGCTGATCATGACACTGAAGGGTTAGACATCAGAGTGTTAGCTCCGGTTGAGGCGACGCGAGTTTCATTGCAACGAATTCGACGCGGCGAAGACACCATTTCTGTCACCGGGAACGTGTTGCGTGACTACAACACTGATCTATTTCCGATTCTAGAAGTCGGAACCTCAGCGAAGATGCTTTCAATTGTCCCCCTCATGAACGGAGGAGGCTTGTTCGAAACNGGNGCGGGAGGCTCAGCTCCCAAACATGTACAGCAGTTTGAAGCNGAAAACCATTTACGGTGGGACAGTCTCGGAGAGTTCCTCGCTCTCGCNGTGTCGTTCGAACATTTAGGATTGTCCACCAGTAACTCAGTGGCCACTCTTTTAGGAGCGGCACTAGACCAAGCCACAGGGCGACTCCTCGACGAAGGNAAGTCGCCGAGCCGCAAGGTCAACGAACTGGACAACCGTGGCAGCCATTTCTACCTAGCNATGTGGTGGGCTGAAGCGATGGCGGGCCAGCGCGAAAATGCGGAACTCGCTGCGCTTTTNGCCCCTCTAGCTGACGCTCTCGCCGACGCTGAAGAAACAATCCTTCAGGATCTCATCGATTGTCAGGGGGTGCCCATGGATATTGGTGGTTACTACTTCCCCGATCCCGCACTCGCCTCGCGGGCTATGCGCCCCAGNGCGACATTTAACACAATCATCGACCAATTCGGTTCTTGACGTCGGTGGCCGACACATCTGACGTCGATCCGCNGCAGCAAATCATCGCTGCCAGAGNACGGGCCCTGACAGGGTGCCTCAGTGCCCGCNCAGCCATTGACCTATTGGCTGACAACGNATCGTTCACTGAATACGGTTTACTGGCCGGGCGGACAACCTCGGTCGACGACGACGGTCCATCGGACGGAATCGTCGGCGGCGTCTGTGATATCGGAGGGCGACCCGTGGTCGTCGCTGCTCACGACAGAACAGTAGAAGATGGCACGCACAGCGATCGCAATATGCGCAAGCTGGCCAAACTCACAACAATTGCCATATCCAACCGNTGGCCACTCATCCTGTTTATCGAAGGGGACGGTTCACGACCGTCAGACCCTCGTCCAGCGCCGCCAATCGTGAACTACACGCGAGCACGTTGGGACGTCCTAGAAGGGTTGACAGANATGTCCGGCTGGGCGCCGACAGTGGCAGTCGTTATCGGACCGACCCGCGACAGCCATAGCGCCCTTGCTTTTCTCTGTGACCTAGTNATNGCCACTGANAACTCCGANTTTGGCAGCNTNNTTGAAACCGACCTAACCGTGACCCCTGACACCGCAGCGGCACGCGGCGACGTTGACCTCGTCGCCGANGGCGTGCCGGAGGCAGTTNCCGCCACCAAACGTTTCCTCGAATACTGGTACGACGACACTCCGGAATATTTGGCTGCCCCATCCGCCTCAACTATCGGCAAAATCATTCCAAATAATCGTCGGCGGCCCTACGACATGCGNAAGGTCATTGACGCATTCGCTGACCATCACAGTATTTTCGAAGTTGGGACTCAGTGGGCCCAGTCGTTNATCACTGTGTTTGCCCGTGTGGAAGGAAGATCTGTAGGGATATTCGCGAATCAACCGTTGTCGCCGCGTGCCGGCGCAATCGATAGTGNTGCCGCCGACAAAGCCAGCCGATTCGTTGAATGGTGCGATGCGTACGGCCTNCCGCTCATCTCNTTCGTNGACAATCCGGGCTACATGGTCGGCCCGGATGCAGAACGAGAGGGCATCGCGCGTCANCACGCCCGCCCTCTTTCCGCNATTCACCATAGAACGGTCCCNCTCTACACGGTTCAACTCCGAAAGGCCTATGGATTGGGCCCCTTTGCGATGTCAGGGTATGGAANCAGNCGGAACATGCCAGAGTTACGGGTCGCNTGGCCGACCGTTGAGAGNGGAGGAATGAGCCTTGAGGGCGCGGCGTACCTAGTGAAACGAAAAGAAATTCGTGANGCCGCGGACCCNGNGAAAGCGAGAACNATCCGAGATCAATACGCGGAAGAAATGCGCGATGTTGCTTCAGGAGTTCGAGCTGGTCGAACGTTTTCATTTGACGATGTGATCTTGCCCGAAGAGACNCGCCCACTCGTNGCNTCAATGCTCCGCCGCTCGAACCGTGTCCTACCGGCCGAAAAAGTCCACAGCATCGACACCAGGTAAGTGAAAATGCGCGACTTCCTCATCAACAAACTTCGAGCGGCAAAAGCACTTCGGCTCGATGCCTCGCGCCCTTTAGCTGTCGAAAAGGTACGTTCCATGGGCCACCTTACGGCTCGAGAACGCACAGCTTTCCTCCTCGATGTCGATTCAGAAGTGGAGTTCGGCGCCATAGCGGCCAGGGACGGCGACGGCGAATGGGTACCTGAGAGTGGCGGCGTTGATTTTGTTGGGACCATAAATGGGCACCCAGTCATCACTTCTTCAACGGACTACACCGACCGCGGNGGTGGTTACGGGGCGGCGCGACTCGAACATTTGATCTCACTCGCCCACCAACATCGTTGGCCGGTTGCGTTCTTTGTTGATGGGGGCGGAAGTCGTGCCCGACATCCCAGAACAGGCCTTGGCCACCTGGAACTTAGCGGCCAGATTGGCCGGTTCACTTTGTTTGATGGAATGGCCGAATTGTCTGGATGGGTTCCGACTGTAGCAATCGTGTCCGGTCCGTCTTTNGCCGGGCACGCCAGCCTCGCCGGGTTCTCTGACGTCGTGATCGCTACGCGCGGATCAGCCATCGGCATGGGCGGCCCACCCATGGTTGAGGCTGCTCTGGGGTTAACNCTCANCCCGCAAGAACTCGCTGGGGTCGAAATGCATGACCGANCTGGNGGCATCGATCTTCTAGTCGACGACGAGGACACAGCGATTCAGGNGACNAAAAAGTATCTCAACTTTCTATGGGATCAACCCGCAGGGGAACCANACGCTTCTGCGNACNAAATCGCCGACCTGGTTCCGGAATCCGGCCCATACGACATCTATCCAGTAATCCAATCTTTAGTGGACAATGAATCCATTTTGGAACTTCGCCCAAATTTCGGAGCAAGCGTCGTCACTGCGCTTGCCCGTATAGACGGAAGAACNGTTGGGATAATCGCCAGCAATCCCAACATCGACGCCGGGATAATCACCGAAGCAACGGCTACCAAGATTGGACGTTTCGTGGAGCTGAGTGACGCCTATGAATACCCGATCGTTTCTCTGATCGACAGTCCCTATACCGCTATCGAGACCCAAAATGGTCTGCAACCTGGACTTAGCCGTTGGCATACTCGGGTTCTTCAAGCCCAACAGGCTCGCACAGTTCCCATCGCATCAGTTCAGTTGAGGAACGCCGGTGGGTTTACTGGACATCTCATGGCCGGCTCCCCCACCGGCCATACTGTGCCCCTCTTGCAGGTCGCTTGGCCTACGGCGAACCTTGGGATCGACGATCCATTCACNGCCACCAGAAATTTCAACTCCTTTGACGATGTCATTGAGCCCGCTGAAACTCGNACNGTTTTATGTCGCCTTCTNAAACANTTACCATCGTCGGCNGAGTGTCGTTCCGCTCACGNAAAAAAGAAACACATCATCGACACTTGGTAGNCGNNTCNCTGCGACCCCAACCCCAAAAAATTGTTTCGANATTGTCGTGTNGCCTACTTGTGTCGCAGTTAGNCGTGCCTTAGGTTTTTGGCGCCTGAACGGCCGTTAGGCTATCTACAGCGATCCTCCTATCGTGAGGTCGGTCGCACCCAGGAGGGGATCCGAGCGACAGTGAATGAGGTGACCGGTCCCTCGCGGGACGACGCTCTTCTTGTTGTTGAGGACGTGGCGACGCATTTTTCCATCCCTGCAGGGACAGTACGCGCCGTCGACGGCGTCAGTTTCCAACTCCGTCCCGGGGANACTCTCGGAATCGTTGGTGAAAGCGGATCAGGAAAAACCGTTTTAGCTCGGACGATCATGCGACTAAATCTCGGCGGCAACGTNCATACCTCNGGAAATGTGTATTTNTCGGGTCGCGACCTCCTCAGCCTCCCAATGGCCGAAATGACTGAAATCTGGGGTCAGGAAATGTCCATGGTGTTTCAGGATCCCATGACCTCCCTAAACCCTGTAGTGAAAGTCGGACGACAGCTCACAGAACACGTACGAAAACATTTAGGTATCTCAAAAGCCGAAGCTAGAGACCTAGCAATTGAACTATTAAAAAGCGTTCGAATTCCCGAAGCGATGAGCCGAATTGACGCATACCCTCACGAACTTTCAGGCGGCATGCGTCAACGCGTCTCGATTGCCATTGCCCTTGCTTGTAATCCAAAGCTCCTGTTTGCAGATGAACCCACCACAGCTCTCGATGTCACAGTTCAACATCAAATTCTCAATTTGCTCGGCATGGAACAGCAAGAACGCGGGATGGGAATGGTGTTGGTGACGCACGACTTGGGGGTNGTGGCNGGCCGAACCGACGAAATCTTGGTCATGTATGCCGGAAAAATTGTCGAACAAGCCGAAACGACGGCCATTTTTCAGGAAACCGCACATCCGTACACAGAAGCATTNCTGCGTTCGATTCCCAAAATCGACCTGCCAAGCCACACGCGACTTGCTGCGATAGCTGGACGTCCGCCCGACCTGATTGCCCCTTCGACGGGTTGTTCCTTTAGTCCGCGATGTCCTTACGCTCAAGAACGTTGCTTCGAAGAGGCGCCAGTGCTTAAGCAACAAACAAGCGGCCACGCCTTCGCCTGCTGGTATCCCGTAGGGACTCCGGAAAACAAGGCTGCCTGGGAGAAGAACCTCTCGGAGGGCAGGCTCTCCACTCTCGCCGTCGCTAAAGGGCAGATCGTGGATGAAGTTCCCGTCGACCTCACTTCAGGCAGTGCGTGATGGCGGGTAGTGGAAAGGCTCACCTGCGGCCTAAAGATGACGTTCTCATTTACGCAGAAGATGTCGTGGTGGAATTTCCTGCGTCCCGCGGCCGAGTAGTTAACGCCGTCAGCGGCATTAGCCTCGACGTAAAGGAGGGGGAAACACTGGGGCTCGTAGGTGAATCNGGATGTGGAAAGACCACTGTTGCGAAAGCGCTGATTCAACTCCCCCCTCCGTCTTCGGGCACCGTCAACTACAACGGCGAGGATCTAACCAAGCTTGATGACGAACAGCTACGTCAAGTGCGGACCAACCTCCAAATGATCTTCCAAGACCCGATCTCGTCGCTCAACCCACGCCGAAAAATTGGCGACGTTGTGGCTGAACCGCTTCGTGTCTGGGGTCCCAAAGACGCCGCAGCGCAGGCTGAGAAAGTGACCGCGATGCTTGAAGCTGTGGGGATTGAACCCACCACTGCTCGCGACAAACGGGCCCACGAATTCTCTGGCGGCCAATGCCAGAGAATTTCTATCGCCAGGGCCCTAGTGCTGAATCCGCAGTTGATTATTTGCGATGAACCCGTTTCGGCCCTCGATGTGTCAGTCCAGGCTCAAATACTGAATATGCTTGAGGATCTCAAAGCCGAATATGGCCTCACATTGGTGTTCATTGCGCACGATCTTGCCGTTGTCAAAAACATTTCCGACCGAGTCGCCGTCATGTACCTCGGCAAACTCTGCGAAGTTGCGGAATCCAACGCGCTCTACGACATGCCCGCTCATCCCTACACCGAACTCCTTTTGGGTTCGAGTCCCGCGCCTGATCCTGATGCGCCGCTCGATGTCAGCATGGTCGAAGAGGGCGACGTCCCATCTCCTATCAATCCTCCATCTGGGTGCCGTTTCCATACCCGCTGCGTTTATGCGTCCGAACGTTGTGCCGAGGAGGAACCCCAAATGCGTCCAATCTCTGATGACCATTATGTTGCCTGTCATCACCCACTCGTCTCCGTTGCCGAGTCGGCGGAGGTGAGCGCCTGATTAATCATCGCTTCCGGCCTACGGAAGCACGAACGGTGCCGAATTTACGCACCGTGGTATCCAGCATTAGAGTCAGAACTCAGGGAGGGTTCACATGAATAAAGGCTGGCTAAAGCTCATCGCACCGCTCTTCGCGATTGCGTTGATTGCCGCTGCCTGTGGGGGTAGCGACAGCGATTCAGAGTCGAGCGACAGCTCAGACACTGAGAGCAGCACAGAAACAGAAACAACAGAAGCACCCGAAACCGAAGACACCGTTCTCGAGGCAGGTACAGAAGCCGAAGGGGATGTCGACACTAAGGTTGAAGAAGTCGTCGAGGAAAGTAGCTACGGCGGCGATGTCATCATCGGTCTCGAAGCAGAGGCGACGGGGTTACGCCCCTGGGAAGACGCTTGTTCTTCTCCATGTCTCGTCATTATGAAATCAATGATCGACACCATGGTCGAGCGGCGAGCAGACGGCACCTACGGTCCGTGGCTCGCTACGTCATGGTCGTCCAATGATGGCTACACCGAGTGGACGTTTGAACTTCAAGAAGGAGTCCTATTCCACAATGGTTACTCCTTCAGCGCCCAGACCTTGGTCGACATGTTCGAACTTCAGTCAGTGGGGGCAGTTTCAGCGGGAGTAATTTCTGCAGCAAAGGTTGCGGAAGTAGTCGCTGTTGATGACCTCACAGTGAAGTATGTCCTGAGTGGAGCACATTCCGCATTTCCTTCGTTCCTTTACGGCGTAGGCCTTGGTGGGGTGTTCGAACCTCATGCGGCCAACGAAGATTTCGACGGGTTCGCGATGAACCCGGTGGGCACCGGACCGTTCATGATGGACAAACGCGATTTGGATAACGAGACCATCGTTGTTCGCAATCCGAACTACTGGATGAGCGACAAGGAAGGCAACCAGTTGCCATACCTTGACTCGGTGGCGTTCCGTCCTATTCCAGACGAGGGAACTCGTCTTGACTCGCTGCTTTCCGGTACGACAAGCATGATGCAGACCTTGCGTCAGGGAACCATTCGTGACGCGCGTTCCGCTAAGGAAGATGGTGCAGACATCACGCTTCTTGAGTTCCAAGGCAACAACGTCGGTGGTGGTCAATACAACAACAACAACCCACCTCTAGATGATGTTCGAGTTCGTAAAGGCTTGACCCAAATGAACAACCAAGACGCTGTGATTGAGGCTCTCGGTGGTACAGGGATTTCGCTTCCTGGCACCCAGTGGTTCAGCCCCGACAGCCCTTGGTATTCAGAAAAGGTTGCCGCGGCTTGGCCGAAGTTTGACTACGAGGCCGGCAAGGCTCTCATAGAGGAATACGTCAACGATCCGGACCGTTCAGATGGAAGGGACGCTGGCGACAACATCGAAGTTGAGCTTTCCTGCCCGCCTGACCCCACGCTGATCGCCGCTATTCAGGTGATCGAACAGTTGTGGTCTGCTACCGGGATGATTGACGTAAATGTCACCAACTACGATCAGCAGACTCACATCAACTACGCGTTGGGCGCTCCACCTGATTTCATGGGTGAACACGGTGCACACTGCTGGCGGTGGTCGAGCAACGATGATCCGTCAACGTTCCTGAACACCCAGTTTGCGCCCCACACGTTGGGNGTAGCAGCGGCTTATGGTTTGGACGGAATCTTTTCTCCGATCAACTTCCCCAACTATTTCGACATCGAAATGTTTGGCTGGCTAGCCGCAGCAATAGCCACTGATGTGTTCGAGGAACGCTACGCCCTCTACGAGATGGTGATGATGCGGCTTGCGCGAGATGTCCCAGTTTGGTACTCGGGTCATACCGCCACACTGTTAGCAGCAGAATCCAACATCCTTGGGGTGAACGGCTGGGTTCTCCCAGACGGCACCTTGGGGGCTGGCTTCCCATCAGCAGTAGCTCGTTGGGGCCAGGTATTCATCGACGACTAATCACACTGATCATTGACCGCGATCCTTAGGTAGGAGTTCCACCATTGGGCAAGATTTTGACCGTACGACTGGCGCGACTTGTCGCCACACTTTTTGCGGTTTCACTTCTTACCTTTCTCTTGGTTGAACAACTACCTGGGGATCCGGTCACTGCTCTTCTGCCACCAGAAGCGCTCCATGATCTCGCGACCATCGAGCGCATTCGTGCGGAACTTCAGCTCGATGATCCTGCCATCGTCCGCTACGGGCGTTGGGTGGGTGACGCCCTGCAAGGCGATCTCGGAAAGTCGTATATCACCGACCAGCGGGTCGCTGACGCAATCAGGGACCGTATTCCNGTCACTATGGAACTCGCCTTGTTGGCGACCNTTATCGCTGCNGTACTNGCAGTGCCGATTGGCGCATTCTCNGCCTACAGAGAAGGTGGACGTTTCGACAGAATATTGTCCGGGTTCACGACGGCTGCACTCTCGATCCCGGCCTTCGTCGCGGCGATCTTCTTCATTTGGCTTTTCACTCTAAAATTTAACTGGCTTCCATCTACNGGCTGGAACCGCATCACCGACAAGGGTGTGATCGCAAACCTCAAAACGGCGATTTTGCCGGCAAGTGCATTGGCTTTAGCGCCGCTCGCGATNAACGCTCGCCTCATCAGGGCCGACATGATNGGAACATTGAAAGAGGATTACGTGTTGTCCGCCCGGGCTAAAGGTCTTCGCGACAGATACATNCTCATGCGCCACGCACTTCGACCGAGTGCGCTTACGGCNATTACTGTCTTCGGGTTGCAGCTAGGTTCGCTCATCGGTGGGACGGTCGTCATCGAAACCATTTTCGCATTGCCCGGGTTGGGCACCCGCCTCATTAGCGGCATCTATCAGCGTGACGTGATGATGATTCAAGGCATCGTGCTCTTTATCGCGACCGTTTACGTCGTCGTCAACACCATTGTCGACCTGCTGTATTTAGCTCTCGATCCGCGAATTCGGAGNCAGTGATGTCTGACTCCCAGAACGGCGTANCCCTCATTGGACGACCANATGGAACGTGACTCCTTCTTGAGGTTNAAACGTCCCCNTGTGGCTGNAACAAAGNCGCGCGAAGCGAAATCGGGTGGGCTCTTAGCTGCATTTCATGACATGCCGATCGTGGTGAAGATAGCGCTGTTCTGGTTGCTCTTTATAGTCACCGCNGCNATTTATGCCCGAATNGACCGGATTTTTGGTCAAGNCTTACCGCTNCAAGACCCNTTCCATCANCCCTTTCTTTTCGGTGANGCTTCACCCGTCGAGGGTCCATCATCCGCCCATATTCTCGGTACCGACGTGCTGTCCCGAGATACTTTCTCGAGGCTTTTGCACGGCGCTTGGGTATCCCTGGCTGTCGCAGTTACCGTCGTCGTGTTTGGGATCGTCTTCGGCGGNTTCATCGGCGCTTTTGTCGGCTACGTCAGAGGGCGTTCCGAAGCGGTCGTCATGTCAAGCCTGGACGTCGTCTTGGCCTTTCCNCCACTAATACTTCTTCTCGCATTGGTCTCCATCTACAAGGTTCGGAGCCTNACCCTCATCGCATTGGTCTTCGGAGTGTTGAGCATCCCCACCTATGTTCGCATCGCTCGAGCGAGCACCTTGGCTCTCGCNAGTCGCGAATTTGTTCAAGCAGCAGAGGCGATAGGCACCAAAAGGAGGTCAATCCTNTTCCGCGAAATCATTCCCAACATAATGCCNGCCCTATTCGCCTACGCACTGATCAGTGCCGGTTTNGTCATCGTCATCGANGGCACCTTGTCCTACCTNGGGTTGAGCGTTCAGATNCCCGANCCAACGTGGGGCAACATGATCAACGAAGGCCGCCGCGACATCCGACAGACCATAATGCCAATCTTTTGGCCCGGCCTGTTCTTGACCCTGACNGTTGTATCACTCAACATGCTCGGAGACTGGGTTCAACANCGGGTGGCCGTNCGCTCTTCAGCCCTGTGATCAGCGGTCACTCACCCGCTTCGAGGCCTAGNACNTCGCCNTCACTAAGGGTGCCCGNANNCCGGTAGATGNCTAGCTTCGCTCTACTGTCGGCAATATCTAGATTGCGCATAGTCAGTTGACCGATGCGGTCAAGCGGGCCGAAGGCTTGCTCTTCGACTCGTTCCATGGACAGCCGATCTGATTCGTACGTGAGATCCGGCCCAGATGTCTCAAGAATCGTGTAATCGTCGCCGCGACGAAGCCGCAACTTCACTTCCCCTGAAACCGCCGAACCAACCCACTTCAGCAANGGATCNCGAAGCATCAAGCTCTGAGGATCAAACCAACGCCCTTCNTAAAGAAGTCGGCCAAGNCGCCTGCCCATGTNTCGATAGTTTTCGATCGTGTTTTCATTGTGAATCGCGGTGAGTAAACGCTCGTAGGTCACGTGAAGCAGAGCTAGCGCCGGAGCTTCGTACACCCCCCGCGACTTGGCTTCGATAATTCTATTTTCGATTTGGTCGCTCATTCCCAAACCATGCCGTCCCGCGATGCTGTTGGCCTCAATCACCAGCGCTACCTGATCATCAAAGTTCTCTCCGTTGATGGCAACCGGCCAGCCTTCTTTGAATGCCACCGTGACATCTTCTTCAAGAACCTCGACCGCTGGATCCCAATGAGGTTGACCCATAATCGGTGAAACTATGTCCATCGCGCAATCAAGNTGTTCGAGGGATTTTGCTTCNTGGGTCGCCCCCCAAATGTTTGCGTCCGTTGAATACGCCTTTTCGACCGAATCCCGGTACGGCAAGCCNCGTTTGGTCANAAATTCNCTCATTCCGGTCCGGCCGCCCAGTTCATCAACGAACGCTTGATCAAGCCACGGTTTGTAGATNCTTAGGTTCGGATTCACCATTAGCCCGTAGCGGTAAAAGCGCTCGATGTCGTTGCCCTTGTAGGTGGAACCGTCACCCCAGATGTCAACGCCGTCATCCTTCATTGCGGCAACCAGCATTGTCCCGGTTACCGCTCGACCGAGCGGTGTCGTGTTGAAATAGGTCTTCCCGGCTGTCGAAATGTGAAAGGCGCCGCACTGAAGCGCCATAAGTCCCTCACGCACGAGCTCAGCACGGCAATCAATCAGCCGAGCTTCCTCGGCTCCATATTGCAACGCGCGGTCGGGAACGCTTCGAAGGTCCGGTTCGTCGTATTGACCAAGGTCAGCGGTGTATGTGTACGGAATGGCGCCATGTTCGCCCATCCAAGCGACCGCGGCCGACGTGTCTAAACCACCTGAGAACGCTATCCCCACGCGCTCCCCTACGGGAAGAGACATCAGCACCTTTGACATAGGAAAACCACGGTACGTCATGAGAACCTGCTTGCCTTGCATCAGTTTCGGTTCCCACGGTTTAGGATTCGTTGCCAAAGGGAGTCCTAGTGGTTGAAATTGCGCAACGAGTAGCCGAATTAGTTCAAATTCCCAGCGTGAATCCGCTTCACGCGGGACCTAAATCCGGCGACGATGGTGAGCGGCAAATTTCGAGCTGGCTAGCCGATCACGCTGACGCGCTCGGTGCTGACGTCGTGGTAGATGACGTTGTAGATGGACGTTGCAACGTGTACGCCCGATTCGAAGGTACGTCGGATCGAGCTGCAACCATTGACGTTCATCTCGACACCGTCGGCGTCGAACATATGTCTGACAACCCATTTGATGGTCGCATCGAAGACGGGCGGGTTTACGGCCGGGGGTCTGTGGACACTAAAGCGACTCTTGCCGTTGTGTTACAGGTTATGACTGAGCTCCACGCTGCCGGTCAACGTCCCGTACGCACCGTCAATTTAGTCGGGACAATATCTGAGGAGGGCGGAGGTCTACTGGGAGCCACGCGGTATCGAGATTGGCTATTGGACCGAGGACAGACCGTCGAACAAATAGTCGTAGCGGAACCCACAATGTGCGCCCCAGTTCACGGACACAAGGGCGGTATCGGCCTTGACGTCACCGTTCATGGACATGCGGCGCATTCCTCGAAACCTCACCTTGGGGCAAATGCCTTAAGCGGCGCAGCCCGGGTCGTGGTCGCTATCGACGCCGAACAGGAGCGATTGGCCGCGCTTGAGGCGTCGACACCCGTGGGTAAGGGCACTGTGTCCGTGACGGAACTCGCCGGCGGTTTAGCTCGCAACATTATTCCCGACGCATGCGCGCTATACGTCGGACGACGCACTGCTCCTGACGAGGACATCGACGAAGTTCGGGCGGCCCTGTGTCAGCTGATTGAGACCAGTGCCGCCCCCCTGTCAACAACCATCGAGTCTCTGTACGGTGACGGTAGTCCCGGGTTCTATCAGGATCCCGAAAGTGCTCTGATAAGAAGCCTCGCCCAACTAGCCGATGCAGCGCCCACCACAGCCGAATACGGTTCGAACGCGCTCCGTTACGGAGAAGTAGCACATGAATTAGTTGTCTTCGGGCCCGGGTCGATCGATCAGGCCCACCAAGCCGTCGAATGGGTGGACATCAGTCAGTTAGAGCGAGCCGTCGACATTTATCGCGCCTGGCTCACTCAATAACCTCTGAGTCGGCTACCACCACCTCCAGAGCGAATTCAATCATTTCGTCTAGGGAAGTCTGCCGGTCGACTGTCGAGAGGCTTTCTCCGGTGGACAGGTGATCGGACATTGTGAGAAGGCTCAACGCCCGGCCTCCCTCCGCGGCTGCCAAGGCATAAAGCCCCGCCGTTTCCATTTCGACACAGAGAACGCCATCAGATGCCATTCGGGCAGTCAACTCAGGGTCGGGCTCATAAAAAATATCCGTCGTGAAAATTTTTCCCGTCGCTAGATCCATCCCTCTTGAAGAAGCAACCCGTGACGCAATGTCGGCTAACTCGGGCGTCGGCGTCAGGGAGCTTGCTTCAGTGGGAAAGATCTGCGCTGGCATAGCGCTGTTGGTGATGCACTCCGTCGCAGCAACAACCCTTCGAAGCTCAAGCGATGGGTCAAAGACCCCTGCTGTGCCAACGCGAACGATTGTTTTGACACCGTAGAAACGGTACAGCTCGGTGATGTAGATCGCTGCCGACGGAATGCCCATCCCCGAAGCCATCACCGATACCGGCAAGCCCTTATATGTTCCTGTGTACCCGTTTGCGTTTCGTACATTGGTGACCAAATGAGCCTGTTCAAGGTGTCGCTCCGCGATATAGGTTGCACGTAGAGGGTCGCCCGGCATCAGGACAGATGGTGCGAAGTCGCCGGGTTCGGCGTCGATGTGTGGTGTCGCCATGTCAGCCCTTGGGTCCAAGTAAATCGTCGATGTGGTCTTCTTGACCCTCTTCTTTTNTTGAAAGGAAAATGTTGTGAGAGGCAAGTTTCGCGCGGGCGATTTCTGAATCTATTCGAGGATCGATGACGTTCACCCCGTCAGGNACTGTGCCNCGCGCCAGTTCGTGACAACCCACTCCTTGAACAGCGAANGAGAGATCCATGATCTCAATAGGGTGCCCAAGACCCCCCGCTATGTTGACGAGAGCNCCGTTTGCGAGCACGAANACAGTCCGGCCGTCGGGCAAGAGGTACTCGTCGATGCCGNTACGTACCGATTGAAACGCCTCTGCCTCANCAGCTAACGCTTCGACGTCGATCTCGAGNTCATGATGGCCNGCGTTGGCCAAAATTGCTTCGGTCTTCAAGTGACGAAAATGTTGTCTCCCAATAGCGCGACGNCCNCCAGTTGCAGTTAGAACAAAATCNGCTCTNCGCAGCGCTTGCTCCAAATTCCCTACTTGGTGGCCGTCCATAAACGCCTCTANCGCTTTGACAGGGTCAACCTCGACCACCCAGGCCGTGCCGCCCAACGCCCTCACGTGGGCGGCNATGCCTCGTCCAACCCACCCGTAACCGAGAATGGCCACATTCTTTCCAGCCATCAACATGTTGGTGAGATTTAGGATCGCCTGAACAGTGCTTTGGCCAGTTCCGTATCGATTGTCGAAGAGGTGTTTACAGGCGGCATTATTTGCCGCTAGAACCGGAAACGGTAAACGTCCCCGATTCGCCAACTCCANGAGGCGTGCCACTCCCGTGGTTGTTTGCTCGGTCACACCCTTCACTGCTTCGAACATTGAGGGNCGTTGACTTGCCATGCGAATTGTGAGTTCGGCNCCGTCATCAATAATGAACTCTGGTTCGGTGTCAGCCACCGCAAGTAGATCCTTCTCCCAAGCGTCGTATCCGCTGTCGCGTGTTGAATGAACCTCTACTCCCCGATCCACCAGNGCNGCTGCAACTTCGTCTCGAGTTGANTGAGGATTTGATCCGGCAGCTACGACATGTGCGCCTCCGTCGGCCAAAACTGTNGCCAGAAGTGCCGTCTTGGCCTCCANNTGGACGACGACTGCCACGCGCCGCCCGGCTAAAGCGCCATCGTTCAGGCGNTCCCTAAGAAATTCGTTGACTAACGGCGAGTGACGACGCGCCCATTCAATTGAACGGTGGCCCTCAGATGCGAGGTCNAGGTCAAGAATTCGGGATCGNTTTACTACAGACACGTCAGGAGTGTTACACGTCCTGGCCCTAGTCTTCTGGAATGACGGTGATAGTGGCCGGTGGCGGCATTGCAGGAATGACCATGGCGCTGACCTGTCATGAGTTGGGAATTCCGGTAGTGGTCCACGAATCGGTGGATCNCCTGCGGCCTCAAGGNGTCGGAATCAACCTTCAACCAAATGCNGTNAGGGAACTATTTGACCTTGGCCTCGAGAAACAACTCGAAGACATTGGNGTGCCNGCTCAAGAGTGGGCTCTAGTAGGGCGTAACGGCAACGACGTATGGGCTGAGCCGCGCGGTCGAGAGGCAGGGTACCTATGGCCCCAATACTCAATTCACCGGGGACACTTGCANATGTTGCTGTACCAAGAGGTCATAAAACGTTTGGGGTCTTCAGCGGTGACNACCGGCAGCCGACTAGTGGGATATCACTCCGGTAACGGCACGATCCAAGCGTCCTTTCAAAACCTTGCGACTGANACAAGCATCGTTGAGGGCGCCCTACTCNTCGGAGCAGACGGATTGCACAGTGCCGCNCGAAAACAGATGTACCCAGATGAGGGTCCTCCTGTGTGGGGCGGTCCAGTGATGTGGCGCGGGACCTCCGAAGCCGTTCCGATTCGCACGGGAGCATCGTTCGTGNTGGTNGGCAAACTTGAGCAGAGATTNGTTTGTTACCCCATCACTCGNCCGGATCCAACGACGGGTCTAGCAACAATTAATTGGATCGCAGAAATAACGTACGACGTCTCTGAGGATTGGGGTGATAGCGATTGGAATCGNCAGGTGGCAGTTGACAAATTTCTTCCCTTCTTCGAAGACTGGGCGTTCGANTGGCTTGACGTTCCCGNATTNATTCGCGCCGCGTCNGCTGTCTACGAGTATCCGATGGTCGACCGGGACCCGGTAGACAGTTGGGTCGATGGTCGTTGCGTACTCATCGGAGACGCTGCCCACGTTATGTATCCAGTCGGCTCGAACGGCGCTAGTCAAGCGATCGTCGATGCTCGAATGTTGGGNGCAGCAATGAAAGAACATGGGATAAACGTCGCCGCTCTTGAATCATATGAGGNCGCAATGCTGAAGGATCTGAATGAACTTGTCCTGAGGAATCGTGGTGCGGGTCCCATTGGCATTCTGGGGATAGTTGAGGACCGCTGCGGTGGCATCTTCGACAATATTGAAGATGTCATCCCCCGCAGCGAAATTGAGGACTACATGGCCAGNTACAAGACTGCCGCCGGTTTCGCTGTGGAAACCCTCAACAATGCGCCNAAGACGATTCAGGTTTAGTTGGGCTCGGTGTTGTGGATTTTCTCAAACCCACNCTNTAGGCAACCGAGTGTCGACNGTCTCCANGAGTGTTNGCGTCGCTTGCACCTGACGGTGTGCTCGAGCCGCATTGCTTCCNTAACCCAAANTCAATTGGGTCGTTCGGTGATGAAGAGTGGAATTTCACGCTCNGTCTTTTCTTGATACTCGGCGTATGGAGAGAACGCTTCCACTGACCGTTCCCACCATTCGGCGCGTTCGGCCCCGCTCAGTAAGCGCACGGTCGTCTC
Organism: Acidimicrobiaceae bacterium; assembly: GCA_002705305.1. Classification (GTDB taxonomy): domain Bacteria; phylum Actinomycetota; class Acidimicrobiia; order Acidimicrobiales; family Poriferisodalaceae; genus UBA2110. The sequence continues at coordinate 46,187 of PAHW01000005.1, forward strand.
AAAAGGCGCAGGTCCATCTTGAACCAAGACGTTCGGGTTTGCCATCAGGTTGTGGTACCAGCCCGGATGGTCTTTTGCTCCACCTTTTGATCCGACAATGGCATATTGACCGTCGTGTTCAACTCTCATCAACGGGACTTTTCGGACCAACCCTGTTCGGTGCCCAATCGTNGTCATCACGATTATCGGTAACCCTGTATCGCGAAGTGTGCTGCCCTTTTCACCGTTTGAACTCTCATATTCTTCGGCNTGTTCGGCTACCCAATCCCAAGTGCTCGGCCCGTATTCTCCATCAAATGTCATCCCGTCACCCTAGTGCGCGTCGGCCGAACCGATTCTCTTGGGCAATGCCGTCCTGGCGCAGATGGAAGGAACTGCTGCCAGGTAAACCGCATCAGATAATGCGGGCACGTCCCCGAGCGGTGTCTCGCCGTTTTATGCGAACATGGCGGCCATTGTTTAGCCGTGGAAGAACAGAAAGGTGTACTGGTGAGTTACATAAGCAGTCTGACGCTCAAAGTGGCAGACCTGGACAAGTTCATATCCGATTGGAACGACTACGGGAAAGAAGCGTCCCTTCGGGTTGCCAATGACGTGTGGGCCTCACAAGCAATCATGGCTGGCGAACGAGCTGGCGAAATCTCGGTGATCTATCACTGGGATTCGATAGACGCCGCGATGGATGGAGTCGTTGCCCTTCGGAACGACAAGGGGATCCTCAAAACACTTTCTGACTCCGGTTCAGAAACCGTGCGTCGAGTTCTTGTGCGTGTCGACGCTGAGCGAGGTGGACGGAACGGAAAATATGTGACCCTCCTCACGTCAATCAGTGATCCGATCGCTCCCGAAGCGCAGACAGCGGCAGTTGACCGCATTTGGGAAGTGGTGTCGAGGCACGGTGGGAACGGGCAGATGTGGGGCCAAGTCCTGGCTGGTGGACCAATGACCGGCACGTACATTCTGGCCACGACAGCTGATTCCCTCGACACGTTGCTTGAGGGAACCGCGGAAATTATGGCCAGCAAGGAGCAACAAGAGTTCCTCGCTAATCACAATGCTGCCTTGACCGGGCGAACCATGTCGCGGCGTTTGGAGTAGCTCTTTTCGAGGACACATGGGTGACCGCCCCGAAGAGGGCGGTCACTTGTGGTTTTCGGCGCGGTGTTTCTCCGCTGGCCGATAGCTATCTGTCGCGTCCGCCGGTGCGTTTGGGGCTGCGTCCTGAAAAGCCTGTGTTTCTTTGCCCTGAATTTTTCCCGTTTCCCCAACCAGAATTCTGTGATTGTTTAGCCTCTATCGCTTCTCGGTAGTTATCGGGAAGCTTCGACATCTTGGGAGGCTTTGGTTTCCTAGTCGGCTTCGGTTTCTTTATTCGTGCCACAGTTGAATCTTACGACGCTGGTAAGGAAACCGACGACATGGACGTAGAGTCCGGATACCTTGTGTCGGTTGGTGGAGGCGACGTGGGGAATTAGGTAGTCACTTGACCGGACAGTCGATGAGTTGGGCATCTGGTTCGTGAGCTAGGCGACCGGCTCCCGATTTGGCGACCATGTACCTGAAACTCTGGTTCCACACCCAAGATGCGATTACCTGCTGTTTTCGGCGTCTCGAATTTCTCGATAATGAGTTAGGGCCTTCTGGTAATGCTCTACCTCAACAGCCCCAGAAATTAGATACCTGTTGTCGATTACGACAGCAGGCACTCCGTTGACACCACTGTTTAAGGCCTCGTTGTAGTCGGCGAACACCTCGCGCTCAAAGTCCTTCTCGCCGGCGCTCCGAGTTGCTTCGAAAAGCTTCGTATCGATGTTGCTTTCATTAGCAACTTCTAGGAGGACCTCCGAACTCGAGATGTCGCGATTATCGATGAAGTAGGCACGCAACAGGTTTTGGTGATACCGGCCCCACGTCTCGCTCCCGAAGGTGCCAGCGGTTTTACTGGCGATGGCCGCAGGTAGCGAATGCGACGGCGGCGGGCTCACACCAGACCACGGGGAGTTGAACTCAGCGCGAGGTTCAAGCCCAGCAGGACGTTGCCAACTTTTCGTGTATTCAGTGAATTCGGAAAGTGTCCTCTGCTCAGGTGCGGGACGAAGCAAGAACGATTTCCATTCCAAAGAAATTTCGGTCCCCTCTCGCTCAGCTAATTCCTCGAGACGCACGGCCCCAACCCAACACCAGGGTCACAGGTAATCAGACCAGATCGTTATTTGTACAGCTTCAGGGGCCACGGTCTAGAGAGTAGATCACGGTGGGATCCTTGATGATCCGACTTGGCTCGGACCGTCGTCACTTCGCTGGTCTTCGAGTGTTGTGCGTAGACGCGAACTGTCGGTGAGTTATTTTGGGCTCGCGGCCGGGTCAATCATCGTCGGGCCATGGATCGGTCATTTCAGTTGATAGCGGCACCTCAAATGCGTTCAGAGTCAACGAAATCAAGCAGTAGTAGCCGATTGTCGTAACTATTTCGACAACCCCCTGGTCGCCAAAACACTCGAGTAACTCGTTATGCAACTCTTCGTCAATCCGATGGGTATTAAGGAGCGTCTGGGTATATCGATGCACCAATGCAAGGTCGTCGGTCCATCCGGGGTCTTCGCCCGCCGCCAGCCGATCGAGAGCAACGCCGTCGAGACCTGCCGCGATACCGATGGCTCTGTGTGCCGCGAATTCAAACTTGGCTCGATAGTGGACACCTACCGTGCAGATCGCTACTTCTCGAACCATGGCGGATATCGCTGTTTTGAAGCGAACGGCACCACCCAAGTCCAAAGCGGGATGTCCCACATTTGGAGCGTTTTGCCAAACACCGAAGGGGCCTCGTCCCCATATTTCGGGACCCAAGCCATCCCTGGTTCCAACAACGGCCTCGCGAAGCCCCTGTTGAGCCTCACTCAGTTCGCTTTCGCTCGGAACAAAATATCGGGTCATCTCCCCCTCCATTCCGGTGCCCGACGTTCGAAGAACGCCCGAATTCCTTCTTTTCGGTCTTCACTAGCGAATACTTCGGCCGCCGCATAGTCCGTGATCGACCAACCCAGACCATCGTCATTACTCAAAAATCGCTCCATAGCTTGGACCGAATGCTTTGTCGAAGTCGGCGAGTTGGCGACTATTTGTTCAGCCAACTCGACCGCAGCATTCAATGTCTCCCCTGGCTCGACTAGTCGGTTGACAAGGCCATAGGTCAATGCGCGCTCCGGCGAGAGTTCTTCCCCTGTTAGCACCACCTCCTTTGCCACATGCAAAGGCAACGACCGAAGGGCCCGGAACAATCCACCGCTTGTCGGTAATACGCCTCGCTTCACTTCAGGTAATCCCAGACGTAGATCCGTTGAGGCCACAATGAGATCACAGCAGAAAAGTATTTCCATTCCGCCACCGAGGGCGAGACCCTCAGCTGCAGCGATGATCGGTTTAACGCGTTGTCGGCGGATAATCCCATATTCGCCTCCTCGATGTGATTGCCCACTTCCTTCTTTGAGGTCGCTTCCNGCCGAGAACATGTCCGGTCCGCCACTCAAAACGGCNACCCATTGCTCAGGATCGTCTTCAAATGAATTCAACGCCTCGTCNAGAGCAAACGTGAGATTCGNGTCAAACGCGTTTCGTTTGTCGTGACGATGCAACGTAAAAATCGTTATGTGGCCTTCTCTTCGGCTCTCCACCAGCTCTTTCGNCATTTTGTTCTCNCTCGCCGTCGTTANTGCCATTATGTGGACGGGCGCAGCGTACCCTCAAGCAGGTGAACAAGCCCTCGGCGGAGCATCGATCCCCGCTCGTGTTCACTGTGATCGCAGAGCCAGACTCTCCTTTCGAGTCGGATATTTCCGCTCCCCACCCATATTTGTCCCTCGCTACCGGATCCCTGGCATTCGTCCTCGGGACTGTCAATGTGACCGTCTCGAACGTAGCGTTCCCTGAAATAGTGCGATCGTTCCCCGGAGTAAGTAACGGTATGACGGGGTGGATCATCGCGGGCTATTCNCTTGCCTTCGCCACGACGATGCTCGCCGGAGGGCGACTCGCGGACCGCTATGGCCGGCTCACTATCTTTCGCATCGGCCTACTGGGGCTTTTAGTGGGGGCGCTGGGAGCGGGTCTTGCGCCGAGTGCGCTCGTGCTCGTACTCGCTCGGGCCCTNCAAGGGATGTTCGGCGCGTTGACTGTTCCNTCGTCNCTGGCCCTTGTGCTNCCGCAATTNCCAAGCTCGAANCAAGCGAGTGTGATCGGTATATGGGCTGCCGCGGGCATGGTGGCGTCAGGAATTTCACCCGGATTCGCCTCTCTCGTGCTCGAATTCGCTTCGTGGCGTTGGGTGTATCTCGTCCTCGTCCCAATCGTTGGTTTAGGACTCGCNGGAGCAAAAGCGTTCCTACATGAAACCNTTGAACCTTCGACCGATCACCCANTGGATCTCNTCGGTGTGATGATGGGTAGCGGATCGGTGTTTCTGNTGGTTCTNGGAGTTCTCCAGGGACCCTCGTGGGGCTGGACATCAATCTCGACGCTCGGCTGTTTCTCTGGAAGCGTCACCCTCTTCCCTCTTTTTCTACGTCGATCTTCGAGACACGAAGAGCCATTATTCGATCCGGCTTTGTTTCGAATACGCTCATTTGCTGTATCCAACATCGCTGTAACGCTTGCCATGGTGGGTGCCTTCACCAGCTGGTTTTTGTGGCCGTTGTTTCTCACAGAGGTNTGGAACTACAGCAAAACCGGTGTCGGTCTCGCATTTACGCCCTCCCCTGTGATNTCGGCACTGGTTGCGATACTCGGTGGACGNTGGGCAGATAAGCATGGCTTTCGAGGNATTATGTCGTTGGCATCTCTAGTCGCGACAATAGGATTCTTATGGCTTTATCTTTTTCTCGATGAGCAGCCCGAGTATTGGCTCGTCTTTTTCCCGGCGTCNGCGTTATTTGGTTTGGGCATGGGTGTGCTCGCTAGCCAACTCAATAGCGCGGCTTTGCTGCACATTCCAGCCGATTCGATAGCGACAGCCAATGGCATTCACCAAAGCCTCCGTTACGCGATCGGCGGCATGGGAGTCGCAGTTGCCATAACCGTCTTGAATGGAACNCACGAGGTGGCGAGATATAACAGTATTTGGCTGACCTTGGGTGTACTTCAATTCCTGGTTGCGCCGCTGATGTGGTTTCTGTACCCCAGGAAACCTCCGAGGCATGAATTACCTGAATCGTGAAAGAATTTGGCATGGAGCAAANCACTGAGGAATACGACAAAGACAAGGCACGTGCTTTCACTCAGACGATGCTGGGAATCATGAATGGGGGCGCACTATCCCTGATGATGAGCATCGGACATAAGACGGGCTTGTTTGATGCGATGGACGGTGCAACACCGGCAACGTCTGCCGAGATAGCAGAACGTAGTGGCCTCAGCGAACGTTATGTGCGGGAGTGGCTTTCGGCCATGGCATGCGGAGGCATCATCGATTACGACGTTGCTGCGCAGACGTTCCAACTGCCGGCTGAACATGCCGGTTTGTTGACTCGACGCAGTGGGCCGCTCAATTTGACGGTACCGATGCAACAAGTTGCTTTATTGGGAGAAGTTGAAGCCGACATCGTTGAAGCATTCCACTCAGGCGGTGGTGTGCCCTANGACAAGTTCCCTCGCTTTCAAGCGTTGATGTCCGAGCAAAGTGGCAATCGGTTTGATCGCACATTGATTGATCACATAGTNCCTTTACTTGGTATTCAAGAACAGTTGGANCAAGGTATCGANGTGGCCGACGTCGGCTGTGGTAGCGGTCGCGCATTAAGCATCTTGGGGTCGGCATTTCCCAATAGNCGCTTCGTGGGTTTCGATGTTTCTGAAGATGGCATCGCCGCTGCCCAACAGAATTCTGCTGGATTAAGCAACGTCAGCTTTCAGGTATGTGATGCCGCTCAACTAGACCCGGTAGAACAGTTTGATGTGGTCACGACCTTCGACGCCATTCACGATCANGCNCACCCCATGGATGTTCTCCTCGGAGTCCATCGCATGCTTCGCAGCNCAGGGACCTACCTTTGTGTTGAACCNAAAGCTTCNAGTCTTTTAGAAGAGAATATTGCTGACCCGATGGCTCCGTTTATGTACACGGTNTCGACAATGCACTGCATGACTGTCTCGTTGGCGTACGACGGAGAGGGATTGGGTACGGCCTGGGGTCANCAAACCGCTACCGAGTATCTCACTGACGCTGGTTTCACAAATATTGAAATCACTGGGGTTCGCGACGACAGATCAAACAACTACTTCATCAGCAAGAAACCGTAACTTGATGGTCCAAAATTTAGCTGTCGCCTTGACGAACTAGCTCTTCGAAGGAAGCTCCNGCTTCGAAACGTTGTACTAATTCGTCGGCGTCGAACAGCACCCCAATAGGATTGGCATCGAAGATGGGCCCGTTCATGAAATCGATCCCATCTTGTGGATCCGNNAAGTTTTCAACTTGGAGTTCTATTCGGTTGCCNTCTGGGTCCCGGTANTACATCGAAGTTGTCATACCGTGGTTGATGGTCCGTTCGGGAAGTATTCCTTCGTCGCGGAGACGNACGTAGTTCGACAATAAATCTCCGAGAGTTGCGTAAGTGAATGCGACGTGGTCGACACCATTTCTCTCGGAGTCTGGGTTCTTATCGAAGCCGCGATCAACGAAAGCGATCCGGTGATGCTCGTCNTCGAAGCTCGCGAAAGCAATTTTCTTGTTTCGGTGGACCACCTGAGCATCAAGTACCGAGCAGTACCATTCCGCCAGCGCGTCGATGTCGCTGGTGCACAAAACAAAGTGGGCAACTTTGACGGGCGCAGTCATTATGTACTCCCCTTTGCGCTATCTCGCGCGGACTCGTCAATCCACTGGGATAGTTCATCGTACGCCTCGATGGGAATCAAGTCTGGATATTTGNCTGGAAGACCTGTCGGTGAACGGAATAGGCAGCCAGCATCAGCTTGCTGCAACATACTGATGTCGTTGTGGGAGTCNCCTACAGCTGTCACGTGGTAGCCGAGTTGTTGGTAGCTCAGNACGGCCTGTTTTTTGGCGTCNTCGACGCGGGGAACGAAACGCNTGATCTGGTCCCCATCAACACTCAACTGGTGGCACAGCAAGTGCGGTTGGCCGAGTCGGACCATGAAGTGGTNGGCAAANTGTTCGAACGTGTCNGATAGCAGCACCACCTGATANCGCTGTCTCAGGCGATCCAAAAATTCTCGAGCCCCTTCAAANACATCCAATTCCGAGATGACCTCGCGAATGAGTGAGAGAGGAATCTGGTGTTCACTGAGTATCGAAATCCTTTGGTCCATCAGCCTCTGATAGTCCGGTTCATCGCGGGTCGTCACCCGTAGTTCGNCGATGCCTGTGCGCGCTGCTACCGCTATCCAAATCTCCGGCGTAAGCACGCCTTCCATATCCAGGGTCACAATTCGTTGCACGAACAGACAGTTTTCCATCTGTTGGGGGGGCTTTAGCAAAACGAGCTCACCGAGCAACTACCGTTGAGGTATGCAAGAGACACCCNCCCATGCCGAGTTGGTGGAATCAATGACGGGTGGGATGGTGTCTGAACTTGAGCCCTTTCGCGGTACTGATCGCCTTCGNTCCGACGGTCGCCCCAGAGGAGATCTCCGAAACGAACTGAGGCAAATCAACGATGTTAGGAACGCGATCACGTGTCTGGTCTCTTTGGTTTTGCCTCTAACGGTTATCGGGATTGTGGTCGTCATAGGCCATTGGATTGCGGTTCTTTGTGCGGTTCCCATCATCGGGGTACTCCAAATTCGGATGTTTATTCTGGCGCATGAGGGTGCACACCGACTCCTTTTCTCTAACCGTCGTATCAACGATTTGGTGGGCATCAATACTTTCGGGTGGCTTGCGTTCGGTACAGGGACTCATGCTTATCGCAGGGGTCATAACCACCATCACCGAGACGAGTTCGGNCCAAAGGAACCAGACTTTCTNTTGTACGCCTTTTATCCGATCACGGCTGNNTCAATGCGGCGAAAGCTCCGTCGAGACGGTGGCGGCGTGTCTGCGTACCGGATCCTTCGNCCTCGNTTANCGGGCCTGTTCCGACGCCGGTTCTTTGTCAACAGCCTTCGCTTCTACCTAGGTCAATTGTTCGTATTCGGACTCTTTGCTGTAAGCGGTAATCCTTTGTTGTATTTCGCGTTGTGGGTTCTTCCCTACGTAACCGTGTATCAAGTTCTTAATCGACTCAGGGCGATTGCTGAACACGGCGGTATGACCCGATCCGGTGATCGACGTGACACCGCTCACCACGTTANNCAAGGTCGNATAGCTCGAACCATATTTGTTCCCCTCAACGTCGGTTACCACNTNGCGCATCATGTCGACAGCGGCATTCCCTTCCGAAATTTGCCTCGGTTAACAAAACTTCTCGAAGAAGACGGATACCTCACNCCGGATTTGACGTGGCGAACTTATCGAGGCTTGTGGCGGGCGCTTGTGACTCCGAACCCGGTCACCAACGCCTAAAGCTAAGGTCTGCACATGACCCTCCGAACCACTTGTGTCGGTTCGTGGCCNATTCCTTTCGGTTTGCGTCCGCAGTTGAAGCGGTACTACTCAGGAGAAATTAGTGATGCTGATGCCGACGATCTTTTGGCACGNGCGGCGCGTATTTCAATGGATGAAATGATCGCCTGCGGGGTCGACCAAATCATGGGCGGTGAGGTGTGGGGACCGGATTTTGTTCACCATGTACCCCCCCGTCTTGATGGCCTCAAGATGGTCCAGCANCGAGATACTGCTAAGGGATACGACGGAATTGGGCGTTATCAAATTGTCGGAAACGTATCCGCNCCAAACGGAACCGGTCACGCTCTTGGNTTCCGAAGGGAACGCACAATTGAACCGACTCTTCAAAAAGGCGCNGTGCCGAGTCCTCAGACCATGGTCCTGGGAATGGAAAACGACCCGAGGTTGGAGGAACAGCTCCATAANTACGTGAAAATTGTGAAAGACGAAGTCGACGATATGGTCAAAGCGGGTGCTCTTGAAATCCAGCTTGATGCCCCAGCAGAGGCAACNTCGCTCATTAACGGAACGCACTCAGCCNCGCTAATTGTCGACACATTGGTCGCTCCTTTCGCTGATGTCGGTGACNTCACCCGCACCATCCACTTTTGTCTCGGGGACATTTCGCGACGCCCAGGAACTGAACNGCAAAATNTGTCCGCGCTGTTACCGCTGTTGCAACTGTTGGACGGATTGGTTGATCGAGTTCATGTGGAGTGCAGTCACGCAGGCCAGTGGGCCGATCGACACTTACTTTCCGAAATCCCCGACTCGATTGAAATTATCGCCGGTATCGCGGACGTTAAACGAGACCCCCAACCGGTGTCGGAGCTCAGCTCGCAGATNGAAGCCCTCNTACAGATCGTCGCTGAGGATCGACTCCTCGTCTCCACTTCCTGCGGGTGTGGGCGAGTTCCTCACGATGAAGCCATCCGGTTGGTACGAAACCTAGTGAAGGCAGCCAAGGGTGAGTGACCCTTTATCTTTAGGAACGCAATATGGATGGGTTGGCCGCGATTTCGCGTCTCCTGAGCTGCAAAACCANCGCGAATATTTGAGTCGCAACAACGGTATTCCTGGTCTTGAGGTTCTGACCCCAGAACGTATCGAAGACGTTAAGAGGATTTTCTACCGTGACGGTTTTGTGATCGTCCGCGACGCTCTCACTCAAGAGCAACTTATGACGATAAGAAGGGGGTGTGCCCGCGTTATTTCCGAAATCATGGAAATCGATAGCGCCCGCCAAGGAAACCGCGGATCGCACCGTTACAGCTTCGGATCAGCGAGCACAACGGGGCACCAACTCCACAACCCGGAGTGGGCGATGCTCATCGACCTGCCCACGATTACTCCCATTCTTGAATCGATCTTCGAATCGCAGGACTACATCTGCCGAGGCGGTGGTGGAGACTTTTGCTTGCCCGGAGCCNTTGATTATCAACCGCTGCATAGCGACGTCGGTGATCGCCGCGAAATCGCCGACCACGCAGCGGCAGCCGATAGCGACGGCGGCAAGTTTTCCGGAGCATTCTGGGATCCCAGAGGACTGTTAACTCTTCGCGATTTACCGTGCCCGTATGTTTGCTGCAACTTTCTCATGACGGACTTCACCGCGCTAAACGGNCCAACCCGACAGATACCNGGAACTCAACACTCTCATGAACCAATTCCGACNCTGGATGACGAACCAGCTTGGATGAAATTGAGCACTACGTGTCCCGCTCCGGCCGGAAGTGTTCTAATTCGCGATCCGCGTGCCTGGCATGGGGGAACCCCGAACCTGTCTAACGAAGCGCGTGCGATCCCCAACATTGAGTACTACGCGCCCTGGTTCCGCGAACCAATGGCACGATCGATCCCTTCCTCCCTCTACGAGACATTGTCCGAACACGGAAAGCGCATCTGTCGCTACATAGTCTCAGACGGAGACCTCGATGGATCTGTCCGGTCTGATCTTGGCGGAACCCCTAGAGGACTGCGCTCTTAATCAACCAACGCGAACACGTATCGGAGGAAAAATGTCTCAATACCCGGATCTCGCNAACAAGGTTGTNCTAGTTACAGGTGCCGGTCACGGCATTGGNCAAGCGTTGGCGGATCGCTTCGCAGAACAAGGAGCCCTCGTAGCCGTCAACGATATCGATCCGGACGCTGCCTTAACTACGACTGCGANGATCGCAGAGGGCGGCGGCTCAGCAATTGCCGTGCCCTTTGATGTTTCCGACAGCCAACAGGTGTCAGANGGTTTCAGCCGCGTTGAGGCCAATTGGGGGCACGTCGAGGTTCTGATGAATAACGCCGGAATGGTAGGNCCCATGCTTCATTTCTTTGAAGCTGACGAGACATGGTGGCGTCGCATACTCGACGTCAACCTCACAGGACACTTTCTCTGCTGCCATCGCGCGGCACCTGCAATGGCTCGTGCCGGGACCGGTGNCATCATCAACATGTCATCAGGAGGCGCTACTCGCGCACANCGATCCTTTACCGCTTACGACGCCTCTAAAGGAGGTATTGAAGCTTTTACTCGCGCCCTAGCGCTTGACCTGGGCCCCTACGGCATTCGCGTTAATGCATTAATGCCAGGTTCAATAGACACAAGTGGTCTCGATGTAGAGGAACGTTCTTTACGCGGNGAAAACGTTCCAATGGGTCGCATCGGTGAACCATTCGACATGACCGGTCCAGCACTATTTCTTGCATCTGAAGAGTCGAACTATGTAACAGGAGACATCTTGAAAGTAGATGGCGGAATGCTNGCACAGCAACGCTCAGCGATGGTCGACATCATGCCGCCTTCCGATTTTCCCGAGGTAGGAGATTTGTAGTCACGACGCCTCACATAACGCGGCAACGCGCGTCGCGTTTAGTCAGTTTGGAGAAACAAGTTATTCTGGCCNCACGACATNCGCTTCAGACGCGGGTGCGATCCTCGGGGAGACGCCATGACGGCTACGCTGCGCGAAACNTTTGAACCGGGACTACCGCCCGATGATGACCATCCCTACCGGACCGGAATTTGGCNGCCCCAACATCGGGAATATGACGCCTGGGATATGGACGTCGTAGGTGAAATACCCGATGACCTAAATGGCGTCTACCTGCGCAATACTGAGAATCCCCTGTTCGAGCCAATCAAGCGGTACCACCCCTTTGATGGCGACAGCATGATGCACTCAATCAGTTTTGAGAACGGCGAAGCCCGCTATGCGAATCGATTCATCCGTACCGACGCTTTCCTAGCTGAACAAGAAACCAAACACAGCCTTTGGGCCGGGATTTCCGAGCACCCGTCGAACGCTATCGCCGAGTATGGCTGGGGCGCGAGAACTTTCATGAAGGACAACGCTTCTACTGACGTCATTGTTCATGGAGGGGTCGCTCTGGCAAGTTTCTATCAATGCGGAGAGTTGTACCGCTTGGATCCGCGAACGTTGGCCGATTTGGGCAAAACAACTTGGAACGGTTTCTTCCCGCCGGAGGGAGTGTCCGCCCACACAAAAGTTGATGAACATACCGGAGANTTGCTNTTCTTCAGCTATTTCGCCGAAGCCCCCCATCTGCGTTACGGGGTAGTCAGCCGATCCGGAGAACTCACCGATCACGTAGACATCCCGCTTCCAGGTCCCCGCCTTCCTCACGACATGGCGTTCACTCCGAACTGGTCAATTCTCAACGACCTTCCACTTTTTTGGAATCCCGAAGCGCTCGCGGAGGGCTACTACTCGAACGTGTTCGACCGCGACCTCCCGAGCCGGTTCGCNCTCGTGCCGCGACATGGATCAACCGAGGACATTCTTTGGTTCGAGGCGGATCCGACTTTTGTTCTTCACTGGACGAACGCCTACGAGGACGGGGATTGGGTGGTACTGGACGGATTTTTCCAACACAACCCCACCGCCAGTGGGGTCGAGAGACACGCAGGTTCACTCAAGGGGTTCGAGACTTTGGATATGAACGTCTTGGAAGCTCGCGCTCACAGGTGGAAATTCAANGTTCTTACNGGTGAGTGCCGCGAACAACCCATGAGCGACACCTGTGCAGAGTTTCCGATGATCAATGGNCGNCACGCCGGTCGACCTCACCGCTACTCCTATAACGCGCGATGCGCNCGTGGGTTATTCGCTTTTGATGGCCTCATCAAACATGACCTCGACACTCAGGTGGAAGAACTTTTTGAGTTCGAACCAGGTGTCTTTATAAGTGAGACGGTTATGGCCCCAAGAGATAATTCAACNGCAGAAGACGATGGTTACTTNGTTACCTTCGCTTCCGATCTCAACAACGACATCTCTGAGGCGTTGGTATTTGACGCCGCCAGTTTGATGGAGGGGCCCNTTTGCCGTATCCAACTCCCGGAGAGGATCTCGAGCGGGACGCATTCGACCTGGGCGCCAAGCACTGACCTATGAGTGACCTCGTCGTCTACACGGCGCGTCGGGTCCGGACCATGGAACCTTCATTGCCGATAGCGGAAGCCGTCGCCGTTCGCGACGGTCACATCGTGAGCGTCGGTACCTTGGAGTCGCTGAAACCTTGGCTAGAACGAGCCCCTCACACTATTGATGACACGTTCGCTAATCACGTTTTAATGCCAGGGTTTATCGACCCTCATCTTCATCCCTCGATGGCGGCTCGGCTTCTCACGATGGATTTCGCGACTGCAGTAGAGTGGGACCTTCCNTGGGCAGAGATTGGCGCTGTCAGCACCCGCTCCGATTTCCTCGANGTTTTGACNACCCTNGCGGCTGACGGTCCCGACGATGAACCGNTTTTTGTTTACGGCCATCACCCGCGTTGGCATGGAGATGTTGATCGGGAGCTCCTCAACGGCATTNACCCCAATCGGCCAATAGTGGTGTGGCATCGCGGTTACCACTCCATAATCGTTAATGACGCGTGTTTTCAGTGGATGGGGCTNGATATGGACGCTGCCCACCGTCATCCCCAAATCGACGTTGAACGAGGCGCCTTTTTCGAAAANGGTCTCTTTGTCGCCAATCGGCATTTCCTTCCTCATTCTTTGGAACCCTCACGCTTCAGGACNGGTCTGCAGCGAGCACGCGACGTAATTCACGCCGGCGGGCACACCACCATCTGTGACGCGGCTTTCCCCATGTATGACCTTGATCTGGAATGGGCGGCGCTAGAGGAAGTCATTGGGGGTANCGAAGTTCCTTTTCGCACTGAATTCATGCCATACGCCGTCAATACGGAGGGGATGATGGCCGCCGATGGCAGCGATCAGAAATCAAGTCTGGTCGAACAACTTCGGAGTCACCAGTTACGTAATGGACACCGCTTGAGGTTTGGCAATCATGTAAAAATGTTGGCCGATGGGGGATTTTTCGCGGAACTTATGNGGTTGAACCCGCCTGGGTATCTTGACGGTCATGANGGCGAATGGATAACCCCGCCTGAACAATTTGAAGCCACAGCTCGAGTCCTCTGGAATGCTGGCTTTCAAATTCACGTTCATTGCACCGGCGATGAAGGTGTTGAACTCGCCCTATCGACGCTAGAAAAATTNCAGTGGGAACGCCCTCGCTTCGACCACCGATTCACTTTCGAACATTTCGGATTATCTGATGCTCAACAAGTTCGCCGCATTGGGCGTCAGGGAGCGTTGATTTCNGGGCAGGTGTACTACCTGTATGAATTATCCGACGTNTTTGGAAGCAGTTCNATCGGATACGAGAGAGCNTCACAAATGACGCGTCTTGGGACNGTCGAACGCGAGGGGATTCCTTTTGCCCTCCACTCCGATTTCACTATGGCCCCCGCAAAACCGTTACANAACGCTTGGATCGCTNCGAACCGCATCAATGAATCGGGCGAGCTCATGGCACCCAACGAACGNATTTCTCTGGAGGCAGCGATGCGCGCCATCACCATTGACGCGGCCTTCATTCTGAACCGGGAGGCTGAGATCGGAAGCCTTCGGTGGGGCAAAAAGGCTGACTTCACTGTGTTGCAGGACGACCCCTGGGAAACCGGAGTTGAGGGCTTGCGCGATATTCCNATCTGGGGCACGGTGTTCGAAGGAGTCCCTTATCCCCTATGACCCAAACACGTTCAACGCCCGTAACAGTTGTCGGCGGCTATTTGGGCGCGGGGAAAACGTCGCTAATCAACCGGCTACTTCACCAACAAGACGTTGCGCGCCTCGGAGTGCTCGTGAACGATTTTGGGGAGATCAACATCGATGACGGCCTAATCGCAGANCGCGGTGTCAATACGATTTCGTTGTCCAACGGGTGTGTCTGCTGCACGATTAGCGACAGCGTTGGTGCTGCGCTCGATGAGGTTCTANAGATACGTCCGAGCGTTGATCATGTGATTATCGAGGCAAGTGGTGTAGCCCATCCNCACAAAATTGCGACTTACGGTCAAGGTTGGCCAGGTTGCTCCCTAAACGCGGTCATCGTCGTAGTCAATAGCTCCACGATCCAAGCTCAAAGTGGTGACCGTTTNGTCGGAAAGCTTTGTGTCGAACAACTGNGTCAGGCNGATCTGCTCGTACTGACACATCTCGACTTATGTAGCGACGGAGCGATCAGCGANCTCAGAGCTTGGTTGCGGAACCATACGGATTCACCATTGATCGACGCTCACACGCTGTCCATGTCAACTCTTATCGGGNTTGACAAAACGGAGACCCGTGAGAACTTCTCGANGCCGNACGTCGAATTCGNCACCGCTCATCTTCACTATGCCAATGCTGTTTCAGTGGACCAAATCCGGTCTGTCTTGGGTGAGCTCTCTAGATCCGTGGTTCGCATCAAGGGATTTGTGAGTGTCGGTGAAAGCCAATATCTGGTCCAAGGTGTGGGAAGGCGNTTGACNGTTGANNNGACNGATGTCGNCNGTCACGGCNTCGTGGCTATTTGGCCGTCGGGGTCGTGCGACCCTCGTCANGTCAACGCGGTTTTAGCTCAGCTAGANAAAAGCGTCATTCCACTCGNCGCGACGGCCTCCTAATGAACNGNCAGACGTCCCTCATGCACTCAGACGAGGTCAAGNGCATCCTTCGAGGGANACCGTCACGCTTCTAGTANTGGCAGCGGTTCTTGACCTAATGCTGAGCGATAGGTGTTGTGGTAGTGGTGNAGAGCTGGTTCGTTGCGACCGAATACAACATGTGGCAGCGCTCCGCTTGAAGCCGACNTCTGTTGACTGGCACTTGCCACGTAATCTTCGTCCCGNATGATTTCAGCGAAGCCCCGCGCAATCTCTTCNAGNGCGTCCGCTGGGGCATCTTGGATNTGAGTCCTGCGTTCCGAAGCTTTNTCGGCCTCACGCTGNGTGACGCGGCCTGCGNCCTGNTGAGCGTAGAAAGTGATCACACTTCTGTGGCGTCCCGGTGAATGNGCGTCTGGGTAGGCGCGCACCACGTACATGCCAAAGTCGTTCGGGAGCAANATNGTATTCGGAAACAGCCAGTACACCGGGAGGCCTGCAATAGTGATATCCCATTCATCTTCTGGCAGTTTTCGCATCTCGTGGATTGCTTTACGGCACAGGATCATGCGGTGATGTTGACCATAAGAGTCGTAACACTGTACGTTCCCCTCGAAAAACGCTGCCAATGAGTCCTTGTGCAATGAATTGAAGTGATACGTCTCCCCGAAAGTATCCATCGCGAGTTTCCAATTGCAGTCGACGTCATAACAATCTCCGCCCAGTCGGACAAGAGATCCAAAATCCCAAGCTTCCATCTCCGAGCTCAACTCGGGTCCTAGTAGCGCTTCAACATCCAACGACCCTGCGGGATCAGGGTTTGCGAAAAGAAACCCATATTTTTCTTCAGCTGGAAGCTCAATGAGACCGAAGCATTCTTTATCGATGGATCCAAAGTGCTCTTCCTTGGGTAGTCCGACCAAGGACCCCTGTGGATCATACGTCCAGCTATGGAACGGGCAGATGAACCGTCGCGCCTGTCCCGCATCTCGTTCCTCGACCACAACCCCCCGATGTCGACAGGCATTCACAAAAGCATGAAATTGGCCGTCATCATCTCGCGTCGCGAGAATCCGAGTGTCCAAATCGTTAACAGTGATAAACGTTCCCGGTCCGGGTAAATCACCTGACAATCCCAGCAGTTGCGGATGCGTTTGAAAAAAGAGGGTGCGCTCTTTGCGAGCAATTTCGGGATCGGTGTAACTATCGGTGGGATTAAGGCGGATACCGCCAGCGTCCACGTTGACCCCAGCATCCAGGTGCGCCAGAAGCACCTTTACCTGCGCAATTTGCTCGCTACGCTGCATTGACTTTCCACGACCCCTGGGTTATTCAAGTCAGTAATTCTCTACCAGAAGATTAGTGGGCCACTTGATGACAATGACATCAACAGATCGCACAACACCTGCCGCTGGGTACTGGGATTCCGCCTGGCCCGTCGAGTGTGGTGGGAACCGTCGACAAAAGGCCCGCAACGGCAGCCTCGATGTCCGGGACGCCGATGTCACAGTTACCTCGGTTCGAAATGACCGTTGGAACGTCATGACAGTTTGCCGCGACCCAGGCGAGTGGTATCTCGGGGGAACAATGCCCGCGTTTTCTGGACCTGTTCCTTATGGATGGGTAACCCGATTTGACCCGGCATCACTAGACACGTTGGCTGAATCACCGCAACTGCCTTGCGGAGATCACGTGTGGTGTGGAGCAATACTCGTTCACGCGAACGGCTTAATCATGTCGGTCAACGGCTCTTACCTACACAGTCTCGATCCCGGCGACCTAAGGGTCATTAGCGAAAGACAACTACCTGTTAATCGCGCTCATAACGGCCTACTCGTTCTTTCTGATGGCACGCTTGTCACCAAGGACCTTCGTCTCGAGGGGCAAGGCGGAACCACTCTTACCTTCCTAGAGCCCGATGGGTTAGAGGTGCTTGAAACTCTTGTTCTGCCCGAGGGCTCGATGGGCAGAATTGCCGCAGATCAACATGACGACATCGACTCTATTTACGTGCCGGGAACCGAACACGTGTGGCGAATCGACGTCGTTGAGAACAAACCGATCATCGGTGACTGGAAATGCAGGTATCGCGACGCTGACAGCCAATGGGGTCTGGCCTGGGATTCCTGTATCTCTGATGGCCACTTATGGCTCATGGACTGCGGCGATATAGAGCCTGTGCGAGCCATCCATCACGCTCTCCCGAACGGTCGTTTCGAAGAACCACCTGGGAAACGTTTGTCTTGGCAACAACCGGCGCCATGGAACGGTGCTCAGCGGCTGCTGCGCATCAACCAGATTGACGGCACATTGGAAACAATCGAGCCATTTGGCACTCCCGGAGGAGGAATCGTTGCGCCACCAGTAAACATTCCCGAACTAGCGACCGCTATCGCCTGGGATTCCGTCAACGGAGGACTAGCAGGCATTTCAACCCGGGGTCGGTTGGAACCGATCTGGCATTTGGATGTCAAGCCTTCGATGCAACCCGTCGTCTTCCCTGACTCCGGAGAACTCGTCATTAATGACTTCACTGACGAACAATCTGACGACATTATCGTGGTGGATATCACTACCGGCGAATTGCTTAGCCGCGTGGCTACCGGATCACGCATCGCTAACGGGATGTTTCTGTCCGCCGGAGATGACCGCGATGTGTATTACTGTTCCACNTTGACCTGGGCGAGGGTTCACTGGTCCTGAATTCTCNCACCNATTAACTAACTGCCCTTAGATTCCAGGTAGTGTCGAGTCATGGATGAGATGGANGACGCCGTAACNGCGGTTTTGGGTGAGATCGATTTTGACCCCCAGGAACTGCACGCTAANTACCTCTCNGAGCGCGACAAGCGCCTTCGAGANGACCACAACGATCAGTACGTAGAAATNGCCGGCGAGTTCGCTAAATANCTTGACGACCCTTACGAAGAGGTGGATAAACGCNAACCGCTATCCGATGAAGTGCAGATCGCAATTATTGGGGGCGGCTTTGGCGGATTGTTNATGGGCGGGCGCCTACGAGAAGCCGGATTTGAAGACATCAGAGTGATTGAACGAGGCGGAGATTTCGGAGGCACCTGGTACTGGAATCGTTATCCAGGAGCGATGTGCGACGTTGAAAGTTACTGCTATCTCCCAATGCTCGAAGAGCTCGATTACATCCCCAAACACAAGTATTCCTTCGCTCCCGAAATCATGGAGCACACGCAAAACATCGGACGACACTACGGGCTCTATGAAAAGGCTTGTTTCAGCACTTCGGTTACCAAGTTGACGTGGGATGACACCATCTCAAGGTGGATCATTGAAACCGATCGCGGTGACCGAATGCGTGCTCAATTTGTNGCAATGGCAAATGGACCCCTGAACCGTCCGAAGCTTCCCGGAATCCCTGGGATCGATACCTATNAGGGACACACCTTCCACACCAGTCGATGGGACTATANCTACACAGGCGGNGATAACACCGGGAACCTCACAGGACTAGCCGACAAGAAAGTNGCAATTATCGGTACNGGTGCCACAGCCATTCAATGCATTCCCCACCTCGGTGACTCTTCAGACCATCTATACGTGTTCCAACGCACGCCCTCATCAATTGACGTACGAAATAATCACGAAACTGATCCGGAGTGGGTGGCGTCATTGGAACCGGGTTGGCAATACCGACGAATGGAAAACTTCAACACCCTGGTGAGTGGNGGCGACCAAGAGGAAGATTTGGTGTCAGATGGCTGGACCGATATTTTCAGAAATCTGACGGGGACCGCCGCCAAACTCGCCGGGCGAAAGCTTGGTCGACGAGTCACCGGACGCGAAAAGGGCTATCTAATGAAGATGGCCGACTACCAAAAGATGAACACCATTCGCAACCGTGTCGACGAAGTTGTGGAAGATCCCGGAACCGCTGAGGCCCTAAAGCCCTGGTACCGACAGTTCTGCAAACGCCCGTGTTTCCACGACGAATATTTGCCTACTTTCAACCGATCCAATGTGACCTTGGTGGACACTATGGGTCGTGGGGTGGAACGCCTCACCCCCAATGGTGTGGTCGCCAATGGCGTCGAATATGAGGTTGACTGCATCGTGTTCGCCACAGGTTTCGAAGTGGGTACTGGTTACACCCGTCGAGCGGGGTATGACATTGTGGGNCGNGCCGGNTTGACTTTGAGTCAGAAGTGGGAAGATGGTCCTCGAACCTTGCATGGAATGCAAACAACTGACTTTCCGAACTGTTTTTTCCTCGGGTTCACGCACACGGCAGTCACCGTCAACGTTCCGCAAGCCCTCAACGAACAAGCCACACATATTTCGTATTTGATTTCTCAGGTCCGAGATCAAGGTGGCACCACGATTGAAGCAACGTCTGAGGGCGAAGAAATGTGGGTTGAGGAGATAGCCGACAAATCAAAGCTTGGTGAACGCTTCCGGGCNGAATGCACCCCGGGCTACTACAACAACGAAGGAAAAGTCGGTAACCCTGACGGCTTTTTCACCACGAGTTACGGTGCNGGTCCNCTTCGCTTNCACCGTATTCTTGCGGACTGGAGAGAGGAAGGCCGGCTNGACGGAGCGGCGATNAGCTAAGACTTGCNATCTTGCGTCAGAGTAGAGCAATCGGGTTGGCGGGTGATCCAGTCCCACCTTCGACACGTAGCGGAGCGACAGTGAAGAGAAAGCTCCATTTGGAATACTTTTCACATGCCGAGGCAAGACGATCCAGACGTAGGTTGTCCAAAAGGTGCACCCCCATCGAGACAATCACTGTCTGATGAATCGGCATGACCCAATCGTCCGGGTGATTTCCTGGCAAGACGTCACTCACTCCGTCACAACCCAGAACAGCAATATCTCGCTCTCTCAGCCAGGAAATGCAATTAGGGTGCAAACCGGCCAAGCCAACNTCGAACGGATGCCANGGTCCAAGTTCCGCGCGGCGAGAATCTCTGCCCGTTGCCACAAGCAATATGTCGCCGCTTCCCACAGAAACATTCTGCGATTGTTCGCAGGCNTCTAGCTCATCNGCCGTGATGGCGTCGCCTGGCTCGAGCCAATCAACGCCTCGAACTCTTGGAACGTCGAGGAGAACTCCGCGACCCACAACGCCATCTGACGCGGCCATGATGCTGCATCGGGTNGCTCCAGTACTTTTGACGGTTTCGGCGCCAAAATCGTTGTACATNCGCCGATTCATAAANACATGACANAGAGCNTCTATNTGGGACGTCGCCATACCGTGAAAAGCGACGCCAACAAAGTCCCCCGTTGATTCCATATTGAGATTTGGTGAGACGCAATCATCGCCACCCCGAACCATCAGGTGCAACGCGGGATGCCTATTTTCGGCGTTGGGTTCTACTGGCAATTCTCGGGCACAACTCACGGCCTGTCCATGGGTCACTTCTCCAGCCGCCGCTGCGCGCTTCTCAGGGGTGATGAGATTTAGCGCTCCTGCTTCGTCGTCNGGGCCCCANCGACCCCAATTCTTAACAGCTTCGAAAAGTTCANTGTGNTCCTTTGAGGTCATCCATGGAGTACTAGNCACTGTCTCTCTCNTTCTCTTTNCAGCGGTGTGACGATGCAAACCTGTAGNGGCGTTCCGAACNTTGGTACATCTACCTACGNCTTAGGTGNTCAGCCAACCGACAGATTGCTCAAGTGGTGGTCGGCTCATATCACCCCTCGCGTTTCCAAAAGATCTATCAATTCGCCAACGCACTCCTGCAGCGGCCGTCGTGTATCGAGAGTTGCTTCCGGATGCATCGGAGCCTCATATGGAGCCGAAATACCTGTAAATTCTTCGATCTCTCCGTTTCGCGCCCTCAGGTAAAGACCTTTTTCATCGCGTCGTTCACACTCCTCTAGTGGAGTGTTCAGGTACACCTCGATGAAGCTTTCGGTTTGATGNAGATTTCTGACGAGGTCGCGGTCACGAATGTAAGGCGAGATAAATGCCGCCAACGTAATGAGGCCCGAATCGCANAAGAGTNGTGCTACTTCGCCGACGCGACGGATATTTTCTTCGCGATCGGANGGGGAAAAGCCCAGGTCGCTGTTGAGACCAAANCGAATGTTGTCTCCGTCNAAGACGTAACTGGCTACGCCACGANAATGAAGCTCTGTCTCCANAGCGCGCGCGAGAGTCGATTTCCCTGATCCNGANAGTCCGGTAAACCAAATGGTGCAAGATCCGTGACCCAAAAGACTNTTCCTGGCCTCTCCGTCGATGCTTCCTTGCGATCGCGAGATATTGGTGGATGCCGGGCCCTCANCCATCGATAAAACTTCTTTCGGTGAGCAGTGCAATGATCGCTCGCACCGACTGATCNACTGTCATGGTGGATGTGTCTAGGCGTAAGTCTGCATCTTCGGGCGCTTCGTAGGGTGCACTAACTCCTGGNAACTCATCAATTTCACCGTTTTCGGCTGCTTCGTAAATACCGCTCGTNTCTCGGGCTCGACATACTGCGATGGGTGTATCCAGGAATACCTCAACCCATCGGTCTCCTCCGACTAACTGTCGCGCTCTCGACCGAACNCCCGCTTGGGGAGCTACCAAAGCCGCTATCGCTATGAGCCCTTGGTTATTCATTAGTCGCGCTACCTCAGCAACNCGACGGAGATTCTCTGATCGATCCTCTGCACTGAAGCCAAGGTCCTTACTTATTCCAAGACGAACATTTTCACCATCCAGTCTCACGGTCGAGTTGCCGTGGTCGAATAGATATCGTTCGAGCGCAGTNGCAATGGTGCTTTTCCCGGCTCCGGTGAGCCCTGTTAACAAAATTGTGCAAGGGCTTTGCCTATAGCGAAGCTGTCGTTCTTCGGCAGTAACGGACGATGTTTGAACTTTGAGCAAATCGGCGGGTGGCCGATCCCACGGAGATACGAGNCCAGAAACCATCCCTGCGGCAACGGTGGCGTTGGTGATTCGGTCGATAAGAATGAACGAACCTTGGGAACGATTAACTGCATAGGACTCNAACAACAATTTGCGGTCACTGCTTATGGAGCACTGGGCGATGTCGTTGAGTTTTAGCTTTCTCGTCGGAATTTCTTGTTGCGTGTTTACGTCTATGAGGTGGCGAATGTCTTCNACCGTGACGTTCGCTGTTCCCTGACGCGATCGAAGAGTTAAACCTTGTCCGGCGGCGAGAGGGCCTTCTGACATCCAGATGACCGTCGCATCGATCAAGTTTCCGAATTGTACTTTTTCNCCNTGNCCGACCATCAGATCTCCGCGACTGATGTCGATCTCNTCGGACAGGGTTACCGCAACAGCTTCTCCNGCGGAAGCGGTCGGGCGGTCTTCGTTGTAACCCACTATTCGCTCGACGGTCGACGATACGCCCGACGGCAACGCGGTTACTCGATCACCCGGACGGATTTCCCCAGAGGTAATAGTTCCTGCATATCCCCGAAAATCAGGAGAGGAACGCAGGACTAGTTGGATGGGCANGCGAAACCCGTCCGTTGTTGTGGTGCGTTTGNAGTTGACCGTGTCGAGATGATCAATCAGGGTCGGACCTTCGAACCAGGGCATCCTTGANCTGGATTCAANGAGGTTGTCGCCATGTAGTGCAGAAATGGGTACGCACTCCAGTGATAGTGGGTCAACCCCTTTGCTGTACTCCCTGTAATCGGCAACGATCTGCAAATAGTCGTTTTGCGTGTATTCGATGAGGTCCATCTTGTTGACCGCAAGGACAAAGTGCTTTATCCCCAGAAGGGCGGCNATGTANGAGTGGCGTCTTGTTTGTTCTATTACNCCTTTTCGAGCGTCGACCAGTATCACTGCTAGGTCAGCAGTTGATGCCCCAGTCGCCATGTTCCGGGTGTATTGCTCATGCCCAGGGGTGTCAGCGATGATGAAATTTCGCCTCGGCGTCGAAAAATAGCGGTAAGCGACATCGATAGTGATTCCTTGCTCTCGCTCAGCTTTGAGACCGTCGGTAACNAACGCGAAGTCGAGGTCACTNCCACCCGCTGCGGAATCGACCGCTAATTCGGCAAGGTGGTCATCGGCGATGCGTTGTGTGTCGTACAACAAACGGCCAATGAGGGTCGATTTTCCGTCGTCGACGCTNCCGCAGGTAATAAACCGCATGAGGTCTCTTCGCCCGCGNTCTCTCAGATANGCCTCGACATCGGTTTCGATCAGAGGGTCATTTNCCGACATCAGAAATACCCTTCGCGCTTTTTTTCTTCCATTGATGCAACCTGGTCGTGGTCAATGACTCTGCCTTGGCGCTCAGAGTGTCGATCTAGCAGCATTTCTTGGATGACNTCGGGCACGGTCGACGCTGTTGAGTCAACNGCTCCTGATAGCGGGTAGCAGCCGAGTGTCCTGAAACGAACCGATCTGATCTCGGGNCGTTCGCCAGGNGNTAATGGCATCCGGTCATCGTCAACCATGATTAGGTTCTCACCGCGATGCACCACTGGTCTAGGTGCCGCCAGATACAACGGAACTATTTCGATGTCTTCAAGGTAGATGTACTGCCAAACGTCAAGTTCGGTCCAATTACTGATNGGGAAAACCCGGATGCTCTCTCCGGCCGAAACCTTTCCGTTATAGATGTTCCAGAGTTCGGGTCGNTGNTTCTTAGGGTCCCATCGATGGTGAGCGTCTCGGAAGCTAAAAATTCTCTCCTTAGCCCTTGACCTCTCTTCATCTCTACGGGCGCCCCCAAAAGCCGCGTCATAGCCGCCTGCCTCGAGTGCCTGTTTAAGCGCCGCTGTCTTCATGACGTCGGTGTATGTCTGAGAACCATGGTCGAAAGGATTAATTTCGGCATTTAATCCTTCAGGGTTGGTGTGCACCAAAAGCTCGAGATCAAGTTCAGCACTGATCCGATCACGAAATGCAATCATCTCTTTGAACTTCCAGGTGGTGTCTATGTGAAGCAGTGGAAACGGAATAGGTCGAGGGTGGAAGGCCTTTCGTGCCAAGTGCAAAAGAACTGANGAATCTTTGCCTATGGAATACAGCATGATTGGGGACCGAAATTGACTCACCACTTCCCGAAATATGTAAATNGCTTCTGATTCCAGGGTGTCCAGGTAGTTGCGCTGTGGTGCCTCAGGCGATAAATCGTTCACAGCATCGCTCCCCGCTTTCGCGCCATGCAGCGCGCCGAAATGTTAGGAGTCCACGGCCCACAAGACCAGAAATGTCCGCTTTTAGCTGTATCGCTAACGATTANTTAACGGCTCGTAACTTGGTGCCGCTTCGCTCCCTGGTGGGGATAGATAGACGGTGACAGCTCCNTCAAGTTCNAATGCAGGAGGGGGGCCCTCTGGTATTTCGCCGTAAAGGTACCGTTGGCCTCCATTCGCAAATTGCCACATTCCGCGGCCGTCGCGATCGATCTCATCGAGGCCTTCGACCGTCGGATCCCACCAAATTTCCGAAATGTCGTCCACGCCGTGATAGTCAGGTTCCTGCGATTCTGGCCACCGGTCCTTATCGCCGTAGGAGAGGCTGGGAGCACTCAGGGCACGCCTCGTGGGGTCGGCCACAAATAATGCTTCGTTGAAGCCTTCAATGGTCAGTTCGGGTCCGACTGCCTGAAGAACCGCGTAGAACAGGCCTGGGGCGGGATCAATGATTCCAATGTTGTCGTTCGCTCGTGGGGGCTCCCCGTGGAACCATTCATACAGGAAGTGTGAAGAGGCGACACTTCTGTCGACACGAGCACTTAGGTTCGAAATACCAAAAGCATGGGACCACTGTTCTTGGTGGTACGTCCGAGCGAAGGCTGTCGTGTCGACCAGCACCGATCCGGTCACAATCCATTCTGGCCAATAATCTTGAGCAGCAGCCTCATTGGTGAAATCGCGAGGAGCAATGGGATCCCCGTTAAAGATGACTGATGTCACCCCGGCTTCCTTCATTCTGGCAATGATGGTTCCAGCCGATTCTTGGAGAGTGGCTGGGTCGAGAATGTAGGACTGCGATTCGACGATTTCTACGTCATATTCCCTAAGAAGTTCTTCGAACTGCGTGTTGGAGTCGACTGAAGCTCGACTCGCGAGATTCCATATTCGCCCAAACCGTCTCTCCGTATCGTGCATGGAGGAATCGCCAGCGTGAACAGCGTTGTCTCCCGCCAATCGTTTTCCGATGTATTCGGCCACCATCATGTTCAACTGTTGCGGTCCCTTTCCTAGCGTGTAAGCCAGGCCCGGCCGCTCCCGGTAATAGTCGGGTGTCTGCCCGGGACCACAAGAGATGCAAGGTATCCCCCTGGCATGCAGCTCTTCAGCAAAGGCATTGGTGAGGGTGGGACCACCAATCACCATGAAAGGGTCCAGTTCTTCATCTACTTTCACCGCGTCTGCCCGCGCCGCAGCCGCGTCGAGAATATTCCCCGAACCGATCATCACGGTTAAGTCAACACTTCGCCCGTACGTCTCGTAGTACGTCTCGTAGTACTTCAAGAGTCCGCGAATCGTGTGCTCATCATCGGCCGTTGTGTCGTCGTTATAAATAGCCGATGTGAGGTACGCCATCACCGGATCCACATCTTGAGAGAGCCACCATACGATGCGAATGCTGTCTTCTGTAACCCCCCGGGCTGTTGCCCCGCCGTTCCATCCTTCATAAGGGGCAGCGCAGGCACCGGCGAAGAANCTGGGGATCGCTAAAGTGCCTCGCGTAGTGTCACAGCGTTCTCCCCAATCAATTTGCAGTCCTAGTTCTTGGGCCCGATCAAAAAACATGACCCCGGGCCTAAAGCCTGTATCCGAACCCCAATCCGTGCCGAGCGCTCTGGGAGCAGTCGTCGTCGGAGCAATGTTCTCAGAATCTGGATCGGCGTCCTCTTCTGTATCGCCATCACTTGTCTGAACGTCTTGCTCGTCTGAGTCTGCTGCCTCGTTTGAACCTGTGATCTGAGAAACTTCCTCTTGCCCGTCGTCATCGCTCCCCCCTGCCAGAACAATGATCACAACAACAATTGCTGTTGCTAAAAGTGCAAATAGGGGGCCGAATCGGCGAAGCGGAGATCCAACTGACGGTCCTTGTGGTGCAGGTTCCATGACATCAGATTGGCATGTCCGTCGGGTCGCTGCGACCCGACCGCTTTAAAGCCCTTTCGGAGCGACCGAGATACGCGGTGATAACCCGATCGCTTTCNAATACCTCCTGTGCCGACCCCTCAGCTATGAGGTTGCCAGCATCTAGCGCAATGACTCGATCCGCTATCTCTGCGACAAGAGTCATGTCATGTTCGATGACCATCAACGCGGCGTTCATGTCTTGTCGCAGACGGAGGAGAACCTCGCCCAACGCCTCTACTTCGCGCTGGGCTATTCCGCTCGAGGGTTCGTCGAGCAAAATNACTGTCGGTTGGTGAGCGGCNACACAGGCAAGATCCACTATTCGGCGTGTNCCNGTTGANAATTCGAGGATGCGCTTTTCTGCAAAAGCGCCAAGACCGAAAGTTTCTATTAGATGATTAACTTGATCGCTGATTCGCTGTTCGCTGTCATAGGCCATTGGTAGATGCAGAGCAGCTGTTACTGGATCACCCCAACGAATCCACCGCTCCATAGACACTGCCAATGTTTCTTTCACCGTAAGTGTCGGAAACATTCTCGCGTCTTGGAAACTTCNCCCTAAACCGTGACGGGCACGTGTGCTTGAGACGCTGCTTGTGATGTCCTCTCCCCCGAGAAGAACTTGCCCCTCGTCAAGAGGGGTTGAACCACCGATCAAATCNAAAAGTGTTGTTTTCCCGGCACCGTTTGGCCCTATAAATGCAACAACTTCGTNGGGGTAGACCTCAAAAGAGANGTTGTTGACGGCACGGATACCTCCNAAGTTTCTTGAGAGTGATNGCGCTTCAAGCACAGGTGGACCTTGGGAATCAATCGGCACAGGTGTGAGAGGTGCAACATCAGNCGATNTTTGAGCAAGAAAAACCGACCGNAAAAGATCGGCTCGTTCACGAAGTTCTGGTGCNGGCCCAGCGAACCTCACTCTTCCTCGCTCAAGGAAGTACGCGGTGTCAGCTACGTCCAATGCCAAATTCGCCGATTGCTCCACNAGAACGATGCTCACTCCCGAGGCTGCTATGTCACGCACCATTTTCAAGAGGCGCTTCACTACCACCGGAGCCAAGCCCAGAGATAGCTCATCGATCATCAGGAGCCGAGGGCGGGTGAGTAGGGTCATGCTCAGGGCAAGCATCTGTTGTTGTCCTCCAGAAAGATCAGCTGCTTGTAGCGTCATTCGATCGCGAAGCTCCGGAAAGGNCTGCATGATTTGGTCCTGATCGGCCTCACGCCCGACCGAATCGTTTCGTCGCATCCAACTCGCNGCCTCCAAATTTTCGGCAACGGTCAGGCTCGGGAAAACCCCAGCGCCGCCCGGCATCTGGACTATTCCATGTCTCGCTATCTCATTGGGCGGGGCGTACGTCGTGTCACGACCGTCGAAGATCACCGCACCACGATCGGCTGGCACCAGACCTGAAATCGCTCGCAGGAGGGTCGATTTGCCAGCACCGTTTGTGCCCAACAGCGCGACTATTTCNCCTTCCTCGACTTCGAAGTTGACATCGTGGAGTACTCGAACTCCGTCGTAACCAACTTGTAGGTCTTGGCAATACAGAAGTTTGATCCGACCGTTCCTCCTTTCCTGGAGGACTTCGGCCCGCGCCAAAGCAGTTTTCCGTACTTGTTCCACATCCCGGCTGATGACGTTCCCTCCGCTCGCAATCATGAGNCCTCCAACGAAAAACACCGGAACCATCACAACCATTCCCGTCCTAATTCCCCAGTTGTCTGCGATCCANCCGATGAATGGAAGAAGGAGGAGCCCCGGGAGAACCCATAACGAACTCATCGAAAATCCGACAGACCGCGCTCGTGGCGGTATAGCAAGCGAGAGGGCCGCAATAATTCCCGGGGCCACAATGGCTAGGCACAGCGTGATCAGTACGTTGGCGGCGATGGCCACTCCCAAGTTCGGTACTACTGCAAATATTCCTGACAAGATCGCCGTCACTGTCGATACCACCGCGAGGAATCTCAGAATTCGTCCTGGATCGCGTTCCACTACTCGTGAAGCGACCTGTGCCCCGATAATCAAGCCGATGAGCTGTCCAGGTTCTGACGCCGCCGCGACAATCCCGCGTGCGCGCTCATCTAGACCGTATGCCTCCTCGTAAAGCAACGCTGCCAGCATGCCGAATCCAATAAATGAGGCCGCCAGAAAGGGAGTGGCGGCGAAGATACGACGTAGCGCCTCAATTTTCCAACACATACGCCACGCTTCAGAAATCGACGGTGGTGTCTCTTCTGTCGCCGCAACCGATTCGTCGCCTCCGGCTAGTCGGCGTTCATGGGCGCCTCTCACAGGTTCCCGCAGTCGTAATCCCATCACCACCACGAGCAAGGTCGGGATCGCGAAAAGCAGAAACGGTGTCCGCCACCCCCAGTAATACGCAGCGAATCCCGCAACTAAGGGCCCCACGGTTGCACCTACTGCGTTTGCGGCCCGATGGAACGCGTATGCCCGAGGTCGATCTTTTGGCGCGAACCAGTCCGCTATCAATGAGTTATGCGTGGGATCGTTGACCGCTTTACCAATCGCAGACCCGGTTCGTGCAATCCCTAGGGTGATGATCCCCACAGCGAGACCCGTCCCAAAAGAAAAACAGGCCCAAAGGGTCGCGCCGATTAACGCCATCCTCACCCGGGGAGCGCGATCAGCCAGAGCCGCAATGGGTACCTGCAACGAGATCGCAAATGCGATAACGAACGCAATGAAGGTAAGGAGGCCTGTGAAGCCGAGTTGAAACTCATCGCGTATTTCTGGGGCGAGGATCCCAAAGGCGCTGCGGTCAAGTTCATCAACTGCGTTGAGCCCAAAGATGACCAAAAGTGCTGCTACAGGTCCATCTCCCGCGATTTTTCGCATGAGGGTACGTCGCTGATTCATGGCTCCGGCTCCCCGCCTAGCAGAAGGTCTTCGGCTGGGTCACTTTCTTGAAGCCCGAAACGCGCACCTACCTTCCTCAATACAAGGTTCCTCAAATCCGCCCACAATCCGACAATGCCTGCGGGGGCGATCAGGAGCACGATGAGCACCCCTGTTCCTGTTGCCAAAAGGCTCCAGGTACCGCGCAGCCAATACCAAGATCCATTCCAGTACAAGGAGCCCACGATCGCACCGCTGATGGATCCCAGGCCCCCTACAACCGCTCCAATAAACACCACGATGCTGAATCCGGCTGGGGTTACGGTAAATGACTGTTGATGGTGAGCAATAACCGAACCCGCAACCGCTGCAAGGAATCCCGAGATTGCGAAGGCCGTGAGTTTCAGTTGAGCGGCGCGTGCTCCATACGCCGCTGCTGCAATTTCGTTGTCTCGAAGCGCAATCAAGACCCGACCGATACGCCCGTTCTTGAGTC
>PAHW01000006.1 GCA_002705305.1 Acidimicrobiaceae bacterium
CGGCACAGCGGTCGTCGTTGTAGGAGCAACAGTCGTCGTTGTGGTCGGCACAGCGGTCGTCGTAGAAGCTGCAACCGGTTGACTTTGAGTCTCAATGACGGAAGTGACGGTCAATGGCGTACTCGACTCCTCGGACTCAGCAGCCGAATCCGAAGCAGAAGAACATGAAGCGCCCAACAAGGCTACGACGGAGATCACCCACACGTATTTCATTACCCACCTCTAAAGAATCGAGAGCATCAGGAAGGAGTATGCCAGTGTCACGAGAACTTGGACTCTGGTACATCGGGATTCAGAAAACAGCGAGGTGAATCAAAGGTTGTTTTTTTGGGTGTGGGCGATACATGATCCGCCCCGAGACACGGAAGTCGACATTTATTTCCGAGTCTCGGTGTGGGCGATACTGGATTCGAACCAGTGACCTCTGCCGTGTGAAGGCAGCGCTCTAACCAACTGAGCCAATCGCCCCGCGGCCGGTCACGATAGCGGCTCAATTGGCTCTCGCTGTTGACACGGGCTTCGATTTTCTACAGNTCGATGTGGAGAGAAATTTCTACCCTAAAACGACGAAAGCCGCCCTTCGGGCGACGTGGAAGTAAAAGCTAGCACACTGAGAGTTTCGTGTCCAGTCAACATNATATGTTTATCAATGTATTTCNANATNTTTCAATANTNTAGANAACGATGTTCCCTGAAGCTAGNTGACTCGTGGCCGACTAGGTTTTGGCGCTGTGACTCGCCCAACGGGCCAGACCCCGTCCTCAAAACAGCGCAACATGCTCGCCGCGCCCAACGTTAGCTGGGCGCTTTGACTCATCCAGGAGGCCCACTAGCTGGGGTAAGAGTGTTGGACGCAGCTGGCATGATCGCCGCGCCCAGTGCTTGTGCAATGATGGCCGATCTCGGCGCCGACGTCATCAAGCTCGAACCACCGCACGGCGACCTACTACGCGGTTTGATAACGGTTCCCGAAGGCCCAGATCCTTGGTGGGAATTGGACAATCGGGGAAAACGCGGCATCGCGGTCGACCTCACGGTTGAGGACGGGCGAGCAGCAGTCCACGCCATCGTCTCAACCTGCGACATCTTCATCACCAATCTGACCGCTGAGCGTCAGANTCGATATGAACTGTCTGCCGGGGATTTACGTGCCGCTCATCCTGAGCTAATCCATCTCACCCTGACTGGCTACGGAAACACNGGGCCTGATCGGGACCGTCTCGCATTCGACCACACGGCATTCTTTAGTCGGGGCGGAGTACTCGACATGATGGGAGAGCCTGGTCACACCCCACCAGCGGGACGTCCCGGGCAAGGAGATCACACAACTTCCTTGTCCATTCTNTCATCCGTACTGCTGGCACTTCGAGAACGGGACCTCAGCGGTCATGGACAGGAAATCTCCGTTGCCCTTATGCAAACAGCGATGTGGACTTTGGGCTCTGACCTCTCGATCGCTTTGGCCACCGGAGAGGTGCCCCGACCAATCGTGCGAATCGAAACCAGTTCTCCTTTGGTAGGCCGTTTTCGCTGCTCGGACGACCGCTGGATCATGCTGACTATGGTNGGCGATCCGTATTGGAGAAGGTTTTGTGAAGCGCTTGGTACGGCCGAGTGGATTCACGATCCTCGCTTTGCTGAGCCAGAACAACGTGCCGAAAATGGGGCCGAACTCATGTTGCTGTGCGATGAAGTATTCGCNACCGCCGACAGAGCGACTTGGTCNGAGCGATTCGATTCGGCGGGTCTGGTGTGGGCACCGATACAGAGCCTCGAAGAGGTTGTTTCCGATCCTCAATCCGAAGCTTTGANCGCCTTCGAAGAAGTACCAAATGCGAATCGCCCTTTCCGCACNGTCGCNACCCCATTCGATTTGGGGGGCTCTGAGATATCGGTGAGGGGGCCCGCTCCCGAACATGGCGAGCACACNCNCGAGATTATGTTGGAGGCCGGTTATTCCCCAGATGACGTCAAGGCGCTATNTGACCGGNGAGTCATCAGCTAGGGGTCACCNTCTTCTTCTACGGCCGTAAGGCAATAGATCTCCATCAGTTTCCGCGCTTGGACGGATTCGGTTCCCGGCGGGCACTCCCCAGCTGAACCGATGTCGAAAGAGTCAACNACCAGGCGAGACGATTTTCGTTCGCAATCAACGGATCTGACTGAGTCGTCTCTCACCACNACNCAACGATCGCTGGGAGGCTCCGTTACGGGCGTCCACCGTTCGGGCCTACTGTTCGTGGCGAACGCTGAAAACACNAATATTCCTATACCGATCGCCCCAATGACCAACCAAGGAAGNGCTCTCAAAGCAGTTGCGACAAAAGGATTACCTACCTCGAAACCTGGTGGATCGGAGGCTTCCATTTCNGAGAACTCTTCGGTCCACTCCGACAGACTGGGTTTCGACCGGTCTCGGTTCCGCTGCTGGGTTTTGTCGTACGACGCCCGCAAATCANGTGAACCCAGTATTCGCCAGGCTTCGTTGATTTCATGCATCCGCCGCGCAGCTGCTCGGCGCTCGACTTCGTTCACGTCGCCGAGAGCGTCCGGATGATTGATNCGTGCCGCAGCAAGCCATGCCCGGTGGATGTCTTCTCGTTGGGCGTCGCTATCTACCCCCAAGACTGCGTAGTGGTCGATAGATGCGGTCACGAGGCCTCCTAATGGCAACCTACCGCGACAGCACTACGGTGATGGGGTGGANGAGTTGCAGTGCCCCGCGTGCGGTGAAGAGAACCGACTATTGGGGAACCGTCGAGGTGAACTGATCGACGTGACCTGTGAGACATGCGGTCAACAATGGGAGCGCGACCCGAACGCGATAGCTAGCTGTACTCGTTGCGACGGCAACGACATGGAGGGCGCAGTCAAAGCCGTTGTTGAGAAATCGAGGGGAAGTCAGCTATCTATNGTCGCCACCCAAGTCGTTTATCTCTGTCGTTCCTGCGACGAGAGAGTGCTCGCGTCCTATCGGATAGGACGCAGTCCTCTCATGCCCGATCAGCTACCCACCGACTGAGAAAGNTATGCGTGGCTAGCTGCTTCCATCACCAAGCCACTCCTGTTCAGCTAGCACCCGTTCCAGAGTGAGGTGTTCTTTTTCGTTTTGNANCCGTTGAAGGTAAAACTCGTTCTCAAACAAAGCCAGCAAAGCACCGTCGCTTCGCGCCAACACCGTCGCTCCGGGAAGCCGTTTCAACTCNTTNGCAGAGGCTTCATCGGTTCGCCGAGCGACCGAATACGGTGCATTTGTTAATGCAACTGGGGCACCAAACTCGTTCTCTAGCCGGTGAACGGCGACGTCGAACTGCATAAGGCCCACCGCTGCCAACACGGGTTCCACGTCACCCACTTCTTCATCTCGAAGGACCTGAATGACGCCCTCTTCGTCAAGTTGAACTAATCCGCGTCGGAATTGCTTGAACCTGTTCGTATCGGTGACACGGATTCGCTTAAAAATCTCTGGCGCGAAAGGAGGAATTGGAGGATATTCCACCGCCTCATCCGAATATAACGTGTCGCCTACGCGGACGTCAGTGGCGTTGACGAGCGCAACAACATCGCCCGGCCATGCCTCATCTACCGTCGACCTNTCCGAACCGAACATGGTATGGGCGTACTTTGTCGCGAAAGGACGACCGGTTCGAGTTTGGGTAACGCCCATGCCTCGCTGGAAGTGGCCCGAACAGACACGCACATAAGCGATCCGGTCACGGTGAGCTTTATCTGTGTTGGCTTGGACTTTGAATGCGAAAGCCGAGAAAGGTGCTTCAACGGGGCGCGGCGCGCTGTCGACGTCAAATCTCGGTCCCGGCGTCGGCGCGAGATCCACAACCGAATCCAAGAGAAGCCGAACCCCGAAATTCGTTAAAGCTGAACCGAAAAAGACCGGGGTGACTTCACCCGCGAGGAAACCTTTGACGTCGACTTCGGTNCCAAGAGCCTCTAGTAGTTCTAGCTCCTCGCTCGCTTCATNCCATCCNGGCNTTACANCGTCAACTTGGTCTATGTCGCATCGCTGTTCACTCGACTCAGTAGCCCCATGAGCAGTGCGGTTGTAGCTGATAAACGACCCATCAGTTCGGTCGACAATTCCCCTGAGGTCTCCGGGAACTCCCACGGGCCACGACATCGGCATAGGAAGAAGTTGCAGCATGTTTTCAATTTCGTCTATCAGTTCGAGAGGAGGTCGGCCTGGCCGATCGCATTTGTTGACAAAGGTGAGAATCGGAACTTCTCGTTGCCGGCAAACTTCGAACAGTTTCAACGTTTGAGACTCGATACCTTTTGAACCGTCGAGCACCATTACGGCCGCATCGGTCGCCGCCANCACTCGGTAGGTGTCTTCGCTGAAATCTCTGTGACCGGGTGTATCCAAAAGATTCAAAACGCAATCTCGGTAGTCGAACTGCAGGGCGGTAGAAGTAATGGAGATGCCTCGCTGCTGCTCAAGTTCCATCCAATCCGACGTCGCACTTTTTCGTCCCGAACGTGCCTTAACAGAACCCGCTTCGCTGATTTGACCCGAGTAGAGAAGGAATTTCTCGGTGAGGGTGGTCTTGCCCGCGTCNGGGTGGCTGATGATGGCGAAGGTCCTACGNCGACTTGCTTCCTCAGCTACCAGCTCGGGTGAATGCACTAGCCCGAGGGTAGAAGCAGCGGGCCGCCCTACCACCGTCATTGGACCAATAAGCGCGATAACCCTTCGGAGTGNCATGCTTGGGCGAACGATCTATCAACTGGGAGACGACGAATGAAGCTGGCAACCGGTGCCGGATATTGGGCCGCGGGACCACCCGCAGATGCACAAGAAGCAATTCTGGAAGCNGAAGCCCTTGACTTTCACAGTTTTTGGACAGCAGAGGCCTACGGGAGTGATGCTCTNACTCCCCTTGCGTGGTGGGGAAGTCGAACCACAAAAATCCAACTTGGCACCGGCATCGTGCAAATGTCTGCCCGCACGCCAGCAGCCACAGCGATGGCAGCAATCACGATGGATCACCTCACCGGNGGTCGTTTCATCCTCGGGCTCGGCGTCAGCGGTCCACAAGTCGTCGAAGGTTGGTACGGACAGCCATACCCCAAGCCATTGGCAAGAACNCGAGAATACGTGCACGTCATTCGCGAGATTTGCGACCGCGAGAAGCCCGTTTCTTTTGTAGGTGACCACTACCAGATGCCGTTCCCGGGAGGACTGGAACTAGGGAAACCTCTGAAGTCCACCGTGCATCCACTCCGCAAACACATTCCTATTTATTTAGGTGCTGAAGGACCCAAAAATGTGGCTCTCGCCGCTGAGATCTGCGACGGATGGTTACCTCTTTTCTTTGCCCCAAAAGACAACCAGTTTTACGCCGACTCACTTAATGAAGGCTTCGCTGCGGTCGGAAAGTCGCGTATAGGTGCGGACGGTCGGATCCCAGAGGAAAACGATTTTGAAGTTGTCTGTCCCGTGTCAATCGTCCCTGATCCCGATGTTGAACGCGCGGCTGACAGAGTCCGCCCCATGCTCGCTCTCTACATGGGAGGCATGGGTGCCAAGGGCGCCAACTTTCATTACGACGTCTTTTGCCGGATGGGTTACCAAGACGTTGCCGATCAAGTCCAAGAGTTCTATCTGACCGGNANNAAAGATGAGGCAGCTGCCTCTATTCCGCTATCCCTCGTGGAGGAGGTNGCCTTGGTTGGGCCGATAGACAAGATCGCTGAGGAGCTTCAGCGTTGGAGGGATACGGTAGTCACCACTCTTCAAGTCAGCGGTCCGACGTCGCTATTACGGACCATCGCTGAGGTGGTGAAGCAATGAGTTCCATAGATCCCCGTACCCCAGTTCTGGTTGGCTCCGGCCAATTCATTCAAAAACCAGACAATCCATTGGATGCTCTGGAACCGGTTGCCATGATGCGCGCGGCACTTGAAGTCGCAGCCGACGACGCTGGAGCGAAAACCCTGTTGGACCGAGCCACTCACACCTGGGTCGTCAAAGGAGCATGGCCCTACCCCGATCCGGCGGCGTTACTCAGGGACGCATTCGGAAATTCCAGTCAGACCGGCATTTCCACAGACGGCGGCAACACTCCGCAGTCAATGGTAAATAAAGCCTCCCAGCGAATTCGCAACGGTGAAGCCGACATCGTATTGATCGTCGGTGCCGAGGGGATCTGGAGTAGGCGGCGAGCCAAACGAGCTGGGGAACGAATCCCTTATACCGACCAAGCGCCTACGCAACCAGACGAGATTCTCGGTAAAGACGTCACCATGAGTCATCCCGTGGAGTTAGAGCGCGGATTCACGATGCCTATCAACTTCTATCCGATTTTCGAATCAGCATTTCGCGCCTCTCGAGGAGAAACCGTCGCTGACCATCGAGATCGATTGAGCAAGCTTTGGGAAACCTTTAANCGCGTGGCCTGTTCCAATCCTTACTCGTGGGTGCGCACACCTATGAGCGCAGAAGAGATCCGAAACCCCGGTCCTTCTAACCGTNTGGTTGGATTTCCNTACACCAAAGCAATGAACTCCAACTGGGACCTAGANCANGCAGCCGCGATCATNCTCTGTTCGGTCCAAGCAGCAGAATCGGCNGGCGTTTCNCGNGATCGGTGGCTATTTCCGCATTCAGGCACAGACGGAGCCGACACCAACTTCGTCTCCAACCGCGGCGACCTCCACTCCTCGCCTGCCATCAGAGTGGCCGGCCAGCGAGCAATGGAGCTCGCCGCNGTCACACCAGATGAACTCGATCACGTTGACCTCTACAGTTGCTTTCCGTCAGCGGTACAAATTGCGGCAACTGAGCTGGGATTAGGGATCGAACGACAACTGACCCAAACCGGTGGGCTCACCTTCGCGGGCGGTCCTCTGAACAACTACGTGACCCATTCGATCGCAACAATGGCCAACGTCTTACGGAACGAACCCGGATCTATCGGGTTTTGTTCAGCCAACGGTGGCTACATCACCAAACATGCTTTCGGGGTGTACAGCACCACGCCGCCAGCCGACGGGTTTCAACATCAGAACTGCCAAGAGGAAATCGATGCGTTCCCCCACATCGAACTAGACGCAGACCATGTTGGGCCGGCGACCATTGAGGCATACACAGTCATGCACGGAGCAGACGGCCCCGATCGAGGGCTCGCGGCGCTTCGCACAGCCAACGGTCGCCAATGGGCAAGCACCAGCGATGCCGATCTCATGAACGCAATGATGGACGATGAACATATCGGACGGTCAGTTGAGGTACTCCCAGACTTCACCTTTGAAATGGCTTAGTCGGCGCGTTCATCGTCTCCGATAACGGTCCACCACTCGCGCAGCCGATCTTTCTAGCCTCGGGAGAGTGAGGGTGGCGCTGCTCGAGATGGGAAGCACAGGGTTCCGTCTCGTCATCGACACCGGGCGATACACAGAACGCAGAAGCCAGCACCTACATCTCGGGTCATCTGTTAGCACCCACGGGTCCTTTACCGAAGACGACATTGCCACAGCGACTCGACTCGCTACCGAATTCATGACTGCAGCACGGATGCATAACTGTCAACGCATCGTCTCGGTAGCAACCGAGTCTTTTCGTCTCGCCGCCAACGGAGACGCCGTTGCTGCCCACATCGGAAGAGAAATTGGCTGCCCAGTACAGATTTTGTCCCCCCATGAAGAAGTAGCTCTGGCTTGGCGTTCCGTGATCAACGAATTTCCGCACCTGCCAGATATCACAATGGTCGACCTCAGCGGTGGCAGCCTTGCTTTGGGTAGCGGTCTTGTCGGCCCAAAGGGTCCATCGCACAATTTTAGTTACCCATTAGGTACGAGCGTTTTGGCTCCGCGAGCACTCAGCGACGGCTACCTGGAAACGTCAATGCGGATTCGACTCGAACACCACATCGCGGAAACGCTCAAACCGGCCGTCAAAAACTTGGAAACCGCAGCGCATCAACAGGTCGTCCTAACCGGAGGAATGGGAAGGGCTATAGCTCGGCTCATTCACACCACTCGCCGAGGCGAAGTGCCCGATCACCTTCATGGTCTAAACGTTGACTGCTCAGATCTCGGGCACCTTGTCAAAAAGTTCTCTGAACTTTCCTTAACTGCGCGTCTAGCGCTTCCAGGGATGGACCAACGACGCTCCCTGCATATGCCTCTCGCAGTAGCAATTATTCGGCAGACGATGCGATCGTTGGAAGCACATGCTGCCGTGGTCGCAACCGGGGGCCTGCGGGAAGGTCTTCTCGCTCAGCTCATGACCCAACAGACCGCCGCTTAATATCTCCGGTTGACCGCAGTTCACCGGAAACGGCGCTGTACCAAATCGTTATTCCGGTGCTATCGTCTACGGCGTGAACGGATCGCAACGCGGACTGCTTCTTCTTACCTAGGTGAGGGCCTCCACATAGAGGCTCTCGCCACAACCTCCTGCGCCGAAAGGTCGGGGGGTTCTTCTGCTTTTCGGGGCAGGCACGGCGGGGAGAACAGTGCAAGGAGCGGAACTATCCACAACTGGAGGAACAACCGATGGCAGATGTGAAGGGCATAAGTAAACAACAGCCAAGTTCGATGCCGTTTGGCAAGTACATTCACTACCCCTACGCGCCACAGCTCACGAACCGCACCTGGCCCGACAAAATTACTGGCGAGGCCCCTCTTTGGTGTTCGGTCGATCTTCGCGACGGGAACCAAGCTCTAATCGACCCCATGGACGTTCCGCGAAAACGCGAGATGTTCCAAGTGTTGGTCGAAATGGGTTTCAAGGAAATCGAGGTGGGCTTCCCTTCAGCGTCAGCTCCAGATTTCGATTTCTGCAGGATTCTCATCGAAGAGGACCTGGTGCCAGACGACGTATGGATTCAGGTGCTGACACAAAGTCGTCCAGAGCTCATAGATCGAAGCTACGAAGCCATCGAAGGGGCAAACAACGCAATAGTTCATCTTTACAACCCAACGTCGACCCTTCA
Source organism: Acidimicrobiaceae bacterium (assembly GCA_002705305.1). Lineage (GTDB taxonomy): Bacteria > Actinomycetota > Acidimicrobiia > Acidimicrobiales > Poriferisodalaceae > UBA2110. Next base: position 8,955 of record PAHW01000006.1, read on the forward strand.
ACGAAGAGTGGTGTACGGACTGGATTTGGACGGCATCATCGACATCGCTCTGAGCGGGACACGGCAATGTCGTGAACTGCGGGAAGCGGTAACGGGTTCAAATATTCGATTCGAGTATTCACCGGAGTCATTTACCGGCACCGAAATCGACTTTGCTGTCGACATATGTGAGCAGGTAACTGATGAATGGGGTGCGACACCTGAAGATCCCATCATCTTGAACTTGCCGGCGACGGTAGAAATGTCGACCCCCAACCTCTACGGCGATCTGATCGAATTTTTCCACAACAACGTCGCTAACAGAGACGCCATCATTCTCTCACTTCATCCCCACAACGACCGCGGGTGCGGTGTAGCTGCTGCCGAGTTCGGAGTAATGGCCGGCGCTGACCGAGTCGAAGGCACACTCTTCGGAAATGGGGAACGAACGGGCAACGTCGACATCGTCACCTTGGCAATGAACCTTTTCAGTCAAGGAGTCGACCCCGAACTTGACATCAGCCATATCGACCACTTGAGGCGCATAACCGAATATTGCAACCAGTTACCGGTTCACCCCCGCCATCCCTACGGCGGCGATTTGGTCTACACCGCGTTTTCTGGCAGTCACCAGGATGCGATCAAAAAAGGTTTCGAAGCCCTCCCAGAAAATTACGAAATGTGGGAGGTGCCCTATTTACCGATCGACCCCGCTCACGTGGGGCGCACCTACCAGGATGTCATTCGTGTCAATAGTCAGTCCGGCAAAGGCGGAGTGGCCTACGTGATGAAAAATAATTTTGCTCTCGACTTGCCTCGCCGTTTGCAAATCGAATTCAGTCAGGTCATCCAAGCCATCACCGATGATGGTGGTGAAATTCTTCCTGAAACCATCAAAAAGACATTCGATGAGACATATCTTCACACCACTCAACCTTTCACCTACATCGGTCACAAGAGCACCTTCGACTCCGCATCCTCAGAGATGTCCAACGTGACGGCGACCCTCAGCTTGTCTGGTGAAACGACAGTCATTAGCGGCGAAGGCAACGGTCCGCTTTCGGCCTTCAAGAACGCGCTCACCGACGGAGCCGGGGTAGATATCACTCTCGTCGACTATCAGGAGCACGCTGTGGGCACTGGAGCCGATGCCACTGCGGCGGCCTATGTAGAAATCGAGTCCTCGGATCGGAGTGCACATTGGGGGGTCGGTCTACATCCAAATATTGTGACCGCCAGCTTCCACGCGTTGCTTTCGGCCATTAATCGGTCCGAGGGCAACTAACCGGTTCGGCGACCCATCAAACTTCGGTCAGAATCCTCACGTGGCCTTAACTAGTTTTGCCGACGGTTCACTATTCGGAACCAGGTTCGGCGACGACCCACCACGGGTCGTCGCATTACATGGTTGGGGTCGCGATCATCGAGATTTCGATCGATGCTTAGCCGGACTCAACGCAGTGAGCATCGATCTTCCGGGATTCGGAGCTTCTCCGGCTCCACCTCAACCAGGGGGCGCGGCCCTGTACGCAGACCTTATTTCGCCGATCTTGGATTCTTGCGAACCGCCCGTGGTGCTGGTGGGACACAGCTTCGGGGGTCGGGTCGCGGTGCACCTCGCAGAGCGTCGGCCTGCTGCTGTCGGAGGCCTGGTACTTACAGGAGTTCCGTTGTTGCACCGCGCTCACCGAAAGGGAAAGCCGGCCTTGCGGTTTCAGCTCGGTCGTACGCTGCATCGTTGGGGCCTAGTCGGTGACAGCTACCTGGAAGGCCTTCGAGACAAATATGGCAGCTCCGATTATCGAGCGGCTTCAGGGGTGATGCGCGACATATTAGTGACGGTGGTTAACGAGTCCTATGAACAACAGTTGCGAGCGATCTCTGCTCCGGTCGATCTGGTTTGGGGCGATGACGACGACGCTGCACCCCCCGAAATTGCGGCCCGGGCCGAAGCGCTCTTGACGGACGCTCGGCTCACGATCTTGGGCGGCGTAGACCACTTTGTTCCAAGCACCGCTCCCACTGCGCTGCGCGAAGCAATCGACCGTCGTTTGGATGCTTTAGCATGACCTCTTCCGATGCGTACACACTTGCTTGCTTCTTCGGGGCTTTGGTGTCGGGAGCACGTTGGCTGCGGGTCGCACAACGCGAGCATTACGTCCCATTATCAGCGACTCGCTTCGCCATTCGGTGGTGGACGATAGGAGTCTCCAACCGCGCTCTTGCCGCGATCGCTTTGGGTGCAACTGTTTTCGGGTTTTGGGTTCCCGCTGCCTGTGTGATCACGGCTCTGGTAACGATCGGAGGCCCGCTAGGTCTCAGTCTGCGAGGAAGGACAAGTTCGCTGGCGTGGACGAGACGACTTCGCACCGTCGCCGCGGTTTCGCTTGTGTTTGCCGCGGTTATTTCGCTTTTGTTTCGCCAACTGGGTTTGGGACCGGCGGGCTGCGCAATTCTCGCTATCGCAGCGCCTGCGTTAGTCGACGGGGTGTTGCTCATATTGAAGCCAGTCGAAAAGAGGTTCGCACGCCGCTACGTGATCGAAGCGTCTGAGGTCCTCGATCGCGTCGATCCCATCCGTATCGCTGTTACGGGTTCTTACGGCAAGACCACTATCAAGGGCTACATAAGGCACCTGCTGTCGGAGACATTTGGCGTAGTAGCGAGTCCGGCGAGCTTCAACAACAGCGCTGGTCTCTCACGGTCAGTAAACGAACACCTTGGTCAGGGAACAGACGTCTTCATTGCCGAGATGGGCGCCTACGGGCCGGGGGAAATTGCCGATCTAGTGGGTTGGATTAGACCGTCAATTTCGGTCTTGGCCGCCATAGGACCAGTTCACCTGGAACGCTTTGGCGATCTCGATACGATCGTCGCTTCGAAAAGCGAAATCTTCGCAACGAGCAGGACAGCGATCGTGAACGTCGACGCTTATGGACTCACGGGTGAAGCCGATCGCTTGGAGGCTTCAGGCATCGAAGTTTTGCGGTGTTCATCAATTGACCCAGATGCCGACATTGTCGTAATCAAAAACTCCCAGGGTCTCGAAGTAACGGTGTCGGGCCGTCAAATTGTTGTCGGATTGCCCGTTGACGCGGCTCCGACCAATGTCGCGTGCGCCGTTGCTGTCGCGGTGACCCTAGAAATACCAGACCAAATTATCGCTCGGCGTTTGGCCGACCTGCCATCAGCCGAACATCGACGCCAAGTCCTAGTGAGCGAATCTGGGGTGACGGTCATCGATGACACCTACAACAGCAATCCTGCTGGTGCGGCCGCCGCGCTTAAAACCTTGGCGGAACTTGACGCACACCGAAAAGCGGTAGTGACTCCAGGCATGGTCGAGTTGGGACATCGTCAATCGGCAGAAAACCGTAGGTTTGGGGTTGATGCGAGTTTGGTGGCTGACGACCTGATCATCGTTGGACGGACGAACAAATCCGCTCTAGTTGACGGCTCCAGGGATGGCAACGCTCGGGTCCATGTCGTGAAAAGTCGTCAGGCAGCAGTGCAGTGGGTTCGGGAGCATTTGGACCCTGGCGACGCCGTTCTCTACGAGAACGATTTACCTGATCATTACGCTTGAGGTTGGTGGCATCGGTCGACACGGGTGAGGTGACATCCCCCCGGGGGGCATCTACGGTTTGCTACAGAACATGACTCGTCCTGCGGTCTGCTTCGGCAGTCCATCTCCTGAACACGACATTTCGATCCTTACCGGATTGCAAGCGGTCCGCGCCTTATCGGACGCCGGCAACGACGTCGCTGCCCTGTATTGGTCGAAAACCGGTCATTGGTTCGAAGTTCCCGCCGACGTTGAGGCAAACGAGTTTGCGGATGGACTGCCAAGATCAGCCCAACCGGTTGTGCTTCAACTCGGCGAAACCGGCGGATTTCATCGAATCAACAGGCGGGGAAAGCAAACTCGAATGGAGATCAGCGCCGTTGTGGTGTGTTGCCATGGCGGACCGGGCGAAGACGGAAGTCTTCAAGCAATGTTTGATCTTGCAGGGGTTCGTTACACAGGTCCAAGCCGTTCTGGGGCAGCTTTGGGCATGGACAAGCTGGCTTTCTCGGGGGCGATGGAGGCAGCTGGATTGTCCAGCTTGCCGCTTTACCTTGTGACCAACGAACTTTCACTCAGCGACGCTGGCCCATTCATTGTCAAGCCCCGGTTTGGCGGTTCATCTATTGGCATTGAGATTGTCGACAATCTTGAGACGGCCAAGGCGTTGACGAAAACCCAGCCATTACTGCGCGATGGTGCTGTTGTTCAGAATTATCTGAGTGACGCGGTGGATCTGAACATCTCAGTTCGTACGCACCCCGAGGTGAGTCTGAGTTCAATCGAACGGCCCCTGCGCCCCGAAGACGGCGGTATCTACAGCTATGCCGACAAGTATCTGCGAGGATCGGAGGGGATGGCCAGCGCGCCCCGAGAGTTACCGGCCGATCTCCCAGCCCAAATAGAGGGCCAGCTGCGAACACTCGCTTCTCAAGTCGTCGACCTAGCTATGGTCCGGTCGGTGGCTCGCATCGATTTCTTGTGGAGTCCCGACGGGTTGTGGGTGAATGAAATCAACACTATTCCCGGGTCACTGAGTTGGTATTTCTGGGCTCAAGAAGGAATCTCTTTTGCCGAGCTGTTATCACAAATGCTCGAAGAAGCACTCGAGAATCCCGCTATTGGCTTTCGTACTGACGGAGCCGACGGCTCCGCCCTCCGAGACGTCGGAGCGATCGCGCACAAGCTGGCCTAATGAAACGCTGTGTCCCATTCTTGATGGCGCTCCTTTTCGCTATTTCGTGTTCGTATCGGTCATCTGCAACTGACGAAACGGGCCAGATCGCGAGAGACCTCAACGAAATGGAGGAGCGTTGCGTACGCGATCGCTTGTTAACCGGGTGGGGGCTTGATCTGGAGGATCTCACTCGGGATCTCAACCCTGAAGAAGAAATTGTTGTTGATATGGCCCTGGAATTGTGCAGGTTTGACCCGGGCCGAAGCCCTCAGGGGTCTGCTGTGCCGAACGATCAGCCTCAGGTATCGGAAAACCTGTTGGTTGCTCCGACAGTCTTTGATCCGACTGACGAAGCACCGGGCGAGGATCCTTTACTTGACGCGCTTTGGGAGGCATGCGGCGTTGGTCATCCCCTGTCTTGTGACGACTTGTTTTATTCAGCGCCTCGAGACAGCGCCTATGAACAGTTCGCTTTTAGTTGCGGCGGCCGCGAAAACATGGACTGTTCTTTGTTGTTGGGAGTCGATCAACCCGAGGGCGCTCTTACTCCCCTGACTCCCCCTCCAGGCGAAAACGAGGCCCTTGATCGTTGGTGGAATTTGTGCGCTGAGGGAAGTTCACGGGCGTGCGGCGAGTTGCGTCTTATCGCGCCGAGTCGGTCCCTTTACGCTCAATTTGGAACGAGTTGCGGGGCCCGGGGAACCAGCTATTGCACACTGGTCTTAGATGACGACGGGGACCCGCCGACCCTCGCGACCTTGACGCCTGACCAAGCGCCGCCCGGTCAAGACAAACTGCTTGATCAACTGTGGCTGTTCTGCGGCGACCTCGACGCTCGCGCGTGTAAGGACCTGTCCAAGTTCTCACCCGTTGACAGCCTCTATATGCAGTTCGGCGTTTCCTGTGGCGGTCGAGCGGTAGCCCCATGTGCTCGCTTCTTCGCGGACTTAGATACCTGAAAATCTCTAATCCGCTATCAGAGCAGCGCGAAGGAATTCGATCGTTTCTCGGCGGGCTTTCACCAGCGAACGGAGATCCGGCTCTAGGCCTAAGGCTCTCATGACCTCTGGTTCGGTGGCCACACCGATCACGGCCGAATAAACGGCTAACAGAAGCATTCGCGGCTCCAAGCGTCTAAATCTGCCCGCGACCATCTCCCGTTCAACGAATCGCACCGCGTCCCCCAACATCGCACTCATCGCGGACGCCAATGCTCCCGAAGCCGAACCACCTTGTCTAGAAACCAAGCGGACGAGTCCGAGTACTTCGGGCCGGCGCGCAGCTAATGAAAACGTGGCGCGCACTAGATCTTCAATACGTTGAAACCCTCGAGCCTGTGATTTGGAGGCTCCACCCAGGGCGGAGCCAAGTTCTTTAACAGCTAGCTCAATCGTTGCTGTCAGCAAATGCTCTTTCGACGAGAAGTGATACAGGATTGCTTGTTTCGTGATCCCGAGTTCGGCGGCTAACTCATCGAGTGATGTGGAGTCATATCCCCGCAACCCGAATGCGGCTAGGGATGTGTCCAAGATGCGTTCGCGAGTTTGAGCGGCCACAGAGCCATTCTAGAGCGAAACAGGTCTTAGACTTACCATTTGGTAAGTTATCTGATAGAAATGTAACCGTGATCACCGAGTCCCTTTCGGGCAAACGAATAGCGGTGACCGGGAGTACAGGGTTTCTCGGTACCGCTCTAGTCGAGCGTCTGCTGAGGTCCGTGCCTGATTGTGAGTTGGTTCTGCTCGTGCGACCCACTCGCCGCAACAGCGCAGAACGCCGAGTCGAGAGGGAAATCTTGCGCAACGACGCCTTCGAAAGGCTTCGGTCGCAATGGGGCGACGAATTCGACGAAATTTGCCAACGGCGCGTCGCTGTCGTGTCCGGTGATGTATCAAGCGAAGGTCTCGACCTCAGTGAAGCCGACCGGCAAATCTTCGTGTCGTGCGACGTGATCATTCACTCCGCCGCTACCGTCAGCTTCGACAGCCCGCTTGATAGTTCGATCGAGATCAACTTGCTGGGACCCAATCGGGTCTTGGACCTTCTCAAGGAAGCGTCTGCTACGCCGCACCTGATCGCGGTATCGACTTGCTACGTGGCCGGAAATCGGCGCGGGGCCGCGAACGAGGAATTTCTCGCGGGTACACCTTTTCAAGTGGATGTTGATTGGCGGGCAGAGGTTGACGCCGCTCGACGAACCCGGGCGGATCTTGACGCCAGAAGTCGAATACCCGAGCGGCTCACTTCTTTCCGTCGTGGCGCTAGGGAAGAGCTAGGCGCTGCTGGTTTACCCATGCTTGCCGCCAAAACCGAGCAACTGCGGGAAGCTTGGGTCAACGACCAGATGGTGGAAGCTGGGCGAAGCAGAGCAACCTCACTTGGCTGGCCCGATGTGTACACCTACTCAAAAGCGTTGGGGGAAACGGCTCTTGTTGAACTTCACGGCGACGTACCAGTAAGCATTGTTCGCCCTTCAATCATCGAATCAGCTTGGACTGATCCGGCGCCTGGATGGATTCGCGGCTTTCGAATGGCCGAGCCACTCATCGTGTCTTTCGCTAAGGGGGAATTGAACACTTTTCCGGGTTACCCCGAAGGAATTATCGATGTCATTCCTGTCGATATGGTCGCGGCGGCGATTATCGCGGTGGCCGCAAAGGGTCCCGAAACCAAACCTGAGGTTTTCCAGGTCGCGTCGGGTTCAACTAACCCCCTCCAATTTAAAAAGCTTCTGAACACGACAATGGAGTGGTTCCGCGAACATCCCGTCTACGACGCGAACGGGCATCCCACTGCAAGCACCGAATGGAAGTACGCGGGCTCTAGCGGCCTCGAAGAACAGCTCGGCCGCGTCGTCAAGGCTTTCGACTTGGCGGCGAAGGTGATCAACAGACTTCCGATCCGAGGAGAAAATAGCTTCACGAGCAAATTCGCCGAACGGCGTCAGAATCTTGACCAAATAAAAGGTTACGTAGAGATCTACGGTGCCTATGGCAAGTGTGAAGCGCTGTACGGGATAGAACGAACCTTGTCGCTGTGGAACTCCCTACCGTCGAAAGACCAAAGTGAGTTTGGCTTCGACCCAAGCGTCATCGATTGGCATCACTACATCACCGAAGTACATCTCCCAACGGTGGTCGTTCAAGCTCGAGTGAAAACCTCCCCTGAAAAACGCACCGGTCCAAGCCGATCTGAGCGCCTCCGGGGCGCTGTTCTTGATCCGGATCGACACTTCGCTGCATTCGATTTAGAAAACACGTTGATAGCTAGCAACGTGGTGGAAAGCTATGCGTGGCTCGCCACTCGCCATCTGGGGACAAGGAAACGGGTCGAATTTACCCTCAAGACTCTGAGCGAAACCCCTGGCCTGTGGCGCCGAGATAAACGCGACCGAACCGACTTCCTTCGCCATTTCTATCAGCGGTACAAAGGCGCACCAATCGATGAGTTGGAGGCCGACGCGGCTGAAATGCTGAGCGAGTTGATCTTGATCAAAGCTTTCCCGGCAGGGCTACGTCGAGTGCGGGCACATCGAGCTGCGGGCCATCGCACAGTGTTGATTACTGGTGCCTTAGATGTGGCGGTGGAACCCCTTCGTCCCCTCTTCGATCACATCATTGCTGCAAGCATCGATCGGAAAGACGGCAAGCTCACCGGCGAAATGCTAGATGTGCCCCCCACGGGAGAAGTACGCGCTCAGTTGATGGTGAACTGGGCTATCCAAAACGACCTCGACCCTGCACAGGGAGTCGCTTACGCTGACTCAGCATCGGATCTGCCAATGTTGGAAGCCGTTGGATATCCCGTTGCAGTGAACCCGGAAACCCGACTGGTAACTATTGCAGAACGGAGAGGCTGGTTGACCGAAAACTGGCCCAAGACCGCTGGCGCTCCCAAACCGCTGTTGCCAATGGGTCAAAGGCCACGAATCAGACCGACGTACCAAGGAGCCCACTCGTGACGGCCCGTCGCGGTCTCGTCCTCGACGTCGACCGAACCACTCCTCCGATCGTCTTTCATCACGGCGAGGGTTTCCGATTTGAGAAGCTACCTACAGGAAGCCGCGTCGTTTATCCCAATGAACCCATCGACCCGATCGAAGACGTCGACAGTGCTATTCGGCACGCCCTCGCTAATCCAGTGGGTGATTCACCTCCCTTGGAGGCGCTCCTCACACCCGGAATGAAATTGACCATCGCTTTCGATGACATTTCCCTGCCGCTGCCACAGATGCAAGCTCCAGACATTCGCGGGCGCATCATCGAACAAGTACTTGACGTCGCTGCCGCCTCCGGCGTTGACGATGTGCATCTCATTGCTGCGCTCGCGCTTCACCGCAGAATGACCGAAACAGAATTGCGCCACGCGGTCGGAGACCGCGTCTACGACGCCTTTGCTCCGAATGGACAGTTGTACAATTTCGACGCTGAAGATCCCGAAGGTTTGACCCATTTAGGTGAAACCGATCACGGCGAAGAGGTCGTCATCTCAACGCGAGCTGTTGAATCCGACCTCATCGTCTATGTCAACATCAACCTGGTCTCAATGGACGGCGGACACAAAAGCGTCGCGACTGGCTTATCGGGTTACACCGCACTGCGACATCACCACAACGTCGACACCATGCGTCGTTCGAAGTCGTTCATGGACCAAGAGAACAGCGAACTTCACACAAAGAATTGGCGGCAAGGGCGGCTGATTCGAGACTCGGACATCAAAATCTTTCAGATTGAAACAACCCTCAACAACGACACCTTTCCTTCTCCATGGGATTTTCTGCAAAAACGCGAATGGGAGATGTCCTCCAAGGACCGAGTGATGCTTCTGGGCACAAAGAAGGTTTTGGACAAAATTCCTCGACGCTCCGCGCGTTCAATCTTCCAAGGCATTCGCGCGCCGTTTGGTCTGACGTCAATTCAGGCAGGTGAAGTCGAAGCGGTACATGAAATCACCACCGAGAATGTGTACAAGCAACACCTCGTCCGAGTTGAGGGTCAGACCGACATTCTTTCGATGGGCCTTCCCTATCTCGGCCCGTATAACGTCAATTCGATAATGAACCCGATTCTGGTTGCTTGTCTCGGGTTGGGCTATTTCTTTAACCTTTATAGGGGCAAGCCATTAGTGCGCGAAGGTGGGGTGGTGATAATGAGTCACCCCACGCCGTGGGAGTTTCATCCGGTCCACCATCCGAGCTACATAGATTTCTTCGAAGAGGTGCTGGCCGACAGCACCGATCCGGAGGAAGTCGAGAAGAAATATGAGAAACGTTACGCTGAGGATGAGTGGTATCGACATCTCTATCGGACGTCGTACGCCTACCACGGTGTGCATCCCTTCTATATGTGGTATTGGTGCTCTCATGCACTCGAACACGTTGGCCAGGTGATCGTCGTGGGAGGAGATCAGCGAGCAGTCAAACGTATGGGCTTTCGCTCAGCCACCACTATGCGCGACGCTCTTGAGATGGCAACCGATGTTGTTGGTCGCGATCCGACTCTCACCCATATTCACAATCCGCCGGTCCTCATGGCTGATGTGGTGTAGTTCGGAACGACGATGACGGATCCGAACCGCCGACCTGCGATCAGTCATCTGACTAATCGACGCGCCAAAGCGTCATTGTCTCGCGTAGTACGTAAGGTTGAATTTCCTTTAAAGGCCGCCGAAACGCCTGAGGGAGAAATACCGCTTCCCCCCAACACCGGCGCGAACTACGAGACCGACTGGGCACGACGGTATGCCTCCAGAGTCACTCGCCGGTTAGCGCTCGCCACTGTTGGAACGGCAGTTATCGGGTACTACGCCAACCCGACGATACGAGGTTTAGACCGTCTCCACGATCTCGACGGTCCCGCAATCTTTGCAGCGAATCACCAAAGTCATGCGGACACGTTGTTGATGTTGACATCAATGCCGGCGCCTTGGAAACATAAAGCCTTTGTGGGGGCAGCTGCTGACTACTTCTTCGGTAATCGCTTCGCTGCGGTTCTCTCGTCGTTGTTCATTGGGGCTATTCCCATCGAACGCACTTCGATAAACCGCAACACCATCGATAAGGCGGTGGACCTACTCCGGAGTGGTTGGAGCATGGTGATCTATCCCGAGGGTGGACGTTCGCCCGACGGATGGGGTCAGGAGTTCCGCCCCGGTGCCGCCTTCTTGGCGAAGCAAGCTGGAGTACCTGTGGTGCCCGTGCACATCCGAGGCACTTTCGACATTTTACGTAAAGGCCGAAATTGGCCTAAGAGGTCCAAGGCGATCGTGAATTTCGGGCGCCCCCTTGAATTTGCTGAAGAAGATAACAATCGAAGGTTCACTCGAAAGCTGCAAGCCGCGGTTGAGTCGCTGGCCGATGAGACCGCTACCGGTAATTGGTTTGCAGCCCGCCAAAGAGCGCACGCCGAAGATAGTCCAGGGCTTCAGGGCCCCAACACAGCTCCATGGCGTCGCCGCTGGGTCTTAACCGAAAATCAGGGCGAGCAAGCTGATACCAACCGTCGCTGGCCTTACCTTTAAGGTTTCAACGCCGGTGATGAAATGCCGCCAAGGGCATATTGTTATTAGTGCACCCGCAATGCATGCTTACAGAGGGAGCCCAAATGCCAGTTGCCGCGAAAACACCCATAGAGCTGATTGAGAGCGTTTACGCCAATCTTGCTGAGAACACAGCGATGGGACGCGAAAAACTGGGTCGACCTTTAACTCTTGCCGAAAAGATATTGATCAATCACCTCGCGTCAACTGATCAAGAATTGGAACGCGGCGTCAGTTATGTGGATCTACGTCCAGACCGCGTCGCGATGCAGGACGCGACCGCGCAAATGGCTTGGCTCCAGTTCATGACAGCGGGACTCACTGAAGTCGCAGTACCTACAACCACCCACTGCGATCATCTCATTCAAGCTCGCGACGACGGCAAAACTGATCTTCTCACAGCGAATGAAAACAACGAAGAGGTCTACGACTTTCTGGAAAGCGTGTGCGCCAAGTTTGGGGCTGGTTTTTGGACGCCAGGAAGCGGCATCATCCATCAGGTTGTTCTCGAACAGTACGCGTTTCCCGGCGGGATGATGATTGGGACCGATAGTCACACACCTAATGCCGGCGGCTTAGGGATGGTCGCTGTCGGTGTAGGTGGCGCCGATGCCGTTGACGTGATGACTGGATTCGCCTGGAACGTTCGTTGGCCTAAGGCAATCGGCGTGAAGTTGACCGGGGAACTTTCTGGTTGGAGCGCGCCGAAAGACATCATCTTGAAGGTCGCTGAGATCCTCACGGTGGACGGAGGAACCGGAGCAATTGTTGAATACTTCGGTTCTGGGGCCGAGTCATTGAGTTGCACGGGAAAGGCAACCATATGCAACATGGGAGCAGAAATCGGCGCCACTACTTCACTCTTCGGATACGACGAAGCCATGGGTCGTTATCTCAAATCCACCGGACGCGAAAACGTCTCCGATGCGGCCGACCAAGTTGCCGAGCACCTGCGAGCAGACCAGGGCGTGTTGGAGGATCCTGGCGCGTTCTACGACGAGCTTATTGAGATTGATTTGTCCACTCTTGGTCCTCACATCAACGGACCGCACACTCCCGATTTGGCTCGAGAAGTCGGGGCTCTCGGCGACGAAGCGATCGAGAATGGTTGGCCGACCCGCATTAGCGCTGCTCTCATCGGGTCATGCACAAATTCCAGTTACGAAGACATCACCCGCGCTGCGAGCATTGCTCGTGAGGCGGCTTCTCACGGACTGACTGCAAAATCAAAACTTTTGGTCACCCCGGGATCGGAACAGATCCGCGCCACAATCGAACGCGATGGACTTCTGGCAGATTTCGAAGCTTTGGGGGCCACCGTGCTAGCTAATGCCTGCGGCCCCTGCATTGGGCAGTGGGACAGAAGCGCCGAATCTGGCCACACGCCAGGAAAGGCCAACGTCATCGTCACGTCGTACAATCGCAACTTCCCCAAGCGAAATGATGGTGACGCGGCCACCCTCGCGTTTGTCACTTCGCCTGAAACGGTGATAGCGCTTGCCTTGGCGGGGGACGTCAACTTCGACCCCTTAAGGGACACTCTTACCAACGACCTAGGAGAAGAGGTCGCTCTATCGGTGCCGGTGGGCATCGAGTTACCTCCGCAAGGTTTTGATCCGGGTCGGGACACTTTCGTCGGTCCTCCGGCAGATGGTTCGAGCGTTGAGGTGAAGGTGTCCCCGACATCGGATCGACTTCAGCTACTCGAACCGTTCGCACCTTGGGACGGTTCTGATTATGAAGATCTCCCGGTGTTGGTAAAGGCGCGAGGCAAATTCACGACAGATCACATTTCCATGGCGGGACCTTGGCTGAAATATCGAGGTCACTTGGAGAACATCTCCGGCAATCTGTATCTAGGCGCGGTTAATGCGTACGACGGCTATGAAGTCGGGTACGGAAAAAATCAACTCACTGGCGAAACTGAAGCCTTTCCCGAGATCGCCCGGTCGTATCACGAAGCCGGTCAAGGTTGGGTCGTCATTGGCGACGAAAACATGGGCGAAGGTTCGAGTCGGGAACACGCAGCAATGGAGCCTCGGTTCCGCGGCGGACTTGTAGCGATTGCGCGTTCATTTGCGCGTATTCATGAGACAAATCTGAAGAAACAGGGAATGCTCCCTCTCACATTTGCTGACCCCGCTGATTATGAACAGATCGGACAAGATGATCGTATTGCCGTTCGTTCTCTAAGCAATCTCGCGCCGGGTAAGGAAGTGGAAGTTGAAGTTACCCAGCCGAATGGCAGCTCGTGGTCGTTCGCAACGAACCACTCTTTTAGCGAAGAGCAAATCGAATGGTTCCGAGCTGGATCAGCTTTGAACATCATCAGGGCTTCTTTTTGAGAAGCGTTTGATAATTGAGCAGCTTCACGGATTCGCGGTCAAGCCGTTAGGGAATGGACCTCGTTTGCCCCTGGTCAAAAGCAGAAACCGGCCCGGGGGGCGGGCCGGTTTCGAGAGCCGTTAGCAGGAAGGGTGCTCCGCCTCGGCTGACCGCCATGTCGGGGGGCACCCTATAGGCGGTTGATATGTTGTCGAGCGACTCGGGGGAAGCCGTTTGTTCCCGACATCAACTAACTTAGTTACCCATTGGTCATTCATCAAGTCGAAGTCGTAGATAGTTTTGATCTATTTAATAGATGGATCGCCCCATTCGAGTACCCTGTTCTGATGGAACTCAAACAGCTTGACGCGCTCACGGCTGTAGCAGAACACGGTCGCTTTTCGGCTGCTGCCCGCGCCCTCGACACAGTCCAATCCAACATCTCGACACACATAGCCCGTCTTGAAGACGATCTGGGTGCACTCTTGGTCGACAGAAGCGCAGGAGAACTCACCGCCGAGGGTCAAGTTGTGTTGACCCGAGCGCGTCGAATCAATACTGAGCTGGCGGCGCTCCGCGACGACGTCGCGTCGATGACCTCCCGAGTTACGGGACGCGTGCGCATCGGGATTATCGGCACTACTGGACGCTGGTTACTCCCCCCTCTTTTGGACGAGCTGAGTCGTAGTTTCCCCGATGTTGCCACCACCGTGATCGACGCGACTACCAGCGCTCTCATTCCGATGCTCGAGCACGGTGATCTCGACCTCGCCATCATCAACACGCCTCTACAACATGACGAACTTTTCACGAGTCCAATGTTCGAAGAGAAACTCGTCGTTATAGCGCCGGAGGGGCACACACTCTCAGCTGACGGTGACCGACCGATTGACATAGGAGAACTCGCAGAACACAAACTCCTACTGAGCCCGCCCGGCTCAAACTTGCGAATGCTGATCGATGAAGCAGCCCGACGCGAAAAGATCCAACTACAGACCGTCGCTGAGCTTGACGGTATCCGACTCGCCGCCACCTTGGCTTTTCAGGGCTACGCTCCGGCGATTGTGCCTGTAACCGCGATCCCATCGTGGGTCGGTCGCGGAGGTTGGGCAGTCCTGTCACTGCAAGAAATGCCCCCGCGACGGGTCGGTTTGGCTGTCCGTCGACGGGGGATGCTTTCGGCACCAGCCTCCGCAACACGCGATGCACTGAGACAAGTAGTGCGGAAACTAGCGCCGACCATCGATGGGCTTACCGCGGTCTAACCATCTTGGAGTCGTTCAGCACTACTCCAGGACACAACGCGCCTACGCTCAGTGCCGTGACGACTCCCACACCCCTACGACTGCGTGAAGGAACTCCCGCGCACGCGCTAGCAGGCGTCCACCATCTCGATGGCCGTTCCGTCATGTTGATCCAGGCCGAAGACCCCGAACATCGAGGTGCTCTAAGTCCCGAGGACGGCGACACAATGACCGCCGCCGCCCTCATGGCCATAGAAAAACAAATGCCTATTGTCCTGCTTTTGGCATCTTCAGGAGCAGATGCGCATCATGGGGTCGCCGCTCTGGACGGCTGGGGTCGCACCGCCCGTGTCCTTGCTAAAGCTTCCGGCGTAGTACCTATCTTGGCAGGAGTCACCGGGCCCGCTGTTTCAGGCACAGCACTGCTAATAGGTCTCGCGGATGTAGTGGTGATGGCAGAGGACGCCTACGCATTCGTCAGTGGCCCCGTTCCAGTTCAACAAATGACTGGTGTCGAGGTGGATGTTGAAGAATTAGGCGGCGCGTCAGTTCACTTCCGAGACACCGGCGCCGCCAGCATTGTTGTTGCTCATGATGACGTCCTCCCGACCCTCAGTGACGTTCTTCGATTCATGCCCGATCACAATCGCGATGAGCCCCCATTTCATGCCACATCTGACCCTGTTGACCGGCCTACTCCCGAAGCCGGAGATTTGCTTCCCGACACTCCTACCGGCTCCTACGATGTCCGCGATGTCATCCGCTTGGTCGTAGACGACGACGATTTTTTAGAGCTCCGCAGCGGCTGGGCACAAAACCTTGTCACCGGTTTCGCATGTATGGGAGGTAGACCAGTCGGCATCATCGCAAACCAGCCGTTAGCGATGGCGGGAACCCTCGACATACCCGCCTCCCAGAAGGGCGCGCGATTTGTCTCGATGTGTGACGCATTCAACCTGCCGTTGATCACGTTCGTAGATACACCAGGTTTCTATCCGGGCAAAGATCTCGAATGGAGAGGGATGATTCGCCACGGGGCGCAGATGGCCTTCGCTTACGCGAGAGCAACAGTTCCGCGAATCTCAGTTGTGCTCAGGAAATCATATGGCGGTGCCTTCATCGTCATGGACTCTAAGACAATGGGTAACGATGCATATCTGGCTTGGCCATCCGCCGAAATCGCGGTCATGGGCGCCACACAAGCCGCACAAATTCTGCAACGCGGAGCCTCAGAAGAAGACGTCGCGACCTGGATCGCGGACTACGAAGAGACCTATCTCAATCCCTACGTGGGAGCCGAACGAGGTTTCGTGGACGCCGTCATCGACCCTGAGGACACTCGCAAAGAACTAGTCGACCTGATCGACTTGTTCAGTTCAAAACGCGAAAAACTCCCGAAACGACGGCACGACAACTCCCCCCTTTGATACGTCTAGGTCTGCAATAGGCGCCTTTGGGGATTGGTCTAAATGGATACATCGAGTTCCACGGACGCATATCAGGGCCTCTCAAATGGCCGAGGAGCCTCAAGTTGAGGTACGGTCCGGAGCGGGGGATAGTCGAACAGTGCAACGACGCACCTGAGGGTTGGACCCCTATGTGGAAAACTGCGACGTAGCGAAGTAGAGGAAAAGCGTGTCCGAAGAGTCCTTCACAATTACAGACAACCGCAGCGGAGAAAGCGTCACGGTCCCGATTGTGGACGGGACGATCTCATCGGCTGCGCTGCGCGAGCTCGACAAAGGGATGTGGTTTTACGACCCTTCCTACATGTCGACGGCGAACTGCGACAGTCAAATCACCTATATCGATGGCGGGAACGGGATTCTCCGCTACCGCGGCTATCCAATCGAACAGCTTGCAGAGAAGTCAAATTTTCTGGAGGTGTGCTACCTCTTGCTCTATGGGGAGCTCCCTACTGAAGCGCAGGCTGAGGAGTGGGTGCACCACATCACGTTCCACACCTACGTTCATGAAAACATCGCTCGCTTTATGCAGGGATTCCGTTACGACGCGCATCCGATGGGCACCTTGGTATCGACTGTGGCTGCATTGTCCACGTTCTATCCCGAGGCCAAAGAGATAAATGACCCTCATAACCGGTTGATTCAAACAATTCGTCTCATCGCAAAAATGCCGACGATGGCTGCGTTTGCCTACAAGAATCGGCTAGGTCTTCCATACGAGTATCCCGTCAATCACTTGGGCTATACCGGCAACTTTCTCCGAATGATGTGGAACGTCGCCGATCCGGTTTATGAACCGGACCCGGTTCTGACAAGAGCGCTCGACGTGTTGTTGATCCTTCACGCTGATCACGAGCAAAATTGTTCTACAACCACTATGCGCACCGTTGGATCTAGCAACGCTGACCCGTTTTCCGCAGTCGCGGCCGCGACATGCGGCCTCTACGGCCCACTACATGGCGGCGCAAACGAGGCCGTTATCCACATGTTGCATGAAATTGGAAGTTTCGACAACGTCGCGGGGTATGTCGAAAAAGTGAAGTCCGGAGAGACCCTGCTGCAAGGGTTTGGTCACCGCGTATACAAAAGTTATGACCCTAGGGCGACGATCATTAAACAAACCGCAGACGACGTTTTCAAAGTGACCGGGATGAACCCCTTGCTAGATATTGCGATGAAACTCGAAGACGTCGCCCTAAGTGACCCGTACTTCATTGACCGCAATCTTTATCCCAATGTGGACTTCTACTCGGGATTGATTTACGAGGCGATGGGCTTTCCCATGGATATGTTCACGGTCTTGTTCGCCATCGGACGTACTCCGGGATGGCTTGCGCATTGGCAAGAGATGCTCGACGACCCTGAACAGAAAATCTATCGGCCACGTCAGAAGTACACCGGTCCCGACGAGCGAGACTACGTACCAATCTCCAATCGCTGACAGACCCATACCGGCAGTGAATACTCCGGCTAGATATCAATGAGGATCTTCCCCACGTTGGCGTTGCTCTCCATGTAGAGGTGTGCGTCAGCAATATCCTCGAGTCGGTATCTCGAATCGATGACGGGCTTCAACGTACCTTCGTCGAATAGCGGCAATAACTCCGCTACGAAACGCTGATTGGCTTCAATTTTTTGTTCGATTGGCCTTGAACGCAGCACGGTTCCAATTAACGACGCTCGTTTGGGAAGTAGGGCACCGAGAGCAAACGACGTCGCCGGGCCGCCCATCACACCAACCTGAATGATTCGCCCTTGAGTTTTGAGACATTGGAGATTTTTGCCTAAATAGTCTCCGCCGATTACGTCGAGCACAACGTCCACTCCTTGGCCCTGAGTCCACAGCTCAACTTCCTCGACGAAATCACTTTTGGTGTAATCCACGATCAGGTCGGCGCCGAGTTCGCGACAAGAATCAACTTTGTTGGTGGAACATGTGACCGCGATCCGGGCTCCGATGGCGTTAGCAATCTGAATTGACGCTGTACCTACACCCGACGCGCCGGCGTGAACAAGCGCCCGACCACCGGAGGTCAAGTTTCCTTGAGTGACAAGGGCGTCGTGGGCGGTCATGAATACCTCCGGAATGGCGGCCGCGTCGGCAAGATCAACATTTTGGGGCACTGCTTGAAGCATGCGTTCGTGAGTCACGACCTTCCCGGCCATTCCGCCTCCGGCCACTATGCCCATGACCTCATCGCCGATAGACCACCGCTGCACCTCCGCGCCAATGGAGCCAACGCGTCCGGAAAACTCCAAACCAGGTATCTCATGTAGAGGTTTCGGTCCCGGAGCTGGGTACTGACCCATCCGTTGCAAAAGATCGGCGCGGTTCATTGCGGAGGCCACAACTTCGACCAAAACCTGATCTGGGCCGGGTTCAGGATCCGGAAGCTCTTTCAATTCCAAAACGTTGACGTCGCCGTATTCGGGGATCACTACTGCTCGCATTTGGGCGAGGCTACAGCTCAGAACTCGTTCAGAACGGGTAGATGTTGAACCGCCTCGCTACGCTCAGAAGGCGATGGATTACACGTGGCCAACTGAACTCGATGAATTGGCGGCTGAGGCCCGCGAATGGGTAGCCGAAGCAACCTCCGATTTGTTCAACACCGACGACGGTTGGTTAGTCGGTTATAGCGACGAATTCACTCGCAGGCTTGCCAACAGGGGTTGGATCGGCATGACATGGCCTATCGAGAAGGGCGGCGATGGGCGGCCCGAAATTGAGCGTTTCGTCGTAACCGAACAACTTCTATTAGGTCGAGCACCGATGGCCGGGTCATTTTTCCCTGACCGACAAATCGGACCCGTACTCCTCAACTACGGCACCGAATACCAACAACAACGTTTCTTGCCCGATATGAGGAAGGGTCGCTCAAAGTGGTGCATTGGGATGTCAGAACCGGATGCGGGATCAAACGTTGCTGGTATCAGCACCAGTGCAGTCAAGGATGGCGATCGGTGGATAGTTAATGGCCAAAAGATTTGGACAAGCGGGGCTCAAACAGCCGACTGGTGTTATTTGATCTGTCGCACAGATCTCGATGCGGCACCCCACAAGGGCATGAGCGAATTCATTGTCGATATGAAGTCTCCGGGCATTCAGATCAAACCCATTAAGGACGCTTCAGGTGACGCTCATTTCAATGAAGTTTTCTTCGATGACGTCATGGTCCCCGAAGAGAACTTAGTGGGCGAGTTAAACAACAGCTTCGGTCAGACTATGCGTCAGCTGGAACACGAACGGGGCGGCATTGACCGACTCGCATCGAACCAACGTCTCTACCTCGACATAAAAGAATCAGCTGACTGGACCGATCCGCTGATTCGACAACAAATCGCTCAAATCGAAACCGGCTACCAAATTGGCCGCGACATGGTCCTCCGCAATGTGCTGCGACAGACGCCATTTCCTCAGTATTCGGCTGTGACGAAGACCTGGTGCACCGAATTCGAACAAGAAGTTACGAATTTCGTCGGTCTCGTCACCGGAGCTGAAACCATGTTGGCGAACAGAGTTTCACGCAACGTGGTGTATGCGCCCGCGTACACGATCATGGGCGGCACCACCCAAATCCTTCGGAACATCATCGGCGAGAGAATTCTCGGCCTCCCTCGAGAACCGCGTCCACAATCGTGAATCGCGATGCGGCAGTAGTGCCGTTGACAGGGGCTATGAATTGTCGCGACATCGGTGGCTATCCAGCGACCCAAGACCGTCGCGTTCGTACGAACGCCATCTTTCGATCAGATCGCCTCAGTCAGTTGACTGACGACGACCAAGAAGAGTTAGCCGGTTACGGAATTCGCACGGTCATCGACTTCCGGACCTCTGCGGAGGCCTCTCGGGATGTCTCCCGTCTTTGGTCAACGGTCACAACTCACGCGCCCTTGCCAATTGGTGATGAAATCGCTCAACAACAAGAATTTGTGGACAGGATCCGTTCAGGAGAGATCACCTCTGTGACGGTTGATGATGTGGTCGACAGCTATTTAGACATGTTGTCGGATTCGGGGTTTCAATTTGCGAGCTTCCTTGAGTTGACTGCGGACCTAGATTGTTGGCCTTTGCTCTTTCATTGCACGGCCGGCAAAGATCGAACGGGCATCGCTGCGGCCCTGATTTTGGAGCTATGCGGGGTTGAACGCGAGTTTGTCCTTGATGACTACGAGCTGACGAATGTTTTGAGGTCCGAGCGCCGCATTGAAGAGCTTAAACCCAGCCTGGAAGCGGCCGGCGTCAACATCGACGCTATTCGACCGGCTCTATCTGCCCCGCGAATTGCAATGGCGCGCACGTTGGATGACATCGACAAAACTCATGGAGGAGTCGAAGCATTCGTGGTCGACGAGTTACACGTTGACCCCGACAGCATTGCTGTGCTTCGCCTCAACCTCCTGGTCTGAGAATTATGCGAGATACGGATTGATGACTAAAGGTTCGGGTCAGTCGCCGCTTCGGCCGATGATGGCCAAACCACAGTTCGGTGACGCGACGGCAGCTATCGCGGTAGCTCTTCTATTGATTCCACAATGCTTGGCTTATGCAGAGTTAGCTGGAATGCCTGCACACGTTGGGTTAATTGCGGCTTCAATTCCTCCAATAATCGCTGCCCCATTTGGGTCGTCACGTTTTTTGCAGACCGGGCCTGTCGCTCTGACTGCGATCGTCACTTTCGGTGCATTGTCAACCGTTGAAACTCCAGGGACAGCCGAATACGTAGCGCTCGGCGCTCTCATGGCGACAATGCTGGGCTGTTTTCAAATCATTTTCGGTGCTGTTCGTTGGGGCCGAATCGCGTTCCTCATGACCCCCCCAATAGTCGCCGGATTTACCAGCGGGGCAGCGCTACTGATTACAGCGTCCCAATTGCCCTCCGCTCTTGGGGCCCAATCGGACGGGGAGGTGCTCATCAGAGCGGTCAGAGCTATTCAGGCTGTTCAAACTTGGGAACCGTTCGCTATAGCGCTGGCGGGCGGCACAGTGGTTTTGGTTCTGCTTGGTCGCCGCCGTTTCGGTCGTCGGTTCCCAGGTGTACTCATCGCGGTAGTGGTAGGTGTTCTGATCGGTCGCTCGAGTTTGTATCCAGCGGCACTCGTGGGATCGATTCCGAACACATTGCCTGCAATAAAACTGGATCTGCCTTGGGGTTCCATCGGGTCTATCTTTCTCAGCGCTCTCGTGATTTCCTTCGTCCAGTTCGCTGAACCGTCCTCTATCGCCCGCCGCTTCGCGGAACAAGACGGTGAGCGATGGAACGCCGACCGTGAATTATCCGGTCAAGGGATCGCGAACCTGGCTTCGGGTTTGTTCGGCGCGTTCCCGGTCGGCGGTAGCTTTTCCCGAAGTTCCCTAAACCGCCTGTCTGGCGGTGAAACTCGCTGGGTCGGGGTTTTCGTTGGCCTTCTGGTGTTGGCGTTTCTTCCCGTAGCTGGAGTGTTAGAGGCACTACCCAAATCGGTCCTAGCGGCCACAGTAATCATTGCGGTTTTGCCACTGTTCAACTTCGGCGCATTGCTTCAGTCGCTGAAGACGTCACGTCGGAACGGGCTGTTAGGCATCGGCACACTAATTTGCACCCTGGTCATGGCCCCGCAGATTCACCTCGCTGTGATAGCTGCAGTGGCCGTATCACTATCCCTGCGGGCGGTTGACACACTTAGGGAACGTCGAACCTCCAAGCGTCCCCCTCAGGAATGATCCGACCAGCGGTGCGACCCGCGAAGTGCGTACCGATCACCAGCCTGCCATCGCTCCATCGTTGATACGCCTCGTGACGTGTAGCGGTAGACATGTCCTGACGCCAATCCGCGCTTGAGGCAAGATCAGGTTTGGCGAACTGAACGGGGTGGTGCGTCATATCGCCCGTGATAAGAGCCGATTGACCTGCAGATTCGATAGCGACGCTCACGTGACCGGGTGTGTGCCCGGGAGTTGATTCCAAAGTCACCTCGCTGCTGAGTCGATGGTCGACCGCAACCATCGTGGCCATACCCGCATCAACTATCGGCTGCACCGAATCGTCGAAAACCGGGCCGTAGTGCTGCGGTTCGTTTAGCCAATGGTCGAACTCACTTTGAACAAAAAGGTATTCAGCATTCGGAAAGGTCGGAACCCAAGCACCTTCTACCAGGCGGGTATTCCAGCCAACGTGATCTACGTGCAGGTGAGTACTCAAAACGACGTCAATGTCTTCGGGCCTATAGCCCGCGCGTTCAAGCTCCCCAATGAAGTCGGTCTGTAACCCATCGAACGGAAGGGCGCCCGGCCGGTGCTTGTCGTTACCGCAGCACGTGTCAACAATGATCGTCGATCCTTGCGACTCCAGAACAAGAGCATGGATCGAGAGCTTCATTCGACCTTCATCAGTGACGAAGTCGGGCCGGAGCCACGCCAGTTCGTCAATCACGTCTTCGGCGCCTGGAAGCAGAGCCGAGAAGGGCCAGTGCTTTTCGATCTCCAACACCTTCGTGACAGGCACGTCACCTACATGCCACGTTGCCATAAAACCACCCGCCCTTTTCCTCGCTCCGCCCACACAGCGGGCATTACACGCGCCAGACTAGAACCACTCAACACGTTTCGACGATCCTTAAGGGAAAGGGACACCTGGGTGAGTGAAGAAGAAAACCGTTTCGAAGAAGCGGCGATTGAAGCAGAATTCGAGACCGGATATCGCGAAGAAACTCGGGAAGAAGCTCGCCGGGGTGTCATCACCCGTCTCTTCCGCATCGCTTCGGGATCGTTGATAACAGTTCTTGGCGTTATTTTGATGCCGCTACCGGGGCCCGGTCTGTTGGTTGTCGCCATCGGTCTCGGTGTTCTCAGCAGAGACGTCGCCTGGGCCGACCGCCTTCTTCAAATAGTGCGGCGACGGTTACCAAGCGACAGCGACGGTCGTTTACCGAGGTCCAGCATCGCCACCATGGTTGTTCTGGCATTAGCAGGGATCGCATTTTCAGTTTGGGTGGTATTCCTGGGCTGAGTAAAGATTCGGTCTCGGGGAAATCTCCGACAACTAGTTAATTGATACCGGTGTGGATACTTCAGTGAAGAAGTCGTTGCCTTTGTCATCAATGACTATGAAGGCTGGAAAGTTTTCCACCTCGATCTTCCAAACAGCTTCCATCCCGAGTTCCGGATATTCGAGGACCTCGACCTTTCGGATCGAGTCTTTGGCAAGCCTCGCAGCTGGCCCTCCGATCGATCCCAGGTAGAAACCTCCATACGTTCTGCAAGCCTCGGCTACCTGGGGCGATCTGTTACCTTTTGCGAGCATCACCAAACTTCCACCCGCTGCTTGGAATGACTCTACGTAGCTGTCCATTCGTCCTGCTGTAGTGGGCCCAAAAGAGCCTGATGCGTAGCCCTCGGGAGTCTTTGCTGGACCTGCGTAGTAGACGGGATATTCCTTGAGATACTCCGGAATCGCCTCGCCCGCATCAAGTCGCTCCTGGATCTTCGCATGGGCGATATCGCGAGCCACAACCAATGTCCCGCTCAACGAAAGCCTCGTTTTTACGGGATATTTCGATAGTTCCTCTCGAATTTCGCTCATAGGGCGATCCAAATCGATAGCGACAACTCCATCGGATAGATCGGCGTCCTGCGTTTCGGGCAGATATTTGGCGGGGTCTTCTTCGAGTTGTTCAAGAAATATGCCGTCGGCCGTAATTTTTGCCAATGCTTGACGATCAGCGGAACATGAGACAGCTATTGCGACTGGGCAGCTCGCGCCATGCCTTGGCAGTCTCACCACTCGTACGTCATGGCAGAAGTATTTACCTCCAAACTGAGCACCTATCCCGAACTGGCGCGTTAATTCGAGGATTCGTTCTTCCCATTCCAGATCTCGAAAGCCGTGACCTGTTTCGCTACCGGTAGTAGGCAGGGCGTCTAGATACTTGGCTGAGGCGTATTTCGCGGTCTTCAACGCATGCTCAGCCGAGGTTCCGCCAATGACGACCGCCAGGTGATACGGGGGGCAGGCAGCGGTACCAAGTGTTCGCAACTTCTCGTCAAGAAACTTGGTCAGATTTGCCGGGTTGAGCAGAGCTTTTGTTTCCTGAAACAAGAAGCTTTTGTTCGCGGAGCCACCGCCTTTAGCCATAAAAACAAGCTTGTATTCGTCACCTGGTGCCGAATAAATCTCGATCTGCGCCGGCAAGTTATTACCGGTGTTTTGCTCGTCGAACATTGTTAGCGGCGCTAACTGTGAATAGCGAAGGTTCGACGTCTGGTACGTGTCGAACACACCGCGGCTGAATACTTCCGCGTCGTCGACGTCGGTAATGACCCGCTCGCCTTTCGTCCCCCAGATGATCGCGGTTCCCGTATCTTGACAACCGGGTAAAACGCCGCCCGCCGCAATATTTGCGTTTTTCAACAACTCGACTGCTACGAAACGGTCGTTGGCGGAAGCTTCGGGGTCCTCAAGGATTTGCGCTAGTTGAGCGAGGTGCCCGGGTCGCAATAAGTGAGCGATGTCTCGCATGGCCTCAGCGGTCAGTAGACGTAGACCCTCCGCTTCGACTTTTAGAAATTGTCGCCCTCCGGCCTCAAAGGTTGAGACGTACTCGTCTGTGACCTTGCGATAGACGACGTCGCTATCGCCGGTGGGAAGCAGATCGCTGTAAAGGAACTCCGGCACCCCACCAAAGTTACTGTCTTTATTCGACGACTAGGTGAGTCCTTGACTTAATGACTGAAATCATCCGCTGGCGCTTTGGTCGAGGACAGGAGGTCCGTAGCGATTTTCTTCCACATGTCCTCGCTGACACATAAAAAACAGGATGACAAAAACAAGCGGTGTCGGAATGAGACCCAGTGGAAGCCACCAACTACTGCGATTCGTGTCGTGCAGTCTTCGGACCGTAATCGAAAGGTTAGGTATCAGAACGACAAGCAAGTAGAGGAAGGCAAAGATACCCACTGGCCCACCCAATCGGCCAAGCGTCCAAAAGACGGCTGCCAGCATCGTATGCCCAAGGGTGAACCACCAATATTCGGCTCGGCTAGCTCGACCCCTGAATTCGGCGTACTTCAGTAATCCACCGATGTAGTGCTCGACCAGCCGCATACTCGGACCGTACATCACTACGTCCTGCTCCACCTTCACCTTGCTTGACATGCTGTACTGGAAGGGCCGATACAACAGGCGGACCGACTAGGGGGAGATAGTGGCTGTAAACCTTCCATTGGTTGAAGTGCCGATCGTTGACTACGGGGCCGACGAGGACCAGATGGTCGACTATCGGAGAAACGGCACCCTTCGAGCCCTTGACCTCGACAACCGGGGTCCGATTCGTTTCGACGCAAACGGACGCCTTCACCCTGACATCGTTGATTCCTATAGCCGGCACGGCTTCTACGTGTTCACTGGAGTCATCGGGCAACAAGAACTTGATGAGATTGAGCGTGACGTGGCGGACATGCTCGATCGGTCCCCTGTAGCTAAGGACGCCGAAATAGACAAACACGGCAACCCCGCTTTAGGGGTTGGGCTCGAAGGAAGAAATATCAGTTGGGTCCGACCTCTGTCTGATCCTTTGGGCGGAACCGACACGGCATACGGACGTCACGAAGCCAAAATGAACGAACCGTTGCCACCGGCGGAAGCTCCCGAGCATGTCGTCCAGTTGTTTCTTGGCTCGTTGCAATTCTCCGACGCATGTCTGCGTTTGTATGGGCACCCAGAACTACTTCGAGTGGCCGAAACCATTAACGGATCTGACTTCACACCGTTTAACGAAGCGGTCTGGGTGAAACAACCGGGGCTCGGTGGGTCAGTAGCTTGGCATCAGGATGGATGGACTCACTGGGATAGTCCCGCGTTAGACGCGCACACTCACGGGTTTAATTTCATGGCTCAGCTCTATGGTTGCGACGCAACAAACGGTCTCTGGGTGGTTCCGGGGTCTCATCTCATGGGGAAGGCCGACATCAGAGGAATGGTTGAAGCTGCAGGATCGGATCGGCTTCCCGACGCGACTCCGTTGATATGTGCGCCCGGAGACGTGGCGATAAACAGTCGTCAAGCAATTCACGGTTCCTTCGCCAACACGAGTTCGAATGCACGCGTCACACTAAATTTCGGCTTTCATCGTCGGGCATCGGTGTTCGGTGTGCAAAGTGGCGGGGTACACAATCCGGTCTCGGAATATGACGACGAGTACATCTTCGAACGTTCAAAGGCTATTGCTTGGGCCATAGACGCTCGGTCTCAACATTTCGTGAACGAAGAACGCTATGTCTACGAGCCCTTTCGAGGTATCGAAGACCAATTCACTTGGGACGATGCAGCCAGATCAGAGCTGCGTGATTACAACCTGAGAGATATCGGAATCTGAAATGAGTGTTCTCGAATGTGAAATGGATAATCACATAGCTCTTGTCACATTGAATAGGCCCGAATCGCGAAATTCATTAAACCCTGAATTGATTGTCAGGCTGGCCGAACTTTGGGACGGCCTCGGGAAGGACGACGCCGTCAGAGTTGTAGTGCTAACAGGCGCAGAAGGGTCGACGTTTTGTTCGGGCTTCGATCTCGGAACGACCATTCCTATGATGACCGGCACCCGAGAACCTCAGAACGAGTTCGAGCAAGCAGTCGCCGACGACAATGCGCTCATGCATCAGGCAACCTTGAGAGGCTATGACGTTGGCAAACCAGTGATCGCTGCGGTTAACGGTCATGCCATTGCCGGGGGCATGGAATTGATGCTGTCATGCGATTTACGCGTAGTGGCCCAGGGGGTGAAACTCGGACTTTCGGAGGTCGCTCTTGGACTCATACCCGGTATGGGCGGTACTGCTCTATTGGGTAGGCACGTTCCGAGTGCATTAGCAATGGAGTTGTTGCTGGCTGCGCAACCCATCGTGAGTGACGATCTTGCCGAATCTGGCTTGTTCAATCGTCTAGTTCCATCCACTGATGTGTTGGACGCCGCTTTGGATCTCGCTCATGTGATCGCCTCCAATGCTCCACTAGCTGTTAAGGCAGCCCGGAGCGTAGTTCGAGCGTCAATTGATCTTGACGAAACTGCTGCTTTGGCTTTGGAATCACACACAGGAGCAGCGCTTGTCGACACCGAGGACGCAGTGGAAGGACCGTTGGCGTTCATGGAGAAGCGCGCACCTGTGTTTAGGGGCCGTTGAGAAGTTCTCGTCAACGTCTCACACCGAAACGGTTGGAGATGACAACGTGCGCGTCCAATGGCAAAGCTGGTCAAGTGTTGGAAGGACGGAGTGCCGGTACTTGGTCGGAGAGTTCGATGATGTGTGCTTTGTCGACACAAGCGCGGCGGTATCGGAACATTTCTCTCGACCCATCGGCATTGGGTAAGTCCAGAAACGCTTTATGACTCGGGTACCACACCGCTAACACTTCGTCGAAGGCATCTAATTCACCCACGACGCAGCCTTGAACCGGCGTACGCCATAACACCAATCCCCCGACTGCTCCCACCGAACGTTCAATAGCCGTCATATAGGACCTGTACGGCTCTCCATCTGGAAAGGCCGCGTCGCGTTTGTAGCGGTTGATGTTCAACATCATGAGGGAAGTGTCAGAACTTGACTCAGCGAGATTTTGTAGTCTCGAAAACTGTTCGTCGTTCGCTGTGTTGTCTTTCGCCATGCGAGAACGCTAGTGCGATCCGGCTGTGGACAAGAGAAACGAGGCCTACCCTCTAATGATGCCATCGACTCTGCTACAGACATTCTCATGACGCCTCTCGAGTATCTGGGTGCTTCACCAAAAGGTGACGACTGGGAACTGTCCTTGCCGCAGGACCTTCACGGAGCATTTGGCGGGGTGACAGGTGGAGCATTAGCTGCAGCTTCTGTTGCATTAGGCCGTACCATCGCGCCCGATCGTGTGACGACGGGCGTCGACATCCATTTCCTTCGCGGATTATCCACCACCGAAGCGACGGTCAAACTGACCACTCTTTCATCTGGTCGAAGCTTGACCGTCGTTCGAGTTGAGTTCACAGACGCATCCGGGCGACCGACAACTGAAGCCAGGGTCGCATTTGCCGCCCCCGAAACACTTCGTACCGATATTCAGAACAGCCATTTCGAAGGTCTGATGGGGCCGCCGCCTCAAGATTTGGAAGCCTCAGCGAAGCCGTGGCGTAAACCTGAAGGAGTTGAGGCTCCGATCATTGACACAGCCGCCCCCAAGGCCGCCAGAGTTGGCTCCGCAATAGCGACGTTGGTGTCCATTCCTTGGGATGCTGTCGGTGATGGCAGCGAAGGCGCATGTCTCGCCGCGGACCTGTCAGTTGGTCCTCCAGTCGACGCCGCCTTGCCTAGAGGTGCCTGGGTTCCTCACCCAAATCCCGATCTGTCGTTACGCTTTTCAGGCCCAGCGAAGACCGGAGATCTTGTAGCGATCGCCTCGTGCATGAGAATCGTGGAGGGTCTGGCAACAGTGGCGACTGAAGTTTGGCAAGAGGAATCTTTAACAGCGACCGGGGTGTCAACCAGTTTGCTGATGGCAAAAACTTGAAGACTTGATATCTACGCCGAAACCCTCAGTAGTTCGAACCTGCCACGATGAAACTGAACTGGTGGCTTCGAGCCTTGTAGGGTCGTGATGGCCGTTAACGGAGGGTGAAGTAATGAAATTCGGGATGCTGTACGAGTTGCAATTGCCGAAACCGTGGGACGAAGGCGCCGAGTTGCAACTCATTGATGAAGCGACTGAACAGATCGTTCTAGCCGACAAGATCGGAATCGATCACGCTTGGGCCGTTGAGCACCATTTTCTTGAAGAGTATTCGCACTGCTCAGCTTCCGATGTTTTTCTTGCTTCGCTCGCAGCGCAAACCGAACGCATCAGAATCGGTCTCGGCATTCGACAAGTAATCCCCAACTACAACCATCCATCTCGAACAGCAGAAACCGTGGCCATGCTTGACCTTATTTCTCGGGGACGAGTCGAATTCGGCATCGGAGAAGGTGCGACTCGACTGGAGTTACGGGGATACGACATCAACGCGCGACGGAAGCGGGCGTTGTCCTTGGAAGCTGCGGGACAGATCGCGAACATGCTGGTGATGGAGCCCTACCCCGGATACGAGGGTGAAGGGTTTTCGATGCCATGCAGAAACGTGGTTCCGAAGCCCATGCAAAAGCCGCATCCTCCCATGTGGATAGCGTGCACTAACCGCGGGACTATCGAAGTAGCTGCGCGAAATGGGCTTGGAGCCTTGGCTTTTAGTTTCGTCGACCCTGAGGAAGCAAAAACTTGGGCAGACACGTATTACGGCATCATCAAAAGCGACGAGTGTGTTCCTTTGGGACACACTGTCAACGCGAATCTGGCGATGGTTGCAGGATTCAGTCTTCATGAGGACGGCGACGAGGCGATGCGCCGCGGCATAGACGGATTTCAGTTCTTCCGTTACGCGGTTAATGCACTAGTTGCTAACGAAACTCGTCCTGGTCGCAGCAACCTGTGGGGCGAATATGAAGAACTGAGAGGGCCTGATCTTCCGACAATCGGAGCGCCTGGTATCGGAACACCAGAGGATTACACGGCACTTGTCCAGGAATTCGAAGCCGCAGGCGTTGACCAGGTCATTTTTTTGCAGCAAGGCGGCAAGAATGAGCACAAACATATTTGTGAAAGCTTGGAGTTATTCGGCGAGAAGGTACTCCCCAACTTTGAGCCGTTCCGTGATGAGCGTGTAGCTCAAAAGGACGCCGAGTTGGCGCCGTACATCGAAGCTGCTCTCGACAGAAAGCAGTGGATGGAACCGCTCGCCGATGACGAGATCCCCATCGTTCCGCCATCACAAGCTAGGGAGTCGTTTTACGTTAAGGCGGACACCTAGCTAGGGCTTAACATCCGCCCAAGGAAGTCATTGATGTCCGATCGAGCTTGGCGGGCCACGGCCGTGCCTGGAGCAAACCCATCGAACCCGTGAGGGGCTCCGGGATACACGTGGAGTTCGGTAGGAACCCCTGCTTGGTTAAGTCGCTGGGCGTAAGCGACGTCTTCGTCAGCAAACCCGTCCAGGGTTCCTGTCATGACATACGCACGCGGCAAACCGCTCAGATCGACCGCTCGCGCAGGCGCTGCGTGGATCGGGACGTCTTCAGTGTCGAACAAATCGCCCAAATAGGACTGCCAGCCGAAATAGTTCGATTCGCGATCCCACACCGGGACATCCCAGTTAGCGGTGACAGTTGTTCGAGTGTCATCGATCATCGGATAGATCAATAATTGGTAATCGAGTTCGAACTCGCCGCGATCACGAACTAACAGAGCAAGCGCTGCCGCCATCCCTCCTCCGGCGCTCGGTCCGCCAATCCCGATCCTGTCAGTATCTACACCGATTGATTCGCCATTTTCCTTTAGCCATTTCAGTCCTGCATAGGAATCTTCAAGCCCCGCTGGATACGGGTGCTCGGGTGCCAACCGATATTGCACCGCAGCGCCAACTAACCCGAACCGCTGACACCATCGATCAAAACGGAAATCGTCTTGCTCAGGCGCTCCCAACACGTAGCCGCCCCCGTGAGTCCAATAGAGCGCCGGTAGCAAATCCTCGATATTTTTGCGCCGGTGCAGTCTGACTCTGACTTCGTCGCCGTGGGGACCGGCGACGAAGTGATCCACTCTCTCTACTTCGTCTGAGAGAGGGGCATCCGCGTTTCGAAGCAGCCTCGATGATCGAGTTTTCTCTAGGTTGTCAGCATTGACAGTTCCAAGACTCGGTTGTGCCTCTATGGCTGCTCGAATCTCCGGGTCGTAGTACGGCTGTGTGCTCATGACTGAGCACGGTAGGGCAAGTTGACGCTACTTCGCTCGACTACGCCGACGCTTCGTAGACGATGTTGGTACCCGTTTCTGATATCCGTCCGAACGTTCCGTAACCAGCTTCCTCAAAAACGGCCCTCATTCCCGGCTCGCCTGCCTGCGCACCCATTCCCCGACCCACTTCTTGTGAGAGCGAGCAGGGCGTGCAGAAGAAACTCGAGAAACCGTAAAAGGCGCCACCCAGACCGGCATGATTCTCCGATCTGGTATCAAATGCGAACGGTTCAATCAACATGACGGATCCGTTGTCATTGAGTTGAGATCGCGCGTGTTGTGCAATTCCAACCGGGTCGCCCATGTCATGCATACAGTCGAAGAAACACACCAGGTCATAAGAACCCTGGTAACTGGTGGCGCTCTCTATTTCGAAGGTCACATTGCCAAGGCCTTGTTCTTCCGCCGCGGCTCGAGCCATTTCAATTGAGGGAGCGTGATAGTCGATGCCTACGAAGGAACTGTCAGGGTAGGCAGCTGCCATGGTCAACGTCGATAATCCAGCCCCACATCCCACATCAGCTACAACTGCGCCATTGGAGACCCTGGATTCGCCTCCAGAAAGCGCGGGAATGAATTCCTGCACTAGGTGGTGTTCGTAGCAGGGACGGAAAAATTCGAGCGTTCCGTCGAACAAGCATGGGTGATGATCACCCCACGGAACCGCTCCATCTCCGCGAAATGCAGCCTCGACTTGGTCAAGCCCCATATACATCGCCCGAACTGCTTGTAGAGCACCGGCCAGCCAAGCAGGTGAATGTTGTTCCGCCATGACCAACGCTCCAACGTCGCTGAGCTCGTAGGTGTCGGCGTCCACGTCATATGTCAACACTCCCGCCGAGGCCTGTTGGTCAAGCAACTCTCGAGTGAGTCGAGGATGCGTGCTGGCAGCCTGCGCTAATGCCTCAGCTGTCATTCCCCCACTGCCCGCTAAGTGCCGATACAAACCCAGCTTGTGAGCCAGCTCGCTACATACAACGGTGGCTGCACCAACCATGTGACCGACCATGCTTCCCGCATAGGCCTGAACTGCTTCCATATCTATTTCTTCTGACATAGCGATGTCCCTCCACCGTTCAAGGTTCAACCACCTCGATACTTTTGACGGAGCAGTTTTAACTTAAATATGGGGATCTCGCTCTTTTTTTGTTCGAAAGCGGCCGTCGTCGACCGACGGGGCGCGATTAGTGCAAGTAGTTCTCTGCCCTACGGATGCAACTACCGAATCGGTCACACCCTTCTGAGGTAAATATCTCGCGGGTCGCCCAACGTTGAGCACCCCGCCTAGCGTCGTGAGTCGATCCATAAAGGAGAAAACAATGATGGACGATTTAGCCGTCCTCGCTCAGATAGTGGAAGCAGGCCTTTTACCGCTCTCGTTGATTTATCTAGCTAGGGAGGCACAACTAAATGTGAAACTCACAAAAGCGCAGTTCAGTCACACACTCACCGATCGTTTGTACGAGCGATACCTTTCTTCGACCCAAAACCAAGAATTCGTAGCATTCTTGGCCAAGGACTTCTCCTCCGAGGAGCTAACAGCCGAAGATCAGTGGCGGATCACTCTTTGGACAAACGCAATGTTGGTCGATCTTTTCGACACCTACGAACAACACAAGGGCGGATTGGCAACCCAAGAACAGCTCGACATGCGACTGAATTTNCTCAAGTTAGGTTTGATGCAGAGCAAGGGCGCCAGGGCCGCATGGTCATTGTGGAAACCGTCGAAAGACGCCACGTTTATCGAATGGTTTGAAACAGAAATCTTTGAGGGCGACTTCGACGACGATGCCCTTGCCACNGCTACGAAACTNAATATGCGTCGGTCTTGATCTACAGGTCGTTTAACGGTTTGCGAGAGTAGGTTGTGATCATGGCGACGAGCGCCGGGGGTAGATCCCCAGGCAAAACAGTCCAAGAAGTGTTNCGCGAAGANGGAGTGGCTCCTCCTGAGGTATTACTGCGCGAATACCCGCCNGAGTTCGTAGATAATCATGAGATCACGGTAGATCGCTATTTGACTCAGGAATGGCACGACCTCGAAGTCGAACATATTTGGCGCAAGGTGTGGCAAATGGCTTGTCGCCTNGAGGATCTACAAAATGTTGGTGACCACGTGGTGTATGAGGTGGCGACCGAGTCGGTCATAGTCGTGAGAACCGGCGAACAGTCCCACGACGTGCGGGCCTACATCAACTCCTGTCTGCATCGCGGTACCCAGCTTCGAACTGAGGGAGGCAACGTTCAAAGATTCAGATGNCCGTTCCATGGCTTCACCTGGGATCTTGAGGGAGCGCTGATCCACATCCCGAACAGNTGGGATTTCCCCGACGTGGTACCCAAAGACTTTTGTCTGCCCACATCACAGATCGCCTTTTGGGGTGGCTTTGTGTTCGTCAACTTCGACGACAACTGCGAACCATTCGACAGTTACATCGAGGTGCTCGAAGAAGAATTTAAAGACTT
This sequence comes from Acidimicrobiaceae bacterium, assembly GCA_002705305.1. Classification (GTDB taxonomy): domain Bacteria; phylum Actinomycetota; class Acidimicrobiia; order Acidimicrobiales; family Poriferisodalaceae; genus UBA2110. The sequence goes on from PAHW01000006.1 coordinate 42,545, forward strand.
CCCGCTGGACGATAGATGGAAAGCAGCACATGTCGAAAAAGTGATGCCNTGCAATTGGAAACTTGCTCTCGAAGCGTTCATCGAGAGCTACCACATTGGAGTGACGCANCCCCAAACTGCGGCNTACGTTGNAGACGCCAACACCCAATACGACATCTTCCCAGGTTCNCGTCATGTGAACCGGATGATTACCTTGGAAGGAACTCCGAGCCCCAACTTGGGTGATGTGCCCGCAGAAGAAACCATCCGCAAGATGCAGCGCGACGTTCCTTTCCACGGAGGGGAGCCCATCGTGCCTACGGAAGGGGATCGCACTCGCGATGTGTTAGCGGACAGAGCGAGAGAAAAGCTCGGTGAATCAGCCNGAGCCGATATGAGCCACTTGTCGACGTCTGAAACTCTTGACGCCATCGAGTACTTCTTGTTCCCCAATCTCGTTCCGTGGGGAGGACAAGGAGTGCCGATTTGTTATCGCTTTCGACCCAACGGGAATGACCCNCTCAGTTCCATTATGGAAATCATGCTGCTGTTCGCTAAACCCGATGAAGGGAATCCCCCATCTCCTCCCCCGACNGTCAAGCTCGGACTAGAAGATTCGTGGAGCGCGGCGTCAGCTCTCGGAGGGGCGGGAATGGTCGTCGACCAAGACACCGACAANCTGATTCGCATGCAACGAGGCCTCCAAGCCAGCAAACGCGGATCGGTCATGTTAGCGGCNTACCAGGAAAGTCGAATCCGGCACTTCCATCAAACCCTCGAGCATTATCTCGACCCGCACCGGTAACTTCTCACCTATGAGCGACCGAGATGAAATCAGAAATCTGGTTCACCACTATTGCGACCGAGTTTGCAACAACGACCAATCAGCTTGGCTCGATCTGTGGACCGATGATGGGGTGTGGAATATCGGTCGAGGGCCAGTCCGCGGTAAAGAAGCTATCGGCGCNGCAATGGACACCGCTATGAACCTGTTCGAATCGGTAATTCAACTCGTGTTCAACGGAACCACCGTCACCGAAGAGCAGGCCGGCGAAGGTCGCTGGTACTTCAGCGAGTTTGCTAAGACAAAATCAGATAAGACACTGTTCTATTTGGGCTATTACGACGACACCTACAGAAGTGTTGACGGCGAATGGAAGTTCGCTAGCCGCACATTGACCTGGTTGTACCAAGGTCCNCCNGATCTCAGCGGAGTTTTCGGTCCCCCNGCTGGNTACAGCAGCTAGAAGGCAACAGCGTGCGAAGCCTCTATATCGTTGCTGGCACGACCATGGCTGGGGTCTCGTCAGTATTCGCGTTGCTCGCGGAAATCCACAACACTTACGGGATAGCTGAACGTAACTTGGGGTGGATAGCCGGATCAGCGTTTGTTGGTGCGCTGGTCACACAGTTGTGGCTATCCCGATACGCCGATCGCGGGTATGGCGGACTCTTGATGCGCCTCGGTGTACTCGCCTCAGCGGCAGGGCTTCTGTGGTTCGCCGCAGCAGATCAGCTTTGGCAATTTATAGTCGCCCGCTCTNTGCTTGGCGCTGGTGTCGGNGTAATCGTTCCGGCCGCGCGCAGGTTCATTATCGTGACAGCCGGAGCCGATCAAGGGCGCCAACTTGGAGCTTTCTACGGTGCCTACCTCGCCGGTTTCGTGATTGGTCCCCCTATTGCTGGCGCACTCACCGTCGCCTTTGATGTTCGGGCACCGTTCTTGGTGTTGGGCGCGGTGACAGCTCTGTCTTTCTTATCGGTGAGGCGCCTANTAATTCCCGCTGCCGACATCGACCAGCGCTCGTCTAAGGGCGTACTGAGACGACTTGTCCGCAGTCGCGAGATGGTTGCCGCCTTGCTGGTGGTGGTGTCATTCCGTTACTCGGTCGGCGTGTTCGAACCCCTGTGGGCCCCACATATGGACAATCTGGGTGCTTCAACAATGATCGTGACACTCTCTTTGTCCGCGTTTGCTCTACCCATGTTGGTGATTGCACGGTGGGCCGGCGGCCTATCGGATCGTCACAGCCCTCGACTCACTTCGTTACTATCGGCGCTCGCTACCGTGCCACTGATGGCTTCTTATGGCTGGATTACCGCTGTACCGGTTTTNTTTGTCGCTATGTTGCCTCACGGGATCATGGAAGCGATCCAGTCTCCCGGCTCACAGGCAGCCGTCGCTGATGCGGCTCCCATGGATGACGCGGCGTCGGCTCAAGGGCTCGGTGAGGCAATGGGTTCGGCGGCGTCAATGATTGGAGCGCTGTCCGCTGCTCCTATCTATTCCTGGCTGGGTCCCGGACCCGCGTTTCTGATCGCCGCANTGACGATGGCGGGGCTTCTCGGACTGAGCTGGCTTCTCGATCCACCTTTGAAGAAGCAACAATGATCGCCGGTTATTGCTGGCCCCAATCAGTGCTACCTGGCGAAGTTGTATCGCTTNCGGTGAGCGCCGGTGACGACTTCTGCAACGTCGAAGTCGTCAGGATTGGATCGGAAGAACTCACTGTTGGCAGTTGGGNAGGTGTGCCCGTCATTGAGCAACCCTCACCAGCCGATGCTGCTCNTGCAGGTTGCAACTGGATGGAGACACTCGAGATCGCGGTGGACGGATCTTGGCGCTCAGGNTTTTATCTAGTTCGGCTAACNAGCCGCAGCGGAGAGACCGCTGAAGCGTTTTTTGTTGTGAGGGCGCCCGAGCCTGGGGACAAACTCCTAGTTCTGGCCACTTCAACATGGGCCGCTTATAACAACTGGGGCGGCCCTAGCTATTACACCGGCGGGAGTCGCTCATCCTTNCAGAGGCCGTTACCGAAAGGTTTCCTAGAAAAACCCGAACCTCATCGTTATCGAGTGGCTCGTATAGAGGAACTNCCCGATGAGGAACGAAGGGCTCATTTTTCCGAGTTTTCGATCTGGTCTTGCGCTGCNGGNTTTGCGAACTGGGAATTGTTGTTCGTGCGCTGGGCCGAAAGTCGGGGCATCGAGTTGGATTATGCAACCAGCCTCGATTTACATCACGACGCTCAGCTACTCGACCGCTACTCCCTGTACCTNAGTGTTGGTCATGATGAGTACTGGTCGGCCGAAATGCGTGATCACCTCGAACATTGGATCGATCAAGGCGGTTTCGCTGCGTTCTTCTCAGGTAACACGGCATTTTGGCAAGTTCGGTTCGAAGAGCCTGATGACACGATGGTGAGTTTCAAGCAAGGGTTCACCGACGACCCAGTGATGGGCACTGACGATGAACGTCTTGTCACAACGATGTGGAGTGATCCTTTAACGCAACGCCCCGAGTCCCTGATGACTGGGGTGAGTTTCACCCGCGGTGGCTANGCCCACTGTCGTAACGCGCCAGCTGGTTCAGGCGGTTACACCGTNTGGCAACCTGACCATTGGGCTTTTGAAGAGGTCCAGCTTCATACTGGCGACGTAATCGGCGCCGATNCTGTGGTGGTCGGTTATGAGTGCGACGGTTGCGAATTAGCTCTGGAGNACGGTGTGCCCGTTTCTGCTACNTCACCAGCCACGCCNATTGGGTTCGAGGTTCTCGGCACTGCTCCCGCTCGTTTGTGGGAGACCGAAGATTTACCCNCGCAACTCGANGANAGTTATGTCGGAGAATTGAATTGGGTCGCTGAGCGCCTTGGTGGCGGCGATACCGCAGAGAACAGGGCTCGTTTCGCGCTCGGGTACGCCGTAATGGGATCATTTCAACGCAACGGTGGCACTGTCTTTACCGTCGGTTGCACCGATTGGGCATATGGCCTTGAAGACCCAGCTATTTCCCAAATCACCCAAAACGTGATGAACCGCGGACTGCGTTGACACCCAATTCGCCGTGATTNGTTTAGTCAGTTATGAGTGCNGCGTTGCTCGGTTTCTTTCGCGGTGAGCGGTCAAGGGCAAACTCGGGTGGTCGAAGGTCGTTGACTTCAGTGACACCGTCGGGATCGCTGTAATAACCNAGCGCGTAGCCATAAAGTTGGTACCCCAGCATTTCTTGCAGGTCGGGGTCAAGGTCTTTAGCCACCCGAGGGGGGCAAGACAAGTATTGGTTTTCTTCNGTGCGCAGCCATGCCAGGCAATAAGTGATGTTGATACCTGTTCTCTCGAATTGAGAGAGATTTTGACCCCCACCGTGAATCACTGACCCNGAGTAGAGGAGGACAGACCCCGCTTTCATCACCGCTTGACGGGTCTCTTCATCTGTCGCCCTGCGATCGGCATCCCATTTCACAGACCCAGGCACCACTCGAGTCGCACCGTTTTCTTCNGTGAAATCGGTCAGGGCCCAAATGGTGTTGAATTGCGGTTCAATCTCTGCTGGCAGTTGAGGCCACGCAAGCCGGTCACGATGGCGGGGCTGAGCGCCCTGCCCAGGCTGGATATTGATGATTTGGGTGAGATGCAGTTGGATCGTGTCGGTGTAGGGCTCAAGGAACTGGCGAGCGAGATCAGTGATNGTGGGGTGCATCACGAGTTCTCGAGACGCTTCGCTTCGCGCAACCAACGCGCCTGTTCGAGCAGTAAGCCTCCCTGTGAAGTCGTCGCGNCCTGTGGGCGTGGCGTCCATAAACGGTCGNAATTCTTCTTTGACTCGCGACTTGAGAGCCGAGTCCATTACGTCNACCAAGACACACGCGCCGTCTTCACGAAGAGCAGTCACGATCTCTTGCCTGTCAGCATCTGCGTCAAAGTAAGCGAGTTCAGTCATGACACCAGCCTAGGACAGCTAGGTGGGTACCTTCTCGCACACGAATTCCTGTGACCCTCCGCTTGTTAGCTCTAAGCGTGACGACGGGAGGTCATTTTCTGGAAATGGGTGGCACCGTTCATTGAGGGCACTCGTCCCTCACCGGGACCCATATCCGCCATGACAGTGAATGCTGCAGGTACTCGGAAATTGAAAGTTTGCTCTTCAGGGAGTCCACATGCCTCGCTGTCGCATGCCTGCCATCGGACGCGGCCAGCAATTGAAACCCACCGCCCTTCCTCGTCTTTTGTCATTGCTCGCCCGTTTTGTGCCACCGGTANACGCAACACGACATCTCCTTCGTACACCTCCAGAGTGTGACCGTCTCCGGTCAGAGTCATTGACCGCGTCGCAGGTGTTATGGGCGTGTAGGCAACGAGGCCCTCAACTTGTTCATCTAACTCGATCGATGCCGCCACTAAACCTTCAGGGACCGGTTGCCCGTATACATGCATACCTTCGGGCAGTGAAAAGCGGGCGACGATTTGCCTTGAGATGCCGACCGGAAGGCTGTCTCCCACAAAATCGACGTCGACGCTGACCTCTGAGACTGGGTNAGGGCGCTCTTCCAACAGAACCTCTTCGCCTCTGACCGCCGCAAGGAGTTGTTCGGGACCCGGTCGAACAGTGAAGTTNTTCTCAAAAAACTTTTCGACGATGATGCCNTCACTGTCTGTGATGTACACGCCTGGATAGGGAATGCCATACCAAGGATGGTCATCGTCNGCAATGGTGGCATTGAGAATGCCGAAAGAACGAATCACTTCGCTATCGGGATCCGACAGCATCGTAAAGGTGGTGCCATGGGCCTTCTTGAAGTCAGCAAGCGCGTCAGCCTCGTCGTAGCTCAAGACATATAGCTTCGCTCCGGCAGCTTCAAAATCGGGCATTCCTTTTTCCAACTCGACCAGTTGGGTGCGACACGGCGGTCACCAAACCGCCGATCGGGTAAAGACGAGAACAACCGGCTGACCGTCACGATCGGCGTGNAGATCAACGTTGCGTCCGTCGGAATCCGAGGTGACAATATCGGGCAGGCGTTCGCCAACGTCAGGACCTGTCGGAAATTCACCCAATGGGTTGGATCGCGGCCCAGAACCTGCCGCCAATGGCGCAATATATCCTTCCGCGTCTTCGTATTGGTTGGGGCCTAACTCGGCGCCTCGGGTATCCCGTTCAATTTGCATGGACGAAAACTTAGCCCNCTTGGAGCGACTACCGTCCGAATATCACATGAGCATGAGGTGAACCCAGTGTCCCAATCATTCCGATTCGGCATCATGTATGACTGTCGCCATGTACCTGGCGGCGACATGTCCATGACCGACGTCTACTCCGCGACCATTGAACAATCAGTGCTCGCCGACCAACTCGGGTTCGATCATGTTTGGTTCACCGAACATCACTTCCTCGAAGACGGCTACCTGCCTGCTTTTCAACCGTTGGCGGGCGCGATAGCAGCTCGAACGAAGAATATTCGGATCTCGAACGANATTGCCCTACTGCCTCTGTACCACCCGGTGCGACTCGCCGAAGAGTTAGCTGTCCTCGACCAGATCTCCAATGGCCGGATGGAGTTCGGTATCGGCATGGGCTATGTGCCTAAGGAATTCGATGCCTTCGGTGTTCCGTTGCGCAACCGAGTGTCTATGACCGATGAAGCNATCGAGATTCTTCGCCTTGCTTGGGGCGATGAGGCCTTCAGCTTCAGCGGTAAACGTTACGAACTATCGGACATCAACGTGTATCCCAAACCGGTTCAACCTGGGGGGCCACCTCTGTGGATAGCGGCAATGAAAGAACCCGGGGCTTTGCGCGCCGCGAAATTTGGCACCAACCTGCTTCCCCAGGGCCGGCGCGAAGAGGTGTTGGATCCTTGGCGGGAAGCGGTACAAGCGGGNGGCGAAGACCCCGAAGATTATCGGGTGGGGATCATTCGCTCGGTCTACGTCACCGACGATCGCGACCGCGATTGGCCGGTCATTCGAGAAGCGGAACGTTTCCGCATGGGTGTGTANGGGACCTTCATGGCCGAAACTCCCGACGACTACGGTTGGGGAAGCGACGACGGAATTCCCCAAACAGTNATTGTCGGTAATGCCGATGAGGTGGCGGAACAACTCAGGAGTTTCATAGATCTATACGGCATCACCGATATTGCAACGTCGGGTTTGCCGCCGGGCATTGACCCCGAATTCATGGGAACGAATCTTGAGCGTCTTGCAGCCGACGTGATTCCGCGTCTTCGGTAAGGCCTAGCCAGAGCCGAACACGTAGGGATCAAGCGTTTCCTGCGCCCGGATNCGGAATTTGTGCCAGTTGCCGCCCCCGTAGTACGCNAGGCTTCCCGGTTCTGCGTCGCCGTGCCCGTTGTAATAGGAAAGACAATCCCGAAGCGGAGCCGTAGCAACATCAGCGTCGCGACAGTGCTCCGCGTATTGNATTTCGGCCTGCTCTGTGATGTCCACGACGTCATGGCCTTCGTCCCGCATTTTAGACAGCATCCATACGATGTATTCCCCGTGGGTTTCAATGGCGTCGGTGAAGTTGAAGCTTCCTCCCCCGCCCTGAGGTCCCGAAACGATGAACAAGTTGGGGAACCCGTTACTGTGCAAACCAAGGAAGGTTTTCGTGCCTTCGGTTTGCCATTTNTCGCTGAGGGTTTTCCCGCCCCGCCCNGCAATCATGTTGAACGTTGAAGTAGCCATCCACTGAAAACCAGTCGCATAAATNAGCACATCAAGCGGGTATTCAGTGTCGTCATGTACCACACCTTGTTCATTGATATTGGTAACACCCATAGGCGCAGTGTCGACAAGGTGAACATGAGGCAAATTGAACGCAGGCAAGTATTCATCATGGAAAGTGGGTCGCTTGCAGCCATACGGGTAATAGGGCTTCAACGCTGCTGCAGTCTCAGGGTCTTCGACGATGGCATCTACCCGCGCCCGTATTTGCTCCATGATGCGAAAGTTTGAATCGAGTTGCTTTTCGACGAGTTCCGCGGGGGTGAGNTTCCGATCATGNTTTTTCCGCTCTTTGAAGTCGTCAACTCGGCCCGCTAGGTAGTCGTCGTTNGCTTGGATAGCTGTTCGTCCGGCCGAAATTCNCGAGAATCTTTTCCGCCGGGCTCGAGCCCATCCTGGTTCGGTTTGCCAGTTCTCGATTTCCTCATTCAATGTCGCTCGTTGATCGCGCACATCAATCGAGGACGGTGTGCGTTGGAATACGTATAAATCGCCAACAATTTTCGCAAGTTCAGGAATAGCTTGAACAGCCGTCGCGCCCGTTCCGATGATCCCTACCGTTTTGCCTTCAAGGTCGACGTCGTAACGCCATCGCGAAGTGTGAAACGAATCACCTGCGAAGGTTTCCATGCCATCGATTCTCGCCAATTTAGGGCTTGTCAAGATTCCGTTAGCCAAGATGACATATCGGGCTCGCATCGCGTCGCCACGGTCTGTATGCACGGTCCAACGGCCGCTTGTTTCATCCCAGTCGGTGCGTTCTACGGTGGTGTGGAACAGACATTTGTCGTAGAAACCAAACTTGGTTGCCATTGCTTGGCAGTACTCAAGAATCTCAAATCCCGACGCGAACTTCATCGTCGGGAAGTACTCCATCTCCTCCAACAAGGGCAGGTAGCTGTATGACTCGACGTCGCATGCGATTCCCGGGTATCGGTTCCAGTACCAGGTCCCCCCGACATCGCCTCCCTTCTCGCAGAACCTGACGTCGGTGAAACCAGCTTCTTTCAGTCGATACCAGAGCAAAAGTCCCGCAAAGCCTGCTCCTATGACCAGAATTTCGCATTCGTCNANAAGAGATTCGCGTTCAACNGGGGGTTCGGAGTAGTGATCTTCGAGGTAGGTGGCGAACTCGCCTTCCATTGCCATGTAGTCGGCCGCGCCACGCCGATGCTCTTTGAATTCTTTGTATTTTGCCTGCTCTACGGCGTCAAACTTCGCGCCAGCTGGGGGATCAGGAAGGGTCTTGAGAGCTAAATCGGGGTTTATTTCATAACCATGACCGCGGATTTTTTCACTGGCCTTGGCCGCGCGAGTGTCAAATATCTTCACTCCTGTATCAGGATCAATGCTGATGGCCATCCTGCCCTCCTGTTGACACCTTCGCGATGTTAGGCAAGGCACGCCCTCTCATGCCATATCTGTGCCAAGACTTATTGATTCCGTCATCCATGCAGCGCTCGCATCTGCAGAAGTCGGGCGGATGGCCGCGTCAATCAAATTGGTACCCTCTCGTGCGTGACAGCACGCACCTGGATAGCTGTCGCGCTCGCTGCCGCGAGCGCGGGAGTCGCGCAAGGTTTCGGTCGGTTCACCCTCGGCGTCGTGCTGCCTGCTGTGCGTGACGATCTGGGCTTATCGAATACAGTCGTCGGTTCTGTGGCGACCGCGAACGTCGGGGCCTATCTCGTCGGAACTCTCGCGGTCGCCGCTGTGTCTTCGTATTTGCGTCTGTTGGCGATCATGCGAATCGGTCTCATGGTGAGCGTAGGTGGACTCGTTCTGGCTGCGGTAGCTCCCAATGCTCTTGTCCTAGGTGCGGCAATGTTTTTGTCTGGCTTTGGCGGTGCTTGGGTGTGGATCCCGACTCCGGTGATCGCTACCGACGCGTTCCCTGCCGAGAAGCGTGGAGTAGTGATCGCGATGCTCTCATCAGGAATGGGCTTAAGCATCGTGTTCACCAGTTTGTTGGCTGGTTGGGTTCGCCAGGTCGCAGGTAACGAGGGGTGGCGCTCGGTTTATTTGGTTCAGGCGTCTATCGGTCTTGTTATTGCGCTTGCGACGATGGCCGTACTTCGACACGCCGAAGGAAAGGTGTCTTCTAAGGGGGGCATNGGNGGCTTCGACGCCTTGCGGCGNGTCGCTGGCTGGAAACCCGTGACGGTGATGTACACGACATTCGGTTTCATGTATCTGCTTGTTTTGGCTTTCTTAACCAGCCGGTTGGAAGACGACAGCGGGTGGAGTTCCGGTGACGCATCGTTGGCGTTCACNTTGGTTGGTTTCGCGATGGTGGTCGGGGGGCCCATCATGGCCAAGGCCGTCTCCATGTTCGGGATGAGAGCGAGCCTGGCGACTGCGTTCGCGTTGTGGAGTGTGGTGGTGATAACGATTCTGCCCGGATGGTTTTTCTCGACACTCGCGTCATCGATGNTTCTAGGAATCATTTTCGCGTCTATTCCAGTTACGTTGACTATGTACTTTGTCCAACACGCTTCACCCGAAGATTACGGACCAGGTTTCAGCGCAGCGACGCTCGCTTTCGGGGTCGCTCAAATGGTCTCTCCACAGATTGGCGGCGCCGTAGCGGATTGGACGTCATCATTTACTTGGGTTCTTCTTCTCTCTGCAGGATGTTCGATCATCGGTATTTTTGGCGCGTTGAGTCTTCCANGTTCACGAGCCGAAGGTCCTCNGACTCCTCCNTCGTTGTCAATCCGTCCACCTCTCGCGCCGGCGTCTGTGTTCCTAGTGCGCCCCCGTTAGCGCTCCTNGGCAAGTCGCATTCGGCCTAGATTCACGGTATGAANGATTCTCTGTCTGTGGCCGGGTTTGATCTCGACCATGTCGATCGCCTTCTCACNACAACGCGGGCGGTTCGTAAGCGCCTAGATCTCGAACGCGAAGTCAGCGATGAACTAATTTTCGAATGCATAGATCTCGCCGAGCAGGCACCGACTGGTGGTAACGACGCCAGTCGTCGGTGGATGGTGGTTCGCGACCAATCGCTCAAAGACGAGCTAGGGCATCTGTACGCCGAAGTCGGAACACTTTTCATTAATGCTCGCGGACGCCTCGATGGGACAGGTCATCCCAAAGAGCGGGTGGTGAGTTCCAGTGCGTATTTAGTGGAAAATTTTTCTAAAGCTCCTGTTCTGGTGATGTGCGCAATTTGGGGGTTACATGACAGCAGTGGCCGCCCCGGCTTGTTTGATAGCGCGATCCCGTCGGCGTGGAGCTTCAATCTTGCCTTGCGGTCACGAGGGTTAGGCACGGCATACGCGACGATGCTTAACAACAAGTCCGATGAGGTGGCTGAACTTCTTGGCATTCCTCCTGGAGTGACGACTTTGGTGTGCTTTCCGGTCGCCTACACCGTCGGTCAAGACTTTTCACCGGCTCCGAGGCGTCCCGCGTCAGAAATCACTTATTTCGATCATTGGGGTTTTACCCGGAATCAACCAAGCGCTGATGGAAGCGCCCGCATCGAAGACGGGCCAGGCGTCGTAGTTGAAATAGACACGGATGCGCGACCCAAAACTGTTTGGGAGGTTATTTCCGATATCGGCATGCCTGCGCGTTTTTCTGAGGAGTTGGCGGGTGCTGAGTGGACAAGCGATGGAGATCCCGGAGTGGGTTCGACATTTCGGGGCATGAATTCGATTCCCGATGTTCGCGACTGGGAAACTGACTGCATCGTCACCGAGTGGGAAGACCGGAAAACATTCGAGTGGCGGGTCACCGACGCAGAGAAACCGGGCGCGATTTGGCGGTTCGATCTTGCTGAACAAGGCGCGGGAAGCCGCCTCCGATTTTCGATGATGATCGGCAAAGAAAATAACGGCACCGCTCCTCAAGCTTTAAAGGATCCCTCTCGGGAGAACGAGGTGCTTTATAAGCGACGGCTCATCCACAAGGCCAACATGCAACGAGTCGTTGAAGGTGTGAAGGGTCTGGTCGACGGTTGATTTAGCGCCGATCGATGATGACGTGTTCCTTTGCTAGGAACATGGTGGAGCGTGAGAAGTCAATGAAATTCGCTTCGTCCTCGTATGCGCGTTTCGACGCTGCACGATTTTCCGGAGTCGGATTCCCCATCGCGCTGCGGTCCATCCACACCTCGGCGTGGCCAAGATAGGGCTCAGTTTCTGATCCTCTGGAATGGTTGATCGAGGCTGTGAGATCGGGTTCATCTCGATGAACCTGTTGATAACGCAAGATTCCTGAGCCGTGAGCCTGCCGTCGGATCACCGGCCCGTGGTGCGTGCGCCAGTACCACTGAGCCTCCTCGAAAGTGAGCGAGTCCAAGTGACGGAGCGGGAAGTACAACTTGACGAGACTGGAACGTTCTGTGGCGACAATGTTCTCCGGAGTCGGGTTGACTTGCGGATACTCATAGTTGAACCACGCAACGGATCGTCGCAGATCCATGAAATGCTGCTCGTCATCGCGGAGAATTTCGTCGACCTTGCGACCTTCATCGGATCGAGTGGCCTCGACCATGGCTCGTTTGGACTCCCACCACACCTCTACGGCGCCGTCGTACGGTTCTTCCATTTCGCCGCGTCGACCCGCTAGTCGGGAATGGTCGTCGTCGGTAGTGTGCACTTGCACGTATCGCAGCATGCCGAGAGTGCGGGAGTGACCAGCCACAAGCGGCCCGTGTTCTTCGAGCCAGTACTGCTGCATCTCTTCGCGCGACATACCTTCTTTTCGCCTCACTAGAAACGTCAACCTGAGCATGATCTTTCCTTCCCCGATGTGATCTTAGTTTCGACTTCCGACCACACGATTTGAACCATGGACCGGGCAGGAGCGCAATTGTCCGAAAAGTAAGCCCGGACCCGTTGTAATCGGTTAATCACCGCCAACTTTCGAGATCTAAATCCGGTGAAACCACGATGAACACCTGTCGACGAGGGGTCTCCACGCCCCGACTGATGTGACCTTGGCCGGTGGTGTCATCGGCGAGCAAGATGTCGCCCACCCCGAAACGACGTTTTGTTCCATCTCCGGTTTCAATTTCGACAGAGCCACTCAAGTGGATAACGAATTGGCGTTGAGGCGCACAGTGATAGTCGTAGATGTCGTCTTCGCCTTCGGTGTGAGTTGTCCGAAAAAACGATGTGGTGCTTGTTATCGACGAGGTGATTTCACCGCGTGGCGGACCAAGATCAGTACTGGGGATCTCAAGTTCTTCAAAGTGCGATTGGCCGTCGTCGCCGGTAAAGATTCTGGTGATCTGCATGACCTGAAGTCTGCCTCGTATCTCGCGCAGATTCACAATTTTTTGGGTGTTGACCTTCGAGGAAAGATCAGTTGTGGCTCTCATTGGTTTCCGTCAACGGCCGAACCGCACCTTTCGACCGCTAGCTTGTCTTGCGAGCGCCGGTGGCGGAACTGGCAGACGCGCCGGCTTTAGGAGCCGGTGTCTTCGGACGTGTGGGTTCGAGTCCCACCCGGCGCACTATTCACCCGGCCAGAGCAGCCGATTAGCCATTCCAGACTTGATCGAACCAGTCGCTCACGGGCGCGCTCAATAAGGGAAATCCGTCATCGGCGACCGCTCCACAGGTGACGCATTCGATCCCTGCGTCGGATCCTCGCCGCCACGAAAGAATGGTGTGGGTTTCGTGTTCAACATAAAGGTCGGCAATGGTCGGCTCGACATTCGACGTCGTTGCCACGTCATACAGTTGGATCCAGTCATCACAGCTTCTGCATCTCAACCCGATTCTGTTTTCGTCCCAGGTCTCACGTCCCCACTCGATCGCAAGATCGTGTCCGTGGTGCATGGACCACTCGTCTCCCAAATTCAGTGGTTGTCCACCGTTCTCGAGATGATCTAGGTACCGCAATCTCCAATCGCGCGCATGGGTGAGGCGGGCAGCCACCACCGAATTCGATCTAGTTTCGGGATGTTCGGTTCGGGCGTGATTGAGATTGTCCAGGATTTCTTCGGTGAGGCGAATGGACTCTCTAAGCATGTCCAACCTGTTGTCGTCAGGTTCCATGTGTGCCGACCTCCAAGTAAAGATTTAACACCAAGTCGCAAATACTTCGGGTCGCCGACTTCCGCCTCACAGACTTTTGGGAAATGCTTTCGTTGAGGGTGCACAATGTCGTCGATGCTTTCGCCCTACAGGATTCTTGATCTCACCGATGAACGCGCCAACCTGACCGGACTTTTGTTAGCTCAACTCGGAGCTGAAGTGATCGCAGTCGAACCCATTGGTGGAGTTCGCTCTAGATCTCTCGGGCCGTTTCGAAACGACGAGCCGGGGACCGAATCATCACTAACCCATTGGGCCTGGAACCGGGGCAAAAAGTCAGTCATCGGAGGGATACCCGACATTGAACGTCTCGCTAGCACGGCTGACATCATTGTCGACTGCGGTGTGTTCGAGTCCCTCGACCTAGCTGCATTACGAGCCGAGAACCCCTCCCTTATCACGATCACCATTTCAGCTTTTGGTGCTACCGGACCCAAGAGCGATTGGTTGGCCACAGACCTGACCATCCTGGCCAGTGGAGGTCAACTCGGTCTGACTGGCGATCCTGACCGCGCACCATTGCAGGTAGGTGCCGTGCCTCAGGGATGGCTGCATGGAGCTTTGGAGGCCGCGGAAGCCGCAACGATCGCCTTGGTCGAGCGAAGCAAGTCGGGGTGGGGCCAACACATCGACGTCTCGGCGCAACAAGCGGTAACTCAGTGCACTCAAACAATGCTGATGACCACAGCCGTAGGTGCCCCACTTGTAGCGCGCGCTGGAGGCGGCATTAAGGCTGGAGAATATGTCCTCCGAACGGTGTATCCAGCAGCGGACGGCTATGTGTCCATCACATTCATGTTCGGGGAGATGGTTGGACCCTTTAGTCGACGCCTAATGGAATGGGTCTACGAAGAAGGATTCTGCGACGAGGCAACTCGAGATCAGAACTGGATTGATTTCTTCACCCTGATTTACACAGGGCAAGCCGACCCTGAGGGTTTGAATCGTGCTCAGGACGCGATCGCTGCTTTCACCGCAACAAAATCTAAAGCCGAACTGATGGCCGGCAACTACGACCGGCGACTGCTCATAGCTCCAGTCGCCACCACTCAAGATCTCGTCGAGTCGGAACATCTCGCAGCACGCGAATTCTTCGAAAACGTACCCGAGTTTGGGTGCGCTTTCCCCGGCCGATTCGCTAAGGCCAACGTGCCGCTTACGGTGCTCGGACCGCCACCGACACTCGGTGAACACACCGAAGAAGTGAATGAGAACCTTGGAAGACAACCTGTTGCGCCACCTCCGGTTACCCCGGCACCTACGAATCGCCCATTAGCGGGACTCAAGGTGCTTGACTTCACTTGGGCCATCGCCGCGCCAATGGCTACGCGAAATCTCGCGGACCATGGTGCGATCGTCGTTCGCATTGAGTCTGAGGGGCGAATCGACGTGATTCGCAACGCCGGGCCGTTTGTTAACGACGAAACCCACCCTGACAACACCGCCCAGTACCACTCCGCCAACGCCGGCAAATACATGCTGAGCCTTGATCTTTCCAATGAGGAAGCCAAATCGGTGGTGTGGGATCTCATTGATTGGGCCGATGTCGTCATTGAGGCGTTCACTCCCAAAGCGATGGCAAATTGGGGGCTTGATTACGAGTCGATTAGAAAACGCAAGCCAGACATTGTGATGCTTTCGAGCTGTCTGATGGGACAGACCGGCCCAATGAACATGTACCCAGGCTTCGGCAATTTGGCGGGTGCTCTGAGTGGGTTTTACGAGATCACGGGATGGCCGGATCGTCCTCCCACCGGACCATTCCTTGCCTACACCGACTACACCGCTCCCCGTTTCACCGTTACTGCTCTCATGGCCGCTGTTGATCATCGCAACCGAACTGGCGAGGGGGTGTATGTCGACCTCAGTCAACACGAATCAGCCCTGCATCTTCTGGGCCCAGCCCTGTTAGATCAACAGGTCAACGAGCGAACCGCTACTAGAGCCGGAAACGCTAGCGATCGTTACCGCGTCCACGGTGTGTATCCAGTGGAAGGTGAGGACAAATGGATCGCAATTGTCTGTCAAGACCAAAGGGCCGAAGAACGCTTGCGTGATCTCATCGGTACCTCTCACTTAAATGATTCGACGATCCAGGAGTGGACTGCGGGACGCGACCGGTTCGATCTGCAAGACCTGTTGCAGTCCTCTGGTATCGCCGCCCACCTCGTTGCCGATTCGGCTGACGCGGTCGCTGACCCTCAACTCGCTCATCGAAATCATTTTCGACGCGTACCTCAGGCCTACGCGGGAGAAACTTTCATTGAGGGGTCGCACTATCAACTAAGTCGAACTCCGTCCGAGGCGTTGTGGGGTGGTCCGCCAATTGGAGAACACACCTTTGAAATATTGAGCGAGATGTTGGGCTATGACGGCGACCGAATAGCCGATCTGGCGGCAGCGCAAGCGCTCTTTTGAATTGATCCGTTAGTTCTGTACAGCGAACGAAAGTGAATCCCGTTCGGTTCAGTCGCTGCGTAGGAGATCCCTGGATCTGTCATATTCGACATCGGATCAGCGATCTGCGTGATTCGGTGCAAAACTCACTGAAAAGGGGATGGTCCTGGTGAATCGAAAGCAGCAAAAGCAACTCGCAACCGCCTTCATCGAACAGCTTGAGGCGAGAGAAAAGCATTACTCAATGGCGGAAGACGTCGAGGATCCCAGTCTTGATAACGCTTATTTAGTTCAGGACTCTTTTATCGACATCATGGTCGATCGCGGGGAACGGATCGTCGGTTGGAAGGTCGCTTTGACGAGCAAAGCTATGCAAGAGTTCTGTGGCGTAGACCATCCACTGTCCGGGGCTGTGTTCGAGAGTCGGGTACAAGCGTCGCCGTCTCAAGTTTTGTTAAGTGACCATCGACATCTCGGCCTCGAATGCGAGATCGCTGTTCGCGTTAACCGGGACTTAGAAAAAGCCGTTGGGCCTTACACCAAAGACAACATTGTCGATGCAGTCGAAGCTTGTTATCCAGCGTTCGAACTGATCGAAGACCGCGACGCCGATTACGACGCACTCAACCCGTTTGACTCTGTCTCAGAGAACGCCTGGAACGCCGGAGTGATTCTGGGTGCTCCTCTCCCAAACTGGGAAGAGCTTGATCTCGTAGACACTCAAACGGTTCTCAAAGTGAACGGAGACACACTCGGCTCAGGACGCACCGGTGACGCTTTGGGACATCCATTTGAGGCTGTGGCGTGGCTCGCGAATCACCTCAATAGTCGCGATCGCTATCTTCAAGCGGGCGAGTTTGTTATGACCGGTAGCACGGTAATCACCTTCTTCCCTCAACCTGGCGACCAGGTGCATTTTGTCGTGGGAACCAACGCTCCGGTAATGCTCAACTGCTCGTAATCGTCACCGCTTGGAGTAGCCTTGGCACCGAGACAAGCCTTAGAAAGTCGAGGGGGAAGCCGGTGAGCAACATGCAAATCACCCCAATGGCGGGAAAGGCGTTCGGGGCCACAGTCAGCGACATCGACGTGAGAAACATGAGCGATGTCGAATTCGCTCTTCTTCACGAGGCGTTCCTGGAGCATGGTTTTCTACTGTTGTCAGACCAACATCTAACCGAAGCTGAGAGCACGGCTTTTGGTGAGCGTTTCGGCGAACTGGAATTTGGTGGTTTGCCAATGGCAAATCAAAAAAAGCATCAAGATGGCACGTTCGGCGAAATCTTCGATTTGCAGTCCCAGCTGATGCGCACCAACGTCGGAAACGAAACCTGGCACACAGACTCAACCTATAAACCTATATCCAGCAAAGTGGCAATGCTGTCGGCGGTAATAGTTCCCGACGAGGGCGGTCAAACCGAATTAGCTGATCTCCGTGCAGGGTATGACGAACTTGACGAAAACACGAAAGAGCTCATATCGAATCTAAGCGCCTTCCATTCAACGAACTATTCACAGGCCAACGACCTCGGGGACTTCCCCGACAGGAATGGCGAAGGTGTATATGGCACGGTCTATCACGGCGAGGCCTACCTGAGACCTTTGGTAAAAATCCATCCCGAAACGGGTAAACCCAATCTCTTTGTGGGTCGACACGCCTTCGGAATACCTGGACTCAGCCGAGCGGAAAGTCGCTCTTTAATCCGCTCGCTTTTGGACCACGTCGTTGGCGACGATTCGCGTGTTTATACCAACAACTGGATCGTCGGCGACACCCTGCTGTGGGACAACCGACGGGTTCTGCACCGCGCCCGGCCTTACGACTACAAAGAGCCTCGGTATCTGATCGGAACGCGAGTAGCGGGTGACCCTGCCACCGAGTTGGCGTACTACCCAGAAGATCCTGAGGCTGAAGCGGGCAGAAAAGCTCTCGCTGAAGAACTCGAGCATTTGCGTCACGAGACGAAAGATCGAATGTACGGAGCGACAACGGCAACGTTCTAACTTGTGGCCGTTTGTGCGTAACCCTCCTGCATGAACGCTCGCAAATAATCTCCGTAGCGGTAGCTCTCACAAACGGGGGGATGCTTCGCGTCAACACACCCAGCCATGGGTGCAATCAACGTGTCGGGGCGGGGGTCAAAGAAAAAGGGAATTGCGTATCGGTCATCCTCGCTGTTATTGAGGGCTCGATGCATTGTCGACAGAAACCGGTTGTTACTCCACGCTCTCAGGGTGTCACCGGCATTAACGACAAATGATTCCGCTTCTTGGGCGACACCGAACCAGCCATCGGAACCCTCAATCGACAAACCATTGACCTTGTTTGTCGGTAGCAGTGTCATAAAACCCGCGTCGCTATGGGGGTCAATCCCCCACTGGTCTGATGCCGCAGCGACCGGCGGATAGTGGGATATGCGCAGCGTCGCCAAAGAAGGGTCGAAGTATTGGTCAAAAAAATCCGGGGGCATGTCTGACGCGACCGCGTACAGAGGTAGCAGTTGGTGACAAACACCCTCCAACAGTCGGTAATAACGTTCCGCCGCTTCCCTAAAACCCGGTAACGCCTCCTCGGAGGGAAAATGGTTACGGTTCGACCCTGGTCGTCCCATGAAATACGCGGCGTTCAACGAGTAGGGACGATCCTCGCGTTGCGCTCCTCCCATGCCGACGTAGCCCATCGTGGTCGCGGTCATCGGATGATTTGTTTTTTGGACTTCGGGTAGAGCGTGGTACTTGGCCGCCCATTCGTACATTTGTTCAATTTCTGTCCAGTCAATGCCGTGACCCACTACTGAGAAAAACCCCACGTGTTCGAGAGCTGCACGAACCTCTGCTGCGGTGCGAGCTAAGGCACCTGGTGCGTCTGTGAGGACAGGAGCCACGTCGATCAAAGGAAGAGGGTTCGTAGCTGCTTCGAGTGTCATATGACTTCCCCTCCCTGTATTGATCAGCGGCTGGAACTGTTGGATTCGCGCGCTTTGAGATGGAGTCGATCGACCTCAGGGGCGACTCGGTGTTCGTCCCAATCGGCAAGTATGGGGTGGGCCGACGCGCGTAACTCCTCATGCAACTCATCGCTACCAATGTCAGCCGTCAACTCCAGTCGATGCCCACTGGGGTCATGAAAGTAGATGGACTCGCAAAAGGTGTGATCAATTGGACCCAGTACCGAATGTCCGTCTCGTTCGAGGCGTTCCTTATAGGTCAGTAGCATTTCCCGGTTTTCTACTTTCAATGCGAGATGTTGTACCCAGTCCGGGGTGTTGGGGTCGGGCGTCATTTCTTCTGACTCTGGCAGTTCAAAAAATGCGACCGACCCGCCGTCCGCCATCTCCATGAAGATATGGATATGCGGATACCGCTCTCCGGTGGATGGCACGACGTTTTCAGCGATGGAGGTTGCGAGTTCTAGGTCCAGATAATTCTCGTAGAACTCCACTGTTTCACGCGCATCTGTGCATCGATACGCGACGTGATGCAAACGTTGAATGGTCATATCGGTACCCCTCACTAGCAAACAACAATTTAGCCACTAGCGCCATCATCCACGCCTTACATCCACCAAAGCCAGCATCGACGCAGGTTCGTGCCGCCCGTCCCGAAATAAATAGTTACCGAGGCCCTCGTAATCATTCGAAAGAATTACGATTGGCGCAGCGTCAAACCTAAGGGGAAATAGTGGAGAGTGTCACCGACGATCAGGAGCTACTCAACCAGTCCGCGACGTTCGGAGCCATGACCGAGGCAAGTTCTCTGGACTGGAAGATCGTTGCTGCTCACAACCGAGCTTTCGCCGCTGACGTAGCTGAGCGAGTGCTCGATCATTTACGTCTTTTGGAAGGTGATTGTGGTGGGTTCGCTGTGGACCGCCTGGAGCATTCGGTCCAAACCGCAACTCGCGCCTACAGGGCAAACAAATCTGACGAATACGTGGTGTGCGCGTTGCTACACGATATTGGAGACACCCTAGGCTCCTATAACCATCAAGACGTCGCCGCGGCGATCCTTAAACCCTTTGTGAGCGACGATCACTTATGGATGGTCGAGAAACACGCCATATTCCAGGGCTACAACTTTTTTCACCATCTCGGACTCGACCGCGACATGAGAGATCAGTTTCGAGGGCATCGCGCCTATGACCTCACGATCGAGTTCTGCCAAGAATTCGACCAAACGGCCTTCGATCCCAGCTATACCTCAATGCCCTTGTCTGAATTTGTGCCAGCGGTCGAAGCGGTATTCGCAGACCCAAAAAATTCCATTTACCTCACCGATGACGGCCAAATGGCCGGAACGAATAGTTGAACTCTTCGACCGACATCATTCGTGACGTCCCGGCAAGCAAAACAAATAGAGCCCTTCAGTCCTCTGAAAGCGAGCTCGCGTGCTCCGTCGGTACGCGGGTGTGCCAATCGGTCAGTTGTTGGTAGAGGTGACCTAAACGCAACACGACGTCGTCTTTGAACGGTCGCCCGATGATCTGCAACCCGCACGGTAATCCGTCTTGATCGAATCCCATGGGTACTGACAGGGCTGGAAATCCAGTGGAGTTCCATGCGGGGGTGTGCATCGCAGTTAGCGACGTCGCCTTTCGGTCTGCTCCTTGAAACGGAGTTGCCGCGTAACCGGTAGTCGGACTCAAGAGCATTTCGACACCAAGCTCATCCATCTGATCTAGCACTGCTTTGCGGGCGATTTGGCGTACACGTTCAATCTTGACTAGGTCGCCCGCTGAGATCAGCGCACCCTGAGCAATCGTTAACCTTGTTGGTCGTCCATATTCGCTCCACTTGTCGCGTAACTGATGGCGATGCCAAGAAAACGCTTCGGCTTGCAACGCCATGAACGCGCCATTGTGCAGCGCTTCATAGTGCGGTACCTCGAACTGCATGAAATCGATCCCGGCGGCACCTAAATCGCTGACCGCGTCGTCGAACACCGCCATCATCGGTTCTGAACTTGCTTCTACCAACACGCGATTGGTGACCACACCAACTTTTCCAAATTCCACATGTTCATCGATGCCGGCGACATAATCGAATGAGGGTTTTCGTACGGTGGTTCTGTCGGTGGGGTCATCACCGGCCATAACTGTGAGCATCGCCGCACAGTCCCATACCGAAATAGCCATGGGGCCAATGTGGTCATAGCTGAGCCCGAGGGGGATACAGCCGCTCTTGGGCACCAGACCAAAAGTTTGTTTGAATCCTGTAATGCCGCAATAGGCAGCGGGCAGACGGACGCTTCCTCCGGTATCGGTTCCCAATCCCCCCAAGAACTGACCTGATGCGACGCCGTTGGCGGTGCCAGAACTCGAACCACCAGTCCAACGTTCAGAGTTCCACGGGTTGCGCGGAATTGGGAAGGGTTTCTCGAAATCTGGGAGGCCGATGGCGTACTCCATCGTGGTTGTCTTTCCCATGATTACGGCGCCCGCGTCGCGAAGACGTCGGAGCAGTGGACCATCGCCCTGATCTCCCCAAGATGGGTCTTGCACAAGGGATTGAGCTGAGGTTGGACCTTCATCGGTTGAGATAATGTCCTTTATCCCTAACGGAATCCCGTGGAGAGGCCCACGGTCCGTTCCAGAGCGAAGCTCATTGTCGGCGTGTTCGGCCGCTTGCAGAGCAGTCTCGTCAAAGCGACAGATGTAGGTTCCGAGAAGTGGATCAAGGCGGTCCGAGGCCTGTAACGCTCGCTCGACGATTTCGCGGCTGGTGGTTTTCCCGTCGCGTAAGTCGGCTGCAGTCTGTCGTATCGAGTTGCTTTCCACGATCAAGAATCCGCTTCTGCTCGAAATACTGCTGCGCTTACCTCATCACCAGTGTCGATCTCGTACATTGCGTCGATCTTGCGTCGCAGTCCCGGAAAGATGCGTCCCAGCGAAGCAAGGTCCGCTGTCGTCGGTTCGATCCCCGCAACATTGAGTAGGGCTCGGACTTCGTTGACCGAGTCAGAACTCGAGTCGCTGTCTATATCTGCCATGACTCCACCTTAAGGCTGATCAGCGAACCGCCGCTGTAGTCGTAGGCTTCGAGAAAATTCAGAGGACTGGTTTGCCGTTCATTTCTCCCAGCGAATCGGCGAGGAGTTCGAGACGTTCGCCGTCAGGTCCGCTGAAATAAAGAGAGGCGCCGTGCTCAAAAGTGATTTCGACGCCAGCCGCGTCCAGTTTCGATCGCAGGTACGTCTGTTTCTCAGGAGTAACGGAGATGGCGAGATGATGCATCGATCCCAATACCTCGGCGTATGGGCCGAGGTTCAACCCGGGAAAGTCGAAAAACGCTAAGGCGTTGCCATTTCCGACGTCGAAGAAGAAATGAGTGGAGCCCAGGTAGTCACGGTTTTCGAAAAGTTCGGTGAGGGGAAACTCGAGGACTCCCTGGTAAAAGTCAATGGTGCGTTCTACGTCGGAGCTCAAAAGGGCTAAGTGGTGAACACCTCCTGCTGAGGAGGGCGGGCGAGCGGCGGCGGCGACAAGGTGTGCTTGCCGAAGGAATTCCCATTCCTCACTCCTGTCTACTGATTCACCATGTTTCGGTTCACTCACCGCTGACCACCTAATTCTGAACCCATGGCGACCGTTACCAGCCGGTCACCCATCGCCGTAAAGTTAGCTCCGCCTAGGGTGTCAGTCATGACCACAGTTCATTCATCAGCTTCCGCATCGGCTGCTCTGGCAAAGTTCGATATCAAAAACTCGACCGCCATCCAAGTCGGTGACTTATACATGTTCAGCGGTATGACAGCCATCGACCTCTCCACCTTCGAAGTATCTGACGGCGATCTGGCCACGCAAGCCCGCATGACGTTAGAAAACTTCGGTTTAATCCTCGGAGACTTCGGTCTCTCACTGGACCACGTCGTCAAGGTGAACGCCCAACTCACCAACATCGATGACTTCCCTGTGTGGAACGAAGTATTCCTCGACGTGTTCGACTCACCGTATCCGTGTCGTACAACGGTAGGGGCACCACTTGTTGTGGGGGACATTGAGGTAGAAATCACTGCGGCCTCGACACCTCGTCGTTGACTCTCTGCCAGGCCTCGTGACGAACTAACTTCATTTCAGGGGTAGCTATGCGTCTGTTCAGTCATAAGCGACGACCCGTGCATCTGGGACCGCATCGCGCCGAAGAACTTCCGCGGCTCGCTGCGGACTCAACTCCCCAAGGTTGGACAGGTAGGACTCCATCGTCGCCGAGTGAAAGCGCAGTCCCTGGTCCTCAAACAGTTGTTGGCGGTTTGTCTCGCTATCAGGAACTCTTTGACGCGGAACGGCGTGGAAGATCAGCCCCTGAACGTGCGCCTATTCCTGGCGGTCCTGAAGAAGTTGCGGCAAATCTCACCGCCGGCTGCTACTTCCTTGATGCCGATGCGTCGGCGACCTGCTTGATGCCTCGTGACGCCTGGTGCGATGGCTCTCCGGGCGAAATAGAGACGCATCGCTGGGCCGTGGTGGTTTTAATTGACTTCGCCCATGGCGTTGAATCAGGCAGCCCTGGTGACGCCTGGATGTTGGGGAGCCAACAGGCCGCCGCCGATCTGAGGGCCACCGAATTAGCTGTCATTACCGCCGGATATATCCGGAATTTAGGGTTCGACGCTACCGCCCATACAGCGGGGGCAAGTGATGTCGATCGGGGACGCGTCGCTCTGCAAGCCGGTTTGGTGGAGATCTGCGACGACGAGCTCCGCAGTCCTTGGTCCAAGCGAGGGTTCGGAATCGGAGTGGTGACTACTGACCTCGAGTTGATGCCTCAGGCTCCATTAGCTTCCCGGTCTTTTGTTGATCGCTTTCGTTCACATGGGCCGCGATGGTGGTTCGGGCTTGGGGGTATCAGACCGGGATGGAGCAGATTGCGCGGAGAACATCGACCATTACATATGGGGAAATACCCCATGGAACGTATCCAACGGGTCGACGAAGCCACAACGTTAGTGATCGAAGAGGAGATTCCCAGAGTGCCTCAGCGGGCCAGTTTCTTCGATCGACCGATACATGGAGATTTGGGACAAAAGTTTGTTGAGGATCGAAAAGTCTTCGCGTTCAAAACGCCGTCTGCGCAGGCGTACCTTTCGATGATCCGCTCTATGGTCCCGCACCAAGACGGACCCGTCGCCGAGGTGGCTGCCGAAGGAACCGAGGATCCACAAGCGAACGCTTTGGCGGTCAAAGCGTTCGCTCATTTGCTCGGCGGAGACATGGTCGGGATTTGCAAGATCCCACTGCACGCCTGGTATTCCCATGATGCCAGCGGCGAACCCGTCGAGCCCTACCACCAAAACGCGATCGTCGTTCTTCTCGATCAGGGCTATGAAACGATGGAGGGCGCTTCGGGTGACGACTGGATCTCTGGTGCCCAGTCGATGCGGGCGTATATGCGTGGGGCGGAAATAGCTGGCGTCATTGCCGAGCACGTACGCGGTCTCGGCTGGTCTGCTCGTAGTCAGACCAACGCTCTCTCACACGTTCTTCACATACCTTTGGTTCTTGACGCGGGTTTGGGCGAGTTGAGTCGAATCGGGGAGTTGGTATTAAACCCATTCGTTGGTCCACGTTTCAAGTCGGTGGTGATTACAACTGATCTCCCTCTAACCCCTGATCGTCACATCGACTTCGGTTTGCAAGACTTTTGCAACAAGTGCACTAAGTGCGCCCGCGAGTGTCCCTGCGGAGCGATCAGTTTCGGCGACAAGGTCATGTTCAACGGTTACGAAATGTGGAAACCGGATGCTGAAAAGTGTGCCAAGTATCGACTGGGGAATCTGAAGGGTTCAGCGTGCGGACGTTGCATGAAGACCTGCCCCTTCAACACCGAGGGTCTCTTGTCGCAGCGAATGTGGTTGTGGGCTGCTATTCGGCTGCCATTTCTTCGCAGGAGTATCGCTCGATGGGACGACCGGGTTGGGAACGGCTCGATCAACCTGGTGAAGAAATGGTGGTGGGATCTTGAGTTTATTGACGGTCGAACGGTCGAACCCTCGAAGGGAACTAACCGCCGAGAGCTCGATCTCAATGGCGGTAGATTCGCAAAAAAGCAAAAAATCGCGATGTACTTCGCTGATCAAAACCCGTCCCCGGAGTCGGTGGGGGTGGCGATCAAACCCAACAGAAAAGAAGCGGTCGCCAGGGGCGAGGTGGCAGAGTCCCCAGCGTCGGCGCGCCGTCGGGTCAACCGCTAGATCCAGTTTCACAGCTCCACCGATCCGAGATTCTCTGACGTTTCGACGACGCTGGCTAAGGTCAAGGAGTAACCAAGGGGGAGGCGCCCGATGAGCACCACCGAAACGGAAACGACAAGAGCTAGCGCTGCAGAAATTAGAGACGGCCTAACACACCCCATCATCGACTCTGATGCCCATTGGCTTGAGTTCGGTCCCCTCGTTCAGGAGCGGATGTATGAAATAGGGGGCGAAAAAGCGTTGGCAGGATTCACAGGTACTCAAGAGATCGTGCCAATTCAAGAAATGGGACCTCAGGGCAGAGCACACATGGGCTACGGACATCCCGGGTTTTGGATGTTGCCGATGAAAAACACTCGAGACCGAGCAACTGCGATGATGCCGGCTCTTCTTGCTGAACGAATGGAAGAATTTGGTCTTGACTATTGCGTCATGTACCCCACGGGTGGGTTCGCGACAGCGATGCAAAACGACGATGAGATCAGAACGGCTGCATGTCGCGCGTTCAACATATTCAGCGCTGAATACTTCGCCGATTACGCCGATCTCATGACTCCGGTGGCAGTAATACCTATGCACACTCCCGACGAGGCGATCGAGGAAATCGCTTACGTTCGAGAATCGCTGGAATTGAAAGCTTGCTTGTTCAGTGGGATGGTGCCTCGTTCGGTTCCCGCCGCAAAGGAAGGCGACCCCAAGGCCCACCGGCTTGGATCGATCACCTATGACGTGTTTGGCATCGACAGCCCCTACGACTACGACCCGGTTTGGGAAGCATGCCTTGAGTACGGCGTTTCACCGACCTTCCACTCCGGAGGCCGGGGCTACGCGCTTCGTCGTTCACCCACCAACTTCACCTACAACCATATTGGTCATTTCGCGTCTACTGCAGAGGCCCTCTGCAAAGCCATGTTTCTTGGCGGCGTTACTCGCCGGTTTCCTCAACTGCGGATGGCGTTTCTTGAAGGAGGCACCGCGTGGGCATGTCAACTGTACGCAGATCTGATCGAACACTGGGAGAAACGCAACAGAACTGCTCTCGATTACAACGATCCCGCCAACCTTGATCACAATTTGATGATTGACTTAGCCACCGAATTCGGGGCTCGCGGCATGGCCGAGATGATGGTCGAACGAGACCACGCTCTGTTTGCGGCGCTCAACACAGCTGCGTCAACCAACGACGGGGGTCAAGAAGAACTCGACGACTACGCGCCTTGCCAGATCGAAACCGAAGAAGACATCGCTGATCTCTTCGTACCCAATTTTTATTTCGGGTGCGAGGCAGACGATCGACTAAACGCGACCGCGTTTAATACGGCAGTGAATCCCATGGGCGCGCGACTTAACGCTTTGTTCTCATCCGATATCGGGCATTTTGATGTTATTCACATGAATCAGGTACTCCCTCACGCGTGGGAGCTGGTTGAGGACGGAGTCATGAGTCTCGACGACTTCCGCGAGTTCACGTTCGCTAACCCCGCCCGGTTTTGGACTTCGAACGACCCAAACTTTTTCGCGGGAACCAAGGTAGAAGCTGAAGTGGCCGAGTTGTTCCGCTAGTTGTGGACCTCTAGCGAACTATCTGCATGAACCGTTCAAGACCTGCGATGTGATCGTCGGGGGTGTCAAGACCTGAGGGCGGCGTTCCAGCCCACTCCGATGTCACACTCATCGTGTTAACGCACAGATGCGTAATCGAGGCATCCTCGGCCTGACTGGTTAATGTCTCCCACTTTTCGGGGCCAAGACCGTACGGCATATTGAATTCGATTGGGTAGCTTGTCGCGTCTCGATTGGCTGCCGACACGATCTCTCGAAGCCGATCGGCCATTTCCACGGTGCGGGTACCTGCACTCGCGAAGGTGAAACCGTCACCCAAGCGGGCAGCGCGTCGCATGGCGACTTCCGTTGAACCACCGAGCCATATCGGAATCGATTCTTTCGGCCGTGGTGCTATACCCGCTCGATCGATCCTATGGAAATCGGTATCGATGCTTACAACGTCGTTAGACCACAGTTCGCGCATGACGTTGATTTGTTCATCGAGCAGGCGCCCCCGCTGATCCCAGTCCACCGACAGCGACTCATACTCCACATAGTTCCAACCGGTGCCAACACCGAGACGAAGTCTTCCGTCGGACAGCACATCCACCTCGGCAGCCTGCTTCGCGGCAAGCACTGTTTGGCGCTGCGGCATGATGATCACCGCTGTTTCGAACTCAATGGAAGTGGTCACTGCCGCCAAATATGCAAACAGTACGAACGGTTCGTGGAAGGGATGGTCTTGGGTGTAGGGACCAGTGAGTGCCGGTTCGCGATTGGCATGTTCTGCGCCGAGAACGTGGTCGTATATGACGATGTAGCTGTACCCAAGACCTTCCGCTGCTTGAGCCCAATCGCGAATCTGTGTCGGATCGTTGCCGATCTCACATGTCGGAAAAACTGCCCCGAGTTCCATCAGCAACTCCCTGGTTCAAAATTTGGTTAGCTAAGACGTCATTCAGCCTCGGCCGTGACGGAGCAAGGTTCCCGGTGTCGCTCCTGTACATTCGCCATCGCGGAAAGTTTCCACTCCGTTGACCAGGATGTGCTTGTAACCATTGGCGTGCTGTACCCGACGCCATTCACCGCCAGGTAAGTCGTATACGGCTTCGCCGATCCATTCGGGTTCGATGGACAACTCTTCTAGGTCGTAAACGATTACGTCGGCTGGGGCGCCTTCGCGAAGCATGCCTCGATCCTGAAGACCCCCAGCATGAGCAGCCAATGTGGAACCGCGGTAGTGGGCCTCTTCAAGCGTTATTGCTTCGGTTTCTCGAACCATCCACGCCAGGTAGTCGGTAGTCCACGCTCCCCCAGTGAAGAATTTGGTGTGGGCGCCACCGTCGGAAACACCTGGAACCGTGTACGGCGATTCGGTGATAGCACCGGCCATATGGTCGACGTTCCACTCGGGTCCCTCCCCAAGGAACTCCGTCTTTAAGTCGGTCATGATGGACAAATCGAGCATCACGTCGATGTAGTGCTTGCCCTCTTCTTCGGCGATAGCTCCCAAGCTCTTGCCAACATACTTTTGCATGTCTTCGCGACGGCTGACGCCTTGAACAACGAGACGATGCGCAGGGCCACCTACTGCTATTTGCGTCTGAGTGAACAAGCTGTTTGCCTCATCCTGTTCCGCTTTGATGCGTTCACGCAGAGCGGGATCCTTCATCTTCTGGATTTTCTCTGGGATGGTTCCAGTCGTTGCTTCCCGCCAGGCGGGGCTGGAGTCATACAAGTTCCACTCGTCGAGCGAAAAGGCGAAGCCTGTTCGGAGCGTTGCTGCTTGCCCGAAGATGCGCAGACCTTCTTCTTGTGCCTCTTGGATCCATTCGAGGCGATCTTGGTGAGTTCGTGGGTTGCGTTGGCTCACGGGTACGACGTTGTCGATAATCGGGCGTTTACATATTTCCGCCAACTGCCGCTTGAACGCGAGGTCGTCGGGATCGTTCGGGTTCGAGCTGGTCGCTTGGGTCAGCTGAATAAAGCCCTCGTCGCGTTCAGCGAGAACTTCAGCCAAGCAAAAGATGTCGTCATCGATCATCGTGTCGGTGACCATTGGCGTTCCATCAAAATCAGCTTGTGTTGAGTTCGGGCCGAGCCGTTGTATCGAAAAGCCGCAAAGCCCTGCGTCCATGCCTTCGTGAAGCAGCCGTTGCATTTCTTTTTGCTCGGCATTAGTGGCTGGCCGGCTCTTTGCCGCCTCAAGACCCATGACGTAAATCATTAGGGACGCGGTCGGCATGTATTGAAGACAGTTCACACCCTTGGGTGCTCGATCAAGACTGTCCAAGTATTCAGGGATGGTTTCCCAATCCCAGTGAGGCAAAAAGCCCTCTTGCATCGCAGCCAAGGGAATGGCTTCTGTTCGGACCATCGTCAACATCGACCGCTCTCTAAAGTCCGGTTTACATGGCGCAAAACCGAACCCACAGTTACCGAGAACGACCGAGGTAACGCCGTGCCAACTCGAGATTGAGCAGTAAGGGTCCCAACGAATTTGAGCGTCGTAATGGGTGTGCAGGTCAATAAACCCGGGAGCAACAATCGACCCATCGGCATCGATGATCTGATCGGCGACGCCGTCTGCCCGACCACCTATCCGCGCGATGCGACCGTCCTTGATCCACATGTCACCTCGAAATCGAGGCACTCGTGTCCCATCGACGATGGTGCCGTTTTTTATGTGAACGTCGTACTCCATACCCATGTTTCCCCCCGGGTCCGTCGCTACGAGCCTCGCCCCCACCAGTGAGGACGTGTCCGCTGTTGAACGGAGTCTAGATAAAGGATTGGCTCAAGGTAGGACTTAGGTCCCAGCAGTGATGTTCTCTAAGGTTTGATCCGTTATTTCCGGCACCCGAAATTGAACCAGAATCGGGTCTCGAAGAAAGCGGTTAGCTGGTCTCGCTCCCCCACCCTTCGAGCTGCTGTTTTACCGTTTGGAGGAATAGGGCGGCGGGTGCTCCGTCGAAAGCGCGATGGTCCCAGCTAAAGCTCAGTGTGAGCGTTGTCACCCCAACGGCGGACCCGTTTTCCCAAACTGCTGTTTCCCGTAACCTGCCCACACCCAAGATCGCTGTATTGGGCGGATTGATGACTGGTGTGAAACCGTCAACGTCGTACATCCCAAGCGCTGTCACCGCGAATGTCCCGCCCTCGAGTTCATCCAAGGTGAGCCGCCCCTCACGTGCCGCTACCGCAAGACGTTTGGTTTCTTCAGCCAATGCGCCAAGATCGAGCGAGTACGTATTGCGGATGACTGGAACGATTAACCCTTGCTCTAATGCGACCGCCATCCCTACATGCGCGACAGGGAGCACGGCGAGACCTTCTTCGGTCATCTGACTGTTGACGTAGGGGTGTTCATGCAGCGCGGCCGCTGTCGCAGCAATTACGTAGTCGGTGTAACCGGGCGGCTCGCTTTCGCTTTTTCGTTTTTCGCGGTCTTCGACCACCCGTGTCATTTCCACTTCCATGGTGATGGTTAGTTGCGCCATCTCTTGTAGTGACTTGTGCATCCGCCGGGCAATTGTTCCGCGCATCCCGGTCATGGGAATAACTTCACTTGGAGTCTGCGACAACGCCGCTAACTCCGGTGTCGGAGGCTCTTGCGGGGCGGGAGCTATGAGGCCCTGAATGTGTTGAATGACATCCAGGCGAGTGATCCTTCGAT
The DNA here is from genome assembly GCA_002705305.1 of Acidimicrobiaceae bacterium. GTDB lineage: Bacteria > Actinomycetota > Acidimicrobiia > Acidimicrobiales > Poriferisodalaceae > UBA2110. The sequence goes on from PAHW01000006.1 coordinate 72,893, forward strand.
CGGGGCCAGCTGGCTCAATGGCATCAAGTTCAATACCGATGAGATCGGCGAGGTTTCGAGCAGCGAAACTAGCGAGAAGCTGGGATCCATTCTTGGTGGAGGCGTGTGCTGCGGTGGGCGGATTCGCCGCAGCCAACTCCACGTCACTGTTGACTATTCGGCCTCGAGGTCCCGACCCCGAAATCGTTGCAAGGTCGATTCCAAGTTCGCGAGCGAGTCGTTTCGCGCTCGGCGAAGCCAAGATGCGTCCTGTTTGGTCGTTTAAAGCGGGTGATTTTTCAGGCTGGGTGGTCTGCGCTCGCTGAGAATCCGGTGAGCTTGAGCGCTGCGATCCTCCCGATGCCGGATTTTGTGGTTCTGGCGGTGTTTCGCCGTGTTCGAGGAACCAACCGATGAGAGCTCCGCACGGGTACGTCTCATCGACTTCACCGAACTGTTTGAGTATTCCGCTGCCACTTGCCTCAACTTCGGTTTCGACCTTGTCCGTCTCAATGATGAGCACGGCCTGCCCTGCGGCTACCTCAGTTTCGTCCTCAACTAGCCATTGAAGAATTGTTCCTTCTTCCATGGTTAAGCCAAGTTTGGGCATCTGGAACTGTTGAGCCATTTCTTAACGAGCCTCTCCGCATTCAAGTGACATCGCCTTTTCGATATCAATTACCCAAGGTCCGTCGTGCGAAACGGTAACAAGGGCGCTACGTCCCCGCGGCAATACCAAATCGCGTTCGCCGTCGAAGCTTAAAACCCCAGGACCTGATATCTCGACAGATTCATTGAGATGAAGCCGACGCCAAGAAGAGATCTCAACTTCGCTGTACAAGCCGGGCGCAATCGGTATTCGAAACCGTTCACCATCGCCAAAGGTGACATGGACCCCGCCCGCTTGATGCCTCGTAGTTGGCGCCACGCGGGAAGCTATGCATGAGAGTCCCACGGTTGCCCTTTCTGCGATTGCCGCGACCATCTCGCGTAGTCGTTGCCCTGTCCAGACAGCGCGACTACCAGTGAATGATTCGTCGACGAGCGCCAGATCTACCAATGCTTGTTCCGCTTCTCCGTCGTCAAGTTCGACGTCGATGACCTTTGCCTGATCGGCGACCTCATGAATCGGAGGTTCTCGGGACGCGACCACCCCCGCCGCCTGTCCGGCGATGGTGGCTTCCACCTGTCGAGGAAAGACGTTGTTGGTGCCCGTCGAAACCGCCATCAAAGGAGCGTTGCGCCAGCCTTTTACAACATCTCGATGAGTTCCGTCACCGCCAAGCACTATGACCGCGCCCACACCTTCCTCCTGAAAGGCTGCGGCCGCGTTTTGAGAGTTCATTCCCGAGTCGTACGGCGGTGCGTCCAAGAACACGACTTCCGCGTCTAGGGAGAGGTTGTCTATTGCACGCATTCCGAGGGCTCGACGGTCATCGGTGATGAGCAACCGTTGCGCGCCACCTTCGACAGCGCCAACTACAGCCCTCCTGATAATGCCGATCTTCGCCATGTCCGATACCGGAGACGCGAACGACACGAGTCTCCGGATATCTTTTCCGGCAATCGGGTTAGCGATGACACCAACGGTTGCGGTCACATTCCCAATGTTTCCCGGATTCCTTCCGTGATCCGGTCCGCGTTCGGGACATATTCGGCTTCGAGCGTCGGACTGAACGGCACTGGGGTGAACGGCGCGCCGACTCGGCCAACAGGAGCGTCCAAGTAATCAAAGGCTTGCTCTTGTACTTGCGATGCTATTTCCGCTCCGAGTCCACCAAATCGGACTGCTTCGTGAACCACCACGATGTTTCCGGTCTTTCGTGCTGAGGTCGTGACGGCATCAATATCGAGGGGTTGCACCGTTCGAAGGTCGATGACCTCGCAGTCGACGCCTTCCCCAGCAAGCTCCTCCGCTGCCTTGAGTGACTCCTGCACCATCCGCCCGTAGGTGACCACGGTGACACTCGAACCTGGTCGGACGATGTTGGCGACACCAATCGGCACCTCGTACAAATCCTCGGGCACCTCACCCTTTAGCCCCAGCAATCGTTTGTTCTTCACATACACCGTTGGGTTGTTATCCCGAATACAAGCGACGAGAAGTCCCTTGGCGTCGTAGGGGTTTGACGGCATTACGACCTTCAAACCTGGAATGTGGCACAGCATCGCCTCAAGGCTTTGGCTGTGCTGGGCAGCAGCCGACAACCCCGCGCCAGCACTCGTCGTGATGGTGAGGGGCAGCGTGGCTTTACCCCCAAACATGTACTTAAGTTTCGCGGCCTGATTGGCGATCTGATCCATCGCCACGAACATGAAGTCCATAAACATCACGTCCACGACCGGTCTCAATCCCGTGACCGCAGCTCCAATTCCCAGCCCTACGATGGCCTGCTCACTAATGGGTGTATCAACGGCACGTAAATCACCAAAGGTCTCATTGAGACCCACGAAGGACCCGAAGACACCACCGGCTTTCCCGACGTCCTCGCCGGCAAAGAACACGTCAGGGTCTTCTTCCATTATTTGACGGAGGCCTTCATTGAACGCTGCTCCGTAGGCGAGTGTTCGAGCTTCTTTCTCAGTAACGGTCATTGCGCCACCCCCGAGTAGACGTCTTCATACAAACTTTCGACCTCCGGTAGAGGACTTTCCTCAGCGAACGCGATGGCCTGTTCCACCTCGCCTGCCACTCGTTCGTGCACAGCTTCGGCGTCTTTTGCTGTTAACACTCCTGACTCAGCTAATCGTGCTTCGAACAGGTCTATGGGGTCGCGTTTTTTCCACTCAGCGAGTTCCTCGTCTGAGCGGTATTTCATGCCGAGGGTCTGAATCCCGTGGTGGTTGTAAAAGCGGTAGGTCTTGGCCTCCAAGAATGATGGGCCTTGCCCGGAGCGGGCCCGATCCACCGCTTCTGCGGCTGCCTCGTGTACTGCTACTACATCCATGCCGTCGACTATTACGCCGGGCATTCCATAACCGGCAGCTCTATCAACGACATCTGTTATCGCCATTGTTCGATCGCGCGGAGTGAACTCCCCGTATTCGTTGTTCTCACAGACGAACACAACTGGTAATTGCAGCGCTGCAGCCATGTTGGCGGCCTCGTGGAATGCTCCGATGTTGGAGGCTCCGTCGCCAAAGAAAACGACCGATACCCGACCATCATCTCTGTACTTGTTTGCGAAACCCGCGCCTACTGCTATCGGGACGCCGCCTCCAACTATTCCGTTTGCTCCAAGCATCCCGAGGTCAAGATCGCATATATGCATCGACCCGCCCTTGCCTTTGCAGTATCCGGTGGATTTGCCCATCAGTTCTGCCATCATCCGCTCAAAGTCGCCGCCTTTGGCCACGAGGTGTCCATGGCCGCGGTGTGTTGAACTGATCTGGTCGTCATCGGTCAGGGCCGCGCACACTCCCGCTGCGACGGCCTCTTCGCCTACATACAGGTGCAAAAAGCCTGGCAGCCTAGATTCTTCTGCCAAACGACCGGCAGCTTCCTCGAAGTGTCGAATCCTCACCATTCGATGATGCATATCGAGCAGAACATCGTCACTGAGTTGCACGATCCGCCCCCTCTCAGTGTGTGTTTCTGGTTTGCAGTATTACAGGCGAACGGATCTTGTTGTAGGCGAAACATGCTTTCCTGGTTCTGCTGAACACGGTCGTCTAGATCGTGTCACCCCCCCATAGGGCAAGACCCGCCTTCGTCAACGACGGGGCGTTGGCAACAACCACACGAAGGTTCATGCCTAAGCCGCGTCGGCCGAACACCCGCACCTGACTAGTGCAGATGCGGGTGTCGCAAACACGCACGTGGCCCATATAACGCTCGCCTGCTACAACACCGATTTTTTGCTTCGGTTCGTTGGCGTCGGAGGGCATAGGGTG
>PAHW01000007.1 GCA_002705305.1 Acidimicrobiaceae bacterium
GGTTTAGCTCCTTGAGCCATTTTTATCTGAATGTCGTCGGAGTTGACGAGGTACTCCGAGGTCACTCCGAAGCGACCGGAGGCGACTTGTTTTATCGCCGACCTTCTCGAGTCGCCATTGCTGTCTAGAACAAATCGTTCGGGGTCTTCACCACCCTCACCGGTATTTGATTTCCCACCCAGACGGTTCATGGCAATGGCCAAGGTTTCATGTGCTTCAGCTGAAATAGAGCCGTAACTCATGGCACCAGTCGAGAATCGCTTCACGATTTCGCTGACTGGTTCAACCTCGTCAAGGGGAATAGGGCCAGTTTCGCGAGGAGCGAGTGTGAAGAGGCCTCGGAGCGTCGCTAACTGCTCGGAATGTTCGTCGACGAGTTTGGTGTATTCCTTGAACACCCCGTATTGGCCCGTTCGAGTCGAATGCTGCAGCTTGTACACGGTGTCGGGGTTGAAAAGGTGAAATTCACCTTCTCGTCGCCATTGGTACTCACCACCAGCCCACAAATCTCGGTGTGCCGCCTCCTCAGGGTTCTCAAGGTACGCAAAGCGATGACGAAGAGCGACCTCTTCAGCGATCACGTCAAGCCCGACTCCCCCCAACTTCGACGCGGTGCCGGTGAAGTAATCGTCGATCACTTCGTGGGATAGCCCGACGCACTCGAAGACCTGCGCTCCGGTGTAGCTAGCAACGGTGGAGATACCCATTTTCGACATTACTTTCAGGATGCCTTTAGAACAGGCTTTGACGTAATTGCGAACTGCGGTCTTGTCCTCGACCTCGCTGATTGCTCCCTGCCCAATCAGGTCTTCGATGGATTCGATCGCCAGATAGGGATTGACTGCCCCCGCGCCATAGCCAAGCAGCAAAGCCATGTGGTGGACTTCTCGAGCGTCTCCACATTCGACGATTAGCCCGACTTTGGTTCGGGTTCGTTCCCTCACCAAGTGATGGTGTACGGCCCCTGTCAACAGAAGTGAAGGAATAGGAGCATTCTCTTCGTTGCTGTAACGATCCGACAGCACAATAATTTTGGCGCCATTCGCTATCGCATCGGAGACCTTGGCTCGGATGCCTTCTATCGCCTTACGCATGCCCTCCCCACCCTGCGCGACGGGGTAGAGGCCATCTATCGCGAACGACTGGAATTGCGGGTGATCGCCACTTTCATTCAGGTAAAGAATCTTGGCGAGATCTTCGTTGGAAAGCACTGGGTGGGGNACGACGATTTGTTTACACGAAGCCGGACCGGGCTCCAATAANTTGCTCTCNGGTCCCAAAACCGACGAGGTTGAAGTCACTAGNTCTTCGCGGATTGCGTCGAGTGGAGGATTTGTCACTTGTGCGAACAATTGAGAGAAGTAGTCAAATATCAGACGCGATCGCTTGGATAGGACAGCGATAGGAGTATCGGTTCCCATTGAGCCGATCGGTTCGGCTCCCACGCGAGCCATGGGCGCGAGGAGAACCTTAAGTTCCTCTTCCGTGTACCCAAAGGTGCGTTGTCGCTTGACTACAGAGGGATGTTGCGGCGTCAGTAGGTAACGAGGGGGAAGGTCATCTAAATGTAAAAGCCCTTCTCGAAGCCAATCACCGTAAGGCTGTTCGCCGGCGAGAGTCTTTTTGATCTCCTCATCNCCAACAATTCTTCCCTCGGCTGTATCGACGAGAAACATTTTGCCGGGNTGAAGTCGTCCCTTTTGGACGACAGTGCTTTGGTCGAGGTCAAGNACCCCGACCTCTGATGCCATGACAACGAGGCCATCTTCGGTTACCCAAAAACGGGAGGGTCGAAGACCNTTTCGATCGAGCACCGCTCCGATAACNGTTCCGTCGGTGAAAGCGATAGACGCNGGTCCGTCCCAGGGTTCAATTAGGGATGCATGAAATTCATAGAAATCGCGNTTCCACTGAGGGAGGCGATCGTGGTTCTCCCATGCTTCTGGGATCATCATGAGGACCGCGTGGGGCAGACTGCGGCCTCCAAGGTGAATGAGCTCGAGAGCCTCATCGAAGCTAGCGGTGTCGGACGCGTCTGGCGTCATTATTGGAGTGGCGCGACCAAGCGATTCTCCAAATGCATCGGTTGCNAGCGTCCCCTCCCTAGCGTGCATCCAGTTCCGGTTTCCCATCACCGTGTTGATCTCGCCGTTGTGAGCGATCATGCGATAAGGGTGTGCCAGCGGCCACGAGGGGAAGGTGTTGGTGCTGAATCGAGAGTGAACTAGAGCTAACGAACTCNTCAGCCTTTCATCTTCTAGGTCAGGAAAGAAGGCGGGAAGCTGCTCGCAGGTCAACATTCCCTTGTAGATGAAGGTNCGAGATGAAAGTGAAGGGAAATAGACGGGCGGCTTGATCTCATGTTCGATGCGTTTTCGCAGAACAAATGCGACNCGTTCAAGCTCTAAGCCTCGTATAGGGGCATCTATNGGGCCCGCGACAAAAANGATGCGAAAAATGGGCATCGAGTCGGTGGCGAATTTACCCAAGGAGGAGCTAACCGTCGGAACGTCTCTCCAACCTATGGTTCGNAGGCCTTCCTCTCGAACTAATGATTCGATAGCTGACGCAGCNGATTCCGGGTCTTCGGGAGGAAGGAACGCCATACCCGCCACGTAGCAGCCTGCCTCGGGGAGATCNAGTTCTGTTACTTGCCGGAAAAAGGAGTCGGGGAGTTGGAGAAGAATTCCGGCACCATCGCCGACGTTTTCTTCGGCTCCCGTGGCGCCGCGATGGTCCAATTGGTATAGGCAGTCGAGGCCGCGTTGCACCATCTCGTGTGATGAACGGCCGTGCATGTCNACCACGAACGCGACGCCACACGAGTCATGCTCATATTTAGGTTCGTAAAGACCTTGAGCCACAGGTAGCTCACGTTGGTCAAATGAGATTTCGCGCATTCAGGACGTCCCGAAGTTTCAAGCGTTGGATTCACCGTTCGCGTTGAAGGGACGTCGTTGGCCCAGGCAGAACAGCGTCAACTGTACTAAACCTGGCTCGGATCACAAACCTCGGGGTANTCGACTAGGGAATTGAAGCCCCGGAAATGCGCGGTTTGCCCTGTAGGACCATCGCCGCGACCAGCAAGCTACAGACGGCCATCCAGACAGTAGGGGTTTGACTGTTAGTTAGGTCGGCGGCCAACCCCGCAGTGACCGGTCCGATCGCCCCAGCCAACGCAAATACTGAATGTTGTAGTCCCATCAACAACCCAAGATCTTCTGGGTCGAATGTCTCCTGAGCGTGGATGGCTTGGAGCGGAGTGCTCGCACCCAAACTGGTGCCAACTAGGGCGCCGTACACCACCCCTAGTCCAACATTGCCACCCAAGATAAAAAGCGATCCGGAAGCAGCCAAGACGTAGCTGATACGTAAAGCGAGAGCNGCTTCTTGTTTTGCAAGGGCTGCAATCACCCCGACGCGACCGAATAATTGGCAAAAGCCNCGAAAGCCGGCGATGGCNGCAGCAGTGCNGAGCGCTAGCCCTTGATCGATCATGATTGGNACTTGGTAAACGAGCATTGTGCTGAAAGAAAACCCAGCAAATGCGTATGCCAGCANCATTCTTCGAACTGCCGGTCGGTGTATTGCAGAACGAAGCGCTCTGAAGGCACTCGGTGAGGGGCCGCTTGTTTCGTCTGAGGCACCGCCACGAGCAAAATAGGCAGCTTGGAGTGCGCCGCAAAAAGCCACCAGAGCTAACACCCGAACNGNGACTCTCCATCCCGCCTGGTCGATCAAAACGGCGCCTGCTGGCAGGTAGATAGGGCTACAGAATGCCCCGATCACGGTTAAGACGGTTATGGATTTGCCGGGACCGGCGGGGCCGACGCGACCGGCGATAGCGGTCGACACATGGTAAAAGCCAGTGGCAGCCATGACTCCAAGTGCACTCGAGAAAAGAATCGCGAATGCCACAGGGGAGTGCGACCAGCTTCCAGCGAACAGAAGCAAGGAAGCGAGTGCTTGGATGCTGAAGATGAGTTTGCCACCCCAATGATCGAGTAGACGNCCGGCGATGGATGCCCCAAATCCGGTCAGTAGTTGGGCGACGCCGAAAACGGCTCCCAAATAGGTCAACGAGAAGCCGAGTTCTGTATGGATCGGGTCGACGAGGATTCCGTAGGCGTAAAAAGCCGCTCCGTAACAGGTGCAGGTCATCACCCCCAGGGAGATCACAGGACTCCAGCCTCGGGTTAATCCTGTTGNCGTGACCACCTGGACACCTTATGCCCGGGCNGTTGAAGAACGCTTNCNNACANNAANTAATGCATAATTATNCAATTNCNTGAATAATTATGCATTAATTGCGATTTCATGTACCCTTAGNGAGATGTCCAGTAANGCGCCGCTCAGCGTCGGCATCGTGGGTGCCTCCGGTTTCACCGGAGCCGAATTAATGCGACTGATCGCGGGTCACCCCAGTCTGTCGCTTGTTGTCGCCACAGGGGATACTCANGCTGGCACGAAAGTCTCGTCCTTGTACCCGAGTTTGGCGTCGNATTTCGGCAAGATGGTTTATTCCTCGTACGATCCATCGGATTTCGTNGGATTGGATGCGGTTTTCCTGGGTCTGCCTCACATGGCGAGCCANCCGGTAGTTGCTGAACTGTTTAAAGAGGTCGGATGCCTTATCGACCTTGGATCGGACTTCCGACTCAAAGANCCNGACCTNTACCCCCGCTGGTATGGAGCTGAGCACACAATGCCAGAGTTGATAGACGAATTCGTCTACGGCCTGCCNGAGTTGTATCGCAGCGATCTGGAGGGAGCCCGCGGAATAGCGGTGCCCGGTTGTTATCCGACCACCGCGGCCCTTGCGTTGGCTCCNTTCGTACTCGCCGACAAGATCGAGACAACAGGAGTNATCGTGGATGCAGCNTCGGGAGTGAGCGGCGCCGGTAGAAGCTTGCAACCAGCCACGGCTTTTGCTGCCGTAGATGAAAACTTCAACGCATATGGGTTACTAACACACCGACATACACCCGAAATGGAACAGGTAAGCGGATGTGAAATCTTATTTACTCCACATCTCGCACCAATGGTCCGCGGCATCCTCGCTACGTGCTATGCGCGACCCAAAGACCCGTCGTTTTCGACAGATCAAGCGCTCGANGTGCTCGCTCAGCGATACGCGGANGAACCGTTTGTGATTGTGGACGAAGCTTCGCCGTCAACCAAGGCAACTCTAGGCGCCAACACGGTGCACATTACGGCCCGCGTTGATGAACGGACAGGATGGCTTCTAACTATCAGCGCGCTGGACAACCTAGTCAAAGGTGCTTCCGGCGGCGCTGTTCAGTGCGCCAACATTGCCCTGGGACTCGACGAGACTGCCGGTTTACCAACTAGCGGTTTGATGCCCTGATCGGAGAAACTCAATGGACGATAAGACTCCTCCACTTCGACTGGTCGATCCCGACGAAACGCGCGAAGAATCAGATCTCANTGCGGGAGACTCGCGTTCAGTGGGAGACCACTTACAAAACGCGGAACTACTCGTTGAGATCTTGCCTTATATCCAACGCTGGCGAGGCAAAATAGTCGTCATCAAATACGGCGGAAACGCCATGACTGACGGTGCTCTAGCGGCACGGTTCGCTGAAGATGTCGTGCTCATGCACCAAGTTGGAATCTTGCCCTTGGTGGTTCATGGAGGTGGGCCGCAAATCGGCGACCTTATGGAACGACTAGGCAAAGAACCGGAATTTCGNGACGGGCTGAGGGTCACCGACGCTGAGACCCTAGACATAGCTCGAATGGTGCTGGTGGGCAAAGTAAATCGCGACATCGTCGGGTCGATCAATGTTCATGGGCCTTTGGCAGTNGGAGTAAGCGGTGAAGACGGCGGACTGATCACAGCCGCTGCTCGNAATCCCGAACTTGGNTTCGTCGGCGACGTNGCCTCCGTTGATCCGACGTTACTCACCAAACTGTTTGCGGAAGGCCTTATTCCCGTCNTGTCNACGATNGGAGCGGATGCGTCGGGTCAGGCGTACAACATCAACGCTGACACGGTTGCAGGCGCAGTGGCCGAAGCAATNGGGGCCGAAAAGGTGGTTTACCTCACAGACGTTGANGGTCTTTANGAANATTTGGANGACAAGNGTTCGCTTATACGTCANATAANAGCNGACGAACTNCAGCACAGAATTGAATCCGGGGATGTCACTGGTGGGATGATCCCCAAAATCGAAGCGTGTATCCGCGCAGTGAACAACGGTGTTACTAGCGCCCACCTACTGGACGGGAGAATCCCCCACGTAGCTCTGTTGGAAATTTTCACTGACGCTGGAATCGGGACGATGATTACCGACTGACTTTCTCTGCAAGATCCACCAACCAAACAGGAAATTTCCGAAATGAATAGTCCAACAATCGCAGCCGAGGGCCTAGAGGCCTACCCGCTCATGCCAACCTACGGGCAACCGCCTGTTCAGTTTGTNAGAGGCTCGGGCACGGAGCTCTTCGACCGAGATGGCAAAAGGTACCTCGACTTTCTATGCGGGCTGGCGGTGACATCTCTAGGTCATNCCCATCCCGCGGTAGCAGAGGCACTNGCAGAGCAAGCACGAACCCTTCTCCACGTTTCGAACCTTTANGAAACCGTTCCTGGTCTAGAAGTCGCGGAGACGATCGACAGACTCCAAGGTGGNGATGGCCAAGTTTTTTTCTGTAACAGCGGAGCGGAATCGCTTGAGGGTGCCATAAAGCTGGCCCGAAAAAATGGCGGTAGAGGGAAATACGTGGTCGTCAGCGCCTTGAAGTCCTTCCACGGAAGAACTTTGGCCACGCTGCACGCAACCGGTCAACCTGAAAAACATGAGACGTTTCAGCCTTTACCCGAAGGATTTAGACATGTCCCTTATAACGACTTCGGAGCGTTAGAAGCAGCAATCGATCCTTCTTGTGCTGCCGTGTTGCTAGAGGTGGTACAGGGAGAGGGCGGCGTAAACGTCGGTAACGGTGACTATCTAAAGCAAGTGCGTCAGCTATGTGATGAGCGGGACATGTTGCTGATGTTCGACGAGGTCCAAACGGGATTCGCCCGAACAGGGGAGTGGTTCGCGTGGCAACATCACTTCGACTCGACCGGTGAGGCTCGGCCAGATGTAGTGACGATGGCTAAGGCCCTAGGAAATGGTGTCCCGATAGGGGCTATTTGGGCGAAGCGAGATGTCGCCAAAGCCTTCGAACCAGGCGATCACGCCACAACCTATGGCGGTCAACCCTTAGCGACTTCAGCTGCCCGCGCCGTTCTGAGGGTCATGGAGGCTATAGACGCCCCGCAACTAGCGCGCGCCGCCGGGGATGAACTGATGGGCAAATTATTGGAAGTACCGAACGTCATCGACACGAGAGGCCTTGGGCTACTCGTAGCTGCCGAAATCGACACCGAAGCCGTTGGTAAGACTGGTCCCGAAATCGCACTTAGTTGCTTGGAAGCAGGTCTCGTAATTAACGGCATAAGTCCGACAGCCATTCGTCTTGCGCCACCGTTGACCGTCTCATCTGAAGAGATTGACGAAGCAATGGGAAAGTTGTCGACCGTTCTCGGAGGCGACTAATGCGGCATTTTTTGGAAGTTGACGACCTCGATACTGAAGAACTTCTCCAAGTTCTTCAACTCTCAGCCGACCCGGTACCGCCAAAGGTCCTCGAAGGTCAGGGGGTGGCCCTGATATTCGAAAAGCCCTCAGGGAGAACGCGCAACTCCATGGAAATAGCGGTCTTCCAACTTGGTGGGCANCCGATGTACATCAAACCCGAAGAACTAGGCATAGATAGTCGCGAAACAGCGGAGGATGTGGTTCGGGTCATGGCTGGCTACCACGCCGTTTTAGCTGCTCGAGTCTTTGACCACGAACGCCTCGAACGTATGGCTGCCACTGANTCGATGCCCGTCATAAATTTGCTTTCCGACGTTTCGCATCCAATGCAGGCTCTCGCTGATCTACTCACTATCGAGCAAGAAATTGGCCTGTCCGAGGTCGAACGCGTCGCTTACGTGGGTGACGCCAACAACGTGTGGCGATCGCTAGCCATCGGTTGCTCCATGCTGGGGNTCGACACGGCAGTCGCGTCACCGTTAGATCATGCGCCGAGCGAAGCAGACATCGACCGCGTCCGTGCCGCNGGTGGTTCTTTATTGGTGACGGACGATCCGTTAGAGGCAGTTCAAGATGCGGATGTGGTTTACACCGATGTGTGGACGTCAATGGGNCAAGAAAGCGAGAAGTTCGAACGACTGGACGCGTTCGAGCAATTCAGAGTNGACGCGGCATTGATGTCCNTCGCCAGCGAACGGAGCATCTTTATGCATTGTTTACCGGCGCACCGTGGAGAAGAAGTNACTCATGAAGTTATCGAAAGTGGTCAGAGCAAAGTCTTCCCTCAAGCNCACAACCGGATGCACAGCGCCCGCGGCATGTTGTCGTGGCTCATGAGAGAAGGGATCAATGATGACCAGTAAATCCCAACGGCAACACNTAATCGAAAAGCTNCTGGCGGAACGCTCCGTGAGTGACCANGGCGAGCTTGTCGAACTGCTNGCTATTGATGGCGTGGAAGCCTCCCANGCAAGCGTCAGTCGCGATCTTGATGAACTTGGAGCTGTCAAGCTTCGAGCGGGCGGTCAGACCGTTTACGCGATACCGGAAATAGCNACGCAAAGAACGGTTCCNCTCGAAACCCTTCGACGGGTGTGCGGAGATTGGGTTGTAGGNGCCGAACATTCAGACAATCTGGTCATCCTCACCACACCGCCAGGTTCAGCTCATGTCGTCGCGTCGGCGATCGACCGAAGCGACAGTAGCGATGTCATCGGCACCGTCGCCGGTGATGACACCATNCTTGTGGTAGCTGCCCGACACACAAGTGGTGAAGCGGTAGCTAACCATTTCCGTGATTTAGCAGGACTGTGAAGTCCTTTATTCAAAATCGAATTCACTAACTTTTTGACAGGATTTACTTATGGTGGATGGCAACACTCTTTGGCACGGTCGCTTTGCCGGCGGACCCANCGAAGCCCTTAGGGCTCTCAACGACTCACTGCCCTTCGACCGGCGCATGTTCAGAGAAGACATAGCCGGATCTAGAGCCCACGTTCAAATGCTTCAGCAGGTGGGGCTTTTAGATAAGGCCGAGCTATCGGAAATTCTCGACGCTCTGAACACGGTCGAGCAGGAAATCGAAGCCCAAACGTTTGAATGGGCTTCCTCTGACGAGGACATCCACACCGCTGTCGAACGGCGCTCTACTGAGATCACTGCNTCAGCGGCCAAGATGCACACGGGTCGGAGTCGTAACGACCAGGTGGCAAACGACGTTCGCCTAGTCGCCATAAGTGAGATCGATTCGCTCACCGACGTACTGGCGTCCTTTGTCAAAACACTGCTGATNAGAGCTCAGGAAGCCCACGAACAAGAGATCTACCTGCCTGGCTACACCCACTTGCAACGAGCCCAGCCCGTAAATCTCGCGCACCACCTTGCGGCCTATTGTTGGATGTTCTTACGGGACATCGAGCGNTTAGGNGANGCACGTCGCCGCGCCGATGTTTCGGTCCTNGGAGCGGGAGCGNTGGCCGGCTCCTCGCTACCAATTGATCCGCAAATAGTCGCGGAGCAACTCGGCTTCTCGAAGTTNTTCACTAACTCTCTCGATGCGGTTTCAGATCGAGACTTCGTTGCGGATTTGCTCTACGCGCTGAGCGTCATTGGAGTGCATGTATCGAAATTAGGAGAAGAACTTTGCTTGTGGGCCTCTAGCGAGTTCAACTTCATCGANATCGACGACGCGTTTTCGACNGGCTCATCAATGATGCCGCAGAAGAANAACCCTGACGCGGCCGAGCTAGCCCGAGGAAAAGCTGGTCGACTAATAGGAAACCTGACCGGNTTCCTCACTACCCAAAAAGGTCTCCCTCTGACGTACAACAAAGATCTTCAAGAAGATAAAGAGCCGCTGTTCGACAGTTGTGACACNGTGCGGTTAACGCTGCTGGCATTAACNGGGATGATCAGCACGCTTCATTTCAACGTTGAGTCGATGCAATCAAGCGCTGANTCCCCCTACACAGCCGCGACGGANCTNGCTGANTTTCTGGTCGAGAGAGGGGTTGCATTTNGACAGGCTCACACCACCGTCGCNGGCCTAGTACGCCAATCTCTCGCTGAAGGTATCGAACTNATCGATCTCGTNATCGGACATNGCGAACTTGGACCNCAAGCAGCTGAGCTCCTGCAGCCCGGGATCGGCAGAAANCGAAGAAACAGCCACGGCGGTGGCGGCGATGTCGCCGTAGCCGCGCAACTCGAAAACTTGCGTCAATTGGTTGGCGCTTTGCCGTGAGTCTCGATGCCAGACGTTGGTGCAGTGCNGAGGACCGAGAAATGGCGCCNGACGATCGGCTATCAACAGCGATAAAGATTGTTGAAANCTTCACTCCTAAAGAGGACGCCCAAAGGNGAGCGCAGCAGNTCGTCCTTGACTTCGCTGCTGAGCATCAAGACGCTCTGTATCGCTCNTGCCTCGCAGGTCATTTCACTGGTTCAAGTTGGGTTGTAGATCACGGTGGCACTTACGGACTCGTGTTGCTGCACTCGAAGGTCAATAGATGGCTTCAACCAGGTGGTCACGCCGATGGCGATGCCTGTCTCGCATCAGTAGCTCTCCGCGAAGCGACGGAGGAAACCGGAATAGCTGGCCTTGAAATATGGAATGAGCCCATCGATATCGATGTTCACCTGTTCATCAATCGATCTAGCTCGGAACCGTCACACTTACACCTAGACATTCGATATCTCGTCAAAGCTCCACGTGAAGCCACCGTCCGCGGAAATAGTGAGTCCAAGGAACTCAGGTGGATCAAGGAAGCTGACTTAAGGGACGGCGAGCTTTCTCTCGACGAGAGCACTCAAAGACTTGCCGAGCACGGTTTCAGGCTGGCTGAACAGGTCTTGAGGTAATGCTGCTGTAGCTTCGGCACGATGCGCTTTTTTGTGACTCAGCTCGAAAACTTGCTGTTGCTCGCAATTGGATTTGCACTCGGCTGGTATGTCGTCACGGCGCTGCCCCGCCAGATAAGTGTTGCTTCGTTTCCCAACTGGTTGGTGGCAGCCGCTCTAGCGACGATATTGGTCGCGGCTGGTGGGCGGTTGATCTTCGACGGGACGTTTCAGGCCTTGGGCATCGGCGTCGTACTGTCGAGTTTGGGTGCTGCGACATTGCTGATTTATGACGTAATTCGCTAAAGATTGGGGATAAGTTCTGTCGGTGCGCTCAGGCCCTGTCGTCTTGATCTTGTTGATCGTCGCAACGGTGATTGTTATCTGCGGAATTATCTCGGTGCTCGCGATTCCCGGACCGACATGGAGTCAGTTGGATCGACGGCGAAGCAATTGGATATTAATGATGTTGTTATTCGGACCGCTCGCTGTACTGCTTTTTTTTGGCACCGTAAGACAGCACCTCATTTATCCTGAGCGGTACAAAAATGTTGATGGTGTAGCAGAAACAGATAAGTAACACCTAAAAGTTCGCCACCCTTGACCTCAGGCCTTGGCACACTGTCGGTGTGGACATTCTTTCTGACCTTGAGGCCCGCGGGCTAATCCATGACACGACCGACGGTCAGGCCTTGGCTGCTCGGCTTGCTAAAGGTCCCATTGTCCTCTACTGCGGCTTCGACCCGACGGCGGACAGTCTCCATGTTGGAAATCTCATTGGTTTGTTGACTCTTCGCCGATTCCAATTAGCTGGCCATCGCCCCATCAGTCTCGCGGGAGGCGCTACAGGCATGGTGGGGGATCCCAGTGGACGAAGCATTGAGAGGAACCTCTTGGATGATGAAGGTCTCGCTCAAAATTTGGAAGGGATCCTTCCGCAACTGCGGCAGTTTTTGGACTTCGACGGTGACTCCCCAGCGAAGCTGCTCGACAACCGCGCATGGACGGTTGGCCTCGGAGTCCTCGACTTTTTGAGAGATGTCGGCAAACACGTGACCGTGAATCAGATGGTTGCTAAAGAATCTGTTCGCAACCGCATCGCTGAAGGAGACGGGATTTCCTACACGGAATTCAGCTACATGCTGTTGCAGGGCTATGACTACTTGTGGCTCGCAGACAATGAAGAATGCGAACTCCAAGTCGGTGGCTCAGACCAGTGGGGCAACATCGTGTTGGGAGTGGACTTGATACGAAGAAGGCT
The DNA here is from genome assembly GCA_002705305.1 of Acidimicrobiaceae bacterium. Lineage (GTDB taxonomy): Bacteria > Actinomycetota > Acidimicrobiia > Acidimicrobiales > Poriferisodalaceae > UBA2110. Next base: position 12,211 of record PAHW01000007.1, read on the forward strand.
TGGTCAATCGGCCCATGCGTTGACCTGGCCACTTCTCACTAAGCCCGATGGATCCAAGTACGGAAAAACCGCTGGTGGGGAAACCATTTGGCTAAGTCCCGAAAAGATGAGCCCCTACCGGTTTTACCAGGCTTGGATAGGGGTAGATGACTCCGAGGTTCGCAAGCTTCTTCTCCAACTTACGTTCCTTTCCCTAGAAGAAGTCGAAGACGTAGTTACGGTTCATGAACGAGATCCTCATCTTCGATTGGGTCAGCGCCGGCTGGCTGCGGAGCTGACAGCCATAGTCCATGGGGAAACTGCCGCTACCAGTGCGGTTGAGGCGTCCGACGTGTTGTTTGAACCAGGGGTAGATCTCGGCTCAGTATCGGTGTCAGCTCTGGAATTCGTAAGCGGAGAGATCCCTTCCACCAAGCGTTCAAAGCTTGAGAGCGGAATAGTCGATTTACTAGTAGAAACGCAGCTCTCTCGAAGTCGCAAGGAAGCAAAACGCTCCGTATCTGAGGGCGGGGTTTACCTCAACGGCGATCGAGTAACGGATGCAGACTATTTGCCNGCNGCTCGAGACCTCCTNCATGGCAAATATTTGCTTTTGAGGCGAGGAAAGAAGCTTTGGCATCTGGTGGTCGTCGANTGAGCCCTGCCGGGGTAGCAAATAACCCTAAAATCCANCGTTAAAGGTTGCTTCGGTACCCTCAGCGCCTGTAGGGTAGCCATTCGCCCCTTAGCGCTGGTCAAACAGCGGTTCGGGGTTAGGNACCTCCGNTTTTGGCCCCTCAGAAGGGCAAAACGTGTGCCTCAATGCTGCCGCTTTGCGCGGCCGCAGCGCTCCTTGACAACAGAACAGAGGACGATAAACGCCAGTGCGGGCGATCGGCTGTTGCTTTAGCAACCGCTGGTCGAACCACACAATCGTGTCAGGCCACTCATGGTCATGACACAACCATTTAATCGTAACGTTGCCGGATGGTTCGCCAGACGGCGACGTTGCAACAATTCCAGCCAGCTGTTGCGNTGGGGGTAAATTTCTACCCCGTTGAAGCGCGACAGGGGCTCTTCGATCGTGTCAGATAGGCCCTTGGTCCATCTGACAAGATCTTGACGGAGAGTTTGATCCTGGCTCAGGACGAACGCTGGCGGCGTGCTTAATACATGCAAGTCGAACGATCCAGGGACTTCGGTCCCAATGGAGAGTGGCGAACGGGTGCGTAACACGTGAGAAACCTGTCCCGAAGATGGGGATAACCCAGGGAAACCTGGATTAATACCCAATACCCTGAAGGCGTCGCATGGCGCGCTCAGGAAAGGTTCCGGCGCTTTGGGAGGGTCTCGCGGCCTATCAGCTAGTTGGTGAGGTAAAGGCTCACCAAGGCATCGACGGGTAGCTGGTCTGAGAGGACGATCAGCCACACTGGGACTGAGACACGGCCCAGACTCCTACGGGAGGCAGC
>PAHW01000008.1 GCA_002705305.1 Acidimicrobiaceae bacterium
GGAGCCTCATCAACCGCCACTTGAGTGATGACCGACTGGCAGCCGTCCAGTCCTTCGACAGCGAGAGCTATCAGATGGCAGCCACTGCGATGTTCGCGTAGCACGGTGCATCCGTGCCACAACGCCAAGTGTGGAGAGTCGGGCCAGGGCAGGGAGTTCCAACCCGCAAAGAGTGTCCTGCCTGTTCCGTCAATCGCTTCGACGGCCTCGCGAACGATTTGAGCGGCTGACGTTACCTCGGGCCCCTGTATCAGGTCACCAAGTTCGCGTCGCAGTGCCTGGTCCATGCCTCGGTATCTCGCGTCGAGTATCGCTTCAGGGGTCGAATAGTTCCAGGCATCAGGTATCGCTCGGCGGATGCGCTGCGGCGCGTAATAGAAAAATAATGACTCAACTAGTTCTGGGGAAACCGATCCAAGTGGCGCTACTCGGGTGGCGAAATAATTCATAAAGAAACCCTTCAAACCAGCATCGGTTGCTTCTTCCCGAACTTCAGGCGCCCAGTAACAAAGCTGGTGATAACGCTCAACTGATTCCCACATTTCGCGCGAGAGCGATTTCATGTTTGGCGACCCAACACTTCAGACGCCAAATGCTCTAGTTCTTGAGTCCAATTGGTGGGTGGCATCGCCGGTCGGAGCAAGAATTTCGAATAACCCGCCTCTACCCAAGCATCGATCAGTTCTGATAAAGCGTCCGGTGAGCTGGGCACCAGTTGATTCGGGTCAACATCAGGGCGTCTTTGAATGAGGGCGTCACGCGCTGCTTCGGCTAAGGGACCCCTGCTGTAGGTCAAGTTCACTCCGAAGTGTTCTGGGTCTATGGTTCTGTCGAATTCCTGAGCTGCTTCCTCCACGAGTGCCTTTTTCTTGGCTCCTTCGTCAGGTGTTGAAAGACCCGGTATGTATCCGTCGCCGATTTGGCCAACTCGACGGAGGGCTCCTTTGAGGGCACCGCCGAACCAAAGCTCTAGTGGATCTTGAACGGGAAGGGGGTCAATCGAAGCTTCGGATAATTCGAAGAATTTTCCTGAGTGGTTGATGGTCTCGCCGTTCCACAAGCGCCTCATGATGGGCACCATTTCGTCCAGCATTGATCCTCGTTCCGAAGACACGACTCCTTGCGCGGCCACTTCCCCCGCATCGGGAAGACCGAGAACTGCGATCAATAAGAGCCGACCTTTCGAAAGTCGATCAAGTTGAGCTAGCTCTCGCGCTAAGCGAACGGGTGCCCTACCCGGAAACACCAGGTGACTTCCGATCTTGAGTCGTTCGGTGCAGCTAGCGGCGTGTGTTAGAGCTACGAGCGGATCGAACGAGCCGGTCAGCATGGTCTCGGGAAGCCAGACCGAATCGAAATCTAATCTCTCAAGGTCTCGGCACAACTGCCCAAATTCTTCAATAGGTAGATCGGCTGTGCCGCGGCACGTGAAACCAAAACGGATTTTCATGGCAACTCCAGCAGGGTCGCAACCGCTGCACTGTAGATGGTGTGCAGACCTTCACGAACCGAGGGTGCAGAGAAAAGGGCTGTCCATCCTTGCTCGCTGAGCACGTCGGAAATGCAGACCGCACTCGCGAACGCTGCTCCCCGCAATTCACAAACCGCCATGAGCGCTGCTGCCTCCATTTCCACCGCAAGTACCCCAGCATTTCGGTGGATTCGTAATTCCGTGATGGTTTCTCTAAATGGTGCATCGGTAGTCCATACCGAGCCCCTTCTGTCTAGAGCATCACCTAAGGACGTCTCAAGACGTGCACTGAGATTTGGGTCAGGTCTCACCACAACATCGCTGGGTAGATAATGGTGTGATGTTCCGTCATCGCGAATCGCNCCGTTAATCGAAATAATTTGCCCNGGAGATAGGTCCGTCTGAAGCNCACCTGCAGTTCCNAAAGAAATGATTTGTCTGACACCCGACGCGATAAGNGTNTCAGCGATCACCGCTGCAACAGGAGCACCTATCCCGAAATCGCCCACTAGAACTACTCGGCCGCCAGTTGCCGCGATGGAGTGGTAGGACCCGGGGGCCCCNAACTTCAAGGCTCGCAGGTCATGACGCTCCAAAAGTTNNTTGTGTAGGGGCCGGTCGTACACCAAAATCGCTGAGTCGGCGGTCCAGGAGCCCGGNTCGAAACGGTTTTGAGACACCCAATCATCAAGCATGGCGGGGGCTGTGATGATGTCAGTTGACTCATATTTCGAAGGCACCACCGGGACGTTCACTGCCACAGCTTTACAGGTTCGTCGCGTCAGCGGACGCTGGTTTGNGAGGGNCGACATCNAGAACGATCGTGGGTGAGATTGTCGCAATTATTGGGAACTAAGGGGTAGGGATTCCATCCTGATCAAATCTCACCTTCGGCACGTCCGACCACAATCGTTCAATGTCGTAGAAGGACCGGGTTTCGTCGTAGAAAACGTGAACGACGAACAAACCAAAGTCGAGCAGTANCCATGTCGCGTCTTCAAGTCCTTCAACTCTCAACGGCCCGTCGCCTCCAGCCGATTTGACGGCCTCTTCGACCTGTTCGGCTACCCGTCGAACCTGTCGGGTATTGGACGCGCTCGTAACTACAAACCAGTCCGTGATACCCAACACATCGCCTACGTCGAGGGCCACAACGTCCCTGGCTTGAAGATCCGCCGCTCCGCGCGCCGCNGCCAGCAACATCGGGGGTAAGGGCTGCGGACCCGCGTGGTTANTCATCGCCGAGCATCTTCGCAGCTTGCCTCGTTCAGAGCGAGGACTTTCCTTTCGGGTCTCAGTTCTCTGTCCAATCGAGTTGGTGGCAGTCGATATAGTCGCGCACCGCANCNGGGACANTGGCNTGAGTCGAGGANCCATCGCCGATCNGATCCCTGACTCGAGAGCTCGAAATGTCTAACGACTCAGTTTCCACTCGTTGGAAGCGCCAGCCAGGCAATTCGGGCGGNGCGTAGCCAGGCCNGTCCACTACCGCGACCTCTACGAGTTCCCGAAGTTCGTCATAGCGTTCCCACGTGCACATTCCCATCGCGACGTCCGCGCCGACAATCAAGGTCACTTCGTCGCCNTGGGCGAGTAGTTCATTNACGGTTTCTATCGTGTAGCTGGGACCCCCTCGACAGATCTCTAAGTCGCTGGCTTCTATAGCGTCGAAATCTTTGACCAGCAGCCGAACCATAGCCAAGCGGTGATGGGCTGCACTTAGGCGCTGGTGACCCGATTTTTGCCAGGGGTCATTAGCAACGACAAGCAGGACTTCGTCGAGTCGAAAAGAGTGCTTTGCGGCAACTGCAGCGCCCAAATGGCCTGTGTGCGGCGGATCAAATGTGCCACCGAATAAACCGATTCGCCGACCCATGGCCACAGTTTAGAGGTGTGTTGATTAGCATCTCCGATTTCCATGCACTATTGTTGTTTGGTCTGCGATTCGGCCAAGCCCCTGACCGACGTTTGGACGGAGTATTGACGTCGCGGAACCAACCTGACAATTAATTAATCACCGCATGCGCTTAAATAACGCTGCCCATATCAAGAAATAGCGAGAGAACACGCAGCACAGTCGACAAAACCCCCTGAGGCTGCAAAAAAACAAAAGTTAGATCGGTAACTCCTTTGAGGAGGCACCACGACTCGGAGATTCCCCCCTCGAGTCAACGAGACCCGGTCCCCCACCGGTGGAGATGAAAAATAATGAGTGATTCAGTAGGCCAGTATCTAAACGAAATTGGTGCAGTGGCCTTATTAACTGCCGACGATGAAAAGATGTTGTCGAAGGCAATCGAACAAGGACGCGACGCGCAAGTAACCCTNGANGGCGACGAAAAGTTGACCGCTGCTGAACGGCGTTCCCTTCGCGNCGCGGTCCGGGAAGCAGAAGCCGCTCGCGATCGGTTCATTCGAGCAAACTTACGACTCGTAGTGTCGATAGCTCGCCGTTACCCGCTCCCGCCTGCAATGGAACTCCTCGACCTCATCCAGGAAGGAAATCTCGGCCTCGAACACGCCGTGGAAAAATTCGACTGGCGCCGNGGCTTCAAGTTTTCGACGTATGCCACGTTTTGGATTCGTCAGTCAATCGGTCGAGCCCTCGACCAGAAAGCCAGCCTGATTCGCCTACCCAGCGACCGGTCGGCCAGCCTTCGCGCCGCGTTGCGTCACAGCGGCGGAGATAGCGACGGTCTTGACGACGAAAACGCTTGGCTGCANCGGATCAGCACTCCAACGTCTCTCGACAAAAACATTGGAGATGACGGCGATAGCACNTTGGTCGATCTCATTGGTGACGACGCACCGAGCCCNGAGGACCATGCTTTAGAGAACGACCGGAAGGAAATGATCCGCGGTCTACTTGACCGTCTTGACCCCCGGGCGCAGTTGGCGGTGGCTCGTCGATTCGGCTTAATNGANGGTGAAAGTCACAGCTATCGGGAAGTTGGGGAGGAACTCGGTGTAACCGCCGAGGCTGCTCGCCGGCTCGTGAAACGAGCTGTGGACGAACTACGCGACGACGCCTTGGTCATCGTCGCGTAACGAACATCNGCACCGAAACGCGAATCTTCTTTGGCATAACGGTTCCTCACCCTGCACACTTAATACTGTGACCACCACCTGGCATCCCGGCTCATGGAATGATTGCCCAGCGGGCCAACAACCCGAATGGCCCGAGCTNGACGCGCTCGATGAAGCGNTGCACGAGCTTGGAACCCGTCCCCCACTCGTTTTCGCGGGCGAGGCGCGTCGCCTAACAGATCAATTAGCGCGGGTAGCTAATGGTCAAGCAATNGTCCTNCAAGCAGGCGACTGCGCCGANTCTTTCGAGTTGAGCAGCGCCGACGCTATACGCGACCGGTTGAAAGTTATTCTCCAGATGGCAGTGGTACTTCAATACTCCGCTGGTTTGCCTGTAGTGAAGGTCGGACGTATCGCAGGTCAATTCGCGAAGCCCCGTTCTTCAGTCACCGAAACGCGTGATGGTTCAACCCTCCCNAGTTTTCGCGGTCACATAATCAACGACATCACCTTCGACCAAAATTCTCGGACACCCGACCCTAAAAGATTGCTTCAGGCTTACAACACNTCTGCGGCGACTTTGAATCTGTTGCGTGCNTTCACTCGNGGNGGCTACGCGGATCTTCGACAAGTCCATGACTGGAANCAGGAATTCGTCGCATCGAGCCCCGTCGGCGAACGCTACGAACTTGTAGCCGAAGGGATCGAGAGGGCNCTGCAGTTCATGACCGCATGTGGGTTCGACACTGATGATGCAGCTATGCGCCAAGTTGAGCTCTACACCAGCCACGAATCCCTATTGCTNGGGTATGAGCAAGCNCTCACCCGCCAGGACAGCATTACCGGCGATTGGTACGACTGTTCGGCTCACATGCTGTGGATCGGCGAGCGAACTCGCGAACTNGACGGNGCCCACGTCGAGTTCNTGCGCGGGGTGCACAACCCGATCGGCTGCAAAATCGGACCCTCNACATCGCCCGGCGATGCTCTCGCTCTATGCGAAGTGCTGAACCCGAATCGAATCCCCGGNCGACTCACTCTTATNAGTCGGATGGGAGCCAACAACGTCGGCGATGTGCTGCCAAACATTTTNCGTAAGGTCACCGATGCGGGTCATCCAGTTGTCTGGGAATGNGATCCGATGCACGGCAACACGTACGAAACAGAGACCGGCTTCAAGACCAGAGCGTTTGANGTCATCATGGATGAAGTCCGCGAATATTTTGAAGTGCACAAAGCCGAGGGAACCTGGCCTGGAGGGGTCCATTGCGAGTTGACCGGCGACGCAGTGACTGAATGCGTAGGTGGCGGCGACGCTTTAGAGGCCGAACGCCTAGGCGATCGATACGAAACTATGTGCGATCCCCGGCTCAATGGCCGCCAGTCGCTTGATCTTGCGTTTCATGTAGCCGAACTTCTCAGCGANTTTCGGTAACCACTACTCGACTAGGCCAAATGATCTACAAAGCCCTCGAGTTGACGCAAGTTGCGGCACTCAAACACCCCGTCGGCGTGTGTCGCGTATTCGGTAATCACTGAATCACCGGTATCCCAATAAGACTTCGGTTCTGGGTTCAGCCAGAAAACGGAACGGGCCTTCTTTGCTGTCTCTTTAACTACCCAAGCGTTGGTCGAGTGATAGTTGTTNCGCGCGTCTCCNAGGAACATCACCGTTGATTTTGAATTGATTTCCGATCCGTAGTTCTCCCAAAACACGCCGAAGGCGTGCCCGTAGTCAGAGTGACCATCGACCCACACCACATCAGCCTCGGTGTTGACNCGGTGCACCGCATTGGTGATGTCTTCTTCGTTCTGAAACATGTGGGTGACTTCGTCTATACCGTCGATAAAGACAAAGGAACGCACTTTGCTGAACTGGTTTTGCAGGGCGTATACGAGATGCAAGGTGAATCGAGCAAAGGCTGCTACCGAACCCGATATGTCAGCGACGACAATAAGTTCGGGTTTGTTGGGGCGAGGGTTCCGGAAACGAGGTTCAAGTGGCACACCGCCGTAGCTGAGGGACTGACGAACCGTCGCTCGGAAGTCCAAGGGNCCGCGGCGTTTGTGTTTACGTTTTCGAGCGAGCCGGGCCGCAAGTTTCCTCGTCAATGGCTGAATCGCTTTTCGTATGTTGGCCATCTCTTCCCGAGAGGCATGCATGAAGTCGACGTCTTCGGGAAGNGGCTTTCGTAAAGTTTTCGCCATGGCCTCGGCACCACGGTCAGCTACCAGCCTTCGGCGAATCTCAGCCTCGATCTCTCGCTTCAGGTCCTCAATCCGGTTCTCATACTCCTCGCGTTCGAGACGTTCTTGGAGAGGGGTCATGTCTCCCTCNGATCGTTGCTGCGCTTCTTCCATCAGCCTGTCAAGCATNCCNTCGAGATCGAGATTGCGAAGAGTTCGGTACAAGTAGTACGTGCCTCCAACTGGTCGTCCCGGTTCCATGCCAGCAAATTGCGTCACGGCGGCTCGCGCCATNGCGGCCATCATGGCTTCGTCAGCGTTCATGAGAGCGCGGAACAGCATTTCAGCTATCTCTTCAGGACTCATGTCCTCTGCCGAGCCTTGGCCCCCCATGCCTCGCATTTGTTGAGACATCCACTCTTCTAGGGAGTCTTCGTCGATTTCGCCTTCTTCGTCAAAAACGCTGTATTCCGGNCCTCGCAAGGAGAAATACACCTCGAACACAGTNTCAAAGGCCTTCCAGTGTTGCTCATTTTTGACCAAAGTCGCCGCGAGCGCGAATTTGAATGCTTCTCGATCTTCAATCGGTATGTGTGTGACCGCCTCCATGGCGTCAAGGTTTTCGGTCAACGAGACAGGCAGTCCCGCGTTGCGTAACTCGACNACAAAACCACTCATGAGATCAAGCATCGTCTTAGGCCTCGACTGTCAATTCCTTCGCTGTCTTCTCAATATCTGACTGATACTTGAGAAGGATGTGCAGCGATTCTTTGGCTTGTTCTACGTCGATGCTTTCNACGCCGAGGAGCACCAATGTNCGTGCCCAGTCCAACGTTTCCGACACCGAGGGGCTCTTCTTCAGTTCTATTTGTCGGATCGAACGAACGATTCTGGCTATTTGTTCCGCCAAATTTTCGCTAATCCCGTCGACTTTGGTGAGGACGATTTCTTTTTCTCGTTCTAGCTGCGGGTAATCGATGTGAAGGAACAGGCAGCGCCGCTTCAGCGCTTCCGAGAGCTCCCGGGTGTTGTTAGAAGTCAAGAAAACAATGGGGATCTGATTAGCTTCAATTGTGCCCAGTTCAGGAATAGAAACTTGGTATTCCGACANGATTTCCAACAGAAGAGCTTCCGTTTCGACCTCGACTCGGTCAACCTCATCGATGAGTAAGACGACTGTTTCTTCGGCGCTNATNGCTTCCAGCAACGGTCGAGTCAACAGGAACTCGTCGTTGAAGATGTCGTCTTGGAGGTCGACCCAATCTTCATTGCTGGTGTCGGAACCTCGGTCGGCCTGAATCCGAAGTAACTGCTTCTTGTAGTTCCACTCGTAAAGTGCCTTGGCCTCNTCTAAGCCNTCGTAGCATTGGAGCCGNATAAGGCGTGCATCGGTCATCGCTGCGACTGATTTTGCTAATTCNGTCTTGCCGACTCCAGCCGGTCCTTCGACAAGCACCGGCTTGCCTAGTTTTTCAGCGAGGTAAACGACGCTGGCGATGCCATCGTCAGCTAGATACTCGACGCTTTTCAGTCCTTCGCGGACAGACGCGAGGTCGCCGAACATTGTGTCGCCCATTTGGGTGTCTCCTTGTCAGGTGCCGGACTTTAGGTCATCCACGAGTCTGACCTTTACCGTTCACGATGTACTTGGTGGTTGTCAACTGCCGAAGACCCATAGGTCCTCGGGCGTGCAGCTTTTGTGTACTAATGCCGATTTCGGCACCGAATCCGAACTCCTCGCCGTCAACGAATCTAGTTGAAGTGTTCACGAGTACCGCGGCGGCGTCGACCCTTCGCACAAAGTCGTGCGCGGCGTCTTCGTCGTCGGTGATGATGGCTTCACTGTGCCCCGTGCCGTTCTCGCCGATGTGNTCTATGGCTTCCGCAAGTGAATCGACTACTCGTACGCTCATTTTCAGGTCGAGGTATTCGGTCGACCAATCAAGTTCGGTCGCGACGCCAATAGAGGGAACGATAGCTCGNGATATTTCGTCCCCAACGAGTTCAACGCCCTCNAGCGCNGNCGCCATNTCGGGGAGAAAACGTTCTGCTATCTCGGCATGCACTACGAGTGACTCTGCGGCGTTGCAAACCGATGGTCGCTGCGTTTTGGCATTTACGACAACGTTTCGCGCTAGTTCAAGATTCGCGGCGCGATCAACGTAGACGTGGCAATTGCCGTCGCCGTCAATAACGTAGGGAACTTTGGCGTTTTCGACGATTGATTTGATGAGCGACGGACCACCGCGAGGGATTAAACAATCGATGTGTTCGCGAAGCTGCATGAATTCGANGGCTGCCTCATGGGACGTATCGGTCACCAGCAAAAGAGCGTCTTCTGGGAGACCAGCCTTTCCGATGCCTTCTCGAAGAGCTTGAGTGATCGCGACATTAGAGTCGATAGCTCCTGACGAACCGCGCAGGAAAGCTGTGTTACCGGATTTGAGGCACAAACCGAATGCGTCNCTTGTTACGTTTGGACGATTTTCGTAGATNATCGCTACCACTCCGAGAGGAACTCGGATTTTTTCTATTTCTAAGCCGTTCGGTCGTGTCCATCTTTCGACNACTTCTCCAACNGGATCGGGTAGGTCGATGACTTGGCGGAGACCGAGAGCCATTGCCTCAACCCGAGCAGGATCGAGCCGAAGTCGGTCGATAATCGCGTCAGGGGTCCCAGATTTTTTGGCCCGCCTAACGTCTACCGCGTTTGCTTCCAAAATTTCGNGTGCGGACGCAGCCAGACAGTCAGCCGCCGTGCGAAGCGCTTCATTTTTTTCCGCTGTCGAAGCCATAGCGAGGCCCTGTGACGCAGCGCAAGCGCGAGCGCCGAGTTCTCTCATTGGAGAAATATCGCTCACGANGTCGCTTTTAGGCACTTCCGCAGACTACCGCCCTATCAGGCAATAGACCCTTCCTTGGGCACCTCAATCATTCCGACAAATTGAGCACCACTAGGTCGTCTCTATGGANAACAACNGGTGACATGCCTGCNGGTAGGTCTTCGGTACGGCACCCTTTCCAACGATCAACCACGTCGCTATCGAGGGAAATCAGTCCCTTNGCGAACGTTTTTTTTGAACCATCGACGATCTCCACGGCATCGCCCGATCCGAAACCGCCCTCTACCCCAACGATTCCTGCGATCAGTAGNGAACCGCCATCGTTTGAAAGCGCCGTTGTNGCCCCGTCATCNACGATGATNCGACCGCGCGCTGAGACAGCGAATCCGATCCATAATTTTCTTGCNGCGACGTGAGTATTGCGTGCAGGGACTGAGGTTCCGATCCCGGGAGCCCCTGTGATCGCATCGGCGATCACGTTTTGTCGATCGGCTGCGGCGATCACTGTTCTNACNCCACTCCAGGAAGCCATNTTCGCGGCCGCGAGTTTTGATGCCATACCGCCGCTTCCTCGAGCACCTGGCTTTCCGACGACTTCTTCGACNGATCGGTCAGCAGCAGCTATTTCTTCGATGAGAGTCGCNTCGGGTTGAGTTCTCGGATCAGCGGTAAGGACGCCGGGGGTGTCAGTAAGTAGTACTAAAAGGTCAGCGCGCAGCAAGTTGGCAACCAGTGCGGCTATCCGGTCGTTGTCTCCGTACCTGATGGCGTCGTCGGCTACGGCATCATTTTCATTTACGACAGGTACGACGTTCAGGTTCAACAAATGTTCGAAGGTGGTTCGCGCGTGAAGGTATTGGTCGCGGTCTCGAAAATCATGCGGCGCGAGGAGCACCTGGCCGGTCGCTATTCCGTGGGCACTGAACAGGTCGCCATATGCACGCATAAGATCGATTTGACCTACCGCGGAAATAGCTTGAAGCAGTTCGGGTTCGTCGGGGCGGCTAATTCCGAGTCGTTGCACACCTGCGGTGATCGCTCCCGAGGTCACGACGACCACTTCGTGTTCCGCNCGTCGCGCGTCAACGACTTCGTCAACAAGCTTGGAGAGTGAGGACATCTTTACTTCGCCGCTATCGCTTGTGAGTGACGATGTCCCAATCTTGACGATGACGCGCATCTATGCCTTTCTGAGCCCTTTTTGTTGGTTAGCTATCGGGCTCATATTCGAATTGGAACGTTCCGATCATTACAACATCTCCCTCTACGGCGCCGGCCCTGGCGAGCGCTCGGGAAACACGCAGTTGCTCTAGACGCTCCTGAGCGTGGTTCATTGCGTCAATATCGGTCAGGTCTGAGAGGGCCACGGCGCGTAACGCTTGTCTGCCGAGAACCTCGAAGGTTCCGTTGTCGTGTCGAATTATTTGGACTCCTTCAGGAACGGGTCGGTGCATTACGTATTGCACCGGTTCGGGGTCGCTATTTCGCGCTTCTTCGACGAGTTGTCGGAGCCGGCCGACGAGAGTGTCGATTCCTTGCCCGGTAACAGATGAGATGGTCGGACCCGACCAANTNAGTGTCGCGACGTCTGATTTGGTTCCGACGACCGCTCGAGGGCGATTCAATAGGTCCGGGTCGTACTCAGTGAGTTCTCGTATCAGAATTTCTTCTTGAATCTTTGGGGTGCGGTTTTCAACTTCGGCGAGATCGACGAGCACCAGGAGGACTCTTGCGCGTTCAACGTGACGTAGGAACTGATGTCCTAATCCTTTCCCTGTTGCAGCACCTTCGATCAGCCCNGGGATGTCTGCGATGACCATTTCGAAGTCGTCANCGGTTCTCACTACTCCCAGGTGCGGGGAGAGCGTGGTGAACGGATACGAAGCTACTTTAGGTTTGGCAGCCGACAGCCTCGAAATGAGGGTGCTCTTTCCGGCGTTCGGAAACCCGACCAGAGCGACGTCGGCCATTAATTTGAGCTCTAATCGGAGCCATCGTTCTTCTCCAACTTCTGCCTGTTCGGCAAACGCTGGAGCTCGTCGTTTGTTGGAAAGGAATCTGGCGTTACCGCGACCGCCTCTGCCGCCAGCGGCAGCCAACCAGCGATCGCCCGCGCCGACGAGGTCAGCCAAGATTTCGCCGTCGAAGTCTCGGACCACTGTTCCCTCGGGGACCTTGACCATNAGGTCTTCGCCCTTTTTNCCGTGCTTCTTTTTCCCTTGACCATGTGTGCCGTCATCGCCGCGTCGGAAGGGGAAGTCGTTAAAAGCNAGCAGTGAGGAAACNTTTCGGTCGGCAACTAGCCAAACGTCTCCGCCGGTTCCTCCGTCNCCGCCGTCGGGGCCTCCACGCGCAATGTGGGCCTCCCGACGGAAAGACACGCATCCTGCGCCCCCGTCTCCACCTTTTGCGTGAAGGTTGCATTCGTCGACGAAACCCGCCATGGAGATTGAGGATACGGGGAGTGANNGCGTTGACTGAAACAGATATGTGACTTGTTGACGAAGTCGTTGACCTTCCGGAGACCGCAGCGGTCGGCTGACGATCAGTCCGAGATCACATCTACGAGCCGGCGGCCTTTCCGGTAACCGAATTTCACCACACCATCGCAGGTAGCGAAAAGAGTGTCATCTTTACCGATTCCTACGTTGCGTCCCGGGTGAAACTTTGTGCCCCGTTGGCGAATGATGATGCCGCCCGCGTTAATTTCTTGACCTGCAAATACTTTGACTCCGAGTCGTTGAGCGTTGGAATCGCGCCCATTCTTGGTTGAGCCTCCACCTTTGGTTTTCGACATTTCAGCCCCTCGCGATACTCGTAATTTCTATGGTCGTATAACGCTGTCGATGTCCCCATCGGCGGCGATTGTTGGTTTTGTTTTTGTAGGTGAAGCCGCGGATCTTGTCACCCTTGGTCTCTCCAACCACGCGAGCGATTACCGATGCTCCCGATAGTTCGTCTGTAGTTGACATTACCGTTTCGTCGTCTACCAACAGAATAGGGTTGAAGGTGATCTCTGAACCTTCATCAGCCCCCAGTAACTCGACGTTGAGAACTTGTCCGGTTTCTACTTTTTCTTGNTTGCCGCCGGTNGCAATAACTGCATACATAAGGCTTTTCATGCTACCGGNTGCNGTCGGGTACCCAAACTCACGAGNGGCTCGTTTCAGACCTTCAGTACNGCCTCTTGGAGTTCTACTCCTCTTCCTTGGCAGTGCTCACAAGTGCTGCTCACTGATTCCAAAAGCCCCTCTCCGATTCGTCGACGAGTCATTTCGACAAGGCCTAAATCGGAGATAGCGGACACCTGAGTTCGCGTCTTGTCGCGAGCTAGTGCTTGTTCGAATACCTGAANTACCTCGTCGCGGTTTCTCTTTATCTCCATGTCAATGAAATCGATGACGATGATTCCACCGATGTCCCTAAGCCGTAATTGCTTAGCTATTTCCTCTGCGGCTTCAAGATTGTTGCGGAAAACGGTTTCTTCGAGGTTGGTTCGACCAACGTTTTTTCCNGTGTTGACATCGATGACNGTAAGAGCCTCAGTGTGATCTATCACNAGGGACCCGCCAGAGGGCAGCCAGACCTTCCGGTCTACCGCNTTACGTAGTTGTTCNGAAACGTGATACCGCTCGAAAAGAGGTAACGGCTCCTTGGCCNCATCATGGAATTCGATTCGATCTGCGAGAGCTGGCGTGACGGTCTCCATGTAGCCCTTGACTTGCTGGTACAGGGCAGGGTCGTCGATTACTACGCCCCGATAATCCCTGTTGAATTCTTCTCGAACGACTCGNACTGCCAGTTCGGGTTCGCGGAACAGAAGNGTCGCCGCTTTGGCCTTGGTGGCGAGATCATTGACCTGCTCCCACTGTTCNAGGAGTCGTCGAACGTCGCGTTCTATTTCTTCTGCTGTGACATCTTGAGCAGCGGTGCGAACTATNACGCCGTGCTGGGCGGGCTTTACTTTGTCGAGGATGCTTCGAAGTCGTCGTCGTTCTCGATCACCGAGCCGTTTCGAGATGCCATAAGTGTCACTGTTNGGGACTAGAACAACGAAACGCCCGGGGAGACTGATTTCGGTTGACAGCCGCGCTCCTTTGTGAGCTATCGGGTTTTTGGTGACCTGACACATGACGGTCTGGCGTGCAGCCAGAAGATCTTCGATTCGAGGNTCGTCTTTTCGNCGACCTAGGCGCGCCTTTTTGGGCTTCGGTGCNGNAGGTTGGCTTTTATCGCCGTCGACGTCGTCAGCGTTGTAGGTGACGTCTCCNCGATACAGAACCGCGTTCTTGGGTGTACCTATGTCAANAAATGCGGCTTCCATGCCGGGTAAAACGTTTTGGACCCGTCCTAGGTAAATGTTGCCGTGTATTTCACTGACATCGTTCGCTGGGCGGCTCACGTAATGTTCGATCAGTGAACGACCTTCGAGCACCGCGATGTGGGTAACGCCTTCATGGACGTGCGCCAACATNTGGTAGCGACCTACAGGACGTCCTTTCCGTTCTTTTCCGCGTCGGCGTTCTAGCTGACGGTCATCAAGCTCGACGGGTGTGTCGTCGATGATGGTTTCAACCGGTTTATCTGAACGTTGCTGGTTACGTTGGCCCGATTGGTTCCCATCGCTCTTCCCTCGTCCTTTCCCGCCGCGGCGACGTCTTTTGCGAGGNGNCTTTGCTGTTGCCGGCTCACGCTCAGCAGAAGGCCNTTCGCTGGATTCCGGTGAGCTCTGAGTGTCACCGATTCGTGGTTTTCGTCTGACCGGTGGGGCGGCACTGGGAGGTTCAGGGGTCTTCGATTTTTTGGANCGAGAATCCTTTGGTGTTGCGGTTTGAAGTGACCGCGCTCGTTTTCTTTTTTGTCGAACAGGTTTTGATTCTGTGTCTCCCTTTTGCTGATGTTGGATGGTTCGGGTCCGACTTCGCCGGGCAGTNTCATTCGGTTCGGANTNAGNTGCTTTGGTTGAGTCGCGGTTGTCTTGGGTTGGGGCATCGCCACTAATTGTTCTTCGTCGCCGCGTAGTGGTTGTGTCGTCGGGCTCTGTTGGTCCGTTGCCGGGTTCGTTGTGATTCATTGTGTAAGGTCCTTAGTTTTTTGTGAGTTGGTTGGTAGTAGCGGTTCGTGCCGCTCACCGTCACGTTCGATCCATTGGTGTGTGCGCCTAGCGATTCCGAGTTCGCTTCCTGGCGCTAGAAGTCCCACAAGTTCGCTCGGCCGAATCACTCGCGGTTTTGCGGAAAGCGCCGCTACCACGATTGGTCCGATGTCTGATGTGCCGTCAATTCGGAGTTCGTGCACACCGTCGCGAATGTTTTCGATCAGAACTTCTTTTTTCTTTGTTCGTTCAGCTTCTATCGTTGCGCTTTTCAGCGCTGCGTCGATTGCTTCTTCGACGCAACCAGCGTTCGCTCCCCGTATATCGAAACGCCAGGTGCAACTGGTCACTGATTCTTGTAACGACGGGCCGCCTTTGGGTTCTATTGCAAGAGCGGTGACGTCAAATCCTGCTGGCAGGGCTTGGTTCAAAGTTGCTCGTAGCTGTTCGGGGCTGAGCGATTCCCCTTGTTTCCACCCGGTGCAGGTGATGTTGCCGTCGACGATGTATTCGGGGTCCACGGGCACATCAAGGAATTCGGCTTCGGATTCGTAGCAGGTGGGAAGCGCTAATCCGAAGCTCAGGCGCACACGTGGTGAGAAACCCTCGCTGTAGGTGACGGGGACGCCGCATCGTCGCAGGCTTCGTTCGATAATTCGGGCTACGTCGCGGTGGCCAACGAAGCGAACTTTACCTATCTTGGAAAATCGGATTCTTAGTCGCACCTACGTCTCCCACCCATTGGGGTGGGACCGAAACGTTGACCCAACAAGGTAGGCATCATGAGGTGCCTCCTACGCCCGCTCTTGGGCGTAACTGAACTGGCACTAAATGGCCAGTCGTTAGGTCTTGGCCGGTGCCTTGGCTACCTCCGTTAGGAGGAGCCGAAGACGCGACCACGTGTTCGATCCCATATTCGGTGCAGGCCCCGCAGTCATAACAAGGGGTCCAGCGGCAATCTTCAAGGCCGTAGCCGGCCAGTGCGTCTTGCCAGTCCTGCCACAAAAAATCTTTATGAAGTCCCGCGTGTATATGGTCCCACGGGAGGACCTCGTCCTGTTGGCGATGTCGGTGCACATACCAGTCCATCGATAGGCCTGACGCGTTCATCGCCTCTTGCCACAAATCTAGGTTGAAGTGTTCACTCCACTCCTGAAACACTCCGCCTCGTCGCCAAACGTATTCGATGACTTGACCAATCCGACGATCACCTCTGCTGGTGATGCCCTCAGCTGTTGAGGCTTCCGGGGAATGCCACTTGAGTTGAATTCGTTTGTTCCGACGAACTTTGTTACGCAGCATCGAAACCTTGCGGTGGAGTTCCTCAGGTTCGTTTTGTCCGAACCATTGAAATGGTGTGTGAGGCTTTGGCACGAAACCCCCAAGGGAAACAGTGACTGAAGCCCTCTTGGTGTACTCGGCGCCGATTTCAACACAGTTCTGCGCTAATTCTGCGATGCCGAGGGTGTCTTCATCCATTTCGGAAGGGAGCCCTGTGAGGAAATAGAGCTTCATCCGATGCCATCCCTGACTGTACGCCGAACGCACAGCGCTATACAGGTCGTCTTCGGTGATCAGCTTGTTGATGATCTGCCGCATTCTCCAAGACCCGGCTTCAGGCGCGAACGTTAATCCTGTTCGTCTGGCCCGTGACACTTGGGCTGCGACCCCAACAGTGAAAGCGTCAACTCGCAAACTTGGTAGCGCGACGCTTACTCGTCCACATGTGCCGGGTTCGTCGACGGTGTCGCCGATGACTTTTTCAATATCGCTGAAGTCGGCGGTAGATAGCGACGTGAGGCTGACCTCGTTGTAGCCGGTTCGTTCCAGTCCTTTGGAAACCATTTCGCGTACTTGGTCTGCGGGACGTTCGCGAACAGGTCGGGTAATCATGCCAGCCTGACAAAATCGGCACCCACGGGTACAGCCCCTGAATACCTCTACGTTAAGTCGGTCGTGGACAACTTCGGTGAGCGGGACGAGTTGGTTGCGCGGGTACGGCCAGTCCGCGAGATCAGCAACGGTGCGTTTTTGGATAGTGGCCGGAATGTCGGAATGGCGAGGTTCGACGCTCACGAGCGTCGGTCCGTCATATTCGACGTCGTACATCGAGGGAACGTACACGCCCGGTATTCGAGCTAAAGCATGCAGAACCGTGTCTCGGCTACCCGTCGGTTTGCCGGTTCGCCGCCATTCTCCGATGATGTCGGTGATTTCAGAAATAACTTCTTCGCCGTCACCCATGACGAAAAAATCCACGAAGTCGGCTAACGGTTCGGGGTTGTAGGCGCAATGGCCACCGGCTCCGATCAGCGGATCGGAGTCGTTGCGTTCCCTGGCCCGCACCCGAAGTCCCGCTAAGTCGATGCAGTTAAGAACGTTTGTGTACACCAGTTCCGCGGAGAGGTTGAAGGCGATGACGTCGAACTCCGCCGCTGGTCGGTGAGTATCAACCGAGAAGAGCGGTAAACCGGCACGTCTCATTTGTGTCTCTAGGTCGATCCAGGGCGCGTAAGAACGTTCTGCGAAGGCATCTGGCCGCTCGTTCAGAATTTCGTACAGAATTTGTAGGCCTTGGTTGGGCAATCCGATTTCGTAGGTGTCGGGATAGGTCAGAAGCCATGAGGTGGCTTCGGGTTTGTAGATATCTGTACGGGCTCCGTCCTCGCAGCCGATGTAGCGGGCGGGCTTTTCCACCCGAGGGAGGAGCGGCTCGAGCCGTGGCCACAGCGAGGTCATTTGCTTGCTGATGATACAAGGTGAGACCCCTTTTAATTACCATCGGTTTCCGTCCACTAAAACCCGACACGAAACCCAACGGCAGGCGCGCGTTCGCTTTGGTTTGATTTTGGGTTGGGTCGGTTCGCATTATGCGAGATGGCGACGAGCGCTGACATTGATGACGAGGCCAATGAGGCCGAACGCTACGACCGTCGACGAACCACCATGGCTGAGAAAAGGAAGTGGGATTCCTGTGATCGGCATGATGCCCATAGTCATGCCCACGTTTTGAAATATTTGAAAGGTCAACATGGATAACGCCCCTACGCATGCAAACGCTCCGAACAGATCATTGGAGGCACGAGCGACGAACCAGATGCGTGCAAGCATGTACCCGTAGAGAAGTAAGAGGACGCTCACACCAATGAAACCGAACTCCTCGCCAAGTGCGGTGAAGATGAAGTCGGTTTCTTGTTCAGGAACGAGATTGAGGTTGGTTTGCGTACCTTGCAACCATCCTTGACCGTTAAGACCTCCAGCACCTATCGCGATTTGCGACTGGTTGATGTTGTACGACGCGCCCTGGACATCGAAAGTGGGGTCGAGGAACGCGGTGAGGCGCTGCTCTTGAGTTGGTCGAAGGAGTGCAGGTCCGCCGAGATTGTCGCTGTTGAACATGGCGACAACAACAAGTATCCCCAGGAGGGTTGTCACCAATATGTGTTTGAGTTGAGCCCCAGCGACAAGCAAAACGCCCATACCGATCGCGACGAAGACGAGCATCGTTCCAAGGTCCGGTTGGAGATAAATAAGTCCTAGCGGAACGGCGAGCATCAGATAGGCGTTGCCCAGGGTGACCAGTCGAAGGTGGCCTCCTTGATTGGCGACGAAAGCAGCTAACGCAACAACAACTGCGACTTTGGCAAACTCTGCAGGCTGAATCTGAAAGGTCTGACCTGGGAGTTCGTACCAGGCTCTGGCCCCGTTGCGTTCCACTCCAAAGAACAGCACGCCGACCAGTGCCAGCATGACAACGAGGTAGGCAGAATTAGCGAAGTCTTTGTATAGGCGGTAGTCCAAAAACGTCGCACCTAACATCACGACTATTCCAATGACGACAAAGAGAATCTGACGTTTAGCGAACGTCGCGGGGTCCTGACCGTTGAATTCAAGTACTCGCCAGGTGGCGGAATAGTTCAGCGCTACCCCTATCGCTGACAACGCGATCGCTACCAAACCAAGCGAATAGTCGGCGTAGCGGAGGGGGGAACGCAGCTCTTTCCGAAACGGCAGATTCACTGGTCGCGTTCCTCAAGGTCAGGGATGCCGTCGCCATCGACGTCCTCAGGGGTGTTAGCGCGTGGGACTTGGATTCCCCACGGGCATCCTTCGGGGACGTAACCAAGAAACGCCTCATACCCGCGCAACGCTTCGGGAATTTCAGGGCATTCAGGTTGCGGTGGAATGAACGCCACCTGGGGGTTTGGCCATCGTTGCTCATAGGCACGCAACGCTTCGAAGATTCGTCGAGCTACTGGCGCCGCGGCCTCACCACCGAAACCTGCTTCTTCCATGACGACCGCGACAACATAACGTGGGTCGTGTTGAGGAGCCCACGCTACGAAAACCGCTGAGTCTTCTTTTTTTCGTTGCAGAACNGGGTTACGTCCCTCGGCTTGGGCGGTTCCCGTTTTTCCCGCCACTGCGTATCCGCGACTGTCATACCCTTCAAANGCGCGCCACGCGGTACCGCGTCGACTCTTACTGGTCGTTCCGTGCAAGCCTTCTCGCACAACTCCAGAACCTTCGGGGAACTCGATAACCCGGCGGATNCGAGGNTCGAACTCGACNACAGATTCGCCGAATTGATCAGCGGAGCGAGCNACGACTCTCTCGACGACGTTAGGGCTAAATAGTGTTCCGCCGTTCGCGAAAGCGGCGTACGCGTTTGCCAGTTGCATTGCCGTGACCGAGACGAACCCTTGCCCAATACCGGTGTTGATGTTGTCGCCTGGTAGCCACCTCGAGGATTCCCCGTANGGGTTGTACGCGTCTGGGTTAGCTTCGAAAAGCATCTGTTTTACATTTTCGTCACCGATCCGGCCCTTTTTTTCGAAAGGCAACTGGACCCCGGATTGACTTCCGAAGCCGAGGGCCTGCGCCATGTCTTGTATTGCCCACTGTTCTTCACCGCGAATCCAATAAAGGTCGTGAGCGACTTTGTAAAAGTAGGCGTCACTTGAGCGGGTAATTGCCGATGACAGGTCAACGATTCCCAAGGGTGCTTTATCGGCGTTGTAGAACGTGCAGCGGCCTGTGCAACCGTATTTTTCGGGAATTTTGAAGTACCCGACGTCATAATACGCGGCGCGCGGCGATACCAGTCGGGCCTCCAGGCCTGCTAAAGCGGTGATGAGTTTGAATACCGATCCTGGAGAATACAAACCTTGCACTGCTCTGTTGTTGAGGGCGCCAGGAGCGTACGGGTTCTCAAATACTGATCGGTATTCGATGGTGGTGAGCCCNCCCACTAGCCAATTGGGGTCAAACGTGGGATGAGATGCCATGGCGAGTATGTCGCCATTGCGCAGGTCCATCACTACTGCCGCGCCGCCAATAGATGGGAAGAAGAAACCGCTGTCGTCGCTGACAGTTTTTCGAGCAGCTATGAGGCCCTGCCTCAGGTATGACTCTGTCGCGGCTTGAAGATCTACGTCGATGGAGACAATAACGTCGGCTCCCGGTTGGGGCGGAACGTCGCTGATGACGCGATGGACGCGACCTGTGCTGTCGACTTCTAATTCGGTGCGGCCCGGGCGGCCATGAAGGTCATCTTCGAAGATTTGTTCGATGCCTGATTTTCCTACCCGTTCTGCAGGGAGATAGCCGTCTTTCAAGAGCCGTTCTTGTTGTCCTTGTGACATCGCCCCTACATATCCGACGATGTGCGCGCCGATTTCGTTTTGGGGGTAGGTGCGACCCATCTCCCACTTCGCTTCGACGCCCGGCAAGGAACGCTCGGCGACCCGCAAAAGGCCGTATTCATCGAGTCCGGTGGCAACCACTTTGGCCGCGAGCGGATGAGTTTGTTTGTCCTCGAGACGCGAAGCCAACACTGACGTGGGGATGTCAAGCAACTCCGACAGTTTTTCGAGTACGTAGTCGATTTGACCTGGCGCGTACCGGGATCTGTCCACTGTGACGACGCCCGTCCGAACGTTGTCAGCCAGGACCACTCCGTGACGATCGAGGATGCGACCGCGAGTGGGCTCGGTGATGACTACCTCGATATGGTTCCGCAGGGCTTTGTCTGATAACTCTTCAGTCGTCAGTACCTGTAGATACCAGGCACGGGTAAACAGAGCCGCGAAAAGACCGATAATGAGAATGCCGACAAATGCGAGCCTTCGGTTCAGTTGTTCGTTCATCGGCTAGATGTAATTGGCGAGAACCTGAGAGCGAGAGTCCAACGTACAAGGGGACTCAGGACACAAGCCAACGGAACGGCCGCGACTGCGGTGACCAGCGCTATTGCCCCTAATTCTCGTCGGGTGACGTATTCAAGGCCGATGACTGCTCCGAAAGAGGCAAAAAGGGTGGTCGCTGTTGCTGCGAGGAGGGCGACCACGAGGGCGCGTGTAATGGCGTTCCGTTGAGTGAGATGCGGAGAGACCGAACCTGCAGTGAAACCCAGAAGCGAAAATGTTAGGGCAGTCATTCCAAACGGAGTTTGCAAAACCAGATCCATGACCAGTCCAGCAAGGAACCCTACGAGCGAGCCACTCCGTGCATTGAGGTGCAGAGTCACTAGCGCCACCACTATGAGCGGTAAATCAATGATGTAGCCCGCCACCCTGAAATGTGGCACCACAGAGACTTGGAATAAGAAGACGGTCACCCACAAGGCCCCTACTCTCGCGACAACGTTCGCTTCGAGCCTCACGGCGTGGACTCCTCAGATTCAGTTTCCGCTGCGTCGTTTTCGGGAACGCGATCGACGACCACCGGTTCCGGCGCGTCTGGATCAAACAAAAGCACTTGAACCCACCGGAGCCGGTCTAGGTCGGCGGCTGGGTGAATTGTGATCCGCTGTGTTCCTTGCACCGCGTTGGGAACCACGTCGACGACGGTGCCAATGAGAAGCCCTTCAGGGAAGGTGCTCCCTTGGAAGCCGCTCGTCACTACGGTTTCACCTGGGATGACTACCGTGTCAAGTTCGATAAAGCTCACTTCTAGGTCTTCGTTGTGTCCCCGACCCGAAGCAATCCCATCATCACCTGATCGAACCATTCGGACTCCAACATCGAAATTGGGGTCGGTGAGCAGCTCGACCTGAGATCGGGTCACCGACACGTTGGAGATTCTCCCGATGACCCCTGCTCCGGTCTCGACTGGCATACCTACCGTGATTCCGTCGCGTGAGCCTTTGTCGAGTTCGAGGGTGCGTTGGTAGTTCGAGACGGGTGCGTCGATCACCCGTGCCGTGCGTCGGCCAACGTGCGCGACTCGATCTCTAGCTCCCAGCAGCGCCAACAAAGATTCGCGTTCTCGTTCAATCTCGCCTACTTCAAGCACCGAATTTTGTACTTCGGCGAGCTTCGCCCGCAACAAAGCATTGTGTGCCTCAAGTTCGTCGTAGCTCGTTACAGCTTCCCAGGCTTCTCCTATAGGTTCGAAAATTTTTGCCGTGTTCGAACGAAGGGGCCCTAGGACGTCGAGGACCGCGCCGCGAGCTGTATCTATGGCGCCACCTTCAGTTCGCGCATCAAGAGTGATGAGCACCAACGATGTGAGGACAAGTAAAGCGAGTCGGAATTGTGAGCTCCGGCTCCTTCGACTGGTCGAGCGACGCAACATCGCTGATTCCGCTCAGTATTGATCGCCCGATGAGAACAGCACACCTCGAAGTACTTCGAATTCTTCGAGCGACTGCCCTGAGCCGCGAGCGACCGCGTAAAGGGGGTCNGGGGCAATTCTGATGGGCATCCCCGTTTCGTTTGCTAAGCGCTGGTCTATACCTCGGAGCAACGCTCCTCCGCCGGCGAGCATGATGCCTTCGTCCATGATGTCCGCCGCCAGTTCTGGTGGTGTTTGATCGAGTGTGAATTTGACTGCGTCGATGATGGAACTGAGAGGTTCTTCTAGTGCTTCTCGCATTTCGACGCTGCTGACCGTAATGGTCTTCGGTAGGCCGCTTACGAGGTCTCGTCCGCGAATTTCTGCATACATTTCGTCCGGTAGGGGCCATGCTGAGCCAAGNGCAATCTTGACCTCTTCAGCGGTGCTATCACCAAGGGCAACGCTGTATTCCTTTTTTACGTACTGGGAGATTGCGTCGTCGAGAACGTCACCACCGACGCGAGCCGACTGCGCCGCGACGATTCCGCCCAGCGAGATGACGGCTACTTCGGTGGTTCCGCCACCTACGTCAACAATCATGCTGCCGTGCGGCGACTGAACCGGAAGCCCTGCTCCGATCGCTGCCGCCATGGGTTCTTCGATGATGAACGCCGGTTTTCGCGCTCCCGCGTATTCGGCCGCTTCTTGCACGGCGCGTTGCTCGACGCCTGTTATCCCCGACGGGACGCAAATCACCATGCGCGGCTTAGCCCANCGACTTCCGGAGATCTGGTCGATGAAGTAGCGAAGCATTTTTTCGCATACATCAAAGTCAGCGATAACCCCGTCTTTTAGAGGTCGAACTACTTGGATGTGTGCCGGCGTTCTACCCGCCATACGTTTCGCTTCATGACCTACAGCCAACGGAGTTCCGTTGGTTACGTCGAGGGCTACAACAGATGGCTGATCCAGGACGATTCCTCTACCTCTGACGTACACGAGTGTGTTAGCCGTTCCCAGATCCACCGCTATATCCCGGCCGCCGAAACTTCTGACTCCGCCTCGCTTTCTTATAGCCGCCATGGGAACTCCGGTGTCGGAACATCAACCAATTCNCGGTTGGTGCTCACTCTTTGGATAGCGGGTCGGCCGGTCATTGTTTCCCAGTCAAACACCAGGGAAAAAGAGGTTGATTTCGCGTTCAGCCGATTCGTTCGAGTCGGATCCATGAACGAGGTTTTCGGTCACCATGAGGCCGAGGTCTCCTCGAATGGTGCCCGGCGCNGCAGTGGCGGGGNTCGTGGCGCCCATTAGNTTCCGCACTANCGCATAGACNTCNTCGCCTGAGTCGTCGGGACCTTCCACCACCATCAGCATCGCTGGTGAGCGAGTAATGAAANTTATGAGGTCACCGAAGAAGGGTTTGCCCTCGTGCTCTTGGTAGTGGGCTTCGGCGGTGGCGNGGTCAATTGTCCTCAGTTCTGCTCGGCTGATGGTCAGTCCTTTTCGTTCGATCCTGGCGATGATGTCGCCAACCAGCCGTCGTTCGACGGCGTCGGGCTTACAAATCACGAGGGTACGGGACACTTGATCTCCTGGAACAGGTTTGATTTGGTTGGCGGTAAGGCTACCTCGGGGTGTTGTGGAGTTGACTTCGGGCCTCAGACGCAACGTACANAGAGCCGGTCACTAATACCGTCCCGTTTTCTCCCGCGAGTTCAATTGCTCGTTTGACGGCGTCGCCGACGTTGGGAACGATCTCTACCGGCGGGCCGCAATGGTTGAGGGCGGTTCCTAGGGTGTCGGCGGGAATTGCTCGCGGCCAGTTTGCCGCAGTNGCGATCANTACCCCGAATTCTGTGCCTCGAAGGGCGTTGACGAACGCGACCGGNTCATGCGGTCGGTTGGTGCCGATTACTAAAATTGGGGCCTGTTCGCTAGCGAAGTCGTCGAAGAGTGTTTCNGCCGCTACTTCAGCTGCGGGTGGGTTGTGGGCTCCATCGATGATGATNAATGGTTGTCGTTGCATCACTTCGAACCGTGCAGGCAATTCAACCTTCGCGAATGCTTCAGCNACAAGATCTTCGTCGAGTTGTCGAGCAAAGAACGCTTCTACTGCTGCGAGTGCGGTAGCCGCNTTTTGAGACTGGTGACTGCCGTTGACGGGGAGGAAGACGTCCTGATGGCGGCCATAGGGTGTNACCAAATCGACGAGTCGGCCCCCAACCGCGAGTCGGTCTTCGNCGACGTAATANTCGTGTTGATGGCGCCAGAACTCNCGATGCTCAGTTGCCGTGATGATGTCGACCAGTTCTGGTGTGTTTTCGCCACAAATCACGTGAGATTTCGCAGAGATGATGCCGGCTTTTTCGCGCGCGACATCAGCGACCGTAGGTCCGATGATTTCTAGGTGGTCTCGGTCGACGTTGGTAAGCGCGACGACTTCGGCTTCGATGACGTTGGTGGCATCCCAGCGGCCTCCCATTCCGACTTCGATGANNTTGATGTCAACTGCAGTTGCGGCGAACCAGTTGTATGCCGCGGCGCACAAAATCTCGAAATAGTTTGGTTTTTCGCCAGTTAATTCGACGACCCATGGTTCAACTTCGGCGATCGCTGCCANAGCTTGGGTCATCGATTCGTCATCTAGGGGTTGATTGGCGATCATGATTCGGTCGTTGACCCGGTCGATGTGTGGGGAGGAGTAGCTGCCTACATCAAGCCCGGTAGCGCCGATGAGTTCGACCACCATTCGAGNTGTGCTTCCTTTGCCGTTCGTTCCGGTGATGTGAATNGCTGGGATCTCATCTTGAGGATCACCCAACAGCGTCATGAGGGCTCGCATCCGCTCTAGCGACGGGGTGGTGACCTCTTTGGCGCCGAGGTGTTGCTCCAGGTTGTAATGGTCGTTNAGCCAACNTATGGCATCGCCATAGTCACTGATGATGGCTGGCTTTGGGGTTGACGTAGTTCGGCGGCTCTGANTCCGCTTAGGACGCCTGGCGTTCGCCACCGTTTTCGTCCCTGCGCGGTACCAGGGTCGGATTCACCTTCTCGAGGACCGCGTCGCCATCAATAATGCAGCGAGCGATGTCCTCTCGACTAGGCACTTCGTACATGACGCCGAGTAACACTTCTTCGAGGATTGCGCGTAGGCCACGTGCCCCGGTGTTTCGGAGTATGGCTTGGTCTACGACTGCGCTGATCGCGTCGTCCGTAAATTCGAGTTCGACACCGTCGAGTTCGAACATCCGCTGATATTGCTTCACNANCGCGTTGCGAGGTTCTATGAGTATTCGCGTTAACGCCGAATGGTCGAGTTGGTCGACAACTCCAACGACCGGGAGACGGCCAATGAATTCGGGGATCAGACCATATTTTTGGAGATCTTCTGGGAGAACTTCAGCTAGCAAGTCGAGGTTGGCGCGTTCGTTNACAGATTTGACGTCTGCGCCGAAGCCCACGGCGCGTTTCCCGACCCGGTCGGCGATGACACGTTCGAGGCCGTCGAAAGCACCACCGCAAATGAACAGAACGTTGCTGGTATCGATCTGCAAGAACTCTTGATGGGGATGTTTGCGACCTCCTTGGGGCGGCACGGATGCTTGAGTCCCTTCGAGGATTTTCAGCAAAGCCTGTTGGACGCCCTCTCCGGATACATCGCGGGTGATCGACGGGTTTTCGGCTTTGCGTGCGATCTTGTCGATTTCGTCGATGTAGATGATTCCGGTTTCTGCTCGCTTAACGTCGTAGTCGGCGGCTTGAATGAGTTTCAGCAAAATATTTTCGACGTCTTCGCCNACGTATCCCGCTTCGGTAAGAGCGGTGGCGTCGGCTATTGCGAAAGGCACGTTGAGCATGCGNGCCAGGGTTTGGGCCATCATCGTTTTCCCACATCCAGTGGGGCCGATCAGCATGATGTTGGACTTTGCGATTTCTACGTCGGATTCGAGATTTGCTCCGAATTGGACNCGTTTGTAGTGGTTGTATACCGCTACGGACAGAATCTTCTTCGTTCGTTCTTGCCCGATGATGTAGTCGTTCAGAAAGTCGTAAATCTCTACTGGCTTAGGGACCTCATCGAAGCTGATTTCTGTGGTATCGGCTAGTTCTTCTTCGATGATTTCGTTGCATAGATCGATGCATTCGTCACAGATGTAGACACCCGGGCCCGCGATCAACTTTTTGACTTGTTTCTGAGATTTTCCGCAGAAGGAGCATTTCAGCAGCTCTCCGCCCTCTCCGAATTTCGCCACGTTGCCGGTACCTCGTTCTGGTTATCCAACCCTATTGGGGTCAATAGCCGTTTGCTAAGAATGACACAGTCCGGTCAGAACGCGGTGATGTTAGGACCGGTTNAATAGGTCACCTGCAGCATTGTCACTATCTCTTGGGGTAGAGGTTGAGGGTACCGATTGATTTGATATCTGAACAGCAGAAATATCAGGCCGCTCGGATAGGCCCATCCTCTGCGACTTCGCGGCTNTCTATCACTTCGTCAATCATTCCGTACTCTTTGGCAGCTTGGGCGTCCATGATGAAGTCTCTGTCGGTGTCGGTGTGGATCCGATCTAGGTCTTGCCCGGTGTGTCTGGCCAAGATTTCTTCGAGAAGTGCCCGCATTCGGTCTATTTCGCGGGCAGCCAATTCAATGTCGGTGGCCTGGCCCATCGCCTGTCCGTAGGGCTGATGAAGGAGNACCCGAGCGTGCGGGAGAGCCATCCGTTTACCTGGGGTGCCAGCGGCGAGAAGTACCGCCGCCGCTGAAGCTGCCTGACCTAAACAGATGGTGGTGATGTCGTTACGAATGTATTGGCTGGTGTCGTATATGGCGAAGAGAGCGTTGATATCCCCNCCTGGTGAGTTGATGTAGATGTTGATGTCACGATCAGGATTTTCAGATTCAAGGTGAATCATCTGTGCACACACCAAGTTGGCGATGGTGTCGTCGATCGGCGTCCCAAGAAAAATGATGTTTTCTTTAAGGAGGCGTGAATACAGGTCGTAAGCACGTTCGCCTCGGTTGGTTTGTTCCACAACCGTTGGGACTAAGTAGTTCTGTGCTTCGAGGCTCACTGTTCGTCCTCCTCCAAATGGTCTCGATTTTCGTCTTCTGCAGTGTCAACGGTANCGCTATGAGGTTCCCCAGAATCGTTGGGGTCGTCTTCGGACGGGGAAAGGTCGGGTAGTTCTAGGTCGTTGCGGTCAACCGTTTTACCCTCNGGGTCGACCAATTCGACTTCGGCTACCAGCCATTCCAGGGCTTTGCGTTTCGCAATTTCAGCTGTAAGTGGGCCGAGTCCATCGCCGTGGTCTTCGATTTGGTGTCGCAGTTCGTGGACCGATGTTTCAAATTGTTCAGCCATNCGTTCGAGTTCGTCTGCTAGTTCTTCGTCGTCGACTTGGATGGATTCTCTCGTGACGATCGCACGGAGCGCTAAGTCCACTTTGGCTGATCTTTCCGCAGCGTCACGTAACTCGACGGTGAACGATTCCGGTTCCTGTCCAGTCATTTGCATCCAGGTTTCGATGTTCATTCCCTGGNCCTGCAGCCGCATTGCAAGTTGTTGCAACTGTTCCGACATTTCTCCGTTGATCATGGAGTCGGGAATTTCATCTTCGACCAACTCGGCGAGCGCCGTGGCAGTGTTTTCTCTCATCGCGGCGTTTGCTTGGAAGATTCGCATCGTCCGCATTCGTTGAACGGTTTGCGACTTCAACTCTTCAACNGTGTCGTGTTCGGTGTTTTCTTCTACCCATTCGTCGGTAAGTTCNGGNAGCACTTCCTCTTTGACGGCGTGGACTTTAATTTCGAAGTCNATGGTTACATCTTCTTGGACAGGGTGATCGGCGCTGAAGTTAATTTCGTCGCCCCCGCTCGCTCCCTCAAGTTGAGTGTCGACTTCGTCTACGATGCCGCCGCTGCCTACCGAGTACAGGTAGTCATCAGCGGTGAGTCCTGGGAGTGACTCCCCCTCGACGGTTCCCTGNATGTCGATCGATACCTGGTCTCCTATAGCCGCGGGACGTTGTACGTCGANGAGTTCCGCGGATTGGCGTCGTTGCGCGTCAATTTGTTCTTGAACTTCTTCGTCACTGGGTTCTGGATTGGGGATTTCGACATCGAGATCTTCATAATCTTTGATNTCTATGCGGGGTCTCGTCTCAACTACCGCTTCGAAGCAGACCGATCCCGAATCTTGCCCACTAGTTAAAGAAAGTTCGGGGGCNGCGATGACATCCACGGCCTCGGCTCGTATCGCGTCGGCGTAGTAGCCGGGAATCGCATCTTCAAGTGCTTGGGCTCGGGCGTAGTCGCTTCCGATGTGTGATTCGAGAACAGGTCTCGGAACTTTGCCTTTCCTGAAACCCGGAATTTTGATCTCTTTGGCAATCTTCCGAAAGGCCTGGTCGATAGCGTCGTCGAACGTTTCTTCGTCGACTTCCACCACAAGTTTAATTTTGGGTCCAAAGGTTCGTTCCTCGCGTCCCTCTGCANTATCGGACGTTTCAGTTTCGGACGCGACGTCCAGGTCGGCGGGGTCAACTTCGGTGACGGTGGTCTTCACAGGGGCCGAATTCTATCGGGGCAATTCGCCCTGTCCCCTATNGCGGGGTTCACGACCNGGGTTGAGCGGGCGACGAGAATCGAACTCGCATCATCAGCTTGGAAGGCTGAGGTTCTAGCCATTGAACTACGCCCGCGAATTCGGTCAGGCTACCGGCATCAGGAGATAGCTACAGATCGAAGGGCAAGTCTGTGACGATCGCTGCTCTCCATCCGGTCGGCGTTTGCACCTGCACTTTTGTACCTGGGAGGTTTTGAGGGACCTCTACGATCGCTAATCCTAGATTTCGTGCAAATCGCGGGGAGTACGCAAAAACTCGGGTCTGACCGGCGTAGGACCCGTTGGGGGTTTGTAACCCCACTGGTTCTGGGTTTGGGTCGAGGGGCTCACCCTCGATTACAAGCCCTTTCAGTTCCCGCGTCGGACCTTGAGTTCGTTTTTTCAGTAAAGCGCTTTTGCCGATGAANTCGTGGTGTGCTCCCAAGTCGACGTAGTTCCCAATGGCAGCCTCGAAGGGGTCNCTCTCGGCNTCGGTGTCGGAGCCCCACGACAGCAAGAAGTTTTCGATGCGTTCGGCGTAGTTGGGTGCGCCAACTCGAATGTCGTAGGCCTGTCCCGCAGCCCAGANCAGGTCCCAGAGTTGTTCCCCTTTATTGCCATCCTCAAGGAATAGTTCGAAACCGCCTTGTTTACTCCACCCTGATCGGCAAATGACTAGAGGAATGCCTTCATGGTTGATTCGCCGAAAATGGAAGAACTTCAGTTCGCGTACCCACTCTCCGAACGCATCGGCGACGGTGTCTGTAGCGCTAGGACCTTGAACCGCTAACGGCGAAACGTCAGGTTCAGTGACTTCGACGTCATCGCCGCGTTCGCCACTGATGGCGCGTATCCACAACAGAACGTCCGAGTCGGCGATAGAAAACCAGACGGTGTCTTCTTCAATTCTCAGTACTACCGGGTCGTTGATGAGACGACCATCGTGGTCGCACANCGGCGCATATTTCGCGATGCCGATTCGCAGCTGCGATAGGTCGCGGGCACTTAGGTACTGGCACAATTTGAGCGCGTCGGGACCTCTGACCTGTACTTGACGCTGGCAACCGACGTCCCACAACGAAACTCGTTGAGTGAGGGCCTCGTAGTCGGCACTCGGGTCGTTGGTGGCAACCGGTAAAACCATGCGGTTGTAGACCGTTGCTACTTCCATGCCTGCAGATTTTGATCGACGATAAAAAGGCGAGAACCTGACTCTGGGTCCCTCAGTGAGTTCCATATGCGGCAAGTTACCGTTTCGTTGTGCCGTGCTTTAACGAGCTTCGAAAATGTTGAGGTGACCGCGGTCAATGATCCGACTCAAGAACTCCGGTTCGTACGCGAATTCGGGATCCTCGCGAACCAGCTGGTCGATGGCGGCTGCGTCTTCACCGACCAGAATTCTCCACTGCTTCGCGCGCACCGCTTCAAGGATGATGGAGGCTGCCTCAGCTGCGCTGGTCGGGGCGTCATCCCTGAAACGTTCACCGCGCGCTGTCACAAGCTCGGTTAGGTCCGCGTCACTCATTTGGTCCACGTCAGCGCCTCGCTCAGCCAGAGCTTTACGAATTCGTTCAAGGTCGGGACCGCCGTGGGCTGCGGTGCTGTTGAGAGCAATGGAGGTTCCTATGTGGCCGGGCATTACNACGTGGGCCATCACGTGAGGGGCGTGAAGGCGAAGGTCNATGTTGAGAGCTTCNGTAAAGCCTTTGACTGCAAATTTCGCGGCGCAGTATGCGGTGTGGGGGACGTCGGGACCGACAGTCGCCCAAAATCCGTTGATGCTGCTCGTATTTACGATGTGTCCTTCTTCGCTNCGAATCACGAGAGGAAGAAATGCTCGGCATCCGTGGTACACGCCGTACCAGCACACATCGAAAGTTTTTTCCCACGCCATTCGGTCCTCGTCNGTTACGAAACTNCCNCCACCTCCGATNCCNGCATTGTTGAACAGCAAATCGACATGTTCAATTTCATGTCGAGCCTGGACTTGATCNCGAAACGCGAGCACGTCTGCTTCGTCTGCTACGTCACATAAGTGGGAAGTGACGCGAACCTCTTCGCTTGCTTCCAAGAGCGCNATTNGTTCGGTTTCTGCCATGTTGTCTGGGTTGACATCNCACATCGCTANGTGNCATCCANNNGCCGCGAGTTGTTTTACGAGTTCTCGNCCCATNCCGGTGCCACCCCCNGTNACTACGGCCAGTTTCCCGNCNAAATNNTGCATNGCNCCTCCTCTCGAAATGCAATGGTTTCAGTTACATTGTCGCNGCGCCATCTNNAAGCGCGAAACCGGNTNGGCACCNAACCTNCTTTCTATTTCAGTTTCTGTGTNTTGCGACGAACCACCGGTTGATGCTGCACAATGTGGATGTGAACGGTCTGCGGTCTCAAATAGTTGCNTTTGTGNCGCTTTGCCTCGTCGCACTCAGTTGCTCTAGTGGNGATGTGTCATCTTCAGCACAAAAGGCGCCAACCNAAACATCGTCGGGCTTAAACGACACCTCAGATTCGACAATAGCGTCGACAACCAGCAGTGTTATTGCTGTCGCGTCTACGACNACCGCGGCAAGTGACGTGCCCGTCTTGGTGGTCTCTACTGATCCGACGTTGAGNTTTGATCACACCNTNAACGCTCCTTCGTCGGACGCATTTGCGCCTTCGGTGATGCCGGACACTCCGATGGGTCGAGTTGGTTACACCAGGTATGTGTTCGCTCGCAGCGGCGATCAAATTATTCCGGCATTAGTTGAGGGTCCCAGAGGAAGCCAAACGCGTTGCCAAAAAGTTGAATTGCCGTGTTCATTTAGTGATTTGGAACAGTTGTTGACTTCAGGAGCGCAGATCCCCACGGCACTAAACATGAGCCGAGCAGAGCTAGAAAAGCTGGTGACGGAACTAGCTGATGTCGCGGCAGCGTTGGAACGATACAGAGATGTGAACGACGCCTGCGCAGCCGGTTATCTACCGGATGGAAATCAGACACCGAATATGGGATCCCACTTCGCCAATTTTCCTTTGATCCTTGACGGGAAATTTGATCCCGGGGTGCCAGAAATTTTGCTGTACGTGACGGCGGATGATGCCACTCCCCCATTTGGCCCGCTGGGCCGCTGCAAGGACGGCGCTTGGAGAGGCGGTGAGGTGGAAATCGCGGGCGCCGCGTTCTACATCCCGTTCGCGTTTGCTGGCAACGACCATTTCGAGGGCTTCAGCGGACCGTTGGACAATTGGCACATTCATTACAACTTGTGCCGTCTTGCCGGACAGGATGTGACGGTGTTGCCGTCGGTGTGCTCTGGGGAGGAGGATGGCCCCTTGGATCGCCCTCAGGGAGACGCCAGCGAAGGCTGGATGATTCACGCCTGGGCTGATCGCGACCACGACAACCAACTTGGGGCGTTTTCCATGTGGAACCCTTCGATTTGGCCCCTGTCGGATCCCGACGCTGCCGCGGAGGCATTTCTGGGTTCAAGAACTGCCAGTAGCACCAACTTGATCGCCGATTTCGATTATGAGGTCACTGAAGCGGCCGTACCTGGAAAGATCAGGTTCTTCAACTCCGATCCCGAGGCACATAGTGTGACCGCGGGTACCCCTGAGAATCCTACGGGTGAATTTGATAGCGGAGTCGTTGGCGGCGGTCGAGCCGCCACCATTGAAATTTCTCAACCGGGGACCTACGAGTTTTATTGTTCCCTGCACCCTGGGATGCGCGGCACCATAACGGTAGGTGCAGGCTAACGAAAGTCTCGGGTGGCTCCTGGCGAGTGCTGCGCTTGTCCTGTTAACGGGGTCTCGTTGTTTGTGTGATGAACGGAGTTGTCGCCGCGAGTCGCAAAATGTGCGGTCTTGGACACCGGCGCTTCTCCGAGCCACTTGGTGGGAACCAACAAGGANCGAGGAGAGCGCNGCGANAGGGATTCGTTGTGGCTCNAGGAAATNGTCCGGTGAGCTACTCGTTTACAGGACNGAGAAAAAGATAACGAGCATTCCGATCCAGCTAACGGCGAACGCGAGTGTNCGTACGTAGGGGATGCCCAGNATGTGGACAACCGCGTGNGCGAGNCGAGCCCAAAAGAAAAGTGCTGCTCCAGTCGCGGCNTTGGCNTCGGTGATGTTCGCGATGATCACCAGCGCNGCGAANGCTGGAAGGTTTTCGACCAGATTGAGGTGGGCTCTTTGGGCGCGTTGAGCCCATGCNGCNGGAGNCGGCGGGTTNGCTGGATAGTTCAGTGTTGTGACGAGGCCTTGGCTTTGGATGCGTTCTANTACNTAGGGCAGCCAGAGCACGATGCAAAGAAACGCACTCCAAGCTAGGTAGGTCAGTTCAGTATCCACGGGATCTCCGTTCGGTGGTGAATGTGCGCCAAGTTAGACGCGGCCACTCGGATATGAGNCNNAATCTTTNGCTTTTCATTCGAGGTCAACGATGGGGCAGGTGCGGTGGCCNCCGGTGGGGTTGTGTACTCGCGGTCGTTGAAGGAGCGGTGTACCTGTTTGGTCTGTGGTGAGAAACACCTCTATGGCTGTCGCTATTGGTGGAGCGATNAGTTGAACGTAGTCGTCTGTGGCCAGGAACTGACCTTCAGACGGGCTGGCAAGGTAGGCGATTTCCAGGAGAGCGTTGGTGGTCTGTGGTTTACGGACAAGGCTGTAGGCGTCTCCTCCCTGTGAGTTGACGACTCGGAGGGCTCCTGCNTCCCATCGTGACGTCCATTNGATGTTTTCGACGGCGCTGAGAGTTTCAAAAACGTGNTGGTGNAGTAATCCGGCAAGTCGTGCTGATTCGTNGTCGCCGCTTTGAGCGAAGACCTCGGTTCCGGGGTGGTTTGATGTAGCGGCGATGGGGGCGTTGTGATGTATCGAAACTATGGCCGCTGNGTTCGCGGCGTCTCCCAGGGCGACTCTCTCGTCGAGTTCGATGTAGTAGTCACCTGTGCGGGTNAGNAGGGTTCGAATGTCTCTTTCTTGGAGGACTTGAGACACTGCCAGCGAAACCTTGAGGTTGAGTTCACTTTCTGCGAGCCCNGTTGGTCCTCGCGCTCCNGGGTCTTTGCCTCCATGTCCAGGATCAAGCACNACTTGGATGTTTCNNACAGGGAATGCTTTAGACACGGTTTTTGTGTCACCGCAAGGATCAATGACTGACCACCCCTCGTTAGATATGGCTGACACCCGGACCGGGATTCCGTATCTGGTGATGGCAACAGTTAAGGGAAGAACAGTTGTAGTTGTCGGTGGAGTCGTTGTAGTCGTTGTGGTGGTCCCAAGAGTGGTGGTGGTCCCANGAGTGGTGGTGGTTTCCGCCGGCTGAGTAGACGTGGTTGACATTGAACTGCTCGTTGTCACACCAGTGGTCGGTGTTGAAGGGGCAGATCGTTCAGTTGTAGGGGGAGGTTCCTGTTGTAGGGCGGTCGCGCTGGTAGTCGCCTGACCCCTTTCAGTTGAGACTTCAGGGGTGCATGCCAGAGTCACCACCGCGAATCCCGCCCACAGAAGGCTCCAGATCCAGGACTTGCGGTGCGACACGCAGGTGGAAGCTAGCTGAGTGGATCGGGTTTGGTTACTCAATCGGATCGATTTGATCGGCTAAATCAGCGATCATTTGTGGGAAGTCTGTCGAAGAGGCCCGGCCGACTAAATGTCTGGCCAGTCCTTTGATGGGTCCGGTCCACGAGATGATGAGGAACGGTGTGTTGGAGTCGCGGTGCTGATCCACGATTACGGCGTTGCCTTTGGAGCCGTCGACGAGGCTGACCGCGGGTATATCTTCAGGCGCGTACACCGGTATTGATGCTTGGGCCGGGGGTGGTGCGAGAATCAGTCCATCCACAGGCAACCCACTCAGTAGCGCAGCAACTTTGCTTCTGTGAGTTGCTAATCCACGCAATAAGGCCATGGTTCGTCGGTGAGAAATTTGGTCGACGACCGCGATCTCTTCAGCCAACGTCGTCGGATGCGCGGCGTCGCCATCTATGTCGATCAGAATGCTCACGTTGTTGGTTGTTGCAGCTATGGCTGCGGCCTCTGTGCACTCCGCGCCCGGAGCTGCGGTGACGACAATGCCCCATATGCCATGATCATCGGCTTCGGACGCGAGCCGTCGAAGTTCGGCGTGGTTCGCGACTTCTCGAAGGTCTAAGAGGAGCCTCATCTTTGCCCTCCGAGTTCTTTTGCTAACGGCACGAGTTCCCGTCCGATTCGTTCAATCACTTCTGTGAGTGCGGTTCGGGGTGGTTGGTCATATCCGATGCGGCAGACGACCAGGTCCACGTCATATCCGTCAAGTTCCTCCGCTATTTCTTCGGCGGACCCCACCGTGGCGGAACGCTCAACTTCGTCCATCGACGCTTCGATCTCGCCGACAAAGTCGACTCCAGTGTTGTCTACACCCCATCCAAGTCCCGCATACACCAAGTAGCTAGAGCGAACCCATTCCAATGCTTGTCGCCGTTCGGCTTCGGTGTCCACAATCCATAGATTGCGAAGAAGCCCAACTGGTGGTGGTACTTCCCCTGCAAAGTCCGAGTGTTCCCATGCCATTCGATGGGCTGCGATGAGGCTGTTGACGACGTCTCGAGAGAACGCCCCTGAGATGAACAATCCGAGTCCGCGCCGTCCAGCTCTTTGAGCCGCTTTTTCACTGCTAACTCCGACCCATGTTGGGGTGTTGATTTCGGTCTGTAGCACGTCTAGACCCGAGTTCATGAGTCGAAGACGTTCGTTGATGTTTCTGTCTTTGATCGCGAACTCGATTGGTCGGTAGCCCATACCGACGCCCAGATGGAATCTTCCTTGCGATTGAGCGTCGAGAAGATTCGCGGCGTTCGCTATTCGGTCCGCTTCGTGCAGCGGCAACAAAAGCACTCCGGTGCCTATTTGTAAACGGTTCGTCGCCGCCAACGCCGCAGATGCAGCAGGTAGCAGTGCCGGGCAGTATCCGTCGTAGTAGGCGTGATGTTCTGACAGCCACAGGCTATGAATGCCGTTGCTTTCCGCTAAACGCGCGTCGTCGATGAGTTCTCGGTAGGCCTGTTCGAAAGATCTGGGACTCGTAGTGGTTGACTGCAGACACCAGAGTCCAATTCCCATGTCCATATCACAGTGTTGCTCGCGAACGTCGATGTTCGCTGCACAAACGTCAGGACGAGGGATTTAACAGTTATCGAACTTCTCTCGTGCTCGTTCGCTCTGCTGGGGTTCCGCGGCGGTTGCGATTTCGTTCGCCGCGAACAGGAGGCAGGTTTGGGAACCCCCTTGCTTTATTTTTATGTCGATTTCTTGGGCCAGCGGCGTGCAGAGATCTTGCTTTTCGTAACCCGCTTCCCTTCGACACGCTCGTAGAAAGTTCGTCTTGTGTGACTCGTTCCATTGAGCAGAGTCGGCGCATGCCGATCCTACAAAAAGGGTCAACATTAAAAGGCAGGCTTTCGAACGGATCTTGACCGAAGCGAGTTTTGCCACGAGTTACAGGTGTTCGGCGAGAAACGCCAGATCGGCGTCAACCGCTCGATGAAACAATTCAGAGTCCTCATAGAGCAACCCAAAATGTCCGCCGTCTATATCTGTCCAGTTTTTTGCCGCGGCGATGCTGTCGAAACACTGACGGGCCACGGCTGGTGCAGCAACTGCAACTTCGTCATCAGATGCGACGACGTAGAGCGTTGGCACGGCAAGCTGGGCAGCGGCGACAGGTACAGATAGTTCTGGCGCTTTACGGGTGATGACATTGACGTCGTTGGACCAGAGCGATTCTGTTCGTTGACCGTAGGTT
Source organism: Acidimicrobiaceae bacterium (assembly GCA_002705305.1). GTDB lineage: Bacteria > Actinomycetota > Acidimicrobiia > Acidimicrobiales > Poriferisodalaceae > UBA2110. The sequence continues at coordinate 36,566 of PAHW01000008.1, forward strand.
GTGGCGTAGTCACGGGCGGCATCAAAGTTGAGGATGACAGGGGCTTCAGAGGTAGGGAGGTCAGCGAAGCGGACTGCAACGCTCGCGGCTGGTTCGTCAGTCAGATCTCCGTCGACCCAAAAGGTCTTCATTGCAGCGAAGTCACTTGCATCTGCTGCAGGCTCAACATATTCAGCTCCGCATCCGGGCGTATGAGCAATAACGGCGGTGACTCTTGGGTCGAAAGCGCCGACAAAATGCACGGTGCCGCCCCCCATGCTTTCTCCCCAAACAACGACGTGGTCTGTTTCCACCCCATCGAGGTCGAGTGCACATGTGATGGCATCGCTGTAACCGCGAATTTGGCACCACTGATCCACCGCGTATCGCGGTTCGCCGTCGCTGGTTCCAAAGTTGCGGTGATCGTAGGCCAACACGTGATAGCCCGCCCCGGCGAGGCGAGCGGCGAAAGCGTTAATTGACATGTGCGCGGTCGCCGAAAATCCGTGCGCCAGAACGACAAGTGCCGCTTCACGGTTCTCAGAACGGTGAAATCTTCCCCGAAGTGTCGCTCGTTCAGATTCGAACTCGATGTTCTCGTAGACATCAGTCATGGTCGTACCTCTTTGCTGGTTGGTGCGGTTCCGCGCCGACGTCTACAGGGCGCTCGTCACATAGCTCAAGTGCATCTTTGCGACCGGAGAAGCGAAACCATCGAACGCTGCGGCTCGCTCCGGGGAATCGTTATATATGGCTAGTGCCGATTCGAACGCTTCGACATCACCGGGATAGCTCACCGCCCAGACAAATTCGCTGCTGTCGGAGTCTGCNTACGCGAATTCGACCGTGAAGCCGTATTTGTCGCGCACGGCCGCGATGGTGGGAAACCAGTCAACTAAGCGCCCCAATTCACCAGCCTCAACTTCGTAGCGTCGCAATTCAACGGTCATAGTGATCTCCAATCTCAGATAAAAATCATTTCACACAACGGCATCGTCAGATTTGATAACGCCTTGAGAGTAGTTTCGTTTCATGTCATCTGATTCCGAGTCTAAAATTTTAGGTCTTCGATCTGCACGGGAACTGTTAGAGATGCTCACCGCCCGAGAAATATCGAGCGTTGAGCTACTTGAGCATTTCCTAGAAAGAAACGAGGCGTTGCATTCCCAAATCAACGCGATTGTCACTCTCGACATTGATCGGGCTGTGGAGTCAGCGAAAGCCTCCGATCAACGTCGTACCGAAAACAATGCGGTGGGCGAACTTGACGGGCTACCGATGACCATTAAGGACGCCATCGCGGTTGAAGGTGTGCGATCGACAGGTGGGGCGATTGAGTTGGAAGACCACGTACCTGAAGATGACGCTGAGGTTGTTACAAAGGTCCGAACTGCTGGCGCGGTGATATTTGGAAAAACGAATCTTCCGCGTTGGTCTGGCGACGTACAGGCTTTCAACGAGATCTTTGGTACAACCAACAACCCTTGGAAGCTTGATTGCGGTCCAGGGGGTTCGTCGGGTGGAGCATCAGCGGCAGTGGCTTGCGGGCTTACCGCATTTGATATTGGGACTGACATCGGCGGATCAGTCCGCCTACCNGCNCATTTCGCGGGAGTGTGCGGTCATAAGCCCAGCTANGGNGTGGTTTCGCAAATGGGTTATATCGATCATGTTTCTTACGGTCTGAGCGAAGCCGACGTCAACGTTTTCGGCCCTCTTGCGCGAAGCGTCGATGACCTGGAGCTGTTGTTCGATGTGATCAGCGGCCCCCGCAACAACGCCAGCAGCAGTTGGAAATTACGTCTTCCCCCGGCGCGAGGCACAGCGAAAGAGCTCCGGGTGGCGGCTTGGCTCGATGATCCCGATTGTCCNGTCAGCGAAGCCGTATCAACAGTCCTGGATGATGCGGTCACAGCAATAGAAGCGGACGGCATTTCTGTTGATCGGTCAGCNCGTCCGGCGGTTGCGTTCAACGATGTGCGCGAAGTTGGCCAACCGTTGATCTCTGCCGCAACCTCACCAGGCCGCACCGAGGAAGAGATAGCTGCGTTAGAAAAACTCGCTGTTGATTCCTCTGCGAGTCCNACGCTGCGTATGCGAGCCAGGTCGTCCACCATGTCTCACAGAGACTGGCTGTTCCTTACTGAGAAACGCGACGCGAATCGCATCTTATGGGCTGATTTTTTTGGTGCTGTCGACGTGTTATTGGCNCCTGTCGCGTTTGTACCGGCGTTTGAACACCAACATGAGGGNAATATATACACCCGCACTTTGACAGTCGATGGGGCCATTCGCCCGTATTCCGATCTCATTGTTTGGACATCTCAGTTCGGATATGTGTACCTGCCTTCCACCGTTGTACCCGCGGGTTGGACGACTGATGGGCGACCTGTCGGTATCCAAGTAGTCGGCCCATATCTCGGTGATCGAACCACTTTAGAATTCGCAAAATATCTCGAGGGTCTTCTCGGCGGCTACCGCGTACCTCCNATCGCAGCCAACTGACAGCGGTCAGGGCGACATACTTGCGGTGCTTGTTCGGTTTAGGCGTAGGTGACAGCACCCCATTTTTCGGAGAAAACAATCTCGTCGAGACCCATTCGATCGAGCTTGGTTGGGAAAGCTTGGGTTCTGTGGCCGACAGCTACATGTGCGACGGTTGCCGCGTCATCGGGCATCTCTAAGAGCTCTTTGACTTGGGGCTCGAACAGGCACAGCAGAGTNGTGAGTGCGGCACCAAGTTGTGCTTCCCGGCANCCCAAAATGAAGTTCTGCACCGCTGGATAAATAGAGGCTCCTCCAACGACCGATAAACGGCCTAATTCNGTGTCTGTTGGATGGGTGCTCTCGAGATGGGCGCATGCGACCACCATGACCGGTACCTGTTCGAGGTGGTCCGCGAAATGGTCCGCATTTTTTAACAGCTTGGTCGCTTTATCGGACCCNATNTCGATGTCGCCAGTTTCGGCGTCGGCCAGGTAGGCCTTCCAAGGGACTCGGTACCATTCTGCTAGTTGGTTACGTTTGTCNTGGTCTCGNACAACGATGAATCTCACGGGTTGACGGTTGCCGCCTTGCGGCGCGAACCTCGCATAATTGAACGCCGTTTGGAGTTGTTCGTCAGTGACCGGTTCGTCAGTGAAGTACCGAGTTGTCACCGCGCTGCAAATAGCCTCACCGAGTTCCATATTCTCCCCCTTTTGAATTACCCGAGCGGATGAGTCGAGCATTTGACCAACTTAGACCCGAGAAAGTCCAGTTTCGACCACGCGTGTCNCCNAGCAGCTCTCCCACGGACTTGACACTCCCCCTTCTGGGGTTCGGTCACTTGGAATTCTGCCTNAGCCGTTGATAACTCCCTTCGCCGCTNCACTGCCGCTCCGGCGGTGAGGTCGCTGCAACAGAAGGTCTCTAATGGCGGTGTCCTCTCCGAGAGATTCCTCGCGCCCTTGATCGGCTCGAACCACCCGACACAGCAATCGACGAAAACGGGGATCGGGCGGCAATTGCCGAACTGCTCACGAATGTGTCCGATGGGCTCGGCAAAGAAATGGGGCGGAGCCTCTCGGCTCCGCCCCATTTACTTCGATGCTATTGCGCTAGTTCAAATTAGCGACAGCCACCGTTGTCTTTATCCCAACGGCAGTTAGGTGTACCACCATTGAGGTCCAAGATCTTGCCTACCTGATTCCAGGTTTGTCCCGTGGCATCGAACTGACTGAAGTCAGAGCCTTCCACGAAGTAGGCATCAGCGGCGCCATTGAGTCCCGTGACGATTCCATCGAGAATCTGCGGGTGATAAATGGCGATGTTTCGCACCGCAAGGATGAAGTTGGTCCGGTTCAGACCTCCGGGGAGTTCTGCAGCTACTCGCAGCATCTCGGTGTGTGGGTAGCCGTAGCTCACGCCTGCCGCGTATAGCGAAATCGCCGGGTCTAGATCCTGATCTCGCAGGAAGTCATTGATGAACGCAATAAACGGTTCATTCACGTGCTTCGGATCGGTGGAGTCTTTGTTGCCGCCACCGACGACGTACCAGGCGTCAGCAGCCATTCCTGCCGGCTTCATATATGCCTCAATCGCTTTACAGACTGACGGAGTGAACGCCGCTGAAAGCGTGTCGAGCAANCCCGCAGCTTCGACTTCCTGTATGGCGAGGACGCATGGGTTACCGGCGGTCATCGAGATGAACACATCTGGATCGAATGCCGCGATCGTGGTGACCTCGTTGGTGAGCGTCGGCGCTGCAGGGTCATGTCGTACCGGGAGGTACTCACTGACTACGTCAGGGTTTTCTTCTGCATACAAATGGAAGCCAATCTCGTAAGCGAGACCGAAGTCGTTGTCCATGACCAAACCAGCAACCTTTACGGGCAGTTGGTCCGCAAGGTTGTTCTTGATCCAGGTGCCCCACAGCACAGCTTCAGTGGAGTACGACATGTGCAGTCCACTGGTCCATGGATGGATCTCGGGGTCACCCCAGGCCGGGTGGCCGGTCATCACGAATGGATGAGGAATACATTCGGCGTTGATCTTGTCGTAGACCGCCAATGTGTTGGGTGAGCCAAGTGTCAACAGGGCGAAAACGTTCTCAGACTCGATTAGTTCGTCAATGAACTCGATCGTTTGAGCCGCGACGTAGCCATCATCTTTTACGAGAAGGGTTACGTCCTTTCCGTCGACGCCACCNGCATCGTTAACTGTGTTCAAATAGGCGCCCCATCCGACACCCAGGTTGCCGTAGGCAGCCAGGTTTCCGGACATCGCTGTTGTGTGACCAATCCGAATTTCGGAGCTGGTTATACCACCGGTGTCTGACCAGTCGCTCGGGCAGTCGTTAAGGTCGATCTCGAAGCCTGCGGGCCCGCGGAGGATGTTGTCGTCTCCGACGCCCCACTCACCGGCTTCCATTTTGGCTGTGATTTTGTCGACCATTTGTTGACGGTTGTATGCGGCCTCTTCCCAGATCCCTTCAATCGTTGATCGATCGAAGCTCACTTCTGGTTCTTCAGCCTCCTCTTCGTCGTCTGATTCGACTGCTTCCTCAATGTCTTCTTGAGAAAGGCTGCCGCCTTCGTCTTCTTCGGCATCATCCGAATCGTCTGAAGACGCAGAACTAGCGGTATCCGCTGATGCTGATGCGTCAGAGCCCGAGGACTCGTCGTCATCGCCGCCGCATGATGCAGCGACCATAGCGAAAACCAAGAGAAGCGCTAATAAACGCCAAATCCCTCTCTTCATTTTTTTCCCCCATGGAGGNGGTCGGTATGACCACCTGCTGAATAGATGTTCAATGGAACCTAGCAGGCTTCAAAGGTCNCCATATCTTGGAGTTCTTGGACCGAGATTTGGGTGCGGTGTTCGACCCTGAAAGTTGTTCAGCTGTCCCTGAAGTTCGGCTCACGCTTTTCTTGGAAGGCGCGGGCCGCTTCCGTGGCTTCTTTGGTGTTCATNGTGGCGAACTCCATGCTCAGNGAGAGCGGCAAAATCATGCTCGACACGAAACGCATGTAGTTATTGACAGGCACTTTCGAGGCCATAATGGCTTTGAGCGGCCCGGCCGCTAGTTGTTCGGCCTTCTCTACCGCTGTNTGGAGAATTTGGTCATCTTCAGCCAAGAAGTTGACCAGCCCCATATCGAACAGGTCCTGCCCGGTGACTCGATCACCGCTCATCAAAAACCATTTGGCTCTGTTGACTCCCATGAGCAGCGGCCAAATAACTCCTCCGCCGTCTCCAGCGCCTATTCCCATTTTGACGTGAGTGTCAGCGAACACGCTCGTCGGTCCCGCTACAACGACATCACACAAGAGTGAGACGGTGGCACCGAGTCCCATTGCGTAGCCCTGGACNGCTGAGATGATGGGTTTACGCATCTCAAGCAAATGGTCGACTATTTGACGTGCTTCTTCTGCGGTTGGTGCATCGCCTGCTGAGTCTCCGCCGAAGTCGCCTCCGGCACAAAAAGCTCTGCCTTCGCCNGCTAANACCACAACTCTTGTGTCTCGGTCGGAGTCTGCGTCTCGGCTGAAGGTGCTCAACTCCCGGTGCATGACTCCGTTTACGGCGTTGAGACGTTCTGGCCGATTGAGAGTTACGACTGTAACCCCTGATTCGCTCTTCTCAATGCGGATGGATTCGTAGTTTTCTTGGATCAGCATGTTGACCTCCAAGNTGTGATTTTCGGGAGCAGTTCCTCACTGGACGTAGTTTCGCGTACAGGCGGGTGACGNACAGAAAGGAACCCCGGNACCCTCTTGTGTTGTGATTNGGTCAACCATTTAAGCGGTTCAGATCGCATNCNTGTTTATCCGAGTTGTTGGTAAATGGTGGACACAACGTCGGGGTCGATNGNGGCCTCGATAAGTACGGGAACGCCGAGTGTTCGGTTTTCGACCACTTGCATGGCGTCGTCGATGTCTTCAAGCGAGTCGATTTTTGCAGTATTGAATCCCATGCTTTTGGCGACGGCGCAAAGGTCTGGCCAATCATGAAGTGAAGCTGACGGGTCCATTCCCTTGGCTACAAGCTGAATGTGTTCAGCCCCATAGCAGTGGTCGTTGTAGACCACAACGATGAGGTCAAGCCCCAAGTGGACCGCTGTTGACAGTTCGGCGAGGCCGCCCAACATCAAGCCGCCATCGCCTACGCAAAACACTGTGGGACGATCGGGTCGCGCCACTGCTACGCCGATCGCTGTAGCGGTGCCCAAACCAATGGAACCAAAGGCGTGACTGGTAAAAAAATCTTGAGGTTGGGGCACCGACAATGTCAAGGCGTCAAACATGAATCGGCCACCATCGATTACTACCTGCCGTTGTTGAGGAAGTCCTCGGTCAAGGCGTCTTGTCAGGGTGCGAGGATCCACCGCACCGTCATAACTTTTGTCGTCAAAAGCTGCTGTTGGGTCGAACTCTCGAAGCTTGTTTTCAAGGTCGGAGGTTCTAAATCCAGAAGGTGTGTGNTCTGCAGCCGACAACATTTCAATCATGGCTTCAGCGACCACCGAGGCGTCTCCCACCACTCCGACGTCAACATTGACGTACCTGTCTATGTGGGTCGGTTCAAGTTCAACATGAACCACCCGCTTCCCTTCCAGCATCATTTGGTTGCCAGTGGTGAAGTAGTTCAATCCGGCGCCAAAGACGATCAAACAGTCGGCAGCCGCGAGTGTCTCCGCTGCGACGGAGTGGCTCAACGTGCCGTGAATTCCTAAATCAAACGGTTCACCTTTAAAGAGTCCGGTGGCTAGCAACGAGACTGANAAAGGAGCTCCCAGCGCGTCGCCCAATCGAACCAAGGACTCTCGNGCNCCAGATTTCACGGCCCCCCGGCCGGCCACAATCACNGGCCGAACNGCGGAGGCGACTATCCCCATNGCNGCTTCCAGTTGATCNGGNTCNGGAGCAAGACGAACGGCGGGAGCAGTGAGGGTTGGGCGGGGTTGATAGTCGACTTCATCCCACTCAATATTCAACGGAACATTTACAACAATCGGCCGGTGTTCGACTAGGGCGCGTCGGACGGCNGTGGANACNTCCTCAGCGATCGTCTCAGCGTTNCGGACCGGTTGAAAGCCGGCCCCNGTNGCGGTNACTANNGCGTGNTGGTCAAGATTCTGGAGGTGCTGTTCGTGTTCGACCGGGGTGTCTCCGGCNACGACCAGTATCGGGGTCTCGTTCTTGACCCCTTCCACCAACGCGGTGATGGTGTTGGTTAAACCGGGTCCATGCGTCACGGTGGCNACCCCCAAGCGACCGGTCGCCTTTGCCCAGCCCTGAGCCATGAGGACCGCGTTGGCTTCATGGGTTGCTCCGATGAGGTTCACTCCATGTTCTCTGGCTAGGTTCTCTCCAATGAACAGATTGCCGTCACCAAGAACGGCGAACACGGTGTCGACGCCGTGATCAACCATTGCTCGAGCTACCGCGTCGTGTCCCAACATGAAGAACCTCTATCGTATTCCCCTCAACCCTCCCCTGTCCCAGCCCTCAATGTTCAATCACNCCTGTTGACGGGACGGCGCTGTCAAACTCGGTGACAACCTTCATTTCCNNTANCNCTTNGNGTCGTCTGACCTGAGCGAGGCCGGTATCACTAGGGCCGACTAGGCTCCGAACGCGACAGCGGAAGCCATCTGGGAGTCGAGATGACACAGATCGAAGGCGCACGATCCTCCAGCCAAGCTGCTCCAAATAGTGGGCGCGTTTTTCCGGCCAAGGCAAAGGGTTCGAGACCGACCTACTTCGATGATGGCGGGGTGTCGGACGCGATGGTACAAATCGTCACCGCTCTGGCTGCCGAAGTGTGGGCCCTGACCGAACGAATGCACAACTTGGAACAAATGCTTGTCGACGAAGGTGTCGTGAGGAACGGCTNCATAGAAGACTACGAACTTGGCGCTGATGCCGAGAAGCAACGACTAGAAGATGCGACGTTGTTTGCTGGACGAGTTTTTCGAGTCTTAGAAGAGATGCGCGAAGAAATCGTTAACGATGAGTCCGCCGAGTCGTATCTAGCAGTGGTAGATAGGGCCTTTTCCGAACTTGGAAGAAAATCATGACTCAACATGTCCACCCCTTGCTCCCCCGAGAAAATGATTCAGAAAAGTCGCGGGGACGTTTCGTTCAGGCACTCAAATCTCATATCGCCAACAGAGTCACACCGGGCGTTCCCGAACTGTATGAACATCGGGCTCGAGATGGGTGGGAAAAGGAACATGGCGAGCCGCCCCGCAATCGACATGAAGTTCGGCAGTCACTGGGCCAGATGTCTTATTACCGACTATGGAGTTCGTTGCGCCGCACAAGCCAACACCTTTTGTGGTCAACGGTCGCTGACTGCATCGAAAGACAGGCGAAAGAACTTCGCGACGCAGCAAAGATCGAAAACCCGGTCGGGTCGCTTCAACTCAACGCCGATCTGCAGTTGCCTTGGTACCAGTGGGACGTGGATATCCACGCGATGCCCGGCGGCTACCGCGGCGAGTACGGCGACGACGACGTTTTTGCGGGTGCTCTCTACGATCGCGGTGTCTACCTATACGCAATGGGCCAAATGGGAGCCCTGAACGATGACTACGGGCACTCGATCATCGATAACTATCTGTCGGTTGAGCATCCCCTGTTTTCCCCCGAACACATCTTGGACATAGGTTGCACGGTTGGCCACGCAACCCTGCCTTATGCGCAAGCTTTCCCCGCAGCCGAGGTTCACGGAATTGACTTGGGAGCACCAGTGCTGCGCTATGGGCATGCTCGGGCAGAAGCATTAGGTGCAAGAGTTCACTTCTCGCAGCAGAACTGTGAGGAAACTGACTTCCCAGACGAGAAATTCGACCTGATTGTTAGCCACATAGTTCTGCACGAACTCCCACCTGAAGCGTTGCGGCGAACGTTCGCTGAATGTCATCGACTGCTCAAGCCCGGGGGGCTGATGGTCCACGCTGATTTCCCCGGTTACGAGGGTGTCGATCATCTGTCCCAGTCAATGATTGATTGGGACACCTATAACAACCATGAGCCTTTTTGGGGTCCGATGAGAGATATGGATCTCGTCGAGGAAAGCGCGGCGGCGGGGTTCGGTTCAGCGAACGTGGGATCGGTAGTTGTGCCCACCGGCCGGATTTTGCAAAGCGGCAAAAGTCAGCAATCGGGTCAACTCTGGTTATTGGTCGGTCAAAAACCTTAAGTCTGTCTTAGCCGTCGGCTTTGTATGCGACGACGTCGATCTCCAGTAAGGCATCGGGGATCAGCAGGCCCGTCACAACAGCGGTGCTGGCTGGCGGGTCTTGACGGAAGTATTCCTTTCGGACTGCGCTGTACGCCCCGTAGTTAGCGGCGTCGGTAATGAAAGCTTGCAGTTTGACGACATCGGCGAGCGTGTAACCAGCCTCTTGCAATACCAGTTCGACATAACCGAATTCCTGTCTTGCTTGTCCAGTCATGTCTTGTGTCAGGTCTTCAGCGATGCAACCGGAGACGTACAAGAACGGTCCTGCTTTCATGCCCGGAGAAAATGCTCCAGATCTGATCATCTCGGGGTGCGCGTGAGCTTCTTCAAGCGCAGTTGAACGTATGACGGTGCCTGCCATTGATTTAGTCCTTTGGATTTAGTGATCGCTGAGTCTTTCACGTATGGGTAGCGCCTTAGCTTCCATCGAGCCGGCACGTGACCTGATGCTAAGCGGCGTCTCAGGATCGAACGGTAGACAACGAATCGCTTCGTCGGCGTCCACCTGCACGGCGGGTGACAAACCGATGCAAGACGCGAAAGGATTCTGGGACGAGTAGCCGGGCGGGGTTGCCTCGCGATCAATCACAGCCGCCATCGGAGGGATAGATGAATATGGGAGACCTATCAGACATAGCTCAGATCATGGAAGCGATACTTTTCTCGTTAACCGTGATCTATATCGCCATGGAGGCAAAACAGGCGCTTCACTTGACCAAGGCGCAATTCGGCCACAGTCTCACCCAACGCATGTACGACCGTTACCTCTCATCGGCACAAAACACAGACTTTGCCATGTTCATGGCGAAAAACTGGGATGGCGATGATATGGCTGACCACGAACAGTGGAGAGTGACACTGTGGATGAACACTCTGCTGGTCGACATCTTCGATACCTGGGATATGCATGACAGGGGACTCGTGGAAAAGAGCCATCTGGATATGCGGGTCCAGGCTGTTGAGGGTCTCATGAGGATGCGTCTCGGACCAGCCGTTTGGCAGTTGTGGAAACCCGCGCGAGACCCGCGTTTCGTCGAGTGGTTCGAAAACGAAATCTTCGAGAATGTGAGCACGACATAAAGCACTACTAACTCTTCCTGACTTCGATCGCGTCAACCGGTCTAAAGTTTCGATGTCTCGCTCAGGTCTATTGAAAGGACCAGCAAATGATTCAGGTTGGAGACCAGATACCCGACGTGGAAGTGACCATGCTCGGGCCAGATGGTTCCCCAATGGGTGTACGTACCGGGTCATTACTCGGCAGCGGTCGAAACATCCTGTTCGCGACACCCGTTCCTTTCTCTCGCGGCTGTTCGAACGTACATCTTCCGGGTTACGTCGAAAACGCACAAAAACTGGCTGGCGGAGGCGTATCAAGAATTGCTTGTACTGCTGTTCGCGACCCTTGGGTGATGGAAGCTTTCAACAAAGCTCACGGCTCCCCCGAAGTAATGATGATTCCAGATGGCGAAGGTGACTTCGCTCGCGCTTTAGGCATGGACCTGGCTGGCCCACCCGGATTCGGAGTTGGCTCAATGTGCCAACGGTACGCTCTCGTCACCGAAGACGGCACGGTCACGGTGGTGTCAGTTGAAGACGAACCAGGGATCATGCAGTCAAGCGTGTGTGAAGCAGTCATAGATCGCTTGCAAGACACGTCTTGGTGGAAACCCATTTAGGTCTTTGGCGGCGTGGTCAGTAAGACAGGCTTGGGAGGCCTGCCCTTAGGAGTGCTTCCCCGACCTGAACCGCATTTGTGAGTGTGGAGCGTTAGCCCTCTGCGGTAATCGGATCGATCCGAGCCCTTACCTCAGTGACAATAGAGGCGGGGAATCCGCTGCGTTCCGCGTGCTCATCAATCAATTCGGACGCATCGGCATGATAAATACAGAAGGTTTTATCTTGAACCACATAGGAGTGTTCCCAAGCAATGTTCTTGCCTTCTGAACGCATTGCAACCAGTACGTCGTTCGACGCGGCCGCGGCACCCCTCAGTTGTTCGCGTTCCGACGAACCGATTTCAGGTATATCTCGTTCTATTACGAATCGAGGCATAGGTGTAATCCTCCACTATCAGCCATGAATGTTTATCTGTTGTCACACGATCCTATCCATCAGACCGTCGACCGACTCGGGTCAGGTTGACGGCGCGCCAGTTGTTGGCTTCACCAATCAGGCGGTGCCAACCCTCACTGATCTGACCGAACCGGTTCCACAGACTGCGTCGAGGGACAGCCTCTGTCTATGTCGCGACCCGTAAGCGGTCAAATGCCGTCGCAGATAACTAGTGGTCCCTCAGAATTATCTAGACGGAACGGCAGAATCTCCTGATAGGCATCTGAACTCTTCCATGCGATCGCCGCATCACTGTTCGGGAATTCGAGTACCACTGCCACTGGGTTTGGGTTGCCTTCGGTGTAATGGAGTGCACCTCCTCGAACGAGATAGCTGCCTCCGTGATCAGTGACTGTTTTCTCCACAGCCGCCATGTAAGGGCCCATTGCTTCGGGATCAGTAATTTTCAGTAGGGCAACCACGTATGCCTTTGCCACGTCCCACTCTCCTTGGTTCATAAGCGAGATCAAATTCCTACCAGGAAGTCTTGGCGCGAATCAACGAAGTCCGGCCCCCTACCCCTGTGGAGGTGCCCCCAGTGCCGTGTTCACATGTATAGATACAGACCCACAGATCTAGACGAGCTTCTCGACAGCGGGCTCGATCTCGGAGAAGGTCACCGACTCGGCAAGCCCATTGAGCGTTGTCACACCAACAGATTTCTGTGAACCAAGTTCTCGGTTCAATACAGAAGTAGGAACTATCCAGAATCGCCATTGCGATGGGTCAGCAACATTTTCATTGGTTGCAGGCACTGCCTCATGTAGGCAGAACACGTATACGTCTGCTGTCCGTTGCGGAGGGTCATATAGTCCCCAAGCGTCGGTGTCCGCATCCCACCACTGAAGCTGTTTGTGGATGTCGAATCTCGGGGTAGAGGTATTCGCTGGATTCCAAGTTTGACTCAACCCAGATGCTTTGATTTCAACCCCCATACCTCTGTAGCGGAGATCAACGGCGTCCCATTCTTTGCGGACTTCACCAGGGTCGATGACCCCGAGTGCTTGTCCGACCAGCCATTCGGCGAAGATGCCGCGGTTGCGGTTGTCAACAAGGTTGCCTGCAGCCCAGCTGGGAAAGTCACCGATATCCATTGCTCTCGACCTGGTCCTTCCGAGGTCACCAACCAGTCAACCTATCCCTACCCCTGTGGAGGTGCCCCTAGATACGAACCCCTCGGTGCAGATAGGCGTATCTCGATTGCTCAAGTTATCGAGGGCTTCTAACCCGCGTATGTAGCGAAGATTCGTGATGCAAGACAGTGGCGTACGTCCCGCTGCCCCTCAAGAGATCCACATGTTCCTCTCTCTTGGAGCAGAGAGTTGGCTAGAAGGACAACGACTACGTCAAGTTCAGGGGAATAGCGCAGCAAGGTCGAATACCCGCCGCCTGCTCCTGGATGACCGACCGTGGTCAAGTTTGCCGAGCTTGACAGCACGTAGGTCCGTTGGGTCGTGAAATATCCGTAGTTCTGCATTATCCCTTGGTAGAAGACGGGATCTGTGAGAAGTGCGTCGAACAGTTGTGTTCGGACAGAATCAGCGACCGCCGCGCCGTTGGAGCTATAGAGCTCGTACCCCCAGCGCGCAAGATTCTCAGCGGTGGTAATGAGCCCGCAGCATGGCCAACGCATCCTTCCTTGTCCGAACCAGTAGTAGTCGAAGTCATATGGGGCTGCGTCAATAATGTTGCCAAAGCCTTCTGCGTGGGGCGAAAGATCTCCGTACGGGAATGCGGTGTCCGAGGGCACGGCGTCATGTGGCGGTAGTACGGCTGCAATGTCGAGTGGTTCGAAGAAGGTTTGTGAGTAGAGGTTGTTGAGGTTCGCGTTTCCGTGGAACTCAGCGACTAGACCGAGTAGCGCAAGGTTCGTGTCGTTGTAATCAAAGGCCCCAGGTTCGGTGAAAGACGTTTGGACCAAGGTGACGTTGTCGGCGGGCTCCCAGGTGGGATTTGAAAAGAAATCCTTTTTCCCCTCGCGGTTGTCGTTGTAGTCCCCCAAGCCTGACCTCATGGAGAGCATCTCTGCAACGGTGACGTCGGGATTGATCCTGGTCTTGTCAAATGACTCATAGGCGGGGTGTCCTGAAAGCACTTGTTCCAGCGAATCGGTGAGTTCGTAGAGGCCCTCTGCGATTTGGGTTAAGACCAGCGCTGAAACGAAAGTCTTTGAGGTACTTCCGATTGCGATGGGTGTACTAGAGGTCATGTTCGTAGTTGATGATGCTTCGCCCAACGCATATGTCCACAGCGTTCCTCCAGAAAAGACAGCAATCGAGATTCCTGCCTTTTCCTGAGCTGCAGCGAACTCCTCGTCGACCACAGCCTTGAAAGCACTCTGGGTGTCGGTAGGGAACGACCCGAACTCCTGCGACGATTCGAAGGTCAGCACGGGCGCTGTGGTGGGTGGTGCCGCTGTCGTGGATGGTGCCGCCGTGGTGGATGGTGCCGCTGTAGTGGTCGGTGCCGCTGTAGTGGATGGTGCCGCTGTAGTGGTCGGTGCCGCTGTAGTGGTTTGGGCCACAGT
>PAHW01000009.1 GCA_002705305.1 Acidimicrobiaceae bacterium
ATCGGTTATGAGACCGGCAGGCACTCTTCTGCGGTGATGAGTTCGTAGTGGATTGCCGTTGCCACAGCTGAGGCTTGGTTCCTAGTTCCAAGTTTCTCAAATACCGTGCTCAGCGTCGCTCGAGCGGTGTTGTAGGCGATACCGATTTCGGTTGCCGCTGCTTTCAAATCACCCTGCCGTGCCGTCTCAACCAGTATTTGTTTCATTCGGGGCGTAAGAACCGGGCGTTGGTCCCTGTTTTGTTGCACACGCATGATGTACTGCGCCTGGCTGCCCTCCCATTCAACCTGACGATTATTGATGATGTCGCGCAAACGGCCCGGGAATTTGTCAAGGTCAGTAACAGCGGCCTTGTCAATCCAGCCGATCGCTCCCAGCTCAAACGCTTTACCCCAGTCTCGTTGCCGCTGGCTAGCCGAAAGCATGCACACCTTGACAGCGTCTTCTGGCGAGCCCCCGCAGAAGTCGATGATTTCGCCGAGCAGATCCGTTCCTTTCTCACCCCCCTGAAGGTCCTGGTCCAACAGGATCAGGCTGGGCTTACGTTTCGCGTCTTCTCGGGAGTCATTCCACATCTCAACAAACATTTTCATACCATCAGCCTTGGAGGCCGCAGCAGAGAACTCAATGTCTTTGGTTTGTCCCAAAGCACTCTCCAGACCTAACCGCAGAAACGGGTCATCATCAATGCAGAGCACCCAATAATTCGGGTCTTTATCTGTTGCGTCCGCCATTTCGTCCGCACCGCCCCGCTGTTAACAGTTCGAAAGTCGCGTCTTGACGGAGAATCGTAGCGGTGCCAGCTCCATCGACGGCTCATTACTCGACGTGTCCACCGCCGCGTCGAACGACGAGTGAAGCGACACATCATACGGAAGCCCTGAAATCTTCGACACACATCGGTCGCATAGGTAGCGACCCATGTGGGCGGGGTGATCTGCCATAGTTTCGGGGAGTTACAGCGAGTGGAAGGTGACCATTATGGAACTCGGTATCTGCATGCGCGACCTACCTGTCGAACAAGTTGTGCGTCTCGGAGAATTCGCAGAAGACCACGGCTACTCATCCATATATCTACCCGAAACCGGGAATCGGACACCAGAGGGCGGGCTTGCGGGGCGCAGCCCTTGGATCAGTCTCGCTGCCATGTTCGCCGCAACAAAAACTGTTCACGGTGCGGTTGGCGTGGCCGCCGCGCCCTTTCGTTCTTTACCTCATCTCGCTCTTTCCGCAGCAACGCTCAATGAACAATCAAACAGCCGATTCTCGCTAGGAATTGGAGTGTCGCATCGAGAAGCCGCCACACGGCTCGGCGTTCCATTCCCAACTTCGCCGTTGAGATGGATGGAAGTGGCATGTGACGAATTAATGGGTCAAGCTCGGTTCGGTGTGACCTTCGGACAAGGTTTCCCAGTCCTCGTGGGGGCTCTCGGACCAAAAATGGTTGAGATGGGTGCAGCTCGCTCCGATGGTCTGGTGTTGAACTGGTTAACCCCGCAACACGCGCAAGAAACCGTTGCTTTGGCACACGAAATTGGGCGCGCAAACGGTCGAACGCCGTACACGGTGCTGTACGTGCGTCTCAGCCCCTACGACGCTCTCCACACCGACGCCGTCAACTACGACGCTATGGCGAACTACCACCAGCATTTTGTACGCCAGGGTCTTGTCAGCCCTGAGGAAGTCGTGGCGGGCACGTGTTTACAAAGCGACGACGTTGCTCAGGCCCGAGAGAAACTGACTGCCTGGGATGAAGCCGGTATCGATCTGGTGTGCGTTTACCCTCACGGACTGAACCAAAGCGAATACGAGTCGGCACTCGCAGAATTAACTAAATAACTAATTCGTCGCGAAAGCCGGCACGGCGATCGGGACTACTCCTGGTTGAGGTGGGAAAGGAGCAGTTCAATTTCTTGGTCGACGTTGTCTGGCACCAAATACCCATCTTCGTCGCATACTTCGTTGATTCGGTCGGCGACCGATTCAACGGTCAACTCGTCTTCGTAAATTCCTTTGGTGACTCCCATGAAGGCACGCCCCACTCTTCCACCTGATGCGGAGAGGGTTTCACCGTTCAGCGAACACGACTCGTGGGCTAGGTACACCACAGCCGGCGCGACCTGATGAGGACCCATTTGATAGACCAGGTCTTCACCACTTAGACCGGTCATTTCGGCCATCGCGCCATCATCGCCAAGCACATCGCCGGTCATGCGAGTTAAAGCACCCGGTGCGATGGCGTTCACATGAATGCCATATCGGGACCCTTCAATTGCCAGAGTTCGAGTGAAACCATAGATGGCTGCTTTCGCCGCCGAATAAGCACTCTGGCCGAATGAACCAAATAACCCAGAACCTGAACTGGTGTTGATAATCCGCCCATAACCCACGGTTTTCATGTGTTCGTATGCGGGACGAGTCACAAAAAAGCAGCCCTTTACGTGAACGTCCAAGACTGGTTCAAACTCATATTCCCCAATGTTGAGGAAAGTTCGGTTACGAATAATCCCAGCGTTGTTNATCAAAATATCGAGACGCCCGAATTCTTCCAAAGCAGAAGCAACCATCGACTCTGCGCCCTCGCGACTAGCTACAGAATCGCTGTTCGCGATGGCNACTCCCCCGGCCGCGGTGATTTCTTCAACAACAGCNTGNGCTGGAGACGGATCNTGNTCTTGACCNCCCATAGTTGGCGACCCCANGTCATTCACCATGACCGCNGCNCCACGCGACGCAAGCAATAACGCGTGCTCTCGACCTAANCCNCCCCCTGCTCCTGTTACCAACGCCACCCGGTCGTCAAATCTCAATTCATCCATACGCGCACCCTAGATCGCGAACGAGACGGAATGGAGTGCCAAACTCTCANGATGCTGAACGATCTTGAAGAACACGTCATAGAGGGCAACGGAATACAAATTCATTACGTAACCAAAGGAGAAGGCCCTGCGGTAGTGATGTGCCANGGCTTCCCTGAAAGTTGGTACTCGTGGCGNCACCAAATCGACGCTCTAGCAGAAGCGGGCTATCAGGCCGTNGCCATGTCGATGCGAGGCTACGGAAAGACNAGTGCGCCACAAGCAATAGACGCCTACGACATCAACCACCTCGTTGGAGACGTCGTTGTTGTCGCCAATCACCTGAATCAGGGACCGGTAGTCGTTGCGGGTCATGATTGGGGTGCGCCGGTCGCCTGGTTTGCTGCCCTCATGCGTCCCGACTTGTTCCGNGCNGTGGCTTGTTTGAGTGTCCCNTACACAGGTCCAATCGGCGCTCTTCCCGAAGGTATCGATCTGAATGGGCTCATGGCTCAGGCAGCGGGACCTGACCGGGACTATTACCGGTTGTTCTTCCAGGAACCNGGGAAAGCAGAAGCAGACCTCGAAGCTGACATTTATAANACAATGCGCGGNTTTTTGTATGCCATCAGTGGNGATGCNCTCCGCAACGGCGACATCAGCGAGCCATTCGATGGTCACTTCCCTGCTGGTCAAGCTATGACCGACCAACTCGTGTCACCCGATGAGTTGCCTTCGTGGCTCACCCAGGAAGATCTGCACTTCTACGTTGAGGAGATAACTCGAACAGGTTTTCGAGGTGGCCTTAACTGGTACCGAAATATCAACAGGCTGCCAGCAATCACAGCTCCTTTCCTCGGGGCAACCATCGAACAGCCCTCGTTCTATATGGGTGGTTCAACAGACTTGATCGCAGGNAACACCCCTGAAGCAATTAGCGCNATGCAACAAGCTTTGGGTGATCTACGTCACTGCGAGATCATTGAGGGTGCCGGCCACTGGCTCCAACAAGAGTGCGCATCAGAAGTCAGCTCAGCGATGATGGCCTTCTTGGAGGGGCTGAACTGACTTTCTTCTCCAGCGGTTGCCGCTTACGCTGCGGGCATGAGTGAAAAGCCCGAAGTCAGCGTTCCCGAAGGTGAGCCAACCGGTAAGCAACTCGGGATTGTTGACCTCATCACAGGAGACGGCGAGCAGGCGACAGCAGGTCACGCTGCAGAAGTTCATTACGTGGGTGTCTCCTGGAACACTGGCAATGAGTTCGACGCTTCGTGGAATCGAGGGCAAACGTTCAGCTTCAAACTCGGTGGTGGCCAAGTTATTTCCGGTTGGGATCAGGGGGTGGTTGGTATGCGCGTCGGCGGTCGACGCCAACTAACAATCCCGCCAGCTTTGGCGTACGGGAGCGCCGGTGCGGGTGGCGTGATAGGCCCAAACGAGCATCTCATCTTCGTAGTGGACTTAGTGTCGTTGCGTTAAGCCACTATTCAACTGTCCGTCGAGCAACGAAGCGTGCTTCGTGGCGGTCATCGAACCAGTCTTCGTTGTAGCTGACCGTTGTGAAACCGGGCAGCAGCCCAGGCAACTCACCGGGCTCAACCAAATATTTTTTACTCGGCCGCGAATGCCGTTGTTGGTTGGTGACGGTCGCAACCCTCACGAACAGCAGCCCATTCGGGGCGACATGTCGATGAAGCGTTGAGTACAGAGTTCGATCAAAAAAATCGCAACACACCGCTATGTCCCATATGCCTGCAAGCAAGCCAGAAGATTCCAGGTCATGGTGAACTGTGGAAAGCGAAAGTGTTCGCCGCCTCGCTTCTTGCCGGGCAATATCAAGCGCTACCTGGGAGACGTCGATCAATGTGACATCGAAGCCTTGCTCCGCCAGCCAGAGCGCTGTTCCACCAGTTCCTCCGGCGAAATCCGCGACTGTGGTCGGAGTTGAGGGTAAGAACCCCGACTCCGTGACGAAGGAATCGGGATCACCGGGGTTGTCATGGTCGCGGTAGATGGCGTCCCAGCGACCCTGGGCGTCGTCACCACTCACTCAATCGCTCCACATAGAAAGGAATGGTCTCAATCATGATCAAAAAATCCGGATTTTGTAAATCGCCAACACGCCACGGCAGACACCATCGCCACCACCGACAAGACGATGATGGCAGGAACGAAGTCAACAGAGTTTTGGCGCGCGATACCAATGAACCACGGCCCGGTTACCCCACCAAGTTCCCCAGCCGTAAAAAACAAGCCACCAGCAGCACCCATCCGCACATCTGACACTCGAGGAACGGACATTAACAACAGCATCGCCATCGGAACGCTCGAAACTCGAACGATGCCAATCACTGCAACGGCGACCACCTGAACTAATTGAGGTGTTATCGCTAACGCCCATACAGCTACCGCCATGGCCCCGAACATGGCGACAAGCACCTTGGGGCGTGCGTGAGCCGCGACTCGTGCGGGGATGAGTAACGATCCGATGACTCCGACTGCCATCCCTGCGGCCGTTANCCACGCCGCGCCTCGAGTTGACCACAGTCCACTGTGAAGCATTTCNGGCATCCATCCGGTCAAAGCATGGCCGACGAAGAAAATCATGAACGCAAGAAACAGGAGCCGCCGGACTGTTGGATCACCCCACAACGCACTGTTCGACTCATTCTGCAAAGGAGGCATCGCAGNATCAGGATTTGAGCCGCCCACACCNACCCANAAAAGACCACTGAGGAGCGACACGCAAGCAAACGCCACCATCACCCACCGCCAACCTCCAAAGAANATGCGAAGNGGGTCGGCGACNACAAGTCCAACAATCGAACCCATCGATGGAGCGGTGCTATACACNCCGACGGCAAGTCCTCGTTCCTGAGAGGCGAACCATTGCGTCACGAGTTTCGGTGCGCCGATGGAAATAAACGGACCACCAAGACCAAACACGGCTACCGCAAACCATAAGCCGGTCCCTGACTGGGCGGCACCGCGCAGCAAACCCGAAACTCCAATCAGAGCCGCACCCAGGGACAGTCCGACTCGCACGCCAACACGATCGAGCACCTTGCCAACAAGCGCCGACACTGCGAGGTAAACAAACGGCCACGCGCCAAGGGCAGCACCCATAGCGGCGTGGGACATGTTGAGATCATTTCGGATGTGGCTGAGCAGNGGCGCGAGAGATCCAGCTACTAGACCAAAGGAGGCATACAGCNTCCATAGTGAGGCAAGCACCCACCAACGACGATGCGANGACGTTTTACTGATCATGGTCAAGTTTTTGTGGGCACCCATTCCGGCACGGCATTTCACTGATATCCCCGGTAGCTTCCAGTAGGTGAGCATAAAAGGCAAAGCTTTCATCGCTGGAATTTACGAGCACCCTGAACGGCATTTGCCGGATCGGACTCTTCCACAAATTCATGCCGATGTGGGACTAGCGGCGTTGGCTGACGCGGGCCTTTCTACCTCAGATGTTGATGCTTACTATTCAGCTGGGGACGCTCCGGGATTCGGTGTCTTGTCCATGATCGATTATCTAGGACTTGAATGCCGTTANCTGAACNACACCGAAACCGGTGGTTCTTCCTANCTCGTGCACGCCCAACATGCNGCTACTGCAATCGCTGCGGGTCACATCGATGTNGCGTTGATCACGTTGGCTGGNAAGCCTCGAACGGGTGGAGCGGGTCCCGGNGGAAGTGGGCGAATCGGGGCGGCACCTGAAGCACCATTTGAGAGTCANTGGGGTATGTCGGTGCCCGGCGGATACGCCCTGGCGGCACAACGACACATGCACGAATTCGGGACAACCTCTGAGCAGCTAGCCGAAATCAAAGTGGCGGCGTCAACCCATGCGCATCACAATCCGCACGCGTTGCTTCAAGAACGGGTGACGGTGGACGAGGTGTTGGAATCACCAATGATTTCTGATCCGTTACATCGACTCGATTGCTGCGTCATCACTGACGGCGGAGGGGCGATGGTGATCGTCAGCGCAGCCATCGCTAAAAGTTTGGAGCGCCACTGTGTTCCTATTCTGGGGACCGGGTCGTACGTGAAGTCTTCCCAATCTGGTCGTATCGACCTCACCCATACCGGTGCGGTGAAGTCTGGTCCGATCGCGTTCGCCGAAGCAGGTGTTTCGCCAAGTGATATTGGTTATGTGTCTATCTACGACAGCTTTACGATCACGGTGTTAATTACCCTNGAGGATTTGGGTTTTTGTGAACGCGGAAGGGGTGGCTTATTTGTTTCTGAGGGGAATCTGCAGGCGCCACATGGCGGTCTCCCGTTTAACACTGACGGTGGAGGGTTGTGTAACAACCATCCTGCTAANCGGGGAGGTATGACGAAGGTCATTGAAGCTGTCCGGCAACTCCGCGGAGAGGCAAACGCCGCGGTTCAGGTTGAGAACTGTGAGTTAGCNCTGGCTCACGGAACAGGTGGCAGTTTGGCGACTCGTTCAGCGAGTTCGACCGTGATCTTGGGNAGGTCGCTGTGAGATTGCCAGCCAAAGCGGCTCATTCAAACTCAGAAAACGCTCCTTTCTTTGAAGGCGCGAAGAACGGTCACCTTGTTCTTCCCAGATGCCGAGCTTGTGATTTCGTTATTTGGTTTCCTAGGGANATGTGTCCGGAGTGCGGCTCACAAGAGGTCGACTGGTTCCAGGCGTCTGGCATGGGAACTGTGTATAGCTGCACTACGACTAGGCGAATTCCGGGCAGTTGGAGCAAGGTAACCCCTTTTGTGTTGGCCTATGTCGAGCTCGAAGAGGGGCCTCGAGTGATGACCAACATTGTTGAATGTGACCCCGAGTCCGTCTCAATTGGGGATCCGGTGGAAGCTGTGTTCGAAGACGCGGTGCACCGCGACGGTGAACCGGGCGCTCCTCTACTTAGGTTTCAACCCGTCCGAAGCTGAGACGCTATGAANCGCACCTCTTTCCCCGTCAGCGAGCTCGACCCGACTGATCTTTACAAGCTCACGACCGGGTTAATCGTCCCCCGTCCAATTGGTTGGATTGGGACCCGCAGCANTTCTGGAGTTGGGAATCTTGCCCCGTACTCGTTCTTCAACGCGGTGGCTACAAACCCACCTGTTCTGATGTTTTCTACGGGGGTGTTTGACGACGTGATTAAAGATTCGCTGCGCAACATCCGCGAGACAGGTGTTTTTACCGCCAATCTCGTTGATCATGATCTTGCGGTGGCGATGAACGATACGTCGGCGACTCTTNACCACGAAGTGGACGAATTTTCGGTGGCNGGTTTAACTGCAGCAAATTTNGGTCACGTCGACGCGCCAGGGGTGCAGGANGCCAAGGCAGTGATNGAGTGTTTAGCGGTTCGAGAGGTCGAATTCGGCAATCCCGAAGAGCTCCACCATGTCGTTACCTTCGGAGAAGTCGTTGCCTTCCACATCGACGAAGAAATNCTCGATGGGACTCGTATTGACCCCGTTCGGCTTGATGCTCTCGGACGTCTCGCGGGAATGGATTATGCGACGACCCGCGAACAGTTCCGCTTNGACCGGCCTGATTGATTCTTCGCGTTAGCTAGTAAGGAGTGCCGTCNGGCTGGAGGTAGTCGNAGGATATGTGGCCCTCTTCGACCAGAGCGTNGTACTCGCTGTCAGTCATACCGAGCAAATCTTTGAAAATGTTCTCGTTGTCACCTCCAAGAACAGGCAACGATTCGAATCGCAACGCGGGTCCGGTCCAACGCCACAGGTGGGTTGGATAATCGTGGGTACCGGTTTCAGAGTTGCCGTTCGGGGCAAACAGTCCTCGTTCTCGAAAGTGCGGCTCAGCTAAGGCTTCTTCTTCATGTANTACCGGAGCGGCTGGCACCCCCGCTTGTTGACACAANTCGAAAATNTG
This sequence comes from Acidimicrobiaceae bacterium, assembly GCA_002705305.1. GTDB lineage: Bacteria > Actinomycetota > Acidimicrobiia > Acidimicrobiales > Poriferisodalaceae > UBA2110. The sequence goes on from PAHW01000009.1 coordinate 8,680, forward strand.
TTCAGCNGTATGCGCGGAGGTCCACACGGTTAGGTGTTCGTCGATTTCATCGTGGCGAGCTTGGCGACCTTCAACATGGTCTAGTTCTGTATCCNCAGCCCAATCGGGAGAGTCCAGCAGTTCTACTANNGCGCTCCATTCCTCATCACTGGTGACCGATATCACCGCCCATTGGTCGTCTCCGAGACACGGATAACAGCCCTGGGGCGCGTGCATCCGATGCCTATTGCCGAGCGGTTGGTGAACTGCGCCGGTTCGGGCGGCGTCAACCAAGAACTCGCCGATGTGATTGAGCATGTTTTCGCATTGCGATACTTCNACTAGCTCACCGACACCAGTTGTGTCTCGTCGTTGAAGCGCCATCAACGCCGCGAANGCTCCTGCTGATCCTGAGGCGGCGTCCATGTGAAAAACGGCTTCGTTCTCNGATAGGTCAGCGTCTCGGTAACCGCGAATAGCTCCAAGTCCACAGAGCGCTTCGAAGTTGACACCGAAACCGAGGAACGAACGGTAGGGCCCTTCAAGGCCCACGGAAGGCATCCGGATCATTATTAGTTGCGGATTTCGGGCATGAAGTTCGTCCCATCCGATTCCCAACCTGTCCATAAGCTCCACAGAGTTGTTTTCGATCATCACGTCACTGACGTCCACCAGCCGAAGAAACGTTTCTCGACCTCGTTCTTGTCGAAGATCTAACGTCACGCTCCGTTTATTTCTCGCATGCACATTGAACAAGCCAAAGCGATTCCATGGACGTTCACCAGGGTCGGCGTCTGGGTAGGCGCCTGCTATGCCGCCGATATCGGCGACCATTTCTTTGGTGGGTCGCGGGAAAATCCCTCGAGTAGCAGTCGGGAAAATCCATGGGTTGTCGACCCGCACAACGTCAGCACCTAGGTCCCCCAAGATTTGGGTGGCGTACGGGCCTGCCCAAACGACGGTCATGTCGAGCACTCGTATGCCTTCAAGTGGCAGTTTGTCGTCGACNTGCTCTCTGGGGGTTCGAGCNNTTGGTNTTTCGTCCTCAAGCTCCCCTTGNTGCTCGCCGATCGTCGGCGCCGGACGATTCACAGTCCATCCGTCTGCCATCCGAATGGGAGCGCCCGGTTGCATAGTTGGTCCGGCGATCGTCTGGTTGATTTCGGCAAAAAAGTCTCGGTCCTCAAAGTGGGGATCGGTGAGAAGGTCCACTGGTCGATTCACAGCGGTCACGGGCCAGTTTCCTGCCTGACCCTCCTCCATGGCTTGCTGTTTGTGACGCTGCAATGACCAGTTCAGTAACCGGCTATCCGCTAATTCGGGAAGCGATTCGTTCAGTATCCAGGCCGGGTCGTCGTAGAGGGCGGCCATTTCCGGATCATCCATNATCGCCACCATTCGCGGTAACCAATTCATCAATGTGGAGATCTGGACGTGCCCGTCGAGTGTTGGNCGGCAACCNCCNGGAAAGATGGAGGTGGTGTAGCCGCCGCTACGGGGAACGTTCTCTCCGCGGTAGGCGCAATACAACAGATATGTCATTCGCCTGTCGATCGACATGATTTGAGTATCNACGTTGCTCAGGTCAACGTTGATCCCGCGACCGATTCGCTTCGCGGCCAGAAGCGATGCCAGGACAGCGGTGGCTGCAATAGTGCCGCATTGGTACTGACCAAGATCTCCTCCCATTTTGAGTGGTTCGCGTTCGGGCGCGCCACTCGCGGACATTGGGCCACCCATTGCGTAGTGGACGATCTCTTCGCCTCGGCGACCTGCGTNTCTGCCTGTCAACCCGAACGATGTGACCGTTACGAGTGCAAGCCCGGGGTGTTCTTTTTCCACCGTTTCTGGGTCAAGGTCGACGTCGGATTGCACTACGGCGTCGGCGCTGGCGATTAAACGATCGACCAGTGGATCGCCGACTTGGCCGACGATTGAACGTTTTCCGGTGTTCACATGGAGATGAACGGCACCAGTTTCAGGGTGTGTGCCGTCGCTAGGAAACGGACCGAGCGTTCGAGACCGGTCGCCTTCGGGAGGTTCNACTTTGATGACGTCCGCGCCGTAGCCGGCGAGCAGTCGGCCGGCCCATGGTCCCGCAATCCCTTGGGCAAGTTCGATGATTCGGATTCCGTTGAGTGGTTGTTGCCCCATTAGCTCAGGAGGGTGTCGTGGATGTGCTCNATAAAGGCCAAAGANTCATCNACGGACTGNGCGCCACCCAGGAGTACAAGTCGATCAACGCCAAGTTCACCATATTTTTCNATCATTTCTGGTCCGGGCCGCATGCGGGGAGTAACAGTGATTTGCAGTTCATCCATCCAATCGGGTCGATCGTATTGTTGTTCGGCGTGGGNGAGTCCCGCAAGATTTTCTGCTGTGGCTTCNGGGTTCAACATAAACCCGTACCAACCTTCGCAATGGGTGACAGCTCTTCGCCATGCCGGTTTCGAGTGTCCTCCCATGACCACTGGAGGACCTGGGCGTTGAACGGGTTGAGGGTAAGCCTTCACGCCAGAAAAAGAGACAAATTCGCCACTGTAGGAGGGGTCTTCGTCGTTCCAGATTGACCGCATGGCTTCGATGTATTCAGTCGCCCGAGCTCCGCGATCCTCCATCGGAANTCCAATCGCTTCAAACTCCGGTTGAAGGTACCCGACCCCTATACCGAAGATCGTGCGTCCACCNGAAAGCACNTCGACGCTGGCGAGTTCCTTCGCCAACACGAGCGGGTTGCGTTGAGGAAGGATGATGATCCCTGTTCCCAGTTTGATTTCAGTGGTGACGGCGGCGACGTATCCCANAGCAACTGCGGGGTCCAANAGGCGAGCGTCTGGGGGAAGGGGCGANGGAGGGACTTGAGGGTCCGGCAAAACGACGTGTTCAGCGGTCCACAGCGACTCGAACCCAGCTTGTTCGGCGGCCGACGCGACCTTTGCTAAAGCCTCACCGTCAACGAGATGGTCGGTGTTGATCGAGAAAAGCCCAATGTCTATATCGTGTGTCATTACAGAAAGCTACGCGATCAGGCGAGCACCGGGCGATTGTGTAAGTCTGAGAGAGTCCTGCACGACGGAAAGATCTCATTTTGACCCCCATAGAACTCGTTCAGACCGCGTCACCGATTATCGGCGGTATCGGCGGTGCCTTCTATTTCGATCCGGCCACCCTGGCTCGAGGAAAAGANCTCGGGCTGGACGGCTTGCGGTTTTACATGCTGGGCAGATGCGGCGTGCTCGGCGACGTGGAGGCCAAAGTTGTTCAGAGCGCAATGGGATATTTCGAACCGAACATGGTTGAGAAGCTCTGGGATTCGGCCCGCGATCGTGTGCAACCTCGAGAAGCTGGTCGAGAATATCTTGCTTGCGCACAAAATTTCGGGGCGGAAAAATTCTCTGGTCTCGACACGTTGGACCTTTACTCTGAAGCTGCCACTANGGTCATCGAGGCGCAGGATCCCGGCGCTCTCGCTCTCTTTGCGGGAATTGCCGCTGAGCCCCTGGCATCAGATCCAGCAGCACGGGCGATGCAGGTGACATCTGTACTTCGCGAGATGCGTGGAAGCGTCCATCTGGCCGCNCTNGCTGCTACTGGCCTTTCTCCGGAGATCGCGCACCGNGTCCGNCGTCCTGATGATGTCGCAATGTTCGGGTGGCCNGAAGGTGTAGNAGTGACCGACGACCATCAAAGCCGTTGGCAANCAGCAGAAAATCTGACCGATGAGATGCTCGTTCCTGCGTGGTCATCACTTTCAGAAGCCGAGGGGCAAACGATTATCGACACGGTGTCTGCCATGCAGACCGTTCTAGCTGAGTAAAACCTTCAACGATGCAGAACGAAGTTGAAGTTATCCGCGCGTCTGTGCCTCAAGCTCGGCGGCCTGATCGGATCCGTCGAGTGGACGTTGGCGGCATCGAACTTTCCGTTGTTGAATGGGGACGCGANAACAATCCGCCNCTGCTGCTCGCCCACGGCGGGTTCGATTTCGCCGGCACTTTCGACATTTTGGGGCCATTGCTCGCCGCGGCAGGATTCCGAGTGGTGGCCTGGGATCAGCGCGGCCATGGCGATAGCGACATGGCTGCTCTGTACACATGGGAAGCCGACGTGCGCGACGCGGCTCGGGTGCTTGCTTCGCTTGACTCAAGCAATCCTGTTCCGGTTTTAGGGCATAGCAAGGGTGGCGGAATGACAAATCANCTCGCCGAGATGCTTCCGCACCGGATTAGTGCCGTCGTCAACCTCGANGGTATTCCCAACGAACGTGGTCTCGGCCAGCAGATCGATCGAACCGATGTAACCGCTCTTGACGCAGAACTGGCAGCTTGGCTCGATCATCGACGTCGTTCTGGGCAGTCGCTTCGGCGAGCAGACACTCTGCAAGGGTTAGCTGAGCGACGCCGTGTGATGAACCCTCGGCTATCTATCGAATGGNTGCAGTATTTGGTGACCGTAGGAGCGCAACAAGACCGTGACGGTTGGCGATGGAAAATCGATCCNACACTGAGGTTCGGGCCGTCGGGAGCTTGGCGACCAGAGTGGGCNATTCCCCGTCTTCGAGGCCTTCACGTCCCNTTCTTAGGGGTTATTGGCACNGTCGAAGAGGAGATGGGTTGGGGAACCACTCCACAGGAGGCGTTACCNCTGTTGCCTGACGGCGCCGAGTTCCACGCGTTGGCGAACACTGGACATTTCGTTCACATCGAACGCCCTGAAGATGTCGCAGAAATCGTTGTCGATTTCTTAGGGCGGACCTTGTGAAAACTGTTTTCCTAAATCACGTCCGCAGGCAACTCGCACTTCATGAACTTCGTGANGGCACCGGACGACCGTTACTGATTCTGCATGGGCTGGGACANCGCTCACCCGCTACCGCACCATCAGCCACCGAAGGTTGGACAGGCCCAGTATTGGGTTTGGATTTCACCGGACACGGCGATTCCACTTTGCCCTCCGGGGGTGGGTACACATGCGAAGCGCTGATGTCCGACGCTGACGCCGCCATCGCCGAAATNGGTCCCGCNACTTTGTTCGGATACGGTCTCGGCGCCTACGTTGGGTTGCTTCTTTTCGGTTCCAGACCTCGCGAAGTCAGAGGTTTGGTGATTGCCGACGGTCCAGGATTTGATGGCGGTGGGTCACGGCCAACCTCATCAAAACTTCTGCATGTACCGCAGGACAATGCGCTCGACCGCACCCCTGATCCTTGGGCATTATTAGAGTTGGCTTCCGATATTCGTCCCCCCGATTACGCGGCTGATCACGTCCAGCAAGTCGAGGCCCTGGCCGAGATGGAAAAGGCCGTCGCCGTCACATCTATCGGACGTCCNGAGTGGTTAGAAGCCGCCATGCNGTCAGATGTAGTTTTCGAATCCGATATCGCAACTGCTCTATCTATNTTTTGCCCTTTGTGAATCAAAGAATNTTGANGNTCTCGTCNGCAAACTCGTTGTCATCGNCCCAATTTATGAAATGAAGTGGCGAACTGGTGTAGGAAGAGTGAACGCATCAACCGAAGCGGAGTGAACATGTCAGACGCACCTTTTTCCATCGAGCCCCTATCCAAGCAATACAAAACTGTCTTGGGCAAGAAAATGGCGTATCACGAGGTCGGCGAAGGTGATCCGGTTGTCTTTTTGCATGGCAATCCCACATCCTCGTACCTGTGGCGAAACATCATTCCTCATGTTTCGGGTAAAGCCCGATGCATAGCTCCAGATCTCATCGGTCAGGGAGATTCAGACAAACTTGATGATGTGAGCCCCGGCACGTATCGGTTTGTAGATCATCGAGANTATTTAGATGAGTTGCTTGACCAATTGGACCTCGGTGACCACGTGACGTTCGTCATTCACGATTGGGGATCTGCTTTAGGTTTCGATTGGGCGAACCGGCACCGCGACCGGGTGGCCGGACTCGCATACATGGAAGCACTGGTTTGTCCGATTACTTGGGACAACTTTGATGAGGGCGGTCGACGGGTGTTTCAGGGTTTTCGTTCTCCTGCCGGCGAGGAAATGGTGATCGAAAAAAACATCTTCGTTGAGCGAGTTCTTCCGAGCGCCATATTGCGCGGACTGACCGAAGAAGAGATGANCGAATATCGCAGACCGTTCCTCGATCCCCAACATCGTCGCCCGACCCTGACATGGCCTCGAGAGATTCCAATTGAAGGCGAACCGCCAGACGTTGTTGCGATTATCGACGACTACGGCCAATGGTTAAGCAATTCCGACCTACCCAAGCTGTTCGTGAACGGCGATCCCGGCTCCATACTCACTGGTCCACAAAGAGAATTCTGTCGGGCTTGGCCCAATCAAACCGAAGTCACGGTAAGCGGCACACACTTTGTTCAAGAGGACAGCCCTCACGAAATTGGTCAGGCCATAGCTGAATGGCTTCCAACTCGATAGTTCAACGCTGTTCGATCCGGGTGAGGGTGTCGTGTTGGGCCCCATACACGAACGCCACTGACAGGATCCCCACTAACGCCGCGCCCAGGTAAGCAAGCGAAACATTTCGTTCGAACACCGGAATCCAAATCAACGGCCCAATAGCGTGGCCAACAAACCGGTGGGACAACACGAATGAAATCCCCCCTCCTCGATTTCCGGGGACCCCCGTGGCTGCCAGCATTTGAAACCCGGTCGAAATGCACTGGACGAGGGCACCGACGACCGCCCACACCAACACCAAAGCCAGCGCCGTTTTGGCTTGTGACAACACAACCGCACCAGCCATCGATAGGAGAAGAGCGAGAACNGTGCCGCGTTTCGCACCAATCCGATCGATAACCGCTCCCCACCGGGGGGTTAACACCACCGCAGTTAATGAGCCCGTGATCAGTAGCGCCCCAGTAGCAGACCCTGACAAGGCCAGGACATCTCGACTAACGAGCGCTACCAAAAGCTGCACTCCCCCTGGCCCAATGGCCTGTGTAAGCGCTACCAGACCCAACATGAGCATCCGTCGATTGACGACCGAGCGCATTCCCANCGCAGTGGGAACTTGAGAAGCGTGGGCTTTGGGAAGCGTCCAACTTAGGGCAGCTGCCACCACAGCAATCGCTACGAAAGCCCATTTCCAACCAACATCGGCAGCGACACCTCCTACCAGCATGCCCAATACTGCGCCGATCGCTTGAAAAGCCGCGTAGGTGCCGACNGCACGACCCACCCGATCTCTCGGGCTGACCTCGGTAAGGGTNGCTATGAGCAATGGGGTCATGAACGCGTTGACCGCTCCCTGCGCTGCTCTCCCTCCGAAAAAGAACCACAACGAAGACCCGCTGACACANCTCAGTGACGCCANCGCGTANAGAAAAACTGCGATCCGGACGGTTCGTCCTCTTCCCCATTTTTCTCCGAGCGTTCCTGAAACTAAGAGAAGCGCCGCGTAAGGAAANAAGTAGGCACCGAATCCCCACGCAACAGTCGCTGTGGTCGTGTCGAAGGCCTCTCTCAACTCGGGAATCATTGGTGACAGGACAGACCCACCAAAGGGTCCGAGAATCCCACACAGATAAAGCGGCAGAAGCCGACCTCGTTCTTGGGTGCGTTTTCTCCGCATATCGGGGTGAGCCATCTCGTCGAGACGGTAGCGGCGCTCGGGCCTATTGCGCTTGCGNGACCTCGTGTAACCGNCCATCGGCGACGTCATATACGAAGCCTCNTACATTTTGGGCGTCAACAAACGGTGTCAGCTGNAGTCGCTGCATNGANTGGCGGGTNTCAGCAAATGGATCCGTGAAGGGTTCTAAGGACCAGCGGGGCTTAANCCCTACTTCTGCTTCAAGTTCGGCTGTGAACTCATCCTCGTCCACCCTCTGTAGCCCGCAATCGGTGTGGTGTAACAACACGATTTCTCGGGTGCCTAAGGATCTTTGGGAGAGACAGAGAGATCGGATGACGTCGTCGGTAACGACGCCACCCGCATTGCGAACGATATGCGCTTCACCGTTTGACAGGCCGAGGATCTTGAAAATATCCATTCGAGAGTCCATGCACGCGACTACCGCCAAACGCATGCTCGGGGCAACCGCCAAGTCGCCATCTTCAAACCTTTCGGCGAAGTCACGATTGTGAATTAGGAGTTGGTCGGCTTTTGGCGCGAAGTCGCGGGACACGCTTGAAGAAGCTACCGATCCCTTGGAGCAATTTGCATCATTTGTTGCTCTATATGAGGCTGTGTCCAAACGACNGGCGTTACAAGNCTTCCTGTTNTCGCCTGTTTGAGGGGGNATCGGTATGGAAATCAGCNTTGCNGGGTTTTTTGGCAACTCACCGCGTCGNGATTTNTCTTTCCTNCGCGATTTCGCTCAGACAGTCGAGGGTTTGGGATTTCGAAGTCTTGCGCTACCNGAACATGTGGTTTTTTTCACCAGTTACGAGTCTGACTACCCCTATACAGATGATGGTGAACCCAACTGGGGTCCAGACACCGGAATTTTCGACCCATTGTTTTGTGCCCAAGCCGCGGCGCATGCAACGACCACGCTGCGTTTCATCACNGGCGTGTTGATCTTGACTCAAAGACCAGCGTTGTTGACAGCGAAAGAAGTGTTGACTCTAGACCATTTCACCAATGGCAGGTTCGAACTCGGGGTCGGCTCTGGTTGGTCCTGGGAAGAATATGAGGCTCTCGGTGTCGACTTTGCGCGGCGAGGTCGACGTCTCGACGAGTACATAGAAGCTTTGCGTGTCACCTGGACGGAAGAACGCGCCACCTACCAAGGCGAATTTGTTCGTTTCGAAAACGCGGTGATGAATCCAAAGCCCGTTACGCCAGGGGGTCCTCCGATCATCATCGGCGGAGATTCAGATGCCGCGATGAAACGCGCAGCCCTGCTNGGCGATGGTTGGTANGGCTGGTGGGCTCAACCTGACATTCACGCCCATCTAGGNAGGCTCGGCGAAATTTTGAATNNCCACGGCCGCGATCTAACCGACGATGACTTCGACTTTAANCTCGGGGTTCCGNTACCAGGTATCGACCCNAGCCAAATCGAATCCAAGGTTGAAATTGCAAAATCACTTCAAATTGACGAGTTGGTGCTTGCNCCACCAATTCCGACGAAAGATTTCGCCGAACACCTGAGTCTATTAGCCCGCGCCGCCGGGCTTTCCTAGCCGGAGTCGTTCGGCGATTCGGGCGCGGCGTTTTCGTACGCCTTTACTATGGACACTCTGTTTGCGACACCGAGGACTCGATCATTCCAGTCGAGTACTGGCAAGAGGTCAGTGTTGGCGTTTTCGAGCATTTGCATTCCTTCTTCGAGAGTGGAGCCGGGGTGAGCGACAGGGTGATCGTCGCGAATGATGTCCTGAACCTTTCCTTGCGGTGATACTGCGAGTTCGGCTTCAGCGTCGCGGAGATACACAACTCCCTGAAGAGCNCGNTCAGCACTCACCACCAGAAGCATCTCCTCGCGTCCCTGCTTCAACATCTGTATCGCTTGCCGTAACGACGACGTCCNAAGGGTTGCGGCATATTTGGCTTCGGCGGCTCCCACTAAAGCGACGTGATTCATGATGCGGTCGTCCTGAACGCGAGCCGGCCCAAGAGCGTCTTTACGTCGAAGCTTGACCTCGTAGATGGAATCTTTTTTGATTGCTGTATAGGCCACGGTTGCCGCAGCACACGCGGCCATTAACGGCATAATCAGACCGAAGTCGTTCGTCATCTCAAAAACAATGAAAATGCTCGACATAGGAGCNTGAGCGGCGGCGGCGAANACCGCCGCCATTCCAACTACCGCGTACGCCCCAGCGCTAGCGGTTGATTCCGGAAAAAGTTCGTTGATTGTCTGACCGTACGCGGAACCCAGGAGAGCGCCGATGAACAACGCTGGAGAAAATATTCCCCCGGATCCTCCTGAACCGAGGGTCAACGCCGTTGCCAACATCTTTCCGATTAACAGAAGCAACAACATGCGGAAGGCAAACTCTCCNGCCAGTGCTTTGTCTATGCCCGATAGTCCCGATCCGAGTAAATCAAATGAGATGGCGCCAAGTAGTCCGACCGCTAGCACACCTATTGCCGGCCGAAGGTCGGCTAGGACCGGAAGCTCATCGAATCGATCTTCGACGAANTACAAGAGCCGCACGAAACCCACTGCCACTACCGCCGCAACTACCCCGAGCAACGCGTAGAAAACCAATTCGGTCGGGTGCACCAACTGATGTACNTCTGCAGTGAGNACCGATTCATTGCCCACAAGCACTCGCCACACCGCATTGGCTGCCACGGCAGATATNACGACGGTNGANAATCCTCGCGCGGTAAATGAGCGAAGCACCACTTCCAAAGCAAAGAAAACCCCCGCCAGCGGTGCGTTGAAAATTGCGGCGATCCCTGCAGCTGCTCCNGCNGCNACGAACGTAGAGCGTCGCCGGTCCGACATTCGAAACAATCGCGCGAGCGTCGAACCTAACGCCGACCCGATCTGAACAATTGGGCCCTCTCGACCCGCAGATCCTCCCGACCCGATGGTGAGAGCCGATGCAACGGCTTTGANGTAAGCCACTCGCGTTCTGATTCGGCCTCCTCTTCGATTTACGGCCTCCATGACTTCGGGAACNCCGTGGCCCTTTGCTTCTGACGCGGCGCGGGTTACCAGCGGTCCAACCAGAAGTCCGCCGATGACAATTCCTGGCACGTATCGAAATGGCCCAAGAATCTCGAACCAGTCGGCGATTCGACCAAATACCTCCTCGCCGAGAAAGTCAATCAAATAGTGAAACGCGACGGCTGCTAAACCCCCGATCANACCAATCACNACTGCCATNAGAGCAAAAGTTTGATTTTCGGTGAGGCGAATCCCCGCTAGCTGTCGTCCGAAGGTCCGTACTTGGAATATTCGTCCAAGAAGCATTCGGGCTCGTTGCGGCATCAGGCGCCGACCGTAGCGGTTCCTGGCATTCTTCGCTTAAGCAAACAANGCCAGGAACCTCAAGGGTGAAGCGTTAGGGAACCCTGACATTCCGGTATCTGGGGTCGAACAAGTTCGCTGGTAGGGTCGTCGTGTGGCGTATGAACCAACCGAACACCACCCAGCTTTTGAGGAGTACAGCGAAGCAATCTTCGAATTAGCAGAGGACGGAGTGCCTGTCATCCAGGCCAGAATCTCAGATCGTCTGGACATATCTCGCCAGGCGGTAGGCGAAATGATCCGCCGGATGGAACGTGAGAACCTGGTCGAAACCGCAGATGGCGGNGAGATCGCTCTGACCACCGAAGGCGAAGACTTAGCCAAAACGATCGTACGACGGCACCGGCTGGCGGAATGTTTTCTCACAGATGTACTCGGGTTGAACTGGACTGACGCTCACAGCGAAGCCGGGCGATGGGAACACGTGATATCNCCCCTCGTGGAAGCTGCGATGCTNAAANCTTTGGGGGACCCGCAGACGTGTCCTCATGGAAATCCAATTCCGGGCAGCGGATACGAGGAACCTCACGGGGCCGTGGTCCTTTCCGAGATTGACGCCGGCGACCCCTTTACCGTCGTCCGGATTCCCGAAGAGTTGGAATGGGAACCAGGACAACTCGAATTCCTAGAAAGNACCGGAATGATGCCAGGTCAATCGGGAGTCGTTCTGTCTTTTGCATCAGATGGGACTGCAACCGTCAAAGTGGGCGANAACCCCTTCGGCGTCGGTGGACCAACCGCACAACGAATAGTCGTAACCCCAGGGACATGAAAGTAGCCGCTGCACGCGGGGTCGTGATCAAGGACCTTGAACATTCTTACGAGCACGAACTTGTATTGCACAAGGTCTGCCTTGATGTCGAGCCCGGCGAATCGATGGCGCTTTTGGGGCCAAGCGGTAGCGGGAAAACAACGTTGCTGCGTCTTATTGCCGGACTGGAGAGACCTTCAAGCGGGGAAATACATATTGGTCACCAACTCGTCGCNGGCGCAGTCTGGATCCCGCCCGACCGTCGTCGTGTAGGAATGGTGTTTCAGGACTGGGCCCTCTTCCCCCATCTATCCGTAGCAGGAAACGTTGCCTACGGAATTAAGAAATCAGCGACACGGGATCAAGAAGTGGCCGCCGCACTCGAGATGATGGACCTCGTCGGCTTGACGGAGCGCATGCCGGCCACCCTCTCTGGTGGCGAACAGCAACGCGTCGCCCTCGCTAGAGCACTAGCGCCCCGGCCAGGAGTACTCCTTCTCGACGAACCTTTNTCNAATCTCGACACCAACTTGCGAATAGAGGTCCGAACCGAAGTCCACCGACTCTTGGCGGACCTAGGCATTACATCAATATTCGTCACCCACGATCAAGATGAAGCGTTCATCGTCGGAGACCACGTCGCGGTAATGCGAAATGGTCGCATAGTTCAAACCGACACTCCCCACGTTCTTTACCGCCACCCAATCGACCGCTGGACAGCTGAATTCGTGGGCATGACGTCCGTACTTGCAGGCGACGCTCTCGATGGAACAGCAAAATGCTCACTCGGATCCGTACCGGTCAACAACGATGTCCGAGGGCCCGTTGACATCATCGTGCGACCCGAGCAGCTATCTCTCGAACTCGGAGACCAAGCNACCGTGCAACTTGTTGAATACTACGGACACGAAACGATTATTTTCGTCGCCCTTGGCNACGAGCAACTACGAGTTCGATGCGAGCCGTCAGTTTCATTCGCCAGCGGAGACCGTGTCCAAGTGACGTTCACAGGACGAACAGCGTCTGCCTTCGAGATCGCTTGATGGAACTCACNCTGGGTTTACAGTCCGGTACCCCACAAATACCACTACGGGAGCCTTGTCGCTAAAGCCGACAAAGTGGTCACGCCATCGTGNTGGCCTCGACCCCCTGCTNCCACNGGTCAGCCCTCGGAAACGGNAGGTTCGTATCGCNCACCGANTGNTGTAAGGCTCACTTTCCTANNAATGTAANGGTCGCTTTACATTNCGAACGAAGTGTGNGTAANCTGCTGGCCCATGACTAAATATCTCCTCCCCCTTTTGGTCGCAGTTTCCGTCCTCGTTAGCGGTTGCGGCAGCGGCGATCGACTGCAGATCGATGGACTAGCTGCAGAAATAAACTCTGATGAATGCGTGGACGGCACAGATGCCGAAGTCACTATTTATTCCGGCCGTAAAGAGAACCTCATCGAACCNGTGTTGTCTGCGTTTAGNTGCGCGACAGGCATCAACGTGGAGGTTCGCTGGGGAAGTTCATCTCAACTGGCATTGTTGATAGACGAAGAAGGAGACCGCAGCCCGGCGGATGTTTTCCTCAGTCAATCTCCAGGGCCTGTCGGATTCCTTGAATCAAAAGGCCTGCTAGGAACAATAAGTGGCGACATTCTGGGNCTCGTATCTGAACAGAACCGCTCGGCGAAGGGAAACTGGGTCGGGTTCTCGGGAAGAAAGCGGGTACTCGTCTACAACGTCGATCTTGTGGCCGAGGACGAACTCCCAGCTTCGATCTTCGAACTGACGGACGAAAAATGGAACGGNAAGATAGCTATCCCNGGGACGAACGGCTCGTTCATGGATTGGTTCACGGTGTTTCGAGACCAATACGGCACCGATGTCGCGACTAAGTGGTTAAACGACATGGTCGCTAACGGCGCCCGCTACTACCCGAACAACCGATCGATCGTGGAGGCTGCAGGGCGTGGCGAAATTGAAATGGGTTTGGTGAACCACTACTACAACTACCAAGAAGTCATCGCGGCGGGAGACGACCATCGAGCCAAGAACCATGACCTCGATGACGACGACATCGGTTCTCTCCTCATCATCACCGCAGCCACCGTCTTGGATTCGGCGGAGAACTCCGATGAGGCCAACGAACTATTGACCTATTTGTTGAGTGTTCCTGTCCAGAGNTATTTCACAAACCAGACGCTCGAATATCCGCTTGCTGCTGGTGTAGAACCAAATGCAGCACTACCTCGTCTTACCGCGTTACAGATTGGTTCAGTGGATTTCGACGCTTTGGGGGGTGGATTTGACGAGACAGCTCGAATTATCGAAACGAGCGGTATCCAAAACCAATGAGCCAACCNCGGGCACCTAGGGAACTTCGGGCCTTCGGCCTAGCTTGCGCCATAGGGTTCGCTTTTCCTGGCCTTTATCTGATCTGGCGCAATTTCACGTCAAAAGCGGACCCGCTCGGTTTGCTATTTACAAACCAGACTTTGCAACCCTTTTGGCGCACCGTTCGGCTGGCCATTTTGGTTTCAATTTCCGCCGCGTGTTTGGGTACCGCACTTGCATGGTTGACAACAAGGACCGACCTTCCTTTTCGGAGACTATGGCGAGTAGTGCTGCCTATCCCGCTGGTGTTCCCCACCTTTATCGGCGCCGCCGCTTTCATCCGAACTCTCAATCCAGGTGGCCTCGCCAATGACTTTTTTGGATCGATCGGGATTAACCAAACGCCTGAGCTACACGGACTTTTCGGAGCCTGGCTCGTTCTGACATTGTTCTGTTACCCCTACGTCTATCTTCCCGTCGCCGCCCGCCTGCGCCAACTTCCAGGATCGTTGGAACAGAGCGCACTATTACTCGGTGACAACGTCTCACAGGTATTCCGTCACGTCGTACTACGCCAAATTTCTGGATCCCTGACCGCGGGAACACTCTTAGTGTTCCTCTATACCATCAGTGACTTTGGTGCTGTGCAGCTGATGCGATATGACACTCTGACCAGAGCCATCGAATCCAACTACCTCGCTCGACCTCCAATGGCGTTTGCGTTGAGTCTGATACTGCTTCTTTTCGCGGGCGTGGTNGTGACAGCAGAGAGGTCAGTGAATCGGCGCTTACCTGAGGTGGTAACCCATCGCGCGCACTCGGCTGCTACCTATGAACTAGGTGGTTGGAAGACTCCCGCCATGCTCTTAGTTGGAGGAACTTTCGCGTTCAGCACTTTCGCCCCCATTGCAGCCCTATTGGATTGGGCCGCGGATGGCCTATTGAGAACCCAACGAGGCGGACGACCTCTTACGATCAATACCGGCAAGGTCGTTGAGGCGACTGCTAACACACTTTCCTCAAGCGTTATCACCGGAGTGGTTGCGCTGGTCGCGATCATCCCTATCGCAGTTCTGGCCGGCCGATACCGCGACCGTATCGGGCGCTTTACCCATTCAGTTGTCATCGCAACCTTTGCAGTTCCCGGAATTCTGATTGCATTGTCCTTGCGGTTTTGGACTCTTCGTTCAGGCTTCTTGGGAGACCTTCTATACGATTCGATGGCNATCCTNATTTTTGCCTATGTTGTTCGCTTCGGTTCATTGGCCATGGGCATCGCTTTAGTTGCGGTAAAGGCTGTCCCTAGCCGTCTCCACGATGCCGCGGCAACTCTCGGGGCAGATAAATGGCACAGGTTTCGCAGCGTCGACNTGCCAGCGATGAGACCTGGACTACTAGCTGCNGGTGGGTTAGTCGTGTTATCCACAATGAAAGAACTGCCAATCAGCCTCATAGTGGCCCCAATCGGTTTCCCTACGCTGACCACACGAATATTCGGTTCNTTCGAAGAGGCCTTCGTGGCCGAAGCTGGCATCATGGCACTAGTACTTGTATCTGCGTCCGCTCTTCTATCGTGGGTTCTGGTACTGCGGCGAGCCGACCACCTGTAAGGACATCATGGAAACACTCGATGCGGGGCGAACAGCAACAGTTTCCGCGCGAGTGAGGATCCCAACTTGTTACCGGCACCCTTTATCGGCAACCCTAAAGATATGAGCCAAGTGACCACTGAGCACTTCGATGTACTAATCGTCGGAGCAGGAATTTCGGGAATTGGTGGCGCTTATCACTTGTTACAGCAATGTCCCACCAAAAGCTTTGTGGTCCTTGAGACAATGGACAGCTTCGGTGGTACCTGGAAAACACACACCTACCCCGGTATCAGATCGGACAGCGACCTCTACACATTCGGTTACGGCTTTAAACCGTGGACCGGGCCGCCAATCGCAACCGGTGACGAAATCCTGACGTATATGAACGAGGTAATCGAAGAAAACGACATCGCCCGCCACATTCGTTACCAACACACCATTGCATCGGCGGAATGGTCCAGCGAAACCAAACTCTGGACTCTCAACGTCACGAAGAAAGACTCCGACGACCAACTTGTCTTTACTTGCGGATTCCTTTGGATGTGTCAGGGGTATTACAGCCACTCCACGCCCTACACGCCCGAATGGCCGGGCATGGAACATTTCCAAGGAGAAGTCGTTCATCCACAAACCTGGCCCGACGATCTTGATTACACCAACAAAAAGGTCGTGGTGATCGGCTCTGGAGCNACCGCAGCCACCCTCATACCGGCAATGGCAGACAAAACCGAACACATCACAATGCTCCAAAGGTCCCCAACCTTTTTCGTGGCCCGACCTAATAACAACGAACTCGCTGACACGCTGCGCGAGCTAGACATCCCAGACGAATGGACACACGAGATAGTCAGAAAAAAGATCCTGCACGACCAGCAACAGGTCGTCGAAATGTCCTTCAAATATCCCGATCTGGTGCGCGAGGAACTCTACAACGGCGTCCGCGCGATCTTGGGAGACGACTATGACGTTTCGGCGCACTTCGCGCCTGCTTATCGGCCTTGGCAACAACGAATTGCATTGATCCCCGATGGGGATTTGTTTCACTCCATCGCAGCTGGCGACGCCTCAGTCGTGACAGACGAAATTTCGACCTTCACCGAAAGAGGAATCGAAACCAAGAGCGGACAACTGCTAGAAGCGGACATCATCATCACCGCAACCGGATTTAACCTCAGCGTGTTGGGGGATGTCGAATTCACAATCGACGACAAGCCCCTTGATTTCTCAGAAACAGTGGGATACCGGGGCATGATGTTCACCGGAATCCCAAACATGATTTGGGTGTTCGGATATTTCCGCGCGAGCTGGACTCTCCGCGCCGACCTGGTNGCAGAGTACGTGTGTCAATTACTTGACCACATGGATCAACTGGGTGCGAAGGTGGCAACACCGACGTTGCGCGCCGAAGACCAAGACATGGAACTCCTGCCTTGGGTAGACCCAGAAAACTTCAANCCCGGCTATTTGATGCGCTCTATTCACCTGATGCCCAAACAAGGCGTCGTCGACCCGTGGAGACATACGCAGGACTACTGGACCGACAAAGACGCGTTACGGACGGCCGATCTGGACGACGGCGCGTTGACCTACACGTAACCAATGTTGANTTCAGACGTCGCCTGGATCGTGCAAACGACGAAGGCGGTTTAGGTACGGTCCCCAACGCCATACCAGTTCGTCCCCATCTCGATAACGCGTCACTACGAGTCGTTTGTTGTTGAGATACAGATTCAGACGTTCATTCTCATACCGCGCCGCAACGTTTATCTTCGCTCCTCCCACTCCTTCGTCGGTCATCGGCAAACCGCCGGCCGTCATGTCGTGGATTATGCCTCCAGCAGTAATCACGACCCGGGCTCCGGCCTGTTCATTGCGTTCGATATGTCCCTTCAATGGGCCTTTGTAAACCTGCCAAACTCCGCGAAGATCGGGCGCTCCTCCAATNAGAGGCTCGTCGCAACCCTCAAGCACCAAAGGCGGCCACTCCTTCCATCGTCCCTCCGGAGTTCCCACAACCGGCAAGTCTGCCGCCTTTGTGATCGCTAGCTCTTTGGTCGGTGCCAACACAGGGATTTCATAGTGGACGGAGTCACCCGGGGGCGCGGGTGGTTGACGGCGAATTCCGATCGGCGCAACAAGCATCGCACCAAGCGACTTAATCAACTGTCGGACAATCACTCGGCAACTCGG
The DNA here is from genome assembly GCA_002705305.1 of Acidimicrobiaceae bacterium. Taxonomy (GTDB): domain Bacteria; phylum Actinomycetota; class Acidimicrobiia; order Acidimicrobiales; family Poriferisodalaceae; genus UBA2110. Next base: position 26,446 of record PAHW01000009.1, read on the forward strand.
TAGTTGAGGTCGATGTCAGCGACGAGTCGGAACTGGTGAATAAAAAAGGCGCTCATGAAGTCGGAAAACTAGCGGTTTCGGGGAAAGCGCTCCCACCTCGGTAGTGGCCTTCCGGGATCAAAAGGCCTCGTACGAGCGGCGCGATCGGCGAATCGGATGCTCTCGTCAAACCATCAGCCACCAGAACCAGTGTTTCCCCGAGGATGGTTTCACCAAAAATCCACCGGTTTAAGGCGTCATGATCAGGCGGACTGGTGCCCGGCTGCGCTGCAATCGCCTCATGATAATAAGTGCGAAGATCATCTGCGATATGGCGCAACAGTAGGGGCATGTCAAATGCCCAATCGATTTCCTCGTTCGCTGGTTCACACGTAACTTCGCCCGTTTCAGCGATCGCAGCGAGGGTTTGAGCTAGTTGATCAACTTGATCTTCCCTAGCTCCACTTACTCCAAATAAGGTTCGCCCTCGTTCTCGCCTAGTTTCCATCGCCCATGGACGAAGTCGCCCTACTTCGGACAGCAGACGGTCAGCTAGGGAGCCTGAAGATTCTGGACCTAGGTTTAAAGGACATGCCCAGTTGTCACTCAGCCCTTTGTCGGGGGCTTCAATTTGGTAGTCCTCAATAGTTGGCTCTACAGCAGTATCGAGGAGCCCGAAGGCCGTTCTCAAAACGTCTTTTTGAAACTCCGGATCATTAATCGCACCCAGAGGCCTTCCTAAAGGAAACGGGACCCATAAAGCTCTTGGGGGCACAACTGCTTCTGACATTTCCCGAATCAAACTTATTGACGTGGTAGCTACCCCTGCTCGTTCTATGTAGTTTCCTAAGGCGCCGACCGCGCCCGTGCACACCGGTCAGACTGGCACTAGAAGCGCTACATCAACTCCGTCTTTGGCCATCAATCGACCAATTTCTTCTCCGGTTTCTTCGAACCGAGAGGGATCNGGCATTGCCCCCATAAAGGAGTAGTGCCAGCGAGCCACGTCTCCAATTTCTCCAGTGAACGCCATCTCCCTCAGACGTTCTATCGGGAAGGCGATATTGGGATCTTGCCCGAATGCGCTGCGGTCAAAATTCGCGCTTATGTGCGAAACTACGAGGTCACTAAAGTTCACATCACCTGGAACAATCCGATAATCCAAAGACCCCACGGTGAACGGCGGGTCCATACGTCGATGAATACCCGCTGTGGAAACAATCGCTACCGTGGCCTGATCAAGCGCTGGTGGAGTGACCCATTTACCGGGACCTATCGCNGGCATCATTTCCGCGCGATTGCGCAGATGATCAGACTCAACTGGGTGAAGATCGCTCAACCGAACCATCAAAAGATTGTAGGTCGGCTAGTNCTTACCGAGAAGANGGGCTTGCTCACCGGAGAACGCCTTTTTGGTATGTAGCCCCCGCCCCAACCGTGAAACCAGCCTGCTTGACGCCCCAGCCCGACCATGGGAGCCTGGCTTCGACTGCTCCCACGGCGGGGGTGGCAGACCACAGGGGAGATCACCGATGGCTTGGCANCTCAGCGGCATGTACTACGAGAATTGCTCNTGCACGGCGACATGTCCCTGTACCTGGTCGAATATGCAATTCCCCGCGACCAACGAACGCTGCAACGCCACCCTGGCATTCACTATNGATGATGGTGACATTGACGGAGTTGACGTCTCGGGACATACCTTCGTGCTAATGGTGGATTCGCCTCCGCTCATGTCGGACGGTGGCTGGAATGTCGGCGTGATCGTCGACGACGGCGCCTCTGCGGAGCAGGTCGAAGCTATCGGAGCAGTGGTAAGCGGTTCCTTGGGTGGACCACCAGCCGCATTGGGACCACTGCTCGGCAACTTCCTGGGCATCGAGCAGATGGCAGTGTCGATCACAACCGATAACGGTGAACACACCGTGACCTTCGGAGACTCGTCGTACACCGGTCGCCCCCACGTCAACGATTCCGGCGAAGTGGTTTCCCTGACTGGTGTCGACACCCATCCTGCCGGTCCGGTCTTGGCCATGGCTCCCGTATCGACCTCGTCGATTTCGGCCATGGGCATCTCGTTCGGGGGCGAGGGCTTGAGCGGCTTCGCTAATCCGTTCAATTGGGCGGCTTAGCTCAGCCACCGGCGCAGCCGGCGAACACCTCGAGATTATCTACAACAATTATCCACACCATCACCGCGTGCTGTTGGGTGGTAACCATCGTCTGGGCTGTCCGCATGGACATGGGCCTGTGGGGCATGCCCGGGACGATGGGCATGTCNTTCGGGTCGTTCCTCATCATGTGGACGCTGATGATGGCAGCCATGATGCTCTCGTCCATAGCGCCTCTAGCAGCCCTCTACGAGCGAACGGTCACCGCCAATCGGGGGCCGCGGCTCTCCGCCCTCGGGAGCGGATANGTGTTGGCGTGGGGGTCAACGGGGTTGGTGGCGTTCGTAGTGGCNGACGTGTTTGGCGACATAGCTGCCGACCGGCCGACCNTGGCCCGTTGGGTGGCCGTAGNGTGTTTTGTGGCCGCTGGTCTGTACCAGCTCACGCCGTTGAAGATGCGGTGCCTCGACCATTGCCGCAGCCCGCTAGGCCATCTGATGCGGTACATCGGGTTTCGTGGTCCGCTTCGCGACGTGCGGGCTGGCATTCACCACGGCCTGTTCTGCCTGGGCTGCTGCTGGGCGTTGATGGCTGTGATGGTTGCGTTTGGGGTGATGAACGTGGCCGCCATGGTGGGTCTAGCTCTGGTGATCGCCGTCGAAAAGCACTGGCGTCATGGTGAGCGCTTCGCGCGGGTGGTCGGCGTGGTGGCCGTGGTGTGGGCGGTGTGGATCATCATTGACCCCAGTGTCGCTCCGGGCCTTGACCCCGACGCGGTCATGGGCATGCAGAGCGACGGGGGGTGAGGGTTATCCCGGTTCCCCGCTTACTGCGAGGCCGAGCCGTTGCAGTTGTTCGTCGGGGGCCTCTATCTCTGTGAGCGCGTGGCGGAGCAGTTCNGTGTAGTGNGCTTCGCGGGCCGANCCAGCTATGTCCTCGGTCTCTTCGATATCTGCCGCGTCGAAGAGGAGATGTGNGTCGGAGATCGAACGGGCCAGGGTNAAGGGGTGCGCCCCNTANGTTTCCTCGGTCAAGGGCTGGCGGATGACGGGCACGTCTGACCCCGGCATGCGGTCGAGGTAGGCGCGGTCATCGGGCTTGGGAAGTCGGGTACGCGGGAATGCATGTATGGGCATCGTCGACCAGCGGTTCGACCACATCGACAACGGGAACGGTCCATCCGGTGTCGTACGCACGTACTTCCCATTCAGGTCGATCACGTTGACCTCNCGACCGAAGTAGCCCTGTAGAACCCATTCGCGNACCGAGTCGACCTGGCCGTCGAGGAGAGGTCGCAGAGACCTCCCATGGGTTCGATGCCCGGGCACAGCGCCAAAGAGATCGGCGATAGTGGCGTGGATGTCGACCATGGTCGTAAGTGCGTCGCACAAACCAGGCGCAGCGCCTGGCCATGAGATCAGCAAAGGGATGTGACCCAGCGTGTTGTAGATCGGCAAGCCCGGCTTGCCGAAAGCACCGCCGTGCTCTCCGAGATAGTGGCCATGGTCGGTACAGAGCACGACTGCTGTGTCGTTCCAGAGACCGTTGCGATCGACCGCGTCCAGAACACGACCAAGCCAATGGTCAATCATTGACAGTTTGGCTCCGTAGTTCGCCCGGAGTTGCACGGCCTGGGTCTCGGTGAGCGCCCCGCTACCGACCGGGTTGGTGCTGTACGGGGGCCAGATCATCAGCTCTTGATCTCGCTGGTCGTGGTACTTGAACGTCCACGGCTCGGGCGTGTCGAAAGGCTCGTGCGGATCGAACTCGTCAACAAAGAGAAAGAAGCGTTCGTGGGCCCCGACGTTGTGGTCAAGCCACTGCGCTGCCGCTNCCATCGTCTTCGGACCNGGGAAGTCGGCTTCNTCGCGGAAATANGTGCGGGAATCGTCGTAGCCGCGTCGAAAAATTCCCGANGCAGCCGGTANNGCNGGGGTNCCCACCCANGACGGATCNGGNCGGGTCTTCCAGGGGTCGCCCTCGTGGCCCCGCAGGTAGTCCCACGCTGAGAAATCGGTGTGGTAGTTCTCACCACCGGTTTCAAATAGGTGCGGATGGTCGGTGATGAGGTGACTGACAACTCCGGTCATCCTGAGGTCTTGGGTGATGTTGTTCTCCCACACCTCGATCGACCCCCATGGTCGCCATAAAAAATCCCAGGACCCACATAGCAGATCGTGACGAGCGGGCATGCATGGCAATGATGCCGAGTAATGGCGAGTGAACTGCAGCGACCGGGCCGCAAATCGATCAAGGTTCGGTGTTTCGAACTCCCCACTTCCATAAGCCCCGAGCATGTGCCGGTTGAGGCTGTCGAGTAGCAACACGATCATGTTGCGAGGCCCGCTCCCCTCCTCATACGGCATCGCCTCTGGAAACTCGAGATGATCTTTGTCTCGCGTTTCCATGGTTACGAGGTTAGGGGCTGATTCCCCCATCCCTGTAAGCCATCTCTAAAAGGCAGGAAACCCTGCCGTGGCAGGGTTTCCGTGTAGTGGCGGGGGTTGGATTTGAACCAACGACCTTCGGGTTATGAGCCCGACGAGCTACCAAACTGCTCCACCCCGCGGCGAAGACATCAGTATGGCCGCTGAGTGAACCCATCCACAACCTCGGCGCCTAAAGACCTCCCCCAAGTTTTGAAAAATCCGCTAGGTATCAGCCCAGTCTTCTAACTCCATCAACGTTTCATCGAACGCATTCAACGCAACAGCAAGATCACTCCCAGGTCCACCAGCTTCAGCCTGATGTACACCGGCCACGGCAAGAGTCCCCGACGGTGTCGTCGGCAGAAGCGTCAACAGCAAGAACGAAATCACGCCAAAGCCCAAAGCCACCAAAAGCGGCATCGTGTAACCGCCATAGACGTCGATCAACCTCCCGGCGACGGGAGCCCCAATCAATGCACCTAAGCCCTGCGCCGTGTAAAAAATTCCCATCAACGAACCTAAGCCAACTACACCAAATAAGTCAGCGAGAACTAGCGGGCTCACCGCCACGAAAGAGCCATAACCCACCCCCAACACGGCCATAAAGACCACCAAAGTCGCAAATGAGGAACCGGCTAACAGCCATATCACGAACGATAAAGGACACAACGCTGCACCAAATCGGAAGACGCGGAAGCTACCAAAATGGTTCGTCAACCAGCTAAAACCGATTCGTGAGAGCACACTGGACCCACCCAACACACCCACCAAAGTGGCTGCAGCGACCGACGAGACACCCCGTTCCTTTGCATAGGGAACTGCGAACACAAATGGAACGAAGAGCGCCATACCCGACGAAAGGCCCGCAATCCATAGCTTGCGAAAAGTCGCAGATCTGAACGCCTCTTTGATTCTTGACGGAGCCGCACCTGCTACTCCCGGGGCTCGCGCCATCATCAAAGTGCACGCAGCCAGCACCAGCGAGCCGACCACCCCGAAGATTCGGTAGGTGGTTCTCCATCCATATAAGTCGATTAGCCGAGCGGCCAATGGAGTCATAACCAATGTGCCGACACCAATCCCAGCTACGGAGATACCAACCGCTGTCGCACGGCGCTTTTCGAACCAGCCGCCGACATGCGCGAGCATCGGGATGTAGGCGCAAGCTGCAGCGATTCCCGCGCCTGTACCAAAGGTGACGTATCCAACACTGATTGAATTCACGTTGCTTGTGGTCCATAGGCCAACAAAAAGAGCGACCGCTCCAAAGGCCAGAACCGGCCGCGGACCGTAACGATCAGCAAGACGACTAGTAATCAAACTCAACCAGAAGAAGGAGAAGGTCGTCACTCCAAAGATTACGGCCGTCGAACCTTTCCCAGTTCCGAAGTCATCTGCCATCGACTGAAAAAAAGCACCGAAGCTGTAGACGCTGCCAAGAGCAACAGCTGAAGACAAGAAGGTAGCCACGACGGTGAGCCATGCACGCGGCGAATCTATGAGATGTTCGTTGCTCATAGTCCCCTGTTTCCCACCTTTGGTTATTCTCGATTGGTACCGATGACTCGAAAGCCTTCAGCAAGTCGGCCTTGTGTCATGCCGGCTGCTGAAGCAACTCCCGACGCCCATTCACGTAACAAGTCTTCCAGTTCCTCCATGCGGTCCGTTTGACTGGAGTGGCACTGCAATGCCTTTACCTTCTGCTCAAAGGTATCGGTGATGTCGACATGCATCATTGTTCCTTCTGGTGCCGCCATCCACATCATCCATACCTGCGAGACGGTGTGCGGCTCGTGGCCCTCCTCAAGAAGTTCAGGGTGCGCGCGCGGGTTGCGTGAATCGGGGTAAACAGCGGCCATAGTTGCCCATGCTGTGGCCAAGTGATCGGGATGTGACCCATAAATTCGATCCCAGTTCGCGGTAGTTGGCTGGGTTACGACAACATCAGGGCGAACAATTCGCATCACGCGCGAGAGGTCACGGCGAAGCTCAAGGCTGTTCATGACCCGCCCGTCAGGGTGACCTAACCAGTGAAGCTCTTCGACTCCCACAGCTGCGGCCGCTGCGTGTTGTTCGTCTTGGCGAAGAGCACTTAAATCGTTGGGGCTTTGAGTCAAATCGTCATCGCCGGCCTCGCCGCTAGTGACCAGGCAATACGCGACATGCGATCCGGCGTTGACTAGCGCAGCCATCGTCCCCGCAGTTCCAAAGTCAACGTCGTCAGGGTGGGCTACGACAACAAGAACTCGCCCGGGGGCCTCAACGTCTCCCGTCGCTGTAGGGATGGTGCCCGGCACGGCGTTACGCCGCGTCGCTGTCGTCTCGGGTTGGTGATTGAGAAAGCAGCTCTTGTGCCTTGGCTATGTACCCCGCAGCGCGTTCCACCCATTGTTGATAGGCAGCAAGGTCCCCCGCGCGCAAAGCAGCATCGGCACGCTGGAACGCGTCTGCCGAAAGTGTCAATAACTCCTCAACCGACGTTTCCTCTGACTTGTCGTCAGGCTCAGCATCGTCGCTTTCTAGATCTCCGCCAGAGTCGTCGAGTTCCTCATCATCGCCGTCCGAAGACACAGTCGCATCTTCTTGCGCCGGTCCCGCACTGAGATCGACGCTGAGTCCGGGGATTGCGCGAGCAAGCGCTGCCTCGAAACTGTCCGCGATAACGACTTCTGGGCCTACTCCAACAATGACGAGTTGCAGTTCGGGCACCGCCGTCGTACCCGTGGCCTCTATGTACAAGGGTCGGACGTACAGCAAAGAGTTCCCGACGGGGATAAGCAGGAGGTTGCCTGGCACGACCGTTGATCCGTTTTGGTTTAGCAGAGTGACTCGCTCTGATATTTCTTCCTCGGTTTGAATGTTGGAATTAAACAGGGCCGGTCCGTCAACGGGGGTGGAGGATCGGATCTCGTACACCTCGATCTGGCCGTACCGATCTGGGTCATTGTGAACGACCATGAAACCTTCAAGGTTCTTGCGTGAGTCATCATCGGAGAAGGGCACGAAAGGCCTGAAGATGACGAATGATTCATCGTCGTCGTCTGGTAGCCGCATCAGCAAATACTGAGGAGCGATCCGAACCTCTGAACTACTGATGATTTTGCCAGTGGCATCTAGGACCGATTCCACTGCAGTCTGCCCAATTGAATTTCCCGGGTCTTGAGCGACGCTCCAAGCTCCGGCAGCGTCATAAAACTCGGCGGCGCCACTGATGCGGTACCGGCCCCACAAATCGGTTTGCAACCGGAATAGATCTTCGGGGTATCGAAAATGCTCAGCCAACTCTGCGGGGGGTGGCGTTGTGCTGAACAAATCAGGGAACTGTTGACGATACGACTCTGCAAGTGGGTCGTCATCATCGACGATGTAAAAGGTTGGTGCTCCGTCATACGCGTTGATCACAACTTTGATCGAGTTACGCACGTAATTGAATGAAGAACGCAGATCACCTGAACGTACGGCCCGAGCGTTGACTGTCTGCGCGTACGGGAACATATCGGTCGCCGTATACGCATCAAGTATCCACTTCACCTCGCCGTCCACAATGGCGGGGGAGGGATCTCGATCGAACCTTAGGAATGGCGCGATGGTTTTTGCGCGGTCAACAACGTCGCGCTTGTACAGGATGCGACTATCGGAACCAAGCTCATTGGAAACCACCAGGTTTGGCTCGGCAAAGCGAAGGGCAAACGCAAGTTTCCTGGCGAATGACCCGATCCGAACGCCATCGGCACCGTCGTACCTGGTGACTTCTGTCCGGTCATCGTCGTCTTGAAAGTCCACCTCGTCGCGGGTTGCGCCTACGATTGCGTAACCCTTTAGGCCTTCACCAACGTAAAGACCGGGTGAGGACACTGCTAACGCATCGGCTCCGTCTCTCGTGTTGGTCGGGATGTCCGCTAACGCGTAGGCCGGTCGGCCGTTGGCATCGATGGCGTTTGCTGGCGCGGCCGCGAGCCCATACCCATGGGTGAAGGCGATATGTTGCGATTCCCAGGAGCTATTTGGAAGATCCGTTTGTTTTAGCTCTCTCGCTGCGACAACTACTTGGGTCGTTCGGCCATCGATGGTGTATCGGTCGACATCGATATCTCTGAAGTCGTAAAAGCTCTTAATGCCTTGCGTCTGTTGGAAGGTGTCACGCATCACTGCCGGATCGAGGAGTCGGACGTTGCGAACAGTCGCAAGATTCTCTTCTATTTCGGTCGCGCTAAGAGTGGGTTCATAATTGAAATCTCGCGATGTCACCTGGTCGAGTCCCATGGCGATGCGCGTCATCTCGATGTTTCGTTCGATATACGGGGCTTCTTTTGTTGATTCGGACGGTTCAACTTGAAAGCGCTGCACTAAAGCCGGATAAATCGTTCCCGCGAGGCTGGCGACGAGCGCCCACAGACCGACAGCAATGATGGGGTAGGTAAATCCTCGCCGCCAAATGTTGAAGACCAGCAGTCCGAAACAAAAGACGCTGACAATCATCAACAGCTGCAAGGCGGGCAGTTGGGCTTTGACATCGGTATACGTGGCGCCGTTGACAAAACCGCGGCCCGAAAGTGTGAGCTCGTAGCGATCTAGGTAGTAGCCGACTCCTTTTGCGAGGGCCAGAAGTCCCAATAGCAGCGATAGGTGCGCCTTAACCTGCGGGGTGACCCGCGATCCGGCTTGACCCTGGATCCGAATACCTCCGTTTAGGTAATGCTGAATCGTTGTTACGACAAATATGACGAGGATCGCCGCAAACGCCCAACTGACAACGAATGTCAGGAACGGAAGCTGAAAAACGTAGAAACCAACGTCAAGCCCAAATTGTTGGTCAACAATTCCAAAGTCGACACGATTAGTGAAGAACAACCAACTTTGCCATTGCGACGAAACGCCTGCACCTACTAGCAAAGCGAAAAGCAGAGAGACCAGACTTCGTACCAGGATCGCTCGTCTTCCCATGAACTGTTGCCATCTCCGGCTGAGTTCATCTTCAGGTCCGGGTGGTCGAAGCTTTGGGGCCAGTCGGTCAGCTATGAATAGGTTCACCCACAGAGTCACAAAAAATACGGCTGTGAACAACAGCCCTAACCCGATCTTGGCCCACAGCACCGAAGTCCAAACCGAAGACAACGCGAGGCTGTCAAACCAGAGGTAATCGGTCCAAAACCGTGCAAGACCGCGAACCGATGTGATGAGCAAAAATAGGGCGAGGCCGCCAAAACCAAGCAGCACTCGTCCGCGTCTCATGCGTCTACGGCGTGACTTCATTTCCTCAGGTGGTCGCATATATACGGAATGCTACTGGCCGTCAGGCACGACCAGACTGCGACACCCAGGAGCTAACGGTGGTAACTGATGACCCGAAGGAAATTCTTCGCCCTTACGGCGAGTGCCAGCTAACGCGTTGTCGTGGCAACTGGTCCCACAACAGCCCTCTGCGGGGGTCTGCCATCTCACCTGAACATCAGGGGGAATGGTGGCGTAGAGACCAAGAGCGAACGCTGCTGCTATCACATCCGTGGTCATGAGGTCTACCGCTGTCTTCTTCCA
>PAHW01000010.1:0-81499 GCA_002705305.1 Acidimicrobiaceae bacterium
CCCACTAGGAGACAAAGAATGAGACTGGTGATAGCCAGCCACATGACCTTGCGTTCCCACCCTCCTCGCACCTACGTCAGGGTAGCCATACGAAGCAGGCGCGGCCTAGGGCAACGCGCTGGTTCTGCGTTGACAGGAGACCAATAGAGCGCGTTTTTGGAACTGCTAACCGCTGGTTTTCATTGGTGGCCCAGCGGCCGTTTTCGAGCTGCACATTTCCCACAATCCGAAGGTCACCGATACAGCGAGCGATACGAAGAAAACGATCACTTCTCCACCGCCCAGCAGTTGTTGCTGTTCGCGAAAGCGAAGCGACCAAGATCGCGAGTTCGATGCGATAGTGACCTACCGGGCTGAAGTTCCTGGGGTTGCTGTCCCTTTGTGGCCATGTGTAACTGTTGCAAGAGGGTGGGACCTTGAAAGACAAACTTTCTTCTAACCGATTTTTGAATTTTGTCCATTATCGGATTGGTGATCCCGTAGGCTTTTCGCGGTGCGTCGACAGATACCTGTCGTGCTTTCCACGGTGCCGAGGATTACGGGGGCTGATGGAGGACTTACCGTCCCGGATTCCGCCGAGTCTCGTTCCAACCGGCTACCGCCGGAGGCGGTGTCCCCTCGCGCCTGGCGGGCGTTGTTTCTTACCTCCCTCGCCACGGTGCTCGTTGGTTTCAACAGCACCGCAACCAATATTGCGTTAGACGACATCAGAGAAGGATTTAGCGGCGCCACCACAGCCGACGTTGGTTGGGGTGTCGCCGGTTTCTTCATCGGAACAGCGGCCTTTCTGCCTCTAGCCGGGCGCCTCGCTGACCGCATCGGAAGAAAACGAATCTTCCAACTTGGCCTACTTCTCTTCGCTCTATCAGCGGTCCTTTCTGCTGTCGCTCCCACCGTGCTGGCACTAAATCTGAGCAGGGTGTTGCAGGCTGTCGCGGGCGCAGCTTTGCTCCCGTCATCCCTTTCCCTGGTGTTACCTCTTTTCCCTGAATCGCGTCGCTCAACTGCCGTCGGTTTGTGGTCAGCAGCCGGACCTTTGGGAGCGGGGGTGGCGCCAGCCGTCGCTGCGCTCATCCTTTCTTACGGCGGTTGGCGAATCGTGTATCTCATAAGCGCTCCGATAGCGCTCCTCATGTACTGGGGCGGACGGCAAATGTTGAGGGAGCTGCCGACGCCCGCCGGTCAACAACGCCTAGACCTGGTCGGCGCTGCGGCCGGGACGGTAGCGGTAGCAGCAGTGGTAACAGCCATCATGCAAGGCCGCGTATGGGGCTACTCCTCACCCATCACAATCACAGTGGCTGTCGTGGGGGCTGCGGCTTTGGGGCTGTTCATTAGTAACACGTCTCGACATCCCGAGCCGCTGCTCAATCTGCATCTGCTACGTCGACGCGGGGTATTTGTTGCCAACACGGTGAACTTCTTTGGATCCATTACGTCTCAGCCACTTTGGATTGTTTGGCCGCTCTTTATGAAGAACGTCTGGAACTTCTCGACACTTCAAGTTGGGCTCGGCGTCACTTTGGGTCCAATAGCGGCAGGCTTCTCCACTCTTGNCTTTAGTCGCTTGGCAGATCGCATCGGCGCGATTGGTCTATGCCGCTTNGGGACCCTGCTTCAAATGACGGCGGTGAGTTGGCATCTAACCCAACTAGGTAGCGAGGTCAACTTTTGGGGTGATTTCGCGCCGGGGATCATGATGTACGGGCTNGGATGGGGCATGAGTATTCCCTTGCTCAATGGAGTGGCGNTGGAGTGGGTGGAAGAACAGTTCTTTGGTGAAACCAATGGCTTGTTCAACACCCTCCGATACGCATCAGGGGCCGTTGGTACAGCCGCGGTTTTCGCTTTGTTGACGGTCAATGCTGGAGTCGAGGCACTCCCGTATTACGACCGTATTTTGGCGTTCTTCTTGGTGGCCTCAACGCTGAGCGCTATGGCCATGTGGATCCCAGTGGGGAAAGCCCCGGTGCGNAAATAGCGGGCGGGGCAAGGCCGACTGGCAATTAACTGACAGGTAACGCACATTGGAGTGATGGATGTGACGAGTGTCCTGTCTCTTTTCGCCTGGGGCGTGTTGTTTCTCAACGCGTTCACGCTGCTGCTCATTGTTCTAATTGTCAGTCCCTCACGCCACACAGCGAATGTGGCGAATCGCGTTTGTTCAATCGCGGGCCCATGTTCGGTCGCGGTCACCGTCGCGGCGACTCTTGGGTCTCTGTACCTCTCAGAAGTCGGGGATTTGGTTCCGTGCAGGTGGTGTTGGATCCAACGGGTCGCTATGTACCCGCTCGCCCTTGTCTTAGCCATAGCGTGGGTGACTCGCGAACATCACGTACGTCGTTACACAATTCCGATGTCGCTACTCGGTCTAGGCGCATCCACATGGCACTACNTGCTGCAGCAAGTGCCGTCGTTGTCTGATTCAGAAGCGTGCAGTCTCACCACGCCATGTTCAGTCANCTACATCNAAAAATTCGGTTTCGTTACGATTCCCTGGATGGCCGGCTCCGTGTTCTTGGTAGTTCTGGTGCTATTGATTGGGTTTCGTTCCACCGAGGGAAGAATCGGATGACAGTCCACGACAAACTCCGCAGATGGCTAATTGACGCCGCAGATGCTGCAATTGAGTTGACGAACCGCAACGAGATCGCGGAAGGAGCGCAGATATTTCGCACCGCGATTGAAACAGCAGCAACGATCCCTTACGAACCTCAAATCCTGCCTGCTTTAGGGAACCTGGATCGTGTCGTCGATACTGCACGGGCCCGCGAGTTCGCCGAGTTGGCCCCGTCAATGCGGTGGGTTCAGTCTCACCGTTGGAACGATGAAGGAGCGCAGAGGGCCTTGTGCGTGCTGTCCAAAGCGTTCGAACTACCGAATTTGGAAGCAGGCGTCATGTACGTCGATCAAGGATGCACGTATCCCCTCCACAACCACCCCCCTCAAGAGATGTACCTGACTATCTCGGGTTCCGCCCGCTGGAGGTACGGAGGAGCAGAAACCCTGACCGAGGTCGAACCCGAAACCACCCTGTACAACCACCCCTCGGATTTTCACACCGTCGAAGCCGGAGAGACCCCGTTGGTCGCGATGTACGTCTTGTGGGGTGAAGGGCTCTAAAAAAGAGCGTTTGATGGAGTTCGTTGTCGAGCGCCCCCGGCAGGATTCGAACCTGCGACGCACGGTTTAGGAAACCGACGCTCTATCCCCTGAGCTACGGGGGCGGATAGATCGCCGCCCAGAGGGTTTCAAACCCCCTTTAGGAAGCGCTTTGACCATACGCAGGCTACCTATCCGAAACCNTTAATCAGGCNCNGTCCGGTCTGAAGAACTTTGGTGAGGATGTCGCNGTTCNGGGCTGAACGTACGGTGGCTTGATNGAGCGNATNGACTCGCCGCTTTCGGCCACCCNTCCTATTTCAATTTGAGGTGAAGGACCGAAACTTGCTCTGGTCATATTCGGCGCCACAGCGATCAAGCGCCTCTTTCCACGCCGGGCTGCATTTCATCGCCCACCGAAGTGAAGAGATCAAACATCGCCCGGCAAAAGCTGCNCCCGGACGAGGTGAAACTCCGGCCAGTTGGGCCAAGCTCTCAGGCAACGTCGCAATCGCAGCTCCTCTGATCACCCGGTACCCGANTAGTTGCCCAGCTTGAAGCGGGGGATCACGCAAAAACTTCCACGCTTCTTCAAGCGCGGCTGATCCCTCCAGGTCGGGATGTTCAGTAATCCAATATCGAAGCTCATCAGCACTCTGCGGAAGGTCAACAATTCCCAGTAACTGTCCGATCTTGGATTGCTCACGGACAAACTCGTCGGCTTCATGACGTTCTAGACGACAACAAAAGTTTTGATATGCATCCAAAAATGAGTCCGTGAGAGTGTTTTGAACCCAAGCCCCGAGTNGAGGCTGACTTGCCGAGTAGGCGATTCCTCGTTCGGAAGTGCCGGACACGGGTTGATGTACCCTCATCACGCGTTGAATGGCTGCACCAACCTCAGGCATCGATCCATAGTTGACGGTCGTTACAAACAGCGAGGTTCTGTTCAGTCTGCCNAGGGGNTCTAACTCGTATTCAGAATGGTCAGCTACGCCTGCGGCAACTTCGGGNTGCAGTGCTTGAAGAAGCAAGGCCCGAACTCCTCCGACGAAGNTNGACACATCTCCCATTACTCTCCAACTCACGCTCTCAGGCCCAAATAAACCGATGTCTCCGGGGTGCAGATGAGTTTGCGAAAGCGGCTGTTCCCCCTGCGAAAACAACCGAACCACGCTAGAAGTCAGTCTCTCTTGAAGTCTCACGAGCTTGCCATCTTATTGGTTAGNGAGTCCGCGANGGGAGAGGCGCCATCGATCCACCATTCACGCCGTTCCATGACGAAGAAGTANATGAGAGTGTTCGCAGTTCCCTCGCCGAACCGGACCTCAAGAGAGGCGGCTTCGCCGACGATTCGACANCGNCCGAACGCCACGGCGACCCGGTTGAGCAGATATGGAAACCCCGACCGAATCATTTCTTCAAAACTCTCGGTGTCAAAGGCNGCNTTGAAAGACNTGGAAGCGTGCTCTCGTGCCTGTTCAAAGTCTCCTCCGTTCAGAGCCAGCACTTGAGCAGAAATTCGCGCCTGAAGAGCGTCGCGTTCGACGAGTCCACAACCCGATGCAGTATCGAGCGTGGTCGTGGACGACAGGTCGGAAGACGAAGTTGCGATGGGGGCAGTGCTTGTCACTAAATCATCCGATGCCTGATCCGCCGCGCACCCGATGACGCAGGTGAGCGTTATTGCCAGAACGAAGAACTTCAACAGGGACACGCTAGTGCCAAGTCGTTATGTTCCCGTGTCGGACCAATTTGCGGCGAGCTACATTGTCGTCGCCGGTCGCGACGTACGTATATGCAATAACCCGTTACGGTGATCACAGACGTTCGCGAAGTAGGAGATCGCTCAGTGAGCCGCATCGCTTGGAGGTTGGTCCCCGACAAGTCAGTGATCAAGCGCCTACTCAAGTGGTTTGTCATCATCAACGCGGTGCTGGCCGCGTTCGGAATCGTGGTCGGGGGTAACGCCGAGTTCGTGGGGCGGGTGCACGGTTCCAGCTTCCTGCTAGTCGTCAGCGCGGCAGGCTTAGCGAGCATCGAACTTGGCAAGACGGGCGACCGACTCAAAGTTGCGTGGTTCGTTGGGTCTGTTTGTGTGTTGGTGACGGGGATCTCATTGTTGGCGTTGACATGGGGTGCGCCCCTTCCCGACGGTGCAGGAAAACCTGTCGGTACGGCCGCCGTAATCGGCGTTGTCGCAACCTACTGCGCGCTCATTTCGTTGATCTGTTCGCGGAACCTTCTACGCACCATCTGCTGGTCGGGAGCGTTACTGCACGGCCTATATGTGACCTTTCTAATTTGGTTCGAGATCACGCCGTTTCCTGGAAGAATTCTTGCGCTGTTCGCTGTCGCACAGTCGGCTTGTTCGATGCTGGCTGTCATCGAGTTCATCGGATCGCGTCGTACCGGTTCCCTCGAGTCAGAGCCCTCTGAACGAGTCGTCAAATTCTGTCCCTATTGTGGTGCGGCGGATCTGGCCGTTAGGCCTCCGTTGTCCGAATGCCGCAAATGCGAAGGAAAATTTCAAACATTCAGTTGAGAGGGACCTGTCACTGTTCGCTGAGGTCTAAATTGTGGACCAACGGTGCGGCCTGATGGCCCACCATCCTCCACTCACCATCAGTTCGCGTGAAGACGTTCACCGCTGCAACTGCTGACAACGATGCGCCGAGAAGGTTTTCCTCCACGAATACCCACCCGACGTTGTCAACGCCGTGAAATCGCAGGTTTGACGTCAAAAATTGTGGCGGCGCGGGGCCTGAGAAGATTCGCTGGAACGACGTCCTGATTGCTTCCCATCCGAAAAGCGTGGGCCATCCGGGGTGNGTGCACCATGCCTCTTCGGAATTCACCCATAAGTCGCCCATCCCTTGAAGNTCTCTTCCCTCGAAGAGTGAATAGAACGACTGATTTGCTGTTGCAAGCGTTGATGTATTGGTCACCAATTTCCGGACTGTTGACTACTTCAAGGACTACGCCGATAGAACAATCGGACGCGACTAAACCCCCTCTTCACTGTGCAAGCGTCAGCTCGCCGGGATTAGGAAAGAGAGCGGTTTAGGAATACAGAGCGACCAACTGCAGTACCGCCATTGCGACGATGACGAGAGCATTGAAACCGCGAAACAGCGGGAACGGAGCCTTAGCAAAATTCTGGCCTATATGGCTACCCGCGACATCGGGCTCCATGTCCTTCATAGCCGCAGCTAAGTCCGCGATCACTCCGTCAAACCAGAGCATGGTCCAAAGTGACCCCAGAACGATCCACGCTGCTATGGCCAGCTGAACGGCACCGGCATCGAGTGCATCTCCACCCCAGATAATGAAAGCAAAAATGGCTAGTACTGAAGCGACATAGGGGAGAATGACTGCGTGAGCATCTGTGCCCCTGCTGTGCACAAGCTGCACCCAGGTTCCTTGTTGCATGAGTTACCTATCCTTTTTGAAGTGGGCTTCAGACCCACTCCATCCGATTAACCCACAACCTAGACGCCTCGATGCTCAAAAACACCTGCCAGCGAGGAGACATAGTTGTTGCTGGAGATCATCGGGCGACACCTTCGATCCAAGGCGCTGTCACCTGCGCTGACCTCGCGAACAGGTTCGTCAAAATTAAGTTGCTACCGGTGATCGCCCGTCGTAGCTGGTGCGAGTCACGCGAGCTTCGAACGCAAGAAGTCAATCGTTCGAGGCCATAGTTCGGCAGCGAGTCCTTCGTCGTATGTTCCGCCTGGGTTCTCTTCGTTCATGAAGCCGTGGCCAGCATTGTGAATCGTGATCTGCACTTCTTTCCCCATCTCGCGCAAACGGTCACCGAGTTCTTCTGCTGCTTCGGGGGGAAAGAAGTCATCAGGTGAAGCCATGTGCGCATCAACTGAGGCTGTGAGACCACTCCAGTCAGGCTCGCCTTCGCCCTGGGGGAAGCCATAGAACGGAACGGCAGCCCGCACGACATCTCCGCGGTTNGCGGCGATCATGAAGCTTAATAAGCCGCCCATGCAGAATCCGATGACTCCAACACCGCTTCCCGTNCTTGCATCNTGANTAGCTAGAAAATCGACAGCGCCACTCATATCGCGAGCAGCGCGATCAGGGGGAAGATCCGTCATTAGTTGTCCGGCCTTATCCATTTCGTCGTGACCGGCCAATTCACCGTGATACAAGTCAGGGGCTAGAGCCACGAAGCCCTGTTCCGCGAGAAAGTCCGCGACCCCTTTCATTTGCGGGTTTAAGCCCCACCATTCTTGAATCACCAGCACTGCCGGTCCAGAACCACTGTCCGGAAGCGCTAAATGTCCCCGTGCATCNTGCCCATTACTTGCAAACTCAACCATTTCACCCATGTAGAGGACCGTAGTCGCGTTTGTGCCCTAGCTGCTCTGATCGACGATGCGAGGACCCGTCCACGCCGACAGACCGCGGTCATCTTGGTAAATCACTGCTTCTTGATCAGGAGGAACATAAAAATAAGAACCCGGTCGGAATCCGTAACCGAGATCGCCGACAAGACGTCTTTGNCGAGGCGTTAATTGCCCCGCAACTTCTGGTGTGACCTCATGGTCGTAACTCCGGACAAACATTTGTGCGTAGTTGTAGAGGAGTGTCTTTCTAGCCTGGCCGGAGTGATTGGGCGCAGGGCCNTGCCAAAGCGAGTGCGAGAACAGATAGCAGTCGCCTGNGTCNCCGGGAAGCTGCACGGCGCCAGGNGAATGCGGCGTCAGAGGTTCATCGCGACGCCAGGGAAAGCGACGCAGGTGGCTTCCCGGAAACACGGTGAAAGCACCCGCGTCCTCTTGGGTTACGTCGCTCAGTAGATACATGGCTTTCATCGCTAGTGGGGGAGACGTCTCCGAGACNCGAATTTCACGGAGTCCCTCACCCCCATCGGTGTGGGTGTAGCCCGCGAAGCCGTCTGTAGATGGACGAACAATGGCTTGAGTCATGGACAACATGATGTGAGGCCCCATGATGTCGACGAGTAAATCGAACAAACCTGGGCGATCAATCAGGTCGATGAAATGCTGGCCGTAGTTGAGGAGGTCCCGCCTATCCATAAACCCTTCAGTNTCAACNCTTTTGGAGGTCTCCATCCACTCGTAGTGACCAAGCTGAGCCTGTCCGGGTTCGTAGCCTGGCAANAAGCGAACCCTGTCTAACTCGTCGCTAAAGAAGGTCACTTCGTCGGGAGACAGCACTCCCCGAAGATGCAAATAGCCGTCCGTTGACCACCGTTCCCGTTGCTCATCGTCAAGGGTTTCCACTGATGCCTCCTCTCGGACTCAACAACGACGCTACTGCGCCGACGAACGGTGCAACACTTGACATGTCCCATTAGGAGATCTCATGAATCTGCGTCCGAGTCCGCATGCCCCGTTTTCCTATGTACCCGGTATTGATCCTTACTCTGGTGGGGTCGTTGCTGCTCCGGGCGCTGAGATTGTTCATGTCACTCTCTCTGAGGCATTGCCATGGCGTGTTGGGTTCGAACGAATTGAGCAGATCACCGTGGCTGACGGCGCTGAGCGAACCGCGTTGTGCGCGGTCGAACTGCGATGCCCGCAACCTCATTCCTTCGATGGGTTCATTAACTTCAATCAGGAATACAGGACCCTTCTTAGTGATTGGGGGTTGCTGGTTGGAGATGACAATCCGATCGCCCGCACCAACGTTGCACCTTTACACCACCCCCCAAAAGAAACCTGCCTGCATGCCTTTAGCTATGTTCGGCCCGCAACCGTGGATCGGCCAGCCTCGTTTGTGGTCGCCGGCGCGGGGGATCTGATGGATCAGAGCGATCTTCAACAGAGCAGCATTGTCGCGATCGGTGTCGACGGACCTGAAGCGTGGCGTCTACGGATCGAACAGGTGTGCCAGGAAATGGAGAACCGCATGTCGTCTATGGGAGTCGATTGGAAAGACTGCTCAACAGTGGATATCTACTGCGCCAAGGATTGGTTCTCGCAAGCGGGAGCGACCTTAGTTGAACGCGTCGGGCTGGCGGTTGGCGCCGGTTTGCACTGGTATGTGGCTCACCCACCTATCGAGGGTTTGAGTTTTGAGATGGATGTTCGACGTGTATCGACGGAGAAAACTCTCTGAATGTCAGGGCACCAGGAAGGTCATCAGGACAGGACTCATCAGGCCCTGGTTGATGGCAGCGGCGGCGTTGTCACGCATTTCCATCATTCGGGGTCCCATTAGATGCCCGAGTGACACCGGTGGAGGAGTCGCCGCCGGTTCGTTAAAAGATTTGAGAGCTAAGTCGTAGTGATCCGAACTGTTGATGTGTTCGAGCCCGGCCCGAGTACCAGCTGATTCGTAGGTGCTCGCCGGTTCCGGAAAACTGAATTCAGGGGTCGCTGACCACGGCATCGGGTAAGGCAAATCACCTTTGCCGGTGAGGGTCACGTCATATACGACTACTACCCCNTTGGAACGACAAACTCTTCCGAGTTCGCTCATCATTTGGACTTTGTCTTCGATGTTCATCCCCACGTGAAGCATGGTCACCGCATCGAAGCTGTCCTCGTCGAACGGGAGATCGGTCGCCGAACCAACTTTGAAATCAACTTGCGCGCCCATTCCAACGAGATCCGATAGTTGAGTTGCGGCCTCAACGAATTCCGGTGTGAGGTCGACACCGGTTACTGAAGCGCCCGTCGAACGGGCCAAAAAGCGCGCCGCGCCACCAATTCCGCAGCCCACGTCAAGAAGCCGGTCGCNCGGAGCCGCGTTGATCGCGGCCGCCACGTGAGTGGTGCCNTCCCGACCTCCGATGTGGAATTCGTCGGCCGCGGCCAAAACGTCGGCGTCAAGGTTGTCCATGTCGTNACCGCCCTGAGTCANCGCGCCGACGATNCGTTCGACAATTCCATCGTTGCCGTAATGCTGTNCNACTGACTTGGCCANGANGACGTCCCTCCTANAGTTTGAAGCGAGTTACTTCGCCAAGGGTTCGGACGGTACTTCGAATCCCCAATTTTTCGTACGNATTAGTTCTTGGTCAGTGACAGCCACGAGGCCTGTTGGTCCGTAGAGTGCGCCCCCGCAAATGATGCTTCGGTCATCGTCTCTTTCTCGCCACGANTGGAAAGCGTAGGTTTGGCCTACCCGAACTTCATCGGAAAACTCCGCAGCGATGTTCCCGGTTACAGCGCCGCCACCAGAGAGTTCGGGGGGGTCGACAAACAGCACGTAAGCGGTCACGCAATCNAAGGCCGTCCACACGAACTCTCGGGGAATTACCCCATTTTCGTCGGCCCACTGTGGAGCNGGTGACCACACGGCAACAACATGCTTGCCGTCACCAAGCGGCCCAATGCGCACCCCTAGTCCGTCGGCTTGGGTTCCACAGCCGATGCAATTGGGGTACGGCGGNTCCCATGGAAGNGGGCGGTCTAGGGCGGATTCGATGCTTGATTTCGAAATAGGCGAACGCGGAGTCGCGTGNAGAGGCCCNGGCGAAGCGACCATCACCAGCTCGCCGTCCCGATGTACGAACGCTTCACCTTGTTCCAGCGTTCGAACTAACAACTCACCNGGGTGCATTGGTTTGCGGATTTGCACTCTGATCGGCCCATTCGCACTACCGGCCGCTATACCGGCCACATAGCCGCCCTGCATAGTGCCGGGCATTCCTATATAACGCTCAAGTAATTCGATGGTGGTGTCCCCACTCATCGATGATGCCCATAAATGCTTGATACGACATCGGGATCGATCGAAGCCTCAATGAGAACTGGGCGTCCAGGGGTGCGGTTTTTCACCATGTCCATGGCAGCGTCAATGTCGCTGAGAGAGTCAATCTTTGCGGTATCGCATCCCATGCTGGCCGCTACCGCACAGAAATCTGGCCATTCGTGAGTTGAAGCCGACGGATCCATTCCTTTAGTCACCAATTGGATGTGTTCGGCGCCATAACTGCCGTCGTTGTAGAGAACGACAATTAGATCGAGTCCCAAATGAACCGCTGTTGAAAGCTCAGTCATCCCGCCCATCATGTAGCCCCCGTCGCCAATGCACAGCACGGTCGGCAGCGTTGGGCGCGCCACTGCCGCGCCAATTGCTGTCGACATGCCTAAGCCGATGGCACCGAATCCATGGCTCGTCACCAAGTCCANCGGGTCAGGTACAGACAAGGTCAGCGCGTCAAGCATGAATCGCCCAGCATCGACCACTACCTGACGTTCCTTCGGTAGCGCCTGATCGAGTCGCCTCGTGAGCGTCCGCGGGTCTACTGCACCGTCGTAACTCTGGTCCTCAAAGGCAGTGGCGGGATCGAACTCCTGCAGTTTCCGTTCAAGTTCGGTCGTTCTAAACGATGAAGGCTGATGTTCCGCCGCGGACAACATTTCGGTCATTGTCTCAGCNACCAGTGTTGCGTCTCCCACGACGCCAGCATCGACGGTCACGTGACGATCAATATGAGCGGGATTGAGGTCTACGTGTACGACCCTTTTTCCAGCTAACAAGGTTTGATAATCGGTGGTGAAAAAGTTCAGTGCGGCCCCGAAGACGACGAGGCAATCAGCCATTGCGAACGTCTCTCCAGCGATCTCGTGGCTAAGGGTGCCGTGAATGCCAAGATCGAACGGCTCTCCCTGGAAAAANCCAGTCGCAAGGAGCGACGTTGCTAGGGGTGCACCCAGAGCGTCCCCCAACCGAATCAGGGCGTCACGAGCGCCTGACTTAACTGCCCCGCGTCCAGCNACGATGACTGGACGCGCAGAAGAAGCAATGATGCCCATAGCGGTCTCGAGGCGATCGGGATCAGCCGCGAGGCGCTGAGAGGTAGGCGTCAGTGCGGGCCGCGGTTCGTAGTCGACTTCATCCCATTCGATGTTCAGCGGGATGTTTATTACCACTGGACGATGTTCGGAATGGGCGCGTCTGATGGCGGTAGAAACATCCTCAGCGATCGTGTCAACATTTCGGATNGGCTGGAAGCCAGCCCCGGTTGCAACGACCAGCGCATGCTGGTCGAGATTTTGTAGGTGTTGCTCATTTTCGATCGGGGTGTCACCCGCCACGACAACCATTGGAGTGCCGTTTTTCACACCCTCTACGAGAGCCGTGATGGTATTGGTCAGCCCGGGACCGTGAGTCACGCTTGCTACGCCAAGTCTCCCGGTCGCTTTTGCCCAGCCCTCCGCCATGCATACGGCGTTCGCTTCGTGGGTCGCTCCAACCAAGTTGACCCCGTGTTGACGTTCCAAGCTTTCACCGATGAAAAGATTGCCGTCCCCGAGAACGGCAAAGACGGTGTCAACGCCGTGGTCAACAAGGGCTTGAGCTACTGCGTCGTGTCCCAGCATTTGAAGGTCTCCTTATTTGTGAAACGAACCGGCGTGTGGGCCCGATCAGACATTGGTGGCGGTTCCTTGTGCGACCCTGCAATCTTGGGTCTCGTTGCAACACAGCATCGCACGCGGTTCTATGTCCATGCTGAGCTTGATAACCCCCAGNTGATGCCGTTGCGGACCAAGTTGCCGAATCCCTCGGTTTCCCAAGACCCACGAAAGGTCGTAGGCGTGGCGTTATCTGGGGTGACCGACACGTCGACGTATGGTTGGCCGTTGGTCGCGGGGGAGTGTGTGTGTCCAAGCGCNATATAAGCAACCGCGCCGTTTCCTCTCTCGCACACAATGCCCAGCGCTCGGTTGTGGCCATCTTCCATCAACGAGGTGTCTTGCGCGACTTCGAAACCGAAAGCAGGATCTGGATCTTCGGGCAACTCGGTGCTCAGAATGATGTTTGCGGTCGGATCGAGAACTTCGATGAAGTACAGCTCGTCATTGGTTTCGAATGAGGCTGGCATGTCCTGCACGATTGGNTGTTCNCCGTGGACCTTGACCGTGAAAGCACGGATCGGTGGATGATTAAGGAAAAATGCTCCGAGGGTTTCGTGGTGCGGCATTTTGACCATGCGTCGNCGTCGACGGTCACCGTCCACTGNCTCAGCCTTGCCTCCACTCGTGCCGTGCAGAGCGAGCCAGCGTCCGCCGTGTTCGAGCCATGAATTCAAGCTGACGAGTTCATTCCCAGATGGAAATGGTCCGGAGGTGTAGGTAATTAGAAGTTGACTCGTTGGAAGCCAAGTCTCTAAATCCGCGAAGTTGGAGGAGATTGTTGGCTGTACATGTTCCGTCTCGCTTAGAAAGGTAAGTAGCCGTAATCGGGCATAGTGCATGTCGTGTCCAGCCGTTGAACCGGGCGGAAAGCCGCCGATCACCAGGTGGACGCCGGGGGCGTTCGGACGCGGCATTAGTACCCTCCGATGATTGACTTGTCCTGTAGCCGCTGTATCTCGGTTGCNGGCAAGTTGAGATCTTGGTTGAGGACATCTGCGGTGTGTTCTCCTAAGGCTGGAGCNGCGACGANGGTNACTGGGCTAGCCGACAATCGAGGCGCCCATCCCAAGATGGGNACCTCACCGTGGTCGGGATGGTCGATAGTGGTGATAAACCCGCGGTCTTTTAAGTGGGGGTCATTCAAGAGTTCGCTCGTGTCAAGAACTGGCCCTCCGGGGACATCGGCGGCTGCTAGTAGTTCCGTAGCTTCGAGCTTTGTCAAACCCGTGGTCCATGACGAGATTTCTTTTTGTAATTCATCGGCGTTGACGACCCGGTCTCGACTCCGAGCAAAACGAGGATCATTCGCGAGTTCGGGTTTCCCCATAGCGGAGCAGAGATTGACCCACATTTTGGGGGTAATGGCCATGATCATCACATAGTCGTTGGGTCCGCCGCCTTTACATGGGTACAAGTTGTTTACTGCGCGTGACCCATTGCCGATGCGGGCTACGGGTTCGTCGTTCCAGCCGGGCGGCATTGCCATGCGGGTGCGCATGTAGTACGTCATGGCTTCTTGCATAGCGATCTCGACGTACTGGCCGTCGCCGGTCCGAAGTCTCTGAACATAGGCAGCCAGAATTGCCATCCCAAGTTGCACCCCGGTGCCTGAATCTCCCGTAGTTGGCCCTGGAAGGAGGGGTTCACCGTCGGGTAACCCCGTTATCGACAAGGCTCCGGCCATGGCTTGGGCTACCCCGTCAAAACATTTGCGATCTGCATATGGCCCCGCGGAGCCAAACCCTTTAACCGACGCATAAATAATCGATGGATTTACTTCTCGGAGGACCTCATATCCGAGATTGAGTCGATCAACGACCCCGGGACCGTAATTTTCTACGAAGACGTCATAGTGAGGGGCCATCTCAAGCAGAAGTTGCCGTCCCTCCTCTTGAGTTAGATCAATAACGATGGACCGCTTGTTGCTGTTCCACTGAAAGAAATAATTCTGGGGAATGATGTCGCCTCCCCTGCCCGGATCGCCCCGTCCGGGGGGTTCCACTTTGACTACGTCGGCGCCGAACCATGCGAGAGCCTGCGTGCACGATGGCCCAGCCTCGTATTGAGTCATATCAAGGACACGTAGTTCTTCGAGAGCGGTCATCTCATCCCCCTATGGCCACGACGTTAGGCTCTACCGCCCGTCCGCGGGTGGGAGAGGGCAGCTACGGTCGTTGTGTCAGCGAGAATCTGGAGTACCAATGCGTTTAGGACCTTTGCTTGGATTCGAAAATAGCTTCGAGACTGTTGTCTCAGTCGCTCAAGAAATGGAATCCGTGGGGGCTGCTTCAGTGATGCTCGCAGAAGCGGGACGAAGCGCCGTGACCCAAGCCGCAGCGGTCATTGCCGCTACTGATGAGATTGAGGTG
The DNA here is from genome assembly GCA_002705305.1 of Acidimicrobiaceae bacterium. Taxonomy (GTDB): domain Bacteria; phylum Actinomycetota; class Acidimicrobiia; order Acidimicrobiales; family Poriferisodalaceae; genus UBA2110. Next base: position 14,828 of record PAHW01000010.1, read on the forward strand.
GGAACCTACGTCGTCAACGCGTTCGCCCGCTCGCCGTGGCTCACCGGACTTACCGCGAGAGATCTGGACGAGATGAGTGGGGGCCGTTTCGTTTTAGGGGTAGGAACAGGCAATGTGCACTTCAACGATTGGTACATGGGCATTGATTCCTCGAAGCCTCTAGCGGCTATGCGGGACTTCGTACAAATTGTTCGCGAGGTAGTAGCAGCGCCCGCGGGGTCGCGGGTGACATACAACGGACCGGTGTACGAAATGGGCAAGTGGAGAGCGACATATGCGCCATTGCGTAGCTCGGTTCCGGTGTATCTCTCCGCGTCCGGACCACAAATGATGCGTCTGGCTGCCGAGGTCAGCGACGGAATTGGTGTCGGGATAATGGCTTCGGTCGAATTTATGCGTGACATCGTGCGGCCCAACGCCGTGGCGTCAGCGGAGGCGGTGGGCCGCGAGGGTTCAGAGTTACGGTTCCCTATGGGTGCGCTTGTCAGCGTTAACCAGGACTCAGAAGCTGCCCGTGATGCGGCCCGGGCGTCAATATGTGGTCTTTTCCATCCCGTGCCCCACCCTTACTACGATTCTCAGATGCGTCAGCAAGGCTTCAGCGAGGCAGCAAATATGCTGAGCGAACTTATGCCTGAAGGCAGGACCTCTGAAGCGAAACAGCTGTTGCCCGAGGAAATTGTTGACTCTCTCACCATTAGTGGCACGCCGTCGGAGTGTTCGCGCCGTATAGCCCAATACGAAGGCGTAGCGGACCAAGTTGTCATGATGCGAGTAGCCCAACGAAATGAACCCGTTGGAGTGGCCGCGTACGAACCAATTCTTGAGTTGGTGTCAGAGGTGAACTCGCGCTAATTCGCGGCCGCGAAAACGCTGCAAATGGTGGGGTTATGGCAAAGAAAACAGTTCGATGTGGAGAGAAAGGTCGTTGCGCCGCTACTGTGCGGCGATGACCGAGCGCATTATTCCGGCCTCTCAGCAGGCCATGTACGACAACTTTCACTTCGCACCAGGGATTCGAACTGGTGACTTATTAATCATGTCTGGGCAAGTAGGCATGGACGCCTCAGGTAAGTGCCCTGACGACCTCTCCGAACAGTTCCGGTTGGCCTTTGAACACATTGGAGCCATTCTTTCCGAAGCGGGTGGAGATCTCTCCAACATTGTGGAAATGACGAGCTACCACATCGGTATGAGAGAACACATCAGAGAGTTCATAGCCGTCAAAGACGAGCTCATTAGTGAGCCCTACCCGGCCTGGACAGCGATTGGCTGCACTGAGTTAGCGATGCCTGGTGCAGTGGTGGAAATCCGAGCCCAAGCGGTGTTGAGCTAGGAGCTGTGCCCGAACCGTACGAAGTAGCTGTTGTTGGACGAGGGCTAATCGGTTCTGCCGCGGCTCGCCACCTTGCGGAAAGCGGTCAACGTGTCGTCGTAGTCGGTCCAGATGAACCGATTAACCGGCGGACCAGTCCAGGTCCCTTTTGTAGCCATCCCGATGAGGGGCGGATCACTCGCGTAGCGGGACGGACTGCGATCTGGTCGCAGTTAGCGGCGCGGTCGATAGCTCGCTACGCAGATATTGCTGAGCGATCAGGTATTGAGTTCCATGTTGAATGTGGGTTCGTCAGTTCGTCGCCAAAAATATCGGAGTGGTTAGAGAACTCTGCAACGGCTGGAGGTAATGCCCGGCCGGTAAACGCCGAATGGGTATCTAAAAACACAGGAATTGTTCTGGATAATGGCCATCCCGTTCTGTACGAAGGCGGACCAGCCGGATATATCAACCCGCGTCGACTCGTGGCCGCCCAAACAGCCCTCGCTGAAGCGGCGGGAGCGGTGGTCATGAAACAGGCAGCTTCCTCGCTTCGATCAAACGGTGACGGCTACTCAATCGGCGGGTCCTGGGGATCGTTGTCGGCTCGCCGGGTGCTGGTCACCACTGGGGCCTTCGGTTCGGAGCTGCTTCCTCGCCCACTAGAACTGCATCGAATGCCGCGTACGACGGTCACCGCAGAAATATCAATAGCAGATGGACTNCCGAGCCTGATTTGCGTGGACCCTCCCGACGAGCGATTGGATGAAATTTATTGGGTTCCTCCAGTTCGATACGCCGACGGCAGATTGGCGCTCAAGATTGGCGGATCGTTGCGTGATTCGGAAGCCGTTGAGGAAGCAGCGCTTACTGAGTGGTTCCACGGTGACGGGGACCAGACGGAAGTTGAGGCGTTGCAGAACTCACTTTTGGGTCTTCTGCCGGAAATTGACGTTCGCAGTTGGGCTCAAAAACCGTGTGTGGTGACCAATACCGTCACCGAACACCCNTATGTTGGCTGGGTCGAAGACGGCCTCGCCGTGGCGTTAGGTGGATGCGGATCTGCGGCGAAGAGCAGCGACGAACTGGGACGTTTAGCTTCGACGTTGTTCGAATCGGAGCATTGGACTGACCCGTTGCCTTCAACGGCTTTCGAACCTGTCTTCCAGTAGAGCTAGNGAGGAATCAACCCGGTACCCAATTTAGGTTGGCGTTTTACCCTGGGCNGTGTCCAGTAGACGNAGAAACAATTGCACTGTCGGACCGATACACACCACGAACCAAAGTGTTCCCCAGCCGATGGTTCCGCCCATTACTAGTCCTCCAGCGAGCGCGGACCCTTCNATAAGCGTGCGAGCCTTCCAAATTTTGATCCCACGGCGGTCAAGAGCNGTCATGAGTCCGTCTCGCGGACCGGGTCCCAGTCGCGCTCCGATGTAAAACCCGGAACCGATCGCGACGACAACGGGTCCAAGGAAAGTGCATGTCGCTCGGAGGAGCGAGTTAGTCGGGGTACCGCCAATAGTGATTGTGGCGTCAACGACCAAGCCGATAACTAGGACGTTGGCCAATGTTCCCATGCCCATGGGTTCTTTAAGGACGACNAGCACGACTAGTAATACGACGCCAACAAAAATCATTGCTATGCCGATAGTGAGGGAAGTTTGTTCCGCTAGTCCTTGGTGGAAAATGTCCCACGGAGGTAACCCGAAATCACCTATCACCACTAATCCCAGACCGGCGCCAAAAAGCACCAGGCCGATCGCTAAACGAAGGTAACGAACGGAGAGCGAGGTTTGATTAGTCACCGGCCACAACGGTGGGGGAGCTCGTGCAATGTCACGACGACGATTCAACCACCCTGAACGTCAAATTCACCCGTGGCTGCGCGATCCGTTTTGTTCGCGGTACAGCGTGTTCCCACAACTGNTGAGTCGAACCGCGCATCACTAAGACGTCACCTGACCGAAGAAGGATCTCGATCGGTGGCTGGGANCGGTCNTTGCGCCGCATACGAAACTTGCGTGCTGCACCCAAGCTGACTGACGCGATGACGGGGTCGACGCCGAGCACCTTTTCGTCGTCTGCGTGCCAATCCACTTTGTCGTTTCCGTCTCTGTAGAGATTGATTAACACCGAGTTGAATTGAACTGAGGCGAGTTCGTTCACTCGTTCTTTGATTTGTTGAAGTGAAGGTGTCCAAGAGTTCGGGTGCATCTGGATCCCTGACCAGGCGTAGGAGTAGTCAGGGTCTCCGTACCATGCGTTAAGTCTGGGGACATTGTGGGTTTGCCCGAACATCGAAATTTTGTCTTGCCGCCATTCGATTTGTTGTATCAACTGGGCGCAGAGTTGGTCGCCGCTTGCGGGAGACCACGCGTGGTGGTGGAGGACTACGTCGGCGCCCTGCATGTCAATTTGTTGAATAGCTGGTCCCTCGAAGAACGAGCCCTGAGAAGTCAGTGAATGGTCACTCACTAGAAGATGCTGAATCCGCCGTCGATTTTTATTACGTCGCCTGTGTGCCATCTACTTGCGTTGCTCATCAGGTACACGGCGATGGCGCCGAAGTCGTCGGGCTGACCCCACCTTCGCATAGGAATCCGCGGCATCACGTTGTTCACGAATTTCTCCCACCCGAAGAGATCTGCTGTCATCTCGGTTTCTATCCAACCGGGAATCACGGCGTTGGCCGTGATCTTGTATCGCGCCATTTCAACAGAAAGACCCATCATCATGGCCAGCATCGCTCCCTTGGACGCCGCGTATGCCTGCCCTTTAGCGGCCCCCTGGATAGCGGTGCCGCTTGAAGTGAGAACCAAGGAACCGCCTTCGCCTTGTGCAACCATGTGACGAGTCGCCGCTCTTAAGGTGTAAAAGACTCCGTTCAGATTGACGTCGAGTACCGAAAACCANTCTTCGTTTGAGTGTTCAAANAATGGTTTTTGGTTTTGTGTCCCAATACCGGCGTTGGGGAAGCAGCCATCGATCCTTCCATACTTTTCGATGACCGAAGCCATGCACTCCTCGACTTCTTGTTCGTTGGATACGTCGCACTGTAGAGACGAAGCCGATGGGTTTATCGCTTGCAGTTCTTCTTCAGCGGCAGCGTTCTTATCTGGGTTGGTTCCCCAGACACTTACATCGGCGCCGGCAGCGGCAAGAGCCCTGGCGAATCCGAGACCGATCCCTCCGTTCCCNCCTGTGACAACCGCCACCTTCCCGCTTAAATCGAATCCGTCGTAGCTCATGACACAATCCTTCTGGCATCCGCCTCCTTCGCATACTAGAAGGCTCACGTTCGGCGAAGCTGTTAAGCGTCTGGGAGACTCTGAAGATGAAANTTGAGACTGTCAGAATCGATGGCGAAGGACCGGTCCGCCACCTGGTGTTGAATCGCCCGGAAGTTCACAATGCAGTGAATGCTCAACTGGTATCCGATGTCCGCGANGCGGCTGATTTGCTTGACGCTGACTCGACAGTNCGGGTGGTGATAGTTCGAGGCGAGGGCAAATCGTTTTGTTCTGGCGCTGATCTGAAGCAACCCCGCACTAGTCCGAGAGACTCGATGGTCGGTTCCAAACAGGGAGCGAAGATGTATGACACCCTCCTGCATCTCAATCCCGTAACTATCGCGTTATGTCACGGATACATGATTGGTGGCGGGGCGGTGCTGCCAGCAGCATGCGATTTCAGGATTGGTAGCCCGACTGTCGATCTCACGGTGAACGAAGTGAGCATCGGATTCAATTTGACCTGGCATTCGCTTCCGGCATTAGTGAATTTGGTGGGCCCGCACCGAGCAAAGGAAATGCTCATTCTTGGTCGAAGTTACGACATGAACCAATTGGTCGATTATGGGTACTTCACTGAGACCGTCGACAACGANGCCGCTTTGTTACCGGCCGGAGAGCACCTCGCCGAACAAGTCGTTAAACAGCCGCCGGTACCTGTCGCCGTGACTAAGGCATCAATTAATGCTCAATCGATGCCCCTTGGCCGTGCCATCCAGCATATGGACCACGTGGCCGTCGGCTACATGGGTAAGAGCGATAGCTCTCGCACCGCCCGGACTACCTATTTTGATAACGAGCTACGCGAATGGAGCGATGACTAGTTCGCGGCCGAACGAGGAGGACACGAATGAATATTTCGGGTGAAGCTGCCATTGTCGGCATCGGTGAAACCGGCTACTTCCGGGGTTCGGAACAGAGCGTCCCTGAGCTTGTGTTGAGCGCATCAATGGAAGCCATCCGCGACGCAGGACTCAAGCCAAGTGATATNGACGCNGTCATCCCGCCTCCCGGTTATTTAAGTACNGAAGAAATTGCAGCCAACTTGGGGATACCGGAGGTGACCTACGCGGTGGAAGTTCGAATGGGTGGAGCGAGTCCCACAGCGTCGCTTCAGTCCGCCGCAATGGCGTTAAGTGCAGGCATCGCTACCAACGTGTTAATTACCTTCGGTTGGAACGGTTACTCAGCGTTCCGCCGTCGACCCGACAGCACACCAAGTAAAAGAAAAGGTGACCCGGGGCCTTTTATCGACGTTAGTCGCAACTTTTATGCCCCCTATGGGGTGCGATCAGCAGTGCAGTGGTACTCCATGTACGTCCAACGGTATGTCAATCTTTACGGCGTCGGACCNGAAGACGCGGCCCAAGTGGCGCTGACCTGTCGAGAACACGCGCACCTCAACGACAAGGCACTGATGGCCGGCCGTCCAATGACGATGGACGACTATCTGTCCTCGCCCTTTATTACGGAGCCGATGCGAAAACTTGATTGCTGCTTAGAAACTGACTGCGCGACCGCGGTCGTGTTGACAACAGCCGATCGAGCAAAAGATTCGCCTCACCACCCGGTTCTGTGGTTAGGAGGTGCCGAAGGCCATCCCTATCCCGCTGATGAAATAACGAATCGACCCGACATGCTCAAGCTCGGGTTGGATTCCGCGGCACCACGAGCGTTTTCTATGGCTGGCGTGGCACCCACCGATATGGATTTTCTGCAGATATACGACTGTTTCACCTACGTCGTTTTGATGGAACTTGAAGCCATAGGAATTTGCGAAAAGGGTGGAGCGGGCGAATTTGTTCGAGATGGCAACATTGGTTTAGGCGGGCGCTATCCGCTGAACACGCACGGTGGCTTGCTTTCTCAAGGCCACTGCTGGGGCTTCAACCATGTTGTCGAAGCGACGAGGCAACTGCGACATGATGCTGGTCGGGCACAAGTAGACAATTGTGAATTAGGGGTAGTCACCGGGTACGGCGACTTAGGTGACGGCAGCATCGCGGTCCTCGGAAGAGGCTGACCATGTCTGATGAAGCGCCTAAGCAATACAAGAAATATGTTCCGCAGCCGGAAGGTTTGAACCTCGAACTGCATAAACGTGCCGTTGAAAGCGGCTTGTTACACATACAACGGTGTGCTGATTGCGGTCGGGCCCGTCAACCGCCGCGTTATTACTGCCAAGAATGCTTTTCGGACAGCTATGACTTCGTTCCAACTTCGGGCGATGGATTCATCTACTCCTTCGCCATCAATCACTTCACGATTGACCGAGCTTGGATCGACGAAGTGCCCTATATCACGGCCGTAGTTGAACTTGCCGAAGGGCCGCGTGTCGTGGGGGCGTTGCGGAATGTAGAGCCGGGCGGCGTCGCGTTAGGTGATGCGGTAACCGTCTCGATAGAGCCAAGAGGCGAAGATTTCGCCTTTATCTGGGTCGATCTGAATTCTTAACCTNGTCAACCNTCAGCTACATCGTTGGAGAGGTCACCCTCGCGCTCATCATTTGTTACATGCGTGCCGAAACGAATTCGGTGAGACCCATCGGGCCGAACATGTCCGACATTGATTCGAGGCGGTCCTCAGGATGACGCGTCCCCGTACCGTCGGCGATCCTTGTCATCATCTCGAAATTGGCAACAACAGCGGCGGCGTCCAACATGGTCGCTTCATCGGTGGCTTCTACGAGCGCTGCGCGAGCTTCGGGCAATGACTCCAAATCGTTGACGGAAGCGTCCACAAGTGCAGTTAACTGCGGCGCGCACTGTATGGCATCGCTGTTTTGTGGATCGCCTCGGACAACACCTAAATCAAGTTCGAGGTCGTTCGCGGCGCTGCTCGCACGGAGCATCATCGAGTGTGCCGCGGTTCAGTAGAAACATTCGCGGTGTGCCGAGAGCCTTCCCGCAACGAGTTCTATTTGCCGACGAGACAGGGTGCCTCGGGTCCAGTTCAAGTCGATCATTTCCCGCATGGGGATGTACTGTGCGCCGCCGAGTGTTGCGAGAGTATCCATCGCCGAAGGGACCGAACTGAGTGCCCGAACGACAGGAGCCACTGCAGGAAGCCCGTCATAAAACGGTGCAAGTTCGGGAGTGACGTCTTCAAGATGCACCACCGGCACCCAATGGTGTTTGGCTGGTTTCGAGGGTTGAGCCTGGCGCGTCGGTTGTCCCTCAAGAACCTCGGGGAAGTCGGGACGGCCGATTCCAGCTATTTGAGCGAATCGAAACACCGATACGACGCTGACCGTAATTTCGATGATTTCTACCCACTGTTGGGGAGTTACTCCCGTTGAGTCGCGCATCTTTTGATACCACTCTTCAGTGAGAGTCCCTGCGTGAACGGCGAGGCGATACACAGCATCTTGCAACTCGGAGCTGATCACCGAGTCCCCCGGAAGTCGCCCGCTCTTGGATGCACTCTCCCAAGGCGGGATCGGATCGGAGTCGTCCAACGCTAAACGAACGACTTCAGCCACGGCTACGCGTTCAGACCCACTCCACCATGTCCCCGGTGCCGCCAACTTTTCCCAGACATGGGCGTGAGCTGCGGTCAAGTCAGAGCGAACTGCTAGTCCTGAATGTTGATGCGATGACTCGATAAGCGCTGTCGGAGTTTGCGTCATAACACGCTCCCGTAAATGAGACGTCTATTGGCACCGTAGTTGCTGCCGACGAGGCACGATAGAGGGTATGGCTTGGATTGAGATTGTCCCCGATGAGCAGTGGGCTGAACGTGAAGCCCTCAGCGACCTATACGACAGAGTGGTCGATAGAGATCACGGACGTATTGACCACATCATGTCAATACATTCGTTNAACCCGCGCAGTCTTGCCGCGCATGACGGTGTTTATCGGTCGGCGATGGCAGGTACGCGAACGTTGCGAAAAGTCGAACGAGAGATGATCGCATTGGTAGTTAGTCTCGAAAATGACTGCCACTATTGAATCCGCCATCATCGACGCGGTCTGCGTCGCTTACTCAAAGACGACGCGCTGGCCGACGCCGTCGAAACTGACTGGAAAAGTGCGCCGCTGAGCGACAGAAGAAAAACCATGCTTCTTTATGCAGTGAAGCTGACTCTTACCCCCGGCGACATGACATTGAGCGATATCAACGGACTGCGTGATGCGGGATTCGCCGATAGAGACATCTTGGACATCGTTGAGGTCACGGCCTATTACGCCTACGCGAACCGAATCGCTGATGGTCTGGGAGTACCCGATGAGGACTGGATTGTTGACTGACCTAGCTCAGAACGAGCAGAGAACGCTAAGCGAAGTTGGGTGCAATTTCTTCGGCGAAACGGGTGATCGCCTCCAAGCGCCCCTCGGTGCCTCGACCGAGAACGAAAAATGCCGCGTGATGGAGTCCAACTTCCGCGTACTGGCCGATCTGGTCGAGTACTTGCTCGCTACTCCCACCGATTTCGCCTTCGTCAAGATTGCCGCCATCGAAGTTCAGCCTGAATAGGCTCGTTAGCTCGAGTTCTTGTGAATCGCGTCCGACGAGTTCGCATGCCTCGCGTACAGCGGCCCACTGCTGTGCGAGCACAACTGGACTTCCGAATGCGGCGTGAAAAGCATCGCCAAAAATAGCGGTCCGTTTAAAAGCTGCCGGAGAATGACCGCCCACCCATACCGGAATGTGGTTATTGGAGGGTTTTGGACTGAAGCCGATGTCGCGAAAACTCGTCCACTTACCGTCGTAAGTGGATAACCCTTCATCGAACAGGACCTTGAAGATTTCTAAGCTTTCGTCGGCACGAGCACCTCGTTGATCCCAGGGACGATCCACCGCTTCAAATTCTTCCTTCATCCAACCGACGCCGACGCCCATGATCGCTCTGCCANTCGAAAGATGATCGAGGGTCGCCCAACTTTTGGCCTGTTGGACCACACCTCGGTAGCCCAGTATGAGAACGGTGGTTCCCAGGAGTACTCGTTCGGTAATGCCCGCTACGAATTGGAGCGTTCCTAGGCAATCCAACCAAGCGCTGCCTGCCGCGGGGAATCCGCTGTTGTCATCGGCATACGGGTATTTGGATTTCAAGGTCGCGGGGTCAGGCCACGCGATGTGGTCGCTTGACCACACCGACTCGTAACCGAGATTCTCGGCGGCAGTCGCGATCGTGATCATTGCTTCACGACTCGGATCGCGGCCTGCGTCGGGAAGATGAACACCAAATTTCATTGCGTTCCTTTCGGGGACTGAAACGGACCCTAGAAGATGTCGAGTACTTCACGCGGCGCGCCGTAACCGATTTCCCTACGCTTCACTTCATGGACAAGGAGGACTTCTACCGAAACGCCCGTCGCGATCTCTCNGGTCCGCTTGCGGGAATGAGAGTTCTCGACACGACCACTGCATGGGCCGGGCCCATGGCAGCGTGCCTGCTTGCGGACTATGGGGCTGATGTTGTCCGAGTCGCAATGCCTGGCACCCAAGGAGCGTCTTGGAAGCCGCTGATTGGCGGAACTTCGAGGTCCTTTGCCGAAGAAACTGTGAATCGAAACAAGAAAAGCATCACCATCGATCTCCGAAGGCCGGAGGGCGCCGACACCTTTCTGACTCTTGTAGCCTCCGCCGACGTAGTTATCGAAAACTTCAAACCGGGAACCCTCGCCGGGTGGGGCGTGGGGTATGAACATTGCCGGGGTGTGAAGCCCGATCTCGTGTATGTGTCGGTCAGCGGTTGGGGCCAGTTCGGACCGGAGTCTGAACGACCCGGATATGACCCCGGTGCGCTCGCCCACAGCGGATGGATGGCTCTCAACGGATCGGTTGACGGGCCGCCGACTAAGGCTCCGACATTTCTCGCTGATGATCTCGCGGGGTTACATGCCGCGCTCGCGGCCTTGGCCGCTCTGCGTCACCGCGACGCAACAGGCGAGGGTCAACATGTGGACGTGTCACTTCTTGACTCGATTCTTTATCAATCCAACGGTTACCTGACGTTGGCAGCGACCGGTGATCCCTTAGAACGCTGGGGCAGTCAAGTACGAGTGTGTGCACCGACCAACTGTTACCAATGCAGGGATGGACACGTTTTCGTCGCACTGATCCTTGATTCTCATTGGGTTCGACTTACCGAAGTGCTTGGTTGCCCCGAACTCGGTACCGATCCTCGCTATCTCACCAACGAGGATCGCGTCGTTCGCCGATCNGAAGTTGACAAGTTGCTAGCCGACTGGTGTCGAGATCGACGACGAGACGAAGTCATTTCCGCTATCGATGCTGCGGGCATTGTGATTTCGGCGGTCAATACGTTCGCTGACGCTGCTCAAGACCCGCATGTTCTGGAGCGAGACATGTTGCAACCAACTGAACTAGTCGACGGGTCTTTTGCGCCGTTGACTGGTCCCGCTGCGAAGTTCAGTCGGACTCCGGCCAGCGTGCGGCACGGGGCCCCCCACCCGAACCAACACACTGACGAAATCCTCGCTGAAGTGGGAGTGACGAGAGAACAGCTGGAACTCCTCCGGCAAGCGGGAGTGATTGATTGAAGAATCGCCCGCCCGGTGTCTTCTCCTGCTGTCACTATGTAAANCATGAACATCGTCCTGGTAGCGGTAGTTGTCGTTCTCGGTGTGGTAACTGGCTATCTAGCGAGTCAGGCGCGTCGTCGAGCTAGCGACATTGGCGACGTGAACGCCGAAGTTCGAGTGGACACCGAAGGGCTTGTGGCCGCTGTTAAAGAAGCCGTAGATGCGCGAGTAGGTAAAGCAGCCCAAGAGGCTCTGAAGTCCAATACTGAATTGGCGAACCAACTCATCGATGAACGCTCGCGAACACTTGAAGAGCAAACGAAGAATCTGCTTCAGCCGGTCACCGAGCAAATGCACCAATTAAAAGCTTCAGTTGGCGATTTGAAATCGACCTACGAAAAAAACAGAGGATCGGTTGACAGTCTCAACGAGAGTCTCACTCAACAAATCAACGAACTGACTTCCCACACCGGTGCGTTGGCTGGAGCTTTAAAATCTTCGTCNGCTCGTGGTGCGTGGGGCGAAAACCAGCTACGGAATATNATTGACCTCTCCGGGATGGCTTCTTANTGTGACTTCTCCGAACAGACCACGGCGGCAAGNGANGACGGCGCTCTTCGGCCGGACTTGACTGTCAGATTGCCCAATGGCGCATTTTTAGTGGTTGATTCGAAAGTTCCCTTGGCGTCGTACCTTCGGATGCAAGAAATCGATGACTCCGCTGCTAGAGAGGCCGAGTTGAAGGGCCANGTAAAGGCCATGCAAAAACATGTGAAGGCCTTATCTGACANGCGCTACTGGGAGTTGTTTGATGACGCACCGGATTTCGTTGTCATGTTTGTTCCCGGAGAATCTTTTCTTGCCGACGCGTTGCGAGCAGAACCGGGATTAGTAGATGAGGCGATGCGGCAGCGGGTAGTCATCGCATCACCCATGAGCCTTATGGCGTTGTTGTTGACCATTGCTCGAGGTTGGCAAACNACCCTGTTGGCTGACAATGCGAAAAAGGTTGAGGAGCATGGACGGGAGTTACATCGCCGAGTGGGAACGACGCTTACCGCGATGGCCAAAACGGGGCGTGGCCTCGAAACAGCAACCAAGGCCTACAACGAGATGGTGGGAAGCGTGGAGAGCCGAGTGCTCCCGACGCTTAGGAGATTTAGCGAATTAGGTGTTTCCGGGGAAGAACTACCGGAAGTGAAACCTGTTGAGACCAGCGCCCGAGATATGACGTCACGTGAATTAGAGAGTGGACCTGACGCCGCCGACTAANTGTCCATATGCGGTCAATTCAAACTGTTTGCAGCTTCGANGAACGGTTCGATCTTCTCAAGATTCGCGTCGAGATGCTTGCTCCCCTGACGCAAAAAAGGAATNAGTAATTGGGTCACCCCAGCTTCAGCGTAAGCCTCTACTAACGAAGCTTCCATTCGATCGTTGACNGCACCGACATGAATTTCCAGTTCGTCGATAGAACGCCCCTCAGCCTCCATGAACTGACCCAATCGTTCAANCATTTCGCGGCTGCCTTCGGGCGAGAGATTGATGCCGTACCAACCTTTTCCGAANCGGGCTGTCCGGCGAAGAGCAGCGTCTGAGTGCCCTCCGACGCAGATAGGGATTCCGCCAGGCTGCGATGGCTTGGGATGCATTCGGCATTCCCGTAGCTGATACATGTCGCCATCAAAAGAGCTGACTTCGTCATTCCAGAGGGTGTTGATCACCTCAAGGTATTCGTCGCATCGCTTGCCTCTATTGGCCCAAGGCGCACCGCACGCATCGAACTCTTCCCAACTCCAACCGACCCCAACACCAAAGTCGAGACGGCCGTCAGACAAAAAGTCGAGCGTTGCGTATTCCTTGGCGGCGTACACGGGGTTGTTCTGGGGGAGGATGCAGATACCGGTACCGAGACGGAGAGTGGAGGTACAGGCGGCCAAGAAACCGATGCTGCTGACCATGTCCATCAGGCCGCTGCCCTCCGGGAACCGAAAGACACCATCGGGACTCCCAGGGTATGTCGACTCGTATTCGTCAAATAGGACGACGTGTTCNCCCAACCAAAATGAATGAACGCCNATCGATTCGGCCTTTTGTCCGAACTCTCTTAGGAAATCAGGGGTNGCTACAGGGGAACGCAACGGAGTGAATAAGCCAATCTTCATCGAATGGTCTTTCGTTTAGGAAATCTTGGCTGATGTCACCACTTCAGAGGTATGCGTCGAGGTCCGCGAACCTGACCGCCGGACCAGGTAACGACATTGGGATCTGCTAGTTCGAATTCAGGGATACGGCGGAACCACTCTTCAAGAGCAACCTTGATTTCCATACGAGCCAAATTTGAACCGAGGCAACGATGGATCCCTAGCCCGAAGGCAGAGTGACGGTTCACTTCTCGATCGATTTCAAAAGTTTCCGCGTCCTCCATGAACTCAACATCGCGATTCGCTGCTGCGAAGGGGAGTAATACTCGCTGCCCCGGACACAGCGTCGTACCTGAGATCTCGACCTCTTCGGTGATCACCCTGGCCATGGTTACTGGTGAGTAGAAGCGAAGGAACTCCTCAACTGCCGCATCGAACGAAGCGCTTCCATCAGCGAGGCGCCGCCGGTCTTCAGAATGTTGCCCCAAATGCCAGAACGAGGAACCAATGGAACTCCAAGTGGTGTCGATTCCGGCTAGGAGAAGAAGAAAAAGTCCTCCCATGATCTGCTCATCATCCATCGGTTTGCCGTCGACTTCGGCTTCGAGAAAGTACGTGACGATATCGTCACGCGGGTCGTTCCGGCGAGCTTTGACGTACTCGCCGAAATAGTCGAAAACCTCTCTCGTTGCCGCTTGCGCGACATTTAGGTCGTTAGGTCCGATCTCAAGTAACTCTTGGACCCATTTACGGAAAAGATCACCATCCTCTTCTGGAATGCCGATCATGCGCGCGATGACCTTGACTGGGATGTGTTGGGCGTAATCCGCGCTGGCGTCGCAGGACCCAGAATCCGAAAATTCGTCAAGTAGTTCATTGCAAATCTGGCGGGTGATGGGAATCCACTTTTCGATGGCCCTCGGAGCAAAAGCGGGGAGTATCGCTCGACGATGATCTTGATGTTCAGGAGGATCGGAAGTAATTGGAGGGCTGCGGAAGCTACCTATGTCTGCCACGGGGAGGTCATTAACGATTACAGATTTCGATGAGAAATGGTCGGTGTCATGAGCAATCGCTGAGATGTCTTCGTGGCGGGTTGGAAGGTAAACCCCATGGAAACGGTCAGTGTGGGCAACTGGACATCCCCCTTCACGCATGTCTTTCCAAATGGAGTAAGGATCCGCGCTGTAGTCAACGTGGAAGTGATCGAAGTCCGTTTCCCAGTCTTCGACGTCAGGCCTATTTGGAATGTCCACGGTTACCCCCTCTTGCAATGTGTTCCATCACCAGGAACTGCGCCCAACAAAGATCGTAGCCGGATCACCACGATCCACCTCGAATTCTTAGGCTTGTTCGCACGTATGGCGGCGCTGGTAACCGACGTACGGCTACGGTCAACACATGGCCAGGATCTTTCAGCAGATGGTCGCCCGACCCGATTCACGTCAGGTGGCCATGCAACTCGAAGAGCAGGGTTTCGACGGAGTGTCATTCGTTGATTCACAGAATTTGTCGGGTGATGTTTACGTCGCTATGACCTCTGCGGTACTCGCCACCGAACATCTACACGTCAGCTCCGGGGTAACCAACCCGGTGACACGTCACCCGGCAGTCACTGCGGGTGCGGTCGCTAGCGTGAATCGTTTAGCTTCCGGGCGAGTGCAACTGGGAATTGGGCGCGGTGACTCCGCGTTAGCGCACCTCGGCAGGGCCCCCGCTCGGGTCAAGGATTTCGAACGGTACTTGTCGGCTGTCCAGGCGTATCTTCGCGGGGACGAGATTCCTTTTGATGCACTCGATTTTGCCGAATCTTCAGCTCCGCCGGTTGATGAACTTGAACTTGCGGATACAGCGGGAACTAGTCAAATATTTTGGTTGCCCGGTTCTTCGGGCAAGGTGCCTGTCGAAGTTGCGGCCACGGGTCCCAAAGTAATTAGCGCGGCAGCTCGCCACGCAGAACGAATCATGTTTGCGTTAGGAGCTGCCCCCGAGCGCATCGCCTGGGGCATAGAGGTAGCGCGGACCGCTCGAAGCGATGCCGGATTGGACCCCGACGACTTGAGATTCGGGGCCTACGTCAACATTGTGTGCCACCGAGACCAGGAGCGAGCTCGAGACCTTGTGCGCGGAGGCTTGTCTACTTTCGCGAGATTCTCGGTTATGCACGGCGAAGTTATTGGACCTGTGTCGGAGTCTCAACGCAAAGTCATGGATGATCTGCACGACAATTACGACATGAACAGCCATACCCGTGCTGATTCCCAACAAGCTGCGGTTCTCACCCCCGAGTTCGTCGACAGTTATGCCATAGTCGGCGGTCCCGATGTGTGCGTTGAACGCATCCGTGGTCTTGACCAATTAGGACTCGACAAACTTATTTTCGTGGGAGCGACGATGGGAAGCAACCGAGAAATCGCAGCAGAGTCAGATGCACTGATACGCGACGAAGTCCTTCCCAACTGTTGAGATCGAGCGTTAACGAAGTAGCGCTTTACCGTAAATGTTGGCGGCATGATCCCAAGTCAAAATCGCGTGAGATCTCGCAGCGTTGACGTCGCGCCAAAGTCGTTGGATCGGTTCGTCCACCCTCATGGCATTAGAGCCGCTCGCCTCGTACAGACGATCCACTGCCGTTGATAACGCCTTCACTCCCCAACCGCAGTCACGCACGATGGACGCGTTAACCAACTGGTCGACTTCCTCAGCGGCGCCGAGTTGATCTAGGCGCGCGGCCGCGTCGTACAGCAGTAATTCCGCGGCCAGAATTTCGGCAGTGGATTCGGCCAGCCGATAGCCCGCTGCCGGGTCGTTTCTCTGCGTGGCGCCCAAAGCAACGAGGAAATGATCATCGACTCGTTCCTGGAACCTGCGTACAGCGGCTTTAGCAGCACCAATCACCGGCGCGGCGAGCACGAGTATGGCTGTTGTTCGCCACGGGCAGGTATAGAGCGGGCCGCCATAATCCAACTGGCCTGGTGATTTGCGACTAGCGCTGTCGGCTACTCGGAACACGCGACGAGCGGGGACCGCCACCTCTTCAGCGATAACCAGGTCTTTGCTTCCAGTGCCGCGAAGACCGATTACGTCCCACGACTTGTGATCAATGATTACTTCTTCGGCCGGTAAGGCGCAGATGACAGGATTCGGTTGGTCACCAGGCAGCAAGCCGCCGACGCTCAGCCATGGGGCATGATCGCATCCCGAAGCGAACCCAAAGCGGCCCGACACGATGACGTCATTTCCCTGTTGACGAAATTTTGTTTTTGGGACAATCGACGCGCTTACAAGATTCGTTGGGTCGTCCCAAATGTCCTGACGGCCCTCAGCTGGCATGTGGGCAAGCATCCAGTTGTGCGCGCTCCACACAGCGAGACACCATGAGGTTGCCATGCAGTACTCGCCGGCGACCGCAACAGCGCGCATGTGATTCTCGATCGAAGATTGAGCCCCTCCGAAGTCAGTTGGCTGCAAAAGCCGGGCCGCGCCCATGGCCTTTATATCGCTAGCGTTCTCGGCATCAATCCGGCCAACCTCGTCGGCCGCTGCCGCTTTTTTCTCCCACGACGGACCAACGGAGTGGAGTCCTTCGACCACCTCATCAAGATTCACGACACCTACCCTAGAGACCTTGAGGCCAAGTCAGCTAACAACGACATATATCGGAACGACTTGCGTGACTAGTCTTGCGACGCAAGAGCTTGGCATAGGGGCATGATGGGACGACTAGAGGGCAAAGTAGCTGTGATAACGGGTGGCGCACGCGGTCAAGGTGCGGCGGAAGCAGAAATGTTCCGCGACGAGGGTGCTGCGGTGGTTATCACCGATGTGCTTGACGTCGAAGGCGGTCGAACCGCGGGGGCACTCGGCGTCGAGTTTTTGCACCACGATGTCTCATCCACTGAAGCGTGGGATGTTGTGGTCGAGGACGTAATTTCTCACCATGGCCGAATCGACGTATTAGTCAACAATGCGGGCATCTTGCGAGGAGCGCGACTGGTCAACACCAGCGATGAAGATTGGGATCAAACCATCGCCATAAACCAGACCGGCGTTTTCTATGGGATGCGGGCCGTTGCGCCACAAATGATTGAACAAGGGTCCGGTTCGATAGTGAATATCAGTTCTGTGGCGGGACTGGAGGGCACATTCGCGTCCATGGCGTACGGAGCTACCAAATGGGCTGTTCGCGGAATGAGCAAGATCGCGGCGCTGGAATTGGGGCGGCACAACATCCGTGTGAACTCCATTCACCCAGGGTTAATCAATACCGATATGACTTCGGAATTCGATAAAGACCGGATGGTGCGTGCGATACCCCTCGGGCGTGAAGCTGAGCCATCTGAAGTTGCAGCGGTCGCGCTGTTCCTCGCGTCCGACGATTCCAGCTACTGCTCTGGGCAAGAATTCACCGTCGACGGTGGCATGCATCGCTAGGTGACTACCACTTTTGATGCACTAAAAATCCGTTACTTTCCGTTGATCCTTGTCTCCGGTTGGACGTGGGGTCTTTCTCGCTGGGGAGTTTCGTTCGTCGGCCCGTTCATCGTAAATGAACTGACCGGATCAGCTCGGATGGTCCAACTAGCAGGGGTGGCTCTTTGGTCTCCGTTGCTATTTGGAGGTGTGGTTGGGGGATGGATATCGGATCGATTCGACCGACGCCGCGTAGTGATATCCCAATTTTTTGTCACTATTCCCGGCCTCATTCTTCTTGGATCGATTGAGCTAGCCGGTGAGCTACGGCTTTGGATGGTTTATCCGGTGCTCTTCGTAACAGGCATCGGCTGGGTCTTCGACATGGTGGGCCGGCGAGTGATTGTTTATGACCTTGTAGGGCCAGAAAACATTGACAATGCCTTGGCTCTAGAAGCGAGCGGCGGAGCAATCGCGTTGGCATTAGGTGCCGTCGGTGGCGGGACCCTCATTCAAACTTTCGGTGTCGGTTGGGCGCTCATTGTCATGGGGGCCTTGCAAATCGTTTCATTTAGTGCTTTCGCAGCGGTACCGGTCATCGCGCGAATGGAGCAGGTCGCCACTGCGGGGGTTTCTGCATTACTCGATGGAGTGCGAATGCTCCGGACCGAAAAGAGTCTGGTGTCGATCCTTGGCGTCACGGCTTTTGTGAACTTTTTCTTCTTTTCCTCCAGTCCTCTTCTACAGGTCGTCGGCGGCAAATTTGATGTCGGCCCTGCCTTACTGGGACTCCTGGCAGCGATGCTGGGTATTGGCATGTTCGGTGGGTCGTTGGCGATGGCCCGATACCAACCTCAACGGCGTGGACTGATGTATGTGTGCGGTTCATACCTGGCCTTCCTGTTTATGATCGGATTTGCTCTAGCGCCGTGGTATCTCGCCTCGGCCGTGTTCTTGGTTGTCGCGGCATCCGGTATGGGACTGTTCGCGTCGACCCAAGCTGTGTTGGTAATGGATTCGGTTTCCGAGGAACGACGCGGTCGCGCCTTAGGTCTGTTGAGCAGCGCTATCGGCGTCCTGCCAATAGGAATGCTCGCATTAGGTGAGATTGCGGAATTGGTGGGTACGTCGCTCGCTATAACAATTTCGGTGATCACGGGCGCTGTTCTCATGACAATATTCCTGCGGATCCGCCCTGAAACCCTGTACTTGCGTCAAAACACAGGCGAGGAGGAGGCGCCCACAACACAGGATCCGCCGCGTTCAAGGGGTCTCCCGCCGACCGTATTCAACCTGAAACCAGTTTGATTTATATAGTCGCTAACCAGTCCCGCAAATCGAACAATGACGCCGCGGAGATCTCATGACCCATCGGATATTCGAGATAATCCGGCGAATGGCCTGACGCGACCAAAAAGTCGCGGATATGACGCCCTCGCTCGATGGCAACCATAGGATCCTGAGTCCCGTGCTGTATCAAGGTTGTTGGAAGGGTCGTTAAGTCGTATTCGAAATCCGGTATTTCCTGCAACATGCCCGACAAACACGCCAAGCCGGCAGGGCGGACTGAGGTTTCCTTCCGCAACGCCACCGCGAGAGCCATTGCGCATCCTTGAGAAAAACCGAGGAGAACCATTTCGGCCCGATCGAAGCCCCCGGCCGCGCAAACAGCGTCAATAGTTGCGTCGATCGCTAAGGCAGAAGCTCTAAAGGTGTCGGACTCGACGATTCCTTCGCTATTTCGTTCGTACCAAGCAGCTCCAATTGGTACGAGGTCTATGGGAGCCCGGAAACAAACAGATGTGAAACGTCCGTCAGGGTCAATGTGTTGGACGAATGGAGCCANGTCGTTTTCATCCGCGCCAAAACCGTGGAGCAGAACCAAAAGTCGATCACCGGGTCCTAGCGACCCGACGGGGTTAACCCGCAGCAAACCNGAATCTTGATCCACTGAATCTCCTAGCGCCGAAAGCATCATGGCAGAACTCATCGCTTGGCACAGACCGATCGGTTAAAACGCTGAGATAAAGGATCTGGGATCNTTTGGTTTGCGCGGGCAATAAAGAGGTAACAGCTTTACGATGGCTTGAAGAATGAGCGACGCCACCGACCACTTCGATACACCGCGTGCTTGGGCGGTTGCTATCGGCGCCTCGATCGCCAACGGCGTCGCGTTCGGCGTTCTATATACCTTCGGGGCTTTTGTTACTTCCATGGCTGATGAGTTCGACGCCAACCTTGGACCCACGTCGATCGTGTTCGGCCTATCGATGTTTNTGTTTTTTGGGACTGGCGCTATTTCGGGNCGATGGTCAGATGCGTATGGGCCTCGACCCCTGTTGATCGTCGGGGGAGCTCTTTTTTGCGCCGGTCTTGTCGCCACCTCGTACGTGACCGCGATTTGGCAGGGCTATATCGTTTACGGAGTCGGTTGCGGAGTGGGCGGTGGGATTTTCTGTTCCCCACTGTTTTCGACAGTCGCCACTTTTTTTGTCAAATACAGGGCGTTAGCTCAAGGCGTNGCGGCCACCGGATCGGGAGTTGGAACTCTTCTTCTCGTGCCCTTCGCTAAGGCGCTGATCGAAAGCGAGGGGTGGCGGAGCAGCTATCGCATCNTGGCGCTGATCTCCGCAATCGTGTTCGCCGTCGGACTTTTACTCGTCCGCCGATCACCNTCACAAGCCCCAGGTGGNCCTGACGGTCACGTCCGAAGGGTGATACGAACCCGCGAATTCAAAACACTCACCACCGCCTTTGCACTCATGTCAATGGCCTTGCTCGGTGCGTTCGCGTTTGTCATCAAATTTGCTGAAGACGATGGGATCAATCCTTCCAGAGCGGCGCTTTTAATGAGCGTGGTGGGCGCGTCAAGCATTCTCGGTCGTCTCCTCCTCACNGCAGTCGCGGGGAAACTGGGATCGGTTCGTCTATTACAAATTGCTCTTGCAGCTCAGCCGCTCGCATATTTCTTCTGGATGATCGCGAATGGCCGTTACGCGCTGTTAGTGATCTTCGCGGCGCTTCTAGGCCTCACCTACGGAGGTTTCGTCGCGTTAGCTGGGGACGTGGTCGCGTTCTACTTCGGCCTGACAGGAATCGGTGCTGTCACAGGGATGCTCTTTCTGTGTTCGGGCTTCGGGAGCTTGATAGGTCCCCCAATCGTGGGGTTCCTCGCCGATCTATCAACGATTCGACTCATTCCCCTCAGTTCAGTCTTCGNAACGGCGTTGCTCGGCGCCATCATCCTCCTCACCATTCCCACCAAGCCCGTTGAGTTCGCAAGCACTGAATCCCCAGCGGAAACCCTGCTACCCGTCGTCAAAGCGCCCGACCAACTGAATACAAAAGAAGCTGCAGGCCTTCGTCCTACGGTGTTTGATCTGGAGCCGGTCTGATCGGTCGGCTGGAACTAGAGTTCTTCTAGGCGGACGGACGTTCGCATCGAAGGGGGTCCGAAGTGACGTCGGCAGTGAGCGAGATTTTCCCGGGAATCAGCATTATCGACTCTGATACCCATTGGTCCGAACCGCATGACCTATGGACCAGTTTGGCTCCGGCCAAGTACAAGGATTTGGTGCCCCAAATCAAGGAGCACAACGGCCGACGAAAGTGGGTGATCAACGGCGATATACCTATCGCCGGAGATTCAGCTGTGAGTGCAATTCTGCCGGACGGCGAGAAAATGCTTGGACTTCGGTTTTTGAAAGCGGACATCGAGATGGTTCACGCTGCAAGTTATGACTGCCAAGCCCGGTTAGACCTTATGGATCTGATGGGGATCAGCCACGGCATCGTCTACCCCAATGTGGGAGGTTTCGGAAACCAAAACTTTCTGCGTGTGGAGGACGAAGCACTGCGCATCGCCTGCGTCGAGATCTACAACGACTGGATGACTGANCTACAGCAGCGTTCAGGAGATCGAATTCTGCCTATGGCACTCGTACCTTGGTGGGACATCGACGCCTGCGTTGCCGAAGTTGATCGCATGCAACGAAACGGAGCGAAGGGCATCGTTATGTGCTCCAACCCCCACGATTCAGGAATGCCGAACTTCGCTCAACCCGAGTGGCGGCCATTTTGGGAAATTTGTGAATCCTTGAAGATGCCGATCAACTTCCACATCGGCGCGTCGGAGGGCGACATCAACTGGTCTGGGTCGGTGCCCTATGACACATGGTCAGGGGACGTAAAAATTAGTCTCGGAGGCGCCGCTATCTTCCTGGGCCAGTTGAGGTGGATGGTCAACTTACTGGTCAGTGATGTGCCCGAACGCTATCCCGGCCTCAAATTCGTCTCCGTTGAGTCCGGCGTGGGTTGGATCCCGTTCCTGCTCGACGCATTGGACTACCAATGTGGTGAGACTGCCCCCGAGCACTTAGCGCATCTCTCGATGAAGCCATCCGAATATTTCAGAAGGCAATTTTATGGATGCTTCTGGTTCGAATCGAAAACGCTAGGTCCAGCGATAGAACATCTGGGACCCGATCGCATCATGTTCGAAACTGATATTCCACACCCCACCTGCCTCTACCCTCACAGCGTCGAGAGGGTGCGAGATGCAATCAAACAACTTTCGCCCGCAGTCCAGAAAAAAATCCTGCAGGACAACGCAGCAGAGTTGTACGGCATAGAGGTGTAATTCGTCGGTGAGCTCGACGCGACGACTGGTAGATGAACCTGGCAACGGGCTCGTAGAAATTTTCAGCCTGCCGACGGAGGAAACAACACTGCTGCATCTGCTCAAGGAAGTATTTGTTCATTGGGACACGGTGCAGTTCGGACCCATCATCCAAGGGGCCGCATACGAAATAAAGGCTCCTCGCGCGCCTCGGATCACAACGTTGGATGGGTACGCAACGCTTGACTTTGGTGACTGGCATATCCATGTTTGCATCGGACCCACCATCGGTGATCCGTCGAATCCGACCGAGCCGGAGGTTGCCGCGATCAGACCGTGTCAGCGGGCGGAGNTGTACCGGTATCTGCGAGATGGAGCGCCGGTGTCTTGGGGCCTTCGCCTATTNAACGGCGCGGAAGAACAACTGATAACAGTGTTGCTACCTAACCCGTTCTTGGACGAAAGTGGCAGACCGTGCGAAGCGAACTGGGACCGCCTAAGCCTCTGGGACCATTTGCGATCAGAGTTTCTTAACCTCGGTCCAGACCCTGTTGATCGGACGGGTAAGCGTTTTGTCCATGGTTGACTCCCTGCAAACCATTCGCTGTAGAAGCTAGTTTTTTACTTCTATGGAAAAGCCGCTTTCCGANGTGACGGTACTTGATCTGACCAGAGCCCTAGCNGGACCTATATGCGGCCGGCTCCTGAGTGATTTAGGGGCTCGGGTGATCAAAATTGAACCCCCGGACGGCGATTTGACTCGGCTGATGGTTCCACGGGTTGACGGGCAATCTCCGTACTACGTGCAGTACAACGCAGGAAAAGAATGCGTGTCGATCGATCTTCACTCGAGGGCAGGGCGAGAACTGTTTCTCCAACTGGTTCCTCACGCTGACGTCGTTCTTGAGAACTATCGACCCGGGGTCATGACCAGGTTGGATATCGACTATGGCCAACTGATAGAGGTGAATCCGCAGATCATTATGGCGTCGGTCAGCGGTTGGGGTCACAACAACACGCGTTCGGGTCAAGGAGCATTCGCGTCCGCGATTCATGCTGAAGCTGGAGTGACTGAGATGGTGGCTCGACGTCGGGGAGAAGAACCTCGAAACGACCCCATGTCTCACTCCGATACCTACGCCGGGTTACATGCGCTGGGAGCTGTGCTTGCTGCTCTTCACCTGCGTGATCGAACAGGAGAGGGTCAAAAAGTTGAAGTATCGATGGCAGAAAGCACGCTGATGGTCAATGACCTCGCCGCCATTGAGATGACTGGGCAAGACCCCGCAGTTGGGTTTAAGGGTGGTCAGAACTGGTCGCCTGTCCTGCGAATGGCCAACGGTCGGTATGTCAGCATCACGATTGACATCACAACCAACGACGGGTTTCGTTACATGGTCGAAGCGATCGGACGTCCTGAGCTCGCTGAAGATCCCCGCTTCGCCGTTATTGAGGACCGAGTAGCGAATCGCGATGCATTGACAGGCATCCTTGCTGAGTTCATAGCAACATTAGAGAACGCCGCAGCGGTAGAGGCTGCGATCGGGCCCAGCGCGGTGTTGGCTGCCGAAGTGCGAACGGTTCCTGAACTGGCTGCAACCGACTGGGCAGCTGAACGAGGAGCATTCGTAGAGATAGACACAGGGAGAGGTGAAACGATCGACGTCCCTCAATCACCCTGGNGATTCCGAGATGCGGACGCGGGCGCCAAACCATTCGTGGGATATCGGGGTGAGCACAACAGANAGGTCTTGTCGGACTTATTGGGATTGAGCGCATCCGAACTCGACGTTCTTGAGGCTGACTCGGTGATCAGCAGCCGACCGCCGCGATGGCTGCGAGAGCCTGATTAGACAGCTAGATCCCAGGAATTGACGAAAAATCTGGGTCGCGCTTGTCGAGAAACGCGGTTATCGCTTCGACGTTCGCAGGGGCTCCCAAGAGTCCGGCGTACGCGGCATTTTCACGTTTATGTGCGGCCCATGCCTCCTCGGGCCGGCCGGGCCCCATGAGTAACTGCTTCGTCGCTATGAGTGACGGGATCGGGTTCGCAGCTAGCTCCTGAGCCACCGCCATTGTCTCGACCATCAACTCTTCGGGTTCGGTTACTCTCCAAACCAGACCCATCTCCAAACATTCCTCAGCACTAAACCAACGGCCCGACATGAGAACGTATGCGGCGTTCTGCCAACCCATTCGTGTGGCGAAGGTGTAGCTACTTCCGGCCTCGGGTGCCAGCCCTAATTGAGGGAACGGCGTCCTAAGGCGAGCGGAATTTGACATGAACACCAAATCACAATGAGCGAGGAAGGTCATGCCTATGCCTACGCCGAGTCCGTTTACTGCAGCGATAAGGGGCTTCTGGAACTCGGTGAGTTGCTTGAGCATCCCAGGGAAAAGATGATCCCCGCCCTCTCCATCTGAGAGCCCCTCTTGCATTTCTTGAAGATCTTGACCCGCAGAAAATGCTCGACCTTCTCCCGTGATGACCGCGACTGCCACTGTGTCGTCGGTTTCGACGCTGCCAAGTGCGTCTCGAATTCCCCCGAACACAGCGTTGTTCATGGAATTCAACGCTTCGGGACGATTAATGGTGATGACTCTTACTCTGCCAAGGTCCTCAGTAACGATAACTGGGTCGCTCATAGCTGCATCTTGGCACGGCCAACAGGACTTTGCTCAAGGNGCACATGACGTAGCAAGCAAACCTTAACAANTGATATTTNTATGATATGTANTACATATCAAGTCATGTGAATCGGGTAGGGGCTATGACGACNAGGCAACAGTGGACCTGCGCCAAATGCGATGGGCGAGAAGCAGACACCGGAGTAATTCGNACCACAGGAGGAGGCGCCTCAAGGTATTTCAATATTCAAAACCACAAGTTCGACTACATCAGCTGCAAGAACTGCGGCTACACCGACCTGTTCCGGGCGGCCGAACAGGGCGGCGGATGGCGCACCGTGCTCGACGTTCTTACGAACTGATGGGTATGGCNGGCATCAAAAACTTCGAAGTTGACAGCGTCGAACTAGATGAGGACGAGAAGCTCCTCATGGTCAGCAAGCTACTTGTCGCGTTGACGAGCGGGTTACATACGCGACCCGCCGTAAACGCCGACTCTGTCCAGTAGATCGTGGCCCGCAAGGCGTACCCCCTAAGGCTTGATTCCCAAGTCCATCTGGCCATTGAGAAATGGGCGGCTGACGAACTTCGTAGCGTCAACGCACAGATCGAGTTCTTGTTGCGCCAAGCCCTTCAGAACGCGAGGCGCACAGAAGGCCGATCGTGAATCATCCTTCGGGCCCATCGATCGCGGAGCTACACGTTGGCGATCAACCTGAGACCTGGCAAGAGATGGGATTTAACGTCGAGAAGAACAGATGTCGTATCGGAACGGTTGACATCGTCTTCGTCGGAGACGAGCCAGGAATTCACAGTTGGGTACTGCGCGGTTCGTCTTCGACAGATTTTGGTTCAATCCCAACCAGCGTTGTCGAACAACCGATCCCTGAACACGCCGCGCCACACCNCAACTACTCCATAGGCATCGATCACTTGGTTCTCTCGGTTCCGGTGTTCCACGAAGGAATGGCTGCCGTCGCAGCTACGGGGGTCTCAATGACCGACCCGCAACCGTTCGGAGTTCCGGACAAANNGATGCTCCGATCCACGACCCGAATGAGGGATTTAGAGCTTGAACTCATCGGCCCCCCAGTACTTGATCCATCGCGTCGCTGGGACCTGTGGGGCCTAGTAATAACCGTCGACGACATTGACGCCACAGCCGCGCTACTGGGTGGGCTTCTCCNCCCGATAAAAGCCGCTGTACAACCACACCGTCGAATCGCAACCGTCTCTAAAGCGGCGGGATCCGGAGTGGCGATCGCGTTCTTGAGTAAGAAACCTGGCACCTAGACACCTCGAGACGTGTTTAACAGAGATCCGCCTACCCGTTCCGTGATGAAATATCGGGATGAAGATCTCTGTCGCTTTTCCACCCGTTTCCGAAACGCCGGATCATATTCACCTCGCAGAACAATTGGGTTACCAAACAGCCTGGGTGTACGACACCCCGGCTCTCCAACTCGATGTGTGGATGACTTTGGCCTTAGCNGCGAAACGCACCCGACAGATCAAGCTGGGACCTGGCGTCCTCATCCCATCACTACGGCATCCGATGGTGACCGCGGCCGCAATAGCGACTCTTGTTGGTTTAGTGGGTCAGGAACGGGTGATCATTGGGGCGGGAACTGGATTCACCGGCCGCCGGGCGATGGGACAAAAGCCGCTCAAATGGACCGACTTCCCGGAGATGATCGGGATTGTTCAAGCGCTCCTGCGAGGTGAAACCGTTGAGTACGACGGCAAACCAATTTCGATGCTGCATTGGGACGAGCAGGCTCCAGATCGACCCATAGAAGTGCCATGGATTCTGGGCGTCAACGGCCCTCGTGGGCTCACCGCTGCTGCCGATATGGGTTGCGGAGTGTTCACCTCACGCCCGCGAGCAGACGCCAACTACGGCAATTTAAGTGACGTAATTTTGCTGACGAGCGGGACGGTGATGGAGCCCACCGAAACCGTGGACTCCAGGCGCGTCATCGAGACCGCCGGGCCGTGGGTCAGTGTCGCATACCACGCTTTTTTGGAGCAGAACGACGAAAGACTGTCGATGCTGCCGAACGCAGACAAATTCGCTCAGCTAGTAGATCAAGTCCCAGAAGACGAACGTCATCTGCATGTTCATTCTGGGCATCTCACGAACATGAACGCCATCGACCGCGAAGTGGTGGTCGGAGAATCGATGTTCCTTTCACCTTTTACGTTGCACGCGCCCGAGGTTCCAGAACGAATACATGAACTCGAACAGCAAGGCATCACAGAGGTCGCATTTCAGCCGATGGGCGACATCGAACGAGAGATCCGAGCATTCGCTGAGGCCGCAGACCTAAGTTAGAACAGCGCAACGTTTACTCAATGAAGGCGAAGACACGACATGAACAACCCCCCCAACCCCTACGACTTCCTTCCCGAAGTCGCGGCCTTCAAACTCTCCAGCGATGACGTTGCCGAAGGGGAAATGCTTCCCATGCCTCAGGTTTCAGGGATCTTCGGCGCCGGAGGCGAAGACGTATCTCCACATCTTCACTGGACCGGAGCGCCGGGAGACACCCAAAGTTATGTCGTCACATGTTTTGACCCGGACGCTCCAACCGGCAGCGGCTTTTGGCATTGGATTGTGTACGACATTCCCGCGGATGTCGCTGAGTTGGCGACCGGGGCGGGTTCCCAGGATGGGTCACGGCTCCCGGCAGGCGCCAAACAACTCAAGAACGATGCCGGCTTGTTCGGTTATTTGGGTTCAGCCCCTCCGCCCGGCCACGGGGCGCATCGCTATATGTTCGCGGTACATGCCCTCAACGTCGCGTCGCTACCTATTACAGAAGACACGTCTGCTGCTATCTGCGGCTTCAATATGTTCGGAACTACCCTCGCAAGGGCAGTGGTGACCCCGATGTACGAGCAGAATTAACTGACGTTATAGATGGCTACGCGCGAGCGGCCCTCACCGTATCTGCCACAGCGTCGGGGTCCGGAGGTGGCCCGTAAAACATCATCGTTGACCTATCAGCGAACTGGTTACGTTCTTTGAGCTTGGCGCCGACTTCCGAAGGGGTGCCTGAAACACACAGCAGATCTACAAGATCGTCGTCAATCTTCTCAGCCATCTCCCTCCAGGCGCCCTGTTTCGAGAGTTGATTCAACTCTGGCTGCAGGTGCTCATATCCGTGGTATTCGAGAACCCCCGCGTACGCTGGGGTTGAGCCATAAAACGCGAGTTGCGCCGCCGCTTTCTGACGAGCATCCGCAACCTCGGACTCGTCACGACCCATAGCGACGATCGTGAGACAAGCAATCGTCACATCGTTCTCGTCGCGACCCGCCGATTGGGCCGCGGCCCGCAATACCGGAAGCGTCTCGGCTTCCATGTGATCTGGCGTATGAAATGGATGAACAAAAAACCCATCGGCAGAGTGACCGATAGTCTCAACCATCTTGGGTCCGACTCCGGCGACATAAATCTTTGGCCGATCGCCTTCTAACGGACCGGGGCTGAAAAATGGGGTCAT
The DNA here is from genome assembly GCA_002705305.1 of Acidimicrobiaceae bacterium. GTDB lineage: Bacteria > Actinomycetota > Acidimicrobiia > Acidimicrobiales > Poriferisodalaceae > UBA2110. The sequence continues at coordinate 43,239 of PAHW01000010.1, forward strand.
CAGGGTATGGGTGTAGAACTCTCCTCGAAAGTCGAGTTTTTCTCCGGATTGGAAGTTGTCCCAAATCGCGTGAAGTGCAGCTATGTATTCGCGCATCCGAATAGCGGGTTGAGACCATGTTTCGCTGTATCGCTTCGTGATGTGAGGCCTGATTTGCGTTCCGAGTCCGAGAATAAAACGACCGTTGGAGAGACGTTGCAGGTCCCACGCGGTGACGGCACACGTCATGGGGTTACGGGCGAAAGCGACCGCGATTGCGGTACCTAGCTCAATCGTGTTCGTTCGTTCTGCCGCTATAGCCAACGGCAGAAACGGATCGTGAGAAGCCTCAAATGTCCAGGCCGCGTTAAGTTGCATTTCTTCGAAAGCAGCCGCTTGGTCCGCACAGCCATTTGGGGTAGAAGCTGTCGTCGCCCCGTCGATCACTAGTTGAGTCACTACATGCCTCCTTGTCAGTCGCCGAACCATTCGACGCCGCCTTTACCCGCTTGTCGGGCAATTTCGGCTTGGGCCATGGTGAGCTTGGCTAGTTGGTTCATGTGAACTTCATCGGGACCGTCGGCGATTCGCATCAGTCTGCCCATCACGAACATTTCGGCGATCGGTGTATCACCGCTCACTCCCTTGCCTCCAAATATCTGCATAGCGCGCTCAGCGACATCGTGAGCCAACTTGGGACCAACGATCTTCACCATTGAAATGAAATCCCGGGCTCCTTTTGCCCCAGATTTGTCCATTTCTGCAGCCGCCTTAAGCACGAGGAGGCGAGCCTGTTCAATAGAGCAACGCGCTCGAGCAATGTCTTGTCGAACTGACGAAAACTCTGACAGCTTGTTGCCGAATGCCTCGCGTTGTTCGACCCGAGCACACATGAGATCGAGCATTCTCTGAGCCATTCCAACGTTGGTCATTGCATATTGGAAACGCCCAGGACCTAATCGTCCTTGAGCGATCTCAAAGCCGCGGCCTTCGCCGAGAATGATGTTGTCGATGGGAACCCGGACATCGTGGTACGCCAGTTCTCCGTGTCCCTGCGGGGAGTGGAAGTTACCGAAAACCGAAAGAGGACGCACGATTTCTAAGCCCGGAGTTTCTTTGGGGACAATGACCATCGAGTGGCGCTGATGCCGAGGATTGTCGGGGTTGGAGACGCCCATCGTGATCACGAACTCACATAGCGGATGGTAGATGTTGCTGCTCCACCATTTGCGGCCGTTGAGCACGTAATGGTCACCGTCGCGATCAATTTGGAGCTCCATGTTCGTTGCGTCGGAGGATGCCACTTGCGGTTCGGTCATACCGTAAGTCGACCGAATACGGCCTTCCATCAGCGGGCGCAGCCACTGGTCTTGTTGTTCTGCGGTCCCGTATTTGACAAGTACCTCCATGTTTCCCCGGTCGGGTGCCGAACAATTGAATACTTCGAACGACCAGGGAACTCGACCCATGACCTCGGCGAGGGGCGCGTACTCNANGTTGGTGAACCCTGGACTCCATTCCGCGTATTCCGCAGGTAGAAACCAGTTCCAGATTTTTGCGGCCTGAGCTTTACTTTTCAGTTCTTCGACAATTGGCGGTTGTTGCCACATGTTGGAAGGATCTTCCACGAACGAGTGATGCTCTTGTTCGGCTGGGTACACGTTGTCTTCCATAAAGGACTCGAGCTTTTCTTTGTGCTCAAGTGTTTTCTCGTTGTAGTCGAAGTCCACTTCGAAACACCCTCTCGATATAGGCGGTCACACGCATAATTCCACACGAATAGGTCCCCGCGTCTCGAGAAAGGACCGAGAGCAACGATCGGCTATCGTGTGGATCCGTTGAACCGGACTTAGGAGCCGACGTGGAAGACGAAAATTCTCTGGTTCCTGCGTTAGTCGCCGTGTTCTTGGGGCTTGGCGGAGCNTTGGCAGCCGTCGCCGTGGTGCTAGTGACTGTGCTGGTCCTCGTCTAGCTGCAATCGGTCGGATCGTAGCGTCGTCTAGACATCCATCTCAGGCATGTCATCGGTCACGCTTCCCGACCAAGACGCGGCGCGTTTTTCCATAAAGTGCATGACGCCCTCGGTTGCGTCGGGTTGGCTTCCTAGCCACGGGATCAAACGAAGTTCTTGTTGGAAGGTTGCACTGATCTCGGGGCGCAGATTTTCCCACATCAGTTTCTTTGTTACTGCGACCGATACTGGGGCCGCGTTGCGNGCGACGTCGCGGGCCCATTCCAAAGCCGCATCAAGAACCTGGTCTCCTGGCAACGCGCGCGCAGCAAGTCCGATCTGTGCCGCTTCGACACCTGAGAAGAACCTTCCAGACATGAGCAAGTCACTGGCTACTTGTAAACCCACCATGTGACTTAACAGCTTTGTTGAGCCCAACTCGGGGGCGATGCCCCGGCGCACGAACGCGAATTGAAGTTTCGCGTCTTCGGAAACAAATCGAACGTCGCACGTCAAGGGGAAGGTCAGGCCAACTCCGACAGCGTGACCGTTGATAGCGGCTACAACGGGTTTTGGAACATCCCAAGGCATAGTGCTCGGAGTTCCTTGTTCGTGGGGGTTCGCGTCAGGGTTGTCGGCGAAAGTGTCTCCGCCCGCCGAAAGGTCTTGGCCAGCGCAGAATGCGCGCCCGGCGCCCGTTATCACGACGGCTCTGACGGCGTCGTCAGTTTGAGTTGCCGCCAGTGCTGAACCAAGTTCAGCAGCCATGTGAGCGTTCCAAGCGTTTAAGCGCTCAGGACGATTGAGTGTGATGAGGGCGACACCCTCATCAACCTCATAGACGATCGAGTCATAGTTCATCGCCGCAGAGTAGTTGTGAGAGGCTAGTCGNTGACGAGAAAAGGGGTACTTGGTGGCTTTGGCGGATCGACACTTCGAAATAATCGAGACCAATGGCGTGAAACTGCGCTGCGTTGTCGAAGGTGATGGGCCTCTGATCATTTTGCTGCATGGTTGGCCCCAATGTTGGTACTTGTGGCGACATCAGATTGACCCACTGGTGAGCCAGGGTTGGAAGGTTTGTGTCCCCGATCAACGCGGGTATGGGTACAGCGATTGCCCCCCACAAATTAGTGACTACCGGGTTCGTGAATTGGCTGCCGATGTTGATGGGTTAGCTACAGCTTTGGGCTATGACGAGTACGCCCTCATGATCCACGACTGGGGTGCGCTGGTTGGCTGGAACGTTGCGTTGCTGTACTCCGACCGAGTGCGCGCCGTTGTAGGGATGTCGGTGCCCTACGGACGCAATTTGGATCCGGCATGGTGCACTCAGGAATTCTGGGGAGACAATTTCTTTTACTGGGCGTTCTTTTGCGAAAATGTTGGTGGCGCTGAAGCTCATTTCGAAGCCGATGTCAGAACCTCACTGTTGACTTTGCACCTGTCAGCCTCCGGAGATTCCGGGCCGCGAGTCAGTCCCACGGGTAAGAAAACGATGTTGGAAGCTAGCCCCGCTCCGCCCGCTGAGCTACCGGCCTGGATGACGCCCGAAGATCTTGACTACTACGTGGCGGCCTACACCAATTCGGGGTTCCGCGGAGGACTCAATTGGTATCGGAACATTCCGACCTTTTTGGAAGACACAGTCGAACTAGAAGGTCGCAAGATCGCGCAACCGGCGGTCTTTATCACCGGTTCAGAAGATCCGGTTCGCCAGATGACCGGGGGAAGAACCGGCGAAGAACATTTTGAAGACCTGCGGTCAGTGCACATCATCGACGGTCCGGGGCACTGGGTGCAACTGGAAGCCATCGAAGAGACCAACACCATTGTTCTCGAGTTCCTCTCACAGTTCGTNTGAACATGAAGCGGCAGCACCGGTCGAGGCCTGTCAGACTCTGAAGCATGAGCGAACCAATCATGAGTCACAGCGAGTCAATCGAAATTGCAGCTTTACCCGAAACAGTGTGGGCTTTGGTTACTGACATGGAACGGTATGGCGAGTGGAGTTCGGAGAACACAGGCGGCTATTGGCGAAAGAATGAGGACGGCGTCCCTGGGACAGGCAAAGTCGGCGATGAATTCGTAGGGATCAACCGCCGGGGCGACGACGAATGGAAGGCATTGGTAGAGATCACCGAACGTGAAGAGAACCGAAGCTTCGCCTTCGTAACCGGCGGCACTGCGATGAACTTCGTGCACTGGCGCTACGATCTCGANGCCAACAATGACNGCACAACACTTACCGAGTCATGGGCCTTGATGAATCTCTCTCCGATAATGGTCGAAAATGGAGAAAGTGAGGTCGAAATGCGGTCCGCCAACGCCCGAGAAAGCATTACNGCAACCCTTCTCGGTATGAAGGCAGCAGCCGAGGGTTAAACAATGGAGCGCCGCGGCCCTTTCGTTGTCGCGTGTTTAGGCGGACTACTTAGCGGCCTCGACACATCAGTCAACATCGCTTTTCCTGCCATCACGGCAGCGTTTGACATTGATGTGTCACAGATCCAGTGGGTCGTGGTCAGTTTCGTTCTCACTTATTCGGTCCTCCTTCTCCCCGCGGGTCGACTGGCGGACCGAGTGGGTCACGGCCGGATCACCGTCGTTGGCATCGCGTTACAAGGTGCCGCGTTCTTCGCCTGCGCGCTGGCGCCGTCGTTTCCTCTTTTCTTACTGGCCCGAGTCAGCCAAGGCGCTGCCATGGCGCTTATCTTGGGTGCCGCCCCGGCTCTAGTCACTCTGTCGGTCAGCGAGGAGCGACAGCCTCGAGCATTGGGTGTGTACGCGATGGCCAGCGCGATAGGGCTAGCGCTCGGTGCGCCTCTCGGAGGAATGCTGCTAAAGATCTGGGACTGGCCGTCGGTCTATTTCTTCCGGGTCCCGTACATGGTGATTGTGTTTGTAATTGCCATAGCTTCAGGGTTGCACCGTCGACCATCGAAGATCACCCGTCAACCGCTGGACCTTTTTGGGGCCGCGACGCTCGCGGGCGGTCTCGGTTTGGCACTGTTCGTAGCGAGTCGAGGGCTGACCTGGGGTTGGTTGACACCGCGTACAGCGATTCTTGGATGCGTTGCTGTACTGGTGTTAGTTCTTTTCTTTGCCGTTGAAAAACGGGCGTCGCTCCCGCTGGTGGAATTAGGGCTGTTTCGCAGACCGGGCTTCGGGCAAGCCAATCTCCTGAACGCACTCGCCAACGCCTCAATGTTCAGCTTGTGGTTTTTAGGTCCCTACTTCCTTGTAGACGTCCGAGGTCACGGCTCGATTTCAGGAGGGCTGATTTTGGGTATAGCGCCGACGACGACAGCCGGTGCAGCCTGGCTTGCCGGTCGGCTAACAAATCGGCTCGGACTCCGGGCCCTGACCCGATTTGGACTGGCATCACAGGGGGTTGGCCTGATCATTTTCAGCCGAGCTGATGCCGATACGCACCTGATCGTGTTGGTCGCGGCGTTGAGCATGGTGGGGATCGGTCTCGGTAGTTTCCAAGTCCCCAACATGAGCTTCGTCATGGCGTCCATACCTCGTTCTCAGCAAGGAGTCGCTGGAGGTATGACTCAAATGGTTCGAACGTCGGGCCTAGTGGGCGGATTGGCGATTTGGAACACAGCATTCGTAGGTCTTCGAGATCGTCGAGCTCGTTCCCTAGGTATTGACGATGTCACCGCATCGGAGGTATTCGTGCCCACCTTTGCCGAAGTCGTAGGAATGTCAGGTTTGCTTGCGCTCGCCGGAATACTGCTGACCGTTGGGGTGACCTTTGACAGCAAGATCAGAGATGCGCCTCGCGACGGGACGTGAAATTGTTTACTCCGACAAGTTCGCGAATCTCAGCTGACGGTTCAATTGAGCCTGCGTCCAACGGAGTGCCTGTTCCGTCCGCGATGCGAGTCATCATGTAGAAGTTCGCCGATACAGCGACCGCGTCCACCAAAACATCCGCGCCAGCTACTTCAAGTACATCGTCGCGAACCGACGCCAAATGGTCGGCGTCTCCAGAGAAGATTGCTTCACACAAACGTGATAGCAACGCGCCGTGTTCAACGCCGCCATCTCCGGCTTCTGAACCATCAACGGCTTCGAAACTAACCTGGGTATCTTGGTTCATTCCGCTCAGACCGAGCAGGAGAGCATGACTCGTCGTTCAGTAAAAACACTCGTTGAGTTTCGATGTCCTCGCGGCGAGTACTTCTACCTGCATACGAGTGAGTGAGTTTTGGTCTGAAACGAGGTCTCCCAACAATGAGCCCATTTTCACATATTGGGCTTCTAAGAGAAGGTTCATTGAATCGCCTTCAAAGGGAACAGCGCTCAGCGCCTTNACNACGTTGGGCCCTTTTATTGGGACAGTAGGAACCCAATGCGAAGTGACTGTGGCGGAATCGTTGGTTAACTGTGGCGGCTCGTCGAACGACGGTTCCGGCAGATCAACTCGTGTGAGATTCAGCGCGTCCGCGAAGCGGTCTACAGCGTTCGCTTGAGACACCACCCCTACGAGTTCGACATAGGCCTCTGGGTTAACCCCTTGACTCAATATTGACGCGTGCCACTCGGCAGTCAAAGTGCCCGGGTGGTTCGTCAGTCGCCAGATCGCGTCGACGGCGGCAGATGGAAGCACGTGATCTTCGGCTATAAGGCCGTCGATCTGGCTTGGCGACACCCAAGGCGCCAGTTGATCGCCATCTCGTGCGCGTCGAACCTCTTCAACCATGGCCAGTCGCTCCGCTCCGGACCACCAAGCGCCAGATGTTGCCCAACGTCTAGCTACCTCGGCATGAGAAGCGTCAAGATCGGGGCGAATCGGTAGTTCGGTTGCGTAAGCGGCCATGTTTAATCTTCCCATAGTCCAACAAAAAGCCCAGCGAAAGGTTGTTTGGGCCTGACGAAAGCATTCAAAGTAGCCTACGATCCGAGAAGCACGCTCACGAGCACGAAGGAGTGAACATGGCGACACCTCAAAGGGCCATTTTTAATGGGATGGGTCAGAACCAGTGGTATGTGCACCTCAGCCGCACCGAAGGNGCGGACCTCGGTGTCATCAAGTCGGTATTGCAAGATCTTCGAGCCGCCTGCGCCGCCGAGGACATCAATTTGACACTCGGTATCGGACCCGGACTTTTGCCGGATCTGACCGACGACGTACCTGACGACTTTCAGGCGTACGTCACAGTTGAGTCAGAGGACGGCTCAGGGCGCGAGGCCAAAGGGACCCAAGAAGAGTTGCTGTTATGGCTTAACCACGACGACAAAGACAAAGTCTGGAAAGCCCAATACGACGCACGTACGGCGCTGGAAGGCCACATGGCTGTTGCCCGCGAAACACCCACTTTTATCTATGGCGACTCGCTTGACATGACCGGCTTTAAAGACGGTACCGGCAACCCAGCTGATGAGGATCAGCCNGCTGCAGCGATCGTCCCTGATGGAGCGCCCGGCGCGGGCGGAAGCCACATCATCGCTCAAAGATGGGTGCACGACCTNGANAGTTGGAATGCTTTGTCTGACGAGCAGCAAGAAAAGAACTTCGGTCGAAAGAAGTTCCCGGGTATTGAAAAAACTGAGAGCCAGGAGGCATATAGCCATCTGAGTCACGTTGAACTGCGCGAAGACGGCAACCATGGCAACGAGGCGTCGGCCAAGCGAAACGAGATAGCACGACGTTCAACTCCCTACGCGTTCCACGACGGAACCGTCGGACTCTATTTCATGGCGTTTTGTAAAGACCAGGCGCCGCTGCGGGAGCGTCTGCGCTTGATGTACGGATTGGACGGCGCCGCCGCACGCGACGCCATGACCGATTATTCGAACCCGGCCTCAGGCTCTTTTTACTTCGCCCCAAGTGAAGAAACTCTGGACGCTATAACCGGTTAGAGCTTCGCCCGGATCGAAAAAACTAAATCGCATCGTGGTGGCCGACAAATGAGTCGNCCGCCTCGGTGCCTTTAGGGTCAAATGTGTGAAGCGACTTCCCATTGGACCAAGGTGAAATCAGGGGCTCCATCATCGTGATCTTCAAAGACAACTGAAACAGGTGCGCCGATTTCGATTTCCTGTAGTGGATCACCGAGAAGGTTTCCNACCATNCGGATATCGTCTGCGTGCGGTAATTCGACCAAAACAATGATGTACGGACCCCGGTCCGAGAGAGCCCTGTGCACCGGATGGTGCGGACGTTGCCAACTATAAATCCGACCTACCGGATCTACCGTTACCCAATCAAGATCCAGCGAGTTGCACGCGTGACACATCCACTCAGGGCCCCACTGATGAATGTTGCAGGNACTGCAGCGCTGAACCCGTAGNTCGTGAGCTCGAGTGCCCTCCCAAAATGGGGCNTCGAGTCCGTCGTTAGCNGGAGCTGGCTGTCTGAGGCCGGGCAAATGGGCGTCTGCGGTGAACCTGTTCATCCCAACGTCTCCTGGGTTCCGTATATTGCGGTGGAAGCGACCGCGACCATTGGACCCGCGTTGGCGAGAGCCACCTTTGCATCGGGAACCTGATTGTGAGACTCGCCGCGGACTTGTCGTACNGCCTCGATTTGAAGGCCNAGACCATGCATGTAGCACTCGGCGAGGTTGCCGCCGCTGGTATTAAGAGGAAGATTGCCTCCGTCTGCCCGCAAATTGTCAAATGTCAGTACGTCGTCGGCGTTTTCATAGGTACAGAGCCCGTGTTCGATCAAACTCATTACNNCCCCNCCAGTGAAGTTCTCGTAGCTTTGAACGACGTCGACGTCTTGAGCGGTTACCCCGGCCTGTTCGTACAGGTATTTCGCCGCCGGTTTGAAGCTAGAGGTCACGTAATCAGTCGCATTTTCCACCGTGGCACCTGAACGGTGACCGCCGCTTTGCTGCGCAGCGAGCACCATCGCCGGCTCCTTCGCCAGATCCATCGCACGATCACTGCGAGTAATGATCATGGCAGCGGCCCCGTCGTTTTCGAGACAACAGTCAAACAATCTGTAGGGTTCGGTAATCCACCGCGATGCGTCGTAGGTTTCGGCATCAAGAGTGCGGCCGTTCATCACAGCGCGAGGGTTGTTTTGGGCGTGGTGATAGCAGGCCAGTGCTATGGAACGCATAGCCTCCCGCCCGACGCCATGTTCATGCATGAAGCGTGTGGTGCGCATCGCGTACATCTGAGCCGCGCTCATCATGCCGTAAGGCAATGTGTAGGCCGCACCGCCGCTCACCGGCCGTGAACCCCCGCTTCGTCCAAATCTCCCAAATTCACCTTGCGCCAAGCCGCGATACGCGACAACGACGTTTGCCGATCCAGCCGTAATCGCCCCGGCAGCATTCTGGACAGCAGCAGCGGCTCCTCCGCCACCGCTTGTCCATTGCATGTTGGAGTAACGCAATTCGGGAATCCCTAAGGCGTTAGCGAGTCGCGGTGGGTCGTTCCGGTCATTGGAGTAGGAGCAAAACCCATCGATTTCTTTTGGGCTGATCCCGGCATCCTCACAGGCTTCGAGGATGGCCTTTAACACCAGAACGAATTCGGGATCAGGAGATTGACCGTGTTTGTAGTAGGTCGTTTCGCCGACACCGACCACCGCGGTCTTCCCTTTGAGGTTGTAATCATCACTCATGATCAAGTGACGGTAGCCCCTTTGATCGCTAGTGCGCTCAGTTCAGGTCCTTGCAGCCGACAAGGTAACCAGTCGTTCATGACTTTTGCCCCGAGGGTTTCGTAAAAGTTGATCGCCGGTGTATTCCAATCCAGGACCTGCCATTCCAACCTTGGACAGCCGCGTGTCTCTGCAATTCGGGCGAGTGTCGCGAGCAACAATTCTCCGATCCCGACGCCGCGGTGCTGTTCGGGAACATAGAGATCCTCAAGATAAATCCCCTGTTTGCCCCTCCANGTCGAATAATTGTGGAAGAACAGGGCAAAACCCCGAGCTTCACCATTTACTTCNGCTAGGAGACATTCGAAAGGTGGCTGCTGCGACTGCANCTGAGCCCTGATGCTTTCCGGGGTGGCCTCCACGGCTTCAGGTTCTCGCTCGTATTGGGCCAAGCCTTGAATGAAGTTGTGAATCGTCTGAGCATCGTTCGCGCGAGCGAACCGGATGGTGGTGTCTGTCACGGCCATGGCCTAGCACTAGGTCAATGGGTTTAGCCAGTGTTCATGGTTCTGAGTTAAACGAATGCCTTGGTGCGCTGCAGCGACTAGAAACGTTACCGATGGCCGACAGTCAACTTTCCGAGTTTCGCCGCAGCATCGACAATATCGACGCTGCGCTCATCCACATGCTCGCGGAACGTTTTCGCATTACCCAGGCCGTTGGTCAGTACAAAGCAGATTCTGGAATGCCACCAGCTGATCCGTCGCGNGAGCAAGAACAAATCAAACGTCTTCGGAAACTTGCCGAAGATGCGGGACTGGACCCAGAATTCTCGGAGAAATTTTTGCGGTTTGTGATTGATGAAGTGATTCATCACCACGAGCGAATCGCGGATGGACCTTCGTAAACAATTTCAGTCGATTCGCTAAGTACCAGACCGTTTCTTGAGAACTTCGCTCAAAGTGTCGAAGATCGTGCCGATCTCATCATCGGTGATAATGAGGGGCGGGCANAACGCCAGCGCCTCGCCTATTGGTCGACACACGACACCGTTGTTAACCATCGCATCGCGGGCTGGGACTGCGTCTTCTCCGAGTTCGCACGCCCAGATTCCACCAATTCCTCGAAAACTTTCGATCATTCCGTCACCGAGCAAAGCAGCAAAACCTTCGCTCATTCTTTGTCCGATCCGTTGCGCAGCGTTTACTAGCCCTTGCTCTTCGATTACCTGAATGTTGGCTATGGCTGCGGCGGCTGGGGTCGGGTGACCGGAGTAGGTGTATCCGTGCATGAATTTTGCTGTCTCGTCACTGACTAATTCATCGCTTAGGGCTTGAGAAATGATTACACCCGACAAAGGTAGATAACCAGAAGTCACACCTTTCGCAAATGTCAACATGTCGGGCGTCACGTCGAAGGTTTGGCTTGCGAACCATTGACCCGTTCGACCAAACCCGCAGATGACCTCATCGAATACCAACAAAGCGCCGTGCTGATTACACAAGCGACGTAGCCCTTCGAGGTAGCCGTCGGGGGGCATAATCACTCCTCCCGCACCTTGGACCGGTTCACAGATGACAGCAGCGATTTTTGAACCGTGCTGCGCGAATAGCTTTGCTGTTTCCTCGATGTCGTCATTCGGAATCTCCATCACGTGAGGAAGAAGCTCGCCCCACCCAACGCGGTTAGCTTCGATTCCTTGGACACTTGTTCCACCAACGTTGACACCGTGATAGCCGCTGGTTCGGCGCACAATGATTTGTCTTTCAGAGTCACCTCGACGTTGGTGAAACATGCGCGAAAGCTTTAGGACGGTGTCGATCGCTTCGGAGCCAGAGCATCCGAGGAAAACCCTTCCTTGGGGATGCGGTGACACTCGACGTATCGCCTCAGCTGCTTGCCTAGCAGGTTCATTGGTGAAGGGGTCAAAAGTGTTGTAGGTCTGCAACTGGTCGAGCTGATCCTTGATCGCGTTGATCACTTTGGCGTTGCCGTGGCCGATCTGGCAGAGCCAAAGACTCGCCATCCCATCGATGTACTGCTTCCCGTTGTCGTCTGTCAGGGTGCAGTCTTTCGCGCTGACGATATTGATGAAGTCGGCCTCAGATTTGCTCGGCAGGCTAAAAGCGTGAAGCAGTGCGTCACTCACGGCGTCCCCTCCGGTGTTCGTTCTCGCTTGGAATACCGACAGCCTACGCTGCGGTGAAAACGGACGCTGATGGAAGAGATCTTGGTGGACGCGCTGGATGCAGATGTACCCTTCGACAACGCGCACAACGCTCACTTCGTGGTTGGGGTAAAGAAATGTCACTGAGTCATGGTCGACCTATGCTCTCGATTCCGGGTCCTTCGGTGATACCGGATCGTGTGCTNGCAGTGATGCAGCGNCCGATGCCGAACATTTACGAGGGAGAACTAGTCGACACCTCCTATAGCGTGCAGGAAGATTTGCGGAAAATCGCCCGGACAGACCAGCCGGTTTACATCACCGTCTCGAACGGTCACGGGGCATGGGAGATGGTCATCAGCAACACTTTGTCTCGAGGTGACAAGGTGCTGGTGCTTGAGTCCGGGCGCTTCGCTGTCGGTTGGGGCGAGATGGCCGAAACCTCGGGGGTGAAGACTGAAATTCTGCCTGGACTTGACCCTNACCCGGTCGATCCAGCGGCGGTCGAGGAGCATCTAAAGGCTGACATATCCAGGGAAATAGCGGCGATCATGGTTGTTCAAGTGGATACGGCGACGTCGGTTCGCAACGACATCCCGGCGATCCGAGCGGCNATTGACGCTGCGGGACATCCCGCTTTGCTCATGGTCGACTGCATCGCTTCTCTGGGGTGCGAGTTGTATGAACACGACGAATGGGGTGTGGACATCACCGTTGCGGCCAGCCAGAAAGGACTGATGGTCCCGCCAGGGCTTGGATTTGTGTTCCCGAGCGAAAAAGCGCTTGCTGCTTACGAAAGCGCGGATTTGCGAAGCGGCTATTTCGATTGGGGTCCGAGGACGGATCCGGATGAGCATTACAAGATTTATTGCGGCACNCCTCCCATCCAACATTTATGGGCGATGCGTGAGGCGCTCGACATGCTGTTCGAGGAAGGACTTGAAAATGTGTGGGCCAGGCATCAGATCCTTGCAGACGGCGTTCGAGCAGCCGTTCAAGCCTGGGAAACCGACGATGGATTTTCCTTTAACGTTGCNGACCCCGGATGCCGCTCCAACTCTGTTACNACCGTCCTCACCGGNAATGTCGANGCGNCNGAACTTCGNCGAATAGCAGAACACGACGCGGGATTAACGCTGGGTATTGGTCTCGGCGAATTTTCTGATCGCGCTATACGGATTGGCCACATGGGTCACCTCAACCCGCCCATGATCCTTGGAACGATAGGGACGATAGAAGCCGCTCTCACCAAGATGGGNGCTCCATTGGGAGCTTCAGGGTCGGCAGCAGCNGCTGCTGTTATCGGGTCNGCTATGTAAAGACCTAGATTGGCAGGTCGCCGGTAGCGNTCCGTGTCGATCCTTCGTCGGTCCACGCAGCGATCGTTCTCTGGGCGATCCTCATCTGGTGGACCTCGTCGGCCCCGTCGGCGAATCGCGCCCACCGGGCGTGTTGGTACATGTGGGCTAGCGGGGTGTCCGTCGAATATCCGAGCGCACCGTGCACTTGTATTGAGCGGTCGATTACTCGGCCAAGCATGTTGGCGACAAAATGTTTGGCCATAGACACCTCTGCCTTGAAGTCCTCTTTCCGATCAATCTTGTATGCCGCATGTAGCACCATGAGCTTCGCCTGATACAGCTCCATGGCGCTATCGGCGATCATCCATTGGATACCTTGCTTCTCAGCGAGCAAAGAACCGTGAGAAAAACGGTGTAGCGAGCGATCAACCATCATGTCGAGTGCGGTTTCTGCTTGAGCTATCCACCTCATGCAATGNGCGAGACGGGCTGGACCGAGTCGATATTGACCGAGNAAATGTCCTTGCCCGCGCCCTCCCAACATCTGGCCGCCATCGACGCGCAAATCTTCGATGAGGATTTCGCTATGCCCGGTACCGCCGTGCATTGTTTCCACTTCGCGAACTTCGTTCCACCCGGCATGAGGAAGGTCAATGATGAACGCCGAGTTGCCGGCCTGAGGAATATCGGGATTCTCTTCGGTTCGNACGACCAAGATCGCGAAGTTGGCGCGGTGAGCGTTCGAAATAAACCACTTATGGCCGTTGATTACCCATTCGTCTCCGTCTTCGTATCCGCTCGTTTGGATGAGGGTCGGATCGGACCCTGCCACTTCNGGCTCGGTCATGGCGAAACAGGAAGTNGCTCGTCCATCACAGAGCGGTTTCAAGTATTTTTCGAGTTGTTCTTCGCTGCCCCAATGCAACAGTGTGTGCATGTTGCCTTCGTCGGGGGCCTGGCAGTTCAGCACCCACGGTCCGTAGTGCGACTTGGCGGCTTCNGCTTGGACCATGGCTAACTCAACGTGTCCGAGACCCATGCCGCCCCATTCTTTNGGCATATGAGGTAGCCAAAGACCCTCGGCGAAGGCCTTTTTGCGCATCGCAACCAACTTGGAGACGTATTCGTGNCGGTCTTCTTCGGCGAGATTTTCGCGTTCGATTACTTCTTCAACTGGTTTTACTTCCCGTCCTATGAAATCTCTGATTCGTAGGCGAATCTCCTCGAGTTCGGGAGAAAGACTGAAGTCAATGCTCATTGATGGGTCCTAGTTCTGTGTGTTGCTTGCACCGTAGATCAGGTTTCGCCGATGATTCGACGGAGAGTAAATGTGTCCGGGCTTTGGCNGTTCATGAGAGGCCCCCATGGTGCCTGTTGATCACCCCGACTCTATTCGGGGGTCTTCGAAGGAATTTCTCTACCGGCGGGATTCGGAACAGGGAACTCATCACTACTCATTACCAAACCACGATCGACCACGGCGATCCTGCGCTGAGGTCTCGGTGANGTAGATGGGATTTGGTGGGGTGGAGTTAGCGTCATCAGACGCTCNGGCTGTTCTTTGGGCTCATCGGNGACATGGCTCNCAACTTCGACAGCTTCGAACCTCGAAGGTTTCCCAGCTGCCAGTAAAAANATGATCGCAAACACAGCAAAGATGGTGAGGATGCCGAACGCCACCCGATAGCTCGCCACGTCGCGAACCAGTCCGACAAAGAAGGGGCCCGTACCGACGCCCAAAACCATTAATAGTGAACCCATTCCGTAGATCCGGGGATAGTCCTTGACGCCGAAAGCATCCGCTAACAAGAGNGGATGAAACATGAGCAGATTCCCCATCGCCATGCCCAGAACTATTGCTCCGANTATGACCATTGGTTTGGTATCAGCAACCGCCAAGAGGCCAATACCGGCCGACTGCACCGCGAGTAAGAACACAGTGAGGCGCGTGAGTGAGATTTTGAGGGCGGCTACTCCTCCGAGGATTCTCGCGATCACGCTGGTTCCGCTCAAGACCATTAGCACGAGGCGAGCGGTGTCGATATCGATCCGATCTTTNGTCATCTTGAACGTGTGTTGTATGGCNCCGACTTGAGCGGCCATACAAATGATGAATGTGATTGAGATCAGGATGAAATAGCGAGATCGGACGGCCGTCTTGAAGTCAATTCCGCCAGGTGGGTCGGGAGGTTCACCTGAGGTGAGGGGTGGATCGCCATCGGGTCTGAGCCCCATAGGCTCTGGCGCGCCTCGAATGAGAAACAAGACAGCAGGCAACATGCCGACAAGGAAGCCAACAGCTAATCGGGGAGCCCAATAAACCATTGAGTCGGCGTCGACGACGGTAGCGACGACTGGGCTGAGGGCTATTCCGCCAAGCGAGAGACCGGAAGACGCGATNGACAGCGCCACTGAGCGTTTGCGAACAAACCAGCGGGTAACAATAGCGGAGCCTGGGACCAGGCTTGTGAGTGCAAAGCCGGTGCCAAAGACGATCATTACGATGACCATCTGAGCTTCGTTTCGCACTTGACCGAGTAGCGCCATTCCGGTCGCTCCGATTAAGGATCCGACTGTCATCACCAGTCGCGCATCGAAGACAGCTAACAGCCGGCCCGCGTAGTAACCAGCTATCCCTGAGGTGGCGAAGAACACCCCGGTGCCTGCACCTGCGACACCGACACTAAATCCTTGTTCGACCACGAGCGCGTCAAGGAAAACGCCCTGAGCGTAAAATCCAAACCCTGATGTCACGGCCATCGTTATGAAAAGGCCTGCTAGGACCACCCAACCGCGGAAAATCCCAGGGGAGCTATTGTTTTCCATCTACCGTCACCATGCCAGTTGGCGAGCCGTTGTGCTCAATCGATGCGCTATTTCTGTCGTTTTCTTTGTTGTTGGCTGCGCTTCCCCNNGTGATGATGGTGTGGCGCCAGACACGAGCGCAGCGACAGCGTCGTTATCCCAAGAGGTAGGTGGCTCATCAGCCACCTCTGCAAAAGTTGTCGCCCAGACGCCGTCCGCACCAGTTGATCCAGGGACCGATTCGCTCACAGCTTCAGAAGATCGAGAACCAGACGACCTATGCCCGTCAAGCCCGGTCGAACATGGATACAGCTCTTTAGAAATCGTTTCCGGGGGAAATACGTACTCATTCGAGCTCTACCGCCCTTCAAGCCATATAGCGGGATCTGCTCCCCTTGTGACTAACTGGCATGGACTGGGTTCTAACGGATCGCAACANATGTCGTTCAGTGGCTACGCCGAACTCGCTGAAGAAAAGGGGTTCGTAGTCGTCGCCCCGACCGGCATCGGGAAACTTTGGGAGCTACCCCTCATTGATCAGAAAGGGAGAGACGACGTTCAAATGGCAGCCGAACTTATCGATCTGGTTGCGACCAAGGTGTGCGTAGATCTAGAGCGNGTGTATGCGACNGGCATGTCNAACGGCGGCTATTTCAGCTCCGTTCTTGCGTGTCGACTGAGTGACCGNATCGCTGCGACGTTCTCTGTTGCTGCGGTTATCTTTCCCGACGATTGTCAACCGCGTCGTCCGGTCGCGGTCGGGGCGATACACGGAACCGACGATGTGGTTGTGCCGTTTTACGGAGGCGGCGAATCAGTGTTGGGACGAATGCCCCTTTTCGAATTAGTGATGCCCGACGAAATGNAGAAGTTCGCCGTTGAGTTCGAATGCGCGACGACGAACCGGGAGGCAGTTGGTCAACAAACACAACTCACTGTTTATTCNTCATGCAAAGACGGAGTCGAAGTCCAATTTTGGGCGGTACAGGGCGGTGGCCATACGTGGCCGGGATCTCCGGTAGCGAAGGCGCTTGAAGACCGTATGGGATTTGCAACTGAAGATTTTGACGCGACGAGAGATGGCTATGAGTTCATGAGCAGATACTCACTGTCGAAATGACTTCCGAGCCGCCCTGAAGGTCGAGCACCTAGAGTCGCGCCATGGAAAAGATGCGGGCAGCGAGAATGGTCGATGTAGGCCGGATGGTGTGTGAGGAGATTGAGATTCCTCCGATCGACGATGGTCAGGTGCTGATCGAGAGCGAAATGGCATCGATTTGTGGCAGTGATTTGCATTTGGTGATGATGGGAGCGGGCCTGAATCATCCTTTTCCTTGCCCNCATGGATACCCAGGGCACGAGGGGATCGGCCGCATCGTCGAATCTAAAGCGGCGGGATTAGAAGAAGGTCAACANGTTCTGACTTTCCCCAACCCCGTGGTAGGCGAGTGTTTCAACGAATATCAACGCGTCGGAGCGAGTTATTGCGTACCCCTGCCTGAATGCGAGTTGCCTCGCTCGTACCTTCTGATGGCCCAGCAACTTGGAACCGTCATCTATGCGATGAGACAACATCCGAGAGATATTTTGGGCGAAACCGTCGCTGTCATGGGCCAGGGATCCGCTGGTTTGTTTTGGACGTATTTACTGAAGAGGGCGGGCGCNGCTCAAATCATCGTTTCCGATCTGTCAGACACCCGGTTGTCGGTGTCGACTCAATATGGGGCTGATGTCCGTGTGAACGCGCGAGACGAAAGTTTGCATGNCGTTGTTGACGACCTGACTGGTGGTGACGGAGTGGACTACTTGGTTGAAGCTGTCGGGCGCGCGGAGACCTTCCGGGAATCAGTGGATCATGTGCGAATGGATGGCGAAATCATGTGGTTTGGCCTGCCAAGCGTGGATGCAGATATCGACATGCGGTTTAACAAATTTTTTCGGAAACGTCTCCATGCAGCGAGTACGTACGGGGCTCAAGACGAACCAGGCGCGGCTTCCTTCCGAGAAGCGCTTCGTCTGATTTCCACGGGTGAGATCGACGTGTCCCCGTTGCTCACGCACGTCTTCCCAGTAGAAGAGATTGATGATGCAATGCACCTCGCTCACGAGCCTCACGATGCGGCCGCGATCAAAGTGTCAATTGAATTCGCTTAACGGGTTTTTGGATGGACAAAGAGCGGAGTTCTTATTAGCTAGTTCGGTCCAGATTTTTCCTGAGGGAGGCTAGATATGCGAGTAATTGTGACGGGCGGAGGAGGTTTTCTGGGACGGCGTCTCATAGACGGCCTTCAGAATTCGGGAGTGCAAGACATTGTGGTCGTTGAGATCGCTGAGACCGACGTCCCCGGATGCCGCGTCGTTCAGGGCGACCTCGCCCGCGACGAAATTCTTCCGGAGTTGCTCGCGGATGAACCGTGCACCATCTTTCATCTGGCCTCGGTTGTGAGCGCTGGCGCCGAAGCGGACTGGGAACACGCAGTAGATCAAAATCTTGGGGGCATGCTGCGCCTACTAGAAGCCTGCAGAGACTCGCCTCACCTGCACAAAGTGGTCTTTGCCAGCACATTGGCGGTATTCGGCGGCTTTACCGCGGGGGGTGAGGTCGGCGATCTAGTCAAGCAAACACCTTCGGGTACATACGGTGCGACAAAAGCAATTGGTGAATTGTTAATTAACGACGCGACTCGAAAAGGCCACATCGATGGGCGTTCAGCGAGGCTACCCACCGTCATCGTCAGATCTGGCGCTCCGAATGCGGCAGCTTCGGGTTTCGCGTCGGGGATGTTTCGAGAGCCTCTGAACGGACTGCCGAGCGTGGTGCCGGTAGGCGAGGAGACAATCATGGTGGTGGGGTCTGCCCAAAACACAGCCACATGNATTCAGATGTTGGCCGACATCGANGGCGANGACCTTGGCCCNGACCGAGCGGTTGGGGTCCCAGGCCTGAGTGCAACTGTCTCGGAGATGTTGGCGGTCTTGGAAGAAGTCGGCGGCCCGAAGGCGCGGAGCTTGGTGGAAATGAAGTACGACCCCGACGTAGACGCGCTGGTGCGGAGTTGGCCAGCCGCTTTGGATGACCGCAGGGGACGCGAGCTAGGTCTGCCTGCCGATGCCGATCTCGAATCAATGGTTCGCGCGTACGCGGAAACACTCAACCGTTGATCGACCGGATCGCNGCGGCAAGTATGCCGCATCCCTCCGTCATTTCAGCTTCGGTAATGTTCAACATGGGAGTGAGGCGGATCACGTTCCCGTATAAACCGCCTTTGCCTACCAACAGCCCGTTGTCTTTACAGACTTCAATCAGACGCGCAGCGGCTGTCGGATTAGGCTCCAAGCCGCCGGGCTGAACGCATTCGATGGCTTGCATAAGGCCTTTACCGCGNAGCTCGCCGACCCAGTCCGCGGCGTCGCATTCACCGACGAGAAGTTCGCTCATCTCTTTGCCGCGACGCGCAGCATTTGCCTGTAGATCGTGGTCTTTGACGTACTTCAAAGTTGCTCGACCGGCCGCCACCGAAAGTGGGTTGCCGCCAAAGGTAGTGAACAAGGTGCGGTCGAGAACATTCATTATGTCGGCGCGCGCGACACAACCAGCGAGCGTTATGCCGTTCCCGACGCCTTTCGCGAAAGTAAGAATGTCGGGCACAATTCCATGGGCTTCGTANCCCCAAAAATGGTCACCGGTTCGTCCCCAGCCGGTTTGTACTTCGTCNCTAATGAAGAGAATTTCGTGGGCGGATAGCACTTTGTGCATTGCACCAAAAAAGCCGTCGGGAGGGGTTGCGAATCCTCCGACGCCTTGAATGGGCTCAGCGATAAGAGCGGCGAAGCCCCCGGCATCCGTCATATCGAGAAGCTGTACGAGGTCCGAAACGCAAGCCTGAGTGAAGGCTTCATCATCCAGATCCCGGAACGGACTTCTTAAACGGTACGGGCCTTGAACAAAATGGACGTCGAGTCCGTTGTAGCTACTTGTTAACCAACTGCGATGAGAGGTAACTGCTTGTGCCGTAGGGGAACGCCCGTGGTAGCTGTTGCGCATGGCAAGAACTTGGTTTGATCGACGGTAATTCGTAGCAATCAAAATGGCAGTGTCGTTGGCCTCAGATCCCGACGTAGTAAAGAGCACTCTGGCGTCAGGGATACCCGAGACAGCGGCAACTTCTTCTGCGAAAGCCACCACTTGTTCGTTGAGGTACAAAGTCGAGGTATGCATAACTTTTGTGGCTTGTTCTTGAACGGCTGCCACGACCTCAGGAACCGAGTGTCCAATCATCGTGGTCAAAATGCCGCCGAAAAAGTCAAGGTATTTGTTGCCTTCAAGATCCCATACGTACCCACCCTCACCATGGTCAATGGAGATAGGTGTCTCGTATAGGGGGTTGACGAACGAGGGCATCACAGCTCGGTAACGCTCTAGNAGTTCCTGAGTGGTTGGCATGGTGGTAAGTGTCTCGGCTGGATGAATGGTTCTAATCGATAGTTGACGGTAGTGGAGAAGCGGCCAGATCCACCGTGCCGATGGTGCAGCCAACCGCAAAGATCGGAATTGGTTCGTAGAAGTGGACGATGCCCGGCGCTCCCTCGGTCGCCGCGGAGACGGTCATAAATGTTCGAATTTCGAACGCCCCCTGTCCCGCGTCCAGATAGGACTGTTGGTCGCTGTAAGAAAGCATCGCCGCTTTGTCACAACGTGACCATTCATCAAGAAACTGGCGATCCCAGCTTTCGTTGATCTTCCCGCTATCGGGAGTTGCGGGCCAGTGACTGATTCCGCCGGTGCCAATCAGGGCGATACGTTCTGGAACCGAGTCAGCTGCCTCACGTAACGCCTGTCCGAACGTCCACGCCCGATGCAAAGGAGCGAGAGGCGGGCCTTGGCAGTTGATATTCGCGGGAATGACTGGAACGTCGTAGCTCGGAGTCAAGAAATGTAGGGGCACCATTATCCCATGATCGAATTTCCATTCTTCGGCGTAACTGACGTCGGTTCTTTCCATCACTTTCTGAATTAGACGTTCCGACAGCGACCGATCACCGGGAATTCGGGTTTTCTGTATTCCCAACCATTCAGGGTTCTCTATCGGACCTTCGTAGTAGTCCGCCATTCCCATGGCGAAGCTAGGCATGTTGTTCATGAAAAAGTTCGCGAAATGCTCCGCCGCGACAACAACGAGGGCATCGGGCTCGCTGGCCTCGAGACGTTCTCGCATGCCGTCAAACGCTTCGTACAAACGGTTCTTTGCAGATGGATCGGCTAGATCGGCTCGACCCACAATTCCGGGCGCATGACTGCAGACACCCGCGAAAACCAAAGACATCGTTCAGNTCCCCTCTTCAATGCGGCTGAGTTGCCCCAAGCGCCCGGAGTGCGCGTCGACGCCCTCGTATCCTGTTACCGCGTACACGCCCTCTCGGACGGGCCCATGGGTGTCCAATCCGTCCCGCATACGTTGCAGATAGTCCTGCCATTCAATCGAATGCAGAGCCGCAAAGTGCATCAGAATCTGACCGTTTACTCCGAGATGGAAAAGCAATCCTATGTTGGGTTCGACCAGAGCGTCCTGCTCCTCGTCGGTCAGATCGAACCCGGCGAGCGCTGCGCGTCTATCTTCCNCGTACTCGGCTTGGAAAGCCTCGTCGCGGTTGAGTTCAAACAGAAACTTCTGCACGTAGTACAAGCTCACCAGTCCAGATTCTAGGGTTGACTGAGTCGATTCAAGACCGGAGGCTCCTTGTGGGCATGATCAGTACGCTGCGATCGGTTGTTCGTTTCCGAACATATGAACGCGATCGCTCGGTTCGAAGTTTGTCCAAGGTAGCCAACGTCGAGGACCTTAGAGCTATGGCCAAAAAGCGGCTGCCCGCTGGTTGTTTCGATTACATCGATGGGGCCGCTCAAGATGAGGTCACCGCCGAAGCGAACGTNTCTGCATACAACAATTACTACTTCCGCCCCCGAGTTTTGCGGGATGTGACTTCGATTAACACCACCACCAATCTGTTAGGTAGCGAAGTACCAGTACCGCTCATGATTGCACCCACCGGTTTCGACCGGATCGCACACAGCCAAGGAGAATTGGCTGTGGCACGCGCTGCCGAGCGGGCAGGCATCCCATATTCGCTATCAACCATGGGNACGCGCTCGATGGAAGAAATAGCCGCCGTTAATGACGGCCGAAAATGGTTTCAGGTGTATGTGTGGCGCGACAAACCTCTACTAAAAGAAATGCTCGAACGNGCGGCCGCCTCCGGGTTCGAAGGAATCATGATCACGGTCGACACGGCCGTCTTGGGACGACGAGAACGAGACATCCGGCGCGGTTTCAGNCTTCCTCCCCAAGTCGGCCTCAGCACGTTGATCGATGGATTACGTCACCCCAGATGGACACTNGATTTTCTGCGTGCTGAACCGATTCAATTCGCGAANGTGAGAGGNAGCGCCACTGTCGGAGACGGCTCCACACCGGTCACACTCGCTGACTACATCAACAGCCAATTCGACCCGTCATTGTCGTGGAAGGACATCGAATGGTTCCGAGAGAACTGGTCTGGGATGATGATGATCAAGGGAGTACAAACGGTAGAGGACGCGGAAATTGCGGTTGACGTTGGATTAGACGGAGTGATCCTCTCCAACCATGGCGGCCGGCAACTCGATTTTGCGCCCGCGCCGATTGATCTCGTGGCACCAGTGGCCGANGCCGTCGGCGGGCGCACCTCCATCATTTGTGATGGGGGAGTGAGGCGAGGGAGCGACATTGTGAAAGCCTTAGCTTTAGGGGCTGACGCATGCATGATTGGGCGAGCGTACTTTTACGCCCTCGCGGCTGCNGGCGAACAGGGCGTCGAATGGGTGCTGGACTTCTTGCGAGCCGGCGTAGAACACACGATGGCCTTATCAGGCATCGGGTCAATAAAAGAACTAAATCGCGACGTNATCGAGGTTCATGACCGATGAACGAAATGGACGGCAACATTCCCGACGCTGCACTTCGCAACGTACTTTTCATCATGTGTGATCAACTGAGGTGGGACGCGCTGGGATGCTCTGGTCACCCCTTCCTTGAAACCCCAAATATCGACCGTCTAGCCGAAAGAGGCGTCCGATTTGAACGGGCTTTCGTTAATGGAGCGGTGTGCGGTTCGTCTCGAATGAGCTACTACACCGGCCGGTACGTCGTCAGTCACGGGTCGAGGTGGAATCAGGTGCCCTTAGAAGTCACCCAGAAAACTATGGGNGATCACTTACGGGAGCTGGACGTCCGNAGCGTTTTAGTAGGTAAGACTCATATGGCTTCGGATGAGGCAGAGCGCGCGCGACTAGCCATCCCTGTTAACTCGCCCGAATGGACCTTCCTTTCTGAATGCGGATTTGACGCCGAAGAGCATGATGACGGCTTACATCCAGACTCTCNAGTGCCTATAGATCTCCCGTACAACGAATTTCTGCGCTCCCACGGGTTCGAAGGTGACAATCCCTGGCACACAGCGGCAAACAGCGTCATCGATGCGAACGGAAANCTTTGTTCGGGGTGGTTACTGCGGTCTGCTCCGTTTCCAGCCATCGTCCCCGACGAACTTTCTGAAACTGCCTACATGACCGATCGCGCTATCGAGTTCATTCGACGAGCAGGCGATGAACGCTGG
Source organism: Acidimicrobiaceae bacterium (assembly GCA_002705305.1). Classification (GTDB taxonomy): domain Bacteria; phylum Actinomycetota; class Acidimicrobiia; order Acidimicrobiales; family Poriferisodalaceae; genus UBA2110. The sequence continues at coordinate 66,668 of PAHW01000010.1, forward strand.
TGCCTCCATCTGAGCTACATCAAACCTCACTGGCCTTACGTGGTGTCTGCTCCCTACCACGACCTGTACTCCGGAGAGGAGATGCCAACACCAAATAGAACCGAAGCCGAGCGTCAAACGACGCACCCNGTTATCCGCGCGATGCAACAATCTCGCATCGGCAGGGCCATGTCTCGGCCCGAGGCGCGCAACCTGGTCCTTCCTACCTATTTGGGGTTGGTGAAGCAGATCGATGACCATCTAGGTCGGCTATTCAGCGAACTACAACACCTTGGGCGGTCCNACGACACTCTNATCGTCTTTACTTCCGATCACGGCGAGTACATGGGCGATCACTGGATGGGTGAGAAAGATTGGATCAATGAAGAGGTTGTGCGGGTACCAATGATCATCGTCGATCCCCGCTCCGAAGCGGACGTCACTCGAGGTACGACGTCAAACGAGTTAGTTGAGGCGGTCGATTTGCTACCGACGTTTGTTGAGGCGTTAGGAGGGGAGAACGTGACCCGTTCGCAATGGCTTGAGGGAGAGTCGTTGCTACCCGTTCTTCACGGCGAAAGCGGNACTCAACGAGAATTCGCTATCTGTGAAGCTGATTGGGGATTCTTAGAGATGTCTAATCACTTAGGACCGACGAACGAACCGAGGCGCCGACGGGCCACAATGCTTCGGAATACTCGATACAAGTATGTGCTGAGTGAAGTTGGCTCGAATCTNNTGTACGACCTCGATGAAGACCCCAACGAACAACACGACCGTCTCGATGACCCGAGCCTTGGTTCACTCGTGGCCGAGCTCCATGAACAACTCTTCGAATGGTTCCGTGGACGGCATCACGACACCACGTACAGCGACGAAAGAATCAAGGCTACGGCCGCGCCTGGTGGCACCGCCAAACGAGGCATCATGATCGGATATTGGGACGAAGAAGAGNTAGCCGCTGGAATNCGCGGTGAGCTCTATTAGAAGTCAGAAAGCTATTTCACGAATCATCACCAGGAGGGCACTCGACGCTGCGACGCTCAGGATTACGACGCGAAACCAACGCCCGCTGACTCTTGGACGGAGCGCTCGACCCAATGCGAGCCCGAAGAACATTCCTGGGCAGAGCAGTAACGCGAGGGACAGGTGTCGCAACTCAAACCGTCCGTCAAACGCAAGGACCACCAAGATTGCCGGGGTTGCTACCAGCATGAAGCTGGCCATGGTTCCGCGTACGGTCCCCGCATTCCGGTGCCCGTGAAAGATCACGAACATAGGTCCGGGAAGCGCGGCAACGGTTGAAGAGAACGCTGTCGCCGCGCCAGCCAAATACTGAGAAAATGTCCCGACCGGAGGTCGAAGACCGACTAACTGCAAAGCGACTGCCGCCAGAACGAAAGAACTCACCGCAATAGCGAGCGCGCCCGCGTCCAATAAAGAGAGAACGATGATCCCCCCGCCTAGGCCGATGGGCGCACCGACGACAGCTCTCTTCCAAGCGCCGACATCGGTAAACCCTCTATCTCCGACGGCGTTTCGAATATTGACGACCATCGCCATGAGCAGCATCGGTCCCGGCAACAGCGACGAATCGATAGCGATCAAAGTGGGACCAGCGACTAAAGCCGCGCCTATACCCAATGTCGATTGCACGCCGCAACCAATTGCTAAGACCACAAGGGCAAGCACGTACTCTCCAACAGACACAGCACACAGGGTGCCCGAGAAATCAATAGATCCTCAAGTTGAGCTTCCCCCTACGCTGTTAGCTGTGGGTGCCCTCAAACCGAACGTCGTGTTGACCGGCTTCATGGCGACAGGAAAGTCAACCGTCGGCCGTCTGTTAGCTGCTCGACGACACATGTCTTTTAGAGATACTGACGAATTAATCGTTCAGCGACATGGTCCAATCGAAGAAATTTTCGCGACTCAAGGAGAAATAGCTTTTAGGGAAATGGAGCGCAAAATAGCGTTAGAACTTGAAGGGAGCGATGGTCTCGTGATCGCCACCGGCGGCCGCATGATGCTCGACTCAACCTGCGCTAGGGCACTTGGCTCAACCGGGGAAGTGTTCTGCCTTACAGCGTCTATTAAGGAGATCAAAAGTCGATTTTTAGCTGATGAGAATGGCCCTGCGCGGCCCCTTTTAGCGGGTTCTCACGAAACTGAACTTGGCCGTCTATACGAAGAACGACTTGAGGCGTACAGCCAATTTCAACAAATCAACACTGACGGACGAACTGCCGAAGAAGTCGCGGAACAGATTGAAACTCTTCTCGGTAACCCTTGACGGAAGCCCTCTACATCGTTCCGTCATGAGTTGGATTAATTCCAGTAGCTGAAGCTTTGCTGATTCGACGCCGAGATGTGGGTAAGACTTGCGATATGGAGTCCACGCAGCGAGCCGATGTTGACGTAGTTGTTATCGGCGCCGGAATCATTGGTTCCTCTGTTGCGTATCAAATTGCTCGCCGTAGCCATATGAAAATTCTTGTCGTCGATAAAGCTGCCGGGCCGGCGACCGGCTCCACCGGCGCTTCGGTAGCAATTTCCCGATGCCGATATACGGTTCCCGAAGTGGTGCGGCTGGCATATTGCAGCCAGTTGGCATATCGATCTTGGAGTGAATTTACAGGCCTTCCGAAGCCGATCAGTGATTACACCGAACTGGGGGCGCTCTGGATTTTTGATCGGACCGCTGACCAACTTGCAGCTGAGTACAAAAGACTGCAAAGCAACGGTGTCGCCGTGGAAATCCTTTCCGCGAGCGACGTGTTAGATCGGTGGCCTGAGCTCGACTTGTGCGTCGAACCCATCGACTTTGAGGCCCTCAATAAGCATCAATGCCGACAGGGTAAATCCTTTCTGTACGAAATTGAAGCCGGGATTGCCGACCCAGCAGGCGCAAACGCAGATCTGATTGCCGCGTCGAAGAAAGAAAAAGTTGAAGTCCTTTTCGGTGTTGGGGTAGCAGACGTGGTGACTGACGAGGGCCGCGTTACCGGAGTGCTGTTAGATAGCGGTGAAGAGGTGCGTTGCGGATTGGTAATCAACGCAGCCGGGCCTTGGTGCAACCAGATCAATGAAAAGGCAGGCGCGCAAAGGAGATGGACGTTGACTCCGACACGCGTGCAACTGGTGTTAAGAGAATGGGCCGAGACCGATCCCAGATTGCCCATTACTTTCGACGGTAGTACTGACGGCTGCTACCGACTCGAACGAAGTGGCCAACAGATCCTCCTAGTATCTCCCGAAGTTCCTCGTTTTATGGAACCGACGAATGACCCCGACAACTTCAGCACATACCCAGATAGGGAATGCGTTGAGACAACTTTGGCTGCCTTTCAACATCGGGCACCCGGCGTCAGACATGTCGGTACGACGACTGGAACATGCGGCCTGTACACCATTAATGAGCAAGACAGCCATCCAATTGTGGGGCCGAGCGAAATACCGGGGCTGTGGTTGGTCAATGGATTTAGTGGGCACGGGTTCAAGTTGGCGCCTGGTATCGGAGCGATGGTGGCACGCGCGATTACTGGAGCGGAAGCTCCCTTCGATCCGGATATTCCCGACGACCTTTTCTCGATCGAACGGACACCGCTTGCAACCTCAGGCGGGGTTTTCGCCTAGCCGTATTCGCGACCGAGATTTGCCCATCTGTCGGCGTAATCGTCTTGCAATTCAGGCAAAGACATTGCCCAAGGGGTCGGGGACCACCGGTAACGGGACTCCCACATTATTGCGAGAGCGTCAGGTCCTTTTACGGGACCCAAGTCTGCCTGAGTTGCAGCTTCGTAAGCCGCACTGTCAGGGCCATGAGGAATGAAGGAATTATGAATCGAAATTCCGCCCGGAAGAAATCCCTCGGCCTTCGCATCGTAGATTCCCTCTATGAGCCCCATGAGTTCGCTCATCACGTTCGAATGAAACCACGGCGGTCGAAATGTGTGCTCCGCCACTCGCCAGTGCTCTCGGAACAGGATGAAGTCCATGTTGGCTGTTCCCGGTGAATCGGAAGCCGAGGAAAGAAGCGTCCATATTGAAGGGTCAGGGTGGTCAAAAATCACTGGTCCGACCGCACAAAAGCGTCGCAATTCGTAACGGTACGGTGACAAATTCCCGTGCCAGGCGACGACGTCAAACGGAGAGTGTTCCAGATCAGTCGCATACAACCGGCCACTTATTTTCGCGACGAGTCTCGTGGCGCTTTCGCTGTCGTCATATTTTGCTACTGGATACTCGAAATCTCTTGGTAACGCGTTGGCGTCAGGACCTAGCAAACCGTGCTCTGGAAGATCGAACGCTGCCCCATAATTTTCGCAAACGTAGCCTCTTGCCGTTGAGTCGACGAGATCGATAGCAAACTTGACCCCCCGAGGAATGACCGCGAGATATCCGGGCGCGACGCCCAACTGACCCAGTTCAGTTCGCACTACGAGACGACCCTCATAGGGGACGAGCATTAACTCGCCGTCCGTGTCGACGAAGGCCAGGTCTTCCATGGATTGGGTTGCGACGAAGTGATGGACGGCCCCCCCGGCCTGCATCTCGCTGTCGCCGTTGGTTGCGACGGTTGATAGCCCGGTAAGCCAGTTTTGGTTGAGCGAAGATGCGGGAAAAGGGTCCCACCGGAGCTGAGTGGGAACTGGTGTCCCCTCATGATCGGGGCCTGTTCGAATCAAACCGTTGTCGATTGGCTGCAAATTGCTGAAGTGCCGAACCGATGGCCGCATCCGATATACCCAACTTCTACGCATAGAATTCCGCGGAGCGGTAAATGCTGTGCCTGTTATTTGTTCGGTGTAGAGGCCACCTTTCACCTTTTGCGGTGAATTCTGACCGACAGGCAATACGCCCGGTTCTGCTTCAGTTTCGAACTGGTTCCCGAACCCGGTTTGATAGATGAAATCAGCCATTGGAATCACGCTAAGCCTTCCACCTAGCCTCGGTGGACAACCCCATCAGACTCGAGTGCATTGATCTCTTCATCATTTAAGTCAAGAAGCTCACGCAGTACTTCAGCGGTGTGCTCCCCTTTTTCCGGCGCTGGACCCTTCACCCCAACGTTGGGTGTGTCGTGCATTCGGAAGGGTGCAGCTACGGTCTCGAAATCACCAACGACGGGGTGATGAATCGTCTCGAACGCGCCGGTCGCGCGCACTTGAGGATCTTTGACAGCTGCCGCCGAATCATTGATTGGCGCCCAAATGCACCTATGTTCGTCAAGCCTCGGTGTCCAGTGATCCGCCGGCATCGAACCGACACTCTCATCGAGGGTCGCGACTAGCTGAGACATGTTCTGATACCTGAGACGGCCAGTAGAAAAATCGTCTCTTTCTAGGAGATCTTCTCTATCCAACGCTTTACAAAATCGTTCCCAAGCATCCCCTGTGTCGGGCATAGCAAATTGGAGCCAACGTCCGTCCGAAGCCTGGAACGCTTCCAACATCGCCGAGAGACCGTTCTCTCTCGGCCGGTCGTACGCGGGCCGGCCATCAACCAGCGAGGTCACCAGATCGAGACTGATAGTCCATGTTGCCGTCCGCAACAAGGAAGCCTCAACGACTTGTCCTTCTCCAGTCACGTCGCGCGATCGTAAGCCGGTCATCAATGCCCCAAATAGCGCTAGGGAAGTCGTGTGGTCACCCGAACCTGGACGCGCGTGAGGTGGAGCGCCGTCAGGAGCAATGCCGCCACCGTAGACACCTGATCGCGAGAAAAAGGCCGTCACGTCATAGCCCGGACGGTTCGTTTCTTCGCCGACTTCGCCGTATCCGGACAACAAACCGATTACGAGGTCAGGTTTGATTTGAAATAGATCGTCAGTGTCAAGCCCGAAACGTTCGCGCCGCTCCTTTAGGAGATTCATGACGACGACGTCGCAATGGGCAATCAATTGGCGGGCGATATCAGCTCCCTGAGAGGTGTCAAGGTTGAGTTCTATTCCCTTCTTGCCTCGGTTGATGAATTGAAAAGGATGGTCAGGGTTGTGTTGGCCGTCGCCCACTTGTGCCTGCTTCATCAGGCCTCGGATCGGATCACCTCCGATGGCTTCGACCTTGATTACCTCGGCGCCTAGGTCGGCCATAATTGCTGTGGCTGACGGGGCGGCAGCGAAGTTCGCAAACTCGATAACGCGTATGCCGTCTAGTGGTGCGCTCACAGCCTCTTCTCCCTCAGCAGCTTCAACTCTTTAAACACTAGGACCCTCGAATGCTTTGCGCCGCGGCTAAATCATCCAACAGCTGGTGAAGTAACTCCAATCGATCTACCCCGAAACGGGTTTCAATTGCCGCGTAACCCTCCTCGCTCCCCGTTGCGACCTGAGAAACCAAAGTCTCGCCGAGCTTCGTGAGATTCAACAGGTTGCTTCTCTGATCAGTCGGATGTGGAGAACGTCGCACCCAACCGCGTTCGGAAAGATTCGCGGTTATTCGCGAAAGCGAGGGACCGAGGAGGAATGTCATTTCGCTGAGTTCCCTTGTCGTGAGCGGTTTTTCGAAGGCACTCAACGCTCGCAGGACGCGCCATTGTTGCTCGGTGAGCTCGTGTGCGGCTAGGCGAGGCCGAAATTCGCGCATTACCGCCTCTCTGGCGCGCATTAACGCCATAGGTAGCGACCGTTCGAATCGCCGAAGAGTTTGGGTCATGACACCCTCTCGTCTTCAATTGTGTTCGTGAGAGTTCCGATACCTTCGACCGACACTTCAACCACGTCGCCCGGAACTAGCCAAACAGGTGGATCAAGTCGCGCCCCCGCCCCGGTCGGTGTCCCCGTGTAAATCACGTCGCCGGGTTCGAGGGTGATAAATGTGGACAGATATTCGATCTGGTACTCGATCGGAAAGGCCATCGTGGCGGGGCTGTCATCTTGCCTCAGCTGTCCGTTAACCCGAGTTTGAAGACGAAGATCTTCGAAGTCGCCGATCTCATCAAGTGTGACCAACCACGGCCCCATTGAGCCCGATCTTTCCCAGTTCTTACCCTGGGTGACATTGAATTTTGCGTGTCGCAGCCAGTCACGAATAGTTCCCTCGTTACCGAGAGTCAGCCCTGCGATGTGTTCGCGGGCTTCTTGTCGCGGGATACGCCGTCCCCGCTTTCCGATTACAGCGACAATTTCTCCCTCATAGTCGAGTTGTTCGCTTTCTGGTGGCCTCACGAGTCCCTGGCCGTGTCCAGTCAACGACTCGGGGAAGCGCACGAAGACACTGGGGTTACTACTCGAGCTTGGATCCGCGTATTCGCCAGCTCGGCCGCCATAGTTCACCCCGATACAAAAAATCTTCTTAGGATGTGGGATCGTTCGACCGAAAGTCACTTCTGAGAGCGGAAAATCGGCTTCGGCCCAACCAGCGGCATCGCGTGCTTCGCTGAGACGATCGACCTCCAGCGCTGCACTCAGGTCGGCAACCTCGGGAAAGCGTCGACCCAAATCGACCACTCCCTCGCCGTCTTGAGTAACAGCGCCCCAAGTGGTTCTGCGTCCGTGGCGACAGGTGATGAATTTCATGAGAGAACCTCCCTACCAGCAGTTGGTAACATGTTACGCAAATTGCAACGCCGCGTTAGAGCGCTGAGCGGGAAGTGAATCAATGCCTCACATAGTCGTCGAGTATTCCGCGAATCTTGAAGACCACATTGACATTGCAGTCGTGCTCGAATCTTTGCATAGCGCTGCCGCGTCACACTCTTCGGTCCCGCTAGCGGGACTTCGAACCCGCGCCATGAAGCGTGAGCAGTACCTAGTAGCCAACGGCGATCCTCGAAACATGTTTGTGGCAGTGGTAGCTCGGCTCAACGGGGAAAGAGGGCGGGAATCACTTTTGCAGATTCGGGACCTTCTGGCGGAAGCATGCTCGAAAGTGTTGGGTCCAATCCAACAGCGAGAACCAGTGGCGGTCAGTGTTGAAGTACAGGCAATTGAGCCCGCGATGAGGATTAACGACAACTCGATTCGAGATCATCACGAGGAGTTGAGGTGAGTTCATCCCGATCGGTTGAGGAGAACAGAGCTATAGCGAAAGAAGCCCTCGCGAAATTTGTGAGCGCCCCGGTATTGCACTTGATCAACGGTGAACGTGTTCCAAGCGCTTCATCTTCGACATTTGAAAACTTTTCGCCCATCGATAAGACGTCACTTGGCCATGTTGCGGCTGGGGAGTCAAGTGAAATCTCGTTGGCTGCTGACGCCGCGGCGGCAGCATTTGGAGACTGGGTGTCTTGTCCAACTGGCGAGCGAAAGAGAATTTTGCATCGTGTGGCCGATCTCATTGTTGAACGGGCAGACGAAATAGCGGCGGTGGAAAGTGTTGATACTGGCCAACCGATTCGGTTTATGAGTTCGGCTGCAATCCGCGGCGCAGAAAATTTTCGATACTTCGCCGATGCTGCGCCAGGCGCGCTTGACGGCGACGCCATGCCGACACCAACACATCTCAACTATTCGACGAGGCGTGCCATCGGTCCCGTTGGGGTTATTACCCCTTGGAACACGCCGTTCATGCTTTCGACTTGGAAAATTGCTCCAGCGCTCGCGTCCGGATGCACCGTGGTGCATAAACCCGCGGAGTGGAGTCCACTGACCGCATCAATTCTGGGAGAGATTGCGCATGACGCGGGAGTCCCCGCAGGTGTGCTGAATGTGGTTCATGGAATAGGAGAAGTCGCGGGGAAAGCGCTCACCGAACACGAGGCAATCAAGGCCATCGCGTTCGTCGGTGAGTCTTCCACTGGATCCTTGATTCAAGCTCAGGGGGCACCAACTCTAAAGCGCGTTCACTTCGAACTTGGGGGAAAAAATCCCGTAGTGGTGTTCGATGATGCTGACCTAGAACGTGCCCTTGATGCCGTGGTGTTCATGATCTACAGCCTTAATGGGGAACGCTGCACCTCCAGCAGTCGTCTGATCGTCCAAGACACGGTTCATGACTGGTTTGCAGACCGCTTGACGGAACGAGTTAAAGGACTTCGAGTCGGCGATCCGTTGGACCCATCGACGGAAATNGGTCCACTGATTCACCCTGTCCATTGCGCCAAAGTCAGGTCNTACCTTGATAAGGCAATCGACGATGGGGCGAGAGTTGTGGTGGGGGATGANCANTTTGATCCGGAGTCAAATTTCGTGGCCCCGATGCTCTTTCTGGAGGCGAATACCTCCATGAGGGTGAGTCAGGAAGAAATCTTCGGACCGGCGTTAACCGTTATCCCTTTCTCGGATGAGGAAGAGGCAGTGCAGATTGCCAACGATGTCGACTACGGGCTCGCTGGTTACCTTTGGACGGGNGATACCGGTCGAGCTCATCGAGTTGCGCGCGACCTTGATGTGGGGATGGTTTGGGTGAATTCGCAGAACGTTAGGCACTTACCCACGCCATTTGGAGGAACCAAACGCAGCGGCATTGGCCGTGACGGGGGTGACTACAGCTTNGAGTTCTACATGGAGACTAAGAACATAGCGATGGCCTACGGTGCTCATGGGATCAGCAAACTAGGGGAACTGACAACTTGAGGACTCTGGACGACGCAGAGGTNGAGCGTTTAGCGCGTCTCCATGACGAGGCTCGAAAAACAGCCGATCAGATAGACCCGGTAAGTGTGCAGCATCCNAACATGACGATCGACGATGGCTATGCCATTCAGAGTGCTTGGCTGGAGATCGAAANGAACCGTGGCGCGCAACTCATTGGGCACAAGATTGGACTGACCTCTCGAGCCATGCAATTAGCTATGAATATTGATGAGCCGGACTACGGCTACCTACTCGATGACATGTTGTTCCACAACGGTTGCGAGCTGGAAGTGGCGCGTTACTGCGATCCCAAGATCGAAGTGGANTTGGCCTTTCTGATCGGTGAACGCATTGAAGGATCCGAGGTGACTGTCGATGAAGTTCTCGGCGCCACGGAATTTGTCGTCCCCGCAATCGAATTAATCGACGCTCGTTCTTACCGCCAACACCCACATACAGGAGTTACCCGAACCGTCACCGACACGATCTCCGATAACGCGGCTGATGCGGGAATCATCATGGGCGACTCGCGTAAAAACGTAAAGGATCTAGACCTTCCTTGGGTGGCAGCNGTGTGTGAGCGCAACGGCAGCATCGANGAATCAGGGGTAGCGGCGGCCGTGCTCGGACACCCAGCGCGAGGTGTTGCATGGTTGGCGAGGCGCTATGCACCTCACGGCGTCGCTTTGGAGCCCGGGCAGATTGTTTTGAGCGGTTCCTTCACCCGGCCGGTCGACTGTCGCGCCGGAGACCGGTTCCGAGTCGATTATCACAATCTCGGAGTGATTGAGTTTTCGTTCGTTTGAATCTGATTACGGATTCAATTCGGTGACTCGATGGAGGTAACGGTGTATTCGTAGCCGGACTTGGCGGGCATTCCCCCCTTCGCCCGGCAGCTAATTTCGGGAATTTCCCGTCCTTGAGAGANGTCCACGGTCCACTGATCGAGAGCTACAGATACCGTCACCGTCCAACCNGCCTCAGTCTCAGTGACCTGCAATTCTCGAGGCATCACATCGGCGTCCCAACCGATCTGTTCGAACACTGCTCGTTCAGCCACCTGGCCAGGCCCNGGGGGAGCGCCCCACCATCCTCGGCAGTGTCGGCTCAGGTCCTTCGGGCTTCCGGTGAGTTCGAGAATCGACAGTGTGGACTGGGCGTCCAGATAGGCCCACATACGTCCATCTGGGATAGTCATAGCGGTTGGTGCGAATCGGTGTCCACCGGTGTGGCTGACGCGAAAAATCGCGAGACCAGGAGCTTGATCCTCTAGTTCCGAAACCAATCTGGGGCCCTCAGCGCCGCAACACACGTCATGGCTCCCTTGGGTGCAGATTAAGACCGCAATGTCCGGCGGATGTAGATCGTCGGGCGTGGTGTCGAGTTGCTCNGGGTGAGTTGATTTAATTTGATGGGCGAAATGCGTGAGTTCCNNCGGGCTGGNGGGTCTGAAACCCCAACTTTGAACCCCGACCTCATCTCTTTGATACACAACCACCCGTATCCCTGACCGCTTCTCTTCAGGAACGACCGCCAGCACCCNCGTCGACCCCAACGAAGTGTCGCCCATGGAGGTGAAACCCTCGAGGAGAGGNTGTTCNAAAACCGGTTTCGGCCAAGGAAGCGGCACTTCCACCAGAACTAGGGCGTCGACAAAAAGGGCACTCCCGCAGGGGTCGCAGTTGATTGAACGCGCGTGCGACGCGCAGCGCGGCTGCTCCTCGACCGCAGGTAGGAGGCTGACAGCGCTTTNGGATAGCCCGCTAGACATGCTCCAAGCCTAGAAGCGTTCGTGGGAGGACGCAGGTACGTTCAATCGCGAGCTGCAACGACCTCTTGTCCCAACGCTTCGGGTTCTTGATCGATGATCTGCGCGGGGAACCCGTTGGCTCGTATGTCCAAGCCTGTTGCGTCCTCGAGACGGCGGATGACGTTGGGCGACCACTCTCTTGGGCCGTACCTCTGCTNGGCGTCGCGAAAGATCTTGATCAACAATGGCGAGAGTTCCAGAGGTACCTCTTCGCGTTCCGCAACTTCCTGAAACAACGAGATGTCTTTAACTACCAGGTCCATGGTGAAATTGATGTCCCTGCTTCCGTTGAGAATTACCTGACTTTCCGTCTCGTGAACGAACGAGTTNCCCGAACTAATTCGTATGGCTTCATATGCGGTCGCCAGNTCAAGGCCCGCGGCTTTGGTCGTCACGAGAGCTTCGGAAATCGANACCAGGTTCGCGGTNGCCAAGTAGTTGGTTACCACCTTCAAGATGGATGCTGAACCAGCGTCTCCGGTATGTAGGACGTGCCGTCCCATCATGACGAGAAGAGGAAGGATTTGTTCGAANACTTCTCTGGCGCAACCCGCGAAGATAGCGATGTTNCCCGTAGTTGCTCGATGGCATCCCCCTGAGACNGGGCAATCAGCGAACGAAGCGCCTAGGGCCTCCACTTTTTTTCCAAGGCGTAATACCTCTTGCTGGTCAGTGGTGCTCATCTCGATCCAGATTTTCCCTTCGGAAAGCCCTGTAAGAACTCCGTCGGGGTCTTCCATTACCGAGGCGCTAACTGACGGACTTGGCAGACAAGTAATGATTACTTCAGAGGTCTCCGCAATCTCTCGAGGGGACTGAGCAACCTTCGCTCCTGAATTACGAAATTGCTGCGTTGTCGCAGGGTCCAAATCTCGGACAACGAGATCTANTCCGTTGCGAAGCAGGCTGCCGGCCAATTTGGCACCGACGTTGCCGAGTCCGATAAAACCGACTTTCACTGAGTCATTCCAATCTGTTGAAAGNTGTCGGCTCAATGTAACTCTCAGCATCATTTAAGTTCCCGCTTTACCCAAGCGGGAGCAGGAAGTTAACGTTTTACGTATCCTTCGTGACGGAGGAGCTGTCGATGATTGCGTCTCACCCAAAGGTCACCGAGCAAGTACTTGCTACATATTTGGCCGACGGCGTGGTCAAGATTCCGGGTGCGATATCAGAGGAATGGTTCCCGGAAATAGAGGCGATGGCCGATGCGCAACTCCGCGACCCCGGGATCTGGGTAAGCGACACGAATCCCGGCGCTACCACCGACCGGCTTTTCACGAGCCGGTACCGCTGGAAGACCGACTCAAGGGTTAACCGCTATGTACACGAGTCCGGTGTTGGGCATATGGCCGCGGCGTTGATGGGCTCCTCAAGCGCCCGACTTTATTTTGACCACCTTGTAATTAAAGAACCTAAGACCGAAGCCCCAACCCCATGGCATCAAGACATTCCCTACTGGCCGTTTCTTGGAAAGCAAATCTGTTCAGCGTGGGTTTCAGCAAGCCAGGTGACGGTCAACGAGAGTTCACTTGAGTTCGTCCGAGGTTCGCACCTCTGGGACTCGTACTTCGCTCCGCAAATGTTTGATGGCGCGGANGGTTTCGCGAGCGACTTTGAAGGTGAAGCGTGTCCAGATGTAGCCGCCGCTAGAGATGACTACGACATCATNGGCTTTGATGTTGAGGCCGGCGACGCTCTGTTCTTTTCGGCTTGGGCGTTACATGGCAGCCCCGGCAACGCNGGCGATCAACGCCGGGTAGCGCTGTCCACCCGATGGCTCGGTGATGACGTNACGTGGTATCCCCATCCGGGGAGCGACCCCACTGTCACCGATGATGACACCACGACCGAANTCGGACAGTACCCCGATGACGAAAACTGGTTTCCGCTGGTGTACGAAACCTCAGATAACGGCCTACGTCAATCCGGCTCCTAAACACTGAGCTGCTTCTGCGACTTGGGGAGCGACCTCAAGGGAGTCAATGTCGGCTGCCAGGTGGACAACGGCTAAGGCAGCTCTGGTGCTTCCGTCGCTAGCTACCACGGGCGCGGCGATAGATGCCATGCCGTCGATGACTTCGCCCTCGGAGTAGGCCCATCCCGACAGTCTCGCTTGAGTAATCTCGACCCGTTCGGATTTTCTTGGCGCTTCGCCNGCCAGGAGGGCAATTCCCGGTGCGCCGCGATCAAGAGCGTGCCTAGTGCCCGGCCGGTAGGCGACGTGGGCTGCCGTGCTCGTCGGTTCGACTACTTGCGCCGTCACGGCTTCGGAACCATCTGAGACCACCAGAAAAGCGGTCATTCCCAACGAGTTCGCGAGTTTTGCGAGAATCGGTGCGGCCACTACCCGCATGTCGTTCCCGACGCCGCCAGCTAGNGCTACTAGNTGCGTTCCGCCNGTCAATCGGCCGGTCGCGTCACGCTTTACTAAACCATGGTCCTCGAGTGTGCGGATCATCCGATACGTCACCGACCGCCCAAGCCCGAGAAGGGCTGCTACCTCGTCGATTGTTAATGGAGTATCGGAGGCAGCGATAGTCGTCAGAGCGCTCAGACCGCGATCGAGNGTCTGNGATCGGCTGGAGTTGCTTTGGCGACTAGCGGGCATTCTGTAGGCCATTGTATCCGAATATCGGTTATGATGATCGATATTCGAACATTCATTTGGTTGGTGAGAGCTCAGGAGCACCCATGCCCGCAAGAACTGGAAAACAGGTCATCGACCGGTTACGAACGCGCCCACCAAACCTTTGGATCGAAGGTCAACTCGTAGAAGACCCCACGCGTCACCCCAGAACGCGAAACGCGATCAAATCCCTAGCTGCNCTCTATGACCTTCAACATCAAGATGATCTGGTAGATGTCATGACCTTCAGGTCTCCATCTTCTGGAGACCNCGTTGGTCGCAGCTTCATCGTGCCCGAAAGCAAAGACGACCTCCGTAAACGCTCCGAAATGCACAAGGTGTGGGCTGACGCCAGCCTCGGCCATATGGGCCGATCGCCNGACTACATGAACGTCAACGTCATGGCCGCCGGAACAGCAGCAGAATATTTCGATCAGGTAGACGATCGCTTCGGCGCAAACATCAGAAATTATTTCGAATACGTNCGAGAAAACGACCTAACGCTCACGCATGCCCTTACTAACCCTCAAGTCGACAAGTCGAAGCAAGCCAACGAATTCGACGACCCCTTTATCGCTCTGGGCCTAGTCGAAGAAACAAGCGAAGGAATTCTGGTTCGCGGCGCCCGAATGCTGGCGACATTGCCAATCTCTGACGAGATATTGATATTCCCATCTACGGTCTTGCANGGTGGCGACGAACTGAGGCCCTATGCCCTCGGATTTTCCTTACCGAACGACACNCCGGGGCTACGTTTTCAATGCCGCGAACCTCTAGATCAAGGTCGGAGCCATGTTGACCANCCCCTAAGTTCGCGTTTCGACGAACTCGACGCGATGGTCATCTTTGACGACGTCATTGTTCCCTGGGAACGNGTTTTCTTGACNCNNGACGTNG